>JAICWO010000002.1 GCA_025934775.1 Gemmatimonadaceae bacterium | reverse complement strand
GCGGGGCTCAGCTTGGGGGGCCGACCTGGCGAGGCATGCACGGTGAACCCGGCCGCGCCCTGCTCGGCGACCGCATCGCGCCAGCGCATCACCGAACTCGGCGCGCACCCGATGCGCCGGGCGACGTCATGCAGCGAGACGTCTTGCTGCAACAGCGCCAGCGCGCGTCGCCGCCGCGCTTCCAACACCGCCGCTCCCCCCTTGGGCCGCATGCGAGATCATCCGTTGAGGATGCCCACAACATATTGCATTATTTATGCAGGAGTCAATAAGCAGCGAGCGTCCCTTAAAATGCGAGCGCAGCGAGCTACTGCAACCACCCGACTGCTTCAACGTTGTTTAGCGGCCACCCACTCGGATGCCTACGGTTCACCCGCACGTAGCAACGCCCAGAATGCGCGAGGGTCGAGAATGCGCATCGGGAGTTCGCCCGCCACGGCAAGGAGGTCCTGATCGCCCGTCACGAGCACGTCGGCGTTCCCCGCCATGGCGGTCGCGAACACCCACCGATCGGCCGGATCACGAATGAACGCGGGCCCGGGCTCCGCTGGCTTCGGGATGCAGGGATATGGGGCAAACACCGCCTCAAGGGCTTGAACGCGATCCGCCGGCACCTTGAATTTGGTCGCGAGCACGCGCCGCAATTCCTCGAGAATCACGTCGCCGATCACCAATTCGTGTTCCACCAACACGGTGCGGAACACATCGGCGCACAACCCGCGGGTGGCCACCGCGGCGACCAGGACGTTCGTATCGAGGCAGACGCGCACGAAGGCCTACGAAACCGCCCGAAACACGTCGTCGTCCGTGAGGTACCCACGCGCTTCGGCAAACGGCATCACCGAACGGCGGACGTCCTCGAACTGCAGCACCGCGAGCTGCCGGCGCAGCGCATCCCGCGCGATGTCGCTGCGAGACCGCCCCGAGCGCTTGGCCAACGCGGCGAGCTGGCGCTCCAGGGCGCGGTCGAGACGGATCGTCAAGGCGGACGTCTTCATGTATGACAATGTAAGACGTCGGCGAACGGGAGGCAATTGACCGGGACGCCGCCGCCGACGGGAAGTCGCTGTGTCCGCCTAACCGGAGTTGCAAGGAAGTCAACAAGAGCGTCGGGTGCAGCTTGAGCAATATCTAAATCGCCCGTCAGGATCAGCGTTCGGTATACCGCTTGCAGGACAGCGCGGACGACGATTCACGCGCTACGGTAGCGACTCAGTGTCCCAAAACTCCTCGGTCGCGCCGGCCAGGAAGGGTGAAGGGGCATACTCCTTTGCAAAGACAATTAGGCGACGCGCCGCGCGTGTGCATGCCACGAATAGCAGACGACGCTCTCGAGATAGTTCGGATGCTGCGTCATCTTCATCATTCGAAAGCGAAGGGCGGCCAACACCATAGACTGCGACGACGGGGAACTGATGCCCCTTGGCAGCGCACATCGTCATGACCTTGACGCCAGGATGCTTGAGATCAACTTCTTGCGAGGTCATTGCCTTTGCGTTCCAGGTCGCGCTGAGGCGAGCAGCAACGGTACGGCACGTGGCTGACTTCTAGCAAAGAATAGCCACGGAATCACGAAAGATGCGCTCAAGAGTCACCGCCTCAGTCAGGAACCGCTCAAGCTTGCCGATTATGCCTGAATTGGGGCTCTGGTAGCTGCACAATATTGGCAGTGCTCCACCCGCAACTGGCTCGCCTTCCAGCGTCTCAATGTCCGCATGCTCGCCCGTTCGCGCCAGCTGGCGCACGGCTACGTCGGCCGCACCTTCCGCCGCAAACGCTCGAATGCTTCTGCCAGCGGCCCGGTCATAACGTTGTTTGCGGCGTAGAAGCGAACCGCTTCACTCGCTCCATCACGTATATGGAAGCCATCTCCAGATGTGCCAGATATGTGATGCGTCTCGAAGACCAAGGACTTCATGACGTCAAGAATTTCGTCCTTGTAACGTGAGGAGCCTATGGCTCCCTTCAAGAGATCCTTCTCGTGAACCGTTCGAAGGCCGGGCCCGCCTCGCACAACGAATTTCTTTATCAGAGCGTGCATATCGGCACGCAAGTCCTCTTGGGTGTATCTCTTCCTGCCCTCATCAACTCTTGCATGACTAACAAAGGCGCTCGCTTCCTCGTCAAGCGTGGAATCCTCAAACTGTGCTGCGCCGAGGCCCTTCGTATGCGATCCGGCTGCTCCTCCAGCGAATTGGCACCGCTGAAACAATGACGTTTCATCGAAGGTGCAATTTGCCCAAGTAACCTTTTCGAATCGACAACGTACGAACTGGACGCCTCTTAGATCATAGCGGCCGACCGTTCCTGTAAAGGTCATACCGCAAATTTGCTCTCCTCCGCTCAGCGCCACCAGCAGGCGCCCACGCTCGTGGTGAGCGCTCCCTGCGCCGAGCGCCCGATCAGCGGCGCGTAGAGCGATAACAGCCGCAAGTCGCGGCCCTTCTCCCAGCAGTGCGTTCTCGGCATCCGTGTCGCCACACGTGGACATGATGACCACCAGCCGCTGAATTCGAGCCTGCCAGTCGGGGCCGCCAGACTCTTCCAACTGTACAGCCATTGTAGCAAGGTCCTGTCTGAGCGCAGCGTCAAATCGGACGCGTTCAACAAACCGCGCTAAGTCAAGATCAGAAGCTCCGACAATTCTCTCGGCAAGTAGCAGCACCGCGACCTGTTCCTCTCGGAACCGCCAGGTATCCGTTACGACATCTGAACTAATCAGCGGATGACTGCGTAGCTTCTCGACTACGGAGCGACGTGTCGTGCCGTCAAGTTCCGGCTTCACTTCCTCAAGTACTAACGTCAACAACTCGGTATTGGGCTTGTTGCCAACAGCTGTCTCGGACGCAAACGTCCGAAAGACGGCGAGTTGCTCATCAGCGCTGTATGGAAGTTGTTGCCGAAGCGTCTCGCGTTGGCACAGCGCGAGAATAAGTGACCCGACTGCGTTCGCACCATCGAGGCGAATCTCCGCGCCATCGCCAGAACGTTCGACGAAATCGGCGATGAGATTAAGAACAAAACCGCGGCCGACCAGATCAGAAGCCTCATGGCGCAGGCGTTGGTACGCGCCGACGGCCTGAGCCACCCGGCCGCCATCATGGTTTAGGCGCGTCGTGAAGTAATTCTCCGCGTGCTCGCGGTCGAAGGGCAAGATCGTGTACAGGAGCGCGCCGCTTTCATCGATGAATGCCTTTGTGTCCTCAGGCGATAGGTTCGTTGCCCAGAATGATGTGCGAGAGGTCAGGATGATTCGCGCGCCAGTGCGTTCCGCCAGTTCAGCAAGCGTGTGAAGCACCTCGAGCGGCTGCACAGCACCCCGGTTCCGGAGTATATACTCGTCAAACCCATCAAAGATGATGCGAAACAGGTCGGCCTTCAAAGTCGTGCCGACGAACAACTCCTCATTGCCATCCAGCCAGCCGATCGGGGCTCCGAAGTGTCTGAAGCTGTGCGCCACCGTTTTCCACAGAGAACTCTGGTCCTCAACAGACATCGCCTGCCATTGTGAGGAATCGATCATTAACGGCATTAAGTTTTGCTTTGAGGCGGCAACTTGCGATGCCAGATACCTACACATGTAAGTCTTCCCCTGCCCCGGTTCCGCAAGCAGGATTCCGATCGCGCCATCTCGATCCCCGGTACCGGGGTCTCGATCGAGGAGAAGAGATCGGAGCGGGTTGGGTATGCGACGTCGCATACCGGCGGGCACCTCCACCGGCGGGTCGATATAGTATGGCGGGCTCTGTTCCTCTATCTTCGAGCGGTAAGTCAGCAATTCGTCGCGAATGAACGACGACAAGTAGTCCTTCGTGCTCCAGACTCCGGCGGTCCAGCCAAACGCTTCTCGTAGTCCCGCAACCCGGTTTTCGAGCGACGGCGGAAATACGACGTGCACTTGGCTATCACGCGGAATCGTTCGGAGTGCCGCATCCACACCATCGCGAGTAACTCGGGATGGCAGGTAGAGGACAGTGAATGGATACGTGGAAGTGTGCACGCGATGTCGAGCCTGATAGAGCTCCCAGGCGCCGGCACCGACCAACGGCCGATCTATATCAATCTCAGTCGTCTTACTTCGATTTATTAGAGTTGCGAGTTCCCGAAAGTCGAGCGCTTCCATTTATATTCCCCAAGCGCGTTCGCAGTAGTCTTGCCCCGTCACGGATCCTCCTATCAAGATCCTCCTACTCGCGACTGCCCACCCCCAACGAATCCCAATTCAAAATCGCATTCCAAACCATAAAGTAATTCCCGATCGTCTCTCCCCGATAGATCGGATTATTCGCAAACAACACTACATGTCCTTTATCCAGAGGATCATCAACCACCACCGGTCGCTGCGCCAGGTCAGAGCCGCCATCGAACAGCCCTGACACGAACAGATCCCGCTGATCCGCATACCGCAGCGCCACCCGCGGCCGCTGACCCACCGGGATGATGTTGAGCGGATTCCGCATCTGATCTTCCGTCGGCTCCGCCGGCTGCCACGGCGTGCCGCGCGGACGCTCCGGCGCGGCGAATTCCCCCTGCTCCATCGACGCCGGCCGCCCCTGCGGCACGTCCGGATCGTCCGGCGTCCCACGACCCGTCGCGCGGCTCGCGCCGCCACCCGCGCCGCCCCGTCCACCGCCGCCGCCCGCGAACCCGCGCCCACCCCCCGCCATGTAACTCACGCTCAGCGCCTGTCCGTTCTTCGTGAACACCGCGAGGTTGTCGGGCACGCCGTACACCAGCGGACTCGCGTCGTCCACGATCTTCGCGCGGAGCAGCGTGCCGTCCACCTCGAGCCGGCGCGCGGTGCTCGAGCTCACGCCATTCGTGAACCCATAATCGATCGCGAACTCGGCGGTGTTGGTGCTCGTGATCAACACGCCGCCCTTCTTCACGAAATTCTGAAGGTGCTCGAGACCGTCGTAGCCCAGCCCCGGGCGGATGTCGTCCGTCTGCGCCCACGTGCCGATGTTCGGCGTCTCCGGCGTGTTCTTCCACGGCATCGGGTTGCGCCACATCGGCATCCCCTCGATGATCGACTTGCCGCTGCCGCCCGCCGGCGGGAACACGATCACGTCGTACTTCGCGTTCAGATCGGCGATCTTCTGCACGTCCTGGATGCTGATGTAATCGTACGGCACCTGGTTGAAGTCGAAGCCCTGGCGCCACCAGCCTTCCGTCTGCGTGCCGCTCCACGTGTGCAGAATCGCCACGCGCGCCGCGCGCCCCGGGTGCGTCTTCACGTTTGGCGCGCTCGTGACCGCCGCCACGTCGACGCCGAGGAGCTTGGCTTCGTGATCGAGCGCATCCTGCGCGACGCCGGTGATGATGAACGAGCCGCGGTCGTAGTGGCGCCCCGCGGCGTCGAACGGGTCTTCAGCAATCTGGAAATTCGCGTCCTTCAACTTGTAGCGAAGCGTGATCAGCGCATTGTCGCCGTTGTGGTTGACGAGATACGTGCTCCCGCTCCCGACCACGCCGCCCTTGGGCGTCACGTCGCCCAGCACCGCTTCGACGGGCACGCTCAGCACCTTCGCATCGGTCGTGCGCACGCACTTGACCGCGAACCCTTCGGGGAACGTCCAGCCGGTGTCGTCGTACGGGCTTTTCTGCGGATCGCTCGGGCTCCAGTACTGGTAGTCGAGGATCGCGTCCGCGATGCGCGAGTAGGGCTGGTCCATGCGAATGATGTAGCTGCCGGCCGGGAACTGCTCGTCCGTGGTCCGCGGTGCACGGTCCGTGGTCGACGGCGTACCGGCTTGCTCCACTGGGGCGGCACCGCGTCCGCGGCCGCCGCGACCAGTAGCGATCACCTTCCGCGGTACGCTGAGCGTGAACGCCTCCTTCGCGCGGCTGATCTCGACGTGCTGCCGCTGCAGCACGCGCAGCAACTCCGCCTGCGCGCCCGGGCGCGGATCGTTGGCCGGTAGCACGTAGGCCGCCGGGCCTTCGGTCGTCGCCTTGGCGATCGAGCGCTTGCTCTTCTCGTAGAAGTTGCGCAGGAGCTGCACGCGGTTGTTCGCGACGTATGATAACGAAACGAGTAGACCAGTTTCCTCATAATTGTTGTTGTCGCGCATGTCCCACTTCACGTGGGCGAGCGGCGGGTTCTGGCGATACCACGTCCGCTCCGTCTGCGACGGCGACAGCGTGCGGTCCTGCACCTCGGGCGAGCCGCCGTTGCCGAACGTTTCGTACAACCGGCTGATCCCGTTGTGCATCGCGGCGATGAACATCAGATACCCCGGCGACCAGGTGTCGAAGTCGCCGTGCGCGTACACGCCGGGCATGTTGAACCGCGTCATCTCCTGCACGTTGTTCCAGCCGATCATCTGCCACTCGTTGGCGAGCAGCGGGTCGATCCACGCGTTGTACGGGCCGTCGCCCACGGTGTTGTCGTACAGGAACGGCTCGGACTCGTGGAGATCGTGCAGCACCTGCGCGTGCCATTCCACATCCGTGTTGATCACGTTCTGCGTGAGCTTGAGCGTGGCGCCCATCGCGTCGCGGTTGTTGTCGTGCGCCACGTAGTGGCCCCAGTAGATCAGGCTCGGCATCACCTGCTCGGGGTGCTTCAGGTGATAGTTCACCAGGTCCGCCTCGCGATCGCGTCCGTCGACCTCGACGATCGGCGTGATGAGCGTGATCACGTGATCGCGAATGTTCTTTATATAGGGACTCTCATCGACCGCGAGGCGGTACGCGAGCTCCATCAGCGCCGTCGGCGCGCCGGACTCGGTCGAGTGAATCGTGCCGGTGATGTAGTAGACGGGCGCCGCGCTTTGGGCGATCTGGTCCGCCGCCGCGTCGTTCATGCCGATCGTCCGCGGATCGCCGAGCTTGGCGAGTGCCGCCTTGTTGGCGTCGAGCTTCTTCATGATCTCGTCGCTCGCCACCGCCACGGCGATCATCTCGCGCCCTTCTTCGGTCGTGCCGATCGAGAACACGCGTACGCGCGGCGTCGACTTCGCGAGGAGCCGCATGTACTCGTAGACCTCCTTCGAGTGCGGCAGCGAGTTGGGATTCCCGGCGATGTCGCCGAGCACCGCCGCGGGCGTCGGGATGCCCTTCGCGGCCGGCATGTAGTCGACGAGCGGCGAGAGGAAGAACTTCTCGGTCGTGTACTCGAGAATCTTCTTCGTGTATGCCTCGTCGACCGGCTGCGTGGCATCGCGGCCGGGTTTGGCCGTGGCCAATTCCTGCGCGCCGAGCGCCGGGACGAGCGAGAGAACGGAGACGAGCGAGAGGAGCGCGGAAAGACGCCGCATGACGCAACCTCGATGGAGGGACGGGCCGGCGAGCACTCAGCCGGAGAAAGGGATGCGAAAAACTGGTCGCCGGAGCGGGCGCGCGCCAGTTTGTTCGGACATCGCGGCGCCGGGTGGGATCGCGGCGCCGAGGTGGGTTGGATTGGGAGGTACTACAATGACGCGAAACACGGCCGGAATGAGCGAATGAGAAAAGGCATTGAGCCGTCTTTTCGTTCAATTCGGCCTTTTTCAGTTCTATTGTAGTTCTCCCCCCAATCCAAGCCGATTCGGCGCGCCATACCAACCTCGCGCGTTCATCTGTAGCCGATGGCCGGACGGCGCAGCCCGCGTATATTCGCTCACAGTAACACGCACTCGAACCCGGAGGGCCGATCCGATGTGGAAGGACTTCAAGGCGTTCATCATGCGCGGGAACGTGCTCGATCTCGCCGTGGCCGTGGTGATCGGCGGCGCGTTCGGCACGATCGTGAAGTCGCTCGTCGACGACATCATCATGCCGCCCATCGGGCTGCTGCTCGGCAAGATCGACTTTTCGAGCCTCATGATCGTGCTCAAAGACGGCGCGCATCCCAAGGGGTACGAGGTATACGCGACGCCCGCCATCGCGAAGGCGAATGGCGCCGTGACGCTGAACTACGGCACGTTCGTCAACAACATCATCGCCTTCCTCATCGTCGCGGCGGCGGTGTTCATCGCGGTGCGCATCGTCTCCAAGCTCTACGCGCAGCCCGCGCCCGCCTCGCCAAGCACGAAGCCGTGCCCCAAGTGTACGCTGCCGATCCCGCTCGCGGCGACGAAGTGTCCGAACTGCACGGCCGACGTCGCCGCCGCGGCGGTGTGAGCGTCAGGACTTCGTCCGTACCACGACGACGCCGTGATCCGCGGCCGCGCCGTACTCCGCGATCGCGGCCGCGCCCTTGAGGACTTCGACATTGTCGATCTTGGCCCGATCGAGCGTCTTGAGCGCCGAGAATGCCGCGCGCTTGCCGTCGATGATGAGCAACGGCTCGTCCTGCGCCGACCCGCGCACGACGATCGCCCCCGTACGGATGCTGTCGCCGGGATGCGGTTGGAAAACCAGGGTCGGCGTTCGCTCGTTCGTGCGCGCCGCGTCGTCCGCGTGCCCTATCGTGTTCACGTGCATCGTGATCGTGCGCGTGCCGGCCAAGCCGGTCACGTTGATCGTCGCGATGCTGTCGGCTGGAATCCCCTTCGCGGCCGCGGCGCTCGTGACCTTGCCATCCACCAGCCAGATCTCGGCGGTGTCCGCCAACATGAGACCCTTCGCGCTCCGCTCGGCCGATGACGCGTCCATGTGCTGGATGTCCGCGGCCGTCGGGACCGTGGCCTCGCACGCGGCGAGCAGGCCGGCGAGCCCGACCAGGATGACGCCGGCGCCCCGGGCGAACGGGTGTGTGATGCGACGCGATTCCATAGCAAGAATCCTCTTTTGAAGTTGTGAAGCGGCATCCGAGAGCGCGAGCGCGGCGAACCGGAGCGGCCGCGCGCGCTCGGCGACGTCGATGAGCAGCATGCCGTAGAGGCGCGGCGACCGGCCGCGGCGCAGCACGCGCGCGTCGCAATCGAGCTCGATCGCGAGGCGGAGGCGCGACAGCATGATCCAGAGCACGGGGTTCCACGGCATCAATGCGGCGAGCACGCAGCCCGCGACCAGCAGCAGCGGATCGCGCGCGTCGACGTGCGCGGCTTCGTGCTCGACGACGAGCCGCTGCTCCTCCAGCGTGCGATCGACGAGCCACCGCGGAATGATGATCTCCGGCCGCGCGACGCCGATCACGATCGGGCCAAGCACCGGCGATACGCGCACGCGGCTGCCATGGAGCTCGACCATGGGCCAGCGGATGCGCGCGCGGCGCACGCGCAGGTACGCGACCGCGAACGACAGCACCACGGCGAGCGCGGTGACCGCCCAGAGCGCCGCGATCAGGCGGTCGGTCGACGGCGGCACGGAGCGGGCGACGCGCTGCATCCCGGACTGCAATAGCAGGAGCGTCGACGGATCGACCGTCGTCGCGCCGGCGCGCGGCGGTTCGGGCGTACGAAAGCGCGCCGCGAGCGCGAAGATCGCACACGACAGCGCGGCCGCTATCCATATGATGCGAACGGGCGTGCGGCGCAGCCGGAGCAGCCACTCGGCGGCCGACGCGGCCACGAGGAGGCATGCGCTCACGAGCACGGTGTACAACATCCAGGCGATCATGGCTTCTCTCCCAGCCGCTTGGCGATGAGCTCGCGCATTGTCTGCAGCTCTTTGCGGCTCAGCTTTTTGTCGGCGACCATCTGGGCGAACATGCGCTCGACGGAGCCGTTGAAGATGGCGTCGCGCACGCGAGCGAGGGCGCTGCCGCCGGCGCGTTCGGCCTCGATGGTCGGGAAATAGCGGTACGCGCGCCCCTCAGCTTCGTGGCGCACGAAGCCTTTCTCCTCGAGGGTTTGCAGCGCCGAGAGGACCGACGTATACGCCAACTCCTCACCCTCCTCGAGCGCGTCGCGGACGTCGGAGACGGTGGCGGAGCCGAGTCGCCAGAGGATGCTCATGACGGCGAGCTCGCGCGGGGGAAAATAGATGTCGGACATGCGCGGAGGCTGGAGGTTGGAGATTGGAGATTGGAGATTGGCGGCTGGCGATGGCTACGGAAGATTCCGTAGAATAGATGCCGCGTGCGGACTTGTCAACTGCTTTTTCCGTAGATAGCCGTCCGAGACGGCGAGCGCCGTACCTGGCGCATTCCCGTCCTCGCGCAAACGGTCCGGGAACGTTAGTTTGGTGGCGCGGTTCCCTCCCCCGCCGCGGCACATGCGGCGCCCCAATCGACCAGTTGAAACAATCCGATGCCGGATTTGGACGCATACGCCGCGGCGCTGCTGCGTGTGGTCGACGACGTTGCCACCGGATGTGCCATCTTCACCTGCCAGGGGACGCTGCTCCATGAAAGTCCCGATCTCGGACAGGCTCGTTTAGGGAATTCTCATATCGGCCGCGCCGTAAGCGAGGCCGCGGTGATGGCGCGCGTCCTCGGTGCCGCGGGTCGCGATCCGATGAACGCCGCACCCGGCGACGGTTCGGCAAACCAGGCGATCGACATGCCGTCGGGCCGGTACCAGCTCGCCGCGTCGCTGCTGCCGGCGGGTCTGTTCGCCCACGAGCCGACGGTCGTCGTCACCATCCGATTCACGGCGGGGCCGAAGGCACCGGCGGATCTCGCGACCTCATTCAAGTTGACGCCGCGCGAGGTCGAGATCGCGCACCTGATCGCCGAAGGCGACTCGAATCAGCACATCGCCGACCGGCTGCAGCTCAGCGTGCGCACGGTGCATCACCATACCGAGCGCGTGTTGCGCAAGCTCGGCGTTCGCGCGCGTGCCGGCGTCGCATCACGAATCTTTAAAGGGTGATCGTCAAACCGTGATCGTGGGCATTTCTGCCCATTCGGCTCGAGGCGGAAAACGTTAGAATCGGCGCGGCGCAATATCCGCGCTCCCGCCCTTCTCTCCTCGACCGGAGTACACACATAATGCGAACCCCAAGTCCGCGCGATATCGCGCGGACGCCAACGACGGCTGCTCGCCTGCGCCGTCTGAGCCGGCTGGCCGCTTGGACGGCCGCCGCCGTCGCCCTCGTCGCGTGTAGCGACAGCACCGCGCCGCGCACGACGGCCGGCGCCGCCGAGAACGTTCAGATCCAAGGTGGTATCGTCTCGACGCCCTCCGGCGCGCAGTTCACCGTCGCCGAATGGAACGACATGGATCACACGCCGTATCTGGACTCGGCCGACGTGATCATCGCGCGCGCGAAGGGCAGTTGGCTCGACCAGGCCAAAGGCGCGCTGCGCGACTTCGTGCCGGGCACGAACAAGAAGGTACTGTGCTACTCCACGTCGTCGGTCTGCTCCGTACTGCCGACGATCGTTCCCGGCGTCACCGTCACGTTCTGGAACGACGCGCAGTGGGAAGCGGCGACCGTCGCCGATTTCCAGCAGTTCGCGATGATCTACATCCCGGACGCGGCCGGCGGCATCACCGGGATCATCCAGTCGAAGAACGTCTGGGGCAAGGCGACCACGGGCCGCATCGCGCTCACCGGCGTGCATTATGAGCATTGTAATACGTTCGCGCTCGGCACCGGCCCATGCACGGTGCTCACGGGCTCGACGAACTGGATCCTCGGCGGCTCGTCGACGGGCCTGCTGTCGTCGACGTCGGTGTCGCCGGCGAACTGGCTGCCGACGGTCGCCCCGTACGCGGGCGTGACCTACATCGCGAACGGCGGCGGCTACGATCTCGTGCACATCACCGATCCGGGCCACGCGACGATGCAGGGCTCGACGGACGCGAGCTTGAGCAATTTCCATCAGAGCGCGCACAGCCTCTTCGGCAACATCGGATCGTTCACGACCGTCGCGACGATCTGCGACATTCCGTTCTCCACCTACCCCGGCAGCTGCTCCGGCGGCACGATGCGTCCTGATTTCCTGGTCGTGTCGGTCGCGGTGGCGGACCAGGACGGCGACGGCGTGCCGGACGCATCGGACAACTGTCCCACGGTTTCGAACCCGGATCAGGCAGACGCGAACGGCAACGGTGTGGGCGACGCGTGCGAGTCCGCGCCGACGGTTGCGATCTCGCCGATCGCCGGTGTTGGCGCGGTGGGCAGCACGTTCACGTTCACGGCGACGGCGCAGGACGCCGACAACGCGCTCAACACGCTCACGTACGAGTGGCGCGTGAACGGCATCGTGCAGCCGAATGAGACCAGCGCGACGTTCACGACCACGTTGACCACCACGTCGACGATTCGCGTGACGGTGAAGGATCCGGGCAACCTCACCGGCTTCGCCGATGCGACGATCACGATTCAGACGAACCAGCCGCCGACGGCGTCGTTCAGCGGCGCGTTCAACACGACGGAAGGCACGCCGGTCGCGGTCACCGTGACGGCCGCCGATCCGGACAACGACGCGCTCACGTACAACTGGGACATCAACGGCGACGGCGTCGCCGATTCGACGACGACGGTTCCGACGGTGACCCTCACGTACCCCGACAACGGCACGCAGCACGTGAGCGTGACGGTGGACGACGGCAAGGGCGGCACGGTGAGCGCGAGCACGTCGGTGACGGTGGCGAACGTCGCGCCGACGAACACCGCGACGAGCGCCCCGGGCACGATCAACATGGGCGATGCGTACACGTTGACGGGTGCGTTCGCCGATCCGGGCGTGCACGATGCGCCGTGGTCCGTGAGCATCAACTGGGGCGACGGATCGGCGTTGCAGACCGTCTCGACGACGACGACGAGCTTCTCGGCCGCACACACGTTCGCGAAGTTCGGCAGCTACACGATCACGTACACCGTGACCGACAAGGACGGCGGCGCGAGCACCTCGGCGCACACGTCTGTGATGGCGAAGGATCCGACGCCGCCGGTCATCGTGCCCACGGTGAGCGGGACGCAGGGCGGGGACCAGTGGTACCACGGCACGCCAACGATCACGTGGTCGGTGACGGATCCGGAGTCCGACATCGCCGCGGGCTCGAAGGTTGGCTGCGACCTCACGACCATCACGACCGACTCGCCGCTGAACGGCACGACGTACACGTGCTCGGCGAAGAACAACAGCGGTGTCGCGGGCCAGGCCTCGGTGACGGTGAAGCGCGACGGCACCCCGCCGACGGTCAGCTACAGCGGCAACGCGGGCGCCTACACCGTCGACCAGACGGTCGCGATCACCTGCTCGGCGAGCGACGCGCTATCCGGCATCGACACGAAGAGCTGCGCGAACGTGGGCGGCAACGCGTACGACTTTGCGTTGGGCGTGAACACGTTCACGGCGAGCGCGACCGACGTCGCGGGCAACGGCGCGTCGGCGACGGCGACGTTCACCGTTTCGGTGACGCAAGCCAGCGTCTGCTCATTGGTCGAGCGCTTCATCTCGAACAAGGGGATTCAGAATTCGCTGTGCGTCAAGCTGCAGCACAGCGACTACGATCCGTTCCAGAACGAGCTGTCGGCGCAGAGCGGCAAGGCGATCAGCACGGCGAACGCGGCGATCCTGTCGCGGTTGGTTGACGCGCTGGCGAAGCAGTAAGCACGACCATTAGTTTGGGCAGAAGGCCCGCCGCGCGTGGAGCGCGGCGGGCCTTTTTACATGCCCGTGGAAACATCCAAACTGGCGGCGACGTACTCGTTTCACATGTCGAACCGCTATCGTGCCCTCGCGCGGCGAGTGATCGCGGCGTGCGTGCTCGTCCTCGTTCCGCGCTTCATGTCGGCGCAGCAGAGCGCCGCGCGCCCACACGCCATCGCGATGCGCGCCGCGTCGCCGATCATCGTCGACGGACGGCTGGACGACGCCGCGTGGTCCGGCGCGACGCCGATCACGCGCTTCACCCAGCAGCGGCCGAACGAAGGCGCGCCGGCGAGCGTCCGCACCGAGGTGCGCATTCTGTACGACGACGATGCGCTCTATGTCGGTGCACGGATGTACGATCCGCTCGGCGGGCGCGGCGTGACGAGCCGTCTCGCGCGGCGCGACGACGACCCGCAGAGCGACGAGCTGTGGGTCAGCATCGATGCGTATCACGACCGGCTGCACCAGGCGGAGTTCGACGTGAATCCGGCGGGTTGGCGCGGCGATTCGTACGATGGCGACGCGTCGTGGGATCCGGTGTGGGAAGCAGCGTCGAAGGTGGACTCGTTGGGATGGACCACGGAGCTGCGCATTCCGTTCAGCCAACTGCGATTCAATCCCGATTCGGCGCAGACCTGGGGACTCGAGCTCGTCCGCGTCGTGCAGCGCACGCAGGAGCACGATCTCTGGGCGTTCTTCCGGCAGAATCAGACGGGCGGCCCGTCGTTCTTCGGCGACCTCACGGGGCTGCGGATCGCGACCGCGCCCGACAAGCTCGAGCTGCTGCCCTACGTCGTCGGGGAAGCCAAGGACCTCGGCACCGGCGATCCGGCGAGCCCGTTCTATCACCCGCGCCAGGGCACGTTCCGGGCGGGCGGCGATCTTCAGTATCTTTTAACTAGCAACTTCACATTGAGCGCGACGGTGAATCCGGATTTCGGCCAGGTGGAGGTCGACCCGGCCGTGGTGAACCTGAGCGCCTTCGAGACCTTCTTCCCGGAGAAACGGCCGTTCTTCGTCGAGGGGAGCAACGTCTTTTCATTCGGGCAGCCGGGCTGCAACATCAACTGCGGCTACGGGCTGGACATGTTCTACTCGCGCCGCATCGGCCGGACGCCTGAAGGCGCGTCGATCGCATCGGACTCCGGGAGCTTCACCGACGTTCCGGACAACACGACGATCCTCGGCGCGGGGAAGATCACGGGGCATACGTCGAACGGGTTCACCGTCGGCATGATCGACGCGGTAACCGGGCGAGCGACGGCGGACGTGGAGACGAGCGACGGCCGCCGGATCGACGTACCCGTCGAGCCGCTGACGAACGATTTCGTCGGGCGCGTCACACGGCAGACGTCGGATGGGAATCTCGTCGTGGGCGCGATGCTGACGTCGGCCGACCGCGACATCACGACGCCGGATCTCGCCGATCTCCTTCCGCGCACCGCCAACGTCGGCGGCTTCGATGTGCAGCGCTACTGGGATCAGCACAACTGGCAAGCGTACGCGGCGATCGCGTCCTCGCGCGTCGCGGGCGACTCGGGCGCGATTCTGCGGTTGCAGGAATCGCCCGCTCGGTACTTCCAGCGGCCCGACCGCGCGGCACACTCCGGTCTCTTCTCCGAGGCGTTTCACCCCGGGGCGACGAGCCTCACCGGCTACGGCGCGATCGCGCGCGTGGCGAAGCAGGGCGGTAATTGGGTCGGCGACGTGAACGGCGCGTCGGTGAGTCCGGGCTTCGAGACGAACGATCTCGGATTTCAGCAGAAGGCGGACTGGCAGTGGATCAACGGCTCGTTCGGCCGGCAGTTCACGACGCCCACGCATTGGTATCGCACGTTCACGGCGATGCTCGGCTCGGAGCGCTACTGGAACTTCGAGGGCGACGAGACGCAGAAGGACGTAACCACCGTCATTCAGGGGCAGACGCTGAACTACTGGACCGTCCTGCTCGTCGGCGAGCACGTCTTCGCCGGCGTGGACGATCGGGAAACGCGCGGCGGCCCCGTGGCGGGCCGGCCAAGCGTCGACGCGTTCGTGGCGAACGTGTCGACCGATCCCCGGCTGCCGCTGCAATTCAGCACGAACATCAATCTCTCGCGTATGGGCGACGGCGCGTTCGAGAACTCGCTCTCTCTCACCGCGACGATCCACCCGGCGCCAAACGTGAACGTCAGCCTCGGCCCCGCGTTCGACCGCAACGTCGCGACCGATCAGTACGTGACGACCGTGCAGGATCCCACGGCGACGGCGTTCGGGGGAAATCGATATGTGTTCTCGCACATCGATCAGCGCGAGATCTCGATGACGGCGCGCGCGAACGTGACGTTCACGCCCAGCCTGTCGCTCGACGTCTTCGTGCAGCCGCTGATCGCGAGCGGCAATTACCGGGACTTCGAGGAGTTCGCCGCGCCGCGTGCGGTCCGGAAGCTCGTGTATGGCCGCGACGTGGGCACGGTCGCCGCCGCGGCCGACAGCTCCTCGTACACGATCGATCCGGACGGCTCCGGCCCCGCGCCGGCGTTCACGTTACAGAACCCCAATTTCAATTTTCGAAGCCTGCGCGGGACGGGCGTGCTCCGGTGGGAATGGCGGCCCGGGTCCACGGCGTACCTCGTCTGGACGCAGACGCGGAGCGACGCGGTCCCGCTCGGCGATCTCGAGCTCCAACGCGACGAGCGGGCGCTCTTTCGAGCGCCCGCCGACAACATCTTCCTGCTCAAGATCAGCTACTGGATCGGCCGATAGCGTCCGACGCTACGGCCGACGGTAGTTGGGCGGGAGGTTCTTGTATCGCTGCTCCAGCAGATCCTGACGGGTGGGCGTCGTGTCTTCCTTGCCGCGCACGTACACGTGCTCGGGCTCCGACGCGAACTCGAATGGATCGCCCGTCCAGATCACGACGTCGGCATCCTTGCCGACGCTGAGCGAGCCGACGCGTTCCGCGACGCCGAACAGCTCGGCGGGGGTGAGCGTGATCGAGCGCAGCGCGTCGTCCCAGCTCGCGCCGTACGCGACGGCATTCCCCGCCTCGTAGCGGATGTTCCGAACGTTGAACGCCTCTTCGTCGCCGCCGCCGGCGTTCCCGATGATCGCCACCGGAACCCCGGCCTTGCGCAGCAGCGCGACGTTGTCCTGCCGCGCGCCGAGCTGGGCGAAGCTGTGCGGAATGTTGTTCATCGCGCCGGTGAGCACGCCGGCGTGCGCCGCCGCGAGCTGACCGGCGACTTCCCAGCCTTCCGTGGCGCCGGCGATGATGAGCTTTATATTATTCTGATTCGCGAAATCGAGCATCGTGAGGATGTCGCTCGCCTTGTCGGCGGCGACGACGAGCGGCTCGCGGCCGTCCACCACCGGGAGCATCGCCTCGAGATCCGCCGCGCTCGCGGCGAGCGGGCGCGTGGCGCCGCGATCGTACTCGGCGCGGTGCGCGGCGTACCACCGCGTATCCGCGATCAGCGCGCGAAGCTTGTTCAGGAGGTCGCCGCGCGAGCGCACGCCGACGCCTTCGCCGGGGCCGTAATAGGCGAACATCGCCGCCGGCCCGTGCAGCACCATGGCGCGCGCATCCTGCGCGCCGACGACGAGCTCGATCATCGCCGCCTGTCCGCTCACGAGTCCCCCGCGCGGCCCGACGAGCACCGTTGTCACGCCGCCCTGCCGCGCCGCCGGCACGAGCACCGACGCCGGATTGAACCCTTCCCAGACTTTGAACGCCGAGTAGACGGAGTCGCGCCCGCGCGCGTTGTAGTCGTCGGTCGTCTGGACGGCGCCGATCTCCTCGAGGCCGAGCTCCGTCGCCGCGTCGATCAGCCCCGGCGTGACGACCTTGCCGCGCGCGTCGACGCGCTCGGCGCCCGCGGGCACGGCGACGTTCGCGCCGACCGCGGCAATTTTCCCGTCGCGGATGAGGACCGTGCCGTTGTCGATTGCGGGGCCGCTCACCGGCAGCACGCGTCCGCCGACGATGGCGATGGTTTGGGCAGGGGCGGACGAAGACATGGCAACGAGGAGTGTCATCCCGAGCGTAGCGGCGCAGCGCAGGTGTCCGCTAGCGTGTTGCGCGAAGGGCCCGCACGACGAGCGCAGATTCGTCGACTCGCTGCGCTCGCTCGGAATGACATGCATTTTCATAATCATCATCACTTTCCTCCCGCCGGAACCGGCACGAACCCGAGCTCGAAATCGGTGCGCCAGCGCTGCGCCGGATCGTCGCGGTCGAACAGCATCGCGCCGTCGACCCACACCTTCTCGGCTTTTGAGTAAACGCTAAATGGGTCGCCGCTCCAGAGGACGACGTCGGCGTTCTTCCCAGGGACGAGCGATCCGATCCGGTCGTCGAGGCCGAGGGCCCAGGCGGGGTTGATCGTGTTCCACTTGATCGCTTCGTCCTCCGTGACCGGAAGGCCGATCCGATTGCCTTCGGCCATCCCCTTCGCGGATTCCTGCGTCAGCCGCTGCTCGCCGGAGGCATCGTCCGAATGCGTGATCACGCGCACGCCGTCGTGTTGCAGCAGCGCCATGTTGCCGCGCACGCCGTCGGCCGCTTCCATCTTGAAGCCACCCCAGTCCGCCCAGACCGACGTCCCGATGCCGTTCGCGGCGAGGAGGTCGCCGATCTTATAGCCCTCCACGACATGCTCGAAGGTGGTGATCCGGTAGCCGAACTCCTTCGAGACGTCGATCATCTGCGCCATCTCGTCGGCGCGATAGCAGTGCATGTGGACGAGGATGTTGCCGCGCAACACCTCGGCGAGGGTCTCGAGCCCCAGGTCGCGCGCCGGCGGATCGCCCTTGGGATTCGCCAGCCAGTTGTCCCAGCGGCGGCGATACGATTCCGCCTGGATCCACATCGCGCGATACCCGGCGATGTTCCCCATTCGCGTCGACGGGCCGCGCGCGGCGTACACGCGCATCGGATTCTCACCGCACGCCATCTTGAGACCGTACTTGGCGCCGGGGAATTTCATCCCCTGCACGGTGCGCGACGGAACGACTTTGAGGATCGCGCTGCGTCCGCCGAACAAGTTGCCGGAGCCGGGAAGCACCTGAATGGTGGTCACGCCGCCGGCGAGCGTGCGCGGAAGCTGCGGGTCCTGCGGCCAGACCGAGTGCTCGACCCACACGTTGGGTGTCGACGGATTGGTGAGCTCGTTCACCTCGTCGAGCTGCGTGCCCGGATCTTCCGGCACCGCTCCCGCGGCGATGTGCGAATGCGTGTCGATGACGCCGGGCGTGACGTACTTGCCGGTGCCGTCGATGACGACGGCGTCCGCCGGCGGCTGAATGTTCGCGCCGACCGCGAGGATCTTGCCGTTGCTGAGGACGATCCCGCCGTTGTGGATCGTCGGACCGGCGGCGGTCAGAATCGTCGCGTTCCGTATGAACGTGGTGCGCGACGGGTACGGCTGATACGTGCTCGGAAATGGATCAGCGTTCGGTCGCGACAGCGCGCCGGAGCCGGTCTGCTGCTTCGGCAACTCGACTGACGCTGCCGGAGCGGGTGCGGATGCAGTTGCGGGTGCGGTTGCTGGTACGGGCGCCGGGGCCGGCGCCGACGAATGCGTCGATGACGTGCACGCGCCAACGAGCGCGAGCGGAACGAGAAGCTTTCGCAAAGCTTGGCCTCCAACAGGCTCGAGTGCGCGGACAAAGTACCGCAGACCGTGCTTCGGCGCGACTCGACGTCAGTTGCTGAACTTCGTCCCCTGGAAGCTGCCGCCGGAGTATGTGAAGAGCGTCGATGAATCGGGGTACGCGACGAGCTCGAACGCCCCCGTACGGCCGCCGGTAGGACCCGACAGATAGATGCCGACCGCGTCGGCGTCGTACGTCGCAATCTCCTCGACCGGGATGGCTTTGGGTTTCGCTCCGTTCATGATCACGATGACTTGCAGTGCGGAGTCGCTCGGCGTGGTGCCTTCGACGACGGCGTCCTGCGTACCGTCGTGGTCGAAGTCGCCGGTCGCGGCGAAGAGCGCTGGGAATCCACCGCCCGCGCTCGCCGCGGCCTGCGCGACGTCGGAGCGGTAGCTCGTCGTCTGAATCGTGCGAAAGCCGGGCGCAACGACGTCGAGCGCGTGTTGCATCGCCGGCGGCAGATGGAGCATGAATCCAACGTCGGTGAGCTGGATCTGCGGCGCTTCCGGCTTCTTCGCGCAACCGCTGAGCGCGAAGGCGAGTGCCGGCGTGAAGATGAGTACGGTGGACTTCATGGCGTGTATCCGAGCGTCGAAGTCGTGGTGATTGTCGGCCGAGTCCGCATGGCCACAATCGAACGACGGGCGAGCGCCCGGCGGGTAACGGGGTTCGCTCGGCGCGTGACGATCATGGCGTCAAGCCTGCACTGCAATAGCGCGTGGCGCGGCTCGATCGCGCCGACTACACCACTCAAGGAGTCGACGATGAGATTACAGCTCGCTCGCGCGCTCGGCATCGCGGCGGCGGCGCTCGCGCTCGCCACGACGGCGCAGGCCCAAGGCCGGGGACATGGACGCGGGCATGACGAGGGACACGGCCACGCGAGCGGCGACGTGATGCCGCAGCACATCCCGCCCGGCCTCGCCAAGAAGCCGGGGCAGATGCCGCCGGGACAATACAAGAAGCTGTATCCGAACGACGGCGCGAACATGCTCGACGAAGTGCTGCGCCGCCACGGGTACGTGGTGAACCGGATCGTGCCGGTGGGCACGTCGCGCTACGTGTACTATCGCGCGCCGAATGGGACCACGTGGCGCCGCGCGATCGTGACGCCGGGGACGACGCGGCTCGGATTCAGCAACGTGCCGTCGTCGCTACTTCAGGAAGTTCTCAACCTACTTTACTAATGCATCGGCGCCGTGAGCCTCGTGGCGCGGCTCACGGCCGCGCCGCCCGGGCGCGGCGGTTTGGTCCGGTGCGTATTGCTCTGGTGTTGCGCGGGCGCCATACTCGTGTAGTATCGCGGCCGGTTCTCTCACAGGAATGCGGGTGGGCGCGGCGTATCGAGGCGACCTTCGCGCTATGAACGCGCTCCCCACTGACGACCTTCCCCTCCCTCTCCATGACAACGCGTCGGACCTTTCTCGTCAACGCCCCGCTCGGCGCGGCGGCGCTCGTGGCTGCGTGCCGGAACGGCCAATCGTCTACGCCCGATCAAAGTGTCACGCTCGCGGGAACGCCGGCCGCAACTCCGGCAAGCGTGGCCGGCGCGCCGCGGCCGTTGATCGCGTCACTGCCCGCCAACGCTGTTACGCTCCAGTGGACGCCGACGCACGAGGAGCTGTGCTACACGTTCGGCGGCGCCGCGCCGCGGCAGCGGATCAAGCCGGGCACGCGCATCGTCTCGTGGACGGAAGACTGCTTCGATGGTTCGGTGAAGACCGCGGCGGATCTTCCGTCCAAGGTGATGACGCCGGGACACGACAACCCGCAGAGTGGGCCGTTCTACATCGAGGGCGCGGAGCCGGGCGACACGGTCGCGGTGCACATTCGCGCGCTCACGCCGGCGCGCACCTATGGTGTGTCGAACTTCAGCCCCGGCTTCGGCGCGCTCGTGAGTAACGATCAGACGGCGATGCTCGCGCCAGATATGCCGGAGACGACGTGGCGCTACGATCTCGACAGCGCACGCGGCGTGGCGAAGTCGACGAGCGCTGACGGCAAGCACACGTGGGCCGTTCCGGTGGCGCCGTTCCTCGGCTGCCTCGGTGTGGCGCCGGCCGGCGGCGAGGTACGGAGCACGATCGTGCCTGGCAACTTCGGTGGCAATATGGACTGCCCGGAAGCACGCGCCGGAAACACGGTCTTTCTCGGCGTGAACATGCCGGGTGCGCTGCTCTCGTTTGGTGACGGCCACTACGCCATGGGCGACGGCGAGATCATGGGCGCGGCGATCGAAGGCGCGATGAACGTCGACGTTTACGTCGAGCTGCTGAAGAAGGTCGCGACGCCCGTCCCGCGCATCGAGAACGCCGACGAGATCATGTTCGTGGGCAGTGGCCGCCCGCTCGAGGATGCGGCGCGTGTCGCGTTCAGATCGATGGTGGAATGGGTCGAGCACGCGACGGGGATGTCGACGCTCGACGCCTATCAGTTCGTATCACAGAACGCGAAAGCCCCGATCATCCAGCTCGTTGATCCGCAGTATACGGTACTGGTGAAGCTGGAGAAGTCGCGGCTGCCGACGAAGGCGAGCTGAGCGACGCTGCGGCGCGCGCGGCAAACGCGCTCGGGAGAAAGAGGATGCCGATCGTCGCCGCGGTCGCGATGACGAACATCGTGAGCACGAAGACGGCGGAGACGTGCGTCCCGACCCGGACCGCGCGCGGCCACGGCAGCACGGCGAGTATGACGGCGATGATGGGTACGGCGAGCACGCCCGCGGTCCCTTGATGCGACCGCACGAGCTCGGCACACATACACGCCGTCCAGATTGCCGTAAACGCTCGAGCCAGTAGTTTCATCGCGACGTCCTCGTCTCCCGAGACTTCCACAAATGCGCGACGCATGCCAGCGACTCTGATCGCGACAGAAATGTCGCGATGGCGCGTTGCTCACCCCCGCGCCGACGGTCCACGATGTGCAGCGCTCACACCATCCATGCGAACGCGAACCACCTCGATCCTCACGCTCATTTGCGCGGCGCTCGCCTGCGCGAGCCCTGACGCGCAGCCCAAGCCCACTCCGGCCACCTCAACCACATCAGCCGCGGACAGCGCGGCTGCCAAGGGTACAGACTCTGGAAGGAGCGCGCCGCGAACACCGGCGGCGAGCGCGCCGGCGGTATCGGCCGACAGCGTGCATCACGCGACGGCGACTGCCAGCGCGGCGCGAGATACGGTGCATCCCAATCTCATCCCGGGTCGGTCGAAGCACGACTCGATCGCGTTCGCGTCGGCGATCGCGTTCGGCACGCGCATGCTGGCGAAGTGGCCAGCGCCACCGACGCCGCTCCCCGGTTCGGTGTTCCCTGGACATCGGATCGTCGCGTTCTACGGCAATCCGCTCGCGAAGCGCATGGGCGTGCTCGGCGAATATCCGGTCGACGAGATGCTGGCGAAGCTCGACACCGCCGTTGCGGCCTGGCAGCGCGCCGATCCATCAACGCCGGTAATTCCCGCGCTGCAACTGATCGCGGTCGTGGCGCAGGGCGCGCCGGGGCGCGACGGCATGTATCGCCTGCGCATGGACACGACGCTGATCGAGAAGGTGTACGGCTGGGCGCAGCGAAAGCACGGGCTGCTCTTTCTCGACATCCAGGTGGGGCACAGCACGATGCAGCAGGAGCTTCCGCGGCTTCTTCCGTTTCTCGCGCGCCCGGACGTGCATCTCGCGATCGACCCCGAGTTCTCGATGCACTACGCGCAGGAAGGCGTCGTGCCGAGCAAGCGGATTGGCGTGATGGACGCGAAGGACGTGAACTGGGTGTCGCAGCAATTACAGCAGCTCGTGACGAGCAAACACATCCCGCCCAAGATCCTGATCGTGCATCGGTTCAAGACGCGCATGGTGACGAACGCGTCGCAGATCGCGCTCGATCCGCGCGTGCAGATCGTGATGGACATGGACGGATTCGGTCCGCCCTGGCAGAAGTTCGAGTCGTATCGCGACTACATCGATCTCGAGCCGGTGGAATACACAGGCTTCAAGATCTTCTTCCACCAGGACCCGACGCGCGGCGACCCGATTCTCACGCCGTTCGAGGTGCTGCAGCTCCGGCCGCGGCCGTTGTACATCCAGTACCAGTGAGTGCGGCCCCGCGGCGATCGATCAGCCGCTAGCGATCGTCGCGCGGCTTCTCGGTGCCCATGGGCTCCGCGGGCGCATCGGACGGCGGCAGGTGCTTGGGCTCGTGCACCTCGCGGTCGTGCGCGGCGAGCTCGTTCTGTGAATCGAAGTGTGCGCCGCAAACGATGCAATCGTATTCGTGCGTGTGCGCCATGATGCCTTGCTCCGTGGAGTAACTTCCGGTTCTGCTCGGCAGCTTCCGTGCCGACCGTAGCGCACTTCGCCCGACACCATGACCGCGCGGATCGAACTCGGCCTCGACACGTTTGGAGACATCACCCGCGACGTGCAGGGCAACCCGCGCCCGCACGCACAGGTTCTGCGCGACGTCGTCGAGGAGGCGGTCCTCGCCGACGAGCTGGGTGTGTACTTCATCGGCTTGGGTGAACACCATCGCCCCGACTTCTCGATCTCCGCGCCCGACGTCGTGCTCGCGGCGATCGCGGCCCGAGCGAAGCGCATCAAGCTCGGCTCGGCCGTCACGGTGCTCAGCTCGGACGACCCCGTGCGCGTCTTCGAGCGTTTCTCCACGCTCGACGCGATCTCCCACGGCCGCGCCGAGGTCATTCTCGGACGCGGCTCGTTCATCGAGTCGTTCCCGCTGTTCGGATTCAAGCTCGACGATTATGAAACACTCTTCGAGGAGAAGCTCGAGCTGTATGCGAGAATCCTCGACCAGACGCGCGCCGGCGAGCCGGTCACCTGGCGCGGCGCGAGCGGCACGACGCGCCCGGCGCTCGATCGTCAACGCGTCTACCCGCCGACGGAGTCCGGAACGCTGACGACATGGATCGGCGTGGGCGGGAGCCCGGAGTCGGTGGTGCGCGCGGCGCGGTACGGGTTCCCGCTCATGCTCGCGATCATCGGCGGCGATCCGCGGCGCTTCCGGCCATTCGTCGACCTCTATCATGAATCGCTCGAGCGGTTCGGCAAGCCGCCGCTGCCGATCGGGATGCACTCGCCCGGCCACATTGCGGCGACCGATCAACAGGCGAGAGAGGAGTTGTGGCCGGCGTGGCGCGAGATGCGCGACCGCATCGGGCGCGAGCGGGGCTGGGGCCCGGCGAGCGCGAGCGAATTCACGCGAGAGGTCGAAGCGGGGTCGCTCTATGTCGGCTCGCCGGAGACGGTCGCGCGGAAGATCGCGGCCGCGGTGCGCGCGCTCGGCGTGGTGCGGTTCGATCTCAAGTACAGCGCGGGGCCGTTGGCGCACGAGCTGTGCATGCGGAGCATCGAGCTATACGGGCGCGAAGTCATCCCCTTGGTTCGGGAAGAGCTAGCGGCGCAAACAACTGACGGCGCTAACCTCCAAACGGCGCTGCCTTCCGAACGGCGCTGACTTCCGAACGGCGCCAACCTCCAAACGACGCGAACTTCCAAACGGCGCGGCGCGAACGGCTGCGCCGTTCGGCAGACCCATAACGGCGCAAACTACGAACGGCGGAACGGCAGACTGCGGGGCGGGCGCGGCGCTTCCCGCGCGCCCGCGCCAGTTCCGTGTCACTCGCGGTTCGATGTGGCGATGGTACCCGCCGCACGCCGGTGCGTCGTTCGGCGTCGTTCGGCGTTGCGCTCTTACCCGCAGTCCGCACTTTGCGCCGTTATGTCTCTGCCGCAGGCCGCGCCGTTTGGAAGTTGGCGCCGTCTGGAAGTTGGCGCCGTTCGGAAGTTGGCGCCGTTTGGAAGTCAGCGCCGTTTGGAAGTCAGCGCCGTTCGTTGTTTGCGCCGTTAGTTGTTCACCGTTCGGACATTGAAGACCGGCGCGATTCTGCTCTTGTCCGCCGCTTGGAACTTCACCGTGATCTTCGACTTCCCGCGCGTGAGATTCCCCGGCACCGCGTACGTCGCGTCATAAAATCCCTTCGCGGCGGCATTCGGCGCGAAATGCGCGATGGACGTTCCGTCAACCAGGATGTCAAAATCGCCGTTCGCCGGCGGCAGGCCGAGGTCGTTGAAGTACGTCACGACCACGGCAGCACCGGCGTTCGGGTCCACGGGCAGATCGTAGGAGAACCATCCCGGGCCGCCGCGGCTCGTGCGTCCCTGAGCACGGCCAGCCTGCCGATTTGCAGGATCTGAATGATAATTCGATGAAGACTCCGCGGCCGTGTCGCCTACGCGCACCATGCCGATCGTCGCCGCGTCGAGGCGCTTCACCCGCTCGCGTTCGGCGTTCGCCGCCGCGACGCGCGCCTCGAACTGCTCCGGCGTGACCACCTCGAAGTACACGCTGTACGTCCGCTCCTGCGTGCGATAGAACGGCGCGAGCTGCACGTCGGATTTCGTCTCCGGCGACGCGAGCGTCTGCGCGACGCGGCGCGCGACGAAGTCGCCGGGGATGCCGTTCGTGGGCGCGACCCATTCGGCCGCCGGACGGTCGCCGGCGACGAGGAGCGGGATCGTCTGCGGACCGATCGGGAGCACGGCCGACTCGTCGTCGGTGCGCATGCGTCCTTCGCGCCGTGGACCGAGATTGCCCGCGAGCACGAGCGGTCCCCACATCACCGCGGCGACCGAGTGGTCGTCGGGCGTCGGCTCGAGGCGCACGGTCTTCGGC
The DNA here is from genome assembly GCA_025934775.1 of Gemmatimonadaceae bacterium. GTDB lineage: Bacteria > Gemmatimonadota > Gemmatimonadetes > Gemmatimonadales > Gemmatimonadaceae > JAQBQB01. The sequence goes on along the minus strand of JAICWO010000002.1, from coordinate 317,023 downwards.
AGCGAGAGCGCGACCTTGTCGCCCGCTTTCCACGTCCGGGTGATCTCGACGAACGTGCTCGGCTGAAGCACCCGGTCGTCGTGCGGCATCGGGCGGCCGCCCGCCGCGCCGGCGCGGAGCGTCGCGAGCGGCGGCTGCGGGATGTTCTCGCCGTTCACGGAAACGGTGAACGCGTCACCGGCCCAGCTCGGGCGGCGGATCGCGAGGGTGAACTCCTTCGGGGCGCCGCGCGTGACGGCGATCGTCGCGCTGTCGCCGTCGGGGAAGCTCGTGTCCATCGCGAGATCCGCGTCGTGCATCGCGAGCTTGGCGGTCGACGGCGCGAAGATGCTCACCCACACCGTGTCCGGCGACTCGTAGTAGATCCCGTCGCCGTGCAGCGCGTGGTTCTCCATCCCGGTGCCAACGCAGCATGTGAAGCTGCGCTGCATGTCCTGATACTCCTGCTGCACGCCGCGGCCGACCGGCACCATGTACGACATCCGGATTTCGCTCGGATCGAACGACGCGAGCGCGTGGTTGAAGATGGCGCGCTCGTGGAAATCGGCGTAGAACGCGTCGGGGCGGATCGAGAACATTCGACGCGTCAGCTTGAGCATATTATAAACATTGCACGACTCGCACGTCCGCCCGTCGGAGATCCCGGCGAGCACGTCGGCCGGCCCGAAGTACTCCGCCTGGCCGTGGCCGCCGGTCGCAAACGTGTGGTGCTGCACGACCGCGTCCCAGAAGAAGCCCGAGGCGAGGAGATCGCCGGGATCGCCCGTGTACGTGTATCGCGCCGCGGAGCCGACGAGCTTGGGGATCTGACAGTTGCCGTGCTTGCCGTCGAGATTGTCCTGCGCGCGCTTGAGCGCGTCGGTGAACTCGTGGTGCTCGAAGCGATACGAGAGCGCGAGCCAGCGCTTGTCGCCGGTGTCGGCGTAGAGCTCGGCGAGCACCTCGTTCATGCCGCCATGCTCCGTGTTGAGCATGTGGGCGATCTGTTGGTCGTTGAGCGGCGCGAGGATGCGCTCGGCCCACGCCGCGAATTTGCTTTCGACGTCGAGCGCGGTCGCATTGCCGGTGTATCGATACGCGTCGCGGAGGCCGCCGAACGTCTTGTGCAGCGTGTACCACGGCGACCAGAGGCCGTTCAGATCGAACGCCGAACCGCGAATCTCACCGCGCGACAGGGCGTCGAACGCCTCGCGCCCGTTGGCGAGCGCGCTGAGATAGCCGTCGCCATTCTTGTCCTGCACCGTCTTCAGCTCGCGAACGAGATAGTCCGCGCGTTGCTTGAACTGATCGTCGCCCGTCGCGCGATACATGAGGCTGATCGCGGACAGGTAGTGCCCCGCGATATGCCCCGTGAGGTTGCGACCGTCGCCGTCCCAACCGGCGTACGGCTCGGCTTTCTTCGGAAGACCGGCGCGTATGCGATAGTACGCCATCATCCGATCCGGCTCGAGCGACAGCAGATACTTCACGTCGGACTGCTGCGCCGCGCCGAGCGGTCCGCCGGTGAGCCGCACGCGCTCGAGCGGCACCGGCCGCGCGCGAACGAACCTGTCGTCGATCGTCTTGAACCGCGCGCCGTGCGCATGCTCCGTGAGCTCGGCGATCGCGGGATGCGCATTGAGTCCAACGAGCGCCGCCGCGGACGCGGAGCGCTGGACGAAATCACGACGGGAAATGGGCATGTGAGAGTCTCCTTATCACCATGTCATTCCGAGCGGAGCGAGCACCGCGAGCGCTCGCTCGGGATGACGCAGCGTTCAGCTCATGGGACGATCGGCCGCACGGTCTCCGTGATCGCCGGGATCTTGCCGTCCATCTGCTTGTTGAACGCCGCAAGATCGACGTCCACCAGGTGCTTGTACGCGGTCTTCGCGCCGTCGAGCTCCTTCTCGACGTCGCCGAGCCAGCCGAGCGCGGCGTCGGTTGGCGGATAGTCGGCGCCGCCCGCCACGTCGCCCGCGCCGCTGTTCACGGTGCCGTTGAGCCAGATCAGCGCCATGTACGGCTTGAACGAGTCGACGTAGTACTTGTCGTCGCTGTCCAGATCGCTCCGCGTCGCGAGCATGTACTCGACATTCATCATTTTGTCATTCAACGATGCTAGCGCAGACGCAACGTCGCTCTTCCCGGCGTTCGCCTGCTCCTGGTCGACGATCTGCTTGCGCATCACCTCGAGCTTGTTGAGCAGATCGGCGGCGGCGTCCATGTCGTTGCGCACGCGCACCTGGGCGGTCGTCGACGCGATCAGGTCGGGCTCGGCCGACGCGATCTCCTGGCTCTTGAGTACCGCGAGCGGCTGCGTGAGCGTCGTCCCGTTGAGTGCGAGCTTCACCGTGTACGTGCCGGGCAGCGCGAGCGGCCCGGTCACCTGCGCGCCTTGTATGCCCCAGTGCGTGATCGGGCGCGTGGGCCGATTGCGGAAGCGTGGCTCGTCGAAGATGTGCGGGTTGTCCGGCGCCGGCGTCCGCAGCGCGACGGTGCGCGGCGGATCGTAGCGCAGATCCCACGTGACGCGGTTGTAGCCCGCGCGCGTCGGCGTGGTGAGCGTGCGAATCACCGCACCCGTCGAATCCAGAATCTGAATGCGAACCGGACGCGGCGTCGCCTCGGCGAGCTTGAACGTGATGTCCGCGTGTCCGCTCCGCGCTTCGCGATAGCCGGGATGCGGCGGATAGAGGATCGTGCTCGCGTCGGCGATCTTGCCCGCCTGCTCGAGCGGCGCGATGTCGCGCAGCACGAAGACGCCGCGCCCGTACGTCGATACGACCACGTCGTGCCAGAGCTTCGGCACCACGATCCACGAGACCTCGGTGTGCGGCAAACCGTCGTTGAACTGCGTCCAATGCGTGCCGTCGTCCATCGAGTAGAAGAAGTTGTGACCGGTGCCCGCGAAGAGCATGCCTTCGCGATTCGGATTCTCCGCCACGGCCATCACATAGTCGAGCGGGCTCGTCGCCGGCAGATCGCCGGTGATGTTCTTCCACGTCTTGCCGAAGTCCGTCGTCTTGTAGATGTACGGTTTGCGGTTGTCCATCATGTGGAAGTCGACCGCGACGTACGCCGTCGCCGGATCGAAGTGCGACGGCTCGATCTTGCGCACGGTGCCCCAGGTCGGGAGCCCCGCCGCGTTGAGATTCGCCGTCACGTCCGTCCACTCGCCGCCGCCATTCTTCGTGAACCACAGCTTGCCGTCGTTCGTGCCGGCCCAGATCAGCCCACGCTGGATCTCCGACGGCGCGATCGCGAACACCACCTCGCCGTAGAACTGGCCGAGGTTGTCGGCGACGATCCCGCCGGACGAGACGATGCGCGTCGAGTCGTGCGTCGAGAGATCGGGGCTGATCACGCTCCAGCTCTGGCCGCCATTCGAGGTCTTGAATACGACCTGACATCCATAATAGACCGTGTTCTGATCGAACGGATCGATCGCCAGCGGCGGTGTCCAGTGGCAGCGGTACTTGATCTTGTCGGGCGGAGAGTCGAGCGTGTGGATCCACGGACTGACCGAGCGCGCGCGCTTGGTGCGGTGATCGTAGCGCGTGACTTCGTTCCCGTAGCACGACGCCCACACGATGTTCGGATCATCGAGATCGGGGAGCGTGAAGCCCGACTCGCAGCCGCCAAGCCCGTGATCCCACTGCGTGAACTGCACGCCGCCGCCGAACCCGCCGCGACCACCGCCAAAGGCCGGCGTGGTGTCGGACCGCGGAGGCTGCACACGGCGCGCAGTGCCTTGCTGCGCGGTGGCGATCAGGCGGCGACCGCGCGCGGCGGTCGTATCGGCGCCGCGGCCACGGCCGCCGCGACCCGCGCTGTCAGCCGGCGGGCCGCCCCGGCCGCCGCGTCCGCCGCGCGCGAACATCGCGGCGATACCGCGGTTTGTGCTCGCGGCTTCCATCCCGGTACTCGGCCCCCGCATCGTGCCGTTGTCTTGACGATTTCCATATATCCAATATGGAATTTGATTGTCCACGGCGACGTGATAGAACTGCGCGATCGGCAGCGAGACGTTGAGCCACGTCTTGCCGTGATCGTTCGTGAGCCGCGCGCCGGCGTCGTTGGTCAGGCCGAAGTGATTCGCGTTCTTCGGGTCGATCCAGATGTCGTGGTTGTCCCCGCCCCACGGCACTTCGTTGAACGACTTGCCGCCGTCCTTCGACTGGAAGAAGCTCGAGTTGGCGATGAGAATTTCATCAGCGTTCGCGGTCGAGACCTTGATGTTGATGTAGTAGCCCGCGCGCCCGATCAGCTGCCGCGAATAGTTGACCGCGTTCCAGTTCGCGCCGCCGTCGTCGCTGCGCCACACCGAGCCCTGATCGGCGGTCTGGATGAGCGCGTACACGCGCTTGGAATTGGTCGGCGCCACCGCGACGTCGATCTTCCCGACGGGCGACTTGGGGAGCCCCGCGCTCTCGACGCGCTTCCACGTGTCGCCGCCGTCGTGCGTGACATAGATGCCGCTGCTCGGGCCGCCGCTGAACATCGCCCACGTGTGCATCACCACTTGCCATGCGCCGGCGAAGAGCGTCTTCGGGTTCTTCGCGTCGATCGTCAGACCGGAGCAGCCGGTGTTCTCGTCGACGAACAGCACCTGCTTCCACGTCTTGCCGCCGTCCGTCGTGCGAAACACCCCGCGCTCGTGCTGCGGTCCCGTCGCGCGGCCGAGGGCGCAGACGTAGACGATGTTGGGATTCGTGGGATGCACGATGATCCGCTGAATGCGGCCCGTGGAGTCGAGCCCCATGTGGTGCCACGTCGCACCCGAGTCGAGCGACATGTACACGCCATCGCCCTGGAGATCCGCGTCGCGAATTGCCCACGCTTCTCCGGTGCCCGCCCAGACGGTCGTGGGTTTGGAGGGCGCGACTGCGATCGCTCCGATCGCCGCAACCTGCATGGAATCGGAGACCGGCCGCCATGTGGCGCCGCTGTCGCTCGACTTCCACACGCCGCCGGACGCCGCGCCGATGTACCACGTCTTGAGATCACCCGGCACGCCGGTGATCGCCGCAACGCGACCGCCTTCGGCGGGACCGAGGAGTTGGAAGCGGAAGGGATCCTGCTGCGGCGCGCGCGGGGCCTGGCCGCCACGCTGAGCAAGCAGGGGTTGGGATGCACACAGAATCGCGAACGCGGCGAGCGCGGGAACGCGGCGCATTGTCAGAGGGCTCCATGATGGGACGCAGGATAGAGTATCCCGGGGGCGTGGAGTCGGACAGAGGGGGGAGGCCAATAGATATATTCAGGCGCCGCGCCACGATCGCGACGTCGCTGCCCGAGACCAGTTTCGAGACGCGAGAGCCGAGCTGAGAGCCGCGAGACCACGATCGGGTCTCGCATCTCGGCTCTCGAGTCTCGGCTCTCGCGACTGGTCTCAGGTTCGACGTCGCGATCCCCACCCCGCGCCACGAGCCATCCCAACCCCGCCTCGACCCGATGCTCCTGCCGTTCCTCGCCGCCTTCCAACTCGCCGCCCAACCCGTCTACAACGGCCGCGCCGGCCAGACGTCCGTGCGTCCACCCAAGGTCGAGACCGAGATCACGATCGACGGCAACCTGGACGAGCCCGTGTGGCAGCAGGCCGCGCTCCTCACCGGCTTCTCGGAGTACCAGCCCGCCGACGGCCGCCCGGCGCCTGATTCCACCGAGGTACGGGTCTGGTACTCGTCGAGCGCGATGTACTTCGGGATTCGCGCGTTCGAGCCGCACGCGCCCGTCTCGGCCACCCTCGCCGACCGCGACCGCATCTCGTCTGACGACAATGTCGAGCTTCACCTCGACACGTTCGACGAGCGCAATCGCGCGTTCGTGTTCATCGTCAATCCGCTCGGCGTGCAGGCCGATGGTACCAAGAGCGAAGTCGGCGGGTTCATTCCCGGCTCGAACGTCGCGCCCGGCCAGAACGATTTGAGCGCGGACTTCGTCTGGGAATCCAAGGGGCACGTCACCGGGTACGGGTACGAAGTCGAGATTCGCATTCCGTTCAGCAGCCTGCGCTATCCGCCGGGCTCGAACGAACGCTGGGGCTTTCAGGTCGACCGGCACGTGCAGCACAACGGCTACGAGGAGACGTGGACGCCCGCGAAGCGCGCGTCGGCGTCGTTCATCTCGCAGGAAGGTTTTCTCGACGGTCTGACTGGAATGCATCACGGCTCGGTCGTCGAGCTCAATCCCGAGCTCACCAACACGATCAACGGCGCGCCGAGCGCAAACCAGGTCGGTTGGACGTACGACGCGAACCCGCAGCTCGGCGGCAACGTGCGGTGGGCGCTCGGCAGCGATTTCGTGCTCAACGGCACCGTGAAGCCGGACTTCTCGCAGGTCGAAGCCGACGCGACCCAGATCGCCGCCGACGAACGCTTCGCCCTGTTCTACCCGGAGAAGCGCCCCTTCTTCGTCGAAGGACTCGATCAGTTCAACGCACCCAACACACTCGTGTACACGCGCACGATCGTGCAGCCGCAGGGCGCGATGAAGCTCACCGGGCAGATCGGACGCGCGAACATCGCCGTGCTCTCGGCCGTCGATGCCGCATCGAGCGCGTTCGATGCGAGCCATCCGCTCGTCGATCTCGTGCGGCTCACGCAGGCGTTCGGCGAGCAGTCGCAGGCGGGACTGCTCTACAGCGACCGCGCGGGCGCGGGACGGTACAACCGCGTGTTCGGCGCGGACACGCACATCGTGTTCTGGCGAGAGTACTTCGCGCAATTCCAGCTCGTGAGCAGCGCGACGCACGCGAACGGCGTCACGCGCGCGGGCCCGATGTGGGAAGCGGTGCTCGACGGCACCGGGCGCAGCTTCGGCTTCCACTACAACGTGCTCGGCATCGCGCCGCAATTTCAGGACGACAATGGGTTCGTGCCGCGCGTGGGGTACGTGCAGCCGAATGCATCGAATCGTTATACGTATTATGGAAAGCCCGGCGCGCTGCTCGAGCGATTCAACGTGTTCGCCACGGTCCAGGGGCTGTGGAACTACGGCGACTTTTTCGCGGCGAAGAGTCTGCTCGAGGATCACGCCAACGCGCAGATGCAGTTCACGCTGCGCGGCGGGTGGAGCGTCGGGCTGAATCCCAAGCTCTCGAGCTACGGATTCGCGTCGTCGTCGTACGCCGGCACGTTCGCGGGGCCGAACGTTCCGTTCGTGCCGCCGGGCCGCATCGAGACCGCGCTCAACTCGTTCAGCATCGCGACGCCGCAGTTCCCGAAGTGGGATCTGTCGCTCGGCACGACGATCGGCAACGACGTCGATTTTCTCGAGACCTCGCGCGTGCAGCGCGTCGACTACAACGCGACGCTCGACCTCCGGCCGAGCGCGCGTCTTCGCGTGAACGCCACGTACGCGAGCAGCGAGTTCACCCGCCGCACCGATCGAGCGCGCTCGACCTTCACGTACATCCCGCGACTCAAGATCGAGTACCAGCTCGCCCGCCCGGTGTTCGTGCGGGTCGTCTCGCAGTACACCGCGCAACGGCGCGAGCCGCTCGTTGATCCGGCGACGGGCCAGGTGCTGTTGTTCGACGTGAATGGAACGCTGACGCCGTCGACGGTGAGCGCCTCGAACGCACTGCGGACGGATTGGCTCTTCTCGTACCGTCCAACGCCGGGGACGGTGTTCTTTCTCGGCTATGGCGGGAGCTTGAGCGAGCCGGATCCGTTGGCGTTCCAGCGGCTGCGGCGGACGAGCGATGAGTTCTTTGTGAAGTTGAGTTATGTATTCCGAATGTCGTGACGGCGGAGATGACAGCAAGCCGTCAGTTCCCGGCTCGGCTGTTCGCTATCGGCGACAGCTATCCGAGGAATTTGGAAGTGTGTGATGGGAGCGGGGGTCAGCTTCGGGTGGCGTGGACGCCACGCGTGGCACGGCGGGAAGTTGTCCGGGCACCCGGTTCGGCAGTGATCCTCGGAGGGCCGCGCGGGGCACGGCACGCGCTCCCATTCAACGCTTCGTTCCGAGCTCCTCAGATCGCTGTCGCTGATAGCGAACAGCCGAGCTGGGAACTGGGGCTGTCAGCTCCCGCCGCCCGCTCCCGCCATCAGCCATTGGGAATGATAAGCTATTTCTCTCTCGCAATCTTGAATGCGAGATATGCTATTCTCGTTCCGGGCGCGAGAATCATCTGGTGCGGCGTTCCCGCGGGTACGATCACGACGTCGCCCGGCGCGATCGCCCGCGTCGTCCCGCCCGCGATCGTGCCGCCGCGCCACTCGCCCGGCGACGCTTCCTTCCCGCCGTCGATCGTGCCGCCCGTCAGGATGCGCGCTTTGCCTGACTGGACGACGAACATGTCGGTCCAGTCGGCGTGCCGCTCCACACCGCCGCTGCTGTCGCGCTGCGTGAGCGCGTACGTGTAGCCCGAGCCACCACCCAGCTGCGCGGTGCGAGACGCGCCCCGCGGCAGCGAATCGGCCGTGTGATGCAGTTGCGCGGGCGTGATGACGGTCGCCGCCTTCGCCAGCTTCGCCGCTTGCGCGCCGAGGGCCGGGACGATCGCCATCCCGAGCAAGAGCGTGATGATCGATCGCATGTGTCGCGTGAAATGGTTCAGGGAGTCGGCGCTTCCTTCGACGCCGTCACCTTCTCCGCCAGCCCGCCGAACGTCAAGACCCACCGGAACGCCTTGTGAATTCCAGCCACCGTCCCCTCGAGCCCATGCACGCCAACCTTCTGGAGCAGCCAGTTGAGTCCGCGAACGATCAGGAGCACCAATCCGAGCACGCCGAGCGAGACACCCCAGATCGGAAATACGATGACGAAGAAAATCAGAATGAACGGAAGCAGCAGAATCGGGACGATCGGTACCAGTCCCAGCCCTAGAGTCACGATAGCCTCCCCAGCCCAAATGGAATTCCCATGATGAGAAATATAATTGGGAACACATGGGAGTCGGCGTTAAGAATGGGACGGAAGAGGCTGGAAGCTGGAGAGTCGAGAAGGGAGAGTCGAGAGTGGAGAGACAGGCGAACGGCGCGCCGGTAGTCGTAGCCACTCTCCACGCTCCACGCTCCACTCTCCACTCTCCTACTCATACTTCCAATTCCGCCGCTTCCCCTCCGCCATCCATTCGATCGCTTGGGCGAGCCGGCGTTCGCGCGTGGCCGGCTGCTTGGCCTCCGTGATCCACTCCACGTATTCGCGCTGATGGCTCGGCGCGAAGTTCTCGAAGGTGGCCCGCGCCTTCTTGTTCTTCGTGAGCGCCGCCGAGAGGTCGTCGGGCACCGGGAGCGGCTTCTTCGCCGGCTTCTTCGCGCGCTGGACCTTCACGCCTGACGCGTTGAGCTCGGCCGCCTTCTTCACGTAGCCCGCGAGCGCCTTCTTGTTCGGAAGATCGGCGAGCGACGTGATGTCGCCGAAATGGCCGTTCGGCGCCGTCGGTTCGCCATCGCCCACGACGAGCGCGCCTTTCCAGAATCCGAATCGACAGTGCTCCTTGAACGCGGACATGTTGCACAGCAGTCCGTCATGGCTGAACGCCGGCATTCCCCACTTTATAGTTTCCTCAACATCCGGACATCCCGCGTGCACCGCCTCGCGTACGAAACCGAGGGCTTGGCGAAGTCGGCCGACTTCGCGATGTACGCGTCAACGCGCTTGTCTCGCTTGCCCATGGTCGTGGTTCGTCGAGGTTACCAGATGTGCGGCACGAGCGCCGCGGGTCGCACCATCGGATCGCCCGGCTTACAGCCGAACGCCGCGGCGAACGCGGGGATATTCGAGAGCGGCCCGTTCACGCGCCATCGCTCCGGCGCGTGCGGGTCCACCGTGACGCGATTGCGCATCGACTCGGGCCGGGTGTGCGCGCGCCAGCTCTGCGCGTACGCGACGTAGAACCGCTGCTCGGGCGTCAGCCCGTCGATCAACCCCGGCCGCCCGTTCCGCTGCAGCGCACGCTGGAGCGCGTCGTACGCCGTGAGCAGTCCACCGTAGTCGGCGATGTTCTCGCCCAACGTGAGCTTGCCGTTCACGTGGAACGTGTCGACCTGCACGTATCCGTTGAATTGATCGACGACTTTCTGCGCCTCTTTCGAGAAGTGGACCGAATCGCTCGGCTGCCACCAGTCGCGGAGATTCCCCGATGCGTCGTAGTGGCGTCCTTCGTCGTCGAAGCCGTGCGTGAGCTCGTGCCCCGCCCAACTGCCGCCGAGGGAGCCATAGTTGGCCGCATCGTCGGCTTTCGGGTCGAACGTCTGCGGCGCGAGCGCACCCGCCGGAAAGACCATCTCGTTCTTGGTGCCGCTGTAGTACGCGTTCACCGTCGGCACGGTCATGTCCCATTCCGTCGTGTCGACCGGCGCACCGGGGCGATTGATCGTGCGCTTCCACTCGAACTGGTTCGCGCGCGCCACGTTCGTCGCGAACGGACCGTCGGTCGTCACGAGCCTTGTATAGTCGCGCCACCGGTCGGGATATCCCACCTTCTCGCCAACCTTCGACAACTTGTACTCGGCTTGCCGCTTCGTGGCATCGGACATCCAGTCGAGCTTCTTCACGCGCTCGCCGAACGCGGCGCGGATGTCGTCGATCACTTGCTTCGCGCGCGCGCGGGCGGCGGGCGAGAAGGTCTTCTGCACGTATGCCTGGCCGAGCGCCTCGCCGATCATGCCGTCGGTGACCTGGAGGCAGCGCTTCCAGCGCGGCAGCATGGCCTTGGCGCCCGTGAATCGTTTAGAGAACGCGAAATTCTCATTCACGAATGGCGTGCTGAGCCACGGTGCGGCTTGGGCGATCGCGTGATAGCGCAGGTAGGCTTGCCAATCCGCTAATGGGCGTTCCGCGATGAGCGAATCGAGCCGGGCGTAGAACTTCGGCTCGGCGACATTCACTTTCCGGAGCGGCGCGGTGAGGCCCACGTTGCGGAAATACGTGCTCCAGTCGACGTTCGGCGTCATCGCGCGAAACTTGTCGATCGGCATTGGATGATCCGTCGCGGCGGGGTCCCGCCGCTCGGTGTTGGTGAGCGTGGCCTTCGCGAGCTCCGTCTCGAGCGCGAAGATACGATTCGCCTCGTCGCGCGCGCGCTCGGCGCTTTCGCCCGCCAACGCGAGCAGCGTCGCGACGTGCGCTTTGTACGCGACGTGCAGCGAGTCGCTCGACGGATCGGTGTTCGTGTAGTAGTCGCGATCCGGCAGCCCGAGGCCGCCGGAGCCGAAGTCGGCGATGTAATGCTTGGCGTCGTGCTCGTCGACGTCGGGGCCGTACCCGAACGCGGCGTTGACCCCGGCCATCTGCAGCGTGCCGATCTCCGCCACGAGCTGCCGCCGCGACGTGATCGCGTCGATCGCGGCGAGCGTCGGTCGGATCGGCGCGATGCCGGCGTGCTCCGCCGCCGTCGAATCCATACACGTCGCGTAGAACGTGCCCAGCTTGTGCTCGGTGCTCGTCGCCGGGAGCGACGCGCGCTTCGCCATCGCGTCGTCGAGCACGGACCTGACGACGAGTTGATTGTTGTCGGACATCTCGCGACCGACACCCGACGACGAATACGCGGCCGGGATCGTGTCGCGAGCGAGCCACCCGGCGTTCGCGAAGTCGAAGAAGTCGACGCACGCGTTGGCGTGATGGTTCATGTAGCTCGTGTCGACGACCTCGAGCGGCCGGATCGCGTTCTGCGCCTGAAGCGAGGTCGCCGCGACGAGCGCCGCGGCAAGGGCCAAACGACCGATCATGCGAGAGTCCGAAAGTGGGGGCTATCGAACGTATTGCGCGAGCCCGTGGCCGGTCAACGACGTTGGCGCGTTGTGCGCTCCCAGCGCGGGACTGTAGCTTGAATCTGAACACACTCCCGGACCCGCTGATCCATGCGTCGAATCGTTGCCTTGCTCTCGCTCTTCTTCTGCGCCGCCGCCGCGAATGCGCAGCGCAGGCCTCGCGTCTACACCCACGCTGACACCGTTCGCGGGACGAACGGGCCCGCGCGCGCGTGGTGGGACGCGTCGTTCTATGACTTGCACGTGCGTGTAAACCCGGTCGACAGCAGCATCTCGGGATGGAACGCGATCACGTATCGCGTGCTCAAACCGGCGAAGGAGATGCAGATCGATCTCCAGGTACCGCTCGAAGCGGACAGCATGGTCCAGGACGGACACACGCTCACGTTCCGCCGCGACAGCAATGCGTTCTTCGTCGCGCTCACCGCTCCGCAGCGCGCGGGCACCAAGAACACCGTGACCGTCTATTATCACGGCAAACCGCGCGCGGCGATGCGGCCGCCGTGGGACGGTGGTTTCATCTGGCAGCACGATTCGCTCGGCAACCGCTGGATCGCGACGGCGAACGAAGGACTCGGCGCGAGCGTGTGGTGGCCGGTGAAAGACCTCCTCGCCGACGAGCCGGACAGCCAGCGCATCGCGATCACGGTGCCGGACCCGATGATGGACGTCTCCAACGGCCGGCTGCGCTCGACGACGCACAACTCCGACGGGACGACCACGTACGAGTGGTTCGTCACGGAACCGATCAACACGTACGACGTCGAGGTGAACGCGGGCCAGTACGCACATATCGCCGACTCGTACGAGGGTGAGAAAGGCAAGTTGACGATGGACTTCTGGCCGCTCGCGTACCACCTCGACACGGCGCGCGTGCAGTTCCAGCAGGCCAAGTCGATGATGAAGTGCTTCGAGCACTGGTTCGGGCCATACCCGTGGTATCCGGACGGCTACAAGCTCATCGAGGCGCCGCACCTCGGCATGGAGCATCAGAGCGGCGTCGCGTACGGCAATCACTTCAAGAACGGCTACCTCGGCCGCGATCTCTCGGCGACCGGTCTCGGACTCGAGTGGGATTTCATCATCGTGCACGAGAGCGCGCACGAGTGGTGGGGGAACAACATCACCGGCAAGGACCAGGCGGACATGTGGATCCACGAGAGCTTCGCGAACTACGCGGAGGGGATTTACACCGAATGCCAGCAGGGGAAGGACGCGGGCGAGCGGTACATCATCGGCAGCCGTCGTCTCGTTCGGAACGATGAGCCGATCATCCCGGCCTACGGCGTGAACGCCGAGGGCTCGGGCGACATGTACTACAAGGGCGGCAGCATGATCAACATGCTCCGCCAGCTCGTCGACAATGATGCGAAGTGGCGCGGCGTGCTGCGCGGGCTGCAATCGCATTTCTGGCATCAGACCGTCTCGAGCCCGGAATTCGAGCACGAGCTCAGCGCGCTCGCCGGCCAGGACTTCTCGAAGATCTTTCAGCAGTATCTGACGACGACCAAGATACCAGTTCTGGAATACAAAATCACGAATAGCCGGCTCGCGTATCACTGGACGGACGTCGTTCCCGGCTTCGCGATGCGCGTCCGCGTCGGCATCGGGGACACCACGCGGTATCAGTGGATCACGGCGACCGAGGCGTGGAAGACGCTTCCCGGCACGGTCGCGGCGGATGCGGCGGTGAAGGTGGATCCGAACTTCTATGTCCTGGTGCGGCGCGAGGGGGCGGAGGGCGCGAGGTAGCGTCGAAGAGGTGAGCTACGAACCTGACGAATCTGGACGAACTTGACGGACTCGGCGTTGCTTGAAGTCCTTGTCGTAGATGACGCGATGAAACTTTGGCTCTCGCCCGAAGTGAAGCACGAGACCAACTTCCAGATTCGTTGAACGGAGGTAGTTCAGGAATTGACGGGGAGCATCCTTGTGCAGGATCTCGGTCGCTTTCACTTCGAGCACCAATCGATCGTCGACGACTAGGTCCATGCGCTGATAGGCGAGAATATCGCCGTCATAGTACACCGGGACCGCGACTTCCCGGCCCACGCGGTGACCCCGGCTCGTCAGCTCACGCTCGAGCCCCAGAACATAGATGCTCTCGAGGAAGCCGAATCCAAGCTTGCGATATGTGGCGTAGAAGGCTCCAATTGCCGACCGCGAGAGGTGTTCTTCCAGAAGCTCATCGCCATTCCGTAGCGTCATTCAGTCAAGTTCGTCGCCGTCCGTCAGGTCCGTAGCATCATTCAATTCCAACCACACCCGCCCCACCGCATGCGACTCGCGCGACTGATCGTAGCAATCATCGCCCTCGCCGCCACGAGCCGCCTGGCGCGGGCCCAGCAGCTCGAGTCGCTCTGGTACTCGGTCGACAACGAGACGAGCACGCAGAGCTTCCTCGCGCACGCCGGCAAGATCTCGATCGTCTCGCCGCAAGTGTTCTCGATCGACTCGCTCGGCGTGATCTGGGGCGATGTCGACGCGCGCGTCGTCGCGCGGGCGCACGCATCGCAGACGAAAGTCGTGCCGCTGGTGATGAACCCCGGCTTCGATCAGCCGACGATTCACCATATCCTCAACACGGCCGACGTCCGCCGGCGGGCGATCGCGAATCTCGTCACGCTCTGCCGCGATCATCACTTCGACGGCATTCAGTTCGACATCGAGAACGTGAATGTCGCCGATCGCGACTCGCTCACGAGCTTCATGCGCCAGTCCGCCGACGCGCTCCACGGCGTGCAGTGCACGCTGTCCGCCGCCGTGGTGCCGCGCGCGAGCGACTTTCCCGGACCGACGTCCTATCACCGCTGGATCTTCGAGAACTGGCGCGGCGCGTACGACTACAAGGCGCTCGCCGACGCGCTCGATTTCATCTCGTTCATGACGTACGCGCAGCACACCGGAGGCACGCCGCCGGGACCGGTCGCCGGCTATCCCTGGATGGAGAGCGCGCTCCAGTACGTCCTCTCCCTTGGCGTGCCGCCGAACAAGATCTCGCTCGGCATTCCGTCGTATTCGGATTGGTGGTACCCGACGTTCGACGTGAAGAACGGCTCGCAGATGCGCGGCAGCGACATCGCCTACGAGACCGCGCAGGGGCTGCTCGCGCGCTACGACGCGAAGCCGGTCTGGGACGATCGCGACAAGGCGTCGTACGCATTCTGGAGCAACGACGGCATCAACGAGTTCCTCTGGCTGGAGGACGCGCGCGCATTCGCGGCGAAGCTGGAGCTCGTGCGCAAGTACAAGCTGCGCGGGTATTCGGTGTGGGTGCTCGGGACGGAAGATCCCAAGGTGTGGGGGATCGTCCCGTAGCGCATCGTCGCGCCGAATTGGGTTGGATTGAAATGGGGACGCGGACCTGGCGGGCCTGCGGCGCGCGAACGAGGGACGGAGAACTGCTTTGCAGTGCGATCTCCAGGCGCCACGAGCCGGGATCTTCTTTGGGCACTGCCGCCCGGGACGTCACGAGACGCGTCCTGAGGCCGTTCCTAACACATTCGCCCGGGCTCGTTGCGAGCGGAGCCTTCTGAGTAGCGGAGCGAGTCAGCCCCTCGTTCGCCCGCCACAGGCCCGTCTAGTCCGCGTCCCCAAAATCAATCCAACGATATTCGGCGCACCACGGCGCCACGGCGCCCCGTCGCGAGTCCAGCGAACGCCCGTCCCGCGGCGTAGAATATCAGTCCCCGCACCGCCGTTTCTCCCCTCGCCCGCGCAACCGATGCATCGCCTCACGACGACGATCGCCACGCTCACGCTCGCGGTTGTCTCGACCACTACGGCGTTGGCTCAGCTCCCCGCCGACTCCGTGCTCGTTCGCGATCTCAAATTTCGCTCGATCGGCCCCGCCGTGATGAGCGGCCGCATCGCCGACGTCGCGGTGACTGACGCGAAAGGCTCGCGTGCCAAGATCGGCAACGTGATCTACGCGGCGGCCGCGACCGGCGGCGTCTGGAAGTCGACCAACGCCGGCGTGACCTGGACGCCCGTGTTCGATTCGGTGCGCACCGGCTCCGTCGGCGCGATCGCCGTCGCGCCATCCGATCCCGACATCGTGTGGGTCGGCACGGGCGAAGCGAACAACATGCGAAGCTCCTCGTGGGGCACCGGCGTGTACAAGTCGATCAACGGTGGCAAGACGTGGTCGAAGGCGATGCTTCCGGCGTCGCAGCACATTGGCCGCATCGTGATCGATCCGCGGGACCCGAACGTGGTGTACGTCGCGGCCCTGGGCCCCCTCTGGGCGTCGGGTGGCGAGCGCGGGCTCTTCAAGACGACCGACGGCGGAAAGACGTGGACGAACACGAAGGAGATCAGCAAGTACACGGGCTTTAGCGATCTCGTAATGGACCCGGCCGACCCCGACGTGCTCTACGCGTCGTCGCTCGAGCGCGAGCGCCGCGAGTACGGCTTCCTGCCCGCGGGCACGGAGAGCGGGATCTACAAGACGACCGACGCCGGCAAGACGTGGAACAAGCTCTCGCGCGGACTCCCGACCGGGGAGATCGGCCGCATCGGGCTCGCGGTGTGCGAATCGCGGCCGCAGACGGTGTACGCGATCGTGCACGCCAAGGCGCCGGGCAACGGTCTGTATCGCAGCGACGACGCGGGCGCGACGTGGCGGCAGGTCAACAATCAGAACGGCACCGCGTGGTACTACAGCCAGGTGCGCTGCGACCCGTCGGACCCCGAGCACGTGGTGACGCTCAACGCGTCGTCGCGCGAATCGCACGATGGCGGCAAGACGCTCACGCCGTTCGCGGCGGGCGGCGTGCACAGCGATCACCACGCGCTCTGGATCAACGACGCGAATCCGCAGCAGATGATCCTGGGCGGCGACGGCGGTCTGTATCTGTCGTGGGACGCGGGCAAGACGTGGGATCACGTCGAGAGCATCGTCGCGGGACAGTTCTATACCGTCTCGGTCGACGACGCGCAGCCGTTCTACAACGTGTACGGCGGCCTGCAGGACAACCAGACGTGGTGGGGGCCGAGCCGCACGCGCAACGCCTTCGGGCCGAGCAATGCCGATTGGGCGCGCATGGCGGGCGGCGACGGCTTCTACGCGGTCCCCGATTTCTACGATCACAACTTCGTGTACGCCGAGATGCAGCAGGGCGGCGTCGTGCGCTACGACGCGCGCACGGGGCAGAACAAGAACATCAAGCCCGTACCGCCGGCCGGCACCCGCTACCGCTTCAACTGGAGCGCTCCGATCGTGCCGTCGCGCCACAGTGCCGGCACGGTGTACATGGCCGCGAACTACTTATTCAAGAGTACTGATCGCGGCGACACGTGGCAGACGATCAGCCCCGACCTCACGCGCAACATCGACCGCGACGAGCTGCCGCTCCGCGGCGCCGTCCCGGACTCCACCGCCCTCGGCCGCAACGAAGGCACGGCGGAGTTCAGCAACGTCACGACGTTCGACGAGTCGCCGTTCCGCGCCGGGCTCATCGTGGTCGGCACGGACGATGGGCTGATTCAGGTGACGCGCGACGGCGGCAAGACGTGGCACAAGTCCGACGCATTCCCCGGCGTCCCCGACACCACGTACGTGAGCCGCGTCGTCTGGTCGAAGGCGAACGAAGGAACGCTCTACGCCACACTCGACGGCCACCGCAGCAACGATTTCAAGCCGTACATCGTGAAGAGCACCGACTACGGCACCAGCTGGACGTCGATCACGGGAAATCTTCCGGCGGAAGGATCCGTGCAGGTGGTGCGCGAGCATCCGCGCCAGCCCAACCTGCTCTTCGCGGGCACGGAGTTCGGCGTGTTCTTCACGGTCGACGATGGCGCGCACTGGACGCAGCTCGAGGGCGGTCTCCCCGGCGTGCCGGTGGACGACATCGCGATTCAGCAGCGCGAGAACGATCTCGTGCTCGGCACGCACGGCCGCGGCGTCTACATCCTCGACGACATCACGCCCCTCGAGCAACTCGCCAGGGCGAAGGCGGCGCAGGTGGCGTATCTCTATCCCGTCCGCGACGAGCTGCTGTTCCAGCCGAACACGAGTAAGAACTCGGGCATGGGCACGCGCGGGTTCACCGGCGAGAATCCGGAGCCCGGCACGCGGATTACGTATTTGCTCAACACCGTCCCGAGCGGCGCCACGGTCACGCTGTCGATCGTCGACGCGAGCGGCACGGTGATTCGCGACGTCACGGCGCCCAAGACGCCGGGGCTGCACCGCGTCGTGTGGGACGCGCGCGTCGGGCCGCCGCTCACGGGGCCAGTTGATACGGCGACTACGGCGCGCGGCCGCGGTGGCTTCGGCGGCGGACGTGGGGGCCCTGGCGGCGCGGCGGATTCCGCGGGCCGCGGCGGAGCGGGCGGCGGCGCGTTCGGCGGATTCGGCGGGCGGGGCAACACGAACATGTTCCCGGCGAACCCGGGCCGCTACGTCGCGCGGCTCACCGTGGCGCCCAAGTCGGGCGCTCCGACCGTGCTAGAACAATCATTCACGATGTATAAAGACCCGCTCGTCGTCATGAGCGACGCCGAGCTCAAGCAGCTCTACGCGTTCCGGCTCAGCGTCGTGAAGCTCCAGACGCGGCTGCGCGACGAGCAGGCGCGGCTCGACACCGTGCAGCGCGCGGTCGCCGCGGCGAAGCGCGTCGCGGACACGAGCGCGAAGCTGACGCCCGAGCTCAAGACGAAGATCGCCGCGATGGATAAAGAGCTTGCGGACCTGACGAAGGAGATCGGGGCCGCGGGTGGACGCGGCGGCCGGGGCGGAGCGGCCTTTGGCGGCGCGCCGACCAACGCCCTCGCCGAGGCCGCGGGTCGCGGCGGGCGAGGCGGCGGCCGCGCCGGCGTGGTGCAATCCGGCGCGCCGAGGCGTGCCGGCGGGGCACCGGGCGCTCCGGCCGCGGCCGCGGCGCCGCCGGCCAATGAGGAAGATCAGAATCCCGCGCCGTCGCAGACGCCGGAGACGATTCAGGCCAAGCTCGGCACGACGACCGAGATGCTCAACGTCACGTTCAACCCCAACCCGGCGCAGAAAAAGCTCGTGCAGATGCTGCCGGCGGATCTCGACAAGGCCGCGGCGCGCGTGAAGAAAGTCCAGAGCGCCGATCTGCCGGCGCTGCTCGAGGCGCTCAAGCAGGCCGGGATCGACGTGAAGACGCCGTGAGTCAGCCGAGTTGATTCAACTCTTGTAATTCGTCTTCGCTCAATTCGATCTCCGCCGCGCGAATGTTCTCGCCGACGTGGTCCGTCTTCGAGGTGCCGGGGATGACGACCGTCGCCGGCGAGCGCGCGAGCAGCCAGGCGAGCGCGATCTGCATCGCCGTCGCGTGGTGCCGTTTCGCCACGCGTTCGATGATCTGATGCGCGTTCGCGTTGTCGCTCGAGCTCTCGATCGAGCCGGCGGCGAGCGGGAACCACGGGATGAAGGCCATCCCGTGGCGCTGGCAGTAGTCGACCACGTCATCCCACTCGCGATCGACGATGTTGTAACGGTTCTGCACCGACGCTACCTCGACGAACTGCGCGGCCTGCTCGATCTGCTTCGCGTTCACCTCGGACAGTCCGATGCACCGCACTGTTCCGTCACGCACGAACTCGCGCAGGACATCGAACTGCTCGTCCGCGGGAATGGTCGAGTCGATGCGGTGCAACTGCCAGAGGTCGATGCGGTCGCGCTTGAGTCGCTTGAGGCTGCCCTCCAGCGAGCGGCGCAGATGTTCGGGGCGGCCGTTGGGCGTCCACTTGTTCGGCCCAGGCCGCTCGAGCCCGCCCTTGGTCGCGATGACGAGGTCGGCCGGGTACGGGTGCAGCGCCTCGGCGATGATCTCCTCGGACACGAACGGCCCGTACGAGTCTGCGGTATCGATGAAATTCACGCCGAGCTCCACGGCCTGGCGCAATACGCGCACGCACTCGCCGCGGTCAGTTGGCGGTCCCCAGATGCCCTGCCCCGTGATCCGCATCGCCCCAAAGCCCATGCGGTTCACGTGGAGCTCGCCGCCGATGGTGATCGCGCCGGCATGCGCCGCCGGCGTAGCGGAGTGGGGGGTCGCTTGGTTCGGTGTCACGACTGCTCCTCGTCTTCGATGTTCCCAGGAATTGGGCGTGCAAGTTTCGTCCCGGTATCGAAGACCGCGGATGAGCGGGACGACGTTGGCCGCGGTTGCACCGGAAGCGTCCTGAGGGTTTTCTTAACCTCGTGCCAAACCTTCGCCTGCATTCGGCGGTTCGTTCGCGGCACGAGTAGCTGCCGGCACTTCTCCGCCGTCGAGGAGCCATGATCGATTCAGGAAGACCAGTCGACCGACGCGCGTTCGTTCGAGGCCTCGCCAGCCTCGGCGCGGCGATTCCGTTGTCACGCGTGTCACGCGCCGCGCTCGGCGATTCCCTGCTCCGGGTCGATGAAGTCACCATCATAGAATTCGATGATGCCGGCCGGCGGGGCAAGACGCGGCGCGTCGCCAAACTCGTGAAGAGCGATGGCGAGTGGCGCACGCAGCTCTCGCCGGAAGCGTACGTCTGCACGCGGCACGCAGGCACCGAGCGCGCGTTCAGCGGCGCCTATTGGAACGTGCACGACCGCGGCGTCTACCGATGCGTGTGCTGCGACAACGCGCTGTTCAGCTCGGAGACGAAGTTCGACGCCGGCACCGGGTGGCCGAGCTTCTGGCGCGAGATCGCGGCAGAGAACATCATCCACGGCGCGGCGAGCCACGGCTACACGGACAGTCCGGTCTACTGTCGTCGCTGCGACGCGCACCTGGGCGATCTGTTCGACGACGGTCCGCGACCGACGGGCTTGCGATATTGCATCGACTCCGCGGCCCTTCGCTTCGCGAAGGCGCCGTAGCACGCATCGCACGACGCGGTCGGCGACCGCGTGGAGGATACCGGATGCGCGAGCTGGTTTATACGTGGCGAATGGACTACGGGCTCAGCGTGTGTGTCGCGCTGGACGCGGCGGGCATTCGGTACTCGACGAACGATCCGACGGGCGAACAGGGGATGCGCATCTTCGTTCCGGAAGAGGATTACGAGCGCGCGCGGGGGCTGCTGCCAACGGTCGACGTAGCCACCACGACCGGTCCAGCGCCGTTCATGGACCCGCTCATGAAGGTGTGTCTGACGCTCCTCGGCCTCATGTTCGCGGCGATCATTGCCATCGCCGTGGTGCGCGCAAGGCAGCCGTGACGGCTGGCGCGGCGCGCACGGCGCGCTCCGCGATCACACGCAGCAGATCGTTGTACACCCCCGCCGCCGTCACCGCCGGCCCCGCGCCGGGCCCGGTGATCACGAGCGGATTCGCCTTGTATCGCGCCGTCGTGAACGAAAACTGATTGTCCGTTCCGTTGAGCAAACTCAGAGGATCCGTCACCGGCACTTCCGCGAGCCCCACGCGCACGCTCCGCCGCGTCACGCGCGCCCGGTAGCGCAGCACGCAGCCGCGCGCCCGCGCCGCCTCGACGCGCTCCGCCCAATACGCATCGAGCTCGGACGCGCGCGCCAGGAACTCGTCGACCGCCAGGTCGCGCAAGGACGGCGGCACGAGCGACTCCACGCGCACCGCGTCGAGATCGCCGCGGAAGCCGATGATGCGCGCGAGGATCAACGCCTTGCGCGCGACATCGAGCCCCGAGAGATCGATGCGCGGATCAGGCTCGGTGTAGCCCGCCACGATCGCGTCGCGCAGGGCCTCGGAGAACGTGTGGCCGCGCCCGAGCTGGCCGAAGAGAAAGCCGAGCGTGCCGGACGGACATCCCTCGATCGCGCTCACCTTGTCGCCCGCTTCGATCAGCTTGCGCAGCGTGTCGATCACGGGCAGTCCCGCGCCCACGGTCGCTTCGTGCAGAATCTCGGCGCCGCCCTCGCGCGCGACTGAATAGAGCTGATCGACGCGTCCCTGCCCGCCGGCGATCGGCACCTTGTTGGCGAGGATCACGTCCCACCCGCGCTCGAGGCCGATCTCCAGAATGTCCTGCGTGTCCGCCGCCGTCGCGTCGATCAGTACGACGCGGCCGGTGAGCTGCGCGGCGATGAACGCGACCGCGTCCGCCGGATTCGCCGGCCGCCCGAGCTCCGACGTTCTGAGTTGATCGCCGCCGCGCTTGTGCGCGCAGATCGAGAGGATCGCTTTGCGCGCGAGCCCCGCCGCATCGAGGACATATCCATCGCTGTCGACGAGCGCGCAGACGCGAAGCTTGGCCGAGATGCCGTTCTTCGTCGACGCGAGCTGGCCGAGCAGCTCGCGCCCGATCGAGCCCACGCCGAGCAGCACGATGTCCGTACAGTGCGGCTTGGCTTTGCTGACCGGTTCGGTCACGACGAGTGATGTGCTCATGCGACCGCGACCTCCTCGCACTTGCGTTCAGCGACAAAGCGCGCCGCGACGACGTCGAGCGCGCGCGTGAGATCGTCCACGAGATCGCTCGCTCCTTCGATCCCGACCGAGATGCGGACGAGCGAGTCCTTGATGCCGGCGTCGGCGCGCGCCGCGGCGTCCATCGACGCGTGCGTCATCGTCGCCGGATGCGCGATCAAGCTTTCCACGCCGCCGAGCGACTCGGCGAGCGTGAAGTACTCGAGCTGCGACGCGAGGCACTCCACGCCCGCCGTGCCGCCGACGACCTCGAAGCTGATCATCGCGCCGAAGCCGCGCTGCTGGCGCGCGGCGATCGCGTGCCCCGGGTGGGTGGGCAATCCGGGATAGTAGACGTTGGCTACCGCGTCGTGCGCGCACAGCGCGTCGACGCAGGCGCTCGCGTTGGCGAGATGGTGATCGAGCCGCGCGTGCAGCGTGCGCACGCCGCGGAGCGTGAGGTAGCTGTCGAACGGCGCCCCGGTGATGCCGAGACAATTCGCCCACCACGTCAGCTCATCGCCGAGCGAGCCGTCGCTCGCGACGACCGCGCCGCCGACGACGTCGCTGTGGCCGTTGAGGTACTTGGTCGTGGAGTGCACGACGAGATCGGCGCCGAGCGCGATGGGCTGCTGGAGCGCGGGCGAGAGGAAGGTGTTGTCGACGACGACGAGCGCGCCGGCCGCGTGCCCCGCGTCCGCGACCCGCCGGATGTCCGTGATGCGCAGCAGCGGATTGCTCGGCGTCTCGACCCACACGATCCGCGGCCGGAGCCGCGCGATCTCGGCATCAGCATTCTCTGATGTGAGGTCGGTGAGCTGCAGCGTGAAGTGCTGCTTGGCCGCGAGCGCGCGCAGGAGGCGCTGCGTGCCGCCGTAGCAGTCGTGCGCGGCGACGATCGTGTCGCCGGGCCGGAGGAGATGCAGCACGAGCGTCACCGCCGACATGCCGGTGCTCGTGACGACGCCGCGGCCGCCCCCCTCGAGCGCCGCGAGCGCGTCGGCGAGCTGCGAGCGCGTGGGGTTGCCGCTCCGCGTGTAGTCGAACGTCCGCGGCTTCCCGAAGCCCTCGAACGCGAACGTCGACGAGAGATGGATCGGCGGCACGACCGCGCCGTGCTCGCGGTCGGTGGCGATGGCGGCGCGCACGGCGCGGGTCTGGCTGCGCGTATCAACGGTGCTCATGAGAGTCTCGTGGTGGCCAGGGATGTTCTGAGGAGGCGCCCGAGCGCCTCCGGTTCGGTGAGAAATGCGTCGTGGCCGCACTTGGTCGGCAGCTCGACGAGTTGGTGCGGTGCGACGAGTCGCGCGGACAGCGCGGCCATCTGCTCGCCGGGGACGATCGCGTCGCCTTGGGCGGCGATGAGCAGCGTCGGCGCGCGAATCGCCGCCGGGTCGATGCGGTGGAGATCGGCCGAGAGGGAGAGCGCGAGGAAGCGATGGGGCGTCCACGTCGCTGCGAACTTCTCGCCGTGGTGACGCAGGTAGCCCTCGACCGGGAAGATCGCGTCGTTCGCGGTCCGTTCGATCGGATCGGCGTCGAACCGCTCGCCGAACTCGCGCGCGGAGCGATACGTCGTCATCGCGAGCCCGCGCGCGATCGCCAACGCCTCCGTCGCCTCGCCCGTGTCGATCCCGAGCTGCACGATGCGGCGCTGGAGCGCGCGCAGCGCGGTGCTCATCGGGTGGGGCTCGTGCGGCGCGCTGATGACGACGAGCTGGCGCGCGCGGGCCGGGTAGGTTGCGCCGAACGCCAGCGCGACCATGCCGCCGTATGACGCGCCGACGAACGCGTGCGCGCGAAGCACGGCGATCTCGCTCAGCACGCGCGCGATCGCGTCCGCCTGATCGCGCGTCGAGACGGTGCGCTTCGGCCGGCCGTCGCTCCCGCGGCCGCCGTCGAGATAGTCGATGCTGAGGACGCGCAGCCGATCGGTGTCGATCGCGCGGCCGGGGCCGACGATCTCCTCCCACCAGCCGGGCGCGGGATCCGCCGAGTGCGCCGCGACATGGCGCGAGGCGGAGATCCCGCCGAGCACGACGACGAGCGGCGCATCGTCCGGTCCAACGACCTCGAAGTTTGGTAGTTCAGCCATGCCGATTCCTCGATCCGCGATTCACGAACAGCGAAAACCCCCGAGCCTCTGAGAGGCCCGGGGGTTGAACCGCGTATGCGTGTGCTCGATGAGCTATGCGCGCAAGCGATGTCGCCCGTCCGATCCTCTCGCGAGAGAAGCGGCCGCCATCGACATTCGCATCTGCATCCGGCGCATCGAGATGATCATCGAGCGTGTTGAGCGAAGTAGAAGCCGAAAACGAAAAAGCCCGGGCGGAAACAGCCGCCGGGCTTGTCGCGTTTTAGCACTTTGTTTTACGTGGCGGCAATAGGCGGCAAATCACCACGGTCGATCGATTGTGCGCTGAGGATAATGCGCGTCGGGCGCGGCGTCAAGATCCCGTCGCTCGGCGCCAGCGGCGTTGCCTCCGAGGTGGATTGGGCGGGGGGGAACTACAATTGAGCGGAAGTCAACGAAGGGAGCGAACGAACGCACCGATGGTCGAGAACGTCAGCTCCTTCTCGATCAGGTGCTCACCCGCCCGCAAAGTCATTCGCTAACTTCGCTCGTTCTCCGCTCAATTGTAGTACCGTTCCAGCCCAAGCATACTCGCCAAAACGCCCTCGAATCGCGCGCCGGGCTCACCGCTCGCGCCGCACGAACTCGATCCCTCTCGCCCGGCCCACGTCGAGCGTGAAGCCGGCCGCGTTGAACGTGAGCGTCATGTTGCCCGTCCGAAATGCGTGCGGCGCCACGACCATGAGCGTCTCCGACCCGGCGCGCGGACGCTGCAGCAGCAGCGTGCCGAGCGAGTCGCGCACCGAGAACGTCGCCGCGAGCTCGTCGGAGTAGTAGCGGCCCGCGAGGCGCGCGGCCTCGTCGGCGGGGACCGCGGTCGTCGGAGCCGATGCCTGGCGAACGCGAGTCGCCGCGGCGATCCGCGGCGCGGGCGCGGGCGACGTGAAGGACGACGCGAGCACAACGTCGGCGACGCGGCGCGACAACGTAGTGGTGTTCACGTTGCTCGCGTTGCACAGCGCCACGACGCTGGTGTGCGCGCTCGGGAATCGGCTGATGATCGTGCGGTATCCGCCCGTGCTCCCCGTGTGCTCGACGAGGCGCAGTCCGCGGTACGCGCCGACCTCGAGGCCGAAGGCGTAGCTCAGCACGGTGCCGTCGTTCAGGCGCCCCTGCTCGAGCTGGCGGGCCAGGAAGCGCGGGCCGCCCACGCGGCCGGTATAAAAATTCTCATCCCACTTTTGTAAATCCTCGACGGTCGTCATGAGGCCGCCCTGCCCGACGATGTCGTTGTTCCAGACGTCGATGCGCCAGCCGCCCGCGTGCGGCATGTAGGCATAGGCGCGCCCGGGAACGATCACCGTATGATCGTCCTGGAAATGCGTGTGCGTCATGCCGAGCGGCGCGAAGATGTTTTCGGCGGCGAAGCGGGCGAGCGATTCTCCCGACACCCGCCGCGCGATCTCGCCGAGCACGACGTAGCCGGTGTTGCTGTAGTCGTACGCCGCGCCCGGCGTGAACTCGAGGTGCTTCTGGCGCGCGGCGAGATCGAGCACGTCGGCCACGGCGTACGTGTCGTCGAGCCGCATGCCCGCGGCCTCGACGAGCGCCCAGAAGTCGCGCAGCCCGCTCGTATGATGGACGAGCTCGTTGATGGTGATGCGCTGGCCGTAGTCGGGTAGCTCGGGGAGGTACTTCCGCACGTCGTCGTCGAGCGAGAGACGGCCGTCGTCCGCGAGCAGCGCGATCGCCGCCGCCGTGAATTGCTTCGACACCGAGCCCATGATGAACGGCGTGGTGGGCGTGATCGGAATCCGGTACTCCAGATTCGCCGACCCATACCCTTTCTCGAATGCTATTTCACCGTTCTGATACACGCCGACCGCGCACCCAGGCACGTCGGCGCGATCGTACGCAGCAAAGACCGAATCGATGCGCCGAACGATGGAGTCCGGGAGCGTGTTGGGCAGTGCCGCGCTCGCGTGCGCGGCGGCCGCGGCGGCAATGAGAAAGAGAGTCGGCGTGAGGATCATGGGAGCTCGGTGGGGACCGCGGAATCATACGCGGCGAACAGCGACGTCGTGAGATACCGCGCGCCGGAATCCGGCGAGATCCACGCAACGCGCTTCGCGGGGCCGAGCTCGCGCGCCACGCGCAGCGCCGCGAACGCCGTCGCTCCGCTCGACATCCCGACGAAGAGCCCCTCGTCGTGCGCGAGCCTGCGGGCGAGCGGAAACGCCTCCTCCTCCCACACCGGGATGACGCGGTCGACGACGCTCCAGTCGAAGTTCCCGGGGATGAATCCCGGTCCCATTCCTTGAAACTGATGCGCGCCGCGCTCGCCCCCCGAGAGCACGGGCGAGCGCGCCGGCTCGACGGCGATGATCTGGATCGCGCGATCGCGTTCCTTGAGAAATCGTCCGACGCCGCTGATCGTGCCGCCGGTCCCCGATCCGTACACGAACGCGTCGATCCGGCCGTCGAGCGATTTCCAGAGCTCGGGCCCCGTGGTCTCGTAGTGAACGCGCGGGTTGGCCGGATTCTCGAACTGGTGCGGCATCCACGCGCCCGTCTCGGCGCTGATGCGCTTCGCCTCTTCGATCGCCGCGAGCATGCGCCGCTCGGGATCGGTGAGCACTAGCCGCGCACCGTAGGCTTCGAGCGTGCGCTTGCGCTCTTCACTGGCCGATGACGGCAGGCAGATGATCAGGCGGTAGCCGCGCGCGGCAGCGACCTGCGCGAGTCCGATGCCCGTGTTGCCGGACGTCGGTTCGACGATCGTGCCGCCCGGTCCGATCAAGCCGCGCGCTTCGGCGTCGCGCACCATGCCGAGCGCGGTGCGGTCCTTGATCGATCCGCCGGGATTCATTCCCTCGAGCTTGACCCAGACTTCGGCCATGTCGGGCTCGACGACGCGGGCGAGCTTGACCACCGGCGTCTCGCCGATGGTCGTCTCGACTCCGAGTGGCTGGCTCATCGCTCGATCGGGAGCCGCACGCTGTTGCCCCATTCGGTCCACGAGCCGTCGTAGGTTCGAACTTTGTCATACCCGAGCAGGTACGAGAGCACGAACCACGTGTGGCTCGACCGCTCGCCGATGCGGCAGTAGGTGACGACGTCGTCGCCGGGCGCGAGCCCCTGCTCCTTCTCGTAGATCGCGCGGAGCTCGTCGGCGGATTTGAACGTGCCGTCGGGATTCGCGGCGCGGCCCCACGGCACGCTCTTCGCCCCGGGAATGTGGCCGCCGCGCAGCACGCCCTCCTGCGGGTACTCCGGCATGTGCGTCTTCTTGCCCGAGTACTCGTCGGGCGAGCGGACGTCGACGAGCGGCCGCGGCGCCCGCGCGTGCTCGAGCACCTCGTCACGGAACGCGCGGATGGGCGCATCCTCACGCGCGGGCGCGACGTACGCCGACGGCGGGAATTTGGGTACATCCGTTACGAATTCCCGCCCTTCCTGCTCCCACTTGATCCGGCCGCCGTCGAGGATCTTCGCGTTCTTGAATCCGAAAAGTTGAAAGACCCAGAACGCGTACGTCGCCCACCAGTTGTTCTTGTCGCCGTAGAAGACGACGGTGGTCGAGCTGTCGATGCCGAGGCGGCGGAGCAGCGCCTGGAACGCTTCCCGGCTCACGTAGTCGCGCGTGATCGGGTCGTTGAGGTCGGCGTGCCAGTCGACCTTCTGCGCGCCGCGAATGTGGCCGATGTCGTAGAGCAGTACGTCTTCGTCGCTCTCGATGATGCGAATCGTCGGATCGTCGACATGCGCGGCGAGCCAGTCGGTGCTGACGAGTGCGTCGGGGTGGGCGTAGCCTTTGGCGGCAATTGAGAGATCTGGCATGGATGGAGAGAGTGGAGAGTGGAGAATGGAGCGCGGAGAAAACAAAAAACGGCCGCTCGGGTGAGCGGCCGGAGTGGGTGTCCGTTTGGAAATCGAAGCGCCGTCTTAGGGCGCGCGCCTCGCTTCCGGCCGCCGGTGTACAAGCGCACGACAACACATCGCCCGACACGCGAACGTGGCGGCGGTGGTGGGCGCGAGCGGCGACTGGGTGGCGTACATGCGGTGCATGAATCGAAACAAAGGGACGCTGGTTCCGCGAGTCAAGGCATGCCGGTCGTATCCGGCGGCGCGGATTGAAGCTGTTGCAGCTCGGCGATACGCGCTTCGGTCTGCTGCTGATAGCACTGCGCGCGCGCCTGCGCGTAGAGGGGCGGAGCACCCGCACCGCGACACGCGGCGTCGCGCTTGTCCAGCCAGCTCCACTCCTCGCTGCGAAGCCGGCTCACCGTGGCCGGATCGGGATCCGTCGGCTGCACGCCGGCTTGGCGGCGGAGCGCGGCGATCGCCGCGTTGTAGGCGCGCGTGAGATCCGCGTCGCTGTGCGCCACCGCATTGCTGAAGCACGTACGCTGGTCCGCGGCCGCCGGCGAGCTGCAAACGTCGCCGCCGCTCGCAATGGTGGTGTCGCGAGTTGGCGCGCGCGTCGCGGTGTCAACGCGCATCACGGGCGCCGGTGTCGGCGCTGTCGCGGGCGCCGGGGTCACTGGTGCCGTGGTGACGGGTGCCGGCTGAGGAGCAGGCATGTATGTGCCAGGCGCCCCACTCGCCGGCGGCACGGCGACGGGCTGCGTCGTCGCCGGCATTGGCGGCGGTGGTGTCGGTGTCGATGATCCGGCGATCATCGGATAGCCCGGCGGCAGCGGGTTCGCCACCGACGTGGTCTGCGTACCGACATCTCCCGCCGACAGCGTACTCGTATCAGGTCGCGCGGTCGTCGTGACCGAGACTCGATTCTCATTCTGCTGCCTGTTGTGCACCCAGAAGATGCCGAGTCCCGCGAGCACGAGCACGACGAGCACCGCGGTGGCGAGTCGCGCACTGTACCCCGAGCCGCGGTTCACGACGACGACCGCATCGTTCGACGCTGGAGCCGTCACTGATGGCGCCGGTGCCGTGGTCACCGCGCGCGAGCTGGGATCGAGGAGCGCTATGTAAGCCGGGATATCCGGCGCGACGGCGCCCGTGCAGTTCGCGAGCGCGTTCGTCCGCTGCACGACGGTGGACGGCAGGTCGGGCCGCGCGATCGCGAGCGGCTTGGCATCAGCGGCGCCGGCGGATTGTCCAGTCAGCATCGCCGTCGCGAGCCGTCCGATAGTCCGCGCGTCGGCGCACGGATCGCTCGCCGGCGCTCCTTCACCGAAGAACGGATCGAGCGCCATCATCGCGCGGCCGGTTCCCTGCTGAAAGACGAGCCCATCGGCGGAGACATTGCGCTGCGCGATCCCGTTCGAGCGAGCGTACTCGAGCCCCGCGTGCACCTGCCGCAGCGCAGCCGCCGCGCGTTCGGCGGGCATCGGCCCGACGGCGCTCATCACCTGATCGAGTGTCGAGCCGCGAATCCGCGCGCGCACGACCGCGAACCGCCCGTCGCCCAGCCAACGGCCTTCGAGAACTGGAATGAGATTTTCATGACGCAACTCCGGCAGCTTCCGCGCGTCGGCGGCGAGCGCGTCCAAGCCGCCGCGATCCGCCTCCCTCGCGCGGAACGCCGTGATCGTCACATCGCGGTTCAGCGTCAGATGGCGCGCGAGATACGTGTCGGCCGCGGGCGACGTGTGCAGCTCGGTGAGAATCTGGTACGTGCCCTCGAGTCCGTTCAGCTCGGGCGACGGTGCGTCGGACGGTTCGTTGATCATGACGGAGTGAGCGTTGGCCAGAGGCGCCTGAGCACCGGGCGCATGTGGCGAAGTCATGCGGATTCCGTGCCGTGAGCGCGAATGGATCGTTGCAAGCTCGTGCGGGTATCGTGACGCGCGGCATCAGCGTCGGCCAGAGACACCGGAGCGGGCATGGGCGTGAGCGAAATGCCGAGGTACCGATGGCCGAACGGCGGCGGCTCGCCCGATTGGATGAGCGGCGCGATCGCGATGATCGCCACCGCCCTGCTGTTCGCGTCGGCATTTCTTGCTATGACGCACGTGCGCGAGATGCGCGAGCGCTCAAGTCCCCAAGCCGAGCCGCAGCCGAGAATCGTCGCGCTGCCCGCACCTGCTCCGGCGACACCGCCGAGGGTCGAGCGGATCACGCGGCGCGCCGCTCCCGCCGTGCGCATGACTCCGCAACAGGTCGCACCGCCGACCGTCGCGCCCGCCCAAGCGGCGCCCCCACCGCGGTCGGCGCCTCGCGATTCCACGGCGAACGGCCACCCGACGGCCCCGCCAGTCCCCGCGAGCTCACTCACTGAATTGCGTCCGCGAATCTTTCCTCCGCCGCCGCCGGCGGGGCGCATGCTCGGCACTCCGCCCTCGCCCGCCGGGGTCACGATTCACAACAAGAAGCTGTCGCTCCAGCAGATGGACTCGATGGACAACGCGACGATGGCGAAATTGGCGGAGTACGCGCGCACGCATCCGGAGACGCCTGCCGAGCGCGGCGCCCAGCCGAACGGCCCGCATCCGCCGCCGCTCCACAACGGGCCGGGCGGAGGCGCCGGCCCCGGCACGATGTCGCTCGGCGGGGCCAGCATTCCGGTCCCGTTTCTGAGCCCGGGCCCGTCACCCGCGCAACGCAAGCGCGATTCGGCGCTCGACGCCGACTATCAGCGGCGGCTTCGCGCGTTGGAGTCGCGCGCGCTGCTCAAGCGCGATTCGACTCGCGCCGATTCGCTGCGCAGCGACTCGATCGCGCGAGCGAAACGGCGGCCGTAGGGCTGGTCGTCAACCGCTATGCGGAAGCCATAATACAAACCTCGCGCCGCGCGGCATGCCGCGTTCCGCGGAGATCGTCCCGCCGTGCGCCTCCATCACCCGCTTGCAGATGCTGAGGCCAAGGCCGTAGCCGCCCGTGCGCTTGGACCGCGAGGGATCGACGCGGTAGAACGGCTCGAAGATGCGCTCCACGTCCGCGGGCGGTATGCCGACGCCGTCGTCCGTGATCGTGATGAGGATTCCCTCGTCGCGGCGCTCGCCGCGGATTTGGACGGGGGCGCTGTCCGGTAGCGAGTACTTGACCGCGTTCTCGAGCAGGTTGCGCAGCACGAGGCGGATCTTCTCCGCGTCGACGTCGGCCGCGAGCGGGGCGGGCGCGACCACACGCGCGCCGGGCGCGCGGTCCCGCCAGCGCGCGGCGGCGGCGTGGAGCAGCGGCACGAGATCGGTCGGCGCCGTCACGATGCCCTGGCCCGCGCGGAGCCGCTCCAGCTCGAGCAGCTCCGCGACCATGTGCTCCATCTCGGCGACGTCGCTCGACAAGCCGGCGCGCTGCGCGTCGTCCGGCTGCAGCTCGAGCGCCACTTTCAGCCGGGTGAGCGGCGAGCGGAGCTCGTGGCTCACGTCGACCAGCAGTCGGTCTCGCGAGTGGATCATGCCGCGCACGCGCTCGACCATCTGATTGAACGCGTCCGTGAGGCGTCCGAACTCGTCGTGTCCTGCGCGCGGTACGTGCACGTCGAGCTCACCCGCGCCGAGCCGCGCGACGCCGTCGTTCAGGGCGCGGAGCGGGTCGAGCAAACGCTGAATGACCACGTGCGCGGCGAGAATGACCGCGATCATGACGATCAGCAGGCTGACGAGGAGCGCCGTGTGCGCCTCGAGCGCATGGCCGGCGAGGCTCCAGCCGAAGAGATACGTGCCGCCGTCCGGCGCGGACGCGATCTCGTACTGTCGGTGCGGCAGAAACCCGGGCACGCCGTTGCCTGGCCTGGCGCGCAGATCGGCGGCGTGCGGCATACTTGCGCGCGTCGTCCACCCGCCGCGGGGCCCTTCATATCGAATGTCGATATGAAGGGCCGACGCCGTGCGCCGAGCGTCGGCCAAGGTCGGCGACGTCGCCGAGTACGTGCGCGCGTACGCGTCGAGGAGGCCGTCGAACGAGCGGTTGAGGCTCGGGCTCACGATGAACCCGAAGAACACAATGACGAGCAGCATGAGCGCCGCCGCCATCCCGACCATGATCGCGACGACTTTCGCGAAGACCGATCGCACGTCAGCCGCCCGCGATGAAGCTGTAGCCCACGCCGCGCACCGTCCGGATGTACGCCGACTGGCGCGCGTCGTCGCCGAGCTTCTGGCGCACGCGGCTCACGAGCACGTCGACCGATCGATCGAACGACTCCCAGTTGATTCCCCGCGTGCCTTCGATGATGCGCTCGCGGCTCACCACGCGTCCGCGATTCCGCACGAGAAAGCCGAGTAGCTCGAACTCCGCCGTCGTGAGCGACAGCGCTCGTCCATCGAGCGTCGCCGTGCGCGTGGTGAAATTCACCGAGACCGGACCGGCACGCGCGACATCGACGTCATGCGGGCTGCCGCGGCGCAATACGGCCTGCACGCGCGCGACGAGCTCGCGCGGCTCGAACGGTTTGGCCAGATAGTCGTCTGCGCCGAGCTCGAGGCCGACGATGCGGTCCGCGACGTCGCCGCGCGCGGTGAGCATGATGATCGGAATGCGGCTCGTCTCGCGAATCCTGCGGCAGACGGCGAGCCCGTCGAGGTCGGGGAGCATCACGTCGAGGATCACGAGATCGGGCGGATCCGTTTTCAACGCGCGCAAGCCGGCCTCGGGGTGACCGACGGCGCGCACCGCATAGCCGAATCGGCCGAGATATTCGGTGAGCAGCCCGGTGAGCCGCTCGTCGTCATCGACGATCAACACGCTGCCGGCGCGCGGCGCCGCGGTGCGCGCGTTCATCGCTCGGCCATCGCGCGAATCGGCGGGAGCAGCGAGGCGCGGCGCGCTGGGAATGCGCCGAAGCCGATCCCGATGATCATCACCATGGCGAACGAGCCCGCGAGCGCGGCGAGCGGCGGCGCGATCGCGAGGCTCGTGGCCCGCGCGATCGCGATCCCGCCAAACAGCGCGACCGCGACGCCTCCCAGCCAGCCCGCGACGACGAGCGCCGTCGATTCCATGAGGAATTGCGCCACAATGTCCCGTGGACGAGCGCCAACGGCGACGCGCAACCCGATCTCGTCCGAGCGCTCGCGAATGGAGAGCAGCATGAGCGCCATGATGCCGGTGCCGCCCACGCCCAGCGCGACGGCGGCGATGCCCGCCGTCAACACGCGGAGCGTCTCGCTCGCCTTTCGCTGTATGGTGAAGTATCGCGCGGCGTCCTGCACCTCGAAGTCGTCGGCGACGTCTCGCTCGCTCCGGTGCCGCGCGCCGAGCAGCGCCTCGATGCGTGTCTCGACGCTCGACACCTCGGTCGGATTCACCACGCTTACGAACACACTCGACAGCCACGTCACGTTGAACACCCGCCGCGCCGCGGTGTGAAACGGGATGAGAATTTGATTATCCTCGTCGCCGTCGGCGAGCACGCCCTTCGGCGCGAGAACGCCGATCACGTCGAACGGCACGCCTCGAATCCGGATCGCCTGCCCCACGGCCACCGCGCCGGCGAACAGCGCGTCCGCGACCTCCGCGCCGAGCACCGCGACCCGGCGCGCATGACGATCGTCGTCGTCGTCGAACAAGCGACCGGTGCGTACGTGAAAGCGGCGCACGGCGGCGAACGCCGGCGTCGTGCCGAGCACGGTCGTCGACGTCGTCGTGGCGTCGTGCTTTACCGTCATGGTCGCGCTCACGCCCGGCGCCGCGTGCGCGACACCACGGAGCGCGCCGACGGCGGCGAAATCGTCGAGCGTCAGCGTCGTGGCCGGTCCGGAAAGCGCCTGCCGCGCGACGAGCCGCTTCACGTCGGCGGGACGGACGATCAGCAGATTCGCGCCCAGGCTCTGGATCTGCTCGTCGATCCGGCGCGCGGTGCCGACGCCGACGGCCGCGGTGAGCACGACGGCCGCGACGCCCGTGGCCGCGCCGGCGAGCGCCAGCGCCGACCGCACCCGGCGCGCGCCAAGGGCGCGCACGGACAATCGAAGCGATCGGCCGAACCTCACCGGAGCGCGTCGACGGGATTGAGCCGCGCGGCCCGCTGCGCCGGGGCGACGCCCGCGGCGAAGCCGACGACGATCGATGCGAGAACGCTAATCGCGACCGCGGCCCATGATACCGTGCTGTCGAGCGGCAGGTGCAGCGCCACGAGCTGCACGCCAGCCAGACCGAGCACGACGCCGCCCAGTCCGCCGAGCACCACGGTCGCCGCCGTCTCGGCGATGAACTGCCAGCGGATGTCCGCCGGCCGCGCGCCGATGGCGGTGCGCAGGCCGATTTCGGCGGTGCGCTCGTTGACCGACGCGAGCATGAGCGTCGCGGCGACGCCGCCGCCGATGATCAGCACGATGCCGCCGACGAGTGGAACGTAGAGCCAGAGCACGCGCTCGATGGTCGACACCATCCCCTGCACCTGTGACGAGGTCATGATGCTGAAGTCGTCGGGCCGATCGCGATCGAGCCGGTGCCGCGCGCGCAGCGCCTGCCGCAGCGACGCAGCGACGGTGTCTTCCCGGCGCGGGTCCGCGACGACGATCTTCGCCGCCCCGATGGCGTCGATGTTCGTGACACGGCGCATGAGCGTCGAGAGCGGCACCACGATCTCGTCGTCGCGATCCATGCCGTGCATGTCGACGCCGAACGGCTCGAGCACGCCGATCACGCGAAACGGCACCGCGCCGATTCGGATGTCGCCGCCGATCGGATTCTCCGCGCCAAAGATGCGGTGCGCCACTGTTTCGCCGATCAGCGCAACGCGTGATGACCCTTCGATCGCGGATCGATCGAACGACTCGCCGCGTGCGACACCCCGTCCCCACACGCGTGACCAATGCTCGGACCCGCCGATCACGCGCACCTCAGTCGTCGAGTCGGCGTGGCGCACCGTCTCGCGCACGACGGCCTGCGGGTCCCACGCTTCGATTCCAGGGACCTGCTGCACGGCCGCAGCGACATCGTCGATCGTGAGCCGGCCAGCCGCGGCGTGTGGACCGCCCATCATCCGCGAGCCGCCGCCGGCGACGATCACCGATCCATCGCCGACGACTTGCTTGACCGTGCGCAGCATTTTCGCCTCCGCCCCCTGCGCGAGCGATACGACGAACGTCAGCGCCGCGGCGCCGACCAGGCTGCCGAGCATCATGAATGCGCTCCTGAGCCGGTACCGGTCCATCGAGCGGATCGCCTGCCTGATGAGCGCCGGGGTCTTCATCGTGCCTCCAGAACGGTCGGCGCAAGGGTGATGTCACCGCTCGCGATCGGCCCGTCGGACACGACGCGGCCATGCGCGAGCCGGACGAGCCGTCGCGCGGCGCTGGCCATGGCGGGATCGTGCGTGACGAGCACGATGGTCCGGCCGGCACGATTGAGCGATTGAAGAATGCTCATGATCTCAGCCGCCACCGCCGCATCGAGATTGCCCGTCGGCTCGTCAGCGAGCAGGAGATCGGGCTCGTTGACGAGCGCGCGGGCGATCGCGACGCGCTGCTGCTGTCCCCCGGAAAGCTCCGCCGGCGTGTGCTGCATGCGGTCGGCGAGTCCGACCGCCGCCAGCGCGCGTTCGCCAAGTCCCGCGATGTCCGCGCGATCCGAGTACAGGAGCGGCAGCTCGACGTTCTCGAGCGCGCTCGTACGGGCGAGCAGATGAAAGGATTGGAATACGAACCCGATCCGCGCGTTCCGAAACCCCGCGCGCGCGGCCAAGCTCAGATTCGACACGTCTTCGGCGTCGAAGCGATAACGGCCTTCGGTGGGTTCGTCCAGAAGTCCGAGAACGTTCATCAACGTGGATTTCCCCGATCCCGACGCGCCGACGATCGCCACGAACTCGCCCCGCTCGATGCGCAACGACACGTCGTCCAGCGCCCTGACGCTCTCGCCGGTCTGCCGCGTGTACGTCTTTCCAATACTCTCGAGGTCGATCATGTGCTCTCTCCGATTGGCCTGCGCAGGTCTCAAGTGATCGTGTCGACGGCGATGCGAACGGTCGTCGTCATCTCCGGGCGGAGAATTCGGCCCCTCGGCCGGTCGAAGCGCACAACCGTGACGTAGTTCACGACGTTGTCGCGGATCTCGGCGCTCGGATAAATGGCGGTCACGCGGCCGGTGAACTCGTGATCTCCGTACGTATCCACCGTGAACCGGGCGCGCTGGCCGGCATGAACCCGGCCGATGTCCGTCTCGTCGACGTATGCCCAGACCTCGAGCCGCGACGGATCGAGCAGCGTGAGAAAGGTGGGCGCCGCGAAGCTCGCGGCGACCGTTTCGCCCTCCTGCGTCGTCACGGACGAGACGACGCCGTCGATCGGCGCGGTGATCTTCGCGTACTCGACCTGCGCGGCGGCAACCGCGAGGTTCGCCTTTGCTGCGTCGACCTGCCGCTGCGCGACGGCATCCGCGCGCTCCGCAGCCTCGAGATCGCTCGGCGTGAGCACGCGCGCCGCGGCAAGGTCGCGCTTGCGCGCCAGATCCGCGCGCGCGTACTCGAGATCCGCCTGCATCTGCTGCACCTCGGCCGCCGCCTGATCGCGCTTGGCAACGAGGTCGCGGTCGTCCAGCTCCGCGAGGAGCTGACCTTTTCGCACCGAGTCGCCGACCTGGACGTACAATCGCTTGACGACGCCGGAGACTTGCGAGCCGACGCGCACCTCGGCGCCGACGCGCGGCTTGATGACACCGGTCGCTTTCACCGTCGCGGTGTCGTCGCGCCGCGCCGTGTGCGTGGTGTCGGCGGCCGGGACGCTCGGCGAGCTCCGCGGCCGCGTGCGCGTCGCGGCGGCGATCGTGACCACGATGCCGAGAGTCGCCGTCGCCCAGAGCCAACGCTTCATGCCTCGCTCTCCATCCGTGAATGCGGTGCGGAGAGTCTAGCCTGGCAACTTTGCTGGATTGTTTCCGGCGAATGTCAGAGTGAAACCGGCAAAGAAAGCGCGCCGGGCGAAATCGCCCGGCGCGCGTCCGCCGTGATTCAGCGTTCTCTTATGCGGTCGCTTTCGCCGCCCGCTCCGCGCGCACGTACGTCAGCCAGTTGTACGGATCCTCGCGCGCACCCTTCACGAGATCGAGGAACCGCTGCTGAATCCTGGTCGTGATCGGACCGCGCCGCCCCTCGCCAACCTGAATGCGATCGACGCTCCGCACGGGCGTGACTTCCGACGCCGTGCCGCAGACGAACACCTCGTCCGCCAGATAGAGCATCTCGCGCGGCACTTCCTGCTCGCGGATGGGGATCCCCATGTCCTTCGCGAGCGTGATGATCGAGCTCCGGGTGATGCCGTGGAGCAACGTGCCGTTCACCGTCGGGGTATAGAGCTCGCCCTTGTACACCATGAACACGTTCTGCCCCGAGCCCTCGCTGATCATGCCATTGACCGTCAACGCGATCGCCTCGGCGTAGCCGTTGCGGAGCGCTTCCTGCTTGATGAGCTGGCCGCTCAGATAATTCCCGGCGACCTTCGCCATCGACGGAATCGTGTTCGGCGCCACACGCGCCCAGCTCGCGATGCACGCATCGACGCCGTTCTCGAGCGCGCCTTCGCCGAGGTACGCGCCCCACGGCCAACACGGGAGGTAGACCTCGACCGGACTGTCGCCCGGGACCATGCCCGACGCGCCAAAGCCGCGCAGCACCATGGGCCGGATGTAGCACGCATCGAGATTGTTCTTCTCCACCAGCTCGCACGACGCGGCGACGAGCTCGTCGAGCGAATACTTCACGTCCATCCGATAGATCTTGCAGGTGTCGAGCAGCCGCTGCAGGTGATCCTCGAGGCGAAAGATCGCCGGTCCGCGCGGAGTGCTATAGCAGCGAACGCCTTCGAACGCCGACGATCCGAACTGCATGGAATGCGCGAGCACGTGGACGGTCGCGTCCTGCCAGCGAATGAATTCGCCGTCGCGCCAGATCCAGTCGGTCGCGGTGAGTTTGGCCATTGAAGCCTCGTGAGGTGAGGGGCGCCGCGACGGCGGCGTGGGGGAAATATGGCCGTTTGCCGGTGGAGGGTATAGGGTGGTAGAGCGTGGAACGTGGACCGTGGACCGTGGACCGTGGACCGTGGACCGTGGAACGTGGCGAAGTTCGCGCATTTCACCCACGGTCCACGGTCCACGTTCCACGGTCTAAGTCACCGCCACTCCCGCCAGCAGCGCATACGCCACCTCCGGATGCGCGAGATCCGAGTGGCCGCCGATCACCGCGTTCGCGTCCATGTTGTAGACGCCGCGCAGCGCGAAGGTGTACGCGGTACCGGGTGCGCCGAGCGTGACGACCGTGGTGCCTGGCGTCTTCTGCGCGCCGTTCCGTCCCAAGCCGCCGTAGGGATCGTTCGCGTCACCGATCGCGGCCGCGATCTGCCGCGCGATGCGCGACGCGATCGGATACGCGAGGCCGACCGCGAGATCGCGCTGCGTGAAGCTGATCAACATCGGGCCGCGCACGCGCGTGGGATCGGTCACCACGCGGCGGAAGTATCCGTCGTGCGTGCCGTCGTACGCCTGCGCGAAGCCGTAGTGCGAGAACGCGGCCTGCAGCAGCGTGAGGGAATCGATCGGCAGCGGCGGCGTGCTGTCCGTGGGCCCGGCGGTCGCCGCGGTGACGAGCCTGCACCCGAAGCTGTGCCCGATGAGATGGAGCCGCAGTCCGCTCGTGCCGTCGGCGGGTCGCGCGGCGCGAATCTGCCGCAGCATGTCGTACGCGCCCTTCTCTCCGATCACGCCGGCGCGGTTCTTCATCTGATAGTACGTGACGAGATTGACGAGGCTCTTCGCGCCGTCGACGGCTTTGCCCATCCAGTCGCCGAGCCCCGCGGCGCCGCCGCCGCTCGTCGTCTGATCGCGCCCCGGACGGCTCAATCGCCGCAGGAGCTCGTCGCCGTCGAGCACGAAGA
The DNA here is from genome assembly GCA_025934775.1 of Gemmatimonadaceae bacterium. Taxonomy (GTDB): domain Bacteria; phylum Gemmatimonadota; class Gemmatimonadetes; order Gemmatimonadales; family Gemmatimonadaceae; genus JAQBQB01. The sequence continues at coordinate 278,131 of JAICWO010000002.1, read as the reverse complement.
GATCGTTCGGCACGACGGACTCCTCGTCGTTCACGTCGTGCGGCATGAACGCGCGCACGATGCGCACGAACTCGTCGCGTGCGTCCATGTCGTCGGCGAGCGAGGCGGTGAGATCCTTGGCGCGGCCGAGCGACTTCGCGGCATCCGGCGACTCGAGGAACTGCGAGAGGAGATCGACGCTCGCGCCGAGGTCGGCAACGCCGCCGTCCGCGAGACCGGCCGCGCCGCCGGGAATGAGCGATTCCTCAGCAAACTTCTTTGATGGCCAGAGGATGCCGACGACGGCCGCACGGCGAACGCGGACGTTGTCCGTCACCGCGCCGGGCTGCGCGAGGACCGCGTTCACCTGGGCGAAGATCCGCGTGTACAGATCCTCGGCGTCGGCGATGTCGTTGTTCCAGCCGTGCGAGATCACGAGGAGGTCGGTGAGCCCGCCCTGCGGCGCGACGGCGTTCAGGATCGCGTCGAGCTGCGGCTGCTGGAAGACGTCGCCGTCCTTCGTGAACTCGATGGGATAGTAGGCGTACGGTCCCATCGTCGTCGGTCGTGCGGGCATGAGCGGCTCCTTACACGGATTGAATGGCGCGCATCAGATCGACGAGACCCGCGCCCTGGAAGTAGCGCTCGCGGCGGAGGTCGGTCGCCGAGCTGAGAAAAATGCGCTTCACTTCATCACTCTGACCGATGTACTCGCGGCGGATCGAGAGAAACGCCGCGATCGCGCCCGAGACGTGCGGCGCGGCCATGCTCGTGCCGCTGTCCTCGAGGTACAGCGCTTCGGCGGTCGCGGCTTTCGCCTTCTGGAGGCTCGCGCCCGCGCCGCACGACAAAATTTTCTCTCCCGGCGCGACGAGGTCCGGCTTCGGCCGGCCGTCGCCCGTCGGTCCCTTCGACGAGAAGTACGACACGCCGTACACGTGCGGCATGTCGCGATGCGTCGATCCCACCGTGATCGCCCGCTCGGCGTTGCCGGGATCGTTGATACTCAACGTGAGTCCCGCGAGCACCGACCCGCGCTGCACCGTGTCCTGATATCCGTAGCCGGTGTTTCCCGCCGCGACGACCACGACGACGCCCGAGCGCACCAGCCGATCGACGACGTTGCACAGCGGACTCTGTCCGCACGCGAACCACTCCGGATCGAAGTCGTAGCCGACGCTCAGGTTCACACCGTGAATGCGAATGTCCTTGCCGTAGCCATTGACGCGCAGCACGTCCTCGAGCGCGGTGATCAGGTTGCTCACCTGCCCGCGGCCGTTCTTGTCGAGCACCTTGAGGCTGACGATCGTGCACTCCGGCGCGATGCCGCGGATGTCCGTGAGCTCGATCGCGTCCTGCACCACCTTGTCGGATTCGTCCTTGTGCCGCGAGACGGCCACGATGCGCGCGGGCGTTGCCGCGCCAGCGGCGGTCGCGAGATCCGCCGCCGCGAGCTCGCCCGCGATGATCCCGGCCACGTGCGTCCCGTGTCCGAAATCGTCGGTGAGCGGCGCTTCGGGCTGGCCGGGGCCGCACGTGAAGTCGCGATGCCGCAGCGGCGCCGTCAGGCCGAGCGTTGAGTATTTCTTGAAGTGCGGATGCGTCTCGTCGACGCCGGAATCGAGCACCGCCCAGACGATCCCTCTTCCGCCGGCGGCGAACGACGTGCGCGCCGCGTCGGCCTTGACGGTGCTCACCGAATGCGTGAGCAGCGCGCGCACCTCGAAGTCCGGCCAGATGCGATGGATGACGCGACGCTCGTCCGTGGCGCGCGCCGATTCCGCGTCGAGCCGCACCATGACGCGAATCGCGGCGCCGGTCAGGCGCGCGAAGACGTACTGGTCGCTCAGCTCCGTCTTGCGCTCGTCGACGCCGGCGTCCTCCGCACGCCCGCCGCTCGCGGCGAGCCCCGCCGCGACGAGATCGCGCACGCGCTCCTTCGCGCGATCGCGTCCGCCGTGGAACGCGAGGTTGAGATCGATGACGACGTTGACGGGAGTCGCATCGCCAAGCTTCGCGAGATCCTTGAGCAACGGTCGAGCGATGACGGTGCTGTCGAGGATGTGCGGATCGAACTGCTTGGGCTCACGCGAGCCGGCGGGGCCGGCTCCGGCGGGATCGGCTCCAGTGGGATCAGCCATGGATGGGCGGGAAGGAAACAGCGCGAGGTTTCCCGAGCGGCGGCGCTTGCGGGCTGATCAAGATGCGGCGCGCACGCGGCGGAAGCAACGGCCGGTGCACGCAGTATCCAACCAAATCCAAGATGAGAGGATTTTAATTTGCCCACGTGGCCGCCGCGGCGGCACGCCGTCACTCCGGCCGTTCCGCTCTCCGACCCGAAAGCCAGTCGACTGCCTCGAGCAATCGCGGAACCTGGATGGGCTTCTGCAAAACCAGCCAGCGCCCCGGTGCTTCAGAGAGGTTCCAGAACTCGTCCGTCCAGCCGCTCACGTACAACGTCGGTCGGTGGCCTACGCGGCTTGCGATCTCGCGCGCGACTTCGGCACCGTCCGCGTCCGGCAGCGCGATGTCGAGAATGAGGACGTGAATGTCCCCATCGAAGCGGTCGAGCACGTCCATCGCTTCGGCGCGGCTCTGCGCCGTGGCGACGTCATAGCCGTGCTCGCGGAGAATCTGATCGTAGACGTCGCAAATCTCGGAGTCATCGTCGACGACCAGGATTCGCGGTGGGGAAACCGTCACTCGGAACTGCCTGCGTGGGGTGAGGGGCCGGCCACGTTTGGACGGAGCCGGTGCCGGGAGTATCGGCGCGGTGGGGACGCGACTGAAGGGGTTGGCACCGAACGTTCGCCGCGCGTCCAGCGTATTCTATTACAGATGACCATCACGCGCATTGGAGAGCACGTGTTCGCACAGAAGCAACGAGTGAAGTCGGCCTGCCGCGTCGTGCTGGCCGTCGGATCGATTGCAGCGCTCGCCGCCGCCGCGCCGCATGCGTGGTTCGCGCCCGGCGTGGCGTTCAGGATCAACGCATCGACCAAAATTTACGCTGGCGACGTGCCAAGCGGGCAGGATAACGAAGTGATGCGCGGCCGCGGCGTCGCCGTCAACGGCCGCTCGCGCATCGAGTTTCTCGTCTACACGCCGACGCCCAGCAACGTGACGACCGACGACTACGTCTTCGGTGCCGACTCGGGCAAGGCATTCATCTTCCACAACGGCAGCCAGACCTTTCAGCCGGCGAACGACATGTTCGGCGGACCTGCCGTGGTCGCGCTGAGTCGCGTGCTCGGCGGGGGCGGTGGTGGCCGTGGCTTCCGCGGCGGCGGCGCTCCGGGCGGCGGGGGCGGGGGCGGCTTCCGTGGTGGACGTGGCGGCGGCGGCGGCGGGTTTCCTGGTCGCGCTGCGCGCGGCGCGCGCGGACGCGGTGGCGTGAGCGGCGGGTTTCTGAATCAGATTCAGGTCCTCAACGTCGACTTCAAGCTCGAGAAGCTCGGCGCGGGCGACGTGATCGAAGGACATCCAACGCAGCACTATCGTGTGACGACGGACTATCGAATCGTGTGGGGCGACCAGCCGATCCCCGCGCACGCGGTGACCGACATCTGGACGACGCAGCTCCCGACGAACATCCCGAATCCGTTCGAGCCGTTCGCGGTTGCCGATCAATCCGCCGACGGCCCGATGATCGAGTATGCGCTCAAGCTCCGCGCGATCCGCGCGCAGTTCGAGGGCACGCCGATCAAAGTCGTCACGAACACGACGCTCACCGGCATCAAGGACATCGTGGGCTTCGAGAGCTTCATCAATCCCGACTCGCCGGTCGATACGCTTCACGTGGTGCAGCAGACGCAGATCACGTCGATCCAGCCGAGCGATGTCGATCCGAAGATCGTGACGGTGCCGGACGAGGGTGCGGAGTCGCCGCAATAGCTCGTTCGCTTGGCCAGACTCCGCGGTTGGCGCGGGAAGTACGGAGGAAACGGAGAGATCGGGACCGGCCTCGGGAGTGGAAGCTCCCGAAGGCGGTCCGATTTGCGCTCGATCTCGATCGCGCCGATCACGAACCGCGCCACTCCCGAAAGTATCGCGATCTCGAGCATCTTATCTCCCGGCCATAGGGCTTCACCTTCTACGCGCGAACATGCTCCTGAGTGTCATGCCGAACAAGCTCATCGCGGTCGCCGCGTCCGTCGGCGCCGTCGTGTCGTTGGGATCGTTCGCGGCGCATCGCGGCGGCGTCCCGTCGCGCGAGCCCACGCACACCACGTGGGACAGCGTGTACACGACCGCCCAGGCGGCGCACGGCGACTCGATCTACCACCAGGGCTGCGTGAAGTGTCATGGCCCCGCGCTCGCCGGCACGCCCGACGGTACCCCTCTCGCGGGACACGACTTCCTCGCGAACTGGGACGGGCTGACTCTCGGCGACCTCTATGACAAAATCCTCACGACGATGCCGCCCGACAAACCGAAGTCGGTCGCGCCGCAGGACATCGCGGACGTGATGGCGTTCGTGCTGGCGCAGAATCAGTTTCCCGCGGGGCCGGCGGGGCTGACGGCGGATTCGGCGAGGTTGCACGACATCAAGATCGCGCAGAATCATCCGTGACGGCGGCCGGCGCGGAGGCATTCCGCGCCGGTCGCTGTCGTGAGGCGTTCTGCGTTGTCCGTTCTCCGTTTGACCGTGACCGCATCATGCGCGTGCGTGCCACGCGACGGAAAATCGGACAACGGAAGACGGACCACGCACAACGACAGCGACCGCCGCGCCGCGGCTAACCGCGCCGTTTAGCCGCGCCCTCTCCGCGTGGTGTCCCGCTGCCCTCCCCCTCCCCCGAACCCGTTCGACCCCGGCTGAAAATCATGCTCCGGGATCCCGAACCCCTTCGCGAACGCCGGGTCGCCCTCGTCGCCCATCGCGCGCTGCGCGATGTACTCGCCCATCACCGGGCCGAACTTGAACCCCTCGGCGTTGCCGCCGCCGGCGATGAGTAGATTCGAGATGCGCGGGTGCCACGTGACGATGAAGTTGCGACTCGCGCTGATTTCGTAATGACAGGAGTGTGTTTGGAGAATTGGCGCGTTCGCGAGCAGCGGGAAGCGATGCGCCACGAAGCGCCGCGGGCCCTCGATCTGCTGCTCGTTCGCCCAGCGATCGCTCGTGTCCGGATCGAGCTGCGCCGGCGGCGTCGGCGGCTGCGGCGGACGATTACCCGGCGCGGCGCCGCCGTTCGCTCGCGGTCCCTTTCCCTGGGCGGCCGCCTGTCCCTGACCTGGCCGCGCGCCCGGTGCGCGCTCGCCGCCCCGCACGCGGAAGCCCCGGCTATCGACCGGGAGCGCCGCCCAGCCGGTCACGCCCGGAAAGTTGAAGCTCGGGATGTTGGGATAGGTGAACCGCTCGTCGTTCATCGGCGTGCCGAAGTAGCACACGTAGCCGAGCGGCGTCCGCATCTTGTTCTCGAAGATCTCGGGGAACGTCTTCCCGAGCCACGGCCCTGGGGCGATCACGAACGTGTCGGCGCGAAGCGTCTGGCCGGTATCGAGCGTGATCTCCCGTAATTTGCCATTAGAGTTTTTTAATGGCAGTTGGACGCGGCCGATGATCACGTGGCCGCCCAGCCGCTCGAACGCCGCGCTCACCGCCTGACAGCCGCGCCGCGCGCGCACCACGCCGGCGTCCGGCTCGTACATCACGACGTTGATGTCGCCCATGCCGATGACGGGAAACTCCTTCGCCACGTCGGCGGGGTGCAGCACCTGGTACGGAATGTTGTGCTTATCCCACCATTTCTTCGTGTTGATCAGGTACGGCTCCCAGTCCTGCCGGAACATGAGATCGCCGGTCGTGTGGAAGAGGTTCAGCCGCATGTCGCGGCCCCACTCGTCGTCGAACGCGCGCCACCGCTTCATCGCTTCGCGCGCCCAGAGCATCCACAACTCCTGCTTGTCCGGATCGCGGTCGCCGTACGATGAGCGCACGCCACGGCTCTCGTCGCCCGACGTCGAATGCGCGTTGCCGGGCCCGTACGCGTCGACGACCGTCACCTTCGCGCCCATCTGCCGCAGGTGGTACGCCGTCCATCCGCCCCACGCGCCCGCACCGATGACGATGATGTCCGGCGAGCTGCTGATGAATGGAATGCGCCGCTTGGGTCTGAGCCCTGGCACCGCCGGACTCTCGGCGAGCGCCGCCGTGCCGCCGAGCATCAGCAACCCGGCGCCGGCTCCAGCGACTTTCAGGAAGTCGCGCCGCGGAAGCACGGGCGCCGAATGCGACGGGCCCGTTGGGGAATCGTTCGACATGACGCCGCTCAGGATGGAAGAGTCGCGCAAACATGTCGCGCGCATCGGCTGAAATCAAACCCGCGCGGCGATCAGGCGACGGTCGACAGCGGCGAGTCCCCGCGTATAATTGTGGCCACCGTCGGATCCAGCAGCACTCCCACCCGACCTGGAGGAGACGTCGATGCGGTCGCATTCGCTCATTGCCGTTGGTTGTCTCTCGCTGACGCTCGCCGCCTGCAAGCGCGACGTGCCGTGGCGGGAACCGCTCGGCGCGCGCGTGGTCGGGTCGACGGTGCAGGCGGGCGCGCCGCTCAAGTTGAGCAGCGCCGCGGGACCGGAGTCGATGAACGCACTCAACGCGTCGCTGCCACCGGCGACGTACACCGCCCAACAGGCGGCGCGCGGCAAGCAGGTCTATGAATCGACGTGCGCGCGCTGCCATCCACCCGGCCAGCTCGACGGCGCCACGTTCGCCACGGCGTGGAAGAACCGTCGCATCTACGATCTCTACTCGCTCGTGTCGAACACGATGCCGCAAGACAAGCCGGGCACGTTGAGCGATGAGCAGTACCTCGACGTGATCGCCTACCTGCTCCAGCGCAACAGCGCCGCGGCCGGTGCGGCACTGGCGGCCGACACCGCGGCGATGAAGCACGTGCGCATCGACGTCGCGGGCAGCACCGCCGCGAGCGCGTCGCGCCCGGGAGCGCAATGAGCCGCGCCGCGAGCTTTGGCGCGATCGCACTCGCGCTCGCGTGCGGCGCCGCGTCGCTCGGCGCGCAGTCCACGTCGTCGCCGACGATGCCGGCGGTCAACGATCTGCCGAATCCGTATCGCACGATCGAGGGCTGGGCCAAGCTCCCCGAGGGGCGCACGTGGGGCTCGACGAGCGCGGTGACGATCGATCGGGACGGCACCCACGTCTGGGTCGCCGAGCGGTGCGGCGCGAACAGCTGCGCCGGTTCGGATCTCGACCCGATACTCGAGTTCGACGAGCACGGCAATCTCGTGCGCCACTTTGGCGCCGGGCTGATGCTCGCGCCGCACGGCATCTTCGTCGACCGCGACGAGAACGTGTGGGTGGTGGACTGCGCGTGCACCGGCGGCCGCGGTGCGCCGCCGCCGCCCGCCGGCAAAGGCCATCAGATCTTCAAGTTCAGCCACGACGGCAAGCTGCTGATGACCCTCGGCGCGCCGGGCGGCAGCCGCGACTCGGCGTTCTGGCAGCCGAACGCGGTCCTCGTCGCGCCCAATGGCGACATCTTCGTCGCCGAGGGACACTCCTCGGCGCCCAACAGCGTCGCGCGGCTGTTTAAATTCAGTAATTCAGGAAAACTCATCAAGCAGTGGGGCCAGTTCGGCGCCGGCCCCGACGACTGGAACCAGCCGCACGCCCTGGCGATGGACTCCAGGGGCCGCCTGTTCGTCGGCGACCGGGCGAACAACCGGATCAAGATCCTCGATCAGGACGGCGCGCTGCTCGACACGTGGTACCAGTTCAGCCGGCCGAGCGGGATCTACATCGACGCCCACGACTCGATCTACGTCGCCGACTCCGAGTCCGGTTCGGTCGCGCGCACGCGCACCGGCTGGAAGCGCGGCATCCGCATCGGCAGCGCGCGCACGGGCGCCGTCGTCGCCTTCATCCCCGACCCCGCGGTGAATCCGCCGTCGACCAGCTCGGCCGAAGGCGTCGCCGTCGACGCGGCGGGGCACATCTACGGGGCAGAGGTCGGGCAGAGGGATGTGAAGCGCTACGAGCACCCGTAGACCGCGTTTCGCGTCCCGATTCTGGCCACTCGCGTCTCGCAACTGGTCTCGGGCGGCGACGTCGTGATCGCGACGTGGCGGGCCGAGACCAGTTTCGAGAAGCGAGATGCGAGAAACGAGAAGTGAGATTTCTTATTTCCTGGGCAGCGTCAGCGCGATCAGCTCCGTGTGCTCCCCCTGCCCTGTGGCGAACACGATGTACTGCTTCCCCTCGTGCAGGAACGTCATCGGCACCGCGGTATTGCGCGTCGGGATCTGAACGGAGCCGACTTGCTTTCCCGTCGCCTTGTCGACGGCAAAGATCTGCGGCGCCGCATCGGGGCCGGTGCCGGGTCCGCCGCCGCGTCCGCCGGGTGCGGCACCGCGGCCACGGCCGCGGCCTCCGCCGCCCAGTCTCCCCGTTCCGTAGATCACGAGCGACTTCGTCGTGATCACTTCGGGCTGTCCGTTGAACACCGGCGCGGGCGGTAGGTCGACGCCGGCGAAGATGGGATCGTTCGTCTGCGGCTTCGCCATCAGGCCGCCGTTCGGCATCCACCACTTCTTGTCGCCGGTATTGAGATCGTAGCCGGTGATCCCGCCGAGCTGCTTCGGCTTGAGGATGGACACGCCGCCGATCGTCGTCGGCACGCGCGCGCCGAAGCCGCCGCGGCCCGCGAGCTCCACGTTCTTCGCGTAGCCCTTGGGCGGCGCGAGGGCGCCGAGGAGGCCGCAGCTATCGTGCACCTGGCTGTAGCGGTGCTCCGAGCACGGGTCGTGCGCGACCTCGATCGTATTGAGCCCGCTCTGCGCGCCGACGTAGAGCATGCCGGTCTCGGGATCGGCCGCCGCGCCGCCGTCGATGTTCACGCCGCCGCTCGCGCCGGGCGCGTACCAGGAGCAGTCGTAGTGGCTCGGCCCCGAGCCGTCGGCGGGCGACGCCGGGATGAAGTACGGCCCCATCCGGCATTTGTTCGCCATCTTTAATGCTGAATCTTTGATCGCCGGCGTGTAGTCGATGAGGTCCGACTCGACGAGGCCCTGCTGCGCGTACGGGGCCGGCCGGCTCGGGATCGGCTGCGTCGGCCACGCCTCTTCGCCCGGCACCTCGCTCGCGAGCACCGGCTTCTCCGGGATCGGCCAGATCGGCTCGCCGGTGACGCGGTCGAGCACGTAGACGAAGCCCTGCTTCGACGTCGCGGCGATGACTTTTCGCCGCTGGCCGTTCACCGTGACGTCGAGGAGGTTCGGCGCCATTGGGAAATCATAATCCCAGATGTCGTGATGCACAGCCTGGAAGTGCCACTTGCGCTGGCCCGTGTGCACGTCGATCGCGACGATGCTGTTCGCGAACAGGTTCGCGCCCGGACGATGGCCGCCGTATTCGTCGTTGAGGCCCATGCCCACCGGGATGTAGACGAGCCCGAGGTCCGGATCGGCGGTGTACGTCGCCCACGCGTCCGCCTTGCCCACGCCCGGCGTGCCGATCTTGGTGCCGTGCTTCCACGTGTCGGCGCCGAACTCACCCGGCTGCGGAATCAGGTCGAACTTCCAGAGCTGCTTGCCCGTGCGCACGTCGAAGCCGCGAATGAAGCCCGGCAGGTTGCGCAGCCGCAGCGGGTAGTAGCCGTGGATCGCCGAGTTGCCGACGACGACCACGTCGCCGACGACGATGCCGGGTGAGCTGCTCGCGATCTGCCCCATCGCCGGGTCGATGCCGACTGTGCCGTCCGCCCCAGTACGAGTTCTGGCATTCCACTTCTCTCCCGGGCGCGCTTTCCGCGCCGGCGCCGCTTCGCTGATGATGAGCGGCCCCGAGTCGTCGACGGCGAGCTTGACGAGCGGCAAGCCGAGCCCGGTCTCGAGATCGACGATGCCGTTCGTGCCGAACTTCGGATCGAGCGTGCCGGTCTTCGCGTCGATCGAGACGAGGTGGTAGCCCGGAGTGATCTCGATCACACGCTCGTTCGTCCCATCGGTCCAGTACATCAGGCCGCGGCCCGAGTACGGCCGCGCCGCCTTCTGGAAGCGGATGCCCTCGTCCATTCCCCAGCGCCAGAGCGTCTTGCCGGTCGACGGATCGATGGCGAACGCGTTGCGTCGATTCGTGCCGACGGTGAACAGCCGTCCGTTCGCGTAGAGCGGCGTCGAGCGAAAATACTCGTCCTCGCCGCCGGGGCTCCATTGCCACGCGATCTGCAGCGAGTCGAAGTTGCTCGCGTTGATCTGATCGAGATCCGAGTAGCGCGTGCTCCACGCGTCGGCGCCCCAGTAGCGCCACTCGCCCGGCTTGTTCCCGCGCTCGAGCGACGGGCCCTGCCGCGCGCTCGACGGGTGCGCGAGGAGCAAGCTCGCGGCGGCGAGCGCCGCGGCGCACGCCGAGGTGATGATGATCCAGCGTCGCGTCATGGCTTCTTCTTCCTCCTGACGGGTGAGGACTTGGTGCTGCGCTTCACTTCAATGCGGAATTTCTTCAACGAATCCACATCGGGCGGCATGTCGCTCGGCCCGACGGGCATCTGGTTCATCTTGAGCAGATACGCCACCACGTCCGCCGCATCGTAGGGATCGAGGCTGCCGGGATCGTTCTTCGGCATGTTCTTGGCGACGAACGTGTAGAGATCCGAGAGCGGCTTGTGCACCCACCACTTGGCGAACATCACGCCCGTGTGCGAGACCGGCGTGTGACACGAGCGACAGCTCCCCGCGTAGACGTCCTTCCCGCGCGCCGCCTGCGAGTCCGTGTACACGCCGACGAGCGTGGTGAGCTGGCTCGAGGCCGCGGCGCGAGAAGCCGTCTGCGCGTAGCCGCGGGTCGCGAGCAGGAGCGTTGCGGCGACGACCGCGCAACACCGAGCACGCGCGAATGGGCGCGAACCCTTCACCGTGTCATTCCGAGCGGAGCCGCGAAGCGGCGGAGTCGAGGAATCTGGGCTCGTTGGGCGACGTACCGCGACGAGCCCGGATTCCTCGACTCGCTCCGCTCGCTCGGAATGACACGGCGCGTTGGTTGCGCGCCGCGAGAGGCGCATCGCGAGCCGGAGAGACAATCCCTCGACTCGCTCGCTGCGCTCGCTCGCTCGGGATGACGGTGCGCGCGTCACTCGCCCTCCACCGCCAACAGGTCACCGCGGCGCATCAGCCGGCGATACAGCTCGTACATCGCCCACGCCGCGCCGGCAATGAACAGCAAGAGCATCCCGGCCCGCATCGCGCTCGCGGCGAATTCGGCGTCGAGCGTCGGCATGGTGAACTCGTACTTCGCGAGCACCGCCCAACGGTCCAGCATCCAGTGCCACGCCGTGTGCGCGACGAACGCCGAGAGAATGATCGTTCCCATGCGCTCGGCGACCACGTGCGTGAACACCCAGCCCAGCGCCGGGACGATGAGCGCGAGCACGAAGAGCTGGCCGAGCTCCACGCCGGCGTTGAACGAGACGAGCGACGTCGCGAGGTGCGCGCCCGCGAACTGGAGCGACTGGCGGAGCGCGAACGAGAAGCCGAAGCCGTGCACGAGGCCGAAGCCGAACGCCACGAGCCACCGCCGCTCGAGCTTCGCGCCGACGATGTTTTCCAGCGCCATGTAGACGATCGAGAGCGCGATCAACGCCTCGATCAGCGGCGGGAACCAGAGCGCGTCCGGCACGAAGCCGCTCGCCGATGCAATGAGCGTTATGGAATGAGCAATCGTGAATGCCGTGACGATCGCGATCAGCGGCCGCAGCTTGCGGAACGGGATCACGAGGCAGAACAGGAACAAGAGGTGGTCGATCCCGCTCAGAATGTGCGCGAAGCCGAGCGCGACGAAGCGCGCCGCCGCCTGATACCAGCGCGGATCGAGGCGCACGAGCCCGGGATCGCCGAGATACTCGAAGTCGCGCTCGCCGCCGGTCGCGGGCAGGAAGCGCAGCACCGTCGTCGTGTGCACGCCGAGGCGCGCGAGCGTGGGCTCGATCGAGAACTCGGACGCCGGCGACGCGATCGGATACGTCAGCTCCACGTCGAGCAGCGCCTGATTCCACATCAGCTCCGTGCTCGCGGCGAGCGGCGCGCCGCGGACATGCGCGAGCGCCGAGTCGTACGCGGTGAACGAACGGTTGGACGGGATCGAGACGCGCGCCGCGGCGATCGTCGGGGTGCCGAGCGGACGCGCGTTCTCGTACATGTGCAGATCGTGCGCGATCCAGACGCCTGCCGCATCGCGCAAGAGCGGGCCGGTCGTCACGCTGTCGATGTCGAGGTACCCGGGCCCGTGCAGCGGGAAGTTCACGTCGCGCATCGCGGCGAGCGGCACGCGCAGCACCACGCGGAGCACCTTCGCCTCGGGCTTCACGAACGCGAGGACGGTCACGCTGCTCGGGATGTCGTGCGCGAAGTTCAGGCTCGGCAGCGCCAACACGAGCACGAGGCCCAGAACGAAGGCCAGCCCTGGACGACGGAGTCTCGCCGGAGGTAGAATCACGGCCACGATTATAGTGGCGTGTAGGGGCCGGGGGTTAGGGGCTGGCGGCCAGACGTTCTGATGCGTTTGGCCATGCACACCATTCCCGAATCCCGGGCCGCTCCTCCATCCCCGGAGCTTCCATGCATCGGCGCGGTTTCCTCTTCGGCGGGTCACTCCTCATGCTCCCGCTGTTCGCCGGCGCGGCGCAGCGGAGCACTCGCGCACCAGCCGCACGCGCATCAGCCGCTCGCGCGCAGGCGCCACGGTTCGAGGTCGATCCGATGTGGCCCGACCCGATGCCGAATCACTGGATCCTCGGCTCGGTGACCGGGCTCACGATCGACGCGCGCGATCACGTGTTCGTCGTCAATCTCACGGACAGCTTCAACCGGCGCACCGAGACCGGCATGGAGCTGAATCCCCCCGGCGAGGGATGCTGCGCGCCGTCGCCCAACGTGCTCGAGCTCGACGCGTCGGGGAAAGTCGTCGGCCACTTCGGCGGACCGGGCGCCGGCTATCAATGGCCGGAGATGAACGCGGGCGTCGGGGTCGACGGGGCAGGCAACGTCTGGATTGGCGGCCAGGGCGGCGCCGATTCGCGTATTCTCAAGTTCAGCCGCGACGGGCAATTCATCGCCGAGTTTGGAACGGGCGGCGCGGTGGCCGCCGCGGGCAGCGAGCGTCCCGACACCGCGTACGGCGGCGTGTCGCCCGGGCGCGGCCGGGGCGGACGTGGACGCGGCGGGCCGGTGCGCGCGCCCGCGCTCCCCGCGAACAGCAACAGCGTGGAGACGTTCGGCGGACCGGCGCGCTTCTCATTCGACGCCAAGGCGAACGAAGCCTACGTCGCCGACGGCTATCGCAACCATCGCGTCGCGGTGATCGACATGACGACGGGCGCGATCAAGCGCTACTGGGGGGCGTACGGCAACAAGCCGGACGATTCACAATCTTCTAAATACGCGCCCGGTGCATCTCCCAAGGAGTTCGGAGTCGTCCGCTGCGCGACGCTGTCCACGGACGGCTACGTGTACGTCTGCGACGCGACCAACGATCGCATTCAAGTCTTCACGAAGGCGGGCACGTTCGTGAAGGAAGCGAGCGTCGAGCCGCAGACGCTCGGCGGCGGCTCGGCGTGGGACATCGCGTTCTCGCGCGACCCGCGACAGACGTATCTCTACGTCGCGGATGGGATGAACATGAAGGTGCACATTCTCGATCGGCAGTCCTTGAAAGAGCTGTCGAGCTTCGGCGACGGCGGGCGTCAGCCGGGGGAGTTCTACGCCGTCGACGCGATCGCGACCGATTCGAAGGGCAACATCTACACGGCCGAGACGTATGAGAGTAAGCGAATTCAGAAGTTCCAATTCAAGGGCGTGGGCCCCGCGCCGGTGAACGCCGGCGTCGTCTGGCCCGCCGCTGGTCGGAGCGCCAAGCCATGATCCGCTCGCGAAAGCTCGTCTTCGCCTCCGGCCTCGCCCTGGCGCTCGCGGCGCTCGGACTGGGCCAGCACGTGCTCGAGGCGCGCGTGGCGCGCGAGAGCGGGCACGCGGTGATGGCGCCCCGGTTCGAGGTCGACCCGCTCTGGCCCAAGCCGCTGCCGAATCACTGGGTCCTCGGCAACGTCATCGGCGTCGGCGTGGACGCGCAGGACCACGTGTTCATCGTGCATCGCAACGACACGTTCGACGCGCAGACGGAGATCGGCGCGGTGCAGAACCCGAAGCTGAGCGACTGCTGCGTCCCCGCGCCGCCGGTGCTCGAGTTCGACCAGGCGGGAAACCTGATCAACGCGTGGGGCGGCCCGCACGCGGGATACGACTGGCCGTCGTCGAACCACGGCATCTCGATCGACAACAAGAACAACGTGTGGATCGGCGGCAACGGCACCTGTCCGCCGCCGGGCACGGCCGACTGCCCGGCCGGCACCATTGATTCTTTTATTCTCAAATTCACACACGACGGCAAGTTCCTGATGGAGATCGGCACGCCGCACGCGACGGTCGACAGCCGGAGCACGACGCATTTCGGCCGCGTGGCGAAGATCGCGTTCGACGTGCCGGCGAACGAGGCGTACATCGCCGACGGCTATGGCAACAAGCGCGTCGCGGTGCTGGACATGGACGACGGCCACATCAAGCGGTTCTGGGGCGCGTACGGGCACGTGCCGTCGGATTCGAACCCCGGCCCGTACATCCCCGGCGCGCCGCTCGACCCGCAGTTCCGGAACCCGGTTCACTGCGCGGAGCCGACGCCGGACGGCCTGGTCTACGTGTGCGACCGCGTCAACGACCGGCTCCAGGTCTTCACGAAGGATGGCAAGTTCGTGAAAGAGAAGATCATCAAGCCGTGGACGCCCGGCGACGGGAGCGTGTGGGACATCGCGTTCTCCCGCGACCCGCAGCAGAAGTACATCTTCATGGCCGACGGCAAGAACGAGATGGTGTACGTGGTCGACCGGCAGTCGCTCGACATCCTCACCAGCTTCGGCGACGGCGGCCGCCAGCCGGGCGAATTCTTCGCCGTGCACTCGATCGCGACGGACTCCAAAGGCAACATCTTCACGGCCGAGACGTACGAGGGGAAGCGAATTCAGAAGTTCGTATATAAAGGAATGGGAATGGTGGCGGAGAATCAGGGAGTCGTGTGGCCATTCCGGCGCTGAGAGTGACTGGGAGCTGACGGCGCGCTGACGGCCAGCGGCCAGTTCCCAGCTCGGCTATTCGCTATCAGCGACGGCTATCGGAGGAATTTGGACGGCGGCCGCTCCGTGTGAGCGCGGGGCGAGTTCGACGTCGCGGCGTCTGCCGAGACGCGGCGATGAAGCACGGCGAGCATGGCGCGGATTTCGGCAACTTCCTTCGGAAGCTCGCGGTCTGACTCGGCGAGCAGCCCTACAGCTTCGAGATCGGCGAGTTGATCTTGGACCTCGTTGGCCGAGCCCGGGGCAATGCGGAGATGCCGCGCAAAGCCCGCGTCGGAGTTGAGCCCCGCGCCTTCAGCGATGTTGAAGCGAATGGAGCCAGACGCGCGCAAGAGCTGGTCGCCGATATTGCGACGCTCACGCGGCGGGAGCGCATCGACCAGCGCCCGCACCCGCCGCGCGAGGCCGGTAGCCCGCTGCCAAACCAAGAGCTTCCTGTAGTCGCCCACGCTGGCCTCGCCGCGCATTGAGAACTTCGAGCCTAGCGTAAAGAACCGTCCCGCCCATCACCAAAAGCGCGCAGCGCCATCCAAATTCCTCCGATAGCTGTCGCTGATAGCGAACAGCCGAGCTGGGAACTGCGGCTGGCACCTCGCTCCCCGCTCGCTCCCATCTCGCCTCCCGCTGACCCCAACTTGCGCCCCTCTCTCGCACGACCGCATACTCGTCCATGCCCATCCTCGGCTTCCGCGTCCTCCCCTCCCCGCCCCGCATCGACGCCAAGATCCTCGACTGCTTCCGCGGCCTCGCGTCGTCCAACCTCGCCGACGCCATGGGTCGCTTCAACTTCATGGACCCCGGCATTCAGCCGCGCACCAACCATCCGCTCTGCGGCATCGCCGTCACCGTCAACGCGCGCCCGGCGGACAATCTGATGGTCCACAAGGCGCTGCAGGTCGCGGAGCCGAGCGATGTCGTCGTCGTCAATACGTGCGGCAACACGACCAGCGCGGTCTTCGGCGGATTGATGTGCACGACCGCCGCCGCCAAGAAGCTCGGCGGAATCGTCGTCGATGGCGCGATCCGCGATGTCGACGATCTCGTCCGGCTCGAGTTCCCCGCATACAGCCGCAGCCTCAGCGCAGGGAGTTGCGACAAGGATGGACCGGGCGAGATCAACGTGCCCATCGCGTGCGGCGGCGTGGTCGTCTGTCCTGGCGACGTCGTCGTCGGCGATCGCGACGGCGTCGTCGTCGTGCCGCGGGCGCACGCGGAGGACGTGTTGTCCGCGGTCGTGGAGCTCATGGAGCGCGAGAGCAAGCGCGTCGCCGAGATCAAGGCGGGCGTGCTGTTCAAGGCCGAGATCGACGACGCGTTGCGCCGCAAAGGCGTGATCGAATAGCCGCGCGCCGATGCAGACCGAGCCGCTGCTGTTGATGACGCCGGGACCGACGCGCGTTCCCGAGCGCGTGCTGCAGGCCGGCGCGCGGCCGATGATCCATCATCGCAGCGCCGAGTTCTCACGCGAGCTCGCCACGGTGCTCGAGCTGATTGGGCCGCTGTTCGGCACGCGCGCGCGGGTGCTCCCGGTCCATACGACCGGTCGCGGCGCGCTCGAGGCGACGATTTGCAATCTCTTATCGCCCGGCGATGAGATCGTCGTCTGCTGCAACGGCAAGTTCACGGAGATGTGGGCCGCCCTCGCCGAATCGTACGGCGTGCGCGTGCACCGGATCGCGACGGATTGGGCCCGCGCGGTTGCCGTCGCGGAAGTCGACGCATGTCTCGCCGAACGGCCGAACGCGCGCGCGGTCGCGATGACCTACACCGAGTCCTCGACCGGCGTCGCGAACGACGTCGCCGGCGTGGCGCGCGTCGCGCGCGCGCACGGGATGCTCGTCCTCGTGGACGGCGTATCGTCGATCGGCGGCATGCCGTTCGCGTTCGACGAGTGGGGCGTCGACGTCGCGGTCACCGCGTCGCAGAAGTGCCTCATGTCGAGCACCGGGCTCGCGTTCGCGGCGGTGAGCGATCGGGCGTGGGAGGTGACGCGGCGCGCGCGGCTCCCGCGCAACTACTGGGACTTCGCGGCGATCCGGGACGCGGTCGCCGCGGCAAAACCGGAGACGCCGGGCTCGACGCCGGTGCACCTGATGCTCCAGGTCGCGGAGGCGCTCCGCATGATTCACGAGGAGGGGATCGACCGTGTGTTCGCGCGCCACGCCGAGCTCGCGGAACGCGTGCGCGCCGGCACGCGCGAGCTGGGATTGGCGATGCAGTGTCCGCAGCTCGGGAGCTACGCGTCGACGCTCACGGCCGTCGCGCTGCCGGCGACGATTGCACCAGCCGCGGTGCGTGATGGGCTCAAAGCGCGCGGGATTCTCACCGCGGCCGCACTCGGGCCGTTCACGTCGTCGTTCCGCATCGGACACATGGGCGATATTCGCGTCGCTGACGTCGACCGCACGCTCGACGCGCTCCGCGACGTACTCGGCGAGCTGCACGCCGGAGCCCGCGTCGGGGAGGCCGCGGCGACGTGAAGCTCCCGCAGAAGATCTTCGCCGGGCTCGTGGCCGGCATCGCGATCGGCGCGGTCTCGAAGCTGAGCTGGGCCGCGCCGCTCGAGCACGTGCTGGTCGCGATCGAGCCGCTCGGCACCGCGTTCATACGTCTCGCGAACATGATCGTCGTGCCGCTGGTGATCGGCAGCCTGTTCACCGGCGTGGCGTCCCTGGGCGACATCCGGCGGCTCGGCAGGATCGGCGGCCGCACATTTGCGTATTTCCTCATTACAACTTTATTGGCGTCGACGATCGGACTCGGCGTCGCTCGTCTCGCGCCGTTTCATGCCGCCGCGGGACTCGCCGCGGGTGCCGCCGTCGCCGCGCCGAAGGCGCCGTCGCTCGCGGACCAGCTCCTCGCGCTGATTCCGCAGAATCCGTTCGCCGCCGCGGTCGGTGGCGAGCTGCTGCCGCTCATCGTGGCCGTCTGTCTGTTCGCCGCCGCCGCGACGACGCTCGCCGAGGAGAAGCGGCGCTCCGTCGTCGCGCTCTTCGAGCGGTTGAACGACTTGTCGATGATTCTCATCGGCTGGTTGATGGAGACCGCTCCCATCGCGGTGTTCGTGCTGATCGCGGCGACCATCGCGCGCTTCGGCGCCGCGGTGCTCGGCGATCTGCTGCTCTTCGCCGGCGTCGTGATCGTCGCGCTGCTCGCGCACACGACGCTCGTGCTTCTGCCGGCGGCGCGCCTGGCGGCTGGTGTGCGCATCGGCACGTTCTTTCGTGCAACCTCCGACGCCCTGATGCTCGCGCTCGCGACCGCGTCGTCGAGCGCGACGCTGCCGGTGAGCATGGCTGCCTCCGGACGACTCGGCGTTCCACCCGAGGTCGTCGGATTCGTGCTGCCGGCCGGCGCGACGCTCGACAAGAACGGCGCCGCGGTCTACAAGGCGGTGACGGCGGTCTTTCTCGCCACATTGTATGGATTCACGCTCGGTCCGTCGCGGCAGCTCGCGATCATCCTCGCGGCGACGGTGGCGGCGTTCGCGGGCGCTGGCGTGCCTGGCAGCTCGCTCGTGACGACGCTCATCGTGCTCAACGCGATCGGCCTCGGGAGCGAGGCGGCGGCGGGGATCGCGCTCGTCGCCGCGATCGATCGACCGCTCGACATGTGTCGGACGGCCGTGAACACACTGGGGAATCTGGTCGGCGCATCGTGGGTCGCGCGGCCGAGCGTGGGTGCGAGCGTGCCGGTTGTGGCCGTGGCGGAGGAGTCGGCGTAGGCGTTGTCATCCGAGCGAACCGAAGTGACGCCGCGCCTGTCACCCCGAGCGAGCCGAAGTGACACCTCGCCTGTCATCCCGAGCGACCGAGCGAAGCGAGGGAGTCGAGGGATCTGGGCTCGTGGCGCGCGATTCCGACATGGTGCTCGTCTCTGGCGCGCGAATTTGCTGAATGCTCGCGAATCAATTTGGAATAGGGGGAACTACAAATCAACGAACTCGAACGAACCGAACCGAGGGTTCCGAGGTGGTGCTTCGTTCACTTCATGCAGTTTCAGCTCGATTGTAGTTCCCTAGGGAGTCCAAGCCGATTCACGTGAAAGGGGTTGCGGGCTGTAGGAGCGATCGCACCAGGACGGCCACGCGCGCCACGAGCCCAGATCCCTCGACTCCCTCGCTTCGCTCGGTCGCTCGGGATGACGCGGGCGGGTGCCGCGTCGCTCGGTCGCTCGGGATGACGCGGGCGGGTGCCGCTTCGCTCGGTCGCTCAGGATGACATGGGCGGGTGCCGCTTCGCTCGGTCGCTCGGGATGACGTGGGCGAGCGTCGCTGAGCCGCGCCAACCAATCGTCCAATCACACTGTCTGAGTACTGACTCTACCGGAGCAGCCATGAGTTCATTCGGCGTCGAGCTTCGCAGCGCGGCACGCAGCCTCGCGCGCACACCCGGCATGGCCGTTTCGGCGGTGCTCTGCCTCGCGCTCGGTGTTGGCGGCACGACGGCCGTCGCGAGCGCGATCAGTCGCGCGCTGCTCCAACCAATTCCGGTGCGAAATCCGGAGCGGCTCGTCGCCGTACACCGGATCACGCCGCAGTCCGGCCCGCAGGGGACGTGGCCCGAATCGCCGGCGAACTACACCGATCTCGCGCGCGAGAGCCGCACGGTCGATTTGCTCTCTGCGATCACGTTCGGCACGGCGCTGGTGAACCTCGGCTCGGAGACCGCGCAGGCGTCGGAGATGCTCGTCACGGGGAATCTCTTTCCGATGCTCGGCGCGCGCGCGGAGCTTGGGCGACTGATCACACCGGCGGACGATCGGCTCGACGCGCCCGTCGTCGCGGTGCTGAGCGACGAGTTCTGGCGCGCGAAGCTCCGCGGCGACCGGACGATCGTCGGCCGCACGATCGACATCGACGGAAAGCCGACGACGATCGTCGGCATCGCGCCGCGAGCGTTTCGCATTCCGCACGGCTCGCGCGTGCTCACGGGCGACGTGTGGCTGCCGATCCGGCTCACGCCCGACCGGCTGGCGCAGCGGCAGAGCAACATGCTGCTGATGCTCGGCCGTCTCGCGCGCGGCGCGACGCCGGCGTCGGCGGATTCGGAGATGCGCGGGCTCTTCGCGCGGCTCGTCGACCAGTTCCCGCAGCTCCGCGGCGAAGGCGTGCGCGTCGCGCCGCTCGTCGCGGAGAGCGCGCGTTCGGTGCGCCAACCGCTGCTGCTGTTGTTTGGCGCGGTCTGCATGGTGCTGCTCATCGCGGCGACCAACGTCGCGGCGCTGCTGCTCGCGCGCGGGGTGCATCGGCGGCGCGAGATGGCCGTCCGCACGGCGCTCGGCGCCGCGCGCTGGCACGTGATGCGCCCCGTGCTCGTTGAGAGTTTCGTCATTAGCATCACTGGTACGATCGCCGGATTCGCGTTGGCCTTCGCGGGGGTGCGCACGATCGGCGCGCTCGCCGCGGAGCGCGTGCCGCAGCTCGCCGGCCTGAGCGTCGACGGACGCGTGATCGCGTTCGGCGTCGCGATCGCGCTCGTCGTGGCGCTCGTCTGCGGCGCGGCGCCGGCGTGGCGCAACGCCGCGGTCGATCCGCAGGATGCGCTTCGCGCCGGACGCGGCGGCGGGAGCGGCCGCGACCACCACCGTGCGCTGCGCGTGCTGGTCGTCTCCGAGATCGCGCTCTCGCTCGTGCTCCTCATCGGCGCCGGGCTCATGCTCCGCGCGTTCGCGGATCTCCTCGGCAAAGATCCCGGCTTCGAGACCGCGCACGTCCTCACGCTCGACGTGACCGTCGCGACCGCGCGCTATCCGGACGCGACGTCGGTGCGGCGCTTCCTCGATCCCGCGCTCGCGTCGATGCGCGGCGTGCCGGGCGTGCAATCCGCCGGGTCGATCAATCTCATTCCCTACGTGAACTGGGGATGGAACGGCAACATTCGCTACGAAGGCATGCCCGCGAGCAACCCGTCGCAGTGGCCGCTCGTCGAGCGGCGGAGCGCGACGCCGAGCTTCTTCGCCGTCACCGGACAGCGATTGATCGCTGGCCGGCTGCTCGGTCCGGGCGACGACGACAGTCCCAAAGCGCCGCCGGTCGTCGTCGTGAACGAGGCGCTGGTGAAACGTGATTTCAAGGGTGCGAATCCGGTGGGCCGCCGGTTCTACACCGGCGACACGTCGTTCGCGACGATCGTTGGCGTGGTGAGCGACATCCGCAATGTCGGCCCGGTGGCCGACCCGGCGCCCGAGATGTACTGGAGCTACCTGCAGTCGGGCGCGGCGGGATCGCAGTTCCCGATCATGGTGCGCACGCGCGGGAATCCGATGGACGTGCTCCCGGGCGTGCGCGCGGCGGTGCGCGCCGCCGATCCCACGGCGGCGATCTCCGATGTCGCGACGATGCCCGACATCATCGCGCGCAGCCTCGGCCGGCCGCGATTCTATCTCGCGATGCTCGGCGCGTTCGCCGCCGTCGCGCTCCTGCTCACGGTGGCCGGACTGTACGGCGTGTTGAGCTACGCGGTCGCGCAGCGCACGCGCGAGCTCGGTATTCGCGTTGCGCTCGGCAGCTCGCGCGGGCGACTCGTGCGATTGGTGACCGTGGACGGCGTGTCGCTCGTGCTGATCGGGATCGTCGCCGGGCTCGCGGCGAGCTTCGCGCTGACGCGCGTGATGGTGTCGGTGCTGTACGGCGTGAATCCGGTCGACCGGCTGACGTTCGCGCTGGCCGCCGTGAGCCTCGTCGTGCCGACGCTCCTCGCCACGGTGGTCCCCGCGCTTCGCGCGTCGCACGCGGATCCGATCGTCGCGATGCGCGCGGAGTAACGACCGGGCGCCTCACGCCGGAGGAGGGGCACTTGCGAGATCACTAGGCCGTCTATATAACTAGACAACCTAGTGATCCTCCCATGGCCAAACCTGCCCCGCTCCTCCAAGGCACGCTCGACCTCATCGTCCTCGAGCTGCTCCGCTCCGAGCCCACCAATGGGTACGATCTCGCGCAGCGCATCCAGGCGGTCTCGCGCGACGTGCTCCAGGTCAACGCGGGCTCGCTCTATCCGGCGCTCTACCGCCTCGAGGAGCGCGGGCTCGTCAAAGCCGCGTGGAAGGAGACCGACACCGGCCGGCGCGCCAAGGTCTACTCGCTCACCGCCGCCGGCCGCAAAGCGCTCGAATCGCAGCGCGCGGAGTGGGCGCGCTTCGCCGGCGCGCTCTCGCACATTCTGAAACGAGCATGATGCCATGACTGCCGTCCGACGAATGCTGCTGCGGCTGCGCGCGGTGTTTCTGTTCGGCCGCATGCAGCGTGAGATGGACGAGGAGATGCGCGCGCACGTCGAGCGCGCGGCGGACCGCTACATGGCGCGCGGCATGTCGCGCGCCGAGGCAACCGTCGCGGCGCGCCGCGAGTTCGGGAACGCGACGGTGATCGCGTCCGATGCGCGCGACGCGCGTGGCGCGCGTTGGGCGGAGGCGCTCGTCACCGACATCCGCGTCGCCCTTCGAGCGATGCGCGCCACACCGGCGCTCACGCTCGTCATCACGCTGACGCTCGCTCTCGGCATCGGCGCGACCACGGCGATCTACAGCATCGTCGACGGCGTGCTGCTCCGGCCGCTGCCATATCGTGCGCCGGAATCGCTGGTCGTGCTGCACGACGTCCAGCGTACCGACCGCGATCTGCCCGCATCGTTTCCGGAGTACGTCGATTGGCGGCAGCGCACGACGAGCATCTTCTCCGACGTCGGCGCGCTCATCTGGCACGGCGAGGTGTTGAGCGGCAGCGGCGACGCCGAGCAGCTCCAGGGGGCGGAGACGTCCGCGAACGTGTTGTCGATGCTCGGCGTCACACCCACGCTCGGCCGGGCGTTTCGCGCCGACGAGGATCTGCCGAGCGCGCCGCGCGTGGTGATGTTGAGCGACGACTTGTGGAAGCGGCGCTTCAATGCCGATTCCACGATCATCGGCCGCTCGATCACGCTCACCGGACAGCCGTTCGTCGTCATCGGCGTGTATCACGCATCGCCCACGGCGGTGCTGCCCCAAGGGAACACGTTCGCGCATGGGAAAGCGCCGGATTTCTGGGAGCCGCTCCGTCTCTCGGAAAGGAATTCACCGCGCGGCGTGCACTACATCTCGGTGATTGCGCGGCTGCGGCCAGGGGTGACGGCCGCGGCTGCGAGCGTGCGCCTCGCGGCCGTCGAGGGCCAGCTCGAGAAGGATCGAGCGACAACGCACGGCATCGCGATGCTCCCGCTCGCGACGGAGCTCGTGGGCAATCTGCGGGCGCCGCTCGCGCTGCTCTTGGGCAGCGTGGTGCTCGTGCTCATCGTCGCGTGCGCCAACATCGCCAATCTCTTGTTAGCGCGCACGACCGCGCGCCGTCGCGAGCTTGCCGTCCGTGCCGCGCTCGGCGCCGGCCGGCTGCGCGTCACGTGGCACGTGCTGCTCGAGGGAATCGTCCGCGCCACCATCGGCGGCGTATGTGGAATTCTGCTCGCCCTGGGCACCGTGAGCGCTGCGCGACATTTCCTGCGCGAGATCCCGCGCATCAGCGAGGTGACGCTCGACGTTCGCGCGCTCCTCATCGCGGCCGCGCTGTCGATCGCGACCGGAATGCTCGCGAGTCTCGTTCCGGCGCTGCGAGCATCGCGTGGTGATCTCGTCAGCGATCTGCGAGAGGGAGCGCGCGGCGTGTCCGGCGGCCGGGATCGCGTTCGCCACGCGCTCGTGATCGCGCAGATCGCGGTCTCGTTCACGCTGCTCGTCACCGGCGCGCTGCTCGGACGGAGCTTCGAGCGGCTCACGCATGCCCCAAATGGTTTCGACCCGCGCGATCTCGTGACAGCGAGCACCTGGCTGCCGGATTCGCGGTACCCGGACTCCGTCTCGCAGATCGCCTTCAATACCCGTCTCGGCGACGCGGTGGCTCGGCGCTTCGGCGCGACCAACGTCGCCTTGACCAGCGATCTACCAGTCGGCGGCGGCACGTCGGGGGACATCACGATCGTGGGCCGTGTGTTCGCAGCGGGGCAAGCGCCGATGGTGCAGAAGCGCGTCGTGTCGCACGGCTACTTCAGCGTCTTACATGCTCGGCTCGTTTCCGGCCGCCTGTTCGCCGCGGGCGACGTGCTGGGCGCGCCGCATGTCGCAATCGTGAATGAGGCTTTTGTGAAGCGCTGGTTCCCGACCGAATCGCCGCTCGGGCATCAGATCACGTTCGATTGGAACACTAGCGGGCCTCAGACGATCGTCGGCGTCGTCGCGGACGTTCGCGAAGGGCCGCTCGATCAGGCCGCGCCGCCCGCGGTGTACGCGCCGAGCGAGCAGGTGCCGAACACGTTCATGAACATGATCGTGCGCACCGACCGCGATCCGAGCGGGGTGGAAGCGGTGTACCGCGATGCCCTGCGTGAGATCGACCCCGCGCTCCCCGTGCTGCAAGTGCGAACGATGTCGGACTGGATCGCGTCGGGCATCGCCCGGCGTCGGCTCACCGCGTCGATCCTCGGTGCGTTCGCCGTGGCCGCGTTGCTGCTCGCCGCCGTCGGGCTGTATGGCGTCATCAGCTACTCCGTCACGCAACGCATGCGCGAGTTCGGCGTGCGAGCGGCGCTCGGCGCGGTCACCGGCGATCTCGTGCGGCTCGTCTTCACGCAGGTGGCGGGTTGGATCGTGATCGGAGTCGCGGCCGGCGCCGTCGCCGGGCTGGCCGCCGGAAAGCTCGTCTCGGCGCAGCTCTACGGCATCACGCAAACGGATCCGTGGGCGTTCGGCGCCAGCGCCGTGCTCCTCGCGATCGTCGGCGGGATGGCCGCGTTCGCACCGACGTGGCGCGCGGCGCGCGCGGATCCCCTCGAGGCGCTGCACGCGGACTGAGCGCATGGCGTTCCGCGCGGCGCGCACGCAGCTTTACCGCATGCCGCCGCAGACGATCGCCGAGAAAATTCTCTCCGCCAAATGCGGGCGGCTGGCGCACGCCGGCGACGTCGTCGTCTGCGATGTCGATCTCGTGCTCGGCACCGACGCGTCCGCGCCCATGGCGATCGGCTATTTCGAGCGGATGGGCGGACCGGGCGCGCGCGTGCACGATCCCTCGCGCGTCGCGTTCGCGCTCGATCATTACACGCCGCAAAGCGAGAGCGAGAGCACCGCAAAGTTCCACGCGCAGGTGCGTGCGTTCGCGCGCGAGCAGGGCGTGCGCGTATTCGAGGTCGGCGAGGGCATCAGCCATCAGATCATCGTCGAGCGCGGGATCGTGCGTCCGGGGCAGCTCATCGTCGGCGCGGACAGCCACACCGTCACGTGCGGCGCGCTCAATGCCTTCGCGACTGGCGTCGGCTCATCCGATCTCGCCGCGGCGATGCTCACCGGACAGCTCTGGCTGCGCGTGCCGGAGACGATGCGCGTCACCTTGCGCGGCGATCGGCCGGCCGGCGTCGCCGCGAAGGACATCGCGCTCGCGATCGTCGCGATGCTCGGTGGCGATGGCGCGGAGTACCACGCGATCGAGTTCGTCGGGCCGGCCGCAGATTCCTTTTCGCGCGATGACCGGCTCGTGTTGAGCAATCTCATGGTGGAAGCCGGCGCCAAGGCCGCGATCTGGGAAGTCGCCGGCGGCGTGTTCGCGGACGCCGGCGCGCGCTGTGTGCGGGAGCTCGTCGTCGGCATCGACCGGCTCACGCCGCGCGTCGCCCTTCCCCACGCACCGAAGAACGTCGTCGCGATCGCTGATGCGGTGGGCACGCCCGTGCAGATGGTGTTCCTCGGCACGTGCACCGGCGGACGCGCCAGCGACCTGCGCGACGCGCGCGCGATCCTGGAGCGGGGCGGCGGGCGGATTGCCGACGGCGTGACGCTCGTGGTCACGCCGGTATCGAGCGACGTCGCGCGCCAGCTCGAGGCCGACGGAACGCTGCCGGCGCTCGCGCGGATGGGCGCCGTGATCACCGCGCCCGGCTGTGGCGCGTGCTGCGGCACGAGCGGCGTGATCCCCGATGATGGCATGACGGTTCTCTCGACAGCAAACCGCAATTTCAAGGCGCGCATGGGGAACGCGAGCGCGCCGATCTATCTCGCGTCACCGGCTGCCTGCGCCGCGGCGGCGCTCTCGGGTGCGATCGCCGATCCACGCACCGTCCGAGCCGGCCCATGACGGAGATCATCGGCCGCGCGCGCCGGCTCGGCGACGACATCAACACCGACTACATCATCTCGTCGGCCCGCAAGAAGACTACGCTCGATGAGCAGATACTCAAGCAGTACCTGCTCGAGTCGCTCGATCCGGCGTTCGCGTCGTCCGTGCGCGCCGGCGACGTTTTGGTCGCCGGCAAGAACCTCGGATGCGGGTCGGCGATGGAAGTCGCGGCGACCGTAATTCTCGCCGCCGGCATTCGCGCGGTGCTCGCGACGAGCTTTGCGCGGAGCTTCTACCGTAACGCGATCAACAACGGGCTGCTCCCGATCGAGTGCGACACGACGGAGATTCTCGAAGGCGACGGTTTGATGATCACCGCCGGTCCGGACGGGACGTCGATCACGAACGAGCGCACGGGGCGGTGCGAGATCCGTCCGCCGCTCGGCGGCATCGCGGGGGCGATTCTCGACGCGGGCGGGTTGGTGGCGTACCTGCGCCGCGAGGGGCGGTTCGTGCCGCTCGGTCGCACGTGACGCTCGTCGCATTCCTTCGTGGCATGAACGTGGGCGGGCACCGGCGCTTTCGGCCGAGTGTACTCGCGGCGGAGCTTGCCCAGCTCGATGTGGTCAACATCGGCGCCGCGGGAACGTTCGTCATTCGCAAGCCGGGCTCGGCGGCCAAGTGTCGCGCCGCGTTCCGCGCGAAGCTGCCGTTCGAGGCGCACGTCGCGCTCTGTGATGCATGGGACATATTACGAATCGTGAATGAGCATCCGTATACATCACGCGTTCAACCCGGCGTGACGCGATTCGTGAGCGTCCTCGCCAAACCGGGAGAGGCACGGATCGCCAGGCCGGTCGTGCTGCCCGAGCGCGGTCGGTGGCTCGTGCGGCTGCTCGCCTCGGACGGGCAGTTCGTCTTCGGCGAGTATCGCCGGCACATGAAGACGATCGGTTATCTCGGACAGATCGATGCGATCGTCGGCGCGACGGTCACCACCCGGAGTTGGGGGACGCTCGAGAGCGTCGCGCGCGTGCTGCGCGAGCCGGCGACATCTTAAGCCGGCCGCTATACCGCGAGCCGCAACAGGCCGTGCAGCAACGCCAGCACGACGAGGGCCAACAGCACTCCTCGCACCCAGTTCCCGATCGCCCATTCGCGCGCCGCACGCGCGAGACGGCCGGGCACCTGCGCCGCGTCGCTCTTGAACATGATCGCGAGCCGGGGATAATGAAACGCGAACGTGATCACGTCGCCGAGGACGAGCAGCACGAACGCGACGACAAACGGCCAGCGGGCGGCTGACTTCCACGCGAAAATCGCGCTGAGCAGCGCCAGGATCTGTGCGATGGGCGCCACGACCCTGAAGTAGTGCGCCGGCGTGGTGCGCTGCAGGAACTGCCGTGCGAGCGACAGCGAATCGGGCACATCACGCTCGTAGTTCGGCGCCATCACCACGGCTTCGTACCACGTGGCGCCGAACAGCAGCGCGACGGCGAGGAGTGTGAGCGTGCCCAGCACGTGCGGGATCACTGAACGAGCTCCAATGGCGGGTTCACAATCCAACTTACAAAGAACTCCGCCTCGCATCACCACCTCGCCGCCGCCCGGGCGCCGCTACCAATCCCCGGCCGGCTGTCTCGTCGCAACGTTCAGCCGGTTGAAGAGGTTCGTGAGCGCCACGTGCAACACCAGCGAGGCGATCGCGCGCTCGTCATAGTGCTCGGCGACGCGGCTCCACGTTTCGTCGGGCACCGGATCCCGCCGATCAGCGAGCCGCGTCATCTCCTCGGTGAGCTCGAGCGCCGCGCGCTCGGCTTCGCTGAATTGCGATGAATGCGCCCACGCGGCGACCATGAGCAGGCGATCGTCCAGCTCACCGCCGGACTTGCGCACGTGATTGATCGTGCCCTCGATGCACGAGCTGCATCCGTTGATCTGGCTGGCACGCATGTGGGTGAGCGCGATCGTGCTCTCCGGCAGGCCGCCCTTGTGCACGGCGACGAGCAGCTTCTGAATGCCTTCCAACGCGTCGGGCATGAGAGCCGCGGGGTTGTCCAGGCGCGGTTCGATCACGACCGGCGGCTCGGCCACGGCGGTCGATTGTGGAAGCTTTGGCATCGTTCACTCCTCATTGAATCGGTTATCGTGCGTTCGTCCGCAGCGCGCGCGCGAGTCGCTCCGTCACATTCGAGCGCTGCCATCCGTCATGATCATGACGTAACGCAATGCGAGAGTGTGACCGATGGATGAACGCGAGCTGCTGGCCCGACGATTCGACGAACACCGTGCGCATCTGCGGCGCATCGGCTATCGCATGCTCGGCTCGGCCGCCGAAGCGGACGACGCCGTGCAGGAGGCGTGGCTCCGCATCAGCCGCGCCGATGCGTCGAGCGTCGACAATCTCGAGGGCTGGATGACGACGGTCGTTGGTCGCGTCTGCCTCGACATGCTCCGCGCACGCAACGCGCGGCACGAGGAAACGTTGGATGGGATCGAACCGGAGGCCGCGATCGAGCAACGCCGGCCGCGCTCGCCCGACGAGGAAGTCGAGCTCGCCGACTCGGTCGGGCTCGCGCTGCTCGTGGTGCTCGAGACGCTCGAGCCGGCGGAGCGCGTCGCGTTCGTGCTCCACGACATGTTCGATCTTCCGTTCGACGAGATCGCGCCGATCGTTGGACGCACGCCCGTCGCCACGCGCCAGCTCGCGAGCCGCGCGCGGCGCCGCGTGCAGGGCGGGACGACCGGCGACCTCGATCGCACGCGAAAGCGGGAGATCGTCGAAGCCTTCGTCGCCGCGGCGAAGTCCGGCGACTTCGCGGCGCTCGTCGCGGTGCTCGATCCCGACGTCGTTCTTCGCTCCGACGCGCAGGGGATCCGCATGGGTGGACCGGCCGAGGCGCGCGGCGCCGAGCTCGTCGCCGGATATTTCAACGGACGCGCACAGGCCGCCGTGCCGGGCCTCATCGACGGAACGATTGGAGTTCTCGTACGACCCAAGGGACGTCTGCTGCTCGTGCTCGAGGTCACGTTCGCGAACGGCAAGATCGCCGCGCTCGACGCCGTCGCCGATCGTGATGCGCTCGCGGCGATGGAGCTGGAGGAGCTCGCGGGCTAACCCACGAGCTCGAACCGGCTCCCTCCGCAGTACGACCGCAGCCCGCGCCCGAACACCCAACTCGCGACCATCGCGTAGATCGCGGCAATCGCGAACAGCTCGAGGCCCAAGCCCACCGTCGGCGACTGCACCAGGCGCGCGGGGACATAGCCCACGAACGCCGACGGCACGAGCGTGAACAACAGCACGCGCAACGCGCCACCGAACAATGGCTCGGGGTAGATCGCGAACGTGATCACGAGCTCGAAGAGCTGGCGCGTCGCCGCATCCACGGGACCGAGCCAGAATGCGAGGCTGCCGAACATCACGCCCGACGAGACGATTACGACCGCGCTCGCGACGATCGCCAGGACGAGGGGCGGCACCGTGGACGCATGCACCGCGCCCGAGAGCGCGATCATCACGATCCCCGTGGCCAAGTCACCGACGCCCGACGCGCCCGAACGCCGGCCGAGCACGTAGAGCAGCGTCGGTTTGGGTTGGGCGAGCACCGCATCGAGCTCGCCATCCTGAACGACGCGCGCGAGCTGCCGCACGCCGCCGGCGACGATCATCGCGAGCCCGACGCCGGCGGCGACGATGCCGTAGAGCAGCGTCATGTCGCGCAGCCCGTAGCCGCGCACGGTGTGCACGCGATGCAACAGCACGATCCAGAACGTGAAGAAGATCGCGTTGTTGAGCGCCATGAGCCCCGCCTGGAGCAGGAACGTCCCGCGATGCGCCATGGCGCCCGCGAGCGCCGTGCGCGCGAGGGCGGCGGAGAATCGAAGCGTGCCTCGGACGGTCGATCGTTCCATGCGTGTCACCCTCCGTTGACTTGCAATATGCGCGTGGCGCGGCGGAACAGCAGCGTCGCGGCCACGCAAGCGATACAGAACCAGAATACCAACAGTGTGATCAACTCCGCCGCGCCGATCAGCGGGTGCACGAAGACGAACGACGCCGGTCCGGTGAGGAGCGCAGGAAACGGCGTGAGCATCGCAATGTGAATCACGAGGCTCGGATAGAACGTGAGCGGCAGGAGCAGGCCGCCGAGCACGAACGTCAGCTTCTGCCAGATCCAGTACACAGGCGCGATGTCGCCGAGCCAGAAGGCGAGCAGCCCGATCGACTCGTACCACACCGACATCGAGATCGCCGCCGCGATGCCGATCCCGACGATGCCCGCGAGCGTCACAGGGTGCGCCGGTCGCCCACCGAAGGCCGCGCCCGCGCCACACGCGACGACCAACAGCAGCGGCGCGCGAAATCCGAGCGCGCCGATGCCGCGCGCCACGTGAGAAGCGAGATACGACGCGGGCCGCGCGATCTGGTGCGCCACGTCGCCGCGGCGCACGTCCGCCTCGATGTCGAAGTGGAGCTGCGGGGCGCTCATCAGCATCCATTCCGTCATCGCGAGATACCAGACCATCGTGCCGCGATCCGCCGTGCCAGTGCCGCCCGTGCCGACGGCGCCGACGGCGCGCCAGAGCGCCGAGAAAACCCCGAGGATGACGACGAGAAACGCGGCGCGGGCGTACAGCTCTCCCGGCTCGGCGCGCGCCTCGGCGAAGCCGACGCGGATGAACGCGCCGTACTTCGCGAGATGCCTGGCGTTGGCCGTCGCCGCGGACGATGTCGTCATGTCAGAACCTCCCTCATCTCGTGGTCCGGGTCATCCGCCGCCTCGTAGAGATCTCTAATGACGACATCGAGCGGCGCGTCGTCGACGATCGTCACCTGCCGCGTCCGCCGATACCGGCGCTTGAGCTCCTCGATCGCCGTATCGAGCAGGATGCGGCCGCGATGGATGATGATGACCCGGTCGCACACCTCCTCGATGTCGCCCGTGTCGTGCGACGTGAGCAGGAGCGTGGTGCCGTCGACTTCCGCGCGATGCTGGAGCAGCTCGCGAATCGTCGCCTTCGCCGTCACGTCGAGGCCGATCGTCGGCTCGTCGAGAAAGAGCACGCGCGGCGCGTGGAGGAGGCTCGCCGCCACCTCGCACCGCATCCGCTCGCCGAGCGAGAGCTGCCGCACGGGGCGATCGAGCAGCGGCTCGAGCGCGAACGCGTCGATGAGCGCGTCGAGCCGCGCGCGCCGAACGGCGCGCGGGAGCTCGTACACGTGCCCGAGCAGCTCGAACGTTGCGCGCGCCGGGAGCTGATACCAGAGCTGCGAGCGCTGGCCGAAGACCGTGCCGACGCGGAAGCCGAGCGCGCGGCGATCGCCACGGCACGAGCCCGTCGACCGTGACGGTGCCCGAATCGGGATATAGAATCCCCGCGAGGATCTTGAGCGTCGTCGACTTCCCTGCTCCGTTCGGCCCGATGAACGCGACGCGCTCGCCCGGCTCGATTCGCAGCGAGACGCCGTCGACCGCGGTCACGCGTTCCGTGCGCGGAACAACCAGGTCGGCCAGGCGTGCGCGAGCCCCCGCGCCGCGCGCTTTGCGCGCGCGGAAGCTCTTGCGAAGATCGTGAATTTCGACGGCGGCGTTCTGTGCGGCGTGCATGGCGGTCTCGTCGTGAGAGCTCGCCCGAGCCGGACCACCCGTGGGGAAACTGAAAACGCCCTTCCGGGGTGTCCGGAAGGGCGCGGGTACTGGCTCGCTGGTCTCCTACCGGGTTACACACGACGAAGCAGTTCGCCGACCGACATGGCGGTGGCGAACGGCGTAATCGTGTAGGCCGGGAGGCAGTGAGAGGTCATGCGTCGCAGTATGGGGCGGGATTGGAGATCTGTCAAGCGTGTGCAGGTGGGATCGGCGTAATCAGGCTGCAAGCGCCTAGTCCGCTCTCAGCGCAATCAGAACATCGCCGGCCGTCGCCCGAATAGCCGGCAGGATCGCCGCAACTCCGGCGACGCAAAGCATCAGCAATGCGGCACCCGCGAGGATCCAACCATTCATTGGACTGGTGGCCACGACGAGCAATCTCATGACGCGAGCGAGCAACAACGCCGATACAATGCCAATTCCAACACCGATGCCGGCGACGATCAGGCCACGACGCGCAACCACTTGCACGACGGTCCGCCGTGGTGCGCCGAGCGCAACACGTATTCCGATTTCTCTGACCCTCCGGCTCGCCGCGTACGCCACACTGCCGTACACACCCATGGCTGCGAGCAGCAAGCCAAATACTGCGAATGCATCGAGTATGACGGCGCTCGACTGCCTCCCAACCACCTGCGTGTCCAACGCGTCGATGACGGACTTGAATGGTGTGGCGCTACGGCCGGTGGATTCCCGCACGGCGCGCTCCGCCGCCAGTAGCGCGCCGTTGCCGCAATCGGCGCAACGCACGTACAGTCCCGCGGCAGCATGATACAGTTTCGTTTGCTGCATGGGTCGATACACCATCGGCCAGTGTCTTTCCTCGAGTTCGCCCCGCTCGGCATCTTCAACGACTCCAACCACGATCAATAATTCCCCATTCGAAATGCTGTCGCCGACGAAGATGCGCTTGCCCAACGCTGATCCCCCGGGCCAGAACGCTCGAGCTGCAGCGCGATTCACAATCGCAACAGACGCGCTGCCTGGTCCATCCGTCGTTCCAAAGTTGCGGCCAGCCAATACAGGGGTACCAAATGTCGTGAAGTACGTCGGATCGACTCCCTTCACGGCGGGGATCTGAGACGCCGACAGTTGCGCCGTTCCTTCGGCTGGGTGCACCACGGTCGGGTGGCTCGCGTTTCGATATTCGAGCGTCGCTGAGCCGATGCCCGGTATCGCGGCGATGCGCTCCCGCACCCCTTCGGCAACTAGTCGCCATGCGGCTGGATCCTTGGCGCGCTCCCCGGTACCCGAGACGAAGGTGAAATAGAGGCTGTCCGGACGATATCCGAGATCGAAATACCGCCACTCAAGAAAGTCGCGACTGAGAATGCCTGCCGCCGTAACCACGGCAAGCGCGACAGCTACTTGGAGCGCGATGAGTACGTTTGAGGTGCGTGCAACCTGCTGACTGAAGTTCTGCACGTGCCTGCGCAACGCATCATTCAGGTCCAACGAGCCAATCTTCAGCGCCGGCAAAAGGGCGGCAGCCGTACCGACAGCAAGCGA
Organism: Gemmatimonadaceae bacterium; assembly: GCA_025934775.1. Taxonomy (GTDB): domain Bacteria; phylum Gemmatimonadota; class Gemmatimonadetes; order Gemmatimonadales; family Gemmatimonadaceae; genus JAQBQB01. The sequence goes on along the minus strand of JAICWO010000002.1, from coordinate 244,766 downwards.
AATGACGAGCGCAAAGAGCAGCACACGCTGATCGACGCTGACCGCGATGCCGGCGGCGTCGAGTGCAATCCAATGTGGCGCGGCGCGCACAGCCCACACAGCAAGCCACACTCCAAGGGCGCCGCCAGTCACGCCAATGCAGGCTCCTTCCACGAGCATCTGGCGGAACAACGATGAACGTCCGGCGCCGAGTGCAGTTCGCATCGCCATCTCTTGTTCTCTCCCGACTGCCCGGCCGAGCAGCAGGCCGGCCACGTTCAGCAACGCGATGATCAACACGAGCACTGTGATGGCGAACAGTACGAACCTGCCCTTCCCAACCGGCGCCGTCAGCAGCGACCGCAGCGTCCCAACCTGCACGGTCCAGCCACGGAAGTCTGAGGGAGATTCTCCCGCGATGAGTCGCGTGATCGCTTCGAGCTCACTATTCGACTGTGCGAGCGTCCGCCCCGGCTTCAGGCGAGCTACGGCGGTCAGCAGGCGATCGTTCCGGGAGCCGGTGCCGGTCGCCTGAAGCGGCGTCCATATGGCAGCATCATCTCTGAATCGAAAGCCACGCGGGAGCACACCGACGATGGTGTAGCGGGTGCCGCCACGCCCTGTGAGTTGGGTTCCGATGAACCGAGGATCACCACCGAGACGCGCTTCCCAGAACTCATATGACACGACCGCCACTGGCAGCGCCCCGCGAACGGTATCTGCTGCAACAAAGCCACGGCCGAACGTAGGATACGCGCCAAGCATCGCGAAGAATCCGGGCGTGGCCCGCTCCGCGGTGAGCGATTCGGTGACGTCGCCGTGCTCCCACCCAAAACTCCCACTGCTCACTGCGCCGACCGCCGAAAACGACGTGCTCTGCGCTACCCAGTCATGAAGCGTTGGACCAGACGTCGGAAATGGACAGTGCGAGCAAATATCGTGACCGAGCGGCGTCACTTCAGCTAGCCAGACCAGCTGGTCCGCGCTCTTGAACGGAAGCGGACGGAAGTCGAGGGCATTGATGACGCTGAACACCGCGGTCACCGCGCCAATTCCGAGCCCGAGTGACAGGATTGCAATGCTGGCGAAGCCGGGGTTTCGGCGCCGCGTACGAAGCGCATAGCGGCAATCCTGCCGTAGGCGATCGATCCACTGCGTGCCCCACGCCTCGCGAGCGGATTCTTGCGCCGCGGTGACATTGCCAAATTCGAGACGAGCGCGGCGCAGTGCATCGTCCTCGGCGAGGCCGGCTCGCACCAGGTCGTCGGCGCGGAGCTCGATGTGGTGCGCGAACTCATCAGACATCTCTCGATCGAGTCTCCCGCGACGAACGACTCGCCAGATAAAGCGACGCACGGAGCCAAGCATGACTACGCCTCTCCCGGCCGGGCATGCAGTGCCGCGCTCATCACGCGTACCATCGCCCGCCACATGTCAGACTCCTCCTGCAGGCGCCGCCGCCCGTCAGGAGTCAACTGATAGAACTTCGCCCGCCGATTGTTGTCCGACGTCCCCCACTCGGCGGCAAGCAGTCCTTGCCGCTCGAGACGATACAGCGCCGGATACAGCGCCCCCTGTTCGATCTGCAATTCATTCCTGGTGATCTGCATGACGCGCAGCAGCACGCCGTAGCCATGCAGTCTGCCAAGCGAGACTGCGCGCAGAATGAGGAGGTCGAGGGTTCCCGGCAGGACAGATTTTCGATCTGTCATTCGTGATTGCTTCCTAAGTCGTTTAGGAAGACGATACCGGTCTGTGTCGGTTCGGTCAATAGCATCGTGTCGCTGCCGCGGATCTTTAGCGGGCAGATCAGTACGCGAACAACGGACCCGGCGACGGCTATGCGCCTGGTCGCACCGGGGCATCCCGCCCAGCGGCGCGCGAGACGTACGCTTCGAGGGAGTCAAGCGTCGGCGCGCCGTCGAGTCGCAAACCGTTGATCAGGAGCGTCGGCGTGCCAGACACGCCAAGTGCTGATGCAGCGGTGGTATCACGCGCGAGCGACACTATGTCTGACTTTTGCTGCATGCACGTCATGAATCGCGTGGTGTCGGTGATGCCGGCGCGCTTGGCGTACCACTGCCACGACACGTCACCCAGCGAGTCCTGATACGCGTACAGCAGGTCATGCATTTCGGTAAACCGCTGCTGGTCCGCAGCGCACTCGCTCGCGCGCACCGCTGGCAGCGCGAGTGGATGGATACTCAGCGGGTAGTGACGGAAAATCAGGCGGATGCTGCCCGGGTGCCGACTGCGCACCACACTCAATTCGCGTTCAAATTCCGCGCAAAACGGGCATTGAAAATCCGCGAACTCCACGATTGTCACGGGGGCACGATCGGCACCGATGCCATGGCCGGCAGCCGTGTATTTCACCCAATCTGACTGCGTTCGTGCATGCGGGATCTGCGCAGCGCTTGATCTCGATGGCAGGAACTCGCGTTTGACCGACCACCCGGTGACGGCGGCCGTGACCAGCGCGAGCGCGCCGAAGAGCGCGCCGAGAATCTTGTCACGCATCAGAGTTTCCTCAGCTTTCATCAGTGGCAGGTGCGCCCCTTCAGTCTTCTGCTCATTGCTTCGCTCGCTCAACCGCCTCCGCGAGCAGCGTACTGAGGTTGGGCGGAATTCCGGCGTACTTTTTGTCGTTGATCAAGAGCGTTGGCGTGGCCGGAATTCCAAGGCGATTGCCGGCGATTGTATCGGCAACGACGGTGCTGATCGCGACCGGTGACCGGAGACAGGCGGCGAACTTCTGCTGGTCGGTGATGCCACTGCCGGCAGCCAGCGTCGGCCACGCCAGGCGTCCGAGCGTACCTGCCGGCAGAGTGGTCAAGGTCGAATCGAATGCCCTGAACCGTCCCTGCCATGCCGCGCATTGCGCGGCCACGGCTGCCTCGAACGCGTGCGTGTGGGCGCTGAGTGGATAGTTCCGATACGTGACCCGCACCTTCGCGGCCAATTGTGGGTTCAGCACGCGCAGGGATTCCGAGAGCTGGCGGCAGAACGGGCATTCGTAGTCGGTGAATACGACAAGCGAGACCGGCGCTCCCTGCGGTCCGAGGTGATTGCCCGTCGCAGCGTACTTCGTCCAATCGGCGACGTGCTTTGGCCAGGTATTCTGCCTGATGTGCACCTCGCGCCGCACGTTGAGCGCCGTCAAACCGATTGCGCAGCATGCAAGCACTGGCGCCGCCCACGATAGAGTTCGTTGCATTGAAGTCATCCCTGTGGGCGCACGAGCGATGACGTATCGCATCGCTCGTGCGCGTGCGTTCGCATCAGGACTGCTGCTCGAGATAGCAGCGGTAGCCCACCGGGAAGTTGGTGCAGCCCGTGCATCCCAGTGCCGTGCAGTGCGCGTCGTCACCGCTGTTGCAGCTCTCCTGCGAGCACGTACGCATCTGCGCCGTGATCTGCGAGTTCCGCTGAGCCATTGCGACGTTGGCGCCACAGACGGCGAGGGACGCGATCGCAATCCAGAGCTTGGCCTTCATCAGTCCTCCTTGTGAAGTGGTGGTGCACACATGCGCTTAGACCGAATGCCGAAGCGCACAACTAGCTTGTCACACCATCAGCGCGGTCATGACATGCGCCGATGACGGCACGTCTGGTATTGGACACGTCGCGGTGACCTGCTGCACGTGAGTTCCCACGGTCAGCGGCACTCCCGGGCCGAGCAAGCGCACGTCGGCCGCGGTCGGTTGGCGGCCGAGTATCGCAGCCAAACCGGTGCACACCGTGGCTCGCATAGTGTCAATCACAGCACGAATAGGCCGCTGCATCGCCAGCGTGAACCAAAGGCTGTTGACCGCGGTCCACATGGGTGCGCGCACTTCGATCGATGCGTGGTCGTTCGCAACGACCCTCGGCGCACCGACGTTCCGCCCAGAAAACGGCAGAAATGGACAGCCATCTCGCATATGACAAATGCTCCAGTCGTCTCGCATGAACGTGAGCCACCTGGCCGCTGGAAATGCCGCAGCGAGCGATTGCCTTGCGAAGTCAGTAGCTGCCGCCACGGCGAACACGCTCGGCCGTGCCCCGTGACTCGACGCGATGTGAGCCATGCACAGCAGTGTGCGACCAGTGGCCGCGGCATCGTCCACGATCGCGACATCGCGGCCCCGAATCTCGTCGGCCTTCCAGTCTGCGATCTCAAAGCTCCCACTCTGCGCTGCACGGTAAATGCGCACCGGGATGACATTGACGTCGCCGGGTTGCGACGAGAGCAACGGGTCGAGTACTAGCCACGTGCCAGCATCTCGCGGTATGGCGGTCGCCGCCCAACTCACGAACTTGCCATGCGGAATGACTGTCCACCGTTGCCGCTCCGCGAATTCGAGCACGCGGAGCCTGAGCTCCTCACATGCTGGACCAATCACAGCACGCCCTAGTGCTGTCATCGACCGGAGCGCCGGCTCGATGTCATCGATGATACAGTTCCGCGTCCTGAATCCCACGCTGTTGCTCGCTGAACGCATTGAACGTACGCGCGCGTGGGCGGCTGCAGGCGCCCATTCGAACATCGCGCTTGTACGTAGAGAACAGTTTTCGTGGGAAACGTTACAGCGACTGCCGTGGGGGCGACCTCAGTCGGCCACCGGCGGCGGCGGCTGTTTCTCGGCGACGTCTCGCAACCGCAGCAATGCACGGTGAACGCGCACCCGGGCCGCGCCTTCGGAAATACCGAGCATTCGCCCGATCTCGGCGTACGACCGCGCCTTCACGATCCGCAGCTTGATCGCCTGGCGTTGCTCGGCGTTCAGATGTTTGAGAAGCTGAGCAACCCATTCCTGTCGCTGATCTCGGGACTCGTCGGTGCCGAGTGTATCCATGGGCGCATCCTGGATCGCGGCTGCTGCCACATCCTCACTGAGACTGGCGGACACGCGGCGAGATGCTGCCACATGCTCGCGGCACACTTCGCGCGCGACATGAATGATGAGCGATGGCAATTCCGCGGGGCCAGCATCAGGCGTGGCTATCCACACCCTGGCGATGACCTCACCAATCAGATCATCGCGCTCATCGTCGGTTTTCGCGACGTGCCGCACATAGCTGAGCAGGCGCGCCCGCAAGAGGCCGATCGCGACCTCAGCTTGTGTTGCCGATGGCACGCCGCCACGAACACGCCTCGACCGGTTCGCGAATTCTGCTGCCAGGCGCGCCAACAGGACATCCGGCGCGCCGTGGTGTGGTGGAGTTGCGTGATCAGCTTCCATGAGGACCGAGCGACCGACACGTAGATCGAGACACGCGCTCTTCGCCGCCACACCGCGGCCACGTCGATAATCATCAATCGTGTCGCCATTCGCAAGCCATACCGCGAGACTCCGCTCGTTTCTGATCTCTAATGTCCTTTTTCGAACGCCGGTGGCGATGCGCTCGCCCACGGCGACTTTCGTTACGCTCCTGTAACATTAGAATCAATTAATGATTTCATAACCATCGCCACCCGCTACTGTTGCACGCCTGTACGGTGTCGGACTCAGCCATTCGTGCCATCATTGGTCGCGCTCGCCCTTCGACAATGGTTGTGGTCTTCGTCACAAGGCCGGCCATTATCGTGACGGACACCTTCCCAAGCAACAAGACTTGCATGATTGTTCTCTCGTGTGTCCTCCGCGCCAGAACCGGGAGAGATTCGCGGCTCACGTTCGTAGTCACGTGGGCCGCGTCAGTTGCGAGCGCTGGCCACACACCGTGCCGACGCGGAAGCCGAGCGCACGGCGATCGCGCCACGGCACGAGCCCGTCGACCGTGACGGTGCACGAGTCCGGGTACAGAATCCCGGCGAGAATCTTGAGCGTCGTCGACTTCCCCGCGCCATTCGGCCCGATGAACGCGACCCGCTCGCCCGGCTCGATTCGCAGCGACACACCGTCGACCGCGGTCACGCGCTCGGTGCGCGGAGAGACCAGATCGGCCAGGCGGGCGCGAGCCCCCGCGCCGCGCGCTTTGCGCGCGCGGAAGCTCTTGCGAAGATCGTGAATTTCGACGGCGGCGGTCTGTGAGGCGTGCATGGCGGTCTCGTCGTGAGAGCTCGCCCGAGCCGGACCACCCGTGGGGAAACTGAAAACGCCCTTCCGGGGTGTCCGGAAGGGCGCGAGGGGTCGCTAGTCTCCTACCGGTCTACACACGAGCCAGCGGCTCGACCACCGACATAGCGGTGGCCGGCTGCGTAATCGTGAAGACCGGGAGAGAGCGGTTCGTCATATTTTGCAACATGTCACTAATTGGAAGAACTGTCAAGCGCCGTGGCCGTTCCGCCGCGGACATTTCCGAAATGTCCGGATCGGCCGCGCTCGGACGTTGAATGCTCGAACAGATGCACGGCCGCGGCATTGTGCCCGGCTGCACATTCCTTCTCATTATGGAGAGCACCGATGAGCGACTTCATTTACATCTACCGCAACTCACCCGCGGCGCGCGAGGCGAACATGGGCACGCCCGAAGCGCGACAGAAGAGCATGCAGCGCTGGATGACGTGGCTGCGCGAGCTCGAGGCGAACGGCCACCTCAAGAGCGCCGGCCAGCCGCTCGACCGCGACGGCAAGGTCGCGCGCGGCAACTCGAGAACGATCACCGACGGCCCGTTCGTCGAAGCGAAGGACGTGATCGGCGGCTACTCGATCATCCAGGCGAAGGATCTCGCCGAGGCCGCGGAGCTCGCGAAAGGCTGCCCCGGGCTCGAGGACCCCGACGGCTCGGTCGAGGTTCGCCCCGTCGCCAGCATGTGACGTGACGCCGCCGCCGCCGGCAGACCTGCACGAGCACCTCTTCCGGCACGAGGCGGGTCGGATGACCGCCTCGCTCACGCGGCTGTTCGGCGTACAGAATCTGGCGCTGGCAGAGGACGTCGTGCAGGACGCCTTCTGCCGCGCGCTCGAGGTGTGGCGGGTGCGCGGCGTGCCGCCGAATCCGTCGGCGTGGCTCATGACCACGGCGCGCAATCGCGCGTTGGATCTCATTCGTCGCGAGCGCACCGCGCGCACGTTCGCGCCCGAGCTCACGCGGCTGCTCGAGACGGAGTGGACCGCGGCCGCCGTCGTCGAGGAAGCATTCTCCAGCGACGTGGTGCTCGGTGAGCAATTACGAATGATGTTTTCCTGCTGCGATCCCGAGCTCGCCGAGCCGGCGCAGATCGCGCTCATCCTCAACATCCTCTGCGGCTTCGGCGCCGGCGAGATCGCCGCCGCGTATCTCAGCGGCACGGCCGCGATCGAGAAGCGCATCGCGCGCGGCAAGAAAGTGCTGGCGCGCTCCTCGACGCTGTTCGATCTGTCGGACGCCGATTTCGCCGCGCGACTCTCGGCGGTGCACCGCGCGCTCTACCTCCTCTTCAGCGAAGGCTACCACGGCGCGTCGGCGCACGACACCGTGCGAGCGGAATTGTGCGACGAAGCGATGCGGCTCGCCGCGCTCCTGCGCGAACATCCCGCCACGCGCACGCCGGCGACGTTCGCGGTGTCGGCGCTGATGTCCTTCCACGCCGCTCGCCTGCAATCGCGAGTCGATGCGAGCGGCGAGCTCCAGGCGCTCTGGGAGCAGGACCGCTCCACGTGGAATCGCGAGCTGATCGCGCAAGGCGAGCTGCTGCTCGATCACGCGGCGCGCGGTGACGAGCTGACGACCTACCACATCGAGGCGGCGATCGCTTCCGTACACTGCGCCGCGTCCACCATTGGCGAGACGAACTGGAACGCGATCGTGACGATGTACGACCAGTTGATGCTCGTCGCTCCGTCGGCGGTCGTCGCGCTCAATCGCGCAATCGCGATAGCGCAGCGCGACGGGCCGGAGCGCGGCATCGAAGCGATCGAGGCGATCGAGGATCGCGAGCGGCTCGAGGCATACCCGTTCTTGAATGCCGCCCTCGGCGAGTTGGAGCGCCGCCGCGGCCATGCCGCCGAAGCGCGACGGTACTTCACCGCGGCGCTCGCGCTGGCGCGGAGCGATGCGGAACGGCGTTATCTCGAGAAACGAATTCGCGAGTGACTGCGCGAAGCGATAAGTTCCCTTCCGCCGCCGACGGCTCGCTCGATCGCCCACTGAAGCCCACCCCGATACGATGCGTCTCCTTCCGGTCCGCAGCGCGACTGCCGCACTGCTCGCATTTGCCGCGCTCTCCTGCCGCGACGCGGCAACATCTCCCACTCCACTCCGCGCGCCCAACCACGCACGTACCGACGTGGTGCCGGCGCCGAGCGTCGTCATCAGCCAAGTGTACGGCGGCGGCGGCAACTCGGGCGCGACGTACAAGAACGACTTCATCGAGCTGTTCAACCCCGGCGGCGCCGCGGTGAACCTGAGCGGATGGAGTGTGCAGTACGCGTCGTCAACAGGAAGCACGTGGCACGCGACGGCGCTCTCGGGATCGATTCAGCCGGGCGGCTACTATCTCGTGCAGGAAGCCGCGGGCAGCGGCGGCACCGCGAATCTGCCGACGCCCGACGCAACGGGCACCATCGCGCTGGCCGCGACGGCGGGCAAGGTCGCGCTGATGAACACGACGACGGTGATCACGAGTGGACTCACCTGTCCGTCCGGCGCGATCGACGAAGTGAGCTTCGGCTCGTCGACCGATTGCGGCGCCGGCACGACCGCGGCGCCGAGCAACACGACCGCCGCCGTGCGCAACGGCGCGGGATGCGCATACAGCGGCTCGCTCGCGGCGGACTTCGCGGTCGCCGCGGCCGATCCGCGCAACCACAGCTCGGCGAGCCACAGTTGCGGCAGCGTGGCAATCAGCCAGGTCTACGGCGGCGGCGGAAACACGGGCGCGACCTACACCAACGACTTCATCGAGATCTTCAACTCCTCGAGCTCCGACGTAAGCCTCGCCGGCTGGTCGGTGCAGTACGCGTCGGCGAGCAGCACGACGTGGAAGGTCACGAAGCTCTCCGGCACGATCGCGGCGCACCACTACTTCCTCGTGCAGGAAGCGGCCGGCAGCGGCGGCACCACCGCGCTTCCGACACCCGACATCACGGGCACGATCGCGCTGGCCGCGTCCGACGGCAAAATCGCGCTCGTGCGCGATACCGCCGCGCTCACCGGCAGCGCCGCGGGCGTCGCGCCGCTCGGCGGAACGCCATGTCCTACGGCGCCGGCCGCGGGCATCGCGGACTTTGTTGGATACGGCGCCGCGACGTGCTACGAAGGCTCGGCCGCCGCGCCCGCGGCGAGCGCGACGCGATCGGTGCTGCGCCGTTCTGACGGCAGCCAGGATACGAACGACAACGTCTCCGACTTCGACGCGGGCACCGTGCTGCCACGCAACTCGGCGTACGTTCCGCCAACGCCCGGCGCGCTCGATCACGTCGTGATCACCGGCTCGTCACGCGTGGTGGTCGGCACGACGCTGTCCCTCGGTGCGACGGCGGAAGATTCGAACGACGTGCACATCGACAACGCGACGTTCACGTGGGGGACGAGCGATCCGTCGCGCGCGACGGTCGATCAGACGGGACACGTCACGGCGGTGAATCCCGGTGCACTCGTGACGATCACCGCGACGGCGACCGTGAACGGCGTCACGAAGTCGGGCAGCCGGATCATCGCGGTGTCGTCGTCGACCGCGATGTCGCTCTCCGGCCGCACGCCGCCGCTGCCCGTCGGCTTCCAGGATGCCATGTTCGCCTCCGGCGGCACCGCGCCGATCACGTGGATCAGCAGCAACCCGAGCGTGCTCGCGGTCGACTCGCTCGGCATCATCACCGCGACCGGCGTCGGCAGCGCGACGATCGCCGCATTCGACGCGAATCAGAGCGGCGCCGAGTGGTTCGTCAACACCGAGGCGCAGTCGTTCAGCAGCACGGCGCGCAGCGGGCACAACACGGAGTTCGGCACGCCCACGGACAACGATCCGTCGAACGACGTGATCATCGCGCGCAAGGAATACACGATCTCATACAACCCGCAGCACGGCGGACCGAATTGGGTGAGCTGGGATCTGAGCGCGACGCACCTCGGCAGCACGGATCGGTGCAACTGCTTCACCGCCGACACGGCGCTCACGCGCCAGGGGATCACCGCGTTCACGACGCTCGACTACATCAGCGGCGGCCAGTACGACCGCGGCCACATGGAGCCGTCCGCCGATCAGAGCACGACCGACACCGAGAACGCGACGACGTTCTTCCTCAGCAACGTCCTCCCGCAGCGCCACGATCTCAACGCCGGCCCGTGGGAGAAGCTCGAGATCGCGCTGCGCGATTCCGTGCGGGCGGGCCGCGAGGCCTACGTGATCGCGGGCGGCACCTTCAGCCCGGGCTCCACGCTCGGCACGCTCAACGGCGCCGGTAAGATCCTCATTCCAGATTCCACATGGAAGATCATCGTGCTGATGCCGGCGGGTGAAGGCCTGTCCGACGTGCACTCGGCGAGCGACGTAAACGTGATCGCCGTGAACATGCCCAACGTCACGGGCATCATCAACAACGATTGGCCGATGTACGTGACGACGGTGGACAAGATTCAGCAGTCGACCGGGTACGATTTCCTCTCGGCGCTGCCGGACGCGATCCAGTGCCAGGTGGAAGGGCGGAGTTGTTCGCCGTAGCGTCGGTGAAGTGAGAGTCGCCGCAACGGCAACTGCATTGAACCGCGGAGGGCGCTGAGGAGCGCCGAGTCATTTAGAGCTGCCCGGCGCCGGCGCCCCACGCTGTGATGCGCGCGACGTATGACGCGTCGTCGTAGCGCTGTGGCGCGAACGCAGCGGCGTAGTCGGGCAGTGCGCGCTCGGCGACGTGCAGCGACACGAGCTCGCCCGCCGCGTGAGCCGACATGATCCCGAAGCCCGACAGCGCCGCGCAGATGAAGGCGCCGTCGACGTCGAGCCGGCCGATGAGCGGCCGATTCTCGCGCGTCTTGCAGTAGAAGCCGCCGTCGAGCAAGCCGCGCGCGCCGCCGCCGACGTACTGCTGCATCGCCGGTATCATCGCCGCACAGCCGCGCACGAGAATCTCCGCGTGATGCGCAGCGAAGCGCGGCGGCCACTCGTATGGGCGCGTGTCGGTCTCGTACGTCCAGATCAGATAGAGCTCGTCGCCGCGCGTGAGATCGACCGGCCGCAGGTGCGCGCCGCCGGGCAGTGCGCGTCCGTCGATCGTGAGCGGATCATTCCAGATCACGAATGGCGCATCGCGCGGGACGGCGCGCGCCGTATCGCGAAGGGTGAGCTTGGCGTGCAGCTCGTGTGACACGGGGATCGAGACGCCGAGCATCTCGCCCACCTCGTGGACCGCCGGGCCGGCGGCGAGCACGATGCGCGGCGTGTCGATGACGTCTCCCGACGCGAGCCGCACGCCGCGCATCGCGCCATTAGAGATTTCGAAACCAACCACGCGGTCGCGGACGAACGTCGCGCCGTTGGCGATCGCCTGCTTGAGGAAGAGCGCGCCGAGGTCGACCCCGTTGAGCGTGCCCGCGCGGCGAATGTGCAGCGCGCCCGCCGTGCGATCGACGAGATACGGGAACGCGCGCCGCGCCGCTTCGCCGATGAGCAGGTCCGCTCCGGCCGGCTGATCCTCGAAGCCCTCGGCGGGATGCGGCTCGTACGTCGCGAAGTCGGTGTGCTCGCGCAGCAGCCCCATGCCGACCGCGGACACCTGCGTCGCCCTCGCGCGCATGCGCTCGAGCTCTTCGGCGTCCGCGGTCGCGAAAAGGTAGCCGCGACGATTCATCCGGAACGCGTTCCCGCACTCGCGCGCCGATTCCTCGAGCAGATCGATGCTCCGCGAGACGAAGCGCAGCATCGTGTCGTCCGGACCGGGCCACCAGTTGCGATAGCCGTGCGTGCCCTTATCGCTGGTGAGGGTGAGCGGCTCGCGCTCGTCGACGATGATCACGCGTCCCACGCGCTGGCGCACGGCGAGATGGTAGGCGGCGGCGGAGCCGACGATTCCCGCTCCGCAAACGACGACGTCGGCGACGGTATTCATTCATATATAGTGCGGCGCGTGCGGAGCGCGGTCCAGCGATGCGTGACCGAACGCGCGGACGAACGGTTCGGCAGACATGATGCGCCGGAGGAGAAGTTGATGCGGCGGTATGGACTGTTCGTCGCGGCCTTCACGATTGCCGCGATCGCGTGCGGCGACAGCACGTCGCCCGAGACGCGCTCGCTCGACGGCGCTTGGTCGACGGGCCACACGATCGTCGGCCTCGAGCTGGGACTGGCGCTGACGTGGACTGAGCGCACGGTCCATGGAACGGGCGGCTACGCACTCGCCAACGATTCGCTCGCCTGCGGCACGACGACGCCCGCCATCCCAGGAAACGGTACTGTGACGTTGAACGCGACGCGTCCGGCGGTGGATCGCGTCAGCGGCTCGCTGCAGTTCGACGGCGGCGCGACCATCCCATTCGATGGAACCGTGGTCGACAGCTCACGAATCAATGGCTCGTTCGCGCGAATCGAAGCAACGATCACCGCGCCGGACGGAACCAAGTGCGCGTGGGGATTGATCCACGCGCTGGTGCCGTGAACGCGCCTGTCAACCCGAGCGAGCTCCAACACATTCGACGCGAACGATCGCGAATTGCTCCAAGCGTCCTCGCCACCGCGCGCCGCCTCTCACCCGGCGAACCCCAACTAGATCGCGTGAGTTAGTCCGTTACTGCTGGCGCTGCTTCCTTGGCGCCCGCATGTTTCGCGCGTGTCGGACGCCGCTGCCCGCCTAACTTCCGCCCTCGCCGGCCGCTATCGCATCGAACGTGAGCTCGGCGCGGGCGGCATGGCGACCGTCTACCTCGCGCAGGACCTCAAGCACGACCGCCAAGTCGCGATCAAGGTCCTGCACCCCGATCTCGCCGCCGCCCTCGGTGCGCAGCGCTTCCTGAGCGAGATCAAGACCACCGCGAATCTGCAGCATCCGCACATCCTCCCCCTGCACGACTCGGGCGAGGCCGACGGGCTGCTCTTCTACGTCATGCCGTTCGTCGAGGGCGAGTCGCTCCGCGATCGGCTCAATCGCGAGAAGCCGCTCCCGATCGACGACGCCGTCGGGATCGCGCGCGAAGTGGCCGACGCGCTCGACTACGCGCACCGGCACGGCGTGATCCACCGCGACATCAAGCCCGAGAACATTTTGTTGCACGACCGCCGCGCGCTGGTCGCGGACTTCGGCATCGCGCTGGCGGTGCAGAGCGCGGGCGGCGAGCGGATGACGCAGACGGGACTCTCGCTCGGCACGCCGCACTACATGAGTCCCGAGCAGGCGATGGGCGAGAAGCAGATCGACGCCCGGAGCGACGTCTACGCGCTGGGGGCGGTGCTGTATGAAATGCTCACGGGCGATCCGCCGTTCACGGGCTCGACGGTGCAGGCGATCGTCGCCAAGGTGATGAGCGCCGAGCCGGAAGCGGTGACGATGCTGCGGCGGAACACGCCGCCGGCGGTGGCGGCCGCGGTGCATCGCGCGCTCGAGAAGCTGCCCGCGGATCGCTTTCCCTCCGCGCGCGCATTCGCCGATGCGCTCGGCGATTCGCACTTCACCACGGCAGGCTCCGCACGAACGGCCGTGGTCGCCGACGCACGGTGGAAATCGATCGCGCAGGGTGCCGCCGCGCTCGTCGTCGCCCTGCTTGCAATCGCACTCTGGGGATGGCTGCGGCCGCCTCCCGCGTCGGCCGCACCGCCCGAGCTGCGGCTCTACGTGCAGGGCGACTCGACTTTCTCCGTCACCAACAACTGCTGCGGCCCATCGCTCGCCATCTCGGCAGACGGCCAACGCATCGTGTTCCTCGCGCAGACGGGTGACACGACGATGGTCTACTGCCGCGACCTGGGCGACGCCAACGCGCGTCCGATCCCCGGCACGGGCAACGGCGTGACGCCATTCCTCTCCCCCGACGGACGCTGGCTGGGGTTCTTCCGTCAGGGAATGCTCATGAAGGTGGACATCACCAACGGCGGCGGGGCCATGACGATCGGCCCGGCCGGCGCCGGGAAGGTGCGCGGGGCGTCGTGGGGCGACGACGGCTACGTGTACTTCACGCCCGACGTCGACGGACCGCAGTCCATCTACCGGGTGAGCGCCGACGGCGGCGAGCCGAAACTCTACTCGCGAGCCGACACCGCGACCGAGCACGGGCGCGCCGTTCCTCACGTGCTGCCGGGCAGCCACGTGCTGCTCTACGCCACCGCGCCCAGGAGCGGCGGCGACGCCGACGCGTGGGTCATTGCCCTCGACATGGATCACCAGGTCGTTCATCGCCTGACGCCGGGCTTCCAGCCGTACTACTCCACTAGCGGCTATCTCACGTACGCCATGGCCGACGGTTCGCTCATGGCCCGCCGTTTCGATCCGAAGACGTTCACGCTTGGCAGCTCGCCGATTCGCCTCAGCGACCACACGCTCACCCACAACTACTCCGAAGCGGAATACGCCGTCGCGAACGACGGCACCATGGCGATACGCGCCCTCGGCGCGCAGCAGAGCCAATTGCGGCTGTATTCGATGCAGGGCCAGCTCCTCCGCGCGATTCCCGGCGATGCGGCGCGCCACTCGCCGCGATTCTCTCCCGACGGGCACCGCATCGCGTACACGCAAGGCGACTACAACGTCGCCGGCACCGACGAGCAAGTGTGGGTGTACGACATCGAGTCGGGCGTCGACACGCGGCTCTCGGATGCCGGCAGCGCGCTCGACCCGATCTGGTCCGCCGACGGCCGCACCGTGCGCTGGCTGGACGATCGCGATGGAGTCCGCCGCATGATGAGCCGCCCCGTGGACCAGAGCGCGCCCGCGACACCGTTCGGCGACACCACGTTCACCGGGCATCAGCGCCACAACAGCGGCCAGGGCGTCCGCTTCGGTTTTCCGTCGAACGCCGGCGGCCTCGTGCCGCTCGCCGTGCAAAGCCGCGACGGCAAGTCCACCGAGTTGTGGGTCATGAACGCGGACGGCACGCACGCGCGTCCGCTCCTGCAAATGGCCGCTCACGCCGAATTCGCCGCCGTGTCACCGAACGGGAAGTGGGTGGCGTACGAGTCCGACGAAACGGGCCGCACCGAGATCTACGTCGAGCCCTTCCCGGCCGGCGGCGCGCGGTACCGCATCTCGGCGAGCGGCGGGAATTATCCGGTCTGGGCGACGGATACGGCGATCGTATATGAGAACGGTGATTACGAAGCTGTGATTTCCAGCCTGCGCTTCGCGAACGGTGACGTGCGCGCCGGTGCGCCGAGGGCGATCATCGGCTCCGTGTACGACCAGATCGTCGAGTCGCGCTCGGCCGACGTGAGTCCCGACGGCAAGACGCTCGCCGTCGTCGCCATGCCCATGGCGCCGCGTCTGCTCGTGGAGACCAACCGACTGCAGCACCTCGGGGGCGCCGGAGGGTGATGTTCACTCACCAGACCGAGAGAGCTCACATGATGGGGCGCGGCGCCGCAGAACAGCGCCTGGGCGCAGATACGCAGGATGCGCCCCTGGATGAGGCGAGCGAACGGCACTCCAGCGGATGGAGCCCATCCGACATGGAGCGGACGACGTCGGCAACAGTGCTCATGGGCTGATCATTCTCGCCGCGGTCACGCGGTCGCCGAGCTCCATGCGGTCCACGATGTCCTGCCCGCTCACGACGCGACCGAGCGAGGTGAAGTCGCCTTCGTTGTGCGGCTGCGGCGTGTGATTGAGCGTATAGCCCGGTCGGCCGGTGTCGAGACCCGCGCTCGCCCAGGCGAGATTGCCGCGCGCGAGGCGATGCCGATTGACCTCGTCGCGCTGGAGGGGGGCGTCGCGAATCGTCGCCTGCTGATCGACGAAGTCGGGAACGACGCGTGTGAATTCCGTGCCGACGATCGTTCCCGCTTCCATGATGTGCGCAAACGCGTCGGTGGCGAGCGGTGCATCAGCAGCGTAGAGCTCGAGCTCGATCGCCCCGCGCGTGGTCTCCCAACGCGCACGAGGCAGCGGCTTGCCCGCAACCGCCGGCGCGATCCAACGCTCCACGATCGCGCGATACTCCGGCATCGGCCGCGCGGTGATCGTGGGACGCGGTCGCTGGCCGCCTCGCCCGCCACGGCGCCCCGTGCGCGGAATCGTATCGCGCAGCAACTGCTCGGCGGCGTTGCGACAGTATGGCACCGTGTCGCTCGCGATCGTCGCCGCGGCCGCGCGCGCATCGGACTCGGCGAATGTACGCAACGTGCGCATCGCCGTGACGCGAAGCGCGCACGGCGCCGGCTCGCGTGTCGCATTGAGCAGCGCCGGGATCGTCCACGCAGCGCGCGCTCGCGCGAGTCCCTCCGCCGCGCTCACCGAGAGCCAACTGTCCTTCGACAACAGTGCGGCGACGAGCGCGGCGACTGCGCTGGAGTCCGAATAGGTGGCGAGCGCGCGAACGGCTTCGGTGCGCACGCGCCGATCTGAATCAGTGAGCGCCGACTCGAGCCGCGCTTCTGCTCGATCCTGGAGCTGCGCCGAGTCGGCTTCTGCCTTCACGAGCGCGCGCACGGCCCACGACCGCACGGTTCCGGACGGATCATTCGACAGGGTGAGCAGCGCGCTCACTGCCGCGGGATCGCGCGGGCGAAAGAGCGCCCACGCCGCCCGCCACCGGATCTGTTCATCGCGCGACGTCGTCCACCGCGTGATCGGTGCGAGGTCGCCTCTCGTCGTCGAGCGCCCGATCGAGAGCAGCGCTTCGCCGATCGCGCCGCGCGTGCGAGGCGTTGCCGCGGCCGTCGAGAGAAACCGCGCGAGCACCGCGCGCGCCGCCGGCGTTTTGACTTTACCGAGTGCGTATGCCGCTTCGCTCAATATCGTCCGTGGCGTGCGTGCGCTCGAGAGCAGCGAGTCGAACCACGGAATCGTGAGCGTATCGCGAAGCTGCCCGACGGCAAAGACGGTCGTCGCCGCGATCGCGGTATCGGGATCGAGCGGACGGGCGCGCAGCAGCGCCACGCCTCGCACGTCGTTGATGCGAGCGACGGCGAGCGCGGCCTGTCGCCGCACCTCCGGATGCGGTGCGTGGAGCAATCGGCTGAGCGTCAGCGAGTCGAAGGTCCGCGTGTCCTCGAGCATGAGGAGCGTCGCGATGTCGGAGACGGCCGCCGAGTCGAGCGGATGTGCTCTGACGCTGGGGCGCTGTGCGACCGCGGACGTGGCGACGAGGACGAGAAGAAGGAGCGCGCGCATGGATGGACGCTGGTAGTCGGCCGGAGCGCTACCCCGCTCGAGGCAGCGGCTGCATACTACTGCCCAACGTGAACACCAGCAAATCAACTCTCGTGCGGTCGGGCAGCTAATGCGCGTCGTCGTGCTTGGCGCGACGGGGCACATCGGTTCGTGGCTCGTGCCTCGCCTCGTCCGCGATGGCCACTCCGTTGCGGCCGTATCGCGCGGCGTTCGTCGACCGTATCATGATGCCGGCGAATGGCGTGTGGTCGAACACGTAATCTTTGATCGCGACCAGGCTGAGCGCGACGGAACATACGGCGGTCGTGTCGCCGCGCTCGATCCGGACATCGTCATCGATCTGATCTGCTTCGAGCCGCGGACCGCGCGCCAGCTCGTCGAGGCGTTGCGCGGGCGCGTCGACCTGCTTCTGCACTGCGGCACGCTGTGGGTGCACGGCGTGCCGCGCTCCTGCCCGTACGACGAGCATGCCGCGCGCGAGCCGTTCGGTGATTACGGAATTCGAAAGGCCGAGATCGAGCGATACCTGCTCGATGAGGCGCAGGCGGGATTCCCCGCGGCCATCCTACATCCCGGCCACATCAGCGGGCCCGGCTGGGCGCCGATCAATCCCGCGGGCAACCTCGACATCCGCGTGTTCGAGACGCTGGCGCGGGGAGAAGTGCTCTCGCTGCCGAACGACGGCGGCGCGCGCCTGCAGCACGTGCACGCGGACGACGTGGCACAAGCGTTCGCGCTCGCCGTCGCGAATCGAGATCAAGTCGTGGGCGAAGCGTTCCACGTCGCGGCGCGCGAGCCGGTGACGATGCGGGACTACGCCGAGGGCGCGGCGCGCTGGTTCGGGAAGGAGGCGCGTCTGGAGTTCGTCCCGTTCGACGAATGGGCGGCGCGCGTCCCGCCAGAGAGCGCGGCCACGACGCGGGACCACGTGCTTCACTCGCCGTGCGCGAGCATCGAGAAGCTCTGCGCGCGGATTGGCTTTGCGCCACGCTATACGGCGGTTGGGGCGGCGGAGGACGCGGTTCGGTGGTTGATGTCGAGCGGGCACCTCTCCGCGTCGACGCAGTCGCCCTGAGCACACGCCGGGCTGTCGTGAGTCTTCTCGAATCCCATCGTACGATGCTCCGCCCTCACCGCGCTGCCCTCCTCGTTGTGACGACCGCGATGACCGCGATGACCGCGATGACCGCCATCGCCGCCTGTGGCCACGACGGCAGCAACATTACCGGCGTCGCCGGACGCTTCACTCCGCCCGTCGCGGTCGTACCGGTGCCATGGGTCGACGGGGCGTGGGTTCAACCGATCCCAAGCTGGGGCTCGCCGGTCCGCCTCGCGCTCCCGGTGCCGCTGGACAGCATCGTCCTCGGCGCCGCGGGCGGCCTCGGATTCTTTGGTGCGCACGAAGGCGGGCACGTCGAAGGACTGGACCACGTCTGGATTCCCATCAAGCCCGGCACGGTGGTCGGGAGTTGGGCCGACGGCACCGTGCTGGACGTGCAGCTCATCGACGGCGCGTACTACATCGACATCGATTACGGGCACGGCGACTACCTCGAGCCCGCGGTGCAGACCGCACTGATCGGGCGTGTGATGAACGAAGTCGTTGGGCCCTACTTCACTCGCGGCGCGGTCGCTGGCAACAGCCGGCCCTGGGAGCCGACCCTCACCAACAAGTTGCTCTTCCACCACGAGTACCCGGGCACATTTCAGGGTGAATGGCTTTGCATTAACAAGGGATGGACGACGCCGGACGCATCGTACTTCGACGTGATCGCGATTCGCGATGTGACGAACGCGTACGGACACTTCCGGCACATCGACCTCGAGGACTACAACACGTCAGCGCCCGGCTCGAAGGGCCCCACCGACGGCACGTGCGGAGCCAAGGATGAGAAATATCGACGCCGCATTCAGCGGCAACGGGATCATATAAGAGTGCTCACGCAGCGAGCACCGCCCTCTCAGGACTGCGGGTCGAATCCGAACACGCGGAGCTCTTGCGCGCACCGACAGGCCTTCGCAATGCGCGCGGCCCACGCGACGGCCTCATCGCGCGAAGGCAGTTCGAGCACCGTGAAGCCGCCGTCGAGCGGAGGCCCCCAGGGGTAGCCGCCCTCGACGACCGAGCCGTCGGCCGAGACGAGCACGGGCGGCACGCCTTCGTCGATGCCGCCGCCAAAGACGTAGACGCCGGCGGACTTCGCCTCATCGATCACGGCGTGCGCGTCGCGGCCCACCGTCTCCCATTCGCCGTCGGGCACGACCATGGCCGCACTGGGAAAGGAAATCAGGTACTTGGCCATGTGCGGTTTGATTAGAGATTGATGACGACTATCTCGACGGACCTTCGCAAGACCTATTTCCGCTCGAGCTGCGCGACGAACGACCAACCGTCTTCCTGAACAATATCTCGAATGCACCAGCCCCTCGACGTGCGCACCATCCGATAGAAGAGCTTGACCGTGGTGCCCCGTGGAGGCGGATAGCCCCGTCTGAACGTGACCGCGACCGTCGCTGGATCCTTCGTTGCGGCGACGACCAAGTCAGACGCATCAGGGTCGTTCGATGCCCAAATCGGTGACCCGTCGATGTTGCACTCACCCTCGCGCGTCGCGCAGACGTGGTCTGCCACGATGAGCGCCGTGAGGCTGTCGTCGAAGTATTTCGTGAGAACGTCTCGCGGCTCTTGGGTCACGACGTTCCAATCGCGCGGCGGCGGGAAGAAGATCAGCTCCCACGAGTAGTCGCGATAGAGCTGCTGCACCACGGCAACCGGCGACCCCGGCCCGGATGACGCCTGAACGCCGCCGGTGATCATGAGTGTGGCTGCGACCAGCGCAAGTGCTCTCAGGCTCGATTTCATAAGAACACCGAGGACCGCGGGCCGAGGCTGTGAAATCGACGGGGCAAGGTGCGGCGGCGATTCACTGTTTTCTAAACACGAGCGCCAGCGTCGGCGATTGGACGGCGAAATCCACGGCCGTCGATAGACGAATGGTGCCGCCGGTCCAGGTCGTGGTCGCGTCGACGTGCACGTTCGACGCGCCGGACGGCGTGGCGAACGTCACGTCATCGCCGCTCTGCGTCCATGTGCCGAGGATGTGTGTCGTTCCAGCAGTGGTGCCCGGCTGCGGGTACGGGCAGTCCACGCGCATCTGAAAAGCGATGTCGAACGCGCGCGGGTTCTCGGTCATCGTGAGCGTGGCGTTGTCGAACGTCTGCGGACAGCCGTTCTGCGTCGTCCCGGCGGCGACGGGCGGCGATCCGCCATTCACGCTCGCCAGCACATAGCTCCCCGTGATGGCCGAGTGCACCGTCAGGGCGGCCACGGCTTGCTTCTGCGCGACAGTGACCACCGCGCTCGCGATCCCCGCCTGCTTGGCGGCGATCATCCCTGTTGAATCTATAATAACGATACTCGTATCCGACGATGCCCAGGTGGGATGGATGTCGGGGATCGTCGCGCCCGCGGAATCGAGCGCTGTGACCGTGAGCCGGGCCGCGTCGCCTACCTGAAGCGTACCGGCGGTCGTGTTGAGCACCAGCGTGGCGACCTGGGGCGGTCGATTGACCGAATCCGCGCTGCATGCGATGGCGACAATTGCGACCGCTGCGATCAGACGATGCATCCACGTCCTCCGGCGAATCGGGTGTCGAGCGATGGGACGCTTGAGCTAGGGAATCCACGCGCCGAGTCGGCGCCATCGAAATGCGGTGACGGCGCGGGTGTAGTCAAGGGCCGACTGCGAATCGCCGGCTGCCCTTGCCAACCGCGACCCGTTGCCTTAGATACTGAACCATATGGTTCAGTATACGATCGCCCGGCTAGATGCCTCGTTCGCCGCGCTCGCGGACGCCACGCGGCGCGGCGTGCTCGAGCAACTCGGACGACGAGGCGACGCGTCGATCACGGATCTCGCCGAGAAGTTCCACATGACGCTCACGGGCATGAAGAAGCACGTGGGCGTTCTCGAGCAGGCGGGGCTCGTCACCACCAAAAAGATCGGACGCGTGCGCACGTGCCAGCTCGGGCCGCGGCGATTGGAGGAAGCCACGGCGTGGCTCGAGCGGTACCGCCGGCGCTGGGACGAACGCTTCGACGAGTTGGACAGAGTCGTAGAGGAACTGACACGACCGGAGACGAACGATGAACGCAAGCATCGAAGGTAAGCGTGGCGCCGAGCCCGCCGCGTTCTTCGGTACATACATCGACGTGCAGCCGCCCTCGCGCCTCGCGTGGACCAATGACGAAGGCGGTGAGGGCGGATCTGTCACCACCGTGACGTTCGAGGAACGGGGCGGCAAGACGCTGGTGGTTCTGCGCAAGAACTATCCCTCGAAGGAAGCGCTCGACGCCGCCGGCACCGGAGCAGCCGATGCCATGGTCGAGACGTTCGATCAACTGGACGAGCTTCTCGCCGGGCTGGGGGAGATCTCGCGGTAGCGGCGACGCGACAGGGTTCGTGAGGCCGCCGCGGACCCGGGCGGCGGCAGTCGCGATTCGATCGCCGCGAGCTGCCGCTCGAGCCGGGTCCTCTCCTCGGCGCTCAACGAGGCGACGAGATCGGCCGCATCGTCCGCGACGGTCGATGTTAGAGATTCATGAAATGCCGTGCGAGCGCCCACGACGACTGGAGCCTCGCCGAATGGATCCGCGGTCATGTCCACGACGGATCCATCGACCTCCAGCCAATCGTGGCGTGCGGCGTGCTCGCTGCCCGGCAACACGCCACTCACGAACAAGCGGCTGGTCATTCAACACGCGCCTTCAGGAAAGTACGGCAGAGCGCCCGGCACCCGCTCCGCACGCGTGGCCTCGATCGCGCCGCGAAAAGCGGCCGCCAACGTTCGAAGCATCAGCAAATGCGAATCGTCCATCGTTCCGAGACGCCTTGTCAGCTTCAGTGGCGCCTCGACCGCCGGAACAGCCGCGCTAATCCGCCCGCATGCTCGTCAGCGGATCGACCCGCGTGGCTCGCCACGCCGGCACCGCGCACGCAATCAACGCGACCAGCAGCAGCAGCGCCGCAACGACACCATACGTGCCCACATCCAACGGCGTCACGTCGAACAACATGCCGCGCAAGAGCCGTGCGCCCGCCGCCGCGCCGGCAACGCCGACGACGATCCCGGCCAGCGACGTCGCCATCCCCTGCCCCACGACGAACGACACCACGCGCCGCGATGACGCGCCGAGCGCGATGCGGACGCCGAGCTCGCGCGAGCGGTTGGCGACGTTGTAGGCAAGCACGCCGTAGATCCCCACGGCGGCGAGCACCAGCGCGATCAGCGCGAAGCTCACGGCGAGGCCGAGCGCGAAGCGCCGCGCCGCGAGGCTCTCACCCATGACGTCGTCGAGCGTCTCGACATCGTTCACCGCGAGCGTCGGGTCCTGCGCTCGCACCGCAGCGCGGATGAGCGCACCGGTGTTGGCCGCGCTCAGCGACGTGCGCACGACGAGCGACATCGAACGCATCCACGGCTCGTGCCGGTGGTTCGCGTAGATCGTCGGCTCCGGCGGAACGTCGAGGCCGTCGCCGCGGATGTCGCCCGCGACGCCGATCACCGTCATCCAGGCTCCGTTTGGGTCCGGCCCGATCTTGATCCGGTGGCCGACCGCGTCGCCGTTGGGGAAGTAGCGCTTCGCCGCGGTCTCGTTGAGAATCGTCGTCTCGGGGATGTCGGGGCGATCGCTCGCGTCGTAATCGCGGCCGGCGACGATCGGAATGCGCAGCGTCTTGAAGACATCACCGTGCACGCTGACGTACCGTAGCTCGCGCAGTTGAGACTCGTCGTTCTCCTGCCCCTCGATGCGCACCGACGTGCTCGACGATCCGCGGGACGGCAGGTCGCTCATCGCGGCGACGGTGGTAATCCCCGGCGTGTGTGCGAGTTGTTGAATGACTCCGTCGTAGAACGCCGTCACCGCGAGCGCGTCGTCGTACCGGCCGCCCGCGGCGCGTAGATCGGCGGTGACCACCTGGTTCGGATCGTAGCCGAGGGTGACGTGCGTGAGCCGCGCGAAGCTGCGTACCAGTAGTCCCGCGCCGGTAAGCAGCATGAGTGCGAGCGCCACCTGCGCGATGACGAGACTGGCACGCGCCCGCCCGCTCGCCCGGCCGCCGCTGCTCCCCCGGCCGCCTTCTTTCAGAGATTCATGAAGATTGCCCGACGACGCATCGAGCGCCGGCAGTAGCCCGAACAGCACGCCGGTCGCGAGCGAGATGGCGACGCTGAACGCCAGCACGCCTCCGTTCATCGTCGCGTGGAAGAGCGATGGCAGCGTCGTCGGATTGAGCGCAAGGAGCGACCGCGTGCCCACCGCCGCGAGCGCGACACCGAGCGCGCCGCCGGCGAGCGAGATCACGACCGCCTCCGTGACGAGCTGCCGCACCAGCCGCCCCCGGCTCGCACCGAGCGCGGCGCGGGTCGCCAGCTCGCGCCGGCGGCCCGTCGTGCGCGACAGCGCGAGGTTGGCGAGGTTGGCGCAGGCGATGAGCAGCACGAGCGCTGCCGCGCCCTCCAACAAGAGCAGCGCCGGACGCAGGTCGCCCGTGAGCATTTCGGTGAGCGGGCGCATCTCGGCGGTGCGTCCGCTGTCGGCATCGGGATAGGCGAGCGCGAGCCGCGCCGCGATCGTACGCAGATCCTCCATCGCGCGCGCCGCGGTGACTCCGGGCTTCAGCCGGCCGATGGTCCGCACGTAGTGCTGCTTCCGCGCCCGCACCACGTCGGCGAGCGTGCCCTTCTGGTCGTACGGCAGCCAGAGCGCTTCGCGTTCGTCGATCGTGAAGCCGCGCGGCATCACCCCGACCACCACGTACGACTCGCCGCTGAGTAGGATCGAGCGCCCGACCACGCGCGGGTCGCCGCCGAAGTCGCGGCTCCACGTGTCGTACGACAGCACCACCCGGTGGTCCTGCCCGTGGATCTCGTCGCCCGGCATGAGCGTGCGTCCGTAGAGCGCGCGCGTGCCGAGCACGCCGAACAGGTTCGAGCTCACGTCGATCGCATTGAGCGAGATCGGGTCACCGGATGCCGGCTGGAGGATCATCGCCGTCGACGGCGCGGCGGCGCCGAGTCCGGCGAAGCTGCTTTGAGAGTTCTCGAAATCGGCGAAGTCGGCCGGCGAGAGCTGGTTTCTCGACACGACCGGCCGGTCGGGCTGGATGGTGAACACCTGATAGAGCCGGGCGGCATCCGCATAGGGGAGCGGTTGGAGCAGCACGGCGCGCGACACCGCGAACACCGCGGTATTCGCGCCAATGGCGATGGCGAGGGTGAGCAGGGAGGCCACCGCGAAGCCCGGGCTCCGCAGCAGCGTACGGACCGCGTACGCCACATCCTGCCGCCATTCGACGAGGGCGTCGGCGCGGCGTTCGTCGCTGGCCGCGCGCTCATCTTCACGCCGGCAGTAGGCGCGCGTGAATTCGAGATCTCCAAACTCTGCCGTCGCCTGCCGGTGCGCGTCGTCCACGCTCGCTCCGCGCGCGCGCAGCTCGGCGATGCGCATCTCGAAGTGGAAGCCCAGCTCGGCGTCGACGTCGCGCGCGATCGTCGTCCGCGAGCGCCAGGGGACCTTGAAGAGCCGCTTACCGGTGATCATGGCAACACCCCGTCACGCTGGGCTCAACACTTTGTGGACCGCCGCGGCGTACGTCTTCCATATCGACGCCTCGGAACGGAGCCGCGCGCGTCCCGCGGTGGTGAGCGAATAGAACTTTGCCTTGCGGTTGTTCTCCGACAGCCCCCACTCGGCGGCAATGAGCTTCTGCCGCTCGAGACGGTGCAGCCCCTGGTAGAGCGCTGCCCCTTCGACGGAGAGCACCCCGTCGCTGCGCTCGTCGAGCCAGCGGGAGATCGCGTAGCCGTGCATCGCCTGCACGGCGAGGGCGCGGAGGATGAGGACGTCGACTGTTCCCTGGAGCATTTCCGGCGGCGTACGTTGCATCGGCGTTCCAGTCATCACGTGAGTGGAACGGTAGCGAACCGGCGTCAAGGTGTCAAGCATCCGCAGGCCGCCTCCGCGACTGCGCCTCGTCGCCCCGGGTTCCACTATCGAGCCCGCGTCGCGCCACTCGCTCACATCCCTGGCGACATCTGTTTCGCCACCCCGCTCCAACGCGACCCGCAAGCACACCTGTCTCCAGAGTGCTGTTCCCCGCCCCGCCCGCTACCTTTCTGTCGTGTCCGAACCACGCGCCCGCCCGCTGGTCCTCATCGCCGAAGATGATCCCGACCAGCGATTTCTATATACCGAATACTTGCGCTCCACCGGCTTCGACGTCGTCGAGGCGCCGGATGGGGTGACCGCGGTCTCGATCGCGCGCGAGCAGCGGCCGGACATCGTCCTCCTCGACATGGGCTTGCCAAAGCTCGACGGCATCGGTGTCGCCGCGGCACTCAAAGCGGACCCCGCGCTCGCCGACGTTCCAATTCTCGCGATCACCGGCCTCGCCTCCGAAGACCTGCGCCGGCGCGCGCTCGCAGTCGGATGCGCCACGTATCTCGCCAAGCCCTACTCGCCGATGGCGCTGATCGCCGAAGTGAAGCACTGGCTGCCGCGGCACTTGTAAACGTTCTGTCGAGTTGTGGTCCGCGTCGCACGCGGGCGATTGCGCAATCCGACGGAGCCCGCGAGTATGTCGCTCGGTCCGTGCCGTCCGCTGCCCGTCCCCTTCCCCGCCCAATGAGAGGATCCCATGAAGACGCCGCATGCCACACTCATGCTCGCGCTTGGTCTCGCGCTGTCGGCGCCGCTCGCCGCGCAGCAGCCCGCGAATCCGATCACCACCAGCTTCAAGGGCCGCATCGCGGGACTCGAGCGGAACGTCGCGCTGGCGTTCGACTCGATTCCGGAATCGAAGTTCGCCTACAAGCCGACGCCGGCGCAGCTCTCGATCGGATTCATCGCGCAGCACGTCGCGAGCGACAATTACTACTTCTGTAATAACTTCGGCGAGAAGAAGGCGACCCTCTCCGACGAGGAGACGAAGACCGCCGACTCGATCAAGGCCGCGTGGCCGAAGGAGAAGCTCGTCGAGCAGCTCAAGGCCTCATTCGCGTTCTGTCAAGACGCGCTGACGCAGGTCGACGACGCGAAGCTCGCCGATCAGATCGAGCTCTCGTTCAACGGTCAGACCCGCAAGAGCACGCGCGCCAACTTCGTGCTCGGCCACGCGCTCGACCTCGAGGACCATTACAGCCAGCTCGCGAACTACATGCGGCTGAACGGCATCATCCCGCCGACGGCGCTCCCTCGGCGCGGGCGCGGCGGGAACTGACCGCGCGGTAGCATCGACGCGCGCGCCAGCATCATCCGAATCGCTGGCGCGCGCGCTCCTGCGCCTTGAGCCGCTCGACCTCCCGATCCCGCGGCGGCGCGTGCGTCTCGAGCGACGCGAGCAGTTGCCGCGCGACTGACGCCACGTCGTCGACAGCACGGTTGAACGCGGCTTCATTGGCGTGCGACGGCTTGTTCATCCCGCTCAACTTGCGGACGAACTGAAGCGCCGAAGCGCGAATCTCGTCCTCGGTCGCGGGCGGCTCGAAGTTGGCGAGTGTTTTGATATTTCGGCACATGGATCGGGCCTTCGGTGATCGGGTGGTGTTCCGGCGCTGGATGCAGCGCGACCTGCATAGAAGATCTCTCGACTCGCTGCGCTCGCTCGGGATGACGATGCAGGCTCATCGTCTGAGCGCCGCGAGATGCTTCGTCGCACGCGCCGCGCCCGCGGCATCGCCCGTCGCGGCGGCGTATTTCGCCTCCTCCCGCAGCTCCGTCGCCAGAAATATCGGCGGTCCGGTGAGATGCTCTCGCCGCCGCGCCGCGACCAGCGCCGCCGCCGTATCGCCGAGCGCCGCGTGCAGACGAGCCGACGCGATCGTGCCCGCTTCCAGAATCACGTGCGGCGGCACGCGGTTCTCGAGCAGCGTGGTATCGAGCTGCGCGACGAGCCGCTTCGCGTCGGTCGCGCGACTCCGCTCCGCGATCGCCGCCGAAAGCATCGCGAGGCACACGCGGCCGTTCCGCTTCGCGAAGTTGTTGGTCTCGCGCGGGAGCGCGCCCGCGAGCCGATCGGCCGCGGCGCGCGCGCGCGGCAGATCGCCGGCGGTGGCGCGCCAGTATGCGACCATGCACGCGGCGAGATACTGCTGGTCGCGGCGCACGTGATCGCCGCTCACGGGCGCTGCCGCGAACGGCTCGAGGCGCGCCGCGGCGTCGCGCGCGAGCGTCGTATCGCCGTCGCCGAACAGCGCGCCGTAGAGATCCCACAGCGCGGCGACCGGCCGGTCGGGGAACTCCGCGCCGAGCGCCTCGGCCGCGACGCGGGCTTCGCGGGGCTGGCCGGCGTTCATCGCCAGTGTGAATTCCTGAATGAGCGCACTCTCATGCTCGCTCGCCGTGCCGGCGCGGCGGTCGACGATCGCCGCCGCGCGCTCGGCGTCGGCGCGCGGCCAGCCGTTGTCGTCGGTCACCCAGCCGATGCGCGTCAGCTCCTCGGGCGGCATGCTGTCGAAGTTGGCGCGCACGCGGCCGAGCCACGCGCGGTCGCCCGCCGCCATCGCGATCTCCCAGCCGATCGCCGAGCGGTCGCGGCGCACGCCCGGATTGGCGGCGAAGTAGCGGTCGCCCGCGGCGCGCAGATCCGCGAGCTCGCCGCGCGCCGCGTAGAGCTCGACGAGGTGGTGCAACGGCGCCGCGAAGGCGGGATCCTGAGACAGCGCGCGGCGGAACGCGTCGCGCGCGCGGTCGCCGGCGTCGGCGAGGCCGGACAATCCGCCGAAGTGATAGTAGCGGTCGCCGAGCTGGTACCATGCCTCGGTCCAATCGGGATACTTCTCGACCAGATCTTCCCATCGCGCCAGGTACACCGGCGCCGGCCGCGGCGGCCCGATCGCCGGGTCGGGCCCAAAGAAGGCATTCGCGAACTCTCTATCACGTTCGCTCATACTACTCAAGTGATGCAACGCGGCGTCGCGGCCGATGCCGTAATGCTCGTTGATCACCGTCCAACTGTTGGCCATCGCGAGGCCGAGTCCCGCCGCGCCAAAGGTGGAATCGTCGCCCAGCGCTCGCGCGTAGAGACTCTCCGCGGCGGCGTATCGCGCCGATCTGTACGCTTGCTGCGCCGCGAGATAGGTGCGAGCCGCGGCAACCGGCCGGTTCGCGAGGCCGGCGACGCGGTCCTCCGGCTCGCCGGCGGCGCGGGCGAGCAGTTGCACCGCCAACCGGTCGGCGAGCGTCGCCGGCGAAGCGCCGCTCGACGCATCGACCCGCGCGCTGGCGAGGAGCGCGCCGTTCGCGACGGCGTACAATCGCGCCGCCACTACTATAGAATCGCGCGCGCCGACGATCTCGCCCGACACGAGCCGCGTCGCGCCGAGCGATCGCGCGATGCCGATGTCATCACCCAACGACGGCACGCCTGATCTCGCCGCCGCGTGCCAGGTG
The DNA here is from genome assembly GCA_025934775.1 of Gemmatimonadaceae bacterium. GTDB lineage: Bacteria > Gemmatimonadota > Gemmatimonadetes > Gemmatimonadales > Gemmatimonadaceae > JAQBQB01. The sequence continues at coordinate 216,179 of JAICWO010000002.1, read as the reverse complement.
TCGAGGACGCGCGCGGCATCGATCGCTTCGGGGCCGGTCTCGCCCGTGAACCGCGCCGCGATGAGGCTGGCTTCCGCATCGCGCATCGCGCTGTCGGCGCCGACGACGCGGAACGGAACGATCGCGACGCGCGATGCCGCGGCCGGAAACGACATCGGCGTCAGCTCGCTGTGCGCGGGTCGCCAGAGCGTCGCGGCAATCGCGACGACGATCACGCCCGCTACAGCGATCCACATCAGCGGCTCTCGGTGCCGCGGCCCTGACGCCGAGTGTCGCGTGGTTCCGGTTCGTTCCGCGCCGTCTCGAGAGTCTGCCGCCGCACCAACCACCGGCACGCTAACCGACCGCGTGTACGCGCTCGCCGCGCTTCGAGCGAGCGCCGCGATGCCCTGCTCGTCTCCGATCCCAAGCTCCTCGCGGCGACGCTCGACGAATGTGTCGGCGAATTTCATCGCGCTCGCGCGATCGCCCGACGCGGCGAGCGCCTGCACCAACCGGCTCGCCACTTCCGGATGATACGGATCGTGCTGCGCATGTGCGCGGCGCCAGCGGACGGCCGTCTGATAGTCGCCCCCCTGCTCGGCGGCCGTCGCGAGTCGCTCGAGCGCCGATGCGTACATCGCCGCCAGCCGCGCGCGCTCCGAGTCGGCCCAGGGCTCGAACTCCGCGGCGTCTTTCAGAAAGAAGCCGTCGAGAAACGGACCGCCGTAGCGCACGACCGCCGCGTCGTCGTCGCCGGATGCGATCGCGTTCGTGAAGCGCGCGATGTCGCACGACAGCTCGTTCAGATCGGCGCTGAGTTGATCGCCCGCGGAGCGAATGACCGCGTCGCCGAGCTCTTTGCGTAGCTCGTGAACGTTGACCTTGAGGAGATTGCGGGCGGCGTCGGCGTCGCGCTCGGGCCAGAGGAGCGCAATCAGCTTGTCGCGTGTGAGTGGGCGGCCGCCGTTGCCGACGAGCAGCGCGAGCAGCGCCAGGGCGTGGCGATGGACGGCGCGGCCGCCGATCGGGACGCCGTCGACCTGAATTCCAGCGCCGCCAAGGAACGTGACAACGCGCCTTCCATGGGCGGGCTGTGCCATGCATGACGTTATCCCAGCGGCAGATGCGTTCGCAAGACGAAAGAATCCGGGAGTTTACCGCTGGTTAACCGTTGTCTCACGCGGCGTTTACGACATCGGCTTAGGATGGCGGCGAATCACACCATGCCAAATCCAATGCTGACACTCTGCACGGCCGCCGCCGGCCTCGTTCTGTCGATCGCGTGCGGCCACGATTCGCTTCGGGCGCTCGAAGTCGGGCCGGGATGCTCGGTCCCGGGCCAGAGCGCGACCGCGTACGCCGTCGTCTCGCGCCAATCGAAATCGGACAGCCTGACGACGGTGACCGTCTGCCTCACGGCCGACACGGCGCGTCTCAGGATCGCCGGCTACCACGGCGAGCTGACGATGCCCGGCACCGCCCGCGTGCTGCACGTCGACCGACCGGCCGGCGGAACACGCATCGAGAATGCGAGCGCGCTCGGGCGCGTGTCATTCGCCGGCGTCGCGGCGAACGGCTTCGCGCCTGGCGCGGTGCTCGTGCTCATCGTGGCTCGCCCGTCGGCGCGCGACGACGCGCGCATTCGCCTCACCATGCTCGACGTGACCGACATCGCCGGGCACGACGTGGTGGCGCAGGTCCGCGTGGATTCCCTTCCGCGGCTCTCGGGCGCACCGTGAGCCGCCATTTGCATTCTCATATGGAGCACACCATGAAGGCTTCTCGATGGATCGTCGGCGCGCTGATCGCCGGGGTCACGGCGCTCTGGGCGTGCGGCGGCGCGGAGCCGACGCAGCCGACCGGCGGCAGCGGCACGCCGACGCCTACCCCGACCCCAACTCCCACGCCGACACCGGTCCCGCCGGCGCCCGGCGGCTACTCGCTGTCGCTCTTGTACTCGAACGCGAACCCGGCGGCCGGCGAGAAGGTGACGGCGTACGTGCACGCGAACCACGACGCGTCAGCGGCGAAGATCGGGAGCTTCAAGGCGAACATCGTGCTCGACACGAGCCTCGTGACGTTCGGCGGAACGGTGGACCGGGCGAGCGACGGACTGATCGCGGCCAATCAGGTGAATCCGACCATCGTGGTCATCGCGGGCGCCGCATTCCCGATGTTCTCCAACGACACGCTCGCCGCGGTCATACTGGTCGCGAAGAAGGCCGGATCGCTGAGCAATCTCGTGCTGGGCACCCAGGAGCTGACCACCGCGGCGTTCGAGAGCAAGCTCCCATGAGACATCTCTTATATGGCGCGCTGGTCGCGGGCGCGATCGCGATGCTCGGCCGGCCCGCGCAGGCGCAGATCCGTCCCGGCGAGGCCGCGGCCGTGCCGGCGTCGCTCACGGGCTCGATGTACATCATGTGGGAAGACGATTTCGCCCGCCATCGCGCGATCGCGCACACGATGGTGATCGACGGACGCACGCACCGCGAGTACGAGGTGCACGTCGACAGCGCGACGGTGAAGCGGCTCGGCGGCGTGTCGCGGCTGTCCAATCGCCGCGTGCAGCTCTCGGCGAATCGATTCGGCGACGTCTCGTCGCTTCAACTGCTGACCGGCATCGTTCCGACGACCAGACCGGGCATTCCGCTCTTCACGTCGCGGCGCGTGCTCGTCGTGCCCTGTCGCACGGCGGACGAGCAGACACCCATTCCGACGACCGCGGAATATCAGGCGCTCTGGTTCAGTGGACCGAACAGCGTCGCCGGATATTGGAACACCGTCTCCTACGGGCAGCTCAACATCACCGGGACGGTGCTCGACATGGCGACGCTGCCGGGCAAGGAATCGGATTACTACTCCGCGTCCGACACGGTCGGCGGCGTCCCCAGCGCCGTCGTCGACACCTTCAGCAACGGCGTTCTCTCGAAATACATCAACGCGTGCGGCGCGACGATCCCGCAAAGTGTGGACGTGGCGACGTACGACGTCGTGTCGTACGAGATCGGCATCGCGATGCCAGCGGAGCTCGGCGCCTATACTGCCGACAGCATCACCGTGCGCGGCGTTCGCAAGGTCTTCGGCCAGACGATCTCGGGCTACAAGACGAAGCCCGAGAACGATCTGGGATTTCACGCGCACGAGCTTGGCCACGCGATCACGCTGTTCCACTCGACGCCGATCGACGGTGACCTGTACTACTCGCGATGGGACGTGATGGCCGGCGGTACGTGGGGCGACGGCCTCGAGCTCCAGAGCGCCGTGGCGCCACTCTCCGGCCAACTCGACAAACTCGGCTTCATCCCCGCGGCGCGGCGATACGTCGCCACCGGCGCGTCGAACACGATCACCGTCGAGCAGCTGGCGCAGCCTACCGCCAATTCGAATTATCTGATGGCGGTCGTGCCGTTCTCGTATTCCGACAGCATGCTGTCGACGCACTACACGGTCGAGCTGCGCAAGCAGGTCGCGTTCGATCGCGGCGTACCGCTCGAAGGCGTGATCGTCAACTTCTCGTGTCTCATGAACACGAGCGAGTTCTGTCTGGAGGATCGCGACGGCAACGGCAACCCGAACGACCACGGCGCGGTGCTCCAGCAGGGCGAGACGTTCATCGACCGCGCGCACCAGATCAGCATCACGGTCGATTCGATGTTCGCCGCGAGCGCGAAGCTGACGATCCGGAACGGTGCTGGCCGGTACGTCGCGCTCTCGAGCACCGGCGGCAAACACACGGTCACGGAAGGAACCTCCGCCGCGAGCGACTCGATCGCGCTGACCGTCGGCGGGCCGGACGCCGCCAGCTCCGCGTGGACGGCGACGAACGTGTCGGGCAGCGGGCAATGGCTGGCCGTCTCGACGCCGAGCGGGAACGGATCGGGATGGCTCAAGTTCCGGCGCAACGTGTCGACGCTCGGGCCGGGCACCTATTACGATACGCTAAAGATTACAAGCCCCGCGGCGTTCACCGACCGTTTCTACTACGACACACTCGTCGTCGCGCCCGGCACGTCGCTGCATCTCGGTCTCAGCGTCACGGCGCGCGTGGATTCGGGCTTTCCGGGACTCGGCCGCTCGGACACCGCCATCGTGAGCATCTCCGGACCGGGTGCGCTGACCGCGGCATGGACGGCGACTCGCAAGAAGCCGTGGGGTTTCATCCAAGGGAACACGAACCAGCCGTCGCGGTCGGGGACCGGCCCCGCCGTGATCCACTGGAGCCGCGTCTCGAGCACCAACACGCCGCTCGGCTGGTACGTCGACACGATCACGGTGAAGCTCACCGCGAACCCAACCGATTCGGCGGTGATCTTCGACTCGCTGGACGTAGTGCCGGTGGTGCAATACACCGTGTCCACCACGGGCCGGCGCGACTCGATCGCGGCTGGTTCGCCGCCCAAGCTCGATTCGGCAATCATTTCCTTTTCGGGCGAGTGGTCGACCCGGGCTCGATGGACGGGCACGATCGCGAATGGCCCGCGGCATTTCCTCCGGCCAGTCATCAATCAGAGCGTGTTCGCCGACCGGTTCAACGGCATCGGCAGCGGCACGCTGTACTGGCATTGGACGGTCAAGGACACCACGCGCGCGATTTACGATGCCGCGACGGCCTACATGCCGGGGACGTACATCGATACGATCACCGTCACGCCGCCGCTCTTTCCATCCAACGCGCTCGCGACAAGCCAAGGACGAACGCTGATCATCGACACCGTCGTCGTGTACGCCGCGGCTGCGCCCGCACCGGCGCTCAGGCTCCTGCCGGCGTCGCGCGTCGACACGGTGGCGCTCGGGCTCGAGGCGGCGATCGACTCGCTCGCGGTGGCGCCGGTCGGCGCGGGCGCGGATACGCTGCAGTGGGCCGCGAACTTGCCGTGGAACAACGGCGGCTCGAACTCCGGCATTCTCGTATTCCAATCATCAAACACTCAACGCGGGCTCGGCGGGAAGGGGCCGGGATGGCTGCGGTATCAGCGCGACCTCACGAGCATCACCCCGGGCAAGCACGCGTACACCATTCCGATCGCGTCGCTGGATGGGAAGCTGAGCGCCACGTTCTACGACACGCTGGTGGTGCTCCCCGGCACGGCGATCTCGCTGAGCCGCGCGAGCCACTCCGATACGGTGACGGCGAGCAGCGGCGTGACCGACTCCGTGAGCGTGTTCGTGCTCGGCGTCGGCGCCACGAGCACCGCCTGGACGGCGACGAAGCGTCTGAGCTACACGACGCTGACGGCGGCGGCGGGCACCGGTTCGGGCACCGTGCGCTGGACGCGCGATCTCTCCGCGCTCGCGCCCGGCATCTACGTCGATACGATTACGGTGTCGGCGGGCGCGAGTGTCCGTGCCGCCTCACTCATCGACACGCTCATCGTTCGCGGCGCGCCGGTGAAGGCGGTCGCCGGGAACGTCTCGTTCGACGCCGACTCGCTCACCGGCGTGATCGGCATACGCTCCGCGGCCACACTATCCGCCGATCTTTCGAGCGCCGGGAAGTCGCTCGGCGCCTACGCGGTCGCGGTGACGTGGGACTCGACCGTCGTGCAGCTCGATTCCGTGCGCGGCGTGAGCGGCGGCTTCGCCGCACCGACGATCGCCGCACAGAACGGCGGGTCCGTGTCGTTCACCGCGACGGATGCGACGGGCCACGCGAGCAAGACCGCGCTCGCGAAGCTGTACTACCATTTCACGGGCGACAACGCCGGCCGGAGCACGGAGATCACGCCGCGTTTCACGATGGCGAAGAGCGACGCGGCGAGCGGCAGCGTGGATCTCGTCGCGCTGCTCACGCCGGCGCCCCTCAAGGCCGTGGTGCTCCCGGGCGCGCTCCGCGGCGACGTGAATCTCGACGGCCAGCTCACGACCGCGGACGCACTGGCGGTGATTCGGAGCATGGTGAACCTCGCGCCGAGCGGGGCGTTCCGTCAGACTCCGAACGGGGACGCGAACTGTGACGGCAAGGTTGGCGCGATCGACGCGCAAAGCTCGTCGGCCTCTCGCCCGCAGGCGCGTGCGTGGGAGCGATTCGGTAACGGCGCGCAGAGGGCGCAGCCGGTGGTGCAGCCGGTTACGCGCCCATGGCGTGCTCGGGCAGCAGCATCGCTCCGAGCGCGCGCGGCCGCCAAGAGGCTACGCGACCTGGCGTCACACGCGAGCGTGCGCGATGGAGACGCGGCGCGGGGCCTCGAGACCGTCCGCCCGCGCGCAGAAGTATTTCTGTGCGGCGTCAGCGCGCGAGAGAAATTCGACTCGCGAGAAGCCGGACGCGCGAAGCAACGCGTCCATGTCCTCGGGCGTGAAGTAGCTGATCCACGGCTCGCCGACGGACGCCGCGCCCACGGCGAGCGGGTGTTCGCCGCCTTCGGACGCGAGGCGCGGCTGCGCGAACGTCAGCACGAGCTCACTCCCGGGCGGAAACGTCGCCACGGTGCGCAGCACCGCGTCGATGGCTTCGCGCGTGAGATACATCGTCACGCCGAGCCACGAGAAGAACGTGTGCCGCGTGAAGTCGACGACGCAGCGGCGCAAACCGTCGGCGAGCGACTCGTGCTCGAAATCGATGCCGGCGTAGCGCACGTTGGCCGGGATCTCGAGTCCAGCGCCCACGAGCTGCTCGCGCTTCGCGGCTTGGCTCGCCGGATGGTCGACCTCGATGATCGTGAGGCCCCGCGCCCACTCGGGCTGTCGGTAGGCGAACGTGTCCATGCCCGCGCCCAGGAGCACGTACTGCGCGATCCCGCGCGCGAGCGCGTCGTGGAGCGAATCCTCGGCAAACCGGCTGCGGAGCACGACGTGCGCCCTGAGGCCCCGGGACAGCGGCTGCTCGAAGTACTCGCGGCCGGCACGAACCCGCTCGACCAGCTCGTCGCCGAGGAGGCGCAGCACCACCGGATCGTCGAGGACGCGAGGGCTTGAATCAAAGATCTGGTGATACGCACGCATGAACGAGACGCCGCGCGCGGTCATGCTGGCGGCACGGGGAGCGTCGGGCATGCGGGGAATGTATCGCGCGGCCGACACGCAGCGACATGGCGCTGATGGACCTCCTGCTGTATCATGTCCGCGCACCACCGGCCCGAACGCATCGGGCCGGCCGCCATCCCGCCTCCCCGCCGCTCCTCTCCCCTCGCTCCTCCGAGAGCGATCCCTCACGCCTGTGGAGGAACGCCCGTGCTTGCTCCGGACAGTGAAGCAATGACCGCCCAGCTGACGTCCGACTACGCCGTGAACAATTATCTCATGGCGTGGAGTCACGGTCTGCTCAACACCGCGCTCTATCCCGTCGAGCCGAAGCCAGAGTGGTTCGACAAGATCGACACGCAGCTGACCGCGGCGAAGACCGTGACGCAGAAGTGGCTCACCGAGGATTTTCCGGAGATCGCGGCTGGTCTTCCGCAAACACTCATCGACTACGGCAACACGTTCCGCAGCAAGTTGACGGAGATACAGCGGGTGCTCGCCAAGGAAACCTTGAGCGCGAGCGACCGCGATCTCCTTATTGCTCATGTCGACGACTTGTCGACGGAGGCCGCGGCCAATCGCTGGCGGGTGCTCGGCTACCGGAAGAAGGTGAAGGACTTCGCCGAACTGGTGATCGCGCTGTCGCGCACCATGGAAACGGACGTGAAAGAGGTGACGAAATCCATGGCCAGCGCGCAGCGGGAAGTCGTCGCGCTCCAGAACCGGATCAACGAGCTGCAGAACCAGCTCGGCATCACCACGACGCAAGCCAAGAACCACATGCAAAGCGCGGCGATGAGCGGCGGCACGCTGTCGCTCACGATGGTGTCGCTCGCGGTGATGACGAGCCTCGGCACAGCCGCGATCCCGGTGTTCGGCATTGCGGGCGCGGTGCTCGCCATCGGTATCAACGCGGCCCTCGAAGCCTCGCGCAGCGCGGCGGCGCTGGAAACGATCCGCGAGATCGGCCAGCTCAAGCAGAAGCTGCACGCACAGCAGTATCAGCTCGCCGCGCTTCACGCGATCAACCGCGCCGTGGAGCGCTTGAGCGACGTGGCCGGAACGGCGCTCACGAGCATGACGGGCACGGTGCACCACTGGGACGACATCGCGTCGAACGTGGCCGCCGCGCGGGAGCTGCTCGACCAACGCACGTTCGATCCGCGAAAGCTCACCGCGTTCAGCACCTGGCCGTCAGCCGACGCGGCGTGGGCGACCATCATCGAGCGCGCGGGCAACATTCAGACGTCGGTCCTCAAGGTCGAGAAGCCGATCGAGATCGTCATCTCGGGTACCGCGGCATGACGGCGGCGACGGTGGAGGCGGATCCGCAGTCGCTCGCGATCGACGCCGCCGGTATCGCCGAGGCCTCGCTGAAGGTCGGGACGCGCAATGACGGCATGCGCGCGTACATCACGGCCATCCGCGCCGTGCCGATCGGCCCGCAGCCGGTGATCATCCACGGAGAGCGGTCGGGCGAGTTCGATCCGCTCGCCAAGCACGACAGCTTCAGGGGGGCGCTCGCCGGAGCGCGACAGGCGGCCGCTGAAATGGCCGGCCACCTCGATACCCTCCATCAGTGGGCCGCCGGCGGGGCAAAGAGCATCGCGTCGGGCGTGACCGTTCCGCTGCAGCGCGCGCTGGACCTCGCGCAAGGCGACGCCATCACGTCCGAGCAGTCGCGCGAGATCGTCACGCAGATGGGACTCGCGTGGGTCCACACGATGATGATCGCCGGATCGCTCCAAGGGTTGAGCCGCGGCGTGACCGATTTTCTCAACCGGATCGTCCAGGATTATGAAACGCTCACGCGCGGACCGCTCGAGCTGCGCCACGTCGCCGACGACGTCCGCCGCAACATCGCCGCGGACGCTCAGCCGCTGCTCGTCAATCCCATTACGGCGGGAATCGGCAAGACGTACCTGGACATCGGGGCGGCCTTCCTCGTCACGATCGACCGGCTCGCGGGGGCGATCGGCAGAGCGACGGAAGCGCACGAGACGATGCGCGTCGGCGCGTCGGCGCTCGGCGTGGCCTTGGCGTCGGCTAGGGGGAAGTATCAGGCCGCATGCGAGGCCGCGGGCCGCGCGTCGCCGGCCGAGCTCCCGGCCGTCATCCGGCGGTACGGGTTGAACACCGCGATCACGTCATGGAATCAGTTCGCCGACTTTTTCACCCGCTCGGGCCTGTAACCAAAGCCCGGTGATGCACACCAGGAGACGCTCATGAGCGCTTTAGCACTGCTGTCGAACGACGAGCAGGATCTGTCCGCCGATGTGGGCCGCACCCAAGAGGGCCTCGCCGATCATCTGGATGCGCTGTCGGTGGTCACCGCGTACTCGCATGCGGTCATCAACACGATCGTGAATCCGGTGAGCACGCCGCCCGAGGACTGGTTCGCGCCGCTCAAGACGAACCTCGATACGGCGAAGACCCATGCCTTGAGCTGGGTGACCGACATCGCGCCCAAAATGGGCTCCACGATCCCGCAGACGATCATCAACTTCGGCAACGACTTCAGCGCCGCGACGGCGGAGATTCTCCGCATCATCGACGGCGCGGCGCAGCGGCCGCTCACCAAGCAAGAGACGTTCAACATCATCAGCCTCATCGAAAGCACGCTCGCCTCCGTCGAGGAGCAGGCCTCGGACGTCGCGACGGTGAAGACGCAGGTGCTGACGCTGGCCACGGATTTTTCCGGCGACCACGACCGGCTCGTGACCGGCCAGCACAGCGCCGCCAGGGCGGTTCAACTGGCCGACGGCGAACGGTTGGCGCTCGAGAACAAGATCGGCGAATTGCAAACGCAGCTCGACGCCGCGCGCGCGAAGGTGACGGCGTCCGGGATCGGACTCGGCCTGTCGATCTTCATCTGCGTCGCGGCGTTCGCGCTCGCTGTCGCCAGCGGCGGTGCGACGACCGGCCTGCTCGTCGCCGGCGCCGTCGGTTTCGTCGGCATGGCGGCGTCGGCAACGACGCTGGGCATCTTCAGCGCGGAGACCTCCGCGCTCAGCGCGCAGATCTACGAGCAGCAGCGCCAGTTGAACGACAAGAAGAAGCAGGTCGCCGCGCTGAGCGGGCTCAATGACACGGTGAGCCGTCTCGTGTCGCACAACGAAGCCGCGAAGACGGCCCTCACGAACGTCGAGACGATGTGGAGCACGCTCGCCGGGAAGCTCAAGGCCGTGACGGACAATCTGAAGAAAGGCCGGGATGCACAGGAGACGCTGCGACGCTCGAAGATCGTTGCCGCGCGCGCGTCGTGGGACCAGGCGCGCGACTACGCACAGAAGATTCAAGATCTCGCGTCCGGCACCACCCTCCTGCCGCCCCAGCAGGACAAGCGACTGCGCCTGGTCGGCGCCGCGGAGTGGTGACGGCGGCGCTGGTGCAGGCGGCTCGTCGCGTTCCCAGCCACCCAGAGGCTCACATGCGCGCTCGCGCACTTTTCGCCACCCTCCTCATCACGCTCGCGGCGCCCGTGTCAGCCGCGCGGAGCCAGACGACCGCCGTCAGCGGCAAGCGTCCCGCCCGCCTGATCATCCGCAACGCGATCGTCGAGGACGGCAACGGCACGCCCGCCAAAGGGCCGTACGACATCGTGGTCGTCGGCAACACCATCACGCAGATGTTCGCGCTCGATCCGGTCGCGCTCGGCCGCGCGGGCACGAGCCGCCGGCCGAAAGCCGACGCGAACACCGCCGAGATCGACGCGACCGGCAAATACGTGCTGCCGGGACTGATCAATGCGCACGCGCACATGCAGGACGAGCGCGGCGGCGAGGCGCAGCCGATCTCGTACGAGTTCAAGATCTGGCTGGCGTGCGGGATCACGACGGTGCGCGACGTCGGGAGCGACACGCGGAAGGCGCTCGCCTGGCGCGACTCGAGCAACGCGGGCACGCTCGAGGCGCCGCGCATCTTCGTCTATCCCATGTTCGGGCGGCCGACCAACGCCGACTCGGCGCGCGCGCACGTGCGCGAGCTCGAGGCGATGGGCGCGGACGGGATCAAGCTCCTCGGGATCGATCGGGACATCATGCAGGCGACGGAGGATGAGGCGCACAAACTGGGAATGCGCGTGGCGCACCACGTCGGCGTGGAGGAGACGAACGCCTGGGACGACATCCACTTCGGCACGACGAGCATCGAGCACTGGTACGGCATTCCGGACGCGGCGCTGCTCGACGGCGTGCAGCATTTTCCGTCGTACTATAATTATAATAATGAAACTGATAGATTCCGCTGGGCCGGACACCTCTGGCGCGAGGCGGACCCGGCGCGGCTCCAGATGGTGCTCGACTCCATGGTCGCGCACCACGTCGCGTGGGATCCGACGTTCGACATCTACGAGGCGTCGCGCGATCTCCAGCGGGCGCAGACCCAGCCGTGGTTCAAGGACTACCTCTACCCCGCGCTGGAAGACTATTTCCGCCCCGACCCCAAGAACCACGGCTCGTACTTCTTCGGCTGGACGTCGACCGACGAGACGTTCTGGAAGGAGAATTACCGAATCTGGATGGCCGCGGTGCGCGACTTCGCGCGGAAGGGCGGCCTGGTCGGCGTCGGCGACGACGCGGGCTTCATCTATCAGATGTACGGCTTCGGCCTGCTCCGCGAGCTGGAGCTGCACCAGGAAGCCGGCTTCCAGCCCATCACGGTCATCGAGCAGGCGACGCACAACAATGCGCTCATCCTCGGCAAGGCCGACGAGCTGGGGCGCGTGCGGCCGGGCTTCAAGGCGGACCTGATCGTCGTGAACGGCAATCCGTTAGAGAATTTGAAAGTACTCTACCCCACGGGCGTCGACGACATCAAGGACGGCAAGCCGATTCATACCGGCGGCGTGGAGTGGACGATCAAGGACGGCATCCCCTACCACGGACCGACGCTCATGCGCGAGGTGAAGCAGATGGTGGCGGAGGCGCGGCTCCATCACGCGGGGCAGGCCGGCAAGCAGCGTTCCCTCGACGACGATGATCAGCCATAGCCGGTGACGGTTCCGGCAGCTCGAGCCGGTCAGGCGCCGGCTCGAGCGCGCCGCGATTTTCCGAACGCCGCGTCGCCCAGACCGCCCACGCGGCGAGCGGCGGGACGGCGATCCACGCGGCGATCGTGAGCAGATGCGCCGAGCCGCTGTACAGCGACTTCCCCGCCGCGGTCACGCTCGCCGAGAACACGAGGTTGCTGAAGCTCACGGAGGCGGTTCCGCTGCCGGGTTTCGCCACGTGCGTCGCGCGCCAGAAGGCGAGCATGAATGGCGTGAGCTCCACCGCGGCGAGACCGGCCCAGTACACGACCCAGGCCGCGACCAATCCTCGAATCGACTTGCGGCGTTCGGTGGACATGCAACGCTCCTACCCAGGAAACTAACCGCGGGGTCCGCGGGGAGCGCGGAGGCAGCGCGCGAGCGATTTTCTCCGCGTCCGCCGCGTCCCCCGCGGTTGAACTACTTCCCCGCGACGGGCGCCATCACCGACACGTCGCCCGGCTCGACGCGCACCACGCGCAGCACTTGGCTTTGCTTCTCGCCGCCCATGTCGAGCACGACGCGATAGTCGCCCGTCTCGACGCTCTGCACCGCGCCGCGACCAAAGCCGCTGCCGCGTCCGCCGCGTCCCGCCGCTCGCCCGCTCGCGATCTCGCGCGCCTGCGCGGTGGGACTGCCCGACGAATCCGCCGGCGCATTCACTTCAGCCGGGCGCGGATTGTACCCGGCGGGGAAGCCCGGCACGTTCACCGGCTCCTGCGCCCCACGTCCTCCTCGGCCGCCGCCGAAGCCGCCACCGAACCCGCCGCGGCCGCCGGCAAACTGTCCGTTCGGGGCCGGGATCAGGTTCCATGAGACTTTGTTCATGCCCGCCACGTTGGTGCCGGTGAGCCGCGCGATCGTGTCGCCGGCCGCGTCCACCACGAGCACGCGCGGCGCGGACGCGAGCGGCGCCGCGAGCCGATACTCGATCTCCGCGCCGATCGGACCGCCGTCGCCCTTCCACGGGCGCTGCGCGCGCGGCTCCGAGCCCGCGAGCATCTGCCCGTACTCGAACGACACAGTGGGCGCGAAGAGATGCGCGCGCTGCGCGAGCACGCTCGGCGCCATCTGCTGCAGCGGCGCCACGTCGAGGATCTGCACCGCGCGGCCATGCGTCGCGGCGATGAGCTCGTGATCGCGCGGGTGGACCTTGAGGTCGTACACCGGCACCGTGGGCAGATTCGCCTGGAGCGGGAACCAGCTCTGCCCCTTGTTCAAGGATGCGAATACGCCCGTCTCCGTTCCCACGTAGAGCAGATTCGGGTTCACGGGATCTTCACGAATCACGTAGACGCTGCCCGGCACCCCGGTGCCCGGCGGCAGGTTCGACGAGATCGAGTGGAACGTCTTGCCGAAATCGTTCGACGCGAAGAGATACGGCTTGAAGTCACCGCGTCGGTGATTGTCGAGGGCGACGTAGATCGTCGCCGTATCGGCGTGCGACGGCTCGATGCTGCTCACGTGCGTCATCGCGGGCACGCCGGCGAAGCCGTCGCTGATGTCGATCCACTTGCCGCCGTCGTTCGGACTGATCCACGCCTTGCCGTCGTCCGTGCCGACGAAGAGCATGCCGGCGCGCACCGGCGATTCGTTCAGCACGACGATCGTCGCGTTCTCCTCGGCGCCGGTCGCATCGCGCGTGATGCCTCCGGACGCATCATGGGCCGCGTCGCCGTTCTCATCGTAGCCGCCCGACACGCGGACCCACGTGGGATCGTGCGCCGTGAGATCCGGCGAGATCGCGATCGGATCCTCGCCCTTCTTCACAGATTTGAAAACTTTCTCGGCGCCGCTGTAGAGGACGTTCGGATCGTGCGCCGAGACGAAGAACGGCGTGTTCCAGTTCCAGCGGAGCGCCACGTTCGGATCAGCCATGTCGTGCTTCATCTTCACGCGGATCTGCTCGATCTGCTGCTTCTCGGCGTCGGTGAGCGGCGTGGTGCCGTCGCCTTTGATCTGCGCGATCTGGCCGCCGTAGGTCGCGATGTTCACCGTCTTCGGACGAATGTTCAGCACTTCGCCCGTGCCGAGGTTGCGGCGCATCATGTTGCCGCCCTGCGACTCGTAGTAGACGATGTTCGGGTTGATCGGGTCCTGCGCCGTGTAGAGACCGTCGGCCGCGTTCACCGCGAACCAGTCGGTCATCTGGAGCTGGCCGCCGCGGCGGCGGCTCCAGCCGCAGGAGCTGCCGTTGTCCTGCAGACCGCCGCATACGCGGTAGGGCACCTGATAGTCGTAGCTCACGACGTAGAACTGCCCCATCGCCATGTTGTTGATCGAGTCGTACGTCCCGCCGCGATCCCACGTCTGGAAGATGCCCGCGTCCCCGCCGATGATGAAATGCTCAGGATCGTTCGGGTCGATCCACATCGCGTGATAATCCTCGTGGTTGCCGAACATGCCGGTCCGCCACGAGTAGCCGCCGTCATCAGAGAACTGAAAATCGACGGCGCCCCGGTAAATGCGGTTCGGATTCTTGGGATCGACGCGGATCTGCGAGAAGTAGAACGGCCGGTTGTCGATCGTCGACTGCCATTTCCACGTCCTTCCTGCATCAGTGCTTCTATAGAGCCCGCTCAACAGCCGCTGCGGCTTCGCGCCACGAACCGAGTCCGCCTCGACCATCACGTAGACGATGTTCGGGTCGCTGCGCGAGATCTGAATGTTCATGCGGCCCTTCTCCGTCTCGGGGAAGCCGCCGCCCTTGATCTCGCGCCACGTGGCGCCGCCGTCCGTCGTCTTCCAGAGCGCCGAGCCGGGACCGCCGCTCTTGAGAAAGTACGGGCCGCGCACGCGCTCCCACGACGCCGCGTACAGCGTGTTGGGATCGCGTGGATCCATCGCCACGTCGATGAAGCCCGCTTTGTCGCTCACGTACTTGATCTTGTTCCAGGTCTTGCCGCCGTCGGTCGTCTTGTACAGGCCGCGATCGGCGTTCGACGCCCACGTCGCGCCGACGGCCGCCACGTACACGATGTTCGGGTTCGTCGGATGGACGACGATGCGGCCGATCTGCTGCGTCTTCTCGAGGCCGAGCGACTGCCAGGTGACGCCGCCGTCGGTGGACTTGTACACGCCGTAGCCCGGCGCCACGCTGTTGCGTGCATTGTCCTCGCCCGTGCCGGCGTAGATGATCCTGTCATCGCTCGGCGCGATGGCGATGTCGCCCATCGACGCGATCGGACCGTGGTCCCAGAGCGGGATCCAGGTGGTCCCGGCGTTGATCGTTTTCCAGATGCCGCCGGTTGCGCCGGAGACGTAGAAGATCTTGGAGTTCTTCGGATCGCCTTCGACGTCGGTGATGCGGCCGGCCATGTTCACTGGGCCGATCGACCGCCATGCCATCGTGGCGAGCGTCGCCGAGTCCGGCGTCTGCGCGACGAGCGGCGCGGCAAAGAGAGCGAGGAGCGCGAGCGGGTGGGAGGGGCGCATTAGGGCGGAGACTGGAGAGTGGACCGTAGACCGTGGACCGTAGACCGGCGCGAAAGGCGGACATCCCGAATGCGCAACGCGACTGAGGGATCTTCTCGCCGGGTCGAGATCTCGACCACGAGACAAGATTCCTCGCTGCGCTGGAATGACTACGCCATCGTATTGATACGGTGGCACGCGTGGCGCCGTTGTCAACCACGCCCCTCGCGGCGCCTGCCGTTGGCATGTAATCTCCCGCGCATGCGTACATCGAAACTCACCATCGCCCTCCTTACCGCGCCGATCTTCGCCGCCGCGGCACAGCGACCGACCCTCGGTCCGGCGGTACGCCCGTACATCGCCGTCGACACGGCGGTGCTCGCGCTCACGCACGTTCGCGTGATCGACGGCACCGGCGCCGCGGCGCGCGCGGATCAGACCATCGTGATTCGCGACGGCCGGATCGCTGTCGTCGGCGATGCGTCGCGCGTCTCGATCCCGAGCGGCGCGCAGGTGATGGACCTGACCGGCGAATCGGTGATTCCGGGTCTCGTGCTCGTGCACGAGCACCTGTACTACCCGACCGGCCCGCGGGTGTACGCGAATCTGAGCGAGAGCTTCACGCGCCTCTATCTGGCGGGCGGCGTCACGTCGATGCGTACCGCGGGCAACATGAACGGCTACGGCGAGCTCGAGACCGCGGCGATGATCAACCGCGGCGAGAAAGTGGGGCCGTGGATCGACGCGACGGCGCCATATCTCGAGGGGCCTGGGCTCGGACTGCCGCAGGTACACGAACTGAAGGACGCCGCCGAGGCGCGGCGGATGGTGGACTTCTGGCACGACATGGGCGCGACGTCGCTCAAGGCGTACATGCACATCACGCGCGCCGAGCTCGGGGCATCGATCGCCGAGGGGCACAAGCTCGGGATGAAGCTGACCGGGCATCTCTGCTCGGTGACGTACCGCGAGGCGGTCTCGCTCGGGATCGACGACCTGGAGCACGGCTTCTTCGCGTCGACGGATTTCGTGCCGAACAAGACGCCCGACGTCTGCCCCGGGCAGGCGGACGGCCAGGCGGCCGTGGCGAAGGTGGATACATCGGACGCTAATTTTAAATCGCTAGTTCACTATCTCATACAGCACCACGTCGCGCTCACGTCCACGCTCACGGTCTTCGAGACGTTCACCCCCGGCCGGCCCGCGCCGCCGGGGCTCGACGTGCTCGATCCGATCCTGCGCGACGATTTCCTGCGGCTCAAGCAGCGGATCGACGCGAATCCGCGCTCCGGATACGCGACGCTCTTCCCCCGGGCGCGCGCGATGGAGGTGGCCTTCTACCGCGCCGGCGGCCTGCTCATCGCCGGGACCGATCCGACTGGCGGCGGCGGCGTGATTCCCGGCTACTCCGACCAACGCCAGATCGAGCTGCTCGTCGAGGGCGGGCTCACGCCGCTCGAGGCGATCAAGGTCTGCACGCTCAATGGCGCGACGTACCTCGGCCGCGCCAACCGCGTGGGCTCGATCGCCGCCGGCAAGCAGGCCGACCTCGTCGTGATCGGCGGCGACCCGTCGACGCACATCGAGGACGTGCGGAAGGTGGAGCTCGTGTTCAAGCAGGGAGTGGGGTACGACCCGGGGAAGTTGATTGGGTCGGTGAGTGGGAAAGTGGGGTTGTTTTGAGGCGGCGGGTTTCGGGCGCGGGTCGCTGTGGTTTTCCGTCTAGCGTTCTGCGTGTTCCGGTCTACCGTTTTGGGCAGCTTCGACTCCCTATTTAATTCGAGAATCGCAATAACTGCAAACAGATAATAGATTACGCAAAACGACAGCGACCGCCGCTCCCGACCTACCCCGCCGCCCGTTCCAGAACCTCGATCACCGCGATCGCCTCCTCTTCCCGAACTGGCGCCTCCCTTCCGTTGGTGAGGCACTCCACCACCGCCGCGTAGAACCCCGCGTAGTTCCCTCGCTCCGTCCGCACCCGCTCGAGATCGTCGCCCGCGCCGAGCGTCCCCCACATCGATTCGGGCTCCTCTCCCCAACGCGGGTCGGTCGGCCGGGCGCCGGCGCGCGCGGCGTCTTCCTGCACGTCGAGCCCGTGCTTGATGTACGCGCCGCGCGAGCCGTACACGCTCATGCGCGGGCCCGATTGGCCCGCGATCGCGCTCATCACGAGGTGCGAGCGCACGCCCGACGCGTGGGTGAGTGAGATCGTGGCATCGTCGGCGACCTGCACGTGGGGATGGACGCGGCTCGACGTCGCCGACATCTCCTGCACGAGCCCGAACAGCGCGATCGCTTGATCGACGAGGTGCGAACCGATGTCGTAGATGATTCCTTCGGCGTTCGCTGCCGCGTCGCTCGTGCACCAGCGCGGCTTGGGCGCTGCTCGCCAGCGCTCGAATCGCGACTCGAACCGGAACACGTCGCCGAGGCGGCCTTCATCGATGAGGCGCCGTACCGTGAGAAAATCGCCGTCCCAGCGGCGATTCTGGAACGGCGTGAGCAGGAGGCCGCGCTCTCTCGCTCGATCGTACAACATGCGCGCGCCGTCCGCGGTGCGCGCGAGCGGCTTGTCGACGACCACCGAGAAGCCGGCGTCGAGCATCACCATCGCGAGCGGCACGTGCGTCGCGTTCGGCGATGCGATCACGACGAGGTCGAACGCGTCGCGCTCCTCGATCAACTGCTCGGCGTGGTCCAACAGTCGCGCGGAGGGATGGTCGCGGCGCGCGAGCGCGCGCCGGCCGGGATCGCCCGTGACGATGGCCGCGAGCACGAGCTTGCGATGTGCGGCGATGAACGGTGCGTGAAACGCGGAACCGGCGAGTCCATAGCCGATCAGGCCGACGCGGATGGGCATGGATAATAGTCCGTGGTCCGTGGACCGTCGTCCATGGTAGTACGGTCCACGGTCCACGATCCACGGTCCACGGTCAACGATCCACGGTCCACGATCCACGGACTACGGACAGCAGTTACCTTCCTCATTCACCCATACTCCATCGCATTGTCTTCCTTCCCTGCCCTCAAGCTTCACCGCGATCTCTTGCGCGGCGTGAAAGAGCTCGGCTTCGCCCGACCGACGCCGATTCAGCAAGACGCGATTCCGCCCGCGATCGACGGCCGCGACGTCCTCGCGTGCGCCGCCACGGGAAGCGGCAAGACGGCCGCGTTCCTGCTGCCGATTCTGCACAAGCTGGTCGACAAGCCGCGCGGTACCACGCGGGCGCTCATCGTCACGCCGACGCGCGAGCTCGCGGCGCAGATTCTCCAGGAGCTCGAGGAGATCGCGGTGCACACGCCGGTCACCGCGGCCGCGATCTTTGGCGGCGTCGGCATGGGGCCGCAGGAGCACGCGTTCCGCAGCCACGTCGACGTCCTCGTCGCCACGCCGGGTCGCCTCCTCGATCACCTGAAGCATCCGTACGCAAAGCTCGACCGGATCGAGCACCTCGTGCTCGACGAAGCCGATCGCATGCTCGACATGGGCTTTCTGCCGGACATCAAGCGGCTGCTCAAACATCTGCCAACCAAACGGCAGACGCTCTTCTTCAGCGCGACGATGCCGGCGCCGATCCTGGCGCTCACGCGCGAGCTGCTGCACGACCCGGTGACGATCAACCTCGAGCGCAAAGCGGCGCCCGCGTCGGGGATCACGCAGGCGATCTATCCCGTTCCGCAGGAGCTCAAGTCGGCGCTGCTCGTCGAGCTGCTGAAGCGCGGCATCATGAAGGAAGCGCTCGTCTTCACGCGCACCAAGCATCGCGCGAACCGCTTGTGGGAGCAGCTCGGCAAACAGGGCATCAACGTCGCGCGCATTCACGGCAACCGGTCGCAGGCGCAGCGCACCGACGCGCTCGAGGGCTTCAAGAGTGGCCGCTACCGCGTGCTCGTCGCGACGGACATCGCGGCGCGCGGTATCGACGTCGAAGCGCTCGGCCACGTCGTCAACTTCGACGTGCCGGCGCAGACCGAGGACTACATCCACCGCGTGGGGCGCACCGCGCGCGCCGAGATGACCGGCGAAGCCTTCACCTTCGTCGCACCGGACGAGAGCGACGACCTGCGCGCGATCGAGCGCGCGATCGGCAAGGCACTGCCGCGCGTCACGCTGCCGGACTTCGATTACAGCGCGAAGCCCACTGGCCGGTTCGAGATTCCGATCCACGAGCGCATCGCGCAGATCCGCGCGCAACGCGCCGAGGAACGTGCGCGCGCGAAAGCGAAAGAGGAGCGGCGGACCGGCGGCGGCGGCCAGTCGAACGCCGCTGCCGCGGCGCCGAGTTCAGGTGCGGCGAAGAAGCGCCATCGCGGGCATCGCGGCGGCGGCTCGGGGCGGAGTCCGTACTCGGGGTAGGCGCACCGTCATCCCGAGCTCCGCGCCGTCAACATCGCGCGCATCTCGTCCGTGAGCGGCATCGGCTTGCCTGTCTTGTAATCGAAGTGCACGACGACCGACTTCACGTCGGCCGCGAGCTGGTCGTTCGCGGACACCGATTGTCGCAACGTCATGCTGCTCGTGCCGAGCGACTCGACCCACGTGTCGACGTGCACGCGGTCATCGTACTGCACCTGCCGGCGATAATCGATGTACAGCGTGGCGAGAATCAGGTCCGTGACGTGCTTGCCGAGCTGCTTCAGGAACTCGAGCCGACCCAGCTCGGCATAGGCGGCGAAGGCGGCGTTGTTCACGTGACCCAGCGCGTCGGTGTCGCCAAAGCGAACCTGGATCTCGGTGCGGTGCGGGTTGGCCATGCCGAAGCATAATGACCGGGTTGCACCGCCTCCGCTCCGCGCCTATCTCTAGGCGCGTACCACCCAACGCTCCGCCCGCATTTCCCTCCCCACTGTGGAGAATTTCTACATGTCTCGTGGCTTTTCTCGTTTGGCCATCGCGACCTCGCTGGCGCTCCTCGGCGTGTCCGGTGCGGTCGGGCTGTCACGCGGCGCGCAGGCGCCCGCGGTGCAGTCGGCGCGGACCGCACCGCCCGTGGATTCGACGATCCTCAAGACCTACAAGTGGCGCAGCATCGGCCCACTGCGCGGCGGCCGGTCGATCGCGGTGAGCGGCGTGCGCGGGCAGCCGAACGTCGGCTACTTCGGCGCGACGGGGGGCGGCCTGTGGAAGACGACCGACACCGGCAAGACGTGGACGCCCGTGACGGACCACCAGATCACGAGTGCATCCGTCGGCGCGGTCGCGGTATCGGAGTCGAACCCGAACGAGGTGTTCATCGGCACGGGCGAAGCGGAGATCCGCGGCAACATCATGCCGGGCGACGGCGTGTACAGGTCGACCGACGCGGGCAAGACGTGGAAGAAAGTGGGTTTCGAGAACTCTGATGCGATCGCGAAGATCCGCATCCATCCCACGGATCCGAACGTCGTCTTCGTCGCCGACTTCGGGAAGTACGGCGTGCCGAGCGAGGAGCGCGGCCTGTTCAAGTCGACCGACGCCGGAGCGACGTGGCGGAAGGTGCTCTACCGCGGCCCGGAGACGGGCGCCGAGGACATCTCGATCGATCCGAAAGATCCCAAGGTGATGTACGCGACGATGTGGGAGGCGTATCGCAAGGAATGGCAGATGTCGAGCGGCGGTCCCGGGAGCGGCTTGTTCAAGTCGACCGACGGCGGCGACACGTGGACGGACATCACGCGCGCCAAGGGACTGCCGGAGGGCGTCGTCGGCAAGATCGGCGTCGCCGTCTCGCCCGCGAACCCGAATCGCGTCTACGCGCTGATCGAGAACGAGAACGGCGGCCTATTCCGCTCCGACGACGCCGGCGCGACGTGGACCAAGGTCAACGAGAACCGCAACATCCGCCAGCGCGCGTTCTACTACACCCACGTGATCGCCGACCCCAAGAGCGAGAATGAGCTCTACGCGCTCAACACCAGCGCATTTCGCTCGAGCGACGCCGGCAAATCGCTGCAGAACGTGGGCGGCAACACGCACGGCGATTATCACGATTTGTGGATCGACCCGGACAACGCGCAGCATCTGATCATCGCCAACGACGGCGGCGGCGCGATCTCGATGAACGGCGGCCGCGAATGGTCCGCTCAGGATTATCCGACCGGCCAGTTCTACCACGTGGTCGCGACGGCGAACGTTCCGTACTACGTCTGCGGCTCGCAGCAGGACTCGAACGAGATGTGCGTGTCCACCGCGCAGCCGAGCGGCTTCGGTCGCGGCGGCGGTGGCCGCGGTCGCGGTGGGGCGCCCGACGAGTTCAGCCCCGCGGGCGCCGAGGACGGCTACATCGCGCCCGACCCGCTCGACCCGGATGTGTTCTACTCCGGCACGAACGCGAACGGCGGCGGCTTTCTCACCAAGGACAATCGCCGCACCGGCGAGCGCCGCGAGGTGAGCCCGTATCCGCGCATGTTCAGCGGTGAAGAGTCGGCGGTGCTCAAGGAGCGCTGGCAGTGGACGTACCCGATCATCTTCTCGCCGGTGAATCCCCACGTGCTCTACGCATCGTCGCAGCACCTCTTCATGACGACGAACGGCGGCGACAGTTGGACGCGCATCAGCCCCGACCTCACGCGCCACGATCCCAAGACGATGGGACCGTCCGGCGGTCCGATCACGCGCGACATGAACGGGCCGGAAGTGTACGCGGTTATCTACTCGATCGGACCGTCCAAGCGCACGACGAACGTGATCTGGACGGGCTCGGACGACGGCATCATCAGCCTGACGAAGGACGGTGGCAAGCATTGGTCGAACGTCACGCCCAAAGACATGCCGGACTTCGGCCGCGTGAGCATGATCGACGCATCCGCGTTCGATTCGGCGAGCGCCTATGTGGCGGTGAAGCGTCCGCTGCTCGACGACAAGGCACCGTACATCTACCGCACGCACGATTTCGGCAGAACGTGGACCAAGATCGTGACGGGGATTCGCGGCGACGACTTCGTGCATTCGGTGAAGGAGGATCCCACCCGCAAGGGTCTTCTCTACGCCGCGACGCAGCACGGCGTGTACATCTCGTACGACGACGGCGACCGCTGGGAGTCGCTGTCGCTCAATCTGCCGGACATCCCGGTCGCCGACATCATGGTCGCGGACCACGACCTCGCGATCGCGACGCACGGCCGCGGCTTCTACATCCTCGACAACATCAATCCGCTGCGGCAGTACAACGCGACGGTCGCGTCGGCGAGCGACGTCTATCTCTTCAAGCCGGCGACCGCGATCCGCTCGAGCGAGCCGCTGGCGATTCAGTATTTGCTCGAGCATCCGGCGAAGGACGTGCGGATCGACATTCTCGACGCGCACGGCCAGGTGATCCGGACGTACCCCGACACGGCGAACGAGAACGGGGGCCGTGGGGGACGCGGGGCCGGCGGTGCGCCGGCGGATTCCGCGGCGGCGGGCCGTGGTGGGCGAGGCCGCGGCGGCTTCGGCGCGTTCGCGCCGTCGAAGAACGCGGGCCTGCAGACGTTCGACTGGGATCTGCGCTACGCGCCGGCGGCCACGTTCCCGGGGATGATTCTCTGGGGCGGGAGCACGACGGGCCCGCAGGCCGCGCCGGGCCGGTACGCGGTGCGGCTCACGGCCGACGGCAAGACCGTCTCGCAGCCGATCATCGTCAAGCGCAATCCGCTCCACGCGGCGACCGACGCCGATCTCGCGGCGCAGCTCGCGCTCGCGCTCCAGCTCCGCGACCAGCTGAGCGAAGCGAACCGCGCCGTGATCCAGATCCGCGACGTGAAGAAGCAGGTCTCCGACCGCATCGCGAAGTCGCCGGACGAGCAGCTCAAGACCACCGGCGACAAGCTCGACGGAGACTTGAGCGGAGTTGAAGATGAGATCTATCAAGTCAAGAACCAGAGCGGCCAGGACCCGCTCAACTTCCCGATCAAGGTGAACAATCGCCTCGCGTCGCTCCTCGGCGTGGTCAGCAACACCGACGCGAAGCCGATCGCGAGCGCGTACCCGATCTTCGACGATCTCAAGGGCGAGCTCAAAGTGCAGATCGATCGCCTGCAGAAAGTGCTGACGACGGACCTTCCGGCGTTCAACGCGCAGGCGAAGAAGCTCGGGTTGTCGCCGATCACGGTTGGGAAGCCGGTGGTGTTTTGAGGGCGATCGGCGTAGTGAGGCATTGAACCGGTGGAGCGCGAACGACGCGAACGTCCGCGCGTATTCGCGTCGTTCGCGTCGTTCGCGTCTAAAAGCGGTTGGGCCGCCCCGGCGCGAATGTGTCGGGCGCGCCACGAGCCCAGATCCCTCGACTCCGCGGCTTCGCCGCTCCGCTCGGGATGACAGATGGGGAACACGCTGCGCCGCTCCGCTCGGGATGACGCCCTGACCTGGTTGCCTCCGGCCCGGCGCGATACGAGAATCCACCCATGCTCCTCCTCCTCCTCGCTTCCCTCGCGCTGGCCGCGAACGACTCGATCGTCATCCGCGTGAACCAGGTCGGATATTTGCCGAGCGCGCCGAAGGTCGCCGTCGCCTGCGCGCTCGACTCTGCGGCGACGCTCGCTCCGTTCGTCGTCCGCGATCAAGCCGGTCGCGCCGTCACCAAGCCGCGCACCGCCAGAGCCGCGGGCGCCTTTGGCCCGTGCGCGCAGACCTGGCGGCTCGATTTCAGTTCTCTAAAGTCCCCCGGCCGCTACACGATCGACGCCGGCGCCGTGCACTCGCCGCCGGTCACGATCGGCGCGCACGTCTACGACGGTGCCGCGGACACGCTGCTCCACTACATGCGCGAGCAGCGATCGGGATGGAATCCGTTCTTTCGCGATTCCGTCCATAAGCTCGACGGGTACGTGATCGACGATTCCGGACGTGTCGTGAAATTCCTGCCCGTGAGCGGCGGGTGGGCCGACGCGTCGGATTACCTGCAATACGTCGCCACCTCCGCCACGGCGACGTACGACATGCTCGCCGCGTATCGCGACTATCCGCGCGCGTTCGCCGACGCGTTCGCGGCGAACGGTCTGCCCGGCGCGAATCACACCGCCGATGTGCTCGACGAGGCGCGGCATGGGATCGAGTGGCTGCTCCGCATGTTCCCGAGCGACACGGAGCTCTACAATCAGCTCGCCGACGACCGCGACCACCGGTACTTCGATCTTCCGACGAACGACAGCTCGGACTACGGCTGGGGCAAGGGCAAGCAGCGGCCGATCTACCCCTGCACCGGACGTCCGCAAGGAATCTTCAAGTACAAGAATCGCTCGACCGGAATGGCCTCGACCGCGGGCAAGTTCGCGTCGGCGTTCGCGCTCGCGGCGCGGCTGCTGGGTCCCGGCAACGATTCACTCGCGCGCGTGCTGCGCCACAAGGCGACGGCCGCGTACGTGCTTGGTCAAGATCATCCCGGCGTCTGCCAGACCGCGCCGGGCACCGCACCCTACTTCTACGAGGAGGACAACTGGACGGACGACATGGAGCTCGCCGCCGCGGAGCTGTACGCGCTGACGCGTGAGAGCCATTACCTGAAGGACGCGCTCCGCTACGCCCGGCAGGAGCCCGTGACGCCGTGGATGGGTGCGGATACCGCGCGCCACTACGAGTGGTATCCGTGGTACAACGCCGGCCACTACTCGGCCTGGCGCTCGGCCAGCGCGCGGGAGCGGACGACGATGGCCGACTTCTACCGCCGCGGACTCGACGCCGTGGCGCGCCGGGCGCAGAACGGCTTCAGGGTCGGCATCCCGTTCATCTGGTGCTCGAACGATCTCATGGTGTCGTTCGCGACGCAGGCCTTCCTCTATCGCCGCATGACGGGCGACGCGCGCTTTAGAGAATACGAACAGGCGGCGCTCGACTGGCTGTTCGGCACGAACCCGTGGGGGACGTCGATGATCATCGGCTACCCGAATGGCGGCACGTGGCCGCACGATCCCCACTCGGCGATCGCGCCGCAGTTCGGGCCGCAGGCGCTCACGGGCGGCCTCGTCGACGGGCCGGTGTATCGCTCGATCTTCTCGAATCTGAAAGGCATCGCCCTGCACCACGCCGATGCCTTCGCGCCGTTCAACACAGGCTTCATCGTCTACCACGACGACATCGGCGACTACTCCACCAACGAGCCGATCATGGACGGCACCGCGAACTTCACCTACCTGCTCGCCGCGCTCGCGGCGTCGCGGCGCATGCGGTAACGGGTGTCATCTCGCGCTCAGGGCATCGCCATCTGGTGATCGCTGTGAAGGATCGCCTCGACGTCCTTCTTGTATTCGGCATTGTTCCGATCGACGCGGGGCCAGGTTCCGCTGCTCAACATGACGATTCCGCCCAAAACGCCCATGCCGCCGTCCGGGATCGTCCGGCCAGTAGGATTCTCATACACCGCCGTGAGGCGATAGACGTGCGACGGGTAGATCGGCTTGCCGAAGGTCCAGAGGAACGACGAGAGCGGCATGGAGAGGATGTTGCCCGCGCTGTCGGTTTTCGGCCGTTCTTCCAGCAGCACCGTCTTCGCCGTCCGATCCTCGAGGCGCAGCAGCACGCCGTACTGGTGGAGATGTCCCATCACGCCGAGCAGCCGGACCGCGACCGCCGGCGAACCTTCCCAGTACTGTTCCGAGCGTCCCGGCGGCAGATCGAAGACGTTCGGCTTGTCCTTCGGTCCGATCACCATGCCCATCGGATACACGGTGAGCGCCGGCAGCAATGCGTCGGCATGCGTGAACGGCGCGCGCGCCCGCACCACGACGTCGTCGTACGCCGTGTCGGTGTCGTTGTGCAGCATGATGCTGACGAACAACGAATCGCCTTTGTGCACGCGAATACCGATGAATCGCGGCAGATCGATCGAGCCGGTCTCCGCGCCCGCCGCGCCAAAGCGCATCATCACCGGATTGAACAGGTCGCGCTCATCCGGCGCCATCGCCGACAGATGATGGAGAAGATGTTGCGGCAGCTTTCGCCCGTGTGAGTCGATGAGGTCCACGTCCATGCCGCGGATCCATCCGTCGGCCGGGAGCATCACCGTGAGCGTCGGCAGCTCTTTCATCTCATCGTGAGTGGTCCGCGCCGGCAACGAGACCGGCCCGTACGTTATGACGAGCTCTTTACCCGCATCGACAAAGCGGGGCGAATTCTGCGCGCGTGCCGTCGCCGCGGCGACGAAGAAGACCAATGCGATGTGTGTGAGACGGGGCATGCCGGAATCTGCCTGAATCACCGCTGCCTGTGCAATTCGTCGTCTATGACGGCGACATCGGCGACTACTCCCCCATGCCCGAGGTATCCGGCAGCGGACCGCGGCGGCCGTAGATCAGGATCACGCCGTCGCGAAAGTTGCCGCCCCACCGGCCCGCCGCCGCCACGGGATCGATGAACGCGAGCGAATCGATGTCGAGCGGCGACACGCCGCGCAGACTCGTCGTGTTGCCCAGCCACATGCCGTCCATCCGCACCTGAACGCCACCCGGACCGCCGTAGACCGTGTCCGGGCCGCGCACGGCGAGCCACCTCGGCCGCAGCGCGCGAACGATGTCTTCCGCGCTGTTCCAATGGCCGACGGAGATCTCGTCGGCGGCGATCCGGCTCAGATCGCGCTCTTCACCAGAGGCGGATGCGGGAGTGCCGATTCGAATGCATGCCGCCACCAGCAGCGTCAGCGCGATCAGCCAACGACGTGCGCACATGCCGTAGCATACACGCCGGGCTCGCGCGGCGCGATCACGCCCAGCCTTCGGGGCTCGATTGCGCGGGGCCGCTGCTCGTATCCGGACGCGTGCGCGTCGTGTCGTGACTCGCCGTGTCGTGGCGCACGGCCGTGTCGCGATGCACCGAGGAATCGCGGCGCGGGAGCGGCATCCTGAGTGGGATGATCGAGTCGTGGCGCGTCGTATCGATCGGCGGCGGCGTTGGTGTGACTGGAGCGCGCGTCGACGCGGTCGTAGCGGTGGTGTCGATTGGCGCGCTCGCGCGCGGGCCGAGCGGTCGCGGCGCCGCCGGCGCCGGGTTCGGCGACGGCTGCGTTGCCGGCTGACGCTGCGGCGTTGATATTGGCGTCGACCGTGGCGTCGACATGGGCGTGGGCACCGGAGTCACCGCGCTCGGCGCAACGTCGCCCGCCGAGACTTGCGCCGCCGTGACCACGGCGGAGCTCGAGGAATCGGGCGCGGTGCCGGAGGGGGAATCGACACCGGTCGCGAGCGGCGCGCCCGTGCCGCCGACAGCCAGGCGGCCGCCGGCGCTCTGCGTCAGAAAGCCGCCGCGCGGCATCGACGTGGTGTCGAGCGTAGGCAGCCGCGGATCGATCTTCGTGCCGCCGAGGGCGACCGAGTCGACGCTGTTATGAGAATTCTCATGCCGCGCCACGGCGATCGAAGCCCCGAGGAGCACGAGCGCCGCGACGAGCGCCGTCGGTTTCGTCCAGCTTGGCCGCCAGGTGATCCACGGCCAGCGGCGCATGGCGTCGGACGATGTCTCGCCGCCGCTCTCGGCGTCTGCTGCCTTCTTCTGGAACGAGATCGACGGAGGCGCCTTCTCCCATTGCGCTCCCGACGGCGCCGCGGTCTTGATCGCGACCGACCGCGTCTCGGCACCGGTCTCGATCGGGACCTCCGTCTCGGGCGTGCGAGACTTCTTGTCGCGGTTGCCCTGTCGGCTCTTTTCGACGGCCTCGCGCACCGCGAGCTCGGTCAGCACCGGCACGGCCACCGCTTCCGCGTCCGCTGCCGAACGCTGAGCCTCCGCTCGCGCGCGCTCGATCTCGGCGCGCGCGCGCTCGGCGTCCGACTCGCGCTGTGCGCGTTCCTCGGCGAGCATCTGCTCCCCCGCGGCGAGCCGCTGCTCGAGCGACTCGCGCTCCTGATTCCAATCGTCGCGCTCGCGCTCGAAGGCGGCATGCTCGGCCGCGAATGCGGTGCGCTGCCGTTCCAATTCTTCGCGCGCCTCGTCGAACTCGATGCGCTCTTGATCGTACTGCGCGCGCTCGGCGGTGAGCTGCGTCTGCTGCTCCTCGATGCGCTTGCGCGCCGCGTCGCGCTCGGCGGCGAATTCGGCGGCCTGGTCGGCGGCGTCGCGGCGACACGCGTCCATCTCGTTGTCGAATCGCTCGCGCTCGGCCGCCTGTTCGGCGGCGAACTCCGCCTGGAGACGCGCGACCGTCTCCTCGCCATCCTTGAGCGACTGCGCCATCGCGATCACGCCGATGTACGCCGAGACGTCGGGCGCTTCGTTCGGGTTCGCGCACGACGTCATCGCGTCCGTCTCCTCGGCGACGCGGCGAGCGAGATCCGGACGCACGTCGGCGATCGGAGTGAGCCGCGCCTCGCCCTGCGGCGGCTCACCGGTGAGCATCGCGCGGGCGAGCCGGCCGATGGTGCGCGCGTCGTCGCACGCGCCCGGCACCGCATCGATGCCGATCGGCGTGGGCAGCAGCGACACGAGCACCTGATCCGAGTCGCGCTCGAAGACGAGCGAATCCGCGGTGACGCCGCGATGGACGACACCGTTGTCGCGCGCCCAATCGAGAACGCCTTTCACGTCTTGCAACACCGACGCGATGCGCGGGAAGCTCAGCCGCTCGTCGCGTGAGAGCAGCTCGCCGAGCGTGTCGCCGGCGGGCCGCGCGGTCACGATGGCGAACGCATCCTTACCGAGCCAGCGCCCGTCGAGCACGCGCGGCATGTTGGGATGCGCGAGGCCGGCGAGCAGCTTGGTGTCGGCCGCGAAATGGTTCAGTGCGTTGTTGCCGTCGCTGCCGGGCTCGCGCACGACGGTGATGAGCACTTCGTCATCACCCGCGGCACGCTTCGCGAGGAAGGTGCGGGCGTCGTCGTCCCCGCGGAGCTCGCCGATGATCGTATATGCGTTCTCCAGCGGCCGGAGGTCCGGCGCGGCGTGTCGGTCGCCCATGGTCGCAACTCCTTCGCGGCGTCGTCGATTCGCCAACGAGAGTGCGTGATCCATGCCGCGGCTCAGGCGGCGCCATGGCAAAGGCTTTGCACTGTTTTCGTTCGCCGGCGCGGCAGCGGTACGAGCGTCGCGCGGCCATGGCTCACGGGCGGGACGCCGCCGCGAGGGTCGCCACTCAGGGTTCGACCCCGGAGTGGTCGGTCGTGGGGTCGCTGGTCACGACTGGCGCTGTTTGGAATTCCGCAGCACTCGGATGCCGGTACCGCCGGTGCCTGAGCTCGAGGGAGGACGGCCGCGGCTGTGTGTCGCGCGCGGGACTCGCAGAGAACCGTGAATCACCCGCGTGTGGCCGGCGAGTCGAAGCGACGTCTGCCTGCCAGCGCGAACGCCCCTGCACGCGAGTGTGGGGGCGTTCTGTATTTACCAGCTTATTTTTCTGTATCGTACAGTCGCCAAGGAAGGCTGGATGGATTTGGGACGCGGACTCGGCGGACCTAGCAAACGAGGGCGGACTGGTCGAGCTACCCTATTCGGCGCGTCCCAAATCCACCCGTATTCGCCGAGTGAAATTCCCCGAGCGAACGACCTACTCCTCCACGACCCGACGCCGCCGTCCTTTCGCCGGCGAAATGTCGATCATCAAGGCGATTACCAACCCGACGACCGGCCAGAGCGACCAGTGGCCGCCCCACCAGTGCGCCACCGCCGTGTACCAGAGCAGTGTCGTCGGCAGGAAGATGAAACCGAGGACCGGCCAGAGAATCGTCGCGAACAGGCCGGTGAACCACGTCGAGAAGAACCACAGCGCGAGAATGACGATGCGCGGTGCGGCGAGCGCGATGAGCGCGAAAAGACACGGCATCTCGATCCCCTCTCGGGTCCGGGTGACCCGAATGATACATCAACCCCGGCCGAGGATGGACTTGAGGTCGTCGTTCGTGATCAGCGGCGAGTCGTCGCCCGACGCGCGCTTGGCTTTGATCTTCCCGATCAGCTCGAGCCGCTGCGCGCCGGTCAACTCGTCGAGGTTCATGTCGTATCCCGGAATCTCGACGCGAAAGCGCCCGCACGTTTCGCAGGAGACGTCGATCTCACGCAGGTTGCTCGTGAAGTGAATGCGCGCCGTCGCGACCTTGCAGAGACGGCAGACGGATGTCGCGGAGGGTTCCAGCGAAGCAGGCACGGAATCAGACTTTTGTGAAACTCGGTCGGTCGAGAGCTGGCCGGCGTCGGCGCTTCTGATCAGATTGTCAGGACCACGCACGCGACGCGGCGGCACGCACCCGACAATCGGAGTATCGGCAACATGATGCAGCTTCGGCACGCGTGTTGGCTAGTTCCGTTCGCCGCGCTCGCCGGGATCATCTCCGCCTGCGCGAGCACCCAGACGGGCGTGCGGACACGCAACTGTCAGATCGCGGCGCCGGATTCCGTGTATCTCGCAACAGGACCGGTGTATCGCGACTGTGCGGTGACCGTACGAGCAGTGCGCATCTCGGTCGGCTCGCACCCCGACTTCCGCGAGCCGGAACCGCGCGACGGATGCTGCTCGACCGACGTGGAGCTGGTGGTCGACACGCTCGGCTACCCCGAGGCGAACAGTGCCAGCGTCGTGCGCACGAACAGCAGGGCGCTCACCGATGCCCTGCTCCCGACGGTGGGCACGTGGCGTTACCAGCCCGCCACGCTCGATGGTGTGCCCGTGCGACAGATCGTGATCCAACATGAAGTCGTGCAGACCCGCACTGTGGTGGTGCGCAGCGGCAGCATGCCCCCATCCGGGCCGCCCGTGGGCGCGCCGCCGCCAACGTGCTAGCGTACGCTCGCGGCGCGCTGAACGCCGGCGCCGGGGCGGAAAAAGCCGGGCAATGACACCGGCGCGCGCTCGGGATCGTCGCCAACGCCGTACGTCGCCATGTACGTGCCGACGTTCGGGAATTGCTGAATGAGATAGGGATTGCCGAACGTGACGACGATGGTGTGTTGGCGCTGCGCGAGCGTGTCGATCCACGCGGCGATCGGCTGCGGAATGGCGAAGCGGCCCTGCCCTTCCACGCGGCGAACGTACGCGGTGACGATGACCGCACTCGCCGACGCCGCGGTCCGCGCAATGGACGCGAGCTGATCGCCGCTCGCGTTGGGCATGATGCGGACGATCTGCACGGCGGCGCGACGGCTCCGCCCGACGTTGGCGCGGCGAAGCCCGGCGCGCATCTCGGCATTGAACGTCCGACCCGCCTTGACCTCCGTTTCGGGCGCGTACTGAATCACGAGGACGCGGCCCGTGTCTCCGGACAGAGGCACCAGCGAATCCCGATCGCGAAGCAGCGTCACGGCGCGCTTGGCGATGTCCGCCGTGACCGCGCGATGCTCGGGCGAGCCGACGATGTCGCGCAACCGCTCGAGCGAGACCATCGGCGCGAATGCGACGCCGGAGCGCACCTTGAGCTCCAACATGTGCCGCGCCGCCGTGTCGATCCGCGCCCGTGAGATCTCACCGCGCTCCACCGCCGCCACCACCGCGTCGATTGCCTTCGTCGGGTCGCTCGGCTTGAGCAGAATGTCGGCGCCGGCCTTCACCGCGAGCACGCTGCTCTGCTCCGTCGTGTACCCCTTGCCGATGCCTTCCATCGTCAACGCGTCGGTGATCGCGGTGCCGCGAAAACCGAGCGAGTCGCGCAGCAGCCCCGCGAGGACCGCGACGAGTGGAATGACGGCGAATCGTGAGTGGAAGCGCATCGTGTGAAGTGGCGGGAGGCGGCCGAGCGTCGGCAATCTAGGACGCGACCGCTCGTCCAGCGATTGGAGCCGCGAGCGTGCGCCCCCAGTGGAACCGACAAATTAGCACGCGCGAAATATCCCGGGCGCCGTATCTTGGGGCCATGCACTCGCTGCGTTTGCTCGTCAGCCGGGGATATCGCGGTCTCGTCGCGCCGATCGTGGTGCTCTGGATCCTGTCCGTTCTGTTGCGGCTCCAGACGTACGATCCGCGCGAGAACGTGCAGGATCTCGACGCGACCTACCACGTGCTCCTCACGGTGCAGGCGCTCCGCGAGGCCCCGCCGAGCGTGCACCACTATCTGCCGATCGTGAACCTTGCGCGATCGCCCCAGCAAAATCTCAACTTCGGCAGCACGGTGCCGGATGCGCGCGGCAACCGCTTCTACACATCGTTCGGGTCGATCGGTTTCCTCGTCCCGTACGCCGTGCTTGGCGCATTCCACGCCGACGCGAATCCACAGAATCTGATGGCGATGAACTTTGCCATCCATCTACTCGCGACGCTGCTGCTCGCGCTCCTCGTGTACGAGGCGCTCGGAGCGAGCGCGATCTCGCCCGAGCTCCGCGGGACGGCGACGCTGCTCACCGCGTGCACGTATCTGTTCTCGATCGAGACGCTGTTCTCGCACGGACTGATCTACTGGCATCACTCGCTCTTTCAGCCCGTGTGGATGCTGCAGCTCCTCTTTTTCCTACGCGTGCTGCGCCGCTGGGAGGGCGGCGAAGGTGCAACGCGTGCGCAGCTCGCGGGGCTGATCGTCACGAGCGTGCTTGGCCCCTCGATCGAATGGACTGGGTACATCGCGAATCTCGCGATCGCGGGTTGGCTCTGGTGGTACGCGCGAGATTCGAGTGCCGATCCGGCGCGCCGCACGCCGCGCCGGCTCGCGATCGCGGTGATCGCGGGCGCGTTGCTCGCCGGCGTGACTTTCCTTGCGCACTTCGCGCTCACGATCGGGATTCGTCCGCTCGTCCTGGCGCTCGGGAAGCGCGCCGTTGCGCGCGACGCGGCGGCGGGAAGCTTGTGGGGGCTGGTGCGCGGCTATTACCGATCGTTTTTGCTCCTCCCGCTGCTCGCGCTCGCCGCGCCGCTCTGCGTTCGCGCGCAGTCGCGCCGCTGGCCAGACGTGCCGGAGCCGCTGCTCGCGCTCGTCGTCGTCGCCGCGATCCCGCTCGTGGAAAATCTGGTGCTGATGCAGCACGCCACCGAGTACACGTTCGATCGCCCGAAGGCGGAGATCGTCCTGTGCGTGCTGCTCGCGATCGGACTGACGCAGCTTCGGCGCGGTGCGCAACGGGCGTTCGCGGCGGCGTGGATCGCGCTCGTCGCGGCGAACGCGATTTACCATCCGGGCCGGACGCGCGACATCTCCGAGACCCTCGCGCATGACCGCGCGGTCCTCGACGCGCTGCAGCCCGTCGCCAGGCCGTGCGCGCTGTACGCCGTCACCGGCTATGCACGCGGCTGGGTCTACCTCACGCTGCACACGAACGTGGCGGAACGGATCGCGAATCCAGAAATGCTCATGCGGCTGGCGCGCGTTCGCGGTTCCTGCCAAGCGATCCTGCTCGTCGGTACGAGCGTCGGCAACGAGATCTACGACTGGGCCGGCGCAGTGGTCTTCAACCCACCCGACAGCCTGCGCGAATTCGAGCTCCAGACTCGGGCTCGCGCCCCGTGATCAGGAGCAGACCGGCGGCGTCTTTCCGCTCAGGTCGATCGTGCACGTCGACGGGGAGCCGCCGTCCGCCGTCAGCGTGAACTTCACGCGGCTCGTGCCGTCGAACGTGATCAGGATGTGATTCGTCATCGAGATCGACGGCAGCGACTGGCTCGTCGTGACCATGTGCATCGTGCTGGCGATCGTACCCGACGCCGGCCAGTACTGGCCATCGGTGGGGTTCGTGGGCACCACGACGTTCGTCGTGACGCTCGAATCGTCCATCACGCTGTGCACTGGCGTCGACGCGGAGAACGAGATGTCGTAGTGCGACGCCGACGTGCCGTTGAGCGTGCGCCCGTTCGACAGCAAACCGCTCAGCGTCATGTCGCTGTGCTCGGTGAGAGCGATGCTCTCTCCAATGCTCTGCACGCCGGCCAGCGCGAGCGTCCCGGCCGCATCCGTCACGGTGCGCACGGACGCGGTCTTCGAGGCGTCGGGCGCGTCGAGGGCGTGGCCCGCCGCGTCGTACAACCAGTACGACAGCGTGAACTTGATTCCATCCACGGTCGCTGGCGCGCAGGTGAAGCCCTGCGTCGCGCCGGAGTACGCGCATGAGGCGCTCGATGGCGCCGGCGCGGTCCCGGTGAACGGCACGCCGGTCGCGGCGCGCGCACCGGGCATGGCGTCGGCGTTTCCCATAGACATCTGGGCGAACACGGTCGAGAGATCGAGCGTGCTCGACGACGAGTGCGGTGCGGTCGGAGCATCCGACCCGCACGCGGCTGCGACTACGGCGAGCGCGGCGGCAGCCGCGATTGACTTCCAGGACTTCATGGCAACACCTCGGGGAACAGCCAACGAGCAACCGCTACGGAATCTAGAGGTCGGTCATTCGCTGCGCAGCACCACCGCGGGGTCCACCACCGAGGCTCGCCGTGCCGGCAGCCACGATGCCACGAACGCCACGGCGAGCAGAACCGCCACCGTCCCGCCCAACGTGAGCGGATCGGTCGGGCTGATCTCGTAGAGCAGGCCGCGCAACAGCCGTGTCGTCGCGACCGCCGCGATCAATCCCACGACCACGCCCGCCGTCGCGAGCGCGAGCCCCTGCCGCGAGATCATGCGGCTCACCGCCGACGGCTGCGCGCCGAGCGCGACCCGAACGCCGATCTCGCGCTGGCGCAAGCTCACGCCGTACGCCATCACGCCATACAAACCCACCGCGCCGAGCACGAGCGCGATCGCGCTCGCCACGCCGAGGAGCAGCACGAGAAAACGCGCTCTCGCCGACGCCGCGCGCACGATGTCGCTCATCGGCCGCTCTCCGTACGTCGGCAAGCTCGGATCGAGCGACTGCACCACCCCGCGCGCGGCGGAGAGCACGTTCACCGGACCCGGCGCGCTCCGGATCATCAGCGCGACGTTGTCGAACGCGACGACGCTGTCGGGCATCGAGAAGATGATCGGGAAATACACGGCCGCTTCCGCGGGCTGGTCGAGCGCCTTGAGATGCACGTCGCCGGTGACGCCGACGACGGTGAACCACGGCCCGGTGATCCACGGCCGCACACGCTTGCCAAGCGCCGAGCCGCCGTGCCAGTACTGCGCGGCGAACGCGCGGCTGACGACGGCCTCGAACAGCGGGTGGTTGGGGTCCTGCGTGCCGAGCGCACGCCCGGAAAGCAGCGGAATTCCCATGGTGCTGAAGTAGTCGCTCGTCGCGTAGACGAGGTCGTGCACCGGCGGCACCGAGTTCGGCGGAAGGGGATGATCTTCCACCTGGAGCGTGCTGTTGTCGTTGTCGTCCGTCAGCGGCACCCACGTGGTGAGCGCGGCCTGCTGCACGCCGGGAATGGCGCGCACCCGGTCGAGCAGGTTCGTGTAGAACCCCGCGATGACCGGCGTCGTCCCGTACCGCGATGATGGAAGTGCAATACGCATACTCCAAAGGCCGTCGGCGTTCATGCCGGGCGTGACGCCGCGCAATCGCTCGAAGCTGCGCGCGAGCAGCCCCGAGGCGGCGACGAGCACCAGCGCGAGCGCCACTTGCGCGACCACCAGCACCGACCGCACGCGATGCTTCTCGCGCCCCGACGTCGCCGAGCGCCCCGACTCGCGCAGCACGACGGCGATCGGAATGCGCAGCGTACGGAGGAGCGGCACCACGCTCACCGCGATCGCGCAGAGGAGCGCCGTCCCCACCGCGAAGAGCAGGACCACGCCGTTGAGACTCACCTCCGACAAGCGCGGCACGTCGATGCCGCTCGGCAGCGACGCGAGCAGCCCGATGCCGCTCGCCGCGAGCAGGAGCCCCGCGACGGTCGCCAGCGCCGCGAGCACGATCGCCTCGCTCATGTGCTGCGCGAGGAGCGTCGAGCGCCGCGCGCCGAGCGCGTTGCGCACCGCGAGCTCTCGCTGCCGGCCCTCGGCGCGCACGAGAAAGAGATCCGCGACGTTGGCGCACGCGATCACGAGCAGGAGCCCCACCGCGCCGAAGAGAATCCACAGCAGGCCGCGCACGTCCTTCGTCATCACGTCGCGCAGCGGCGTGAGCACGGGACGCAAGTGCACCTTCTCGAACATGGCCGGCGGAATGTCGCTCGGATATTCCTCGAGCAGCCGCGGCAGAATGCGCGTGAGCTCCGCCGTCGCCGCGGCGGGCGTGACGTTCGGCTTCAGCCGGGCCACCGCGACGTAGTTGAAATTGCCCGGCGCCGAGTGCGCAGGGTCGAGCTGCAGCGGGAACCAGATTTCAGTTCTGGTATTAGGGTAATGGAAACTCGCCGGCATGATGCCG
This sequence comes from Gemmatimonadaceae bacterium, assembly GCA_025934775.1. Taxonomy (GTDB): domain Bacteria; phylum Gemmatimonadota; class Gemmatimonadetes; order Gemmatimonadales; family Gemmatimonadaceae; genus JAQBQB01. The sequence goes on along the minus strand of JAICWO010000002.1, from coordinate 179,709 downwards.
ACGACCTGCCGCAGCGTCCCGTCGATGAGGACGTTCTGCCCCACGAGCGCGCGATCGCCGCCGAATTTCCGGCGCCAGAGCTGGTCCGCGAGGATGACCACCTTGGGCCCGCCCACGCGGTCTTCGTCCGTGCTGAACGCGCGGCCGGCGGCGGGCGCGACGCCGAGCGTCGGCAGCAGACTCGCGCTCACCCCCGCGGCGCTCACGCGCTCCGGCTGCCCCGCCCCGTTCGCGACGCCGAGGTTGAGGTCCGTCTCGTGGTACGCGCCGATGCCGTCGAAGACGGTGTTGTGTGCCTGATACAGCATGAACGTCGCATCCGACTCGTCCACGTGATCGACCCCGGGCACGACGAGCGAATGCGACACGACCATCAACCGATCCGCGTTCGGATATGGAAGCGGCCGGAGCAGAATGCCGTAGACGATACTGAAGATCGCCGTCGTCGCGCCGAGTCCCAGCGCGAGAACGACGAAGGTCGTGACGGTGAACGCGGGCGCGCGGCGCAGGCGGCGCCAAGCATGACGCAGCTCGCGGGCGAAGTTGGACATCGGGGAGGGTCCTTGGGGCAGGCGGAGAGAATGTACTGCCGGGAGAGTGGAGAGTGGAGAGTCGAGTCCATCCGATCTCTACCCTCCACTCTCTACTTTCTACGCTCCACTAATTCGACCACTCCGTCGGCACTCGGTCCCACCGATGCAAACGCAGCCGGCCGATCTCTTCGTTGGACAATGGCCCCTTGTCGCTCGCGCCCGCGTTCGCGCGGACGTGTGTCGCTTTGCGCATGCCCGGGATCACCACGGCGACGTCCGGGTTCGAGAGGATGAATCGGAGTGCAAGCTCCGGCAGGTCGGTATCTGGCGGAAAGTCCGCCTGCAGCCGCTCGACGTGCTCGACCGTCGGCTCGAGATTCGCCCGCGTGAAGTAGATGTTCCGAAAATCTCCCTCCGGCCACCCGCTGTCGCGAGTCAGCGTCCCGGTGAGCGACCCCTCGTCGAACGGGACGCGCGCGATCAGCGCGACGCCAAGCTCACGGCAGACCGGGAACAGCTCGTCCTCCGGCGACTGGTCGAAGATGTTGTAGATCACCTGCACCGCATCGATCAGCCCCGTGCGCAGCGTTCGAATGCCGTTCCACGGCTCCCATCGGTTCACGCTGATGCCGATCGCGCTCACGAGGCCTTCGCGCTTCAGGTCGTCCACCGCGCGCTGCCACCGTTCGTCGGTCGACCAGTCGTCTTCCCACACATGAAATTGGAGCAGGTCGATCCGTTCGATACCGAGCCGCTCGAGGCTCTCCTCCGCGCTGGCGCGGATGTAGTCCGACGGAAACACGTCGTCGAGCTTGAACCCGCGGCGCGACGGCCACGTGCGATTCTTCGGCGCGATCTTCGTCGCGGCGTAGAGACGCTTTCCCGGATTATTGTGGATCACGCGTCCGAGAATCCGCTCGCTGCGTCCGTCGCCGTACGCGGCCGCGGTGTCGAAGAAGGTGCAGCCGAGGTCGACCGCGCGCTCGAGTGAGTCGAGCGATTCCATGTCGTCGGATCCGGTCCAGCCGGCCAATCCCCACATCCCGTAGCCGACTTCTCCGACACGCCAGCCGGTGCGTCCGAAGGTGCGCTGGATCATGTCGTGAGTATAATCAGCGGCGGAATGACCGCCGCCGAGCGCATCGACTCGTACATCCGGCATCTCGCGTCGCCCGGGAGCGGCGCGGGCTATCTCTGGCCGCGATGGATCTGGCTCCGCGCGCTCGGCCTCATCTTCCTCTCCGCGTTCTACTCGCTCGCGCTGCAGATCCACGGGTTGATCGGATCGCGCGGCATCCTTCCGCAAGGCCGCTATCTCGCCGAAGCACGTCAGGCGGTGCCCGGGCTCGCGCGCTTCTGGGATTTTCCGAGCCTGTTCTGGCTCAATGCGAGCGACGGCGCGCTGACGCTGGTTCTGGCGGCCGGCCTGCTCTGCTCGATCCTGATCACGCTCAACGTCTGGCCCCGTGTCACGATCGGCCTCGCGACGGCGCTCTTTCTCTCGTGCATCACGACGCTGCAGGTCTTCTCGTCGTATCAGTCCGACGGGATGCTGCTCGAAGCAGGCCTCCTCTCGATCTTCTTCGCCCCCGCCGGCGCGCGCCCCGGCCTCGGCGCGACCCATCCGCCGTCGCGCGTCAGCCTCTTCATGCTCCGGTGGGAGTGGTTTCGCATCTACTTCGAGTCGGGGATCGTGAAGTTGGCGAGCGGCGACCCGCACTGGCGCAATCTCACGGCGATGGACGACTACTACCAGAACGGCCCGCTGCCGGCGTGGCCCGGCTGGTACATCCAGCACCTGCCGCACTGGTACCACGCCGCGACCGTGATCATCACGCTCGGCATCGAGCTGTTCGTGGTCTGGGCGGTCTTCCTGCCGCGGCCGTTCCGGCTGCTCTGCGCGGCGGGCGTGACCGCGCTGCAGACCGGCATCATCGCGACGGCCAATTATGCGTTTTTGAATTATCTGGTGCTGATGCTGGGGGTGCTGCTGCTCGATGATGGGGTGTTCGAGCGAACGGCGCGGTGGCTTCGTTCCGGCGGTCGCTGTCGTCGTGCGTTTTCCGTCTTCCGTTCTCTGTGGCTCCGTCGGCGCCCCGGCGCTCAGTCCAACGGGTTCACGGAAAACGCACAACGGTCAACGCACAACGACAGCGACCGCACAGAGAGGCCGCCCGCACCGTTAGCCTGGCGCACTCGCGCCTCCACCCTCTTTCTCTGCGTCCTGTTCTATACCAGCATCTCCGCCTTCGCCGCCCCCTCCGACTCCATCCTCCGCTCCCCCGCCCGCTGGCTCGATCCGTTCCGCATCGCCAACGCGTACGGCCTGTTCGCGACCATGACTCCCGCGCGCTACGAGATCGAGTTCCAGGGCAGCGCAGACGGCGGCAAGACGTGGATCGCGTATCCCTTCCGGTACAAACCGCAGAATCCCATGGAGCGGCCCGGCGTGTACGCGCCGTATCATCCGCGCTTCGAGTGGAATCTGTGGTTCGCGTCGCTCGCGCCGTGGCAGGATTCGCCGTGGGTGCTCAACACGCAGGCGCGGCTGATCGAGGGCAGCCCGAGCGTGCTGCGGCTCTTTCGCGACGATCCCTTCAAGGGCCATCCACCGCCGCGCGTGCGCACGGTGCTCTGGCAGTACTGGTTCACCGATTGGCGCACCCACGAGGAGACCGGCGCGTGGTGGCGGCGCAAGCAGCTCGGTCTCTTCGCCGGAGAATTGTCCAGGGGGGCGGACGGTCAGCTCACGCTGACCGCGCCGCAATGAGCAAACGCTTATTCGCGCCGTCTGGCGGCGCGCTCAGCGCGAGCCGCCGCCCCCGCCGCCCCCGCCGCGGCCGGCGCTCGTCGCCGCGGCGGCCGGCAGCGTGAGCGGCGCCGGCGGCGTCGGATCGTCCCAGTTGATGATCGAGTTGAAGATCATGTTGAACTCGCCGTGGTTCTGCCAACGATAGATGGGATTGTTGGCGAACATCAGCACGCGCCCGTGGCCGTCGTACGCGTTCGGAATGTCGACGACGAAGGCGCGGCCCTTGAGGTTGTCCGCGCCCGTCATCAATCCGCTGAGCACCGACGCCTGGCCGCCGACGTACTCGGCGATCACGTTCGACTGATCCGCCACGCCGACGCGGAACACCTGTGAGCCCTGGCCGAACTTGATCGGGAAGATCTTGTCGCCGTAGCCGTAGAAGACCGGGCTATCCGTGCGCTTGATCTCCGCCTGGATGAGCGGCTTCTGCGCGACCACGCCCGCCGGACTCTCGGTGTCCACCGAGCGCGCGAGCCCGAACTCGATCGGGTAGCGCACCGACTGGAGCGCGGTGATGAGCGTGCCGCCCTGATCGAGGAATTTGTTGATCGCCTCCACGCCCGTCTGGCCGAACCCGCCGCTCATGTCCGGCGTCGAGCCGTACATGCCGAGGAACTTGTACTTGGCCGACTGCTCGTACGGCTGCGGGCGCTTGGCCTTCGCCGCGAGCACCGCCCGCCGATCGATGTTCTGCGCCGCCATGATGATGACATCATAATCTTTCTTTAAATCGCCCTTCTCGACCCGCTCTTTGAAGATCAGGTCGTACGGGATGCCGAACTGGTCGAAGGTGAAGCGATACCAGCCCAGCTCCTGCGTGCCGCTCCACTGCGAGTAGATCGCCACGCGCGGCACGTTCGCGTCGTGCGCGGCGACCGCGGGCAGCGACGAGAGCGCCGCCGCCGTGAGGCCGAGCGACTCGGCGGCGGCCTTCGCGGCCTGGAGATCGGCCGGCGAGCCCGTGACGAGGAACGAGCCCGCGGGGAACTTCACGCCCTCGGCCGTGAACTCCTTCTCGGCGACCTTCATCGGCACGTTCTTCAGCGCGTAGCGGAACGTGACCATGTTGTTCGAGCCGTAGTGCGCGACCGCGAGGCCGGCCGTGCCGGTGCCGGCGACCGTGCCCTTCACCAGCGCCGTCTTCACCGGCGTCGTCGGTGCGGTCAGAATCGACTTGTCCTTGATCTCCTTGACGTCGACGTTGAACGCGTAGCCCATCGACCAGCCGCTGTCGTCGTACGTGGTGAGCGCGGGGTCGGGATAGTCCTGCTTCTCGAGCAGGTTCTTGGCGAGGCGCCCGTACGGTTGATTCAGCTTGATCACGTACGATCCGGCGGGGAGCTTCTCGGCGCCGATCGTCGTCTCCTTCTGCAGCGTGCCCACCTCGATCCCCTGGGCGCGCAGCACGTTGACGAGCGTCGCGGCGCGGGTCATGTCCGGCGCGACCGGGATCACGTAGCCGTAGGGCGCTTCGGCGCTCCCGGCGTCGATCGAGTGCTTGGTCTTGGTATAAAAATTCTGTAATACTACTTGTGGAAACATGGCCGTGAGCTCGAGACCGGAGAGCACGCCCGTCTCCATGTAGTTGGTGTTGTTGCGCCGCGTGAAGCGGAGGATCGCGTCGGGCGGGATCGGGAGCCCGCGGTACCACTCGCGCGGCTGGCCGCCGCCCTTGCCGGTGGGAACGGCCGCCGGCCCGCCGAACTCGGCGCCGCCGCGGCCCCCGCCCCCGCCGGCCGCCGCGCCCCGACCGCCGCGTCCACCGGCCCCGCGACCGCCGCCGCGCCGCGCCGTCGTGTCGCGCTGCGGCGGCAGGCCCTGCATCGCGCGCGCGGTGCTGTCCTCGATCTTCTTCACCGTCGCGCTGTCCGCCTTCGTCATCTCCCGGCCGGACTGCGTTTCGTACATTCTCATCATGCCGTTGTGATTGTACGCCACGGAGCCGAGATAGCCCGGCGACCACCCGTCCATGAACGCGTGCGTGTACACGCCCGGCATGCCGTACTTCGTCATCTGCTCCAGCTCCCAGTTCGCGTAGAACGGCAACTCGGAGAACAGAATCGGGTCGAGATTCGGGTTCTGTGGCGGACCGCCGCTGTAGTCGTACATCAGCGACAGCGACTCGTGCAGATCGTGCATGATCGGCGGATGCGCGGTGAAGTACCAATCCGTGATCGCGCGCATCGACGTCTGCGACAGGTTGATGTCGCGGTTGTTGTCGTGATAGACATACTTGCCCCAGTACGGGAGCTGGCCGGCCGGACTCCCGCCGCGGCCGCCGCCGGGTGCGCCGCCCGCCGCGCCGCCGCGCCCACCGGCGGTCGTGTCCGCGGCCGCCGTGTCCGGGCCCATGTCGAGCCCGTGATAGAACCAGTCGACGTTGCGATCGCGGCCGTCCGGATCCGCGGCCGGCGTGATCGACACGATGACGTTGTTACGAATGTTCGTGATGAGCGGCGACGTCTCGGTCGCGAGCCGGTACGCGAGCTCCATCAGCATCTCCGACGGACCCGTCTCGCCCGAGTGGAGGCCGCCCATCAAGTGATAGTTCGGCTTGGTCGTCTGGATGAGGTGCTGCACGTCGGCCGCCGACAGCCCGCGCGGATCGGCGAGCTTGGCCAGGTTCTCCCGGTTCTTCTGGAGATTACGAATATTCTCTTCAGAAGATACCCATACCACGACCAGCTCCCGCCCTTCGTCCGAGCGGCCGATCGTCTCCACCTTCACGCGCGGCGTCGCCTTGGCGAGCGCACGGTAGTACTTCACGATGTCCGCGTAGTACGTGAGCTTGGCCGGCGCGCCGATGTAGTAGCCGAGCACGTCCTGCGGCGTCGGAATCCCTTTCACGCGCGGCAGGTGATCGACGAGCGGGCTGCCGTATTCGGGGCTGCTCGTCCACTTCACATAGTCGCGCGCGAAGTCCTCGTACTGCGCCTGATGCGGATCGCGCGTTTCGTTGACGAACTGCTGCGCGGCGAGTGAGGCACGCGCGGGCGCGGCGAGGGAAAGAGTCGTGGCAGCCGCAAGCGCGGCCGCGACGGGGCGGAATCTCATACGTCGGGTGGTCGGGCGGTTGGGAGGGCGTCGGACGGCCTGATTGGCCGCCAGATACGATACGAGGACGCGCGGCGAAGCGTTAGTGCGGCGGCGGCGCGCTCGTCATTCCGGGCGGAGCGAGGAATCCTGTGCCGGTCGAGATCTCGACGCAGCGAGATGATCCCTCGGTCGCTCCGCTCCATCGGGATGACGCTCCGGTGCCCGTTCGATTGATGACGCACCCATGGCATGCGACTACTACCGTCCGCCATGCCGAGTAGACTTTTCGAAAGCCGAGGCGGTAGTATATGGGCATGGCGATCAGTATTCCGCGCTATACGATCGAGGATCTCGATCGGTTCCCGGACGACGGGAACCGGTATGAGATCCTTGATGGATATTTGATGGTAACGCCGGCGCCGGGTATACCGCACCAGAGTGTCGCGGCTCGCCTTCAATTCGAGCTCACACTGGCCGCCGGCAAGACCGGCGAGGCACACGTGATCGGCGTTGGCACGATCGAGCGCGCCCCCGCCACGCATCTCGAACCAGACATCCTCGTCTTCCCCGCGCGGTTCTCACCCAAGCTGCACTGGCGCCAGATCGACGAGCACTGGCTCGCGGTCGACGTACTGAGCCGCGGCTCGCGCGTCTACGACCGGGACTTCAAGGCTGCGGCGTACTTCGCGCTCGGCGTGACGGAAGTCTGGCTCGCCGACCCGCGCAATCTGAACGTCGAAGTCTGCCGCCCCAATGGCGAGCGGCAGGTCGTGACCGACACGCTGCGCTGGGCTGTCCCGACGCTCGATCGGATCGTCACGATCGAGCTCGGCGAAGTCTTCAAAGGGCTCGAATGAAGATCATTCGCTCCGGAGCGCGCTCACCGGATCGGCGCGGCCGGCGCGCCAGGCGGGGCCGAGGGACGCGACGACAGCCGCCAGCAACAACAGCACGCTGACCGCGCCGATCACGCGCACGTCGCGCGGCTGGATGCCGTAGAGGAGCGATGCGACGAAGCGGCCGCCGGCAAGGACGATGGCCGTCCCTGCGATGAGGCCGATCGTCACCACGCGAAGCTCGCGACCTACGACGTGCCGCACGACGTCGCGCGCGCGAGCGCCAAGCGCCACGCGAATGCTGAACTCGTGGGCGCGCTGCTCAACGCCGTAGGCCACGGTGCTGTAGATCCCCACCAGCGTAACGACGAGCGCTAGCACCGCGAACGCGGTGAAGAGCGTCGCGCCAAGGCGGAATGGGCGATACTCCGGCTCGAGGTACTCGGTCATCCGCTTGAGCACCGGCTCGCCGGTTGGAAATACTTCGCGCATGCGGGCGCGCACGGTAGCGACCGCCGCCGGCATCGCCTCGGGCTCCGCGCGCACGATGACGACGCCTGCACCCCACCCCGCGACCGGCATGTTGTCAATCGGCAGATAAAACTGCGCGTCATCCCCCGCTTCGATCACGTGATCGCGTCGCGCATCACCCACGATGCCGATCACCTGGTAGCAAATCCCGGTAGGCGACTCGAAGCGCATGCACTGCCCGATCGGGTCGACGCCATGCCACGCGACCTGCGCCAACCGCTCGTTGATGACGACCGCGTTCTCACGCGAGCCATCAGCGAACACTCTGCCGCGCACCAAACGCGTGCCCACCGTGCGAAAGTAGGACGAGCTGACCGCGTTGAAACTGGGATCGGCTTTGGAATCGGCGACCAGCCGCTGAACCGAATCGCCATTCACAAACGTCGTGATGAAGCTGAATCCGCGCATCGGAGCCAGCGTCGCGTACGCAACGCTTTCGATGCCTCGAATTCCGGCCAGGCCGGCCGCCGTCTGGCGCAGACCTCGATCCACAACCGCATTCGCGTGCGCGGGTGGCGTTTCGAATCGGACGCTCGCGAATAGCAGGCGTGACGCATCGTAACCGATGTCGACGCCTTGGACGTTTCGGAGGCTAGCGATGCACAACAACGACATCACCAGCAATGCAAGCGCAAGGGCTGACTGCGCCGCAACGAGCGCCGCGCGAAGCCGCGAACGCTGCAGTGCGCCACCATCGCCTCCACGCAGGAAGTTGGACATTCTGGGCGCGGACGCACGAATCGCCGGGACGATGCCGACAATGAGTCCCGCGAGAATCGCGGACCCTGCGGTGAATGCGACGATGCGCCAACTCACCGGCGACTCCGCCCAACGCGTGTCGGGGAGCAGCAGCACGCGAAGCAGCGTGCCGCCCCAGTACGCGGCGAGCAACGCGCCGGCACCGGCCAGCAACGCGAGCACGATGCTTTCCAGGGCCAGCAGGCGCATCAGACGTGCGCGCGCGACGCCAAGGGCGACCCGGATCGCCAGCTCGCGGCGACGCACCACTGCGCGCGCGAGCAGCAGGTTAATCACGTTTGCGCACGCGATGATCAGCACGAGGACGGCGACGGCGGCGAGGCGCGTCGCGACGGTCACCGTGGGTTCGTCTTTCCCGGGTCCGCGCGCCTCGTTGATGGGACCGAGCGCCGCGGTCACCAGCGTATCACCGTAGCGCTGGGTGCGCTGGTCAGCCTCGAGCGCCGCCGTCATGCGCAGCACGAGCGTGGACGCGCGCGTTCGCGGTGGCACACGCGCAATCAGCGAAAGCTGGTATGTGTTCCGCGATTGCCACCACGGAACACGGTCGCCCGCGGCCGACGTATCGATCGCCTCCGGCAACCAGACGTCGACGCCATCCAGGTCCGGTCCCACGAATCCGTCTCGCGCCACGCCAATCACCGTCGTCGTCGCGCCATTCACGAGGAGCTGTGACCCGATGTCCAGCGAGCGCCGATGCGCGAAAGCGCCGCTGACGACGGAGACCGGTGTCGGCGCGCCGAATTCATTCTCGGTGTTGGAGAACCAGCGCCCGCGCTCGAGCCGCGCCCCAAGAACGCTGAGATAATTCGTACTCGTGTACGCAGCCACGGCTGTCGGCGCGCCCTCTCCGCGACCAATGCGCGCGGACTTCTCGAGCCAGTACGTCGCCAACTCGGCATCATCACCCGCGGCGCGCTGGAGGAGGTCCGATAGGACGACGTTGGAGCGCGTGCTGGCGAACGGCGTACCGTCCGCCGTGCGATGATGCCACGTCCACACCCGCCGCACGCTCCCCGGATCACGCACCCCCGCCGGCGGCCGAAAGAACACCTCGTCGATGAACGTGAACATCGCCGCGTTGAGGCCGAGGCCCAACGCCATCGCCGCGACGACCATGAACACGAACCCGCGCGAGCGCGCGAGCGAACGCACCGTGTACCGCAGGTCGTCGCGCATCGCGCCGAACAGGTCGCGCTTCGACAGGCGGCGCGCGATCTGTGCGTCGATCGCGCGCAGATCGCCGCGTACCGCGTCGAGATCGCCGAACTCCTCGATCGCGTGTGCGCGTGCCGCGTCCCGCGACAGGCCACCAGCCGTCAACTCGTCGATGCGAGCCTCGAGATGCAGGCGAATCTCGTCATCGGTATCCGCCGCGAGATCGCGCCGCCAGAACCGGAGATACCGCCGCCAGCGCGGCGCGGGGCCTGAGAAGTCGGCGCTCATACCGGGTCGGGCGTGGCGCGCAGCACACCGCCAACCGCGCTCACGTACTCGTTCCAGCTCTCCGTTTCCGCGCGCAGCGCGCGGCGGCCGGCGGTCGTGAGGCGATAGAACTTCGCGCGCTTCCCGGCGTCGGACTGCCCCCACTCCGACTCGACCCAGCCGCGCTCCTCCATGCGGTGAAGTGCGGTGTAGAGCGCGCCGTCCAGGACTTTGAACGCGGTGCCGGAGCCGGCGTGTATGAACCGCGCGACGCCGTAGCCGTGCATCGGGCCCCAGGAGAGCGCGCGGAGGACGAGCACGTCGAGCGTGCCCTGGAGGAGATCGAGCGAGCGTGTCGTCATGGGCCAACTATACCATCAACAGTTGATACAATCAAGTGTTGATGGTATGGTCGCCCTCAGCCGCCCGGCGCGCAGACGCGCGCGGCCAGCCGCTCGCCGGCGGCTCGCATGAGCGAGTCGATCTTCTTGGAGGAGGCGATCGCCGCTCGGCGAATGTCGTAGCGGGCGTAGCCATTCGGGATCTGGAATACCGAATCTGGAATCGGTCCGTGCGAGAGCTCCGTGAACTCGAACGTCCGCGTCGAGGTCTGCGTGTGCTCCTGGCCGTCGCGGATGACGGCGCGCCGTACCTCCCGCAACGGCGTGCCGCGCGGCATCGTGTCGTGCGCGGTGGCGGTGGCACGTGTGAGCACCTCCGCCATTTCCGGGTCCATTCGCTGGAGGGTGCTCGTCGCGATATTGCCAGCGTTCACGTCCGGCGCGACCCAATACTCGGTCGTCGCGTCGATGCGCACGGTGCACCGATGTCCGGCAATCGATTCGACCACGGAACCGCGCGACACGCGCCGATAGCGCCGCGTGGGATGGCCGAGGATTGGCTCGGCGGGTCCGAGGTCTGTGAGTGTGTTCGTCACGGATCGCGAGATCGCCTCGACGGAGGAATGGATCGGCGGACGCAGTGTGACCGTCGCCGTCCGCCGCGCGGGCGACACCATCGTCACCGTGCTGTCGTCGGTGGCCATCAACATATAATTGCGGCGCATCGACGCCGGTGCGTTCCCGTGATCGACCTCGATCCGGAGCATGCGCGGCGTGATCCATTCGCGCGAGACGGTGGTTCCTGCCGTCGCCGAGGCGCCCGTATCCCGCGTCATCTTCATAGCGATGCTCCAGCCGACGGTCTGCGCATCCACGCGCGCCGCCGCGGCGGCGAGCACCACGACGGCGAGACCCGCGGCGCACCATCTCATTGCTTCGTCACGTCGTCGCACATCGCGCTCGACATCTTCGAGCTCTGCGCCTTCGTGATCGAGTCCATCATTCCCGCCGGCACCATCTTCAACATCTCGCGCATGTCGGTCGATTGATAATCAGCCGGAATGGCGAACACGGAATCCGCGATCTCGCCGTGCGACAGCTCCGTGATCTCCACCGTCATCTTGACGGGATGCGCGGTGCCCGACGCGTCGTAGCTCTGCATCGTCATCACGTTGCGCAGCGCCGTGCCCGGGGGCAGATGCGACCGGGCCGTGCCGTACCATTGATCGATCATCACCGTCGGCGCGAACGATTTCATCGTTTGCGACGCCGCGCGGGTCGCCTGCTCCAAGTCGACGTCGCCGGCGATCCAGACTTCGCTCACGGTTTCCATTTTTTTCGTGCACGTGTGGCCGCCGATGGTGATGTCCACCGCGCCCGAGGACGCGACGCGATACCGGTGGGTCGGATGGCCGAGGATCGATTCGCCGGCCCCGAGGTCGACGACGTCGCTGTTCGTGGAACGCACCGCCATGCTTTGCATGCGCATCGCGCCGGCGAGACCGAGTGGCGTGATCATCGCCGAATGCTCGCTCGGCATCACCATCGTCATCGTGCTGTCGGCGCCATTGAAGATCGAATAGGCGTCTTCGAGCATCGCCGGCGCGCCGGCCAGCGAGCTTTCCATGCGGAGCTTGTTCCCACGGACCAGCTGGCGCATCCCCATCACCGAGGGCGTCGTCCCCTGCCCCGAGTCAGTGGTGATGCGCATGGCGTACGTCCAACCGACGCTCCCCTGCGCGGCGGCCGACGTGGCGAGAATGCCTGAGACGAGGACGACGAACACCGGTGTGGCTCGCATGAGCTCTCCTGGAAGGGACACGACGAAAGCGGCGCACCACCACTGTACAACAGATCGCCGAAATTAGCACGTTCTAATCCCTCTGCCCCCCAAGCAATTCGCGGACGCTTCTTCCACGCCGAGCGGCGACAATCGCGTCGCCAGCGCGATCGTCGCGCGCGGAACGGCACGACGACCGCGGCCGGGCGATCGCCCGGCCGCTGTCGTCGTTCACGAGCGTTCCGAGGCCCGCTAGGGAAGGTCTGATTTAATAGAGATTGCTCTTGCGGGTCGAGGGTCTTGTCGCGGTATTGCCGGCGTGCATGCTTGCCGCGTCCGCTCGGCACGGTCCATACTCAATCATCTATAATCCGATCCTTCTTCAGCGATTGCCTCGTGCTGACAAAATTCTCCGTTAGCGTACTGCTGCTTGGAGCGGCGGCCTGCGCCGCGCCCCAGCCGGGAGCGGTGGCGCCGACTGCCGCGCCCCTCCGCCCCGCCAACGCCGTCTGGCCCGACGAGGGCCCCGCCACCTGGGCGCCCCGTCCCACCGAGCCGGCGATCACGGCGAACGACTTGAGAACTCGATTATACCAGTTCGCTGACGACTCGATGCGCGGCCGCAAGGTCGGCGACATCGGCAACGTCAAAGGCACCGATTACATCGCCTCCGAGTTCAAGCGCCTCGGCCTCCAGCCCGCCGGCGAGAACGGCACGTACTTCCAGACGATCCCCTACGGCACGAATGCGTTCGTGCTCGCCAGTGCGCGGCTCGACGCCGGCGGCGCGGCCCTCGCGCCCAAAGTGGAGTGGGTGCCGGTCCCCGCGAACTCGGGCAGCGGCATCACGGAAAATGCCAACGTCGCCAACGCGCAGGCGGTCTTCGCCGGCCGATGGGGCGACACCACGACGCACCTCGATCCGGCGGCCATTCGCGGCAAGGTCGCGGTGTTCACCGCGCCCGCCCGCGCGACCGGTGGACGCGCGGGCCGCGGCGGCACCTTCACGTTCGTGCGCGACCCGCGCGCGTCCGACGCCGGCGCGGCGCTCGTGCTCGTCGCCGCGCTCGACGAGATGCCGGGCAACGCCGTCGCGATTACGTTCGACGCGCGCCCCGGCATGCGCGTCGAGCCCGCGCCCGGCGCGCCGGCGGCCGCGATCAGCAACGCGGCGGCGGCAAAGATCTTCGGCCGCGCGCTCGATCAACTCTCGGTCGGCACAGCCGGTGGCAACGTGAGCGCGAGCTGGACGACCACGTTCAAGGCGGCGCCGTATCCATCGCGGAACGTGATCGCGATCAAGCGCGGCGCGGACCCGAGGCTCGCCGCCGAGTACGTGCTCGTCGGCGCGCACAACGATCACGTCGGCATGCTCGCGGCGCCGATCGATCATGATTCCGTGCGCGCGTTCAATCGCATCATGCGCCCGCAAGGCGCGAACGATCCGGTGCGCAAGCCGAACGCCGCCGAGCAGAAGGAGATCGACGCGTTGATCGCGCACGCGCGGTCGATCCGTCCGCCACAAAAGGACTCCGTCATGAACGGCGCCGACGACGACGGCTCGGGCACGGTGATCCTGCTCGAGATCGCGGAGAAGTTCGCGAGCGAGCACCCCGCGCGCTCGATCATCTTCATCTCCCACGTCGGCGAAGAAGCGGGCCTCCTCGGGTCCCGCTGGTTCACCGATCATCCGACGATTCCGCTCGACTCCGTCGTGGCGGCGCACAACATGGACATGGACGGGCGCGGCCGCGTGACCGACGTGAAGTTCGGCGGCCCCAACTCCGTCCAGACGCTCGGCTCGCGGCGCCTCTCGCGCGAATTCGGCGACATCATCGATTCGGTGAATGCGGTGATCGCGAACCCGATGGCGATCGACCGAAGCTGGGACGTTCCGGCGAATCCGATGAACCGCTTCTGCCGGAGCGACCAGGTGAACTACGTGCACCACAACGTGCCCGTCACGTATTTCTCGACCGGCTACACCATCGACTATCACCAAGCGACTGACGAACCGCGGTACATCGACTACGATAAGGCAGCGCGGGTCGGCAACTTCATTCACGACATCATGTGGGCGATCGCGAACCGCGCCGACAAACCCAAGATCGCGGGGCCTGATCCGGCGTATCCGCAGTGTAGGTGAATCATCGTGGTAGATCGTTGTGCGCGCGCGGCGCTCCTTCCAGCCGCGTTGCTGCTGCTCGCGAGCAGTTGTCGTTCTGATCTCACGCATCCACGGGCGGGTTCAGCCACTCCCGCACGCGTCGAAGTCGTTTCCGGCGACAAACAACGCGTCGCGGCCGGGGCCATTACCCCGCCTGATTCGATCGTGATCCGGGTCGTCGACGCGTCGGACCAGCCCGTATTCGCCGCGCACGTTGTCGTGACCACCGGCACGTTCATGCCCGGCTTCCAGGTGTGCGTCACGTCGACGTCGTCCGACGGAACCGCCGTCGTCGACTTCGAGCAGGCCCCCCCATACGTACTCTCGAAAGCCGGCGTGAACGTGTTCACGGTCCGCGCGGGCGATTCGACGAACGCGGTCGCGACCACGTTGACGATCTCCGTGGTCCCCGGGCCGCCGGCGGTAGTGCGAGCAATCGCTGCGTACCCGGTGTGGTCGGGGTCCACGGGCAATATCGTGCACGAGCCAATCTCGTTCGCCCTCACCGACACGTACGGGAACAGACTCGCTGGCGATACGGTGTCGCTCAACGCGAGCGGCGGGAGCACGATCGGCAGCAGCAAGCGGACGACCGACTCGAGCGGCACGGTTGTGGTGAGCGACTGGAGACTCGGCAACGCGGTTGGCGCACTGTACGTGCTCACCGCGTCCCTGGGCGCCGTCGAAGATTCAGTGCTGGCTCGAGCGGCCGCCGGCTCCGCGGCATCGATCGAAGTCCGTAGCGGCGCGGGGCAGCAGGTCGCGATCGGGCTCCCCGTGCCGGTGAGTCCGGAAATCATCGTCCGGGACTCAGCGGGAAACTTCGTCTACGACGCGGACGTGCTGTGGTCCGACCGACCCGCGGGCGAGTCACAGTGCGCGAACGTCTCGATCGGATTCACGCCGATGCCCTGCGCGTGGGTGCCGCCGAAACGAGCCGGCGTCGACTCGCTGCACATCTCGGCCGGCGCCGCGCGGACCGTGGTCACCGCGTCCGTCGTCGAGCCGCCGGCGTCGATTGACTTCATGAGTCCGCATGGCGACACGACGTTCACGATCGGCACCGCGGCCGCGGAGAGTGTCACCGTGCGTCTGCGACTCGCCGACGGCGCGCCGGCCGCGGGGTATCACGTCTCGATCGGTTCCGACGTGTTGGACCGTGCGGCGGTGCACACCGATGCCGATGGCATGGTCAGGGCAGCGTGGAACCTGCGGCACGTCGGCGTCGACACGATGCGGCTGTCGGTGGATGGCGTACCCGGCGCGGAGAAGCAAATCATTGGCATCGTCACGGGGCCGATTCGCTTCGCGAACATTGGGGCCGGCGCCGCGCACACGTGCGCGACCTCCTGGGTGAGCGACACCGGCCAATCGTTCCTGTATTGCTGGGGCAGCAACGCCGACGGGGAGCTCGGCGACGGCACCACGGTCGCACAACGCACCACGCCAACGATCGCGCTGGCCACCAGTCCGGCGGTGTACAGCCTGGGCTTCACGTCGCCCGCGGGCGGCGGATCGCACACCTGCGTCGCCGATGAGCATACTGTAATCGACTACATCTCGTACAACATGCCGACGCTGCTCTGCTGGGGCGCGAACGGCGCGGGCCAACTCGGGAGAACCGGTACCGACGCTCGCCGGCCGGACACGACCATGGAAAGCGCCGGCAATCCGGCGGCGGGGACGCGGCACACGTGCGCCGTCTCGATCGTGACCACGACGTATCAAGCGGGGCTTCACATCATCGGAGGGCCAGCCGCCGATCGCGCGCTCTGCTGGGGCGACAACCACTTCGGCGAGCTGGGCGACGGATCGACGATCGGCCGCGACCATCCCGCGCCTGTCGACACGACGGTGCTCGGGACGAAGATCGCGTCGATCGCCGCGGGCGACGATTTCTCCTGCGCCGTGAATACGAGTGGCGGCGCGTTCTGCTGGGGCAAGAACGATCGCGGCCAGCTCGGCGACGGCACGTCGACCAATCGAAGCGTGCCAGTGGCCGTGACCGGGCTTCCGGTCCGCGCACGCGCCGTCGTCGCCGGCGGGTCGCACGCCTGCGCACTGGGCGAGGACGGCCTCGCATACTGCTGGGGCGCGAACAACGCCGGACAACTTGGGGACGGCGCGTTTGTCTCGCGAGCGACGGCCGCTCCCGTGCGCGCCATTGGTCAAGTGACCGCGCTCGCCGCCGGAAGCCAACACACCTGCGCACTCACGTCGAGCGGCGCCGCGTATTGCTGGGGTTCGAACGCGCACGGACAGCTCGGTGCCGGATCGTCGCTCGCGTTCATCGCAACGCCGGCTCAGGTGTCGGGCGCATTTGCGTTCGCCACACTGGCGGCGGACGGCGAGCACACGTGCGGGATCCTCGCGAGCTCGGATCCCATCCAGGGCGGAGCGGCCTATTGCTGGGGCGCGAACGCCCACGGCGAGCTCGGCGACGGCACGACGACCGATCGATCTCAGCCCGCGGCCGTTGCGCCTTACCGACCGTAGCGGCTGCGTTTCGGCGGATTCAGATACTTGAAATCGACTTTGTAGCCGACGCCGCGCACCGTCCGCAGCAGGCGCGCGATGCCGATCGCGCCGAGCCGCTTGCGCAGTGAGTGCACGTACACGGCGAGCGCGTTCTCGCGCTCGCCGAAGCGCAGGCGGTGGTTGGGCCAGACGCGCGCGATCAGCGTCGCCCGATCGATCGCGTCCGCCTCGCTCTCGACCAGCACCGCGAGCAGCCGCAGCTCGGTGTGCGAGAGCGTGGTGCGCTGGTCGCCGTGGCTCACGGTCGACCTCGACCAATCGATCAAGACTTTGCCATTCACGTACGGCGCCGGCGCGCCGCTCCGCTCGCGGAGATAGAGGCGCGCCCGAAAGGTCAGTCGGCCGTTGGCCGAGGCGAGGACGAAACCGCGCTCGTCTTCGCGCAGGTATTCACGCAGCCACTCGGCGGAGCTCGTCTGCATCTCGAGCACGACGTTGAGTCGCGCGGTGGTCCCCGGGCGCGGGGACCGCCCGGCGCCGCGGTTCGACGTAGGGAGAATGAGAACTTTTGAACGAGAGTGCGTCGCCATGCGCTCGGGGGTGCGGTGCGCTCCAAGCTACGCGCCGGCGCCCGGGGATTGCGTTACACGAGGTGCAAGGCCGCCCGGCGCTCCGGCCTCGTCCGTCGCTCCAGCGCGGCGATCACCATGCGAACGGCCCCCGTCGCCCGCGCGGCCGTCGCCGTGGCTCCCGTGTAGCGCTTGATCGCGTTGCGGAGCGCGGTGTCCGACGCGAAGCCCATTTCCAATGCGATCGACTCGATCGTGCAGCCGGTGGAATCGAGATAGTACGCGACGAGGGCGAGGCGGCACCACGCGAGCAGCTCCGCCGGTCCCACGAACCCGGCGCGCTCGCAGCGGTTGAACAGCGTCTTTCGATGCACGCTGAGCGCGTCGGCAAGCGCGGCGATGGACGTCACCTCGTCGGGCCGGGCGAGGATCGCTTCGACGATCCGGTGCAGCGACGCCGGGACGACGGGCGCCAGGTCGCGCATCACCCACTCCGCGGCGCAGTGGCGCCGCGCCGAGGCGAGCACCGCGCGAAGGGCGAGGCCGACGTCGTCCACACCGGCGATCAAAAACTGGTGCACGCCCGCCAGCGCAAGCGCCCGGAGATCCGCGTTGTGCGGCGGCCCCGGCTGACAGTAGGCGATGATGGCGGTCGACGGCCGCGCCGCGGCGATCTCGCGGACCACGGCGGCCGCCGGCGTCCCGTTCGCGTCGTGGCCCGAGACGATGATCGTGCCGACGTCCGTCACCGTTCGCCGCAGCAGCGCGCGGAGCTCCCACAGCGTCTCGACGAAGCGAACGTCCGCGCAGTTCCGCAGCGCGTCGACGATGCGCGCGCGGTACTGCGGCGACTGCACGCACGCGAGCACGGTGCCCGAATCGATCGCATGCCGGGCAACCGCGTGTGACCCCGCTTCTCGTGGCATGACGGTTCAGCCGGCGGCCAACTCGTATATCGGCCGCTCCACGAATACGGAGCGGATCATGATGTCACGAGTCACCCGGCGTGCGCTGCGCGCCGCCATGGTTGGAAGTGCAACCGCCGCAGTCGCCGCGATCGCCGCGTGCGATCGTGCGGCCGCCACCGAACCGCAGGCGAAGACACCGGCGGCGCGGCAATCCGATCTCATCGTCGACGACACGACGGGCCAGACGTGCCGCTCGGGGTGGGAGTGGAACGGCGGGCGATGGACGTGTACGGACCCCTGATCGAGTCTCATAACACGCCCAATGTGGGCTGAACGTGCTCGGGTCGCGAAGGCGGCATCAACGCTTCGAGATCCTTGACGATGGCGGCGGCGCGCGGGGGCAGCTCCGCGGTCTGTACGATCGCACTCTGCGCGCGCGCCGCGTCGTCCGCGCCATCGAGGCGGAACACGATCGCGTGATACCCATATCGCTCGGCCAATCGGCGCGCGGCCGTACGGCAGCGCTCCGCATCCTCGCCGCGCCCGGCGATGGAGAGCGCCGTCGCGCACTCCGCGAGCGCGTCCGCGACGTCGTGCCGCGCTCCCACCATCGGATGCATGCCTCGTACTTCCGCCACCGACCATTCGAGCGTGGCTTCGTGCGCACACCGCGCACTGGCGAGCGCGAGGCCGCTCAGCGCCGGGAGCAAGAGCCGCGGCGGCAGCGGGCGGGCGCAGATCGCGGTGAACACCGCTTCCGCGACGGCAGGACGACCCATCTCGAGCAGGAGCTGCCCGAGATTCTGGAGCGCTCCCGATTCCTGCACCGAATCGCCGAGCGAACGCTGATAGAGGACCCATCCCTCGAGCATCGCCTCGCCGAAGCGCTTGGCCGACGCCGCGGCGAACATCAACGTGAGGTGCGCGCTGCGTGACATCGCGGTGAAGCCCTCTCGATCGGCGATCCTCGCGACGCGCGCGGCGTAGCGGCGCATCTCGGGATGATTGCCCCGCGCTTGCGCCATCGCGGCGAAGCCATTCCACGCCAGCGCACGCAACTCGGCGGATCGGGCCGACCGAGCGAGCGACGCGAGCGCACGATAGCGATCGACCGCTTGGTCCAGGTCGCCGGCATCGCGCGCCGACCGCGCACGCTCCACCAGTACGCGGCCGCGTTGAACGGACGTGAGCGGCGCGGCCGCACGCGGGATCGCGTCGAGCAGCGTCGCCGCGAGGCGTCGGGCGCCGGCCTCGCGCATGACACGCGAGAGGAGAATCAGGATCTCCGCGTCGAACCGCTCGCGATCGCCCCACTCGCGGGCGCCGGCGAGGCGCAACTGGTCTTCGCCGACGACCTGCTGTGCGATCTCGATCGCATCCCGAAGCAGCGCGTCGCGCTCGGGATGCTCCCGCATGGCCGCGTGCTCGACCAGCGTCGCGGCGGCGAGCCATGCCGCGTCGTGCACGCTGAACTCGGCGCCGTTCTCGCCGGCATCGAGGCGGTACGCGGCGGCCGGAGAGCCGAAATGTCGCGAGGCGGGGATCGTGTCCACGCTGAACTATCGCGACTTTCGGCGCTCCGCGCCAGGTGAGACTATAATTAATCCTTTCTAATGCCGCGGCGAGCCTACCACCACGTCCCGTATTGCGGGAATCCGGGGTACGCGCGCTCCTGGCCGTAGCCCAGGCGGAGCGGGTTGAGCGAGCTTTCCAGCTCGCGGTGCGCCCGGAAGCTCTTGCTGCCGCCCATTACTTCCTCATAGGCCCGGCTCTGGCTCATGGCCTCGCCGTTGCGCCACGCGCGCTGCGGGATCGACACGCAGCCGCCGAGCAGGCCAAGGGCGAGCAGCGCTGCGGCCGTCTGGACCGCGCGACGAATACCAGTACGATCGACACTCATGGCGTCTCCTGGACGCGGGTTTGGAATACAATGCGGCATACTGCGGGCCTGCGCAACGTCGACCTCACGAACACTCCGGCGTCGAGCCTCCGGTTCCTCGCCATCTCGGGGAGTCTGCGCGCGACTTCATCCAACAGCGCAGTACTCGAGGCCGCGCGGCGGATCGGAGCGCCGGAGCTGGACGTAGAGATCTACCACGGATTGGACACGCTGCCGCACTTCAACCCTGACCTGGACCTCGACACCCCGCCGCCCGTGATCGGCGCGCTCCGCGCACGCATTGGCGCCGCGGACGGCCTCATCATCTCGAGCCCGGAGTACGCGCACGGGATCCCGGGGTCGCTCAAAAACGCGCTCGATTGGCTCGTGGCGAGTGTGGAGTTTCCCGGCAAGCCGGTCGCGCTGATCAGCACGTCGCCATCGTCGGCGCACGTGGTCGCGCAGCTCGCGGAAGTACACACGACGATGTCGGCTCGGCTGGTGGCCGATGCGTGCATCACCGTGCCGGTCCGCGGGCGCGGCGGCGACCCAGAGTCGCTCGTGAGCGATCCGGGCATTGCCGCGCCACTGCGTCGCGCGCTGGAGGCGCTCGCCGCCGCGCGCTGAGTCCGCCGGCGGTGAGATGGCGTGCTCGTCGGCCGCCGCACCGACGGCCTCGCCTGTGCAGGATGCAGCGCTGACCCCCACCGACGGAGACGCACCATGGGCGAGAGCATGCGGCACCCGATCACGACCGGCGACGAAGGGCACGAGCGCGATCTGAACCGGCATCGCGGCGCGGAGCAGCGGAACGCGCGCGACGACGTGATCGCCCGGCTCAATGCCCGCGGGATCGACGTGACCGACGACGCGTCGGTCGAAGCGCTGATCGAGGTGAGTGAAGCCGTCGACACGTTCGAGCGCGCGGTGCAGGCCGCGGGCGGCGATCTCATGGTCGACACGCGTCCGGCGACGGAGCCCGACGATCCGCGATTCGTGCTGCCCATGTGCCACGGCGGGGAGTCGCTGCACGAGTACGCGCTGCGGATCAGAAGCGCGGCGGCGCGGTTGAGCGACCAGCGGGCTGATTAGGATCTTACAATCGCCCGATCGCGCGCGGGCGCCGATCCGCTACATTGGGGGCACCTTGCCTCCACGGTTCGCCAATGCGCCTGGCTTCATTCCCGGCAGTCGCCCTCCTCGTCCTCGCCGCGGGCCGTGCGCGCGCCCAGGGAGACACGTGCAACGCGCCGGCGAAAGATTCCATCGTCCACCTCGACATACCTGGTGGGCCGTTCGAACCGGTGATCTCGGCCGATGGCTGTTGGATCTTCGTGACGCTGCTGCAAGGGAGCGACGCGAACAGCGCCGGGATCGCCGTCGTGCAACGCTCGAAGGGTGCGCTGACGATCGCCCGCACGATTCCCCTCAAAGGCTCGCCTGGCGGCGCGGTGCTCACCCACGACGGCAAGCTCCTCATCGTCGCCGACGGCGACTACATCGCCTTTCTCGACGCGCTCAAGCTTCAGTCGGGCGACAGTGATGCCGTCCTCGGCTACATGGGCGGCGGCGCGCCGGTCGGCTTCTTCTACGCGAACGTCACACCCGACGACAAGTACGCGTTCGTCGCCGCCGAGAGAGCCCGGTCGATCCTCGTGCTCGATCTCGCCGAGGCACGCGCGGGAGGCTTCGCGCAGCGAGGCGCGGTCGCCAAACTCGACGTGGGCAACGCGCCGATCGCCGTCACGCTTTCGCCCGACGGGCAATTCCTGTACACGACCAGCGAAGCCGGCCTGCCGGACTGGAACTGGCGGCGTGCCTGTAGACCGGAGAACCCGCGAGCGAGAAACGCCCAGTCGCACGCGCAGGGTGCGATCATCGTCTTCGACGTGGCGAAGGCGGTCACGGATCCAACACACGCCGCGCTTTCGCGCGTCGCGGCCGGGTGCAGTCCGGTTCGACTGGTGCTGTCGCCGCGCGGAGACGTCGCCTACGTGAGCGTGCGCGAGGACAATGCGGTCGAGGCGTTCGACACCGGCCGCCTCGTCAGCGACACGGCACACGCGCTCCTCGGTCGCACGGACGTGGGGGTCGCGCCGGTCGGGGTGGCGGTGATCGACAGCGGGGCCACGCTAGTCGTGACGAACTCGAATCGGTTCGCGGGCAACGCCAACGACCGGCAGCCGCTCGCGATCGTCGACGCGGCTCAGCTTCGATCGGGAGCCAAGGCCGTCGTTGGCAAGGTGCCAGCGGGCGCCTTCCCCCGCGAGCTTCGCGTCACACCGGACGGCCGCACGCTGTTCGTGACGAATTTCGGTTCGCGCACGCTCGAGATGATCGACCTCGCTCGCGTACCGCGGGCCGGCGGCATTTAGCGTTTTCTAATTACGCTGCCTGGCGCCTACCGCCGTGTCGCCGTCGCCCAGCTCCGCGGCGCCTGATCGCACGCCGGCACCCCCGCCGCCCCGCCGCGCCGCCCCACGCCCGGCACTCGCGGCGTCCGCGCGATCATGTTCGGATCCTCCGACGCCTCGTACGCGAACTCGGCGATCATGGTCGCGTTTCGCTCGACCTCATCGAAGTTCACCTTGTCGTAGGTGTCGCGCTGGGTGTGCCACGTGTAGTCGGTATACGACCAGTCCGACGACGTGAGGAAGATGCCCGGCGCGTTGCGGCAGTCGAACGCGTCGCTGTCGGTGCTCTCGTTGTGCGCGACGCCCGGCGTCATCAGCGTCACGTTCTTGAGCAGGTCGAGCGGCATCGCCGACATCCAGCGCGCGAGCGCCGGCGCCGCGTTGACGAAGCCGTTCGTCTGCACGGTATCGATCTCACCCGTCCCGTTGTCCTGATTGAAGAGGACCTGCAGCCCCTTCAGGACCTCCGGATGATCGGCCGCGAACGCGTTGGACCCGATGTCGCCCTCCTCCTCCCCGCTCCAGTGCCCGACGAGGATCGTCCGCTTGGGATGCGGATATGATAATTTCAGAATCCTCATTGCCTCGAGCATCGTGATCGTGCCGGTGCCGTTGTCCGTCGCGCCGCTGCCGGTGTCCCACGAATCGAGGTGCGCCGAGAGCATCACGTATTCACTGGGCTTCTCCGTGCCGCGGATCTGCGCGACGGTGTTGAATACGGGCGACTCCTTCGGCGCGACCGTCGCCTCCGCCACCGCATGCACACGTGGATGCTGCCCGTGCTCGGCGAGCCGTGCGAGCAGCGAATAGTCCTCGCACGAGACGTCGAACGATGGAATAGTCGACGCACGCGCCGATTGGATCTTGTCCACGCCCCAGCCGCGCGACCACGTGTTCGAGAGCACGCCCGCGGCCCCCGCGCGCTCGAGCATCTGCGGGAACGTGCGCGGATTGACGTGCGCCGCCGCGAACCGCGCTTGCCAGTCGCGCGCGACGCTGTCGCGCTCCGCTCGCGCATGCGCGTACACCGCCGAATCCGCCCAGAACTTGATGTCGGAGTCCGGACGACACGAGACCTGCGGCACGCTGATGAGCACGAGCTTCCCCTTCACTCCCGCGAGCCAGCGCGCGAATCCCGCGCTGTCACCGACCTCGGACGCGGGCGGCGGAACGACGACGTCCGCGGTCACGCCGCCGACGGGCGTCGTCGCGCTCCACGCATGCATCGTCGCCTCGAGCACGCGGGTGCGGGGCGAGATCAGCGACAGCCCGCTCACGCCACGGGTCCAGTCGCGCCAGGTGCCGTACTGCTCGTTCTTCGCGTCGATGCCCCACGCCTTGTACGTGCGGAGCAGCCAATCATTCGCGGCGCGATTGGCGGCGGAGCCGGTGAGGCGCGGGCCGATGGAATCCATCAGCACCTGGGCGAGCCGAGGTGCCTGCGAATGATGCATGCCCTCGTCGTAGATCTTTGCGACAACCGAGTCGTTGGTCGGGTTGGACTGGGCGAGGAGGGCAGACGGCGCAACGGCGAAGGCCGCGAGGGCTAGAATCGGGAAAGGGCGCATGTAACGACGTTAACAACTAACGGCGCAAAGAACCAACTGCGCGGACTTCCGAATGGCGCTGACTTCCGTACGGCGCTGACTTCCAAACGGCGCGGACTTCCGAACGGCGCGACGCTTCCGAACGGCGCGGCACGAACGGCTGCGCCGTTCGGCAGACACATAGCGGCGCAAGAAGCAGACGGCGGGCGACGGCGCAGCTGCGAGCGGCGCCGAACGGCGCAACGGCGAACGGCGAGTGACGGGGCAGGCTGCAGCGGGCGCGCGCGCAGCGCCGCGCCCGCCCCGCGGTTTGCCCTTGCGCAGTTGGTTGTTTGCGCCGTTATGGGTCTGCCGCAGGCTGCGCCGTTTGGAGGTCAGCGCCGTTTGGAAGCGTAGCGCCGTTCGGAAGTCAGCGCCGTTCGGAAGTCGGCGCAGTTTGGAGGTCAGCGCCGTTCGTGGTTTGCGCCGTCAGCCGTCAATAGCCGGCCGCTCCTCCCGTGCTTCTCGGCTCCACGACGCCGAGCCACCCGTGCTCCCCCCGCATGATCGCATTCGAGTTCGCTAATGAGCGAATCGAATGCAGATGATGCCCCATCGCCTCCAGCGAGTCGATCACCGGCTGACTCAGCCCGCCCTGCTCGTACTCGAGCGAGTCCGGCCACGCCTGGTGGTGGATGCGCGGCGCGTACATCGCGTCCGCGATCGTCATGTGCTGATCGATGACGTTGAGGATCACCTGCGTCACCGCCGTGATGATCGTCGGGCCGCCCGCCGCGCCGACCACGAGCAGCACCTTGCCGTCCTTGCCGAGCACGATCGTCGGCGACATCGCGCTCAGCATGCGCTTGCCCGGCTGGATCGCGTTCGCCTCGCCCTGCACGAGGCCGAATTGGTTCGGTTTGCCCGGCTCCGACGCGAAGTCGTCCATCTCGTCGTTGAGGAAGAAGCCGCCGCCCGGGCCCGCGACGTACGCGCCGGAGCCGTACCCGCTGTTGAGCGTCGTCGTCGTCGCGACGGCGTTCCCCTGGCCGTCCACGACGGAGTAGTGCGTCGTGTGCATCGGCTCGGCGGCCGCGCTGAACGTCGGCGAGCGCGTCGCGTGGTGCGGGTCGATCGTCGACGCGAGCTTCTTCGCGTACGCCTTGCTCGTGAGCTCGGCCACCGGAACTTTGACGAAGGCCGGGTCGCCGAGCTTCTCGTTGCGATCGACGAACGCGCGCCGAAACGCCTCGGCGACGAGATGCGTGTACTCCGCGCTGCCGAACGGCGGAAGCGACGGCCACGTCTCGAGCTGATTCAGCGTTTCGAGCATCGTGATGCCGCCGGATGACGACGGCGGCATCGTGTACAGCGTGTAGCCGCGATACGTGCCGACGATCGGCTGGCGCTCGATCGGTCTATAGCGCGCGAGGTCTTCCTTCGTGATGATCCCGCCGTCCTTCTTCTGCTCGGCCACGAGCGCGTCGGCGATCGGGCCGTCGTAGAACGCTTTGGGCCCCTCGTTCGCGATCAGCGTGAGCGTGCGCGCGAGATCCGGCTGCTCGAGCATCGTCCCGGGCGCGGGCGCCTGCCCGTTCGGGAGGAAGACCTTCGCGCCGTCGAACTGTCCGATCAAGCGGCGGCTGCGGTTTAGAGATTCATAAAGAGACGAATCGACCGCGAAACCCTCGGCGGCGAGCCGGATCGCCGGCTGCATCACGTCGTGCAGTGACATCGTGCCGTACTTCGCCAGCGCGTCGGCCATCCCGGCGACCGCGCCCGGCACGCCGACCGCGAGCGCGCCGACGAGGCTCTTCTTCGTGAGCTTGCCGTTCGCGTCGATGTACATGTCGCGAGTGGCGGCGAGCGGCGCGACCTCGCGGTAATCGATCGCCGCCGCGCGACCGTCGGCCATGTGGATGACCATGAACCCGCCGCCGCCGATGTTGCCGGCGAACGGATAGGTCACCGCGAGCGCGAAGCCGGTCGCGACGGCGGCGTCGACCGCGTTGCCACCCTTCTTCATGATCTCGGCGCCCGCGGCGCTCGCGAGATCGCTGTTGCTCACCACGATGCCGTGCTCGGCGAGGACCGGCTCGCGCCGATGCTTGACCGACCATCCCGCCGGGAACGCCGCGGCTTGGACGGACGGTACCGCTGCGCTGCCGGCGCGTGCCGCTGGGCGGCAGGAGAGCGCCGCGAACGAGCCGGCGGCGAGGGCGAGAAACGAGAGCGAGCGCATGACGCGCGAGCGGTGAAGCGGAAGCATGGGCGGAAGCGTGTGAAAGGACCGTGTCGGCGAGTGCATCGGATCGGCGTCGGTCGACGCGGGAATTGTACGGCGGCCGGCCGTGTGCCGCGAGGTCGCCTGGGTCAACGACGAGCCGGCGTCGGGCCGATCCAGAGCAGCGGCTGCCGGATGGGGTCGTTCCGCACGATCTCGTCGACCGTCGGATCGGGATTTAGTGTTTTCCAAAGCGCGATGTACTTGGGCTGGTGCAGCGCGAGTCCGCCAAAGAGCAGCGCCGGCTCTCGCACCGGCCAGTCGTCCCAGTATTCGACGTCCGGCCTCTTCGGCCATTGTGATTTGTCGGCGATGTACGGGTACATGAACGCGAGCGCGCGGGCCATGCCGCGGCCGTCCGGCGTCGTGTACGCGAAGAGATCGTCCGACGGCGTCGAGAGCACTTGGGCGAGCGTGGACATCACGTCGAGCTGAAAGAGCGAGTAGCCGTACGGCTTGGTGCGCGCGAGCTCCTTGGGAAAGCTTCCGTCCGCCGCCATCTGCTGCGGGATGAGCGTGTCCTTGAAGAAGGTGCGCATCTCGCCCATTCGAGCCGTGTCGCCGACGAATGACGCGAACTCGGCGACCTGCAGCGCCCACGCCGCGCTGTGGTTGTTTCCGTTGTTCTTCTCGGCGAGCCCGTACGGATGCGTCGTCATCCACGCGAGGTACTGCCGAAACCAGTCTTTCACGCCGGCAAGCGTGTCGCCGGTGAGGTAGCCGAGCTGCGCGAGCACCGCCGCCGCGCGCGCGACTTCGACCAGGTGAATCGTGTCGATGATTCCGATGCCGCGCCCCGTCGCGACGCCCTTGATCGCCTGCGCATACAGCAGGTCCGGGTTCATGCGCGTGCTCTCGGCGACGAACCAGGCGCGGAGGTGCGCCGTCGCCTGCGTCGCGTAGCGCGTGTCGCCGGTCAGCTCGTAGGCAGCGACGAGCGCCGGCACGATCTGACTCAACCGGCGCATCGCGTCCCGGTGCGCGACGAAGTTATCGGGGTTCGTTTCTCCGTCGCGGCGGATGTAGGGGCCGTCCGGGTTCTTGGGATTGGGCCACCAGTAGTCGCCCTCGGAGTAGTAGTCGTGCGGACCGCCGGTGCTGCGCGCGGCGCGCACCGCCGTGACGGTGATCGGCGGCGCGCTCAGATACGCGTTCGCCGCGGTGACGACCCGTGCGCTGTCGAGGGCGACGAGCTGGCGGCGCGTGATCTGTGCGGCGCCAGCGGACGCGACGGCCGCGGTGACGGTCGCCACGAGCGCCGCGGCGCGGAGCAACGAATTCGGCATTTCTCATCGTACACCCTGGCACGCGCGAAGGGAATTCACCTCGCGGTGGCCGCGGCGCGGCGCGGGTAGATATGCAACCAAATGGTTGCATATCGAAGCGCGCGGCGATATCATGCAACCAGGAGGTTGCATATGTCCGATCGGATCGAGAAAGAGATCGAGCTCCGCGCGCCCGTGTCGCGCGTCTGGCGCGCGGTCACCGACTATCGCGAGTTCGGCGCGTGGTTCGGCGTCGCGCTCGAGGGCCCGTTCGCTCCCGGGCAGGAGGCGCGCGGACGCATCACGCATCCGGGATACGAGCACGTCGTCTGGCGGGCGACGGTGAAGGAGATGCAGCCGGAGCGGCTGTTCTCGTTCACCTGGCATCCCTACGCCGTCGATCCCAACGCCGACTACGCGACCGAGCCGACGACGTTGATCGAGTTCCGACTCGAGCCGACCGCGACCGGCACACGGCTCTCCATCACCGAATCCGGCTTCGACGAGATTCCGCCCGAGCGCCGCGCCGAGGCGCTGCGCATGAACGATCAGGGCTGGGCCCAGCAGATCATCAACATCCGAGACTATGTCGCGCAGCACCCGTAGTGCCACCAGCGCGTGGCGCCGCAAGCACGCGCCGATCTTCGCCGCGCTCGGCGACCCGACGCGGCTCGAGATCGTCGCCAAGCTGGGCGATGGCGCACGCCGTTCGATCGCCGACATCACCGACGGCACCGGACTCACACGCCAGGCGGTGACGAAGCATCTCCGCGTGCTGGAGGAGGCGCGCATCGTGCGCGAGCATCGTGCGGGACGCGAGCGGCTGTTCGAGCTCGATCCCGAGCCGATCCTCGAGCTGCGAGAATTCGTCGATGCGATGTCCGCGCGGTGGGATCGCGCGCTAGTGCGGCTGAAGGAGATGGTCGAGGGGTAGCCCGAAGCTCGGCCGCCGAGTCTCGCATCGTGGCGCGGCGGCGGATACGTTCTCCCGATGCGTCGACCGCTCGCCGTCGCGATTGCGTGCATGCTGCTCGCTGGCGTGCGTCTCCGCGCGCAAGCGCCCGCGACGCCGCCGCCTGATTCGGCGCGGCTCGTCGGCGTCGTCCGGGATTCGCTCGGCGCGCCGAGGGGCGACGTCGAGGTCCTCGTCAACGGTGCGGCCCGTGCGGTGCGCAGCTCCGCGGACGGCCGATTCGCGATCTCTGAATCGCCCGGCACCTTCGACGTCTGGTTTCGCCGAATCGGCAGTCAGACCGTGCGATATCTGTGGGTTGCGCGCGCGCATGAGGAAACGAGAATTAACGTAACCTTGCGCGCGCTCCCGCACACGCTCGACCCCGTAGTCGTGCGCGACCGCGAGGACAAGCGGTTTCTGGGGACCGCGATCGCGCGCGGCGTGGTCGTCGATTCGGCGGGCGCTCCGATCGAGGACGCCGAGGTCCAGGTGATCGGCGCGCACGCGGCCGGCGCAACGCGCGCGAACGGCGGGTTCGTCTTCGACCGCTTGCCTTCGGGATCGCTCATGCTGCGCGTGCGCAAGTTCGGATACGCGCCGAACGTGCTCTCGCTGCAACTGGAGGCCGGTGAGGATCGCGAGTTCGTCATCCGCCTTCGGGCGCTGCCCGTCGGCCTCGATCCAATGGTCGTGCAAGCGCGGAGCGGCTATGGGGATTCACAATCCGCGTGGGACGAGTTCGAGCGCCGGCGCCGCTGGCGATCGGCCGGTGACGTCGTTCTCGGCCCAACCGATCTGCAGCACTACGGCTCGCTGCCGCTCGACATCGCGTCGACCTACATCCTCAACGGCGCCGAGGAGATGGCGCGGCTACGACGGGGACACGTGACGAGCTTTGGGAACACGCAGCCCCGCGCGAGCGCGATGCCGACTGATCTCGACGACCGGTGCATCCTCGAGAACGGAACGCGCCCGTTGTATCAGCCGCTCTCCACGTACAGCGCGGACGAGATCGAGATGCTCGAGGTGTATCCCGACAACACCGAGCTCTCCGGCACGGTGGCCGCGCGCATGGACATGTTTCCGCACTGCCGCGCGGAGGGGCTGAACCATCCGACGTATTGGGTCGTGTGGCTCAAAGGCGCGCGATAGCGCCGCTGCCGACTATCGCCCGCGCCTCACCGACGATTTGGGCGGCCAGTACGAGAACTCCGGCGCCGAGCAGGCGCCGTCGAGATCGGCGACGCGATCCCGCATGTACGTTTGGGCGTCCACGATCGCGCCGTTGTAGATCGAGGGCCCGATCTCCCTGAGGAAATAGTCGAGCACGAGCGCGGCTTTGAGATCGCCGATCTCGTGATCGAGCTCCTCCAGGAAATAGCGTTTGATGGATGCAACGGCGAGTTTCGCGGCGTCGTCGGAGAGCGTGATGGCCATGCGAGATTTCTACTCCGCTCGCCCGCTGGACGCTAGAGCACCGCGGGGCGGCCGTCCGATCTGGATGGACGGCGGCGCGTGTAGAGCCATGCGCCACCGCCGAAGCCAACCACCAGCTCCGCCACCGCAAAGCAGGTCTCGAGTGGTGTGGTGTGTGGGTGGCTCATTGGGGTGATGAACCAATGGATCGCGGTCGCACCAATCATGAACAGCATTCCCGCCAACATACCCCAGTCGAACGCTTGACGAGCAAGCATGGGCTGCTCCGAGTTGGTTACGCGATGGTCGCGGCGGCGCCGCCGCAGATCGATAATGAATCGCGGTGGCGAGCACAAGCGCGAGAATCGCTTTGGTGCTAACGCACCACGCCGATCGCGACGAGGAGTGGAATGACGACCGCGACGATCGCCTCGCCGGCGATGAGTCCGGACGCGAGCGGCACGGAGAAGCGCTCGTGCGCGTCGGCGTTGGCGCGGCGCCAGAGGCTGTCGACGATGCCGCCGAAGAAGAGCACGAGCACGACCGCGAACGGCACGAGCATGCCGATGCCGATGCCGGTCGGCGACGGGACCCATTTCGCGCCGCGCGATTCGAGGATCGCGAAGATGATTCCCAGCATCGAGCCGATGACGAGCGCGGCCACCGCGCCGTGCGGCAGCGCGCTCGTGCCGCGCGACAGGATCTCGGCGAAGCCCGCCCACCGGCGCGACGTCGGAGACGAGAGGCCGGCGTTGTTGCCGACGATGCCATACGTGCTTCGCAGCAGCGGATACATCCACGCGACCGCCGCGGCACCCACCGGCGTCGCGATGAGCTGCATGATCGCCATGTTCTTCGGCGTGGACCCGATCATGAAGCCGGCGCGGTAGTCCTGCATCAACGCCTCGGAGTCGGTCGCGATGATGCCGGTGTTCCCGCTCGCCGCCATGTTGACCATGATGTTGCCCGGCACGAGCGCGCCAAAGACCCCCTGCATCAAGTTGGCGAGCGCGCTGATCGGTCCCCAGTTGGTCTCCCCGAGCACGCGGAGCCCGACGAGCATGAGCGGCACCGACAGAATGATCGAGACGGCGGTGATCCAGATGGCGATGCCGAAGATCGCCTTCATCACGACGATCACGGCGATCGACGCGAGGAGCGACCCGATCCCGACCCATTTCACGGGGACCGTCCCCTCGTCGGCCGACGCGCCCGCGAGATTGCTGAACGTCTTCTTCAGCACGCCCCAGCGGATCACCAGCCCGGCGAGTCCGGCGAAGACGAGCATCCCCGTCGCGGGCCACATGATCCAGAACAGCACATCGTTCTTGCCGAATCCGGGCTTGATGATTCCATAATGTAATAACGCATATGGCGCGACCACCCACGAGAGCGTCGCGCCGATGAGCATCGAGAGGTCGACGCGGAAGCCGATGATCATCCCGGAGCCGAGCGAGAGCAGGCTCCAGTTGATCCCGACGCCCGTGGTCTGGAGAATGGCCGGCCCGATGAGCATCACCGACGGAAACCACGCGATGACGCGCGCATCCTCGGTCATCAACATCAACGCCGCCGACGCGACCGCGCCGATCGCCAGGGCGCGAGCCGCGCGGCGCGCGCCGGCGTCGGCCGCATCGAGCACGATCAGCGTCGTGCCGGCGGCGGTGCCGTCCGGAAACGGCAGCCGCTCGTCGACCACGAAGTGCTGCCGCATCGGAATCGCGAGCAGCACGCCGAGGATGCCGCCGGTGGCGAGCCACCAGAACGCCTGGAGCGGCGTGAGCGTGAGATGAAAGTGCGCGGTCGGACTCGCCGACAGCATGTCGAACGCGGCGAGGAGAATGCACATGAACGCCGTCTGCGCCGCGGCGGTGCCCGCGGTCTGGACGATGTTGTTCTCCCAGCGATTGTAATCCTTGAAAAAGATGCCGAGCGCGAGATAGCCGAAGAACGCGGAAACGACCGAGACGTTCGGCCCGAATCCGAGCTTGAGCACGATGTACGGGTACGACGCGCCCATCACCGCGGCGATGCACAACCCGCAGATGATGGAGCGGACAGTCAGCTCGCGGACTTCGGGCGGCTTCTGTGAGACCGGTTCGTCACTGGGCATTGTAAGAGTTCGGCCAGAGCATACCCGATGCCGTGCTCGGCGACTGCACCGGGCTTCACGGGTGCCTATGTTTTCCTAGACCCGCCCCACCGTCGTTCCGCAGTCCCGCCATTCCGCCGCCCCGTCCTCTCTCCGACCGACCTCAGTATGATTGCGTCGCTCGAGCGCCGCATTGCGCCTGTCGCTCTGCTCGCGCCCTTGTTTCTTGTCGCCGCCGCCTGCGATCACGCCGCGCCCAAGCCGTTCGTGCCGCCGCCCGCCCAGGTTGGCGTGCTCACGGTGGCACCCGCCAGCCTCTCTGAACCCTACGAATTCGTCGGACAGGTGGAACCGTTCCGGCGCGTCGAGGTCAGGTCGCGCGTTGAAGGAATCGTCGTCGACCGGCCGTTCATCGAGGGGAGCGTCGTCTCGAAAGGCCAGGTCCTCTACAAGCTCGACCAGGTCAAGTACGATGCGGCGTATCGCAGCGCGCTCGCGCGGCTCGACAACGCGAAGCGCACGCTCGCGCGACTCGAGCCGCTGCTGCCGAAGCACGCCGTCGCGCAGCAGGACGTCGACAACGCGCGATCGGAGTTGGAGGGCGCGCAGGCGGCGGTCGACAACGCGAAGAAGGATCTCGACGACACCGTGATCCGCGCTGAAATCGCGGGCCAGGTCGGACGCGCACGCCTCGAGCTGGGCGCGCGCGTCACCGGCTCCGCGGATCTCCTGACGACGATCGACGAGCTCGATCCTGTGTACGTGACGTTCCACCCGTCGTCGCAACAGTTGCTCGCCTGGCAGCAGGATCCGCAATCGGCGGCGCTGCTCCGTCCGGGCAGCACTGGCCTCGGCGTGCGCGTCGTGCTGCCCGACGGCTCGCTGCTTCCGCGCGTTGGACGATTGAACTTCGTCGCGCCGTCGCTCGATTCCGCGAGCGGCACCGAGGAGTTCCGCGCACAGTTTCCGAATCCCGACCGCCGGCTGCTGCCGGGTCAGTTCGTGCGCGTGCGGCTCGAGGGATTCAAGCGGCCGAACGCCCTCGCCGTGCCGCAGCGCGCCGTACAGCAGGGACTCGGACGTCAGTTCGTGTACGTCGTCGGCGCCGGTGATACGGTCGTGATGCGCGACGTGCATCCGGGCCAGTGGAACGGCGGCCTGTGGATGATCGACTCCGGTCTCGTCGCGGGCGATCGCGTGATC
Source organism: Gemmatimonadaceae bacterium (assembly GCA_025934775.1). Lineage (GTDB taxonomy): Bacteria > Gemmatimonadota > Gemmatimonadetes > Gemmatimonadales > Gemmatimonadaceae > JAQBQB01. The sequence continues at coordinate 146,501 of JAICWO010000002.1, read as the reverse complement.
GTCGACGGCGTGCAGAAAGTCGCGCCGGGACGCGTCGTGAAGCCGGTGCCGGCGAACGATTCCACGGCGGGAGCGTCGAAGTGAGCGGCACCGCGACCGACCCGCATCCGCAGGAAGCGCAGTACTTCTTCATTCGGCGGCCAGTGCTGTCGGCGGTGATCTCGATCGTGATCACGCTGCTAGGCCTGTTCGCGATCAAGCTGCTGCCGATCGCTCGCTATCCGCAGATCACGCCGCCGGCGGTTCGCATCACCGCGAACTACCCGGGCGCGTCGTCGGAAGACGCGGCGCAGGCCGTGGCGGCGCCGATCGAGGAGCAGCTCGCGGGTCTTCAAGGAATGCTCTACTACTCGTCGTCGAACGCGAGCGACGGGACGACGACGATCAACGTGACGTTCGACGTGTCGCGCAATCAGGATCTCGCCGCGGTCGACGTGCAGAACGCCGTGAAGCTCGCCGAGCCGCAGCTCCCGGACGCGGTGCGGACGAACGGCATCACGATCCTCAAGGCGAACACCGACATTCTCGCCGTGGTGGCGCTCAAGTCGAGCGATCCGCGGTACGACGCGACGTACCTCGCCAACTACATGAAGCTGTACGTCGTGGACGAGCTGAAGCGCGTTCCCGGTGTGGGCGACGCGACGCCGTTCCCGGCGCGCGATTTCTCGATGCTGCTCCAGCTCGACCCGGCGAAGATGGCGCAGCTCGGGATCACCGTGACCGACGTGGCGAACGCGGTGCGCGAGCAGAACGCGACGAATCCGGCGGGGCGGCTGGGCGCCGAGCCCTCGCCGCCGGGGACGCAGCTCACGCTGCCGATCACGACGCTGGGGCGGCTCACGTCGCCGGCGCAGTTCGACAGCATCATCGTGCGCGCGCGGCCGGACGGGTCGGTGGTCCGCGTGAGCGACATCGGCAAGGCGGTGCTCGGCGCGCGCAGCTATGATCTCGAGGGACGGCTCAACGGCGTGCCGACCGCGTTCGCGCTGCTGTACACGCGCGCGGGCGCGAACGCGCTCCAGGTGAAGCAGGCCGTCGCGCAGCGGATGGACGAGCTGCAGCGGGGCTTTCCGCCGGGCGTGACGTACGCGATCCCGTTCGACACGACGCCGTTCGTCAGCGCGTCCATTAAAGAAGTGGCAATCACGCTCGTGGAAGCGATGATCCTCGTGACGTTCGTCGTCTTCCTGTTCCTCCAGAGCTGGCGCGCGACGCTGATCCCGATGCTCGCGGTGCCGGTGAGCGTGGTCGGCACGTTCCTCGGCCTGCTCGCGTTCGGGATGTCGATCAACGTGCTGACGCTATTCGGGCTCGTGCTCGCGATCGGCATCGTCGTCGACGACGCGATCGTCGTGATCGAGAACGTCGAGCGGATCATGGCGACGGAAGGGCTGCCGCCCAAGCTCGCGGCGGATCACGCGATCCGGCAGGTGGCGAGCGCGCTCGTCGCGATCGTGCTCGTGCTCTGCTCCGTCTTCGTGCCGGTCGCCTTCATCAGCGGCGTGACCGGCGCGTTCTTCAAGCAGTTCGCGATGACGATCGTGATCGCCGTGGTGCTCTCGGGCATCGTCGCGCTGACGCTCACGCCGGCGCTGTGCGCGCTGCTGCTCACGGAGAGCAACGAGGCGCACCAGTCGGGATTCTTCGGCTGGTTCAACCACATGTTCGGACGCGCCACGACTCGCTACGTGCGCGCGGTGGATTCCGTCCTCGGCCGGCCGGCCGCGTGGCTCGGCGCGTTCGTCGTGCTGCTCGCGCTCGCGGGGCTCCTCTGGAAGAAGATTCCCTCCGCCTTCATCCCGACCGAAGACAAGGGATACATGGCGATGTCGATCCAGCTCCCCGACGCGGCGTCGTTGCAGCGCACCGAAGCGACGGTCGCGACGGTCGAGAAGATCATTCGCACCGAGCCGGCGGTGCAGAACATCGTCGCCCTCGTCGGACTCGATCTCCTGAGCCAATCCAACTCGACGAACGGCGCGACGGTGTTCCTCAACGTGAAGCCATGGGAGGAGCGCTCGAAGCACGACGCGCTCGACTCGATCGCGGCACGCATCAACGGCAAGCTGTTCGGCCTCAAGGACGCGATGGCGTTCGGGTTCAATCTGCCCGAAGTGCCCGGCCTCGGCGTGACGGCCGGCGTCGAGATGAATTTACAGAATCGTAATGGCCAGGACATTCGCGCGTTCGCGCAGCACGTGAATGAATTCCGCCAGGCCGTGAACCAGCTCCCGGCATCGGGCGGGCTCAACTCGACGTTCCGGGCGAGCGTGCCGCAGGTGTACGTCACGGTGGATCGCACGGCGGCGAAGGCGCGCGGCGTCAGCCTCACCGACCTGTTCGCGACGATGCAGGCCTTCCTCTCGTCGCTCTACATCAACGACTTCAACCTGTTTGGCAAGACGTACCGCGTGCAGGCGATGGCGCAGGAGCCGTATCGGCAGACGCCGAGCGACATCGGGCAGTTGTACGTGCGCGGCTCGAACAACGCGATGGTACCCGTCTCCGCTCTCACGAGCACCAGCTTCCGGAGCGCGCCGACAGTCGTCACGCGATTCAACGGATTCACGTCGGCGCAATTCACCGGACCGCCAAAGCCCGGGCACTCGACCGGCGAGCTGCTCGACCAGGTGGATCAATTGATTCAGACGCAGTTCGCGTCGGCGGGGCTTGGCGTCTCGTACTCCGGACAATCGTTCCAGGAGCGCGCCTCGAGCGGCGACGCGGCGCTCGTCTTCGTGCTCGGCCTCATCATGGTGTTCCTCGTGCTCGCCGCGCAGTTCGAGAGCTGGTCGGTTCCGTTCGCGGTGCTGCTCGGCGTGCCGTTCGGCGTGCTCGGCGCGTTGCTCGGCATTTTCCTGCGGGGGCAGCCAAACGACATCTATTTCCAGGTGGGGTTGATCACGGTCGTTGGCCTCGCCGCCAAGAACGCGATCCTGATCGTCGAGTTCGCGACGCACCTGCGCAACGAGCGCGGGCTGTCGATTCGCGAAGCGGCGCTCGAGGCGGCGCGCGAGCGGCTGCGTCCGATTCTCATGACGTCGTTCGCGTTCATCCTTGGCGTGCTCCCGCTGATGATCGCGTCGGGCGCCGGCGCGGCGAGCCGTCACTCGATCGGCACGGGCGTGTTCGCGGGCATGCTGTTCGCGACGACGATCGGCATCTTCTTCATCCCGCTCTTCTTCCGGATCATTCGCGGATTGGCGGAACGCCGGCAGGGCGCTCCGCTGGCCGCCACGCGAGCCGTCGTCGCGGAGGAGGCGTGATCATGCTGACGAGCACTCGCCGGCGGGCGGATTCATTGGGACTACGAATTCCGCGAATTGAACGAATTGGTCGAATGAGGCGATTCCACTCTCTGCTCGCATTCGTTGAATTCGATTCATTCGCCGAATTCGTAGCCGAGGCAGTTGGCCGGCGCGCGAGAACGTTGATCGCGGCCGCCGGCCTCACCGCCTGCACCGTCGGTCCCACGTACAAGCCCGAGACCGTGATTGCCCCGGCGCAGCGGCTCGGCGCGACAGCGTTGAGTGATTCCTCACGAGCATTTTTTGATTCGCTGGCGGTCGCGCGCCGGCGGGACAGCGTCGCGGGGGCGACCGTACACGTGCCCGCTCGCTACACGCTGAACGACGCGCAGGTGAACGCCGCGGCCTGGATGGATATCATCCACGACTCAACGCTCGTGGACCTCATCGACACGGCCGTCGCGCAGAATCGCACGCTGCAGATGGCGCGGGCGCGCATCGAGGAGTACCGCGCCGACCTCGGCCAGGCCCGGGCGCCGGAGCTGCCAAGTCTCACGCTCAATTCCAGCGAGAGCAGCAACCAGGTCGCGCTCGGCGCCTTCCCGCCGACGTCGTATCGCGCCGCGCGCCTGACCGGCGATCTCGCGTGGGAGCTGGACTTCTGGGGACGCACGCGTCGCGGCGTCGAGGCCGCGAACGCCGATCTGGGCGCGCAGGAAGCCGCCGAGCGCGCGACCTCGTTGTCGCTCGTGAGCGACGTCGCGAGCGCGTATCTGCAACTCCTCGAGCTCGATCAGGAGCGCGACATCGCCGAGCGGACGCTGAGCTCGCGGAAGGCGACGCTGGAGTTGGCGCGCGAGCGGTTCGCGCAGGGGCTCACGTCGGAGCTCGACGTGCGGCAGTTCGAGGCGCAGGTCGCCGCGCCCGCCGTCACGCTCGCGCAGACGGAGCGCGCGCGCGCGCAGGCGGAACACAATCTGAACGTGCTGCTCGGACAAGGCCCGGCGGCGGTTCCCCGCGGCACGGGGCTCGCCGACGCCGTGAGCGCGCTCGTCGTCCCCGACTCGATTCCCGCCGCGCTGCTCGCGCGGCGCCCGGACGTCGTGCAGGCCGAGCGCACGTACGCCGCGAGCGTGGCGCGCATCGGCGTCGCCGATGCGGCGCGCTGGCCGACGTTCAACATCGTCGGCTCGTTCGGCAGCCAGGCCGGCGTGCCGAGCAACGTGTTCGGCAACAATACGCGCGTCTACCAGGCGCTCGTCGGCATGACGTTTCCGTTGTTCGACAACGGCCGCCTGGCAAACGTCTCGCGGGCCGCGCGTGCGCGTGCCGACGAGGCGCGCGCGTCGTACGAGGGTGTCGCGCTCAACGCGCTGCGCGAGGCGAACGACGCGCTGGTGTCGGTGCGCGCGGCCCGCGACGAAGCACTCGCGCAGTCGACGCAGGCGAACGCGCTGCGGCAGGCGCTGGATCTGGCGACGATGCGCTATCAGGCAGGGCTGGCATCGTACCTCGATCTCCTCGACGCGCAGCGGAGTTTGTTCAACGCCGAGCTGGCGTTGAGTCAGGCGCAGCTCAACGAGCTGACGAGCGCGGTCCAGTTGTACAAGGCGCTCGGAGGCAGCTGGACGGCGAAGTAGGCGCGGTCATCCCGAGCGGAGCCGCACAGCGGCTTCCCACACTTGTCATCCCGAGCGGAGCCGCGCGGCAACTCCGCTCGGGATGACCACGCGGGCGGGCGCGGCGCGGGCGGGCGCGGCGCCGTCTGGCGCACGCGACCCGCCACGCTCCCGCCATCAGCGCGCGCCCGAACGCGCCGACGCGATCGTCTTGGCCGAATCGACCTCCAGGAGTTGCATCATGCCGCGCTCCTCATGGCCGAGAATGTGACAGTGCATCACGTACTTCCCCGCGAAGTCCGCGTAGTGCTGCCGGATCACGATGTAGCTCGGGACCGTGCTGTTCGGGCTCGAGACGGGCAGCGGGAACGTATCCATCCAGAGCGGATTTCCATTCGCCGCAGCCTGGTTGATCTGCTGGTAGAACGCCTTGTTCGGATCGGTCGCGATGTATTTCACATACAAGACCTGGAATGGGTTGATGTGAATGTGCATCGGATGATCGATCCCGGTGCTGGCGTTCATCACCTTCCAGGTTTGCGTCGCCCCGAGCGGCATGTGCAGGAACACCGAGTCGGGGTTGAACTGTTGGCGCGGATTGGAATCAGTGCCGAGCCAGAACCGCGTCGGGTTCGTCGCGGACTGCGAGCCGTTCAGCGAATCGCTGAACACGATGCGCGCCGCGGTGTCGCCCTTGGTGACGGTGTCGAGGTTCGCGAGGAAGCTCGGGAGCGGCGGCAAGGCCTTCGGAAGGATGGTATCGACCGGGGTCGCGTCGGCGACGACCTTCACCGTGATGAGCGGCGGTGTGGCTTGCGCTCCTAGCTGACCGCCTCCACCACCGCCTCCGCCACCACCGCCTCCGCCACCACCGCCTCCACCGCCTCCGCGACGCCCCTGAAGCTTGAGCAGCCGGGGACTCTCCACGCGACCCACCGGGTGCGTGCGGAAATGATAGATGCCGGGTAGCGACGGCGCCTGGACGAAGATGTCGAGGCGATTGCCCGGCGCGATGTAGAGCGCCGTATCGGCGGTGACCGCGTCGTAGTTCGCGGGCGCGTACTGCACGCCGTCGCGCGCGACGTCGTACATCTTTGGCAGCTTCAACGTGCCCGGATCCTGGAAGAGGATCTTATACGACACGGTGGTCTGCGCGTTCTCGTTCACGATGCGCCACCGCTGCACTTCGCGCGGCCGCATGACGATCGTCGGATTGCTCTGCCCATTCACGAGCGGCACCGCCTTGGGCCGGCTCGCCGCCGTGTCGATCAACTTCAGCGTCGAGTCCACCGTCTGCACTGCCAGCAGGTGCTGCGTCATGTGCAGCGCGCGCGTCAACGAATCCAGGCCGCCGCCCTCGATGATCAACGCGCCGGCCATCCCGTTCGTGACCTGCATCGCCACCGATCCATGCTTGTGCGGGTGGTACCACATGGTGCCCGGCGATTGGTCCATCGGAATCCGGAACGCGCTCTGCCACGACGAGTCCGGGCCGATCATCACCAGCACGTTGTCGCCGGAGCCTTCCGGCGAGATGTGCGATCCGTGGTAGTGGATGTTGGTGAAATTCGAGCCGTGGAAGCAGTCGGGGTAGTGATCGACGCCGGCGTTGACCGCCGGATATTTGATGCACGTCGTGTCGCCGGTGGGGTCGTTCGGCAGCTTGTTCACCAGCTTGATGCGCACCGAGTCGCCGGGATGCACCCAGAACGTGGGGCCTGGCGTCCCGACCTCGTTGTACGTCTTTCCGTTGGCGGCGATGAGCTTGTACGAGCGGAGCGCGATCGGCCCCGACGCGCCCGGGAGCTTCGTCGTGTCCATCACCACGGCGAGCGTCGCATCGAGGATACCGATCGTATCCTTTCCGACGAGCGTCGGCACGCTCCTGACGATGAGCGGCTCCTGCAGCGTGTCCACCCCCGCCTGGATGAAGCGATGCAGCGGCGGAAGAGCGGCGGCCGTCGTGTCCGCACCCCCTCCCTGCTTGCTGCACGACACCACCGTCAGGATAGACGCGAGACCCGCGACTGCCGCGACCATTCGCCGTTCAAGTACGAGCATGCCATCTCCAAGTGCGTGAGTAGCCACCTCGATAACGAATTCTGAAAATTCGCGCAAGAGATCACGCCAATCTCGCCGCGATGACCATTTCATAATGCGCGGGCCGCTGTTATAGTTGCGCGAGACACGTGGTCGTTGGACGTCTCCCGCCGAATCGCAGTCTTACCTTCCCACATCGGGGCCCGAATGCCCTCCCGCCACATCACCGCGTTCGCCGGCGCGCTGCTGGCGCTCGCCGCGTCGTCCGCGCGCGCCCAGACACGCGCCCAGGCACGCGCCGACAGCGCGAACACCGACACGGCGTATCATCTCCCCGGCGTGCGCGTTCAGGCGCTGCGCGCGATCGCGACGGGCGATGGCGGCAGCGCGCTGCAAATTCGACTGGACTCGCTGCACATTCCCGTCGCGCCGACGCTCGACCAGGCGCTGCGCGACGTGCCGTTCATGCAGGTGCGCACCAATCCGCGCGGCGAGGCGTACTTCGCGCTTCGCGGCTCGAGCTTCAACGCGCGCGAGGTCGCGGTGCTCGTCGACGGCGTGCCGATGAGCCTCAACTTCGATCATCGCGCCGACCTGTCGCTGCTCCCCGCCACCGGCGCGCAAACGCTCACCGTCGTGCGCGGACTGCCGTCGCTGCTCTACGGCCCCAACGTGCTCGGCGGCGTCGTGGACGTGGGCATCGCACGCGTTCCGCTCGCCGACGCGGATTCCGATCACCTGCGCTTCGACTCCGGCATCGACCACACCGGCGCGTATCGCCTCGCGTCCGGCGTGAACGTCGAGGATCGCGCCGGCTCCGGCACGCTGCTCGTGCGCGCGGGCGGGGGCTATCGTCACAGTCTTGGATTCCCGCTGCCGCCCGGCGCGACCGAACCGCCGCCGTATACCGCTCGCGACACGCGCCTCAACTCGTACGGCGAGCAGGGCGACGGCTACCTCGCCGCGCGGTACGAAGGCGACGGCGGCGGGTGGATGTCGCTCTCGTCGTCCGGCTATTCCGCGCGGCGCGGCGTGCCGGCGGAGATCGGATCGAAGTCGCCGCAATTGCTCCAGTATCCCGCCGAGCGCCGAAGCTTCTCCGTGCTCTCGCTCGGCAGCGGCGCGCGCCGCTCGCCATTCGGCGGGTGGGGCTCGCTCGAGGCCAACGTCGGCTACGACGGCGGCCGCACGGAGCTGAATGGATTCACCGCGCGGACGTACACCACGATCAAGAGCCGCGAAGCGGACGACGATCACGATCTCACGAGTCGCATCGTCGCGGATCAGACGATCGCGGGCGGCGGCGACCTCCACGCCGCCGCGACGTACGCGGACGTGCGGCGGCACGAGGCGCTCGCGCCGGGCGGCGTCTCCGACTACAGCCAGCGCCTCTGGAGCGGGGCCACGGAGCTGGGATGGCGGCTCCCGAACGTCGCGAGCCTGTCGGCGCTGCGCGCGAGCGCCGGCGTCGCGCTCGACGCGGCCGACACGCCGGACACCGCGGGCAAGCCGGCCGTGGGCACGCTCCACGCCTGGGGCGGCCGGCTCGGCCTCACCGGCGCCACAGACGGCGGCCGCGTCCTGCTGCACGCCGGCGTCAACCGCCGTGTACGATTTCCATCATTACGAGAGTTGTATTCAGGTCCACTCAATATGATCCAGCCGAACCCGAACCTGCGCCCGGAGCAGATGGTCGCCACCGAGGCGGGCGCCACGGTCGGCGCGGGCGCCGCGCAGCTCCAGGGTGTCCTCTTCCACAACGAGATCCACGACGAGATCGTCTCGAGCACCACCGCCGCCAAGAAGGTCGAGCGCATCAACCGCGACCGGACCACGAGCACGGGCGTGGAGCTGCTCGCCTCGGTGCCGCTCGGCCCCGCCAGCATCGGCGGCGACGTGACCGCCCAGTCCGTGACGGGCCGCAACCCCGCCGCGGCGCAGGACTATCGCGCCGAGTATCAGCCCAAGTTCGCCGGCGGCGTGCGCGCGTCGGCGCCCGTACCCCTCGGCGCCGAGCTCTCGCTCGGGACGCGCATGGTCGGCACCCAGTATTGTGTCGATGCGTCGAGTCCGACGGGCTACGACCGGCTGGCGGCGAGCGCGCGCACGAGCGTCGCACTGTCGCGGCGGTGGACGCGTCGCGACGCGGCGCGGAGTTGGTTTCGTTCGATCGAGAGCACGATCGCCGCGGACGACGCCGGCGACGAGACGATCTACGATCAGTGTGGGCTGCCGCAACCGGGACGCGTCATTCGCTTCGAGCTTCGGCTGCGCTGAGGCCCCGCGGACGCGTGCGGGCGCGTTGCGAAGAAAGATTAGAATTTCTAATGAAACCACTTCGTAGCGCGCCATTGCTCGGCTGAGAGTCGCCGGTATATTCGGCTCGCCGACGACGGCATCCCTCCACCGAGTCGCCCGCTGTTCCATGACGCGCGCGGATGAGCAGTGGCTCACCGCGCGACGGGCCCGCCCTCCCGCTGGCCATGTCCACTTCAATCTTGGCGCTCGCCACGGTCGCACCGACCGCCGGCGATCCGCCCGCGCCCGCACCGACGATCACCCGCCGAGAGTCGATCACGCTCGACGCGGCGATGGTGAGCACGGGCCACCCGCAGGTCGTCTACGCGACGACCGTTACGATCAAGAAGGGATTCGTGAATCCCGGCTGTGATCTGACGATCTATGCCGCGCGCGTGATCGTCGAATCAGGCGCCGCGATCGACGTGTCGGGCGCGGCCGGCAAGGGATTCGTCGAGGGCGAGCGCCACGATGCGACGGAACGCAAATCCACGTACGACGGCGGCGACGGGTTCGATGGTAAGCCGGGCGACGCCGGGCGCCCCGGCGGGAGCGTCACGATCTACGCCGAGTCGATCTCCGGCGCGAAGCTCGAGATCACGAGCCGCGGCGGCGTCGGGGGCCGTGGACAGGACGGCGGGCACGGACTTGGCGGCGCGCAGCCCGAAGTGCGCGTCGAGGTTCCGACGCCGCGGATGATCGTGGTCAGCCGCCGGTTCGAGGTGACGAACCCGCCGCACGGCAAATGGCAAGAGGTGTAGGGCTGGGGCGGCGACGTCGACAAGATCGGCAGCGATTGGTGGGGCGCCGAGCTGCTCGTCGCGCATCAGGCCGAAGCGGGCTTGCCGGGAGGCCACGGCGGCCACGCGGGGCTGGCGGGCCGGCCGGGCGACGGCGGCCGCGGCGGCGCCGTGACGGTTCGCGTATTTAGCAAATACTCAACGGCGATCCGGGCCGACGTCGCGGGCGGCGCGAAGGGCGCAGTGGCCAAGCACGGAAAACCCGGCGGCGGCGCCAAGGGCGGCCTTGGCGGCGCGTACAAGTACAAGTCCAAGTTCGGCTTCATCGACATCGACTGGTCCACGTACACGGGCGACGAGCGCTGGAACGAATACTGGAACACGCGAAAGGCGACGATCAATCGCTTCAAGGACCTGGGCGTCAACTCCGCGTATGTCGTCGAGGAGGGCGGCCACAAGATGCTGAAGGAGCGCGCGAGCCCTGGCGCCGGTGGACGCGCCGGTGGCTACGGGGCATCCGGCGGCGCGACGGAGCCTCCCGTGCCGGCGGCGAACGACGGGCCGACTGGCTCGTTCGCCCAGAACGCGCTCGACGCCGGCGGCGCGCCGTTCCGCGATGTTCCGCTGGCGTACGTGCTCATGCTCCAGCGGAGCGCGGCCGCGGCGGAATTCGATCGCGACACCGATCGGCTGGCGGGCATTCTCCGCTGGATCATGGTCGTGACCGCGGCGTACCGGCATCTGCCGCCCGATGCGCCGGACGACGCGAAGCAGCGCCAGGCGATCCACTTCGAGACCGAGCAGGCGCTGCTCGCCCGCGCGGGCGCGGCGGGTGCCCCGGACGCCGCGAACCGCGCGACGCGCTGTGCGCAGACGGACATCCAGTTGTATGCGAACTTCGTGAACGATTCGCTCAAGCACGCGGAGCGGCAGGAGGAGCTCGTCGCGAAGTACGAGCGCGACGCCGCCAAGCTCGCCGACCGCAAGCGCGCGCTCGACGAGACGATCTTCGACGCCGCCGAGCACATGAAGCAGCTCACCGGCAGCTCGCTCACGCCGGGCAGCATTCTGTACTACCAGGCGAAGGAACGGGAGCTCAAGGACGCCATCGGCACACTCGATCTCCAGCTCGTGGACTATCGCTACCGTCTCGAGCACATGGATCGAAAGCTCCAGGACGCGATCGACGCCAAGATCCGGAAGGAATCCGCGATGGACGTGTGGACCGTGCTCGAGTTCGTGGGCATGGCCGCGGGCATCGTGATGAACTTCGCGAGCGCCGCCGGGAGCATCAAGGCGATGATCGGCACGGTCAAGGATTTCTACAAGGAGACCCTCGACCTCGACACCGTCGGCGAGATCCTGAAGGACGGCGTCTGGAATCGCGAATTCTCCCAGGTGAAGACGGAGATGGCGGCGTTTCTCGAGACGAAGGAGTGGGAGAAGGTCGACAAGGGCCGCAAGGCGTTCATCACGAGCGTCACGGACTTTCAGGCGAAGATCGCCGCGTACGACGCCATTCTCGCTTCGCGAAAGACGGTGTCGTACACGCTCGAGCCGGTCGACGTGCAGGCGAGCGTGCTCGTGTTCGACACCGCCAAGCTCGGACTCAAGAAGCAGCGAAACGACTTCGAGGCGTTCATCGTGAAGTTCCTCGAGGAGTACGAGGAGGCACGCGAGTGGAAGCACCTCTTCGCCGATTACTTCGATACGGCGGACACGCGGTTCGACATGCTCTCGCGCCTCGCCGACGTGCAAGCAACGCGGCGCGACCTGGAGTATCAGCTCCGCGTTCAGCAGCGGAGCATGGCGCTGCTCGAGGCGCAGCGCGCGGCGCTCGACTTCGATCCGCAATCGGCCGACGCCGACGACATTCGCACCGGTCTCGACGCCTCCGTCAACCTGGCGCTCACGCACGCGCTGGAGCGCATTCGGGACGAGGGACGCGCGTACACCATCTGGACGCTCGAGGAGCAGCGCTTTCCCGCGCTCCCGCCCAACGTCGACGCCAAGACGCTGCGCGCCAAGTTCCACCAGCCGCTCTCGAACAAGATCGCCGACGCGATCGCCAAAGCCACCGTTCCCGCGCAGAGCGATTTCGTCAACACGCCGTTCGTCTGGAAGCGCGCCGATTATCCCGCCGAGTTCGATCGATTCGATAAAACGGGGCAGATGATCCTCACGGTGTCGCCCGACCCGTCGTCGAATCTCTACTTCGAGCGCGTCATCGACGCGAAGGTCGTGCTGCGCGGCGGGCGCGTCGCGGCCGATTCGGCGTTCTACTGCGTGCTCAAGCACCACGGCATCTCGCATTTCGTGAATCGCGACCGCGCGATCGTGACCTGCTATCAGCAGCCGCGCAGCATCGAGTTCTCGTACGTGCTCGACGGCGACAAGCCGAACTACGTGCACGACGGCGCCATACGCCAAACGTTCGACGTCGCCGAGGCGGTGGCGCGGATCCGCTACAGCCCATACGCCACGTGGGAGATCACGGTGCCGCTCGACTACGTACAGAGCCAGCATCACTCCTACGTCTACAACAAGCAGTTGAAACGCGGTGCGATCGACGCGATCGAGCTTCGCGTGAGCGCGATCTTCGCCAGCCGGCACGTGTCGCGCCTCAAGCGCTCCGCTCCCACACGCTCCTCCAGGAAGACCTCATGACCAGACCACTCGTCCACCAACGATTCGAACCCTTCGCGCAGGCCGACCTCGAGCTCGACGTCGCCGTCATCGGCGCGGGCGTGAGCGGCGCGTATTCCGCGTGGCGGCTCAAGGAGAAGTTCCCCAAGCAGCGGATCGCGTTATTCGAATACTCGAATCGCGTGGGCGGCCGGCTCTACACCGTCGAGCTTCCGGGGATGCCGCACGTGCACGCGGAAGTCGGCGGCATGCGATTCATTCCGAAGACCCAGGCCTTCGTGACCGATCTGATCGTGCACCTCGGTCTCGCGCGCCGGCCCTTCCCGATGGGCGCGGCGGACGATCCGGCGGGCGCGAACAACTTCGCGTACCTCAGGCGGCGGCTGATGCGAATCAAGGACTTCACCGATCCCGCCAAGCTCCCGTATCTGTTGAACCCGACCGAGCAAGGCATGACGCCCGATCAGCTCCAGCAGTACGTCATGAATTCGCTCGTGCCGAATGCCGACCAGCTCACGCAGCACCAGTGGAACGACATCTCGGTGCTCAACGGCGAGCAGCTCTACAAGCTCGGCTTCTGGAATCTCTTGTATCGGACGTTGAGCAGCGAAGCATACCAGTTCATGGATGATGCTGGCGGGTACTACACCAACGTCGCCAACACGAACGCCGTGCTGTCGCTGCCGGTCTTCGATTTCGGGCCGAGCGTGGCGTACGAGACGCTGGTCGATGGGTACGACGCGCTCCCGAAGGCGCTGGCGACGTCGTTCACGGATCTCGACGGCGAGTTCTTCGCCAACCATCGCCTCGATTCGATCGCCAAGGTCAACGACCGCTACGCCCTGCTGTTCATTCGCACGCAGACGTCGCCGTCGGGAAAGACGACGGACCTGCCCGGCCATCCGCCGGTCCGCGTGTTCGCGAAGAAGGTGGTGCTGGCGCTCCCGCGCCGGTCGATCGAGCTGGTGCGATGGGACGTGCTCGAGCAGCCCGAGGTATCGCGGCTCATCGGGTCCGTGATCAGCCAGGCGGCATTCAAGCTTTTTCTCGCCTACCCGTATCCGTGGTGGAAGCCGCTCGGCGTCGAGTTCGGCCGCTCGATCACCGACATGCCGCTCCGGCAGACGTTCTACTTCCAGACCGAAGGGCTGCAGCCCGGCGCCGACCCGACCAATATGAATTCTCTCATGATGGTCAGCTACAACGATTTGGGGAGCGTGCCGTTCTGGAAGGCGCTCGAGGAAGGCGATCCGTTCGGAGGGCGGCGCAACCTCTTCGCGCCGGCGCACAAGGAAGTTCCGGCGCACGAGTTCACCGTCACGTCGCAGATGGTCGATGCGGCGCAGCAGCAGGTGCGCGAGATCCACGGCCTCCGCTTCGTGCCGGAGCCATACTCCGCCGTCTACCACGATTGGTCGGAGGATCCGTTCGGCGCCGGTTGGCACGCGTGGAAAGCAGGCTTCAAGTTCTGGGAGCTCATGAAGCAGGTGCGCCAGCCGTCGCCCAAAGAAGACGTCTTCGTCTGCGGCGAGGCGTACTCGATCAACCAGGGTTGGGTCGAGGGCGCGCTCCAGACGGCCGATCTCGTGCTCCAGGAACACTTCGGCATGAAGCCGCCGCAGTGGCTCACGCCCGGCTACAACTTCGGGTACTGAGCCATGGCGACGCGAAAGAGCAGCGCGACGTGCACCGTCGCCGAGTATCTGATTCAACGGCTCGAGGAGTTTGGCGCGCGGCACGTATTCACGGTGCCGGGCGACTACGCCGGCGCGTTTGCCTCCGCGATGGACAAGGCAACCGGCATCACGCGCGTCGGGACGACGAGCGAGCTCGTGGCCGGCTACGCGGCGGATGCGTACGCCCGGCTACGCGGCGCGGGCGCGGCGTGCCTCACGTACGGCGTGGGAACGTTCAGTGTGCTGAACGCGCTCGCCGGCTCGTACGTCGAGCAGCTCCCGGTGATTCTCATCATCGGCAGCCCGTCGCGGGACAATCGGCACGTGGAGCGCACGGAGGGTGTTCTCTATCATCACTCCACCGGCGCGTTGACCGCCGACTCGGATTCCGTGCAGAACGTCGTCGTCGCGCGCGAAGTGATTCGCGACGGAAAGAGCGCGCCGCGCCGGATCGACGCGGCGATCGAGGAGGCGATGCGCTGGAGCCGGCCCGCGTACATCGAGGTGCTGCAGAACGTCTGGAACCAGACGTGCGCCGCGCCCACCAAACCGCTCCGACCGCGTCCGCTTCCGATCTCGCGCGTGGCCGTGACGCGCGCCGCGAATGAGACGCTCAAGCGTCTGAAATCGGCGAAGACTCCCGTGATCTGGGCCGGCCCCGAGGTGCAGCGTTTCGGACTTCAGCAAACGCTCATCGAGCTGCTCGAGGCGACCGGCCTCTCCTACGCGACGGATCTCATCGGCAAGGGCGTGCTGCCGGAGACGACGCCCGGCTTCGTCGGTGTGTACGACGGCGCCTCGGCCACGAAAGCGCTCCGCATCATGCTCGAGACGTCCGACTGCGTGCTGGGATTCGGGAATCTCGTCACGGACGACTTCCTCGATCTCATCCAGAAGAACTACGGCAACATGGTCCTGGGTTGGAACAACAGCGTGCGCGTCGGCACGCGGACGCACCGCGAGGTTCCGCTCGCCGCGTTCATGACCGAGCTCCGCGATCGTCTGCGCGAGGACGGATACCGGGCGCCGGCACGCGCCGCCGCGCGGCTCGGCGCCATGCCGACGTTTGGCGAGCGCGCCGCCATGAAGTTCCCGCGCCTCGCGGCGCGCGTGCGCGCCGGCGGTGACCAGCCCGAGACGCAGGTCACGTACGAGCTGTTCTTCGATCGCATGAAGACGTGGGTCGACGAGTCCATGGTGCTGATGGCCGACACGTCGATCGTGCTCTACTCGGCGGCGGAGCTGCCGGTGAACGCGCGCGACGGGTTCATCGCGCAAGCGGCGTGGAACTCGATCGGCTACACGCCGGGCGGCGCGCTCGGCGCGGGCTACGGCGATCCGGAGCGCCGCCCGGTGGTGTTCGTTGGCGACGGCGGCTTTCAGATGACCGTGCAGGCGCTGTCCGACATCGTTCGCGCCAAGCACGGCACCATCATCTTCATCTTCAACAACGCGCTGTACGGAATCGAGCAGGCGTTCGTGAACGTGAAGTTCTTCACGAAGGACGAGCCGCCCGAGGCGTTCGACATCCTGCACGCCTGGGACTACGCGCGGTTGGTGGAGCTCTTCCGCGGCGGCTGGGCGGCGACGGTGACGACGATGCAGCAGCTCGAGGATGCGCTGGCCAAGGCGAGGGCGAACACCGGCGCGCTGTCGGTGATCGACCTGCGCATTCCGGAGCACGACATCACGCCGCAGATGCTCGCGTTGGCGCAGCCGGCGGCGCCCTGAGACCCCATTGTATGTAGGCGCTCATTACCATTCTTTCACGGAGACGACGCATGGCCCCTCCCGCGACTCCCCCGGTCAACGTAGCCCTCACCGCCGCGAACCAGAACGTCGACGTGGTGATCGACGTCAAGACCCCGCTGATCACGAACTGCTGGCTCTGGGCGCAGCGGCCCGGCGGTGCGTGGGAGCAGTTCGGGCAGAGCGACATGTCGGCGGCGGTCGCCGCCGGAACACACACCCACACGCTGACCACCGTCGCCGCCGGGACGGAGGTCATCGTCAACATAGACTTTCTCGGGCCGGTGGGCGCACCGGTGAACGCGACCGTGTCCTTCCAGCAGGGCGGGGCCACGCTCGCGCCGAGCCCGATGACGATGACGCCAACCGCGACCTCGGGGAACGCGCAGGCCGGGCAGATCGACGTGGTGTTCACGTGATGGCGCGCCGATCTCACTGGACGATCCGCCGATTGGCGCCCGCGATCGCCATGGTTGCATCGTTCGCGCTGCCCGCCGCGGCGCGGGCGCAGAAGGACACGATCGTTCCCGCCCCCTTTCGCGTGCCCGACGCGCCGGCCTTTCTGTTCCTCGGCGTATCGCCGTCCTCGGTCGATCAGCCGACGACGCCGCAGAAGCTCGCGGCGAGCATCGCGAACGCGGCGGACAGCTCCGGCAAGGTCAAGAGCGGCCTCGCCCTTGGGATCGCACCTGCGCAGTTCTTGAATAAGTGGATTGGTACGACCCTCACCGAGTACCAGAACCCAGCGCCGTTCAATCCGGCGTACATCCTCTGGAATTCGTCGCTGTCGGTGGGCACCGCTCGCGCGCAGGAAGACACCGCGTCCACGGATCTCGGGATGGGATGGCGCTCGGTGATCTGGGATGAGAGCGATTTGCTCCGCGACACCGCGGCCACGAACGCGATCTACCACGCCGTTCAGACGAAGTGCGGGCAGCCGCCCGTCGCCGGCGGCCGGCCGCCGGGCCCCGCCGCGATCGCGGCGTGCGCCGACTCCGCGTATCAGCTCGCGGCGAAAGCGTGGGCCGACTCCGGCGGCGGGGTCTGGAACCACGGCGGCCTCGCCACTGCGGGCGCGCTCGGTTGGCGCATGATCAACTCGCAGACCAGTCGCATGCTCCCGATCGGATGGAGCTGGTGGCTCGCCGGCTCGCACAACCTCGGCACGAACTGGCTGCTCACGTCGTTGGAGGCTCGCTACGACAATCGTCGCCCGCTCGCCGCCAACAGCACCATCACCGAGCGCGAATGGTCGCTTGGGGGCCGCGCGCTCATGGGCACCGCCCGAATCGACGCATTTCTCGATCTCGCGGCGCGCTACATCGTGAGCTCCGACAGTGTGAACAAGGCGTGGCGCCGCCAGTGGTCCGGCGGCATCGAGTTCAAGGCGGCTGATCAGATGTGGGTGGAAACCGGGTTCGGCAGCCCCGTCAAGACGACGGCGGCGCCGGATCGGGTGGTGTTCTTCGCAAACCTGAAGTTCCAGGTGTTTAAGAACGCGGTGATCCGCACTCAATGAGGAGAGCGAACGATGCAAACCAACGCACCAGCGGAGTTCATCAATTCATTCGTCGGCGTCGTGGCGGCGCTCAGCCTGGCCAGCGAGCGCGCGGTGGCGGTGATCAAGAACGTGTGGCCGTGGCTCCGCGATGAGAAGGCGGCGGCGACGTCCGTGGCGAGCCCCGGGCAGGAGGAAGGCCGCCGCTTGATGGTGACGGGGATCTCGTATGTGACATCTCTCTTTATCTGTTACTACTCGTTCGGCGGCTTGGACGTGAGCGTCGGCCCCAACGGTAGCACCAGGCCGGTGAGCGCATTCATCGTGTCGCTGTTCGCGCTGGGCGGTTCGGCGTTTTGGTCGCAGGTCGTGAGCACGTTGAGCTCGATCAAGGACACGATGGGTCAGAAATCACCGACGGCACCAGGAGCGCCCGCCGGGCCCGCGCCCGTCGTGCTGCCGCCGGACGCAAAGGTGCCGCAAGCCGGCGCGCCGCTGGCCAAGCAGGGCTGATCGAAACCTCCGGGTGGCGCGATGCGTACGTCGATGCGTCGCCCCACCCGGAGTTCCGATGTATCAGACGCTCGCACGCCGCTTCCTCCCCGCCCTGCTCCTCGCGTGCCTCGCCGCCACCGCACAGGCGCAGTCCCACCACGCGATGCACTCGGGCGGCGATGACTCGACGGGCTGGGTCACGAGCCGCCATCCGCTCGACCGCTCGACCTACCACATCGTGAGTCGCGACGGCACCTCGGCGCTCCTCCTCACCGACACCACAATCATCGCGCAGCTCACCGACGCCGGGAT
The DNA here is from genome assembly GCA_025934775.1 of Gemmatimonadaceae bacterium. Taxonomy (GTDB): domain Bacteria; phylum Gemmatimonadota; class Gemmatimonadetes; order Gemmatimonadales; family Gemmatimonadaceae; genus JAQBQB01. The sequence goes on along the minus strand of JAICWO010000002.1, from coordinate 128,180 downwards.
GACGCGCATCACGAAAAGCACCGACTCGAGCCTGAAGCAGCAGAGCGTGGGCATGCGACTCGTGGCCAGCATGGCGAGCGGGCTGCTCGAGCCGCTCTTCGATCACGGCATCGAGTACAGCCTCCGCGATCTGGCCGACGCGCAGTACACCGACGGCAGGCTTCTGCTTCGCAGCAGGGACGGCAGCCAGCCGTTCGGCGACGTCGACATGTTCGGCCATCAGCTGATGGAGAGCTTCAATCCCGCGGACGCGAAGGCATTCGCCGCGCGGGCCAACCAGGCGAGAGCTCGGCTGAAGTAAGAACGAGCCGGCGCCCGTCGCCCAGCCTAAGGCACCTGCGCGAACCCGTACGTCTCCCCGTACTGCCCCTCCACGTTCACGCGTTGGATCTCGAGCTGGGACCCACCGCTCCGCGGCGACACCGACCCGAGCATCGGGACGTCGACGAGCTTGATGAGCGAATCCTTATCGCTCCACGCGTATCTGCCGGTGTACACGACGTTCGCCGTGACGATCGCACCGTCCGGCGACTGCGTTCGCTGGACCAGCGTCAGCGTGAAGTCGCCGTCGCCGCAGCGCGGAATCGCTGAGCTCGTGACCGTGGTTCCGCTCGGCACCTCGTGCACGCACGAGCCCGGGTACATCCCCGCCGGTGTCTCGACGAATGCTTCGGGCGCCGCGTCGCCGAGGGCGAGGGTGCCGGAGAGCGTCGTGGTCGTTGCGCCCGTCGCGGAGTCCGGGACCGCGCAGCACGGAAGCGCTTTCCCATCGACCGTCGCGAGCTGATACTCGCCCGCGATGCTGCGCGCACCCGGCTCGAGCCACGACGAACACGCGGCGAGACTCGAGAGCATGAGTACTCCGGCGTACTGCGCGATCCGGCGCTTCATGGCACACCTCACGTTGGGCCAGTCAGTGATCGAGGAGCGGCACTGCTGGCCCAACCACGCGATGCGGCCACGCGTCACTGCATGCCGGCGTGTCCCAGCGCGCCGCGGCCGCCCACGATCGGAATCGAGAACGAGGAGTGCGCGAGATCGACCGTGAGCTGCGTGCCCGGGTTCGGCCAGAGTGTGAACTCGCGATCGCTCGACATGATCATCACGGCGAGCCTTTTGCCGGGCGGGATGAACTCGTCGTCCGGCTGGAGGTCGAACGTGAGGTCGTAGAACTTGCCCGGGACGAGCTTCTGGCCGGGGATGAGAGAATTGTAATTACCGCCCTTGGTCAGCGACCGGTAGTTCTGGATGTCCGCCCAGCCGCGCGTCACCACGCCCGCGGTGCTCTCCGAGCCGACGCGCGTCGAGTCGTACGGCAGCATCACGAGCCAGACGCTGAGATTCGCCGCCGGCTTGCTCGACGCGATCCGGAGAGTCACGCGGGGCGTGCCCGAGATGTGCACCGTGTCCGAGAACGTCGGCGTCGCGTAGAGCAGGCGATGGTTCGATTCGTCCGCGCTCGCGTCGGCGCTGCCGCTGAACGCCACGTCGTCGACGAGCGAGTCGCGACCCGAGGGCGCCGCGCTGAAGGCGAGCGCCGCGACCGCATTGCCGCCCGATGTCGGATGGAAGATCACCGGCACGGAGCCCGGCACCGGGAACGACGCGAACGGCGTCGGCGGCAGCGTCACCGGCCGGCGAAAGCCGCCGCGCCCCCGGCCGCGGGCGCGGAGAGTAGCACCCGTTAATTCATCAATCATCGCGGTGTCGCCGCGCGCGCGCGCGTCCGCCAGGCTGTCCGCATGCGCCTTCTCGGCTGCGTCGCGCGCGGCGACGGCCGGCGGGTACTGCGCCGCGGCGTCGCGCACGATCCACACGGGCGGGTCCTTCTCGACGCCGTTGTTGACGCCGTACAGGTAGTGGCTGAACCAGCGGTTCACCATCTCGGCCGGCGGATTCCCGCCGTGGCCGCCCTGGTGCAGATAGATCGACACCGGCTTGCCGAGGCGCTTCATCTCGTTGTAGATGCGGACACTGTGCTCGGGGACGACGTTGTAGTCGTTGAATCCGTGCGCGAGGAGCACCGCGGCGTGGATGTTCTTGACCCACGGCAGCAGATCGCGCGACGCCCAGAACGCGTTGTAATCGCCGCTCGCGCGATCCTGCCCCTTATCGCCGGCGAAGATGCCGTTCTTGTACAACCGATCGCAGTTCGCGCGGTTCGCGCTGTCGCCGCTGGCGATGAAGTCGTAGAGCACGTCCACATCTTCGCCGAGGTAGCCGCCGGGCGAGCGGACGAGCCCATTCGTGCGATAGTAGTGGTAGTACGACGTGTTCGGCGAGACGGGGATCACCACCTCGAGCCCTTGCACGCCTGTCGTCGCGGCCGCGAGCGGGAGTGTGCCTTCGTACGACGTGCCCATCATCCCCACCTTGCCCGTCGACCAGGTGGCCTTCACTTCCTCGTTGCCGGTCTCGGTGCGGTAGCCCTTCGCGCGTCCGTTGAGCCAGTCGACGACGAACTTCATCGGCATGCGCTCGGGCGTGTCGCCGACCGTCGGGCAGCCCTGGCTCCGGCCGCTGCCCGGCGCCTCGGAGTGTACGACCGCGAAGCCGCGCGGCACCCACTCGTTCACGAGCGCATTAGAGATTCGTGATCGCGTGCCGTTGTACGCCGGCGACGTCATGTGCCCGCGCGGCTGCGGCTCGTCGTTCAGCTCCTGCTGCACGTTCCAATTCACCTGACCGCGCGCGGTGCCGGCGTAGTACGGGCTCGAGCCGTAGACCACCGGCACCTTGAGCCCTTCGGTCTCCGTCTGGCGCGGGCGCGTCACGTCGACGTGCACGCGATCGGGCTTGCCGTCGTGGTCGGAATCGAAGTTCGTCTGCACCCAGAGGTCTTCGCGGATCCACTGGTTGGAGTCGGCGAAGGCGGGGACGATCTGGGCCATACCGTCGACGAAGACGGCGTGAGCTTTCGGCACGGACGGAGCTTGCGCAGAGACAACGCTCGCGCTCGTGAGGAGAGCGGCGGTGCAAGCCAGAGAGAAGAGACGTCGCATGGGTCGGGTCGAGGTGAAGGATGCGTAGACTTGGATGATGCAACACGGGACAGGGCCCGCGACAGTGCCCCGCCCGTCCTGGTCACGCATCGGGACTGCCCATCACGGGCTCGCGCATGGCGGATCCGAGGTCGATGCGGGATGTCCCTGGACCGCCACCTGCGCGGTGTCGAACAGTGTCGTGTCCACACGCGAGGTCGCGCGAACGGTGAGATACCCGCTCTGCGGCAGGCACTTGTAGGTCAAAGTTCCCGACAGCGGGTCGAACGAGACGGACGACGTGTCACCGGTCAGGCGCCATGCCACCGCTGTCGACACGCCGTAATCCGCGTCGATCACGGGGGTGAAGGCAAACGTGTAGAAGTTGTACGGCGGCCGATCCATGGTGATTCGATCTGGCACCAGGTGCAGGGACCGGATGCGTGGTGCCCCGGCCGTGAGTTTCAGCTGCACGGGTACTGTAACCGTCGCGTCCCCGGCGTCCGTGACACACCCGCCGCCCGGCGCGTGCACGCCCCGAACCCACACGTCGGTGTACCATGGTTTGGTCACTTTGATGTCGTACGTGCGGCCACCACGCTCCTCGGCGGCGTAGAATTCTGCGGCGCCCACCGGCGAGCTGTCGACCTCCACATAACTTCCGTCATACAGCGTGACGGCGGCGCCCAGGGCTTGCGGGCGCCCGTAGATGTCCGAGACGGTGACGTGAACAGCGTAGTAGCCGACGCCGGCGCACACGTGTTCCGTTGAATCGATGAAATTGCAGCCGACCGCAAGCATCGCGCTCGCGACAAGCGTGCAGACAACAATGACATGACGCATGATGCGCCCTCCGCAATGGCGGTCGCGCAGCGGCGCGAGCGACGCGGGTTAGTGACGCGGCGGCACTGCGGCATACCTCGCGTGCGCGTCCGGAGAATGTAGTCCGGGGCATCGAACGAGATCACGGGTCGCGGTGAAAGCCGGTCGAGCGCGCCGCGCGACGAACGCGCGGCGACCTACACGAGGCGCTGACGGATCAGGTTCGCTCGTCCTCCGGGATCATGGAATCCTCATGCTGCGATGTGCAACATGATTTCCGGACACGAATTCCGCCAGTGCGGGGCGAGTATCCCGCGTTTGTGGACCACCACATCACTCGGGTAACTGTTCGAGCGTCTCCGCCAGTTTGCGATAGACCGCGCTCGTGTCCGGCGATTGCGACGGCATTCGCCCAAGCTCCGCCGCCGCATCGGCCAGCCGGCGCAGCACACCGGGAATCGCGGCCTCCGGCACGCTGCTGACCTTGGCCCCGCGATAGTTGGTCAGGATCGCCTGGATCGCCTTGGGCAGCCGTGCGCGATCGACCGCGCCATCGCCGCACCGAAACGGGAGGTGCCACGTCGCCGGATCGGACGCGTCGCCAACGTACTCGAAGCAGCTCGCCGGCAAATGATACTTGTGATGCAGGAGTTGGCCGCCACGCGCGCTCGCATCGCCCTCGCCGGCTGCGCTTACGTTCGCCGAATCGCGCGCGAGGAGCGACAGCGACGCATCCGAGCGGTCGTCGCGGTCGCGATAGATCCCGTGCACCGACAGCCACCACAGCGTGCATGGCGCATCGGCGGCGTCGAGTCGAGCGCAGACGCGATCCTCCAAGCCGCCCTGCGCGACGTCGGCCGCGTAGAGCATCGTCCCGTCGCTCACGGCCACGACCCGCACGTGCTGCTCGGCGGCGTACCGGCACGCCTGATCGAGCGCTGCGTTGACCGCCGTCGAACTCCACGTCAGCGCGCCCGGGCGCTTCGCCTCGAGTAGGAGATACTTCACACCGAGCCGCGTGAGCAGCAGATCGGCGTAGCCAACTTGATGATTCAGATCGGCCACCGTCCAGTCGAGAACATCCGTGAACAGATCCGCGACGATGTCCTCGGCGACCTTCTCCGCCGCGGTGCCGTGGCGCTCCTGCTGCGCGAGCCGCTCGCGGCGCTTGGACGAGAATTCCGCCCAGCGCGTGGCGATGCGCTCCACGCAGTGACGATAGGTGGCGAGATCTTCGAGAGGCATTTGGGTGCCGGCGACCGGTGTGCGTTCGCTAATTAGCGACCTGGCATGCCCCTCGTGCAAGTGCCCCCGGCCCTACCTCGCGTACAACTCCCCCGCCAGGTACTTGAATCCACTGTCCACCGCGACGGTGACCACCGTGTGCCCCGCCCCGATCTCCTTCGCGAGCTCGATCGCCCCCACGACGTTGAGCCCCGTCGACGTCCCCGCGAAGATCCCTTCCCTCCGCGCGAGCTCCCGCGAGAGCCGGCGGCCTTCCGCTTCGTCCACGCCGCGCGCCTCGGTCACGACCGTGCGGTCGAACTGCGGTGGCACGAACCCGGGCGCCACGCCCTCGACGCCGTGCTTGCCCGGCGCTCCGCCCGCGAGCAGCGCCGAGGTCGCCGGCTCGAACGCGACGACGCGTACGTTCGGCGCGCCGCGCTCGAGCACCCGCGCCGCGCCCACGAGCATGCCCGCCGTTCCGACCGCGCCGCAGAAGACGTCGATCTTACCATCAGTCTGCCGCAGCAGCTCCTCGCCGAGCGATGCGTAGCCCGCGACCATGTCGGGATTGCGAAACTGGTCGGTCGCGTAGCTCGGTCCCTCGGCCGCGATCTCGCGAGCGCGCTCCATCATGCGCGGCACGAGGTCGGGCGTGAGCTTGCCGCCGTCGGACTTCAAGACGTCGAGCTTGGCGCCAAAGATCTCCATCGCACGGCGCTTCTCGAGCGCGACGGCGTCGCTCGTCACGATGCGGCACGTATAGCCCTTGAGCGCGCAGACGAATGCGAGCGAGATGCCGGTGCTGCCGCCGGTGTATTCGACGACCGTCATGCCTTGCTTCAGCGTGCCGCGCTCCTCGGCGCGCTCGATCATCGAGAGCGCCATGCGGTCCTTGTACGAAGCGGTGGGGCTGAAGTATTCGAGTTTTATGAACACGCGGGCGGCGTCGGGCGGGACCACGTGCGTGAGCTCGACGAGCGGCGTGTTGCCGATGGCGCCAAGCATTGACGAGACGGAGGATGGCACGAGGCGATCTCGGAGGCTGAATGAAGAAACGCGGGACGCTGAAAACTACTCAGGCGTCCCGCGCTGCTTCGTCATGCGCAATTCAACCTCGCGTGGATGTCACGCGCCGGCTCGGGCGATCGGCACGAAGTAGATCGTCGCGTCGATCGTCTCGCACGTGTTGTCGACGTTGGCGGCGTACCAGCGTCCCTTCGTTACTGGGAGCACCGCTGTGTTGAAGCGCATGTACTCGTTGTCCGTATGATAATTGTGAACGGAGGTGCCGATCTGCGCGTTCGCCGGCTGGAGCGCGGCTTGCGAGCTGCCGGCGTACACCAGCGACGCAGTGCCGCGCGATCCATCCTGCCCCGCGGCGAGCGCGCAGACGAGAAAGCCATCCTGCGCCGCCTGGTACGCGGTGTTCGCCTGTACCGTGGACGACTGCCCGACTGAAAGCAAAGATGAATCGAGCGGCAGAAATTGGTAGCTGAAGCTCGGAGAACCGCTCGTGCTGTCCGATATGATCGCCAGCGCTTCGCCCTGGCGCACGGGAATGCAGAACGACTGCGCCGGATACCAGACGTCGTCTCCGTGGTATTGGTGCACGCTGCACGCGGCGAGCGGCATCAGCTTCCCCGACCCCCAGTTCTGCGAGACGATGACCGAGCCGCGGTCGCCGTCCGAAGAGATGGAGGCGTTGATCAGCAGAAAGCCGTCGCTCGCCGGTGTGAAATCCGTCGCGACTCCCGACGAAGCCGCGGGGACGGTGACCCATTCGCCGAAGAACGATTCCTTCTTCGCCGACTGGAATTCGGTCTGAAAGAGCGAAAACGCCGGGTTGAGGCAGGTCGCGTCCGTGGTGTTGACACTCGACGATCCACCATGCACCGGCAGCAGATACGACGCACTTGAGACCCAGCGATCGTCGCCCTGGTAATAGTGCGCGGAGCACTCGGCGGTCACCTGGTTGCCCGTCGCTCCAGTGAGCGTTCCGCGCGCCCCGTCCTCCGCGAGACAATTGATCGTCCCGATGACAAAGCCATCGGCGTGCTGCGCGATCTGGGTGTCGGCCGCGATCGGCGCGAGAGGCTGGATGAGCGGATACGCCGCCGCGGGCAGGTACGTCGTGAGCGCCGCGTCTATCGCCGATCGCAGCGCCTGATCGGCCACGAGGCACGTGATGCGCTTGAATTCGACCGTCTGCGATGCGACGCCGTACGGGCAGAGCAGAAGCGCCGGATTGCTGAAGCACGACTGCATGTACGTGGTCTCGTCCTTGTCGAACAGTCCACCCACCGCCTTGATGCTGACCGAAATCGACGACCGGTTGTCCTTCAGGAACTCGCTGTTCGCGAACATGTCCGATTCGCTGAAGCTGCCGTTGGTCACGAGATCGCTGAAGCTCGCCGAGACCTCGGACGTGACCTTGCTGGCGGTGTGCTTCGAGAACAGCGATTTGCTGATCGAGGTCGTCGCGACCATCTGTCCGCCGAAATTGCCGGACACGACGTAATGCGTTCCGCACGTGTCGAAGAACTGCTCGAACGTCTCGTACGAGCTCGTCGGCGTGAGCTTCCCCAGCTCTGTGGTGAACTGCCCGCTCACCGCGCCGTCGCTGATCCGCGTCACGCTGTACGTCTGGCAGCGGAAAGCATTTAGAAAATACTCATTCTCGGACCACTCGAGCGTATCGCTCGAGCCGGTCAGCGCGACGCTGGCCGATCCCGCGAAGTTGAAGTCGAGATCGTTGCTCGAGCCATTCACCTTCATGCTCAGAGCATAGCGGTTGTTGAATTCTTCCTCGGACCGCATCGTCGTGTCCAGCCGGTACTCGTTGGAGTCCGTCGTCGTCGTGACGTCGAGTTGATCGGGGTAGGTGTAAGTCGCCGCGTCGCTCGCGCCGTAGGCGACCGTGTTGCCAGCGACATATGTGAACTCGAACAGCGGCACGTTGCAGTTGGCCGCTTGCTTCAGGTTGAACCCGGTGCACAGGTAGTTGTCGATGCCGGGCAGGTGCGGCATCGAACCCGGCGTCGTTGCACTCGTGCTTTCACTATCGGATGTGGAGCTCTGGAACGCGGTGCTCTGCGATGCGGGGCTCTGAGATGTAGGGCTCATGATCTTCTCCACTGCGTCGTTGGAAGTCACGGAAAGAGCCGCCCGGGGCACGCCGTTGTCAAGACAAAAAAAGCAGGGCCGCACCCGCGTCGCGTGTCTCATCCGACGGAGCCTCCAACCTCTCGATCCCGACCATGCACTCCACCCGCTTTCTGTGCGTCGCGGCCGCGCCTCTCGCCATCGCCGCCTGCTCGCGCCCGCAGCCCGATGTCACTCCGGCGATGCTGTCCGCCATCCACGTCGAGGTCCGCCTCATCAACGGTGAGACAACGTTCGTCACTCGCGGCTCGGGCTACGAGCTCGTCGCGCGCAGCAAGCGCGAGCTCGCGATGATTGAGCCGCGGCTCGATCGCGAAGCCGCGAGCATCGCGCGGGTGTTTGGCGACACCGCCACACCAGCGCCGCTCATCGTCGCGCTGCGAGAGATCACCGCCCAGGGCATCGGCTCGTACACGCTCGCCGCGCCCGTGCCGAGCACGATCGCGCTGCCGGTCGTCGACGTGACCGTGCTCGATGCCAAAGGGCGCGAGGCGCTCGAGAAACGGTCCGGCGGCGAGCGACCGGAGTGGGCGCTGACGCGCACCAATCCGACGCTGCCGGTGCTGCGCGCGTGGATGTCGGCGCGCGCGAGCACCGTCACCGGCAAGCCCGCCACCTCGACGGAGGTCACCGGCGAGACGAGCGATCTTCGTGTCCCAGGCTGGAGCCTGCCGGCCCTCGAAGCGCTCTCTGACGATTCGGCGGCGAATGCCGCGGTCGCCGCCATCGCGCAGCACGAGGACGCGCTATATCCGCTTTCGCAATTGCTTACGATGCCGAGTCCCGAGCCGATGTTCGCCGACACGCGCCGCGGGCGCGGCGGCGCCGGTGAGGGCGGCGAAGGCGGCGACGGCGGCGAAGGCCGCGGCGGCCGGGGAGGGATCGGCGGCATCGGAGGCGGTCGCCGTGGGATGGGAGGAATGGGACGCGGCGGGATGGGCGGCTACGGACGCGGCGGCGGGAGCCGTGGTGGACGATCCAGCCGTGGCGAGGAGGATCATGCGGCGCCGCTCCAGGGAGCCGCGCTGTTCGACGCGGAGGCGGCGGCGGCCGCGCGCTACTTCGTCGCGCGCGGCGGCGACAAGCTCGTGGGTGCAGTCGCGGATGCGCAGATGCGGGGCGACGCGCTCGATCAGGTCTTCGAGAAGCAGTTATCGATGACCACGGCGCAGGTCGAGGCGGACTGGCTGGCGTGGGTGGCGGGGCACGAGAAGAAGTAGCCTGGCGACGACGAGCTCAATCGCGCGTGTCGTCCGGCGCCGGCTTTGCACCCAGGCGCCGCTTGCACGCCGCCCCGGAGAGGCGTGCGCATTTCACACGGGGCCTTGGAGATGTCCCCAACGGCATTTCGTGACGGGCCGTTTCGACTGTTCTTCTTCTCGCGCGAAGAGGAACGGATTCCCGTCCCTGGCGGCGAAGCGAAGTGCTGGCTGGAACGAACGATCGCGGTGGCGGATGTTATCGGGTTATCGTCGAGAGTGGGGGGATACGGAAGCAGTTGTGCGGCGACACGAGGAGGAGGTCCGCGATGCCTGGAAACGCCATTCCCGTCGTTGAGATCACGCATGTTTCGCGGCACGGATTCTGGCTCCTCCTGGACGGAGAGGAGCTGCTCGTGTCCTTCACCGACTTCCCCTGGTTTCGCCAGGCGACGATCGAACAGCTGCTACACCTCGAGCGCCCCACCCCAGCTCACCTGCATTGGCCGCAGCTCGACATCGACCTTTCGGTCGAGTCCATCCGCGATCCCTCGGCCTTTCCGCTCGTCGCCAACGTGCATCAGAGCGTGCGCGAGGCGCGTTCATGACGGGTGCACGGTACCGACGGTCGGTAGCCAGATCCAAATGTCGCGGGGCGCATTAGCCGAGTCGGGAACAAAGTCGGGATAGTCCGCCGCAGCGATGCTTAAGTCGAGGTACGTCACGCCTCATCAGACAACGCCGTAAGAAACAGAATCGGGTAGCCGTGAAGTTGCCCACTCGTCGCATGCAGCAAACCGCCGCTGGACTCACCCGATGCGATCGTCGGCGACGAGCCGACGCCGATCACGGCGGTCAGGCCAGCGCAGACGTATCCGCGCGCGCGATTCTTCGTACTCTTCTCATTCGATCTTGTCGATAACTGGAGCCACGTCGCAGGCGACACGCGGTTGCTCGGCGATGTTCTACCATCGACACTGTCACCGACACAGTGAACGCAGGTTCGTCGCGGCTCACGCGAGCTTCGCGATGCATCCTGCAATAGGCGAACCGGTACGCACGAGGGTGATCAGCATATTGTGATCCGTGACCTTGCCAGGGGCCCGCACACGAATACCGCACGACCTGGCATTTTACCCCATCGGAAAGCGTGCCGCGTACGACCCGATCAGGCGATTGATTAACGAATCGTAATGCAAGACATCGCCGACTTGCGGCGCGGGCGGATCGGCGATCAGTTCGACCGGGTCGCCTGCGATGTTGGTACACCTGAGTGCGATCACGGCTATGGCGTCGAACCCCGGACCACTAGCATCCGCACGCCTTGGTAGGCCGCGAACGTGATCGATCGTGAGTGCGAGCTGCGCCGGCTGGTCGTGATGGCTCGTCCTCAAGGGTGCACCAAATGATAAAGACGGATTTGCGGTCGGGCTGACGAAGCTCGGCGAGCCGTTAATCAACACGAGTCCGGCGGCGAGCGCGTCGCTCGTGTCGCCGTGCACAATCGCTTGGCTGCTTGCCAATTCGTCGTAAAGCCGCGGCCGCGCTTTTGCGAATTCCGTCATCGCCGCCTTCGACTCGAGCGCGATACGTACGGCGCCGACGGGTTGGCTCGCGACGGGCGGCAACGCCTGCAATGCTGCGGATTCCTCTGTGCTAAGCTCGATGCCGTACTGCGCCGCGAGCGTCGCGAACATCACGGGCTTTATGTTCGCCGAACCGCCTGCTTTGGGACGGCAGACAACGAGATCGAGAGCTTTGCGCTTTCCGTTCGTGAAGTTCGTCATGACGTGGTTGATGCCGAACGCGAGCAATCCATCTGCCGCATGCGCTCGCATCAACTCGGAGTGTTGGAGCAGATCGAATAGCACGCCCCAACAAGCCACCTTCGAATGGTGATCGCTGCGCGGGTGGTACTGCCACGGAGGCGTGCCCTTCTTCCGCACCCGCGGTACACTCATCGTCCGAGCTAAAATTGCCGGTCCGTTCACTTTTTCGCCTCTCGTCGTCGATCCACCATCCGGAACTTCACTTGCAGCCTTTCTTGGAGTCTAGCATCGTCTTCGGTTTCGCATTCCCAGATAGTGAGAACGGCGTAGCCACGCCGGCGGAGCTCAGCGGCTTTGCGACGATCACGAGATACGTTCGCTGCGAACTTTTCTTCCCATGCCGTCCGGTTCTGCTTCGGTGTGGTGGTCCGCCGGCAGCCTGTGTGTCGGTGCCAGAAACAGCCATGTACGAGGATCGCCCAACGCTCCGCCCGGTTGGTCAGATCGGGAGTGCCGGGAAGATCCGAATTCGAGAATCTATAACGGCGGCCGATGGCTCGGAGCGCCCGCCGTACCGCCAACTCCGGCGTGGTGGCATGCTGGCGGATTCCCGCCATCCGGCGCGACGTGCGCGCATCCGTGCTGAAGCCGGAGCGCTGTCGCGCGGTGGTCACGCTGCGGTGGGCTCCTTAGCCAGCGACTCGAGGTGCGCCTCAATCGCGGCAAGAAAACCCGGAGGAAATCGGAGAGAGCTCGAACGCGCCCTCTTGAGAAATCCGCCCGCCGCACGAGCGGATAGCGGTGCGGGCGGGTATTGCAGAAATTCGGCGAGCGGCGGACGCGGTCTTCGAACCGGCCATGAGCTGACCTTCGAAGAATAACGTTCGCCACTAATCAACGACCACGCGGCGTCGGGCCACGGCGCTCTTGGTTCGAGCAGTACGTCAGCGGCATCATCGTAAGTCCCAGGCGCGCACAGCTTCTGGCCGATCCAGGCGGCGGCATCGACCGACACTGCGTTGCCGACGAGCTTCCAGCGCATGCCTCGGCGGGCCACATCCAGCGCTGGCTTGGTCCAATCCGGGGGAAACCCCTGTAGGCGCTCGCCGTCACGAATTTCAGGAGTGACGATGCGCCCGTCAGGCATCCAAATCGCCGGCGGTGACGCGATTCCAATTGTCGACCCACCTTTCAGGGTCGGGATGGCGTCGATGGCCCAACCAAGGCCCCGAATTCCCTCCGTCCAATAGAATCCGTTCGCCTTTCCGACGTGGGATTCCAGTTCAGGTGCTCCCACGTCATCCGCGAGGAGAACGTCGCGAGGATCACCCTCCCCCGGCAGGCACGCGAGCAGATAGACCCGCTGCCGGCGTTGCGGCAGTCCGAATGCCCGACTGTCTATTACCCTGTAGGCCCAGACGTAGCCGAGTGCGTCGAGTTCATCGAGGACATAGCGCAGTGCTACGCCGCGGGCCAGGCGCAGCATGAAGCTGACATTCTCCAACAGCACCCACGGGACCTGACGGCCTCGGAGCAGCCGGAATACATGGCTCACTAGCCCCGAGTTGCGACCGCCGATGCCCGCCGTCTTCCCGGCCTGCGAAAGATCCTGACATGGGAATCCGGCTGTGAGCAGGCTCGCGCTCTTTGGGATAGACTCGAGTGTTGTTACGTCGGGTGCGATTCGCGCCGATGGGAACCGACTCTCCAGCACGGCCCGCGCGGCGCGCTCGATCTCACAAAAGAGTGCTGGCGAGTGGCCTGATTGGTGGAGGCCGAGCTCTAGGCCGCCGATGCCAGCGAACAGGCCTGCGACTTCATGCGGAGCAAATCTCGCCTCGCTGGCGGGTACGGTGACGGGGACTTGGCGCGGCATCGGAGAGAATATATCGAATTGCGCGGCGCTCGCAGCAGCCGTTTTCGCATGTTCGCTTAGGGGCACCGCGGGAAACTGTCGCTGACGGCGGTAGCTCGCCTCATCTTTCTGTTGCCAGCGATACCACGAGCGCCCAGACGGTCGGCACTCTAGCGTCTGTCGATGTCAATGCTGGCTACTGGTCCGATGGACGCTTTCTCCTGATGGGACTGCACGGCTCGCAGCGCTGATCTGTCACTCTCGCCGCGACGCCGTCGGTTGCGATGCGCGAAACTCTCACGCGATTCGAAATGCAAGCGGCGCCTCGCGGCGCCGCTTTCGTCGTTCATGGGCCGAATGAGTATCGCCTCACCCACACTCACTAAACCCGCACACATGGCACTTCACACACCCTTCCGCATACTCCATCTGACTCCCGCAGTCCGGACACGTCCCGATGAAAGCCTCGACTGAATGCTGCAACCCAAGCTGCAACTCCATCTCCGCCGCCGCATTCCCCGTCTGGCGCAACGCCGCCGGCACCTGATGCGTCATCGACGTCATCATCTCATCACTCGGCCCGCTCGCCGATCCAGCGCCTGGCGGCATCAGCTCCTGCTGCACCCCCGTCACCCGCCCGCGCTGCCACTCCTCGATCGCGATGCCGATCGCGTCCGGCACCGACAGCACCTTGTTCGGCCCCAGCCCGACCGCGCGATCCGACGAAATCCCTCTGAGCTGCTTGTGGATTTCTGAAATTGGTATACCAGATCTCAGAGCGAGTGACAGGAGCCGCCCCATCGCTTCCGCGTCGGCCATCGCCGAGCCGCCGGCCTTGCCGAGCGTGATGAACACCTCGAACGGCTGACCCTTCTCGTCTTCCGTGATGTTCACGAACATCACACCGAGCGGCGTCTCCTTGCGGATCGTCGTGCCGCGCAGCAGGTCGGGCCGCGAGCGCTTGGCACGGCGCTGGAGGTTCTCCGCCTCCGCATCGTAGAGGGCTTTTTTGAGACGTTCGATCTCCGCGTCCTTCTCGGCGAGATCCGACTTCAGGTCCGCCAGTTGCGCGCGCTCGGCGAGGTCGCTCGGCGCGACGACCGCTTTGCCCTCGCGCACCTCCTTCGCCTTCTCGGTCGCGCCCGTCGACAGCACCTGATTGTCCCGGCTGCCGTCGCGGTACACCGTCACGCCCTTGCAGTGGCTGTCGTACGCGAGCTCGTAGATCTTGCGCACGTCCTCGACGGTCGCGGTGTACGCGAAGTTCGTCGTCTTGGAGATCGCCGAGTCGCAGTGCTCCTGAAAGGCCGCCTGCATCTTGATGTGCCACTCGGGCGCGATGTGGTTCGCGGTCACGAACACGCGCTGCCACTTCGCCGGCACCTCCGGCTGCGCCACGTCGCCCGTCTTAGCGATGCGCTCCATCAGCTCGTCGGAGTACCAGCCCTCGCGCTTGGCGATCGCGACGAAGTCCTCGTTCACGTCGGGCATCATCACGCCGGCCTGGTTGCGCATGAACGCGACCGCGAACAGCGGCTCGAGGCCTGATGAGCATCCTGCAATAATGGAAATGGTACCGGTCGGCGCGACGGTCGTCACGTTGCAGTTGCGGAGCATCTGCATCGGACGGATGCGGTTGCCCCGCTCGTCGCGGGCGCAGGTCTCGTCCGGGCCCCAGATGCTCTTCGCCCACTCGGCGAACGGTCCGCGCTCGCCCGCCAGGCGGCTCGACTCGCGCTTCCCCTCCACGTCGACGAACTCCATCACCTTGCGGCCGAACTCCACGCCCTCGGGGCTGTCGTACGCGATGCCGAGACGCACAAGCGCGTCGGCGAAGCCCATCACGCCGAGGCCGACGCGGCGAATGCGCTTGGAGAGCGCGTCGATCTCCGGCAGCGGATAGCGGTTGACGTCGATGATGTTGTCGAGGAAGTGCGTCGCGAGATGGATGTCGCCCTTGAACGCCTCCCAGTCCATCCGCCCGTCGCGCACGTAATAGCCGACGTTGATAGAACCCAAATTACAAACATCATACGGCAGCAGCGGCTGCTCGCCGCACGGGTTCGTCGCCTCGTACGTGCCGAGGCTCGGCACGGGGTTGTAGCGGTTGGCCTCGTCGACGAAGAACACGCCGGGCTCGCCGGTGCGCCACGCGCCGAGGATCATCTTGTCCCAGACGGCGCGCGCGTCGAGCTGGCCAACGGCTTTGTGCGTCGACGGATCGATCAGGTCGTAGGAGGTGCCGGCCTTCACCGCCTCCATGAACCTGGTCGTCACCGCGACGCTGATATTGAAATTCGTCACCTGCGTCAGGTCTTCCTTGCAGGTGATGAAGTCCATGATGTCCGGGTGATCGACCCGGAGAATGCCCATGTTCGCGCCGCGACGCGTGCCTCCCTGCTTCACCGCGTCGGTGGAGGCATCGTAGAGCTTCATGAAAGAGATCGGCCCGGAGGCAACCCCCGTCGTCGACCGGACCATCGATCCTTTCGGGCGCAGGCGCGAGAACGAGAAGCCCGTCCCGCCGCCGCTCTGATGAATGAGCGCCATCGCGCTCAGCGTGTCGTAGATGCCGTTCTTGCCGTTCGCCAGCGCGTCTTCGACCGGCAGCACGAAGCACGCGGAGAGCTGCCCCAACGGACGCCCGGCGTTCATCAGCGTCGGCGAGTTGGGCTCGAACCGGCGCTCCGTCATCAGCGTATAGAACTCTTCCGCCGCCGCCCGCACCGCGCCGTCGCTCGCTCCGTATCGTCGATCGGCCTCTGCGACCACGGTCGCAACGCGCCAAAAGAGATCCTCGGGCTGCTCGACCGGCTTCCCCTTTTCATTCTTCACCAAGTAGCGCTTCTCGAGCACGGTGCGCGCATTGGTGGAGAGCGAAACGGGACCCGGTGGCGGGTTGACGGGAAGTGGCATGGTGACGGTGCTCCTGACGGTAACCTGGCGGTAAATCGATTGTGGCGGAGGAGTTACGACTGGCGGCGGCAATCAGCCGGTATTTCTCTGGTCTTTCTATGTAGACCGGGCGACACCGTCGGCGGGATCGCGGAGCCCAACACGTTCCGAACGCTCCAAATAGGGAACGTGGGCGCGAATGGTACCGAGGATCGTGTTTCCACGCCAGTAGTAATATAACTGCTTACGCCAGCACGTCTTACGAAATCAACATCACGAACGTGCATTGCGGCCAATATAGGCGTTGATAACGGCCCGATCCGTGTCGACAAGTGCGCGCACGTAACCCCACGCTCGACGAACAACGCCGCCGATGTCGCCGGTAATGACTTGGCGAAAAAAGGGTTAGGTGAACGTGACATGCGAACGGATAAATGGCGTCGGCTGTATTCAACTTCGTCGGCAGAACGCGCGCACGTCGCCGCGATGTGAAGCAATTTGCCCGCAATCTCGTGCTGCAAAGAGAGGGCCTGGAGTCTGGACCGTAGACCGTAGTCCCTGGTCCGTCGTTATGGAGGCGCGAACGGTCGGCACGTCCCACGGTCTACGGTCTACGGTCCAGGTTCCACGGTCCACACTACCCTCGATACCTCTGCTGCAGCTCCAGGTAGCTCTCCACCGTTCGTCGGATGCGCTCGCGCTCGGCATCGGTCGTCGGCCGAATCACGCGGCCCGGCACGCCGACGACGAGCGAGTTGGGCGGGATCTCCATCCCTTCGCGCACCACCGCGCCCGCGCCGATGATCGAGCCGGAACCGACGCGCGCGTTGTTGAGCAGGATCGATCCCATGCCGATCAACACGTCGTCGTCGATCGTCGCGCCGTGCACGATCGCGCGATGTCCAATCGCGACGCGGCGTCCGATGCGCGTCGGCACGCCGTGATCGACGTGCACCACCGTGCCGTCCTGCACGTTGCTGTCGTCGCCGATGACGATCGAGTCGCTGTCGCCGCGAATCACCGCCGTCGGCCAGACCGAAACGCGCGCGCCGAGCGTGACGTCGCCGGTCACGATCGCGTTCGGGTGGATGTACGCGGTGGGATCGATGTGCACGAGTGTCGAACTGCGAGCGAGCGACTGCGAGCGAACTGCGAGCGGTCGAATCGGCGGGGCGTCCGAGGTGCGGAAGCTAGTGCGTCCGCGCGCGCGCGCCATTCTTGATTTTCAGAGAGGAATTCGCGCGAAAATCGCCGCGGAATAACCGTTGACAGCGCGATTTTTCGCAGGTCGAGACTATAGCGCGAGCATCGCGCGCAACGAGCCGAGATCCCTCGACTCCCTCGCTGCGCTCGGTCGCTCGGGATGACAATAGGAGGGGCTGCGCTGCTCCGCTCGGGAGGACAGCCGCTCGGGATGACAGCCGCTTAGCGCTTGCTCCCCACGCACGCGGTGCCGTTGCTCAGGCCGACGGCCGCGCGGAGCACCAGGAGCAGGTCAGCCGCGTCGATGTTCCCGTTGCAGTTCGCGTCGCCGCCGGGATAGACGGCGGTGCCGGCCGGCGCGTTCCCGACGAGCGTCTGCTGAATCAACAGCGCGTCGAAGGCGTCGATCTTCCCGTCGCCGCTCGCGTCGCCGCGCAGCACGGCCAGCGAGCCGCCGACGTCGTAGGCGAACATGCCGCGCCCGTACGTGCCCGCCACGAGCAGGTGAATGGCGGGCGCGTATACCAGATCTTGAATGATCACATTGGGAAGACCGGTCGGGCCCGGCGTCCAGAGCGCCTCGTCCGTCGTCTGGAAGACGCCCACGTCGTTGCCGACGAGGATCACGTCCGCGTCGGGGACGTAGATGGCGACGTTCGCCGGCGCGTCGACCAGGTTCCCGGTGATGTCCTTGACCGGGCTGCCGAACGCGTCGGTCGTCTCGAAGACGTGCGACGTCCCGAAGCCCGACACCGTGAGCAGCGCGCGCGCCGGGTCGGTGGGGTGCGGCGAGACCCGCGTCACCGCGCGGACCGGCAGCCCGGTCGCCGCGATGAACGTCGTGCCTGCGTCACGCGAGACGAGCGCTCGCCCGTCGTTCGTCGTCACCCAGATCGTGTTCGTATCCGCCGGCGAGATCGCAATCGACGTGATCGAGCCCGTGCCGGTCGTGAGATCGGTCGTGATCGGCGTCCATGTCACCCCGTCGTCGATCGTGCGAAACACGCGGTACGTGCCAAAGTACAGCTTGGCCGGATTCACCGGGTCCATCACGAGGGGTGGAATGAACGACGCGCGATCGGTCGTGCTGATGCCGCTCGAGCGGCGCACCAGCACGCCCGTCGCGTCGCGGCGGAAGATGTTCCCCACGGTCTTCGTGGCGATCGACCACTGCGTCTCGGCCCACTCGACGCTCGGATCCTTGTAGTTGATCGCGGTGTAGCCGCCGTCGGCGCCGACGAAGTTGTCCCAGAACGGCGTGCCCGTGAACACGTGGGTGCCGTTGTCCTGCGAGCCGCCGGTGATGCGCGTGCCCAGCGGATGCACCGACACGCCGGGATAGAACTGCGTGATCGCCAGTCCGGCGCTGCGCGACGTGAACGTGGCGCCGGCATCGGTCGAGATGTAGACGCCGCCGTCGGAGCCGACCCACATGATGTCGGGATTGGTCGGGTCGAACACGATCACGTGCCAGTCCGAGTGCACGTCTTTGCCCCACCCCTGGAACGTCGCGCCACCGTCGGTCGAGAAGAATCCCGTGACGCCGGCAATGAAGATCTTCGAGGTGTCGCGCGGATCGACGGCGATCGCGAGATCATAGTTCTGCTGGGTCCCGAAGGCGCTCGTCACGCCCACGGCGCTGAGCGTCGTCCACGCATTCGTGCGCTCATCGTAGCGATAGAGGCCGAGGAAGCCGCCGGCCGCGCGATCGCCGACGAGCGCCCAGAGCAAGTTGGGCGCGGCCTTGCTCACCGCGAGCTCGATGCGCCCAATGCTCGTCGCGTCCGTGATCGGCAGCGCGGGGAGCATCGTCCAGGTCGCGCCGACGTCAGTCGACCGATACACACCGCGCGCGCTCGCCGGCGTCGCCGCCTGATCGTCGGCGTAGTACGTCCCGACTTCGGTGGGATGCGCAACGAGTCCGTTGACTGGCCCGGTCTTGAGCGTCGAGGTCCACGTCGCGCCGGCGTTGATCGATCGCACCACGCCCGCGTTGTTGAATTGCGTCGCGCCGAGGATCACCGAGCTCCCAGTTCCCGCGGTGGCGGGATCGACGACGAGTTTGGTGAACTCGCCCGATCCGCCGTTGCTCGAGCGAATGCCCTGCGTACTCACAGTCCAGCTGTCGCCGCCATCGGCGGAGCGCAGCACGCCGCAGCCGGGGAGGCCGCCGTTCCCTTCCCCCGTCGCGGAGTAGATCAGGCTCGCGTTCGACGGGTCGCGCGCCATCGCGCCCGTCGTGAGCATACACTGATTGTCGGTGAGCGGCGTCCACGTGATGCCATTGTCGGTGCTGCGCCACACGCCGCCCGACGCGGTGCCGGCGTACATCGCGCCGCCGGGCGCGACTGGCGGAAGGATGGCCGCGATGCGGCCCGATTCGATCTGAAAGACCCAGAGCCCGAACGGGCCGAGCGATCGCCACGCGCCGCCGAGAGGTGCGGTGCTCGCGCTCGTGAACGCCGAGGCGCGATGCAGGTAGTCGAGGAGCGTCTGATGCAGCTCCGACACTTTGTCGTACGGCCGCTGCGTCGAGGGGAACGATCGCAGCGACCAGAACCACTCGTCGCGCCCGTCGACGTCCTCGCGCACGTCGATATGCTGGGCGTCGACGTGCGCCGCGGCCAGCGAGAGCGCGGCCAATGCGTACCACGCGGCGCGGCGCATCACGGTTTTCTGATCATCGACGCCGCCGCGTCGGCGCGCGACACGGTGTGCGCTTCGTCGACGGTGAGGCGCATGGTGCGGAGCGCGGCGGTGCGCAGCACGGTGAAGCGGAACTCGTACACGCGGCCGTCGGTGAACCCGTTCGCCGCGACGCCTGCAAAGCGCACGACGCCTGGCTGCGCGTTCATCACGCGCGTCGCGCCGTCGTTCAGTTGTTGCTCGCCCTGGAGCGCGAGACCGGTCGTGTCGAAGCTCAGGCGCGCGGTCGCGCTCGCGACCGCCGGCCCCGCGAACCGTACGGCCACCACGACGGTGCTTCCCGGCGTCGCGAGGGAATCGGAGAGCTCGAGCCGCGCGTCGAGGGGCGAGGTCGGCGACGGCGCGGCCGCGCGATCCACGCGGCGCGGCTCGGTGCAGGCGAATGCCGGGAGAAGGAACACGATCGCGCACACCGCGCGATAGCCCGCAACATGAGAGCGACGCATCATCGGATGATCAGGGGAATGCGTGTGGACGACGTCTGCGCGGTGAGATCGGTGCCGTCGACCGCGCTCACGCCCAGCACGAAGAGGTTGACCCAACCAGTCGTGTTCGCCGACCGGCCGACGAGCTCGAGCTTGAGTACCTGCACGGCGCCGGTGAATCCGGTGGCCGCGCCGAGGGAGATGCGGATCAACGCGTTGGTCGAACCGTTCACGACCGGCGCGGGCGTGCTCGCCGGGACCGAATAGAAGTAGTTGTACGAGCCGCTGTTCTGTAGCAGCTCGACCGCGAGCGACGCTGCCCCGACTGACACCGAGCGCGCATCAAAGACGACGGTCACGAAAAGCGTGTCGCCCAGTTTCACCGTGGAGTTCGTGACGTCGGTGATCAGTCTGGGCGCGCTCGGTGATCGCGGGACGACGACGAACACCGAATCACTGCTCGCGGGCGCGTTGGCGACGATCCATGCGTCGCCGCCGCTGACGGCGGTGATCACACCACTCGACGACACGGTCGCCACGGTGCTCGCCCGGCTGATGAACGTGGCCGGCACGGTCTTCACCGGCGCGCCCGACGCGTCGACGACCGCGACACTCGGCGTGAACGTCCCGCCAACGTCGAGCACTCTGACTTTTTCAGAGGCGTTGCCGAATGACAGCGTGTACCGCGGGTCGATCGTGAGCGTCACGCCGATCGAGAGCGGCGAGTTGGAGGCGCCCGGCCCGGTGATCTCGACGATCGCGTGATACGTGCCTCCGGCGAGCGCGCCGCCGTGCGCGACGAGCGTGAGCACGGACGGCGCGTCCGTCTTAGTCAATTGCGCGGTGAGCCAGCCGAGCGCCGGGCCGGCGTCGTACAATATAGAAACGCTCATGCCCGAGAGCGTCTGCGATCCGCCGTTCACGATGTTCAGCGTGCGGGTCGCGGAATCGCCGATGCCTTGCAGCGCGAAGCTCACGGCGGTGCTGTCGGCGACGATGAACGGCGCGGGCGGCGGGTCGACGTTGAACGAAGACGACGTCGTCGTGAGCACGCCGGCGGTAAACGTCAGCGTGCGCGGCCCGCTCGTGCCGTTGATTTTGAGATCTGTAAATGCGGCGACGCCGCCGCTGGCCTGGATCGTCGTCGATCCGCTGAGCGTGCCGCCCCCGGTGCCGATCGCGGCGCTCACAAATGGAGCGCTCGACGTGACGAGGTTACCCGCGGCATCCCGAAACTCCACGACGGGCTGCGTCGCGAGCGCCGCGCCGACGACGGCGCCGCTTGGCTGCGTGCGCAGGACGAGTTGGGACACGGCGCCCGGCGACACCGTCACGGCGATACTCGCGCTCACCGAGCCGCTCGCGGCCGTGACCGTGGCTGTCCCCGCCTTGACCCCGGTGACCGTCGGGCCATTCACCGTGACGATGGATTGATCGGAGCTCGTCCAGGTGAACGTGGCGCCGGCGATCTGCAGTTGATTCTTGTTCGTCGCGACCGCGGTCAGCATACGCGACGTGCCGGACACGATCAGGAGCGAGCTGCCATCGACGATCTGCACAGCGACCGGCGTGTCATTGCCGGAGGGCGTACCGGTCGTGCCGGACTCGTGTCCGCCGCCGCACGCGATGAGCAGCGACAGCACCGCGGCCACGGAGATGGAGCGCAGCACGATCATCCGGATAGGCGGTCAGGGGTGGGCGACCGAGCAACCGGACCACACGTCGTCCGGCAGGCGTCATACGATGTGCTTTCGAATTTCCGTATGCAAGACCGCCAGATGTAAACAGATTGCCGGAGGCTACTTTGGCGAGTGGTACGTGATGCGCCAGATCCGGCCGCCCTTGTCGTCGCTCAGGTAGATCGCGCCGTCGGGACCCTGCGCCAGGCCAACCGGGCGATGCGCCGCGCCGTGCGGATCGTCGCTGCCGCCCGTGAATCCGGTGGCGAATACCGTGTAGTTCCCGGCGAGGTCGTCGCTCGTGAATTGCAGGAAGACGACCTGATAGCCTTCCTCCGGCAGCGGCGAACGATACGCCGAGCCATGAAACGCGATGAAGACGCCGTTGCGGTACTGCGGCGGAAACATCCTGCCGGTGTAGAACAGCATCGACATCGGCGACCAGTGCGGCGGAAAGGCGATGAGCGGCTGGATCAGCCGATCGCATCGCCCCACCTGCGTCTTGTCGCCGCCGTACTCCGGCGCGAGCACGCGCATCTGCTTTCTATAATCAAAGTAGCAGTATGGCCACCCGAAGTCCGCCCGCGCGCTCGCGACGCGAATCATCTCCTCCGACGGAAGCGTCGCGCTCTCCTCGGCGCTGTAGAGATTCGGCCAGAGATCGTGGAGCATGTCGCGGTCGTGCGAGACGGCGTACACCATCGTGTCGCGCGGATTCACGGCGAGCGCCACGGCGTTGTGCAGCCCCGTCGCGAGGCGGGTCCCGTCCTTGAGCTGCTGGTTCGCCGCGTCCGTCTTGAAGCTCCAGATGCCGCCGCTCGTCTCGAGCTCCGGACAGGGGTCGCGCCCTGGCGCGCCGGGCGCTTCATTCGCCGCGCAGCCGTTCGACACTGCGCCGATGTTCACGATCAGAGTGCCGCGCACGTCGATCGCGAGCGTGTGCGACGGGATCGGCCGTGCGACGAGCCCGGTCACGATCGTATCCACGCGCTTGTGCGGCTCGAGGCTGTCGGTCAGGCGATAGCGAAGGACGGCGGTCGCGGTCGACGCGTAGAGCGTCGAGTCGTCTTGCAGCACCACGCCGTGCACGCCCGATTCGCCGAACCGATTCTCGAGATCGGCGTGGCCGTCCTTATTCGTGTCGCGAAGAATGAGCACCCCGCCCGACTGGCGCCGCTGATCGAGCACGCCGACGATGACGTCGCCGTTCTTGCGCACCGCGAGCTCGCGCGCCGGGCCGGCGCTCTCCGAGTAGACGATCGCGCAGAAGCCCTCGGGCAGCTTGATCGATTCGTCACAGCCGCCGGTTGCCGACGTCGCGCTGACCTTGTGTCGACCGCAGGCGGCGCTGATGAGCGCGATCGAGGCGGCGAGCGCCGCGAGTGTATGACGAGGTGAACGGTGCATTGCGTGCATTCACCGATGCACGAAGCGTGCACGAGCACGCTCGCGCACAACGCTCAGAACGAGGCCCCTGCCGCGAAATACGCCTGCACCATCGCCTCGTGAAAGAAGTGCCCGTTCTGCGTCGGGTGCACGACGCCGAACCGGAATCGGTACGGCGAATCCCACGAGAGGAGCCCGAGGTTGAGATTCAGCTCGCCGCCGACCGAGCCGATGTCCATCCGATGCACGAGATTCGGATCGTTGCACACCTCGCGATCGGCGCGCGCGTCGGGACACCATGCCGTGCCGTAATCGCCGAAGAACGTGAGCGAGCTGCGGTCGAGAAAGAAGGGCAGCGGTCCGGGCGCGCCGCCGGTCAGGAAGAGTGGCACGCGATACTCCGCCGAGCCGGTGAATGCGCGAATGCCGACGAGCGTGCCGGGCGCGAAGCCGCGCACGCCGAAAGTCCGCCGGCCCTCGCCGACGGTGTAGCCGGGAATCACCTGGAACGTGCTGCCGCTGATCCCACCGACGGAGAAGTATCCGCTCGCGCGCTCGTCGGCCCAGCCGCCCGCGCCGCGCAGCGCGATCACGTGATGGGCGAATCCGGGCAGGTCCAGCGATTTGTAGATGCTGCTGATGCCCACGATGCTCACGCTCTGACCACCGCTGGCGTTCACCCCGCTCCGGAAGCGGTCGCGAAGCGTCGTGCTCAACGCCACCCCATCCTCGGGCGAGATGGCGAACGGCGGGACTTGATAATTCGCGAAACTCGCGCCGACGAGCGCGGTCGGAAAATCGAGCGTGCCGAGAGCGCCCGCGCTGTCGATGAGCGCAATCGGAAATGCCGGCGACGTGGAATGCGTGCGATGCTCGATGCCGATTCCGCCGGTGAGCGCGGCCGCCGTGCGCGCGCGCTGCCGGATCCACGTCGCGAGCAGGTCGGCGTCGATCGTGCGGCGGAACACTTCGCCCAGCACGGTGCGCTGCGCGTCGCGCGAGAACGCGTCGCCGAGCGATTCCCACGCCTGCGACGCGTCAGCCTGGATCACCGGCACACCGAGCCCGCTGTACTGGTACGTGCCGTTCCACACCACGCCGGTGTTGTTCGTCGGGAGCTCGAGCGTCGCGCTCATCGCATGCCGGCCGACCACGTCGGCGCCGCTCGTCATGGCGCCGATGCGATACCCGCCGTCGATGCCCTGATCGAGCGTGGGAAGCCAGTAGCGTGGGAGAAACGTGCGCCACGGGCTGTACCGGCGCGCGGGACTGGAGTCGACGAGCACGGGCGCCACGTCAGCCCCCGGTACCGTATCGACGTACGCCGGCACGGGCGCGAACGACGCGCCGCTCGATGCGTCGCAGCACGAGCCGACGCCCAGATGGTAGCCGTCGGCGCGGAACAGCACGGCGGCGAGCTGCGCGCGGGTCGGCGCCGGCGACGGTTCAAACAACCCTGTTTCAACGTTGCTCAACTTGCTCGTCGTGGCGCCGGCGAAGGTGCGCGGCTCGCGGAAGCGCTCGACGTAGAGCTCCGCCGAGCCGGTCCGGTCGGAGCTGTAGACGATCCCGGAATCGCCGGGCAGCCAGCTCGGCGTCGCCTCGATCGAAGTCCCGCTCGACGTGAGGTGGAGCAGCCGTCCGGTCGTATCCAGCACGACGATCTGCGAGATGTTGCCGCGCAGCCATCGCGACGCGACGATGCGATCGCCGCCATGCGACCACCGCGGCTCCGTCCACTGCTCGTCGTAACTACCCGTGGTGATCGGTGTGACCTGCTTCCCATCCGCCGAGACGAGCACGAGTCGCGTCGCGCCGGGAATGATCTGCTCGGCGACGATGCGGCCGTCGGCCCGCGCGTCGGGGCTCGCGAGGCGCTGCCCGAACGTGATCTGGTGCTCGTGGCCGCGCCGCTGCACCCAGAGATCCGATCGCTCCTGGTACGGGCTGCGGAAATCGAGCTGCGCGTACAACAGCGCGCCGCCCGCGAGCGGCGCGTTGGGCGAGCGGCTGTTGCGGCGTCCGACGCGGGTGCGCTTGCCATTCAGGTCGACGCGGAACGCGCCGAACGATTCGCGCCCCGGCGAACCGCTGTAAATGATCGACGAATCGCTCAGCCAGCGCGGGTCGCAGACGAACACACCGTCGTGCGTGAGCGGCCGCCATCCGGCGAGCGGGCTGACGTCACCAACGCGAACGCTGCGTGTGACCGAATCACGAAAGTCGCGCCAGGCGTGCGAGAAGCTGACGCCGAAGCCCTGCCGCGCCGGTATGTCGACGAGATATGGAATGAGATCCGCACTCTCTTTCTCGACGAAGTCGTGCACGCGCTGCGGACCGTAGGTGCGCGCCATGAAGTCGAAGAAGAGCGAGCCGTATGCGTACGCGGTCTCGCCGAACGGAAACCGCCCCTGCGCTTCGCTCACCGCGCCGAGTGCGGGAAATCGATGGTCGATCGCCGCGGCGCGTGCGATCATGCGGTGCTCGGAGCCGAGGACCCGTCCGGCCCCCGTGAGCCGCGACTCCTCGTAGACGGCGAGTCCTTCGGTGAGCCAGCCGGGCGCGTAGAGATTGGGAAACGTGGTCTCCGCACGGCCGAAGATCTTCTGACTCACCGCCCAGATTCCGCGCGTGCGGTCGAGATGAAAGATGTGCGTGAGCTCGTGCGTGATGACGAGCTGCGCCCAGTCGTTCGTGTAGCGCAGCGCGGATTCGGAGACCGGAGGATTGGCGAAGACGACGATGCGGTTGGTTGGAAACGGCGTCGCGAATCCGTTCGAGAGATCGGCGTCGTCCGTGAGGACGACGTCGATCATCCCGCGCGGCGGATGCAACTGCTCCGAGAGCTGCCCATACGCACGCTCGGCGTCGGCCGCGATCCGGCGCGCGAGCGCTTCGACGGGCGGCGTGAAGTGAACGTAGAAATGGCGCGTTTGGATCGTGCGCCAGGAGTGAGATGGATCGACCTGGGCGTGGGCGGCGGGAGCGAGGAGGAGCGCCAGGACGAGTGAGCGCACTGTCATCCCGAGCGAGCGAAGCGAGCGCACTGTCATCCCGAGCGAGCGAAGCGAGCGCACTGTCATCCCGAGCGAGCGAAGCGAGTCGAGGGATCTGGGCTCGTTGCGCGCGGAGTCTCTCAACGAGCCCAGATCCCTCGACTCCGCCGCTCCGCGGCTCCGCTCGGGATGACGCGCGCCGCTCCCCTCTCCCTCGCCGCTCACTTCGCGAACGTCCTGAAATACGCCTCCAACCCATCCGCGATGCCCGTCGCGTACCGCTCCTGGAACTCCGGTGTCTTCACGGCGTTCTCCTGTTCCGGCACCATGAGGAATGCGCCTTCGCAAATGAGAGATGGCATCCACGTCGTTCGTCCGATGGCGATGTTCTGGTAGTGAATGCCGAGGTCGCGGAGTCCCATCTCGCGCATCATGCCCGCCTGCACCAGGCGCGCGAGTGGTTCCGTTTGCGGATGAAAGAAGAGCGTGCTCGTGCCCACGTTCGGGAACGGATCGACGCCTTCGCCGAACGCATTGAGATGAACCGAAATGAGCGCGTACGAGTTCGCGCGCCGCGCGATCACGCTGCGCTCGTGCAGGTCGACCGCGTTCATCGTCGTTCGCGTCATCACCACGTGCGCGCCGCGCTGCTCGAGAATGGTCTTGAGCTTTTCGGCGATCCAGAGCACGCCCTGCGCCTCCGTCAGCGCGGTGGGGCCGATCGCGCCGCCCGGCGGGTGGCCGGGATCGACGGTGATCGTGAGCCCTTGCAGCGGATGGGCGAGCGAGACGACGGGCGGGCGCCGGAGCCGCAGGATGAACGCGTCCTGCGTCGAATCATACATTGCTAAATAGCCGTACGGCTGCTGCGTCAGCTCGATGTCGAAGCGCACGCGGTCCGTGGCGACGGGCACCCAGTTGATGACGCGCACGAGCGAGTCGTTCTTCAGATACTTGATCAGATCCGGCGTCGCCTGCGTGCCGTACATCGTGAGCGTGAGATGCGTCATGTCCTGCTCGAGCAGGAAGGGCGGCGGCGACGAGACCGGCATCACGATGTCGACCCACTCCGGCGACGGCACGAGCGCCATTGCGCCGATCACGCGCCGCGGACTCGGCACACCGGCCGGCAGCTCGCGCACGTTCACCGAGTCAATCCAGGTCTCGAGCTGCGAGTCGAGCCGCACGCGCGCGTTGTCGGCGTCGCGGCCGGTCACCTGCACGACGGTGCCGGGGAGAAGCATCCACTTGTAGGTGCCGTGCGGGGTCGAGCGGCCGATGATCGCCGCGTCCGTGTCGGGGCCGCCGCCGGTCTGGACGAGCGTCGCGTAGCGCGGCTCCGCGTCAACCGAGGCGATGCGCGACAGTGCGAAATGCACGGTGTCGCGGTCACGCTCGACGAACATCGTCGCGGTCGCGCGGAGGTCGCGCGCCGGCACGTCGGTCGCGAGATGCTCGGCATCGGTGCGCACGAGTGGAATGTGCTGCCCCGAGCTCGTGACCACCCACGCGCTCGCGCCGGGAGCCGCGCGCACGCTCACGCGCACCGGCTCGTCGTCGCGCAATGCTTCGGACACGCCGCGCGGCGAGACCGTTCCGCTGTCGACGATGAGTGGCCCCGTCGACGCGAACACCACGCGCGCCGGCGGCACGCGCACGGGCACGACGAGTCTCGCGCTGTCGGTCGTCGTGCGCGCGACGAGCTCGTAGTGCGGAGCACTCGGCGGCGGCACCGGGAGAAACGCGAGGAACGTCCCATTCGGTGCGACCGGCACCTTCGCACCGTTGATCGTGAGCGTCGCGTGGCCGTTGCCGACCGAGCCAAAAATGAAGTTCGAGTCGCGCACCCCGATGCGCTCGTTCGCCGGCGGATACACGACCTTGGGCGCGAGCGGCCCCTCGACGAGCGGCACCGGCGGCAGCGGCGGCGCCTGGCGCGGCGTGATGCCGCGCTCGAAGGTGGCGACCGTCGGCGGCGAGACCGGCGGACGCGGCGCCGGAACGGACGTGGTCGGAGCGGGCGTGGGACGGCAGGCCATCGCGAGCAGCGCGAGGGGCACGAGTCGTACGAGTCGCATGGGGCGGAAGCTACGGTGACGAGGCCGCCCCGCGGTAGGACGGCAGCCTCAGCGTGCGTGCAATTCGCTGACCAGATCGGCGGCCGAGCCCGACGTTGCGGGCACGCGGCTCCGGGCTATGTTAGCGACCATGCGAATTCTCTCATTCGCGCTGATCGCGCTCACCTTCGCCGCGAGCACGTCCGCGGCGCAAACGGTCCGCCATCCCCGCGTGCTCGGCGTGTACGACGCCGAGACGGGGAACGCGATCCAGGGCGCGGTGCTGCGCGACGTGGCCACGGGGACGCGAGCCATCACCACCAAGACGGGCACGGTGTCGCTCGATTGGATCAAATCGGGCGGTACGATCGTGCAGGTGGTGAAGCTCGGCTATCGACCGTGGTCGCAGATCGTCGACGCGGCGGACACGGGGTCGATCACGGTCGTGCTGTCGCGCATCCCGGAGCTCGCGCCAATGGTCACGACGGAGAAGTATCTCATTCAACACGACCCCGGGCAGCGCGACGGTTTCGAGGCACGGTGCGCGGCGGCGAACGTGTCGTGCGTGCGCGACAGTCTTCTCGCGCAATATCCGTCCCGCACGCTCGGCGACATGCTCCTGAAGTCGCCCACCGTGAAGCCATGCGGCGGCTCGCCCCGGCCCGTGGGAGGAGTGCCCGCTTCGTGCGCGGTGCGCATGGACGGACTGACCGGGGGAAATTGTACGCCGACGTACTACGTCGACGGTTTCCGATGGGACGCGGCGCGAATCGGCGCTCCGATCGATCCGGCGTATGGAGGCACGCGTCAGGCGCCGTTCAACTGGTCCAACGTCTCGGGAATCGAGGTCTACCCCGCCGCGGCCGCGCGCGCCGCACGCTTCGCCGGCGACCCGGATTGCGGCGTGATCGTGATCTGGACGAAGTGACGCCGAAGACACCCTGAATCGCGCGCACGCGTGCCCTTTCCGGCACGGCTGACGAGGCCGTATATTCGCGCACTTATGGAAGTTTCCCCGCCGGAGGCCCTCGCGTGACGTCCTGTGCCTTCTGCGGACGGGAGAACGACGCCGAGTCGCGATTCTGCATCGATTGCGGCAAGCCGATCAACCCGTCCGCTGCCCGCGTTGGTCCCGCCTATGTCCCAAATCCTTCCGGTGGACAGCCTCAACCAGTCAGTGCACCGGTCGCAACGGCCCCCGCGCCTGCTTCTTATCAAGCCGGCGTGCCACCGACGCGCGTCGCTGACATGACATCGGGTTGTCCTCGGTGCGGCAAGCCGGTGAACGCGAACCTCCCGTTCTGCGGCCACTGCGGCACCAAAGTCGGAGCGCGCGGCGAACCCGGGACGTGCAACCAGTGCGGCGCCGCGTACACCAAGGGCGTCGATCTCTTCTGCGCACGGTGCGGGAATCGCGTCGGCCAGCGCGTGTCGGTCGAGCTCTCGGCATCCGGCATCGGCACGCAGGTCCTCGGCGCGGGGAGACTCGCCGCCGGACCCAAGCTCGCGCTCCTCGGCGACGCGGGCGATGTGGTGGAGGCGTACACGCTCGATCGCGGCGAAGCGGTAATCGGGCGCGGCGACGCCGACATACGATTCGAGAGCGACCACTTCATGTCGCCGCTGCACGCGCGCCTCGAGCTGCGCGACGGGCAGCTCTGCCTCCGCGATCTCGGCTCGCGCAACGGGAGCTGGGTCTTTATCGATCAGCCGACCAAGCTCACGGACGGCGACCTTCTGCTCGTCGGCTCGCAGGTGCTGCGCTTCCGCCGGCTGGGGTATCCCGGTCCGCATCCGCCGGAGGCCGACTCGACGCGCCGCATGGGGTCGCAGGTGCCGGCGGTGGACATTGCGGTGCTCGAGCAGCTCCGCGCCGACGGCAGCGTGCGCGACATGTTCCATCTCTCGCCGGGCCGCAACGCGACGCTCGGCCGTGAATCAGGCGACTGGATCTTTCCGTACGACGCCACCATGAGCGGGCGACACGCCGAAGTGCGGTCGGAAGACAGCGAGTTCTTCGTGCACGACGCGAACAGCCGCAACGGCGTGGCGATGGCCGTGCGCGGCGAGCGCGGCCTCAAGCGCGGCCAGCGGCTCTTGATCGGCGATCAGATTCTGCGCGTGGAGTCAGTGTGAACGCAGCATTGAAGGTGTGCCCGCAGTGCGGGACCGAGTATCCGGCGAACGCCCGCTTCTGCGAGATCGATGGAACCGCCCTCCGCTCCGCTGCGGGCGGGTCCGACCTCGTGGGCTCAATAGTAGCAGATCGCTACCATATCATGAAGAAGTTGGGCGAGGGCGGGATGGGACAGGTGTACCTCGCCGAGCACGTGAAGATGGGGCGCAAGTCGGCGCTTAAAGTGATGCATCCGGGAATGAAGGCGGACGTCGACGCGATCTCGCGCTTCAATCGCGAGGCGGCGAACGCGAGCCGCATCGCGCATCCGAACGTCGCCGCGGTGTACGACTTCGGCGAGACGCCGGACGGCATCATCTATCTCGCGATGGAGTTCGTCGACGGGCCGCCGCTCACGAAGGTCATCGAGGAGCAGGGCGCGCTGCCGCCGAAGCGCGCGGCGGAAATCGTGCGGCAAGTCGCGGAAGCGCTCGCGGTGGCACACGACATGAGCATCGTGCACCGCGATCTCAAGCCGGACAACATCATGGTCGCCAAGACGCGCGACGGCGGCGATCTGGTGAAGGTCGTCGACTTCGGCATCGCGAAGGCGGCGGGCAACGATGCGCAGAAGGTGACGAAGACGGGCCTCGTCGTCGGCACGCCGGAGTACATGAGCCCCGAGCAGCTCGCGGGCGACAAGCTCGACGGCCGGAGCGACCTCTACTCGCTCGGCTTGGTCGCCTACAACATGCTGACGGGCAAGCTTCCCTTCCCGAGCGATTCGGCGCAGGAGTCGATGATCATGCGACTCACCGACGCGCCAAAACCGCTCGCGGAGATGAAGCCGGAGGTCGCGTGGCCCGCCGACGTGCAGCAGGTGATGGACAAGGCGCTCGCGCGCGACGTGACGCAGCGCTACCGGAACGCGACGGAGCTCGGCAACGCGCTCTATCGTGCGATCGATCGCATGCCGGAGACAGCGGCGGCGGAGGTCGGGACGCAGGTGATGGGCGCGGCCGCGGTGCCGGCGACGCGCGTCGCATCCGCGCCAGTTGCGCGGAACGCCGCGACGGTGGCGGTGCCGACGCCGGTCGGGAGCGCCACGGTGACGCAGAGCGCTGCGCCGGCAAAGAAGAAGAATATGATTCCACTCATGAGCGGAATCGCGGCGGTGGTGGTGATCGGAGGCGGGGTGGCGTTCATGGCGCGCGGCGACAAAGGCGCGGCTGCGGCGGACACGGTCAAGCCGAACGTGACGCAGCAGGCGCAGAAGGCCACCAACACGCCGGCCTCCGGCAGCAGCGCTCACGATTCCGCGACGACGCCGACGAAAAAGCCGGCGGCAGAGTTTTCGCGGCAGGTGCCGACCGCAACAGCCGCTGACGTCGACGCGACGCTCGATGCAATACTCAAGGATTCGAAGAATCCTGCACACCCGAAAGACATGCTCGATCGGATCGCGAGTCTCACACTCGCCAACGGCGTCCAACAGGCAAAGGCTGGACTTGCGCGTTACAACATTTACTTGTACGGCATGAGCGACCAGACGAACGCGTGTGAGGCGATCAAGGATGTCGAAGGCGCCTCGAAGGGAACGTCGGTTCAGGACCAAGTGAGCGGTCGCATCGCGGCCTGCCCGTAACAGCCACGTGCCCGTTCCCTCCCAGACCCCGTCGATGAGCTCCGCCTCTCCCGCACCCCAGGGCGAAGTCATCGTGCACGTCTTCGGCCGCACGGACGTCGGCCGTACGCGCGAGCACAACGAGGACGCGTTCGTCGTCGCCGACCTCTCCACCAACAACGCATCGCTCCAGCCGGAAGTCCGCCAGCATCGCGTCGGCGCGAAGGGCTCGCTGTTCATGGTCGCCGACGGCATGGGCGGCGCCGCGGCCGGCGAGATCGCGAGCGCGATGGCGGTCGACATCGTGCTCGGCGAGCTGCGCACGTCATGGATCGCGCAGAAGGACACCGACGCCGAAGCGTTCGTGCGCGCGATCAAGCAGTCGACGAAAGCCGCGAACCAACAGATCAACACCTACGCGGCGGCGCACGCCGAGTATCGCGGCATGGGCACCACGGCGACGGTCGCGGGCATCCTCGGCGACACGCTCTATCTCGCGCAGGTCGGCGACAGCCGCGCGTATCTCGTGCGCAACGGCGAAGCGCGGCAGATCACCAAAGATCAGTCGCTGATGCAGAAGTTGATCGAGGCGGGCGAGCTCACCGAGGAAGAAGCCGCGCAGAGCGAGCGGCGCAACATCATCCTTCAGGCGCTCGGCCCCGAACCAACCGTCAAGATCGATCTCACGCACCAGCAGGTGCGGCGCGGCGACACGCTCGTGCTCTGCAGCGACGGCCTCTCCGGGCAAGTCACCAAGGACGACATCGCGCGCGTCGTCTCGCAGGAGAGCGATCTCACCGCGGCGTGCAAGAAGCTGATCGACACGGCGAACGCGAACGGCGGCCCGGATAACATCACCGTGATCATCGCGCGCTTCGAAGGGTCGGGCCTCCTGGATGCCAACGGCGAAGATCACGTCGGGCATCGCGTGTTCCCGCTGCCCGAGACGGGACAGACGCCCGCGATCGGTGTCGACCGCGTGATCGACCCGCCGTCGCCGACCCAACCGGTGCCGGTCGTCGATCGGCCGCGGACCACGCGGCCTCTCCCCTCGGGCGAGCTGTCAGCCGCCGCGGCGAGCGGAGTGCGCAGATCGAGCGCGCCCACGGTATCCCCCGCGCGACGGAAGGCAGGACGGATCATCGCGATCGGTCTCGTGGTAATCGGCATCGCGGCCGCCGCGTGGTTCATCGTCGAGCACGTGCGCGACGCGTACTCGGTCGGCGTCGGCACGAAGAAGACCTGATGTCGATCGAGCTGCGCATCCTGAGCGGAGCGCGCGCCGGACAGACGGAGGCGTTCGAGAAATCGATCATCGCGATCGGCCGGCATCCCATGTCGGACGTCCGCTTCGACGCGACGCACGATCTCGACGTCTCGACGAAGCACGGCGAGATCCGCGGCGTCGACGGCACGTACACGGTCCACGACCACGACAGCACGAACGGCACGTTCGTGAATGGCGAGCGCGTGCCCGCCGGAGGATCGCGCGTGCTGCGCGATGGCGACGTGATCGCGTTCGGCGCGCACGGGCCGACGGCGTCCGTCCACATGCACGACGCCGCGGCCGCGGCGCCGCGCCGGCCGACGACGGAGCGGATCGCGATCGCCGTCAAGGAACAGACGCGCGGCCTCAAGCTCGCCGTCGCCGGCGTCGTCATCGTGCTCGGCGGACTCGCCGCGACATCGTTCATCGTCGCGCGGCGGCAGTCGGCGGAGCGCGACGATCAGATCCGGCGGCTCACCGCCCAATACGACTCCACCTCCAAGTCGTTCCAGGCGCGGCTGCAGGGGATGAACGACACCGCGCTCACGAACGGGCTGCGCCGCGCGAACGACAGCCTCGTCGGGGCGGTGCACGAGGCGCGCGGCGCGGAGCAGGCGACCGTCGCGCAGCAGGCGCTCGCGCGGAACCACGAGCTGCTCCGCTCCGCGGCGCAGATGGACCTGCCGAGCGTGCGCGACGCCAACGATCCGGCAGTAGTATTCATATATACTGAAATTGGTAATCAAGCGTACGAGGCGACCGGGTTCGACGTCACCAAGGGCGGCCTGGTCGTCACGAACCGGCACGTGGTGAGCGACTCGACCGGCCGCGCGACGCGCATCCGCGTGAAGTTCGCGAACACGCGCGCCTGGCGCGCGGCGCACATCGCGCGCCTTGCGGATGACCCGAGCAGCGACCTCGCGCTGCTCCAGATCGACGACGGCGGTCCCTTCCCCACCGTCGCCTCGGTCGCGCCCGCCGTGGACACGCCGGTCGGCGGCTCGATCGCGACGCTCGGCTACCCGCTCGGCACGGGCATCGCGATGGAGGGCACCGGCGACGATTTCATGGCGAAGACCTCGCTCACGATCGGGACGGTGAGCAAGTCGACCGATGAGATTCTTCAGATCGACGCCTTCGCGACGCACGGATCGAGCGGGAGCCCGGTGCTCGACGGGCACGGGCACGTGATCGGCGTGGTGTCGCGCGGGCCGGCGGGGGGAGGGGGAGAGATCGTGTACGCGGTGCCGGCCCCGCGGATCATCGAGTTACTGCGCGGGAACGGCACAGCGAAATAGATCGGAGCGGGCGAGGTGGGGTCGCGACGTCGAGCCCGAGACCAGTTGCGAGACTCGAGAAGTCGAGACGCGAGAGATGAGACTCTGTCTGATCACCACCGCTGCCACAGCAGGATCACGCACGGACCGGTGCCCTGGACTTTGTACTGCGCGGGCGCGTTGAGCGGCGAGTAGTACTCCACGCCGATCAGGTCGTCCGGCTTCAGCGTCTCGAGGGCATCATAGAACTTGAAACCGTCGAGATAGAAAGTGCACGGAACGACAAGGCCTTGCTGCGCTTGCCAGAAGCCCAGCTTTCCGACGGTCCACAATCCATGGGCCATCGTGTCGGCCACGATGCTGACCGGAAAGCGACTCGCGAGGAGTACGGGCAGCGATTGATTGCGCGCTTTGGCGAGCACGGTGTCGCCGATGATGCGCGCGATGCCCAAGCGGCGGTGCATGTCGAACTCCTGCATCTGCGGCGAATAGAACGTCGCCGTCACACGCACGGTATCGAGCGACGTCCCCGTCGGCTCCAGCTCGAAGTACGCGCTCGCCGTGTCGCCGGACACGCGCATCGTCACGTCGGACGGCGCGTAGCCCACTTTGCGCACCTGCACGCGGTAGTCGCCGGCGGGAAGATTCGCGATGTGCGCCTCCCCCTGCCAATTCGTGCGCGCGATGCGGCCAAGGTCGGGAAGCCGGATCAGTGCGTCGGTCACGAACGCACCCGTCTGGGCCTCGCCCACGTTCACGACGAGCGTCGTGCGCTGCGCGAGGAGCAGCGTCGGAGCGCACACCGGGAGCATCCACGTCATCCAACGCATCGGCGTCTCCACGCGGATCGAGCAGCGTGATACCGCGGTCGCGGCGATTGGGTCCACATGCGCCCGTACTGGCCAGATCGGAATTCAGAACGTATTCTATGCGAACTATGAACCGTGTCCATGCCGCGCTGGCCGGTTTTGCCCTCCCCTTCGTGGCGGCTGCCGCATCGAGCCGCGCGCAGACGCCAGCCGATTCCGTCGTTCCGCACACGACCGCGCTCGCCGGCCGGGTGCGCGATCCGCTCGGCCACCCGCTCACCGCGGCGACCGTCGTCGCCGAGGAGCGGGGTATCTCGACGATCGGATCCGACTCGGGAACGTTCACTCTGCGGAACATCCCCGGCGGCAAGACGTCGTTCACGGTGATGCGCATCGGCTACGCGCCGGTGACGTTCGCGATCGACATGCCGCCCGACACGACCGTCTTCGTCGACGTGCACCTGCAACCCGTGACGACGCTCGCCGATGTGAAGGTCACGGGCACGGCGCTCAGCCCGCGATTGGCGAAGACCGGCTACTACATGCGTGAGAAAACCGGCCTTGGCTACTTCCTGCATCCGGAAGATCTCGCCAAGGAGAAGGACTTCGGCTACGCGTCGCTCTTCCTTCGCGATCTGCCCAACGTGTTCGTTCGGAAGAACGCCGGCATCGGCTATTCGGTGCTCATGCTGGCGTCGGCCGCGAAGCTCAGCGGCGAAGTGTTCTGTACGCCATCGCTCTTCGTTGACGGCACGCTCATGAAGACGCCGATCGACGAATCCATCGACCCCGGCGAGGTCTACGCAGCCGAAGTGTACACGCACGGGACGCAGATACCGGCCAGCTTCAACGCGCCGATGCTCGAAAATCCGTGCGGCGTGATCGCCTTCTGGACAAAGGCGTACCAGAAATAGCGCTACGCAAATAGCACGCAAATAGCACGCAAATAGCACGCAAATAGCGCTACGCGAAATAGCGCTACGCCGGTGTGAGCGTTCCCAGCACGCGCTGGCCGCGGGCGCCAGTGGCGCGCGGCACGTTCCCCGGCATTCGGTTCAGGTGGAGATAGGCGAGCAGCGCGAAGGCGACGGCCTCTTTCGCCTCGCCGTCGAAGAATCGCTCGGCGAACGCGCGCACCGGAACGGGATCGATCGCGCGGCCGATCATCGCGACGAGCGTCGGGTTCTTGGCGCCGCCGCCCGAGACGAGCACCTCGGAGACCGGCTCGGGCATGAACCGCTCATACGCGTCGGCGATGCTGCGCGCCGTCAGCGCGGTCGCGGTGGCGATGATGTCCTCGTTCGAGGCGCCCGGGTCGACCTCGCGACACCGGTCGATCAGCCGGCGGACGTACGCCGCATCGAACAGCTCGCGCCCGGTGGATTTGGGCGGCTCGGCGGCGAAGTACGGATGCGCGAGCAGCTCGCCGAGCACGGCCTCGAGCGGCGTGCCGCGCGCCGCGAGCGCGCCATCGACGTCGTATGATAGTTCCGGTATGAGCGTTCTGGTAACTGCGTCGATCACGGCCACGCCTGGTCCGGTGTCGAACGCGCGCACGCCCTCGATCGCGCCGCCCGGCGGCACGACGGTCACGTTGCCGATCCCGCCGATGTTCTGGAGCGCGCGCCAGTCGTCGCCCGAGAAGAGCAGCGCGTCGGCGACGGGCACGAGCGGCGCGCCCTGACCGGCCGCCGCCACGTCGCGCACGCGAAAGTCCGAGACGACGTCGAGGCCCGTGCGCTCCGCGATCACCGCCGCTTCGCCGATCTGCCACGTGGAGTGCGGCGCTTCGTGCCAGATCGTCTGGCCGTGCGATCCGATCGCGCGCACCTCGCGCCGCGCGACGCCCGCCTCCGCGAGCACGGCGATCGCCGCATCGGCGAGCCACTGGCCCAGATCGAAGCCCAGCCGGCAGTACTCCCGCGCGGACCCACTCGTGAGCGCCGCGCGCAAACGATCGCGCTGCTGCACCGTGTACGTGGTCGTGATGAACGCGAGGAGCTCGTACCGCAGCCGCCCGGCGTCGTCGCGCGTGAACCGCACCGCCGCGGCGGAGATGCCGTCGAGCGACGTGCCCGACATCAGGCCGACGTAGACGCTCACGCCGGCGGCACGGGCGGCGGCGGGCGGCGCACCACGCGGCGGATCACGCCGCCGCCCTCGTCGAGCCGGCGCTCGGCGTCCTCGCGCGAGCAACCCAGAAAGTGCATGACGACGGCCGTCTTGACGATCGCGCCGCTCGCGTCGAGGAGCGCCCGCGCGCCGTCGCGATCGACGCCGCAGATCTCCATTAGAATACGCTCACTGCGATCCTTTAATTTCGCGTTCGTCGCGCGCAGGTCGACCATCAGATTGCCGAACGTCTTGCCGAGCCGGATCATCGCGCCGGTCGTGATCGTGTTGAGCACGAGCTTGGTCGCCGTCCCCGCCTTCATTCGCGTCGATCCGGTGACGACCTCGGGGCCGGTGATCGGCAGGATGACGAGATCGGCGACGTCGAGCGCTTCTTGCGGCGGCGGCGAGCAGGCGACGAGCGCCGTCGACGCGCCGACGCTCTTCGCGTGCGACAGGGCGCGCCGCACGTACGGTGTCGTTCCGGACGCGGCGATTCCGATGACGAAGTCGCCCGCGCGCACACCATGCGCGGACAGGTCTTCGACGGCACCGTCGAGCCGATCCTCGGCGCCTTCCTGCGAGCGCGTGAGCGCGGGGGGCCCGCCGGCGATGATCCCCTGCACCATCTCGGGATCGGTGCCGTAGGTCGGCGGGCACTCCGAGGCATCGAGCACGCCGAGTCGGCCGGAGGTGCCCGCGCCGACGTAGAAGAGGCGCCCGCCAGCGCGAAATGTTTTCTCCGCCTGCTCGATCGCCTGCGCGATCGGCTCGCGCTGCGACGCGACCGCCTCGGGAACGGCGCGGTCTTCGGCGTTTATCAAATCCACGATCTCGATCGGCGACGCGAGATCGATCTCCGCGGTGCGGGGATTGCGCCGCTCGGTGAGCCGCGGGTCGAGGAAGGTCATGAGTGCGGCAAAGTTAGATGGAAGCGTCGGCGCGCCGCAACAATCCGCGGAGAGCGGGCAGGAGCCCGACTACGGGGTCGGGCTGTCGTCGCGACGCTCGAGAAGTCGATTCAGCGCGACTTCATTCTCGACGCGCCCGCACCCGGATCGACGCAATCGCACGCGCCGCGGCAGTTCACGTTCCGGGTGGGGTTCACGTACGGCTTCTGAGCCGGCGGCCTTACGCCTTCACCGTCGCCGGCGCCGTGAGCTTCAATACGATCGAGTGGCCGGACTCCACGCATCCCTGGTAATTCGACGTTGCCGCCGCCGTGGCAGCACCGGCCGCCGCGCCCGCCGCACCGCCGATCACCGTCGCCTTGGTCGACTTGCCGAGGATCCTGCCCGCGATCGCACCGATGGCCGCGCCAACCGCAACCTTCTGGACGTCCTTGCTCTGCGGCTGATCCTTGATGCGCGTCACGTCCGCCGACGCGACGTTCGCCTCGATCGGATACGTGTGGCCGCTGTACGTGACCGAGTTCACCGCGAATTCCATCACGACCGGATCGTTGGCGTTCTCGCTGCGCTTGAGCCGCGTCACCGTGAGATTCACCGTCGCACCGGCGGGAATCGTCGCGCCGTTCGTGCCGGACACACTGTTGTCGAGCGTCGCCGTCACGTGATCGCCCACGGCGTTGGTGTTGGTGCAGATGCGCGAGGTCGCGTGCGTGTTGAGCGTCGTCCCCGCGGCAATCGTACCGACCGCCCCGCCGCCGTTCCCCGTGCCCGGCGCATTGCGCGTTTCAGTGTTGCCGCTTGGCGTCGTGTGCGTGACGGGCGTGGGCGCCGGCTCGCTGCGAGGCGTCGTCGTGCGCGGCTCCGTCCGCCGCGGTGTCGTCCGCGCTGGGGCGCGTGACGTCGGCGAGTTCGATGATGCCGGTGCGCTCGCCGCCGGCGCATTCGCCGGCACGTCCTTGAGTTGTGGTTGCGCGGTGGTATCGCGACCGGCGAGTGCGAGGTCGCGATTCAACGTGGTGTCGGAACCAAGTGCGGCCGTGCTGTCGGATTTCTTCTCGCCGCCGCCGCAGGCGCCGAGCAGTACGACTCCGGCGAGGATCAGCGACGCCCCGAGGTGACGGGTATATTTCGACATGGGAAAGGCTCCTCGTGAATGTGCGTGCCGCTGCCGTACAATCTGGGCACTCGGGGCGCGCAGATGCACCCACCCGAGGCAAGTGAGCTGAGCCGTGGCAAAGCATATGCCAACCCTGCGCTCGCTCCGACGGCTCCTTCCGTATTACCGCCCGTACCGTCGTTCTGTTGCGTTCGGGCTCGTCCTCGTCATCTTCGCCGCCGCGTTCTCGAGCGTCGTCCCGTGGCTGCTCCAGCGCGCACTCGACGGCATTCGCGCCGGCGCGCCGCTCCGCTCGATCTGGCTCCTCGGCGGGGCGATGATCGGCGTCACGCTCGTGGGCGGGGTCGGCCGGTTCCTCATGCGGCAATTGCTCAACAGCGTGAGCCGCTGGATGGAGTACGATCTCAGAAACGACCTCTTCGCGCATCTCGAGAAAGTCGACCCGATCTACTACGCGCGCATGCGCACGGGCGACCTCATGGCCCGGCTCACGAACGACCTGAGCGCCGTACGCATGGCTGCCGGGCCGGCGATCATGTATCTCACGAACACGATCGCGGGCGGCGCGTTCGCGCTCGGTTTCATGCTGCACATCTCGGCGCGCCTGACGCTGATCGCCGCGGTGCCGATGGCGATCCTGCCGATGATCGGCCTCATGCTCGGCCGGCACATCCACGCGCGCTTCGAGGCCGTGCAGGCGCACTTCAGCGATCTCACAACGCTGGCGCAGGAAAACCTCGCGGGCGTGCGGATCGTGCGCGCGTTCCGTCAGGAGCACGCCGAGATGGAGCGCTTCGCGGCGCTCAACGAAGGCTATCTCGTGAAGAACATGCGGCTCGCCCACATGTATGGAATCATGCAGCCGGGCTTCTCGATTTTCGCCGGACTCGGCATGGTCGCGGTCGTCGGCTTCGGCGGCATCCTCGTGCTGAACGGCACGATCAGCATCGGTGCGTTCGTCGCGTTCGGGATGTATCTCGCGATGCTCACGTGGCCGCTCATCGCGCTCGGCTGGGTGATCAATCTGTTCCAGCGCGGCGCCGCGTCGATGACGCGGCTGCTCGACATTCTCGATGCGAAGCCGGCGCTGTCAGAGCCGGCCGCGCCTCGCACGCTTCCGGCGGCCGCGACCGGCCGGTCGATCGAGTTTCGGAACGTTGGCTTCCACTACCCGACCGAGCAGGGACAGCCCACGCGATGGGTGCTTCGCGACATCAGCTTCTCCGCGCCAGCCGGCGCCACGATCGGCGTGGTCGGCGCAACGGGGAGCGGCAAGAGTGCGTTAATGGACTTGGTCCCGCGGCTCTTCGATCCGCAGGAAGGCAAGATCCTCATCGATGGCATCGACATCCGCGAGCTGTCGATCGGCGACCTGCGGCGCCAGATCGGGTACGTGCCGCAGGAGAGTTTTCTTTTCAGCGACACGATCGGCTCGAACCTCACGTATGGTACGGAAGACGAGCCGGCCGGGAGATGGGCAGCGGGTGTGGCGCAACTCGACGAGACGATCGATGCATTTCCGGGAGGGTACGAGACTCTCCTCGGCGAGCGCGGAATCAATCTGTCCGGCGGTCAAAAGCAGCGCGCCGCCCTCGCGCGTGCGCTGGCGCGGAAGCCGAGCATCGTCTTGCTCGACGATGCGCTCTCCGCCGTGGACACGCACACCGAAGCGGAGATCCTGCGATCGCTCCGGGAGACGCTCGCCGGCCGGACGGCGCTCATCGCTTCGCACCGCGTCAGCGCGATCCGGGATGCCACGTGGATCATCGTGCTGGACGAAGGCCGGATCGTGGAACAGGGGCGGCACGGCGAGCTTCTCGCGGCGGGGGGCCGCTACTGGTCGCTGCTCAATCGGCAGCAGCTCGAGGAGTCGATCGAGTCCGACGGCGCGGGCGAGTTGGCGGCCGCAAGTGATTGACGATACAATGAACCCATGAGCCGCACAGAAATCGCAGACGAAGCCAGGCGCTCCCCCGTCTCGGGCGACGATCCCCGCCTCGCCGCGCTCGAGTCGCAGCTCAAGGAGGCGATCGTCGAGATCGCCGAGCTGCGCGCGCGCGACGCGCTCAAGACGCAGTTTCTGGCGAACATCTCGCACGATCTGCGCACGCCGCTCACGGCGGTGATCACGCACGCGGAGATCCTGCGCGATGGCATCCTCGGCGACCTCTCGCCTCGGCAGATGGAGAGCGTGCGCGGCATCATCAGCGGCGGCCGCCAATTGCTCAACCAGGTGGGCGAGATCCTCACCTACGCGCGCGGAGCGGCCAACCAGCTCGCGCTCGTCCCGACGCGATTCGCGATTCGCGAGGTGCTCGAGCAGGTGAGCGGCATCAACGAGCCGTTGATCAAGAAGAAGCACCTCGCGCTCTCGATCGAAGTCGTCGGCGACGTGCCGCCGCTGACGGCGGATCGCGAGAAGATCACGCACATCATCGGCAACCTGCTTGGCAACGCGATCGACTTCACGCCGAACGGCGGCCGCGTCTGGCTGCGCGCCGAGCGTTATGCGCAGCGGCCGGACGACACGCTCTGCGTCGAGGTGGGCGACACGGGCGTGGGCATCGCACCGGAGCACCACGATCTCATCTTCCGCGAGTTCGCGCAGGTCGACGCCACGCCGTCGCGCCCGCACCATGGCACGGGACTCGGACTGACGATCGCGCGCAAGCTCGTCGAGCTGCACGGCGGGCGGATCTGGGTGGAGAGCGAGCTGGGAAGAGGCAGCCGGTTCTTCTTCACCGTTCCGTTGGAACAAGCCGCCGACTGACCGCACGCGTGCCGGATCAGGCTCACATTCTCGTCGTAGAAGACAGCGACATCGTGGCGAGCGCGATGCGCGTGCTGGTCGAGAGCGCCGGGCACCGCGTGACGACCGCGGCGTCTATCGCCGACGCGCTCGGCGCGGCGCGAAGCGATCCGGCGGACGTGGTGCTGCTCGATCTCACGCTCCCCGACGGCGACGGTTTGGTGTTGATCGAACCGTTGCGTGCGGCAGGCTGTCGGATGTTCATCGCGCTCACGGGCCACGACGACCAGGCGACGCGCGACCGCTGCCTTGCCGCGGGATGCGCGGACGTGCTCGTGAAGCCGGTGCCCGCGCGCGAGCTCATCGCGCGCGTGGCGGGGTGGGCGGAGATGAGTTGAACGGCTTGGCTACGAATTGAGCAAAAAGGGGCGAATCAACCGAATTTGTTCCGTGATCGTGCAGGCGTCGCTCCGCAACGAGCCGTGAATCGAATCATCACGGCCGAGAAACAAATTCGATTGATTCGGCCTTTTTCGCTCCATTCGTAGCCGACCATTCGTAGCCAAGTCAGTTCACAGCACCTGCTTGAGCGCCTGCGGCGTGAACCCCTGGAGTACGCCGGTAATCACAGTCATGTAATTCGTGATCATTAATATCGCGACGATCACGAGCACGGCGCCGGAGACGCGCGTCACCCAGACCATCTTGCCGCGGAACGCCTGGAACGCGCCGAGGAACCAGTCGATCGCGATCGCGGCGATGACGAACGGCACGGCGAGCCCGAGCGAGTACGCGCCGAGGAGCAGCACGCCGCGCGAGACCTCGGCTTGCGTCGCGGCGTAGGTCAGAATGCTGCCGAGGATCGGGCCGATGCACGGCGTCCATCCGGCGCCGAACGCGAGCCCGACCACGACCGTCCCCAGATACCCGAGCGGCTTGTTGTTGATGTGAATCCGGCGTTCGCGCGAGAAAGCCCCTAGGTTGAAGACACCCAGCAGGTACAGTCCGAACGCCAGCACGAGGAGTCCGCCGATCCGGCTGATCCAGGCGCGGTAGGCGAACAACACGCGCCCCAGCAGCGTCGCCGACGCACCCAGCGCGAGGAAGATGAGCGAGAAGCCGAAGACGAACAGCAGTGCGTGGATGAAGGCAATGCGCCGCGAGCGCTGCACATCGTCGATCGTCATCCCCGTGATGAACGTGACGTAGCTCGGAATGAGCGGCAGCACGCAGGGAGACAGAAAGCTGGCCAGTCCCGCACCGAATGCGATCGCGACGCCAACGTTGCCTGACACGGCGGAAGAGAAGCGAGGGGAACGAGGGGCGGAGATCCCGCCCGGAGCGCGCGCGCCCGGGCGATCCGTCATGGGATCAGCCATGGGATCACTGAAGGCGCGCCTGCTGCGACGATACTTCGCCCTGAAA
Source organism: Gemmatimonadaceae bacterium (assembly GCA_025934775.1). GTDB lineage: Bacteria > Gemmatimonadota > Gemmatimonadetes > Gemmatimonadales > Gemmatimonadaceae > JAQBQB01. The sequence continues at coordinate 84,411 of JAICWO010000002.1, read as the reverse complement.
TATCGTGTGTTCCGCCGCGAACGTCGACCGGACGACGGACGACGCGGCCTCGTGATGCTTCAAATCGACGCACTGTCGTACGTCGAGCTGCGCCGCGCGATCGAGTTGGGCTACTGCCCCACCCTCTCGACGATGGTGCGCGAAGAGGGCTACACGCTGCGGCGCTGGTTCTGCGGCCTCCCCTCCGCGACCCCCTACTGCCAGGCAGGCATCTTTCACGGCGAGAACGACGGCATCCCCGCGTTCCGATTCTATGACAAGCCGCTGGGCCGCGTCATCACGTGCAACACGCCGGCGGGCGTGCAGTACATTCGCGACCGCATCTCGGCGCCGGGCGCGCTGGCAGGGGGATCGAGCTATGTGAATCTCCTCGACGGCGACGCGCAGACGGTCGCGTTCACCGTCGCCACGCGGCAGCGGCTCTCCGTCTTCCAGCGCCTCGGCGGCTGGCGCATGGCGATGCTCATCGTGCTGCACCCCATCCGCATCGCGCGCATGATCGTCCAGGCCGCGCTCGAATATCTGCGCGAGGAGTGGGAGCGCTCGACCTCCGAGCTCTCCGGCCGGCGGACGCACAGCGAGGGGCTGTTTCCGTTCGTACGCATCCTCAGCAACGTCGTCGTGCGCGAGCTGCAGACGATGGCGATTCTGCTCGACATCTACCTCGGCGTGCCGGTCATCTACAGCACGTTCATGCAGTATGACGAGCTCGGACATCACTTCGGCCCGTCCAGCTTCCAGGCGCTGCGCGACCTGCGGCGCACCGACGCGCGCATTCGCGAGATCCGGCGCATGATCGAGAATCACGGCGGCCGCCAGTATGATCTCGTGCTGCTCTCGGATCACGGCATGACGCCGGCGGCCAGCTATCGCGTGCGCTTCGGCGAGACACTCGGCCACACGATCCAGAAGATTCTCGAAGCCGACGCCGCGCAGCGCGGCGTGCATCCGCTGCATTCGCGCGAGAGCGCGGCGATCACGTCGGAGTATTCCGTGATCGGCCCGGAGGTGTTGGAAACGGTGGCCGAGGTCGCGCCGGCGAACGTGCCCGGCGTGCGGCGCACCATGCGCGGCATTCGCGACTGGCTGCGGAGCAAGTACGGGCTCCGCGAGCTCATTCTGCCGGAGAAGTACGCGGTGGAGCATCGGCACGACGTCGTCGTCACGTACAGCTCCTGCCTCGCCCTGCTCTACTTCGTCGACGATCCCAAGCCGCTCTCGCTGGACGACATCGCCGGCGATCCGCGCCGAGCGACGCTCTATCGGCGGCTCCTTGAGCACCCCGGCGTGGGATTGCTCGGAACCCGCAGCGGCAACGCCGTACACGTGGAGAGCGCGGTCGGCCGCGCGTCGATCAGCGACGGCCGCGTGATGGTGCTGGAGGGCGCCAACCCGCTCACGCGCTACGAGGCGAGCGAAATCGTGGTGCGCGCCATCGAGCGGGTCGCTTCACAGGCGAATTCGGGGGACGTGACCATCTTCGGCGCGTATGACGGCTACGAGATCGTTTCATTCGACGACCAGATCGGCGCGCACGGCGCGGCCGGCGGCAATCAGGTGCATCCATTCCTGATCGGACCGGCCCATCTCGAGCTCGACAAGGCGCGCATCGAGGACGCGCGCGACATTCACAAAACGATTCTCACACGCTACGCATCCGTCGCGCTCGCGTTGCTTCTCGCCGTCGCACCCGCGCTCCGCGCGCAGCGCCCGGCGACGCGCGACGGCACGGGCGTCGTCGCCGGCCAAGTGATCGACGCGAGCAACGCCGAGCCGCGCGCCGGCGCGTCGGTCACGATCGCCGGAACGCAGCGCGGCGCGATTGCCGATGCGCAGGGACGGTACGCGATCGGCGGCGTGCACGCCGGCAGCGTGATCGTCCGCGCGCGGCTGCTCGGCTACAAGCAGATCGACGACACGGTCGCGGTGCGCGCGGGCGAGACGACGCTCGTGAACTTCCGGCTCACCACCGAGGCCGCCATCCTCGGCGCGGTGCGCACCTCGGCGCGGCCGGTGGAGCGCGAGATCTTCGAGTCGCGGCCGAACGTCGGCACGGTGCAGCTGACCGCGCGCGCGGCGGAGGCGGTGCCGAAATTCGGCGAGCCCGACATTATTCGCACAGTGCAACTATTACCCGGCGTCGAGGCGCGCAACGATTTCTCGACCGGGTTGAACGTGCGCGGCGGCGAGTCGGATCAGAATCTGATCCTCATCGACGGCTATCCGATCTACAATCCATTTCACCTCGGCGGATTGTTCAGCACCTTCATCGATCCGACCGTGGGCGACGTGACGCTGATGACGGGCGGCTTCCCAGCGCGGTACGGCGGCCGCCTCTCCAGCGTGCTCGACGTGCACTCGGCCGAAGAGGCGCGGCCGGGCGTACACGGGCAAGCCGATCTGTCGGTGCTCGCGTCGACGCTGGACCTGGGCGGTGCGTTCGCGGGCGGCCGCGGCACGTGGTCGGTCGCCGGACGCCGGACGTACGCCGACAAGTTCGTGAGCCTGATCAGCAGCCAGGAGCTGCCATACCACTTTCGTGATGAGCAGATACATGCGACGTACGCGTTCTCGCCGCGCACCAAGCTGTCGCTGACGGCGTACGACGGCTCCGACGCGCTCGACGCCAACATCGCCTCGTTCGGCGATTCGACGGGCGCGAACGCGAGCGGCGGCACGTTCAAGTTCGGCTGGGGGAACACCGTCGCCGGCGCGACGCTCACGCATACGCTGCGCGCGAACGCGGCCCACTGGCTGCTCGGCGACAGCACGACGCTCGAGCAGCGCGCGTCCGTCTCGCGCTTCGCGACGGCGCTCGACCTGGGTGACGGGTCGCTCACGCTCCAGAACGCGGTGCTCGACCGGAGCGCCTCGGGCGAGGTCGCGGCGCACACCGCGGCGCACGACCGATCGATCGGCTACGAGCTCACGTCGTACGGCGTGCGATACAACGCCAAGTCGCTCGACGCGAGCACGAACCTCTACGACCTGCACCAGGCGCCGAGCGCCGCGGGCGTCTTCTACGACGACCTCTGGCGCGCAACGCCGTCGCTGCTGGTGCAGGATGGCCTGCGGGTGGAGCACCTGACCGGGACGGGGTGGACGGGGATCTCGCCGCGACTCTCGGGCAAGTACTTCCTGTCGCCGAGCACCGCGGTCACGGGCGCGGTTGGGCGCTTCTCGCAATGGATGCACTCGCTCGATCGCGAAGACATTCCAGTTCGCCTATTCGACTTCTGGGTGACGAGCGACCGCACCACGCCCGTATCGTCGGCGTGGCATTACATCCTCGGCGGCGAGCACTGGTTCGGCGACACGCGGTACGCGCGCGTGGAAACGTTCTACAAGAAGTACAGCCGGCTGCTCGAGTCGAACCCGCAGGAAGATCCGTCGGTGCGCGGCGACGAGTTCTTCGACGTGAGCGGCGATTCGTACGGCGTCGACGTGCTGCTCAGACAGTTCGAGCGCGGCCCGTTCAGCGGCTGGATCTCGTACACGTACGCGGTGGCGACGCGGCAGGAAGACACGCTGCGATATTTCCCCGGCCACGACCGCCGGCACGATTTCAACCTCGTCGCGAGCTGGCGATTGTCACGCTACGTGCTTGGCCTCCGCTTCGGCTACGCGACAGGCACGCCGTACACGGACATCGTCGGCGAGATCGTGCGTCGATTCTACGATCCCGGCGTGAACGACTACGACACGCGCGGCGGCGGCTCGATGGCGGAGTTCATGGGCGGGGCACGCAATGGGGCGCGGCTTCCGAGCACGCAGCGGCTGGATCTCGACGTGACGCGCGTGTTCCACGCGCACGGCGCGACGATTTCTCCGTTTCTCAGTCTCGTGAATGCGTACGACGCGAAGAACGTGTTCTTGTATGTATTCGACTACACCAAGGCGCCGCCGACACGCGAGGCGATCTCGCAGTTCCCCATTCTTCCGTCGGCGGGTGTGAGTGTCCGGTTTTAGGCGAGCGCTGTCATCCCGAGCGAGCCGGAGCAGCGAACCAACGCTGTCATCCCGAGCGAGCCGGAGGCGAGTCGAGGGATCTGGGCTCGTCGCGCCACGCGCCCAGATCCCTCGACTCCCTCGCTCCGCTCGGTCGCTCGGGATGACACGCGCGCTGTTCGCCGCCACCCTCGCCCTCGCCGCCTGCGATCTCGGCACCGTGACGGTGCCGAGCACCACGCCGTCGATCGTCGTGCACGCGGTGTTGAACACGAGCGCGCCGAATCAGATCGTCCTCCTCGAGCGCACGCTCACCGGCGCCGCGCCGACGACCGATTCGATCTTCAACGCCGCCGATCCGATCGTCTCCGGCGGCGGAATTCCGATCGACAGCGCGGTCGTCGAGATCACCGATTCCACGGGCCGCACGTTCGAGGGCATCGAGGATTCGTCCGTTCCAGGCACGAACGGCGTTGGACGCGGCGTGTACCGGTTCACGCTGGCGGGATTCCTGCTGATCGGCGGCGGCCGATATCGGCTGCACATCCATACCTTGCAAGGCGAGGATGCGATCGCGTACACGCGCGTGCCTCGCGCCGACGTGACGAGCGCCGGCGGGCTCACGCGCACGTTCAACCGCGATCACGATACGCTAAACATCGTGTGGAACCGGGCGGCGAGCGCGCGGACGTACGCGGTGCGCATCGAGAGCCCGTTCGGCCCGTTGTTCCTCTTCACCGACAGCGTGTCGGTCAGGATCTCGGGTGCGCTGCGGAATCCCTTCGCCAACGAGCTGCAGCACGTCTTCATTCCCGGCTTTCGCCAGGACGCGCTCGTCACCGCGGTGGACTCGAACTTCTACGATTACTATCGCACGAACAATGATCCGTTCACCGGGAGCGGGATCATCAACCGGATCTCGGGCGGCATCGGGGTGTTCGGCGCGGTCGCGATCTTGAACACCGGGACGATCAGCGTGGTCGCGGATCAGACGGAGCCGATCGAGGGGCGGTTTCGCGCCACGCCGGCCGGCAATCAGCAGACGTTCGCGAATCGCCTCACGCTCTACATCGAATCGAAGGCGGCGAGCCCGGATCTCCCGGACGCGCTCAGCGGGCAATACACGGTGTTCGGAACGAACGCCCGCATCGACGCCTTGCTCGGCCGGCAAAGCGGCGAGACCGTGGTGCTCGCGCTGCTCAGGAACCAGCAAGTCGCTGACACCGAGGACGTCTTCGTGGGCCGGTTGAACGGTGACACGCTCACCGGCGCGTTCCGGACGCACGGCGGGCCGGTGGTGTACGTGAGAAATCCCTAATCGCGCGGCCGCCGCGCGGTGCGACGCTACGCCGCCGGATTCTGCGGTTCCGGCAGCACGCCGCGCAGCTCGTCGCCGGAGATCCGGACCGGATCCTCGGCATCGCCAGCCCGGCGCTGCACGCCGCGGACGACGGCTTCCACCGTCACGAGCGGTGCTTCCGCCTCCGCGACGACGTTCGTCTCCCACTTGCCGCGGTCCGGACCTTTGAGCGTCAGCCGATAGCGCGCGGTGTACACCGTCGGACGAGGCTCCCGCGGCGCAGCTTCTTCCGCGTAAGCCGCGTCGTCCAACGCTTCCACTTCGCTCGACTCGACGGCGGCCGGCGCGAGAGCGTCGTCGGCGACGATCTCTGATTCCTGCCAGGCCGCGACGACGGCGACACCCGTCTCGACGCCACCCTGTTTGATCGGCTGGAAGAAATGGATCTCCGCGATGCGATCGATCGGCACCTGCGCGACGATCGCGCGCAGCAAACGCTCGCGTGCCTCTGAGAGAATCGTCATCCCCTCGCCTCGCTCGGCGAGGGTCGGGCCGCCGATGCGCGCGTGCCGCGCGCGGGCGTGCCGCGGGTCTCGAGCTCGCGCTCCACATACAGCCGCAAGATGTGCATGAAGTCCTGTGCGTTGGTCACGACGCCGAACGCCTGATGCGTTCCGCGGTCCTTGAGCTTGCTCACCACGAACTCCGATGAATCGACGCAGATCGTCGGCAGCTCGCGCATGGTGCCATCGGGTTGCCGCACGAAGGCGGGCAGCATGTTTCCCGTGGCGATCGCGTGGAGCGCGGTCGCGATCATCACGGCGAACGTCGCCTTGATCGTGTGCTGCCGCATCGCATCCTGCGCGCGCAGCATGTCGGTGATCACGTCGGGAAGCGGGCCGTCGTCGCGAATCGAGCCGGTGAGCACGAACGGCACGTGGTGCTTCACGCACGAGTACATGATGCCATCGGTGATGATCCCCTGCTCGACCGCATTCGCGATCGAGCCGGCGGCGCGCACGCGATTGATCGCGCGCATGTGCAGGCCGTGGCCGCCCTGGGTGATCTCGCCCGTGCTGCTCATGCCGAGGGTCGTGCCGTAGATCGACGCCTCGATGTCGTGCACCGCGACCGCGTTGCCGGCGAGCAGCGCGCCGACGTACCCGTTGGCGATGAACCAGCTCATGTCGCTGCGCGCACGCGAGTGCACGAGCGCCGGTCCGGTGACCCACACGGGATATCCGCCGCGTTCCTTCTCCTCGAGGAGCAGACGCGCCATGTGCGCGTAGTCGATCGGCTTCTCGCGCGAGACTTCGCTCGACATGAACGTGAACGCGCCGTCGTCGCCGGTCGCGGGCGTGATCTGCGTCTGCACGTAGATGCCCTGCGTGCCGTCTTCCTTCTCGCCGACGGCGACGAGATCGCCGTGGCGGATGTTGCGCCCTTCGCGGACCCAGAGCGTCCCGTCGGCCGCGAGCACGATCCCGGAATCCATGCGAGGCTCGCGCGGCGCGACCCACGAGCCGTTCACGCGCACGAACGTCGGCAGGTTCGTCGTCGAGAAGAATCCTTCGGGCAGCACGCCGTCCGAGGGCGCGGCGACGAACCGCGCGTCCGGATACGACTCGAATTCGGGATCGGAGAAATCGGGCGGCGAGAAGGTCGTCACGACCTCAATCTCGCCGGACGGCTATTCCTCCCGCAACGCGTCCATCGGATCGACGCGCGCCGCGCGGCGTGCAGGCAGATACGACGCGCCGAGCGCGACGATGGCCAGAAGGGCGACGGAGCCGGCGAGGGTCGTCGCATCCAGCGGCTTCACGCCGAAGAGCAAGCTGGAGATCAATCGCGTCGTCGCGGCGGCGAACCCGATCCCGAGCGCGAGGCCAAGCACCATGAGTACCGACACCTCGCGCACGATCATGCCTGCGACTCGCCGACGCCCCGCGCCGAGCGCCACACGAATGCCGATTTCGGCACGCCGGCGCGCGACGGCGTACGACATGACGCCGTAGAGACCGAGGGTGGCGAGCAGGATCGCAAGCGCGCCGAAGAACCCCGAGACGACCGCGAGGGCGCGCTCGCGTCGCAGCACGTCGGAGACCTCGGTCGACAGCGTCGTGAACGTCACACTCGCGCGCGGACTGATCCGCGCCAGCGCCGCGACGACCGCCGGCTCGACGACCGCCGGCGAGCCCGCGACGAGCATTTCGACATTGGTGCTGCCCCAGTACGGCTGCGTGTCCTGCGCGATCGGCAGGTAGACAGTCGGCGGCGCGGATTTGCGGATGGACGAATACTTCGCATCCGCCGCGACGCCGACGATCGTGACCGCCGGTCTGAGCTTGTCAAATCCGTATCGCACCGTGCGGCCGACCACGTTGACCGAGTGGAAGAACTTCTTCGCGAACGCGGCGTTCACGATCGCGGCAGGTGGCGTACCAACCCGGTCCGACGCGGCGAACGCACGACCGGAGAGAAGCGGCGTGCCGAGCGTGTGGAAATAGTCCTCGCTGATCGCATTGAAGAATGAGAGGCTGTCCTCGCCGGCACCGGGCTTGAATCCGTCGACGGCGATGATGTCGTTCCAGCCGGACCCGCTCATCGGCACGACCCGCGACGTGCTCGCCGAGCGCACGCCGGGAACGGCGCGCATCGATTCGAGCGCCTGCGCTTCGAACGCACGCGCGCCAGCGGGGTCCTTCACCTCACTCGCCGGCGGACTCACCGTCACGACGAGCACGTTGTCCGACTTGAACCCGAGATCGCTGTGCGCGAGCCGCCGGAATGTGCCGACGAGCAGTCCGGCGCCGACCACCAGCGTAAGCGACACCGCGAGCTGGCCGACGACCAGCGCCTTGCTCACCGCGAAGTGTCCGCGGACGCCGGTGAGGCCCCGCCCTCCCGACTTGAGGACCGCGTTCGGTGGAACGCGCGCGGCGCGCCACGCGGGGATCGTTCCGAACGCGATACCCGTGGCCACCGCCGCGACGATCGTGAACACGAGGACGCGCGCGTCCGCGGCAAGGTCGAGCGAGATCGGTTCGCTGGGCGTGGCCATCAGCGCGACGAGGAGCCGCGTACCCCATTGCGCAAAGACGAGCCCGAGCGCCGCGCCGACGAGCGACAGGACGACGCTCTCGGTCAATAACAGCCTCGCGATCCGGCCGCGCGTGGCGCCGAGGGCCGTTCGCACCGCCACTTCCCGCTGGCGCGCCGTGGCGCGAGCGAGCAGCAGATTCGCGACGTTGGCGCACGCGATCAGCAGCACGAGCGCGACAATCGACATCAACACGTATAACGGACGCTCGTACGACGAGCGCAAATCGGAGAAGCCCGACGCGGCGGGCGCCACGTTGAAGCTTCGCTGGAGATATTTCGCCTTCAGCGATCCCGGCCATTGAGGCGTCACGGTGGCGGCGAACGTCGCCGGCGCGATCGACACGAGTCCGGCGCGCGCCTGCGCTACGGTGAGTCCCGGCTTCACGCGCCCCATCACGAACAGCCACCAATTCGAGCGAGCATCGAGCACCGTGGGGGCGTCGGCAATGATGGCCTTCGCGCAGATCGGGACGTACACGTCGTTCGCGCGACCCACGTCGATGCCGCCGAATCCATCGGCCAGCACGCCGGCGACCGGGACGGGGTGGCGATCCAGGGAGATCGTCTGGCCGACGATGTCGGCACGGCCGCCGTACGCGGACTGCCAGAAGCCGTAGCTGAGCACCGCGAGCGGCGGACAGCCACGCGCGTCGTCCGAAGTTGAAATCAACCGGCCCACCGACGGCCGCAGCCCGAGCGTCGAGAAGAATGCGCCGCTCACGTATGCGCCCGGCGCGCTCCGCGCGACGCCGCCGTTGGCGAGGTTGAAATCCTGCTCTCCGTACGCGAACGCGTCGGCGAACACTTGCTGGTGATCGCGGACCTGCTCCCAGATCGGATTCGTGAACACGTCGCCGCCGTCCGAGAACTCGACGCGGACTAGCGCTTCCGGATGGGCCACCGGCAGTGCGCGCAGCAGAATCGCGTCGATCAGCGAGAAGATCGCCGTGTTCGCGCCGATCCCGAGCGCGAGCGAGACGATGGCCACGCATGCCAGCCCGGGCGCGTGCCGGAGCGAGCGTAGGGCGTAGCGCACGTCATCGCGCAACGCATCGAGCCAGCCGAGCACGTCGACGTCGCGCGCGCGCTCCTTCTGCATTCCATAATTACCGAATCGGCGTCGCGCCTCGTCCATCGCCGCCGCACGCGGCATCCCGCCCGCCGCCAGCTCGTCGGCGCGCTCGGCGATGTGGAACTCGAGCTCGCGATCGAGATCGCGCGAGTGGCGATCGGAGCGCGTGAGGTTGATCAATCGGCGGATGAGTGACATGCGAGCCTCTCGGCGAACGGGTCAGGCGTAGCGCAGCACGCGACGGACACCTTCGGTGAGCCGCGCCCAACTCTCCTCTTCCTGCGCGAGCTGCTTGCGTCCGAGCGCCGTGAGCGAGTAGAAGCGGGCCTGGCGATTTTTTTCCGTAGTGCCCCACGCCGCGCGCACCCACCCGTCCTGCTCCATGCGGTGCAGCGCGGGATAGAGCGAGCCTTCCTCGACGCGGAGCAGCTCGGCGGAGACGCGCTGGATGTGCGCCGTGATGGCATAGCCGTGCATCTCGCCGCGGGCGGCGAGCGTTTTCAGCACGAGCAGGGCGAGCGTGCCCTGGAGAATGTCGTTCCTGAGCTTCGGCATGTGCTTACCAAGCTACTTAGGTATAGATAGCTAGGTATGAACATGAGGCGCCCCGCGCGGATTGTCAACGCCCCGTTGCTTTACAGCAGCGCCACGGGATCGCGATCGAGCGAGATCCGCAATTCGACCTGCTTCGGCGGCACGAACCGCTCGAGGAAGTACCGGCCGAGGCGCGTCAGATCGCGCGGATGCTCCGACTTGATGAGCAGATGCCAGCGCCACCGGTTCTTGATCCGCTCCACGGGACACGGCGCCGGCCCGATCACGCTCACCCCCGGCATCGGCCGCTTGCGCAGGAGCGCGTGCAGCCACGTGGCCGCGCCGGCCGCGAGCTCCGCCGTCGCCGCTTCGGTCGTCCCGCTGAACACCACGTTCGCGAGCCGCGTGAGCGGCGGATATGCCGGCCGCTCGCGACCCTCCAGCTCCTGACGCACGAACTTGCCATAGTCGTGCGCGACCGCGCAGACCACCGCGTGATGCGCCGGCACCCGCGTCTGGATCAGCACCAACCCGCCCTTCGGCCCGCGCCCCGCGCGCCCCGCCACCTGGCTCAGGAGCTGGAAGCACCGCTCCGACGCGCGAAAGTCTGGCAGGTTGATCCCGACGTCCGCGTCGATCACGCCGACGAGCGTCACATTAGGAAAGTCTAAACCCTTCGCGATCATCTGCGTGCCGAGGAGGATGTCCACATCCCCGCGGCCGACGCGGTCGAGAATCTCGGCGTGCGCCCACTTGCCGCTCGTCGTGTCCACGTCCATGCGCGCGATCCGCGCCGACGCGAATCGATCGGCGAGGAGCCGCTCCACCTGCTGCGTCCCGAGCCCGCGCTGCCGCATCACGGTGCCGCCGCACCGCGTGCACGTCGTGTGCGGCGCCTCGGCGTGCTGGCAGTAGTGGCAGACGAGCCGCTCGGGTGTGCGGTGGTACGTGAGGCTGATCGAGCAGTTGGGGCAGGTCGCCACGTCGGCGCAGGACCCGCACTGCACGAACGCCGCGTAGCCGCGGCGATTGAGCAGCAGGATGCTCTGTTCCTGTTTCTCGAGTCGATCCGCGATTGCCGACTCGAGCTCCTCGCTCATCACCATCCGCAGAAAGTCCTCCGCGCCGCGCTCGTCGAACTTCCGCTTTGCGGCGCCCGGCTCGCGCCGGTCGATCACACGCACGTGCGGCAGACGCGCCGCGCCGACGCGGTCCGGCAGCGTGAGCAGGTGATACTTGCCGGTCCGCGCGTTCACCCAGCTCTCGAGGCTCGGCGTCGCGCTTCCCAGCACGACTACGGCCCCCTCGTCGCGCGCGCGCACGATCGCCACCTCGCGCGCGTGATACCGGGGCGACTCGCCCTGCTTGTAGCTCGACTCGTGCTCCTCGTCCACGACGATCGCCCCGAGGTTCGCGACCGGCGCGAAGATCGCCGAGCGCGCGCCGACCGCGATGCGCTTGCGTCCCTCACGCAGCGCGAGCCACTCGTCGTAGCGTTCGCCGTCGCTGAGCGCGCTGTGCAGCACCGCGATCTGGTCGCCGAACACGGCACGAAATCGGTCGACCGTCTGCGGCGTGAGCGCGATCTCCGGCACGAGCACGATCGCCGACTTCCCGCGCTCCTGCAGCACGTGTTTTAGAAATTCTATATAAACGAGGGTCTTCCCGCTCCCCGTGACGCCGTGCACGAGGAATACGTCGCCCGGCGCGCCCTGCTCGATCGCGTCGATCGCGGCGCGCTGCGCCGACGACGGCGCATGCGTCGCCGGCGGCTGCACCGCGCGCCAGGCAAACGGATCGCGCGACACGATTTCGTCTTCCAGCTCGACGATGCCTCGCGCGACGAGCCCCTTGAGCACGGACGCCGAGAAGCTCATGCGCTCCGTGAGATGCTCCACCGCGACCGAGCCGCCGAGCGACTCGATCAGCTCGAAGAGCGCGCGCTGCTGCGGCGCGCGGCTGAAAATACGATCGCGGTGAATGAGCGACGGAATGTCGCGGCGCAGCCGCGCGATGCGCCGCGTGCGCTGCGTGGGCTCGGGCGCGGCCTGCGACGTGAGCGCCGCCGGCAGCGCGCAGCGGATCGCGATGCCGAGCGGGACGATGTAGTACTCGGCCATCCACCGGCACAGCGCGAGCATCGACTCGCTGAGCACCGGCGCGGCGTCAGGCAGCGCGTGCACGCGCTTCGGTGTGATGCCCGGCGCCGCCGCGTCGTGGCCGACGATGACTCCCATCTCGCGCCGATTGCGAAACGGTACGACGGCGCGCATGCCGACGCCGGCGCGCGAGGCGTCGGCGTCGTCAACCTCGTACGTGAAGGTGCGAAAGAGCGGCAGCGGCAAGGCGACGTCGACGAGCATCAATAAAGCTATCGTCGCGCCGACTACACCAGGCTCGCCCCCAACCCCGCCCCGCCGCGATGCTTGATCGGGAGCCGCACCGCGAACGTCGTCCCTTCCCCGAACACGCTCGACACGGCAATCTCGCCGCCCAACTGCTCGGTGAGCCGCCGCGTAATGCTCAACCCCAGCCCCGTGCCGCCGTACGATCGCGTCCGCGATTGATCGAGCTGCCGGAAGTCCTCCCAGATCACGCTGATCTCCTCCGGCCGAATGCCAACACCCGTATCAGACACCTGGAGGACCACCGCATCGCCGTCCGCTCGTACGAGAACGCTCACACCGCCCTTGTTCGTGAATTTCACCGCGTTCGACAACAAGTTGAGCAGGATCTGCTTCACCTTCGTCTTGTCGGTCTCGATCTCCGGGATGTCTGGCGGCACGTCGGTGACGAACTCGAGCTTCCGCGTCGCGACCATGGGCTCGACCTGCTGCGCGACCTCGCGCACGACTTCCGGCAGCAAGACCGGCTCGACGTACACCGGCATCTTGCCGGCCTCGATCCGCGCCAGATCGAGAATGTCGTTGATCAGCGAGAGCAGATGCTGCGCGGCAGTGCGGCTCCGCTGCACGTAATCGGTCTGCGCGCCCGACATCGCGCCCGCGATGCCGTCGAGCAGGAGCGCCGAATAGCCGATCACCGCGTTGAGCGGCGTCCGCAGTTCGTGCGACATGCTCGCGAGAAAATCCGACTTGAGCTTGTTCGCCTTCGCCAGCTCCTCGGACTGCCAGATGAGCCGCTCGTTCTGCTGCGCGAGGTCCGATGTCGCCGCGGCGATTCGCTCCTCCAATTCTCCATTCAACTGCTTGAGCGCCTCGTACAGCCGTTCGTTCTCGGCCTGCTGTGTGAGATCGTGCAGCACGGAGACGATCGCGATCGGCTCGCTGCGCTCGTTGCGAATCTTGCCGGAGACGACTTCGATCGGCAGCGGCACCGAGGACGCCGGATGAATGAGCGTCATACGCTCGCGCCGCGTGCGCTCGTTCGTCAACGCGAAGTCGGAGATGAACGACGTGAACTTGGTGTCGTTCTGCCGCACGGTCTGCGACACGCGATAGCTCTGCTTCGCGTCCTTGGGGCCGTGAAAGAGCTGCTCGGCCTCCTCGTTCATCAGGATCGTGTTCGCGGCGCTGTCGGTCACGAGGATCGGGTCGGCGACGTTCTCGAGAATGAGATTCAGCCGATCGCGTTCATCGGTCGCCTCGATCTCGGCCTGCCGCACGCGCTGAATCTGCCGCTCGAGCTCGCGCGATGCGCGCCGCAGGTCGGTCACGTCGCGCAGCACGGAGAGCACCGCGTCTTCCGGTCCGACACGCTCGCCGAGCGGGTGCGTGAGCACCTCGAAGAGGAGATCGTGCCCTTCGTCGGGATCGACGAGATTGAGCTCTCGCGCCCCGCCGACCGACGCGCCGCCGATCGTCGCGCGCGAGAGGAAGGAGCTGAAGAGCAGATTGTTCACCTCAACGGCGCGCCGCCGGCCGGGCGAATCATCGTCGCCGCCGCTGAGCAGATGCTCGGCGCGCTTGTTCTGCACGACGATGTCGTTTGACGCGTCCGTGATGACGACCGGATCGGGAAGCGAATCGACCATCTGCTGGTAGCGGCTCCGCTCGTGCGTCGAGCGGTCGAGCGCGCGCTCGCTCGTCTGATGCGCCTCGACGCGAAAGAGCACCGGACCGGCGTAGAGCACGACCGACGCGAGCTCCTGCAGCAATCCCTCCGGCACCACGCAGTCGAGGATCACGACGCCGCCGGGCGCCGCGCTGAACCGCCGATGCTCGAGGGTGACGAGTCGAGAGCCGACGGGCGCGAGCACCTGCGCGGCGTAGGAGTCGGACCAGATCGCCGGCGCTCCACGGTAGTGCAGGCGCGGCATCGGCAGCGCGGTCCACTGATCGAACGCGAACCGCGCGCCCGCGCGCGCCGGCGATTCGTTCACCACGGGAGAGAGCGCGAGCGTCGACACCATCCATGGGTGTGACCGCTCGCCGATCGTCAGCTCGGTCGGCGGCGCGTCGTCGAAGTCGCCCGCCGTCGCGGTGAGCACGAGCTCCTCGTCGGCGATGTCGAAACGCAGCAGACACGCGCGGCGGGCACCAGTCTCGCCGAGAATGTCATTGAGCAGAAAGCTCGCCGCCGCGCCGAGGGTCGGGGCTTCGGCGAGCGAGGACAGGAGCGCCAGGTAGCCTCGATCCGAGGAGTTCGCGACGGCACGCTGGCCCTCCACGACGTCAGCCATGTCGAGGTCTAGTCGGCCTTCTCGAGCTTGAGCTTGATGTTGACGAAGTTGTACGGCGGCCACGGGCCCGAGTACTTGAACGCGAGGACGTCCTCGTACTTCCGGCTCATCTCCTTCACGCGATCGTCGAACGCCTGCTCCTGCGCGCGGTCCACGAGGAACGCCGCGTTCAGAATCATCCGGTCGCCGATCGGCTTGTTCGAGCGGCTCGCCACGGCCACGACCTTCAGCGCTTCGTGGATGTCCGACACGTAGCGACTCGACAGCTCTTCCATGGTCGAGTCGACCAAGCGCCCGAGCTGCATGCGCGCGAAGTAGGTCGACGTCGTCGTGTGGCGGCTGATCTCGTCCTTCAGGCGGCTGATCTCGTCGTTCTCGCGCTCGAGGGTGGCGACGACCTTGTCGCGATCCCAGAGCACCTTGAGGCCGAACTCGATCTTGTCCTGCATCTTCTCGAGCACGTCGCTGAACGCTTGATACGTCGAGCGGAGGAGCTCCGTGACATCGTCTTCCGAACGAAACACCGTGCCGAACGACATCGGGATGACGGTGAATTCCTTCATCACCGTCTCATTCACGAACTCGTGCGCGAGGACGTTCTCGCGGGTGGGGTCGTAGATGACGATCGGGGTGTCGCTGACGACGGCGGCCAGGTCTTGGAAGGCCACGGTGAAGACGCGCTGGCCGCCGCCGATGCCGATCGAGCCGAACTCGCGCTGGCGATCGCTGCGGACGATGCAGTAGACGTACTTGCCGCCTTCAACTCCGGCCGGGGGAGTCGCTTCGGTCATGGACATTTCGAGCATCGGCACCTCGTGCCATCGCGGGGCCGGCGTATTGCCGGCGGGCAGGAACAATCGCTTCGGAACGCTCTGTTCGCCAGACCACGGGGCTCGGCGACCATGGCAATTTGCAAGATCAATGCCTGAGCTCGGTTCGGAGTGGGGTCCGGGGGCCGAGGTCGATTCCAAGGACGGGACGATTCGTTCAAGTGGGCACGGGGAACACGAGGCTTACGGGGTGAGACGGAAAACACCTTCGACAATTGTTCGAATGCTCATCACAAATGAAGAGCAGCCGAACAAATATCGCGTGCGAATCCGTTGAGTCGGTGTGTTCCGTGCCCACAGGCGAGCACGCTCGATAGCGGAAACTCTACTTGGCGCGCACGCCGAGGCCTGGCGAATTCGGAATCTCGATCTTTCCGCCGGCGATCGTCGCACCAACGTACGGATCGTCCGCGAGGAGCGCCGCCCCATCGAAGTCGGCGAAATCGAGCAAGGGCGCGAAGTGCGCGGCGGCGGTGATGCCGAGGCTCGTCTCGATCATGCAGCCGGCCATGACGAGCATGCCGTGGGAGCGGGCGGTGGCGATCATCTTCAACGCTTCGCGGAGGCCGCCGCACTTGGAGAGCTTGATGTTGATCCCGTCCGCGACGCCGACGAGCTTGGGGATGTCGGTGGCGACGATGCACGACTCGTCGGCGATCACCGGAAGCGCCGAGCGCTCGCGCACGAATCGAAGCCCCTCGAGCTCGTGCGGCGGGAGCGGTTGCTCCACGTACTCGACGCCGCACTCGACGAGCACGCCGATCATCGCGAGCGCCTGCTTCGCGCTCCACGCGGCGTTCGCATCGACGCGGAGGATCTTCTCCGGCGCGACGCGACGCACCGTGCGAATGATGTCCGCGTCGTGATCGGTCCCGAGCTTGATCTTGAGCACAGGATACGACGCCGCCTGCGATACGCGCTCGACCAGCTCGTCCTCGCTCGCGGCGATCGCGATCGTGAAGCTCGAGAGCGGCGCCTTGGCGGGATCGAGGCCCCACAGCTTGTAGACCGGAACGCCGAGCCGCTTGCCGGCGAGGTCGTGCAACGCGGCGCTGATCGCGGCTTTCACCGAGCCGTTGAAGCGTAGCGCGCGGTTCATCTCGGCTTCCACATCGTCGAGCATCCACGCGTCACACGCCTCGACGATCGGCGTCAGGCGATCGAGCGCGGCGAGCGCGGTGTCGGCGGTCTCGCCGTAGAACCGATTCGGCGCGGCCTCGCCCCATCCTTCGACGCCGTCTCCGTCGGTGACGCGGACGCGGAGCAAGCGATGTTCGGTGGCGCCGCCGCGGGCGATGACGAAGGGATGCGTCGTGTGGACGACGGCGATGTCGTGCTGGAGCTTCATGGACTGGGCGAGAGGCTGCCGCGGCGGGCCACGAACGCGGCCCGATGCTCGGTGGCGGCGTTGGGCGATGCGGCGAGGAAGGCGATGAGGACGTCGGCGAGGTCGTAGCCGTGGGCGTACCGCGCCGACGGCGCCTTGGCGAGGCAGCGCATCACGATCTCGCTGAGCGCGGACGGCACGCGCGAGCTCACCTCGACCGGCGGCACGGCCGCTTCGTGCACCTGCTTGTAGCTCACGGAGAACGCGTCGGCGCCGTCGAACGGCGGGAAGCCGACGAGCGATTCGTAAAGTAGAATACCAATTGCATAAATATCGCTGCGGCCGTCGACGAGCTTGCCCATCGCCTGCTCGGGCGACATGTAGTGGGGCGTCCCCATCGCGCGGCCGCTGGCCGTGAGCCGGCCGTGGAAGCGCGCCGTCGCGATGCCGAAGTCGGTGAGGACCGCGTTGCCGTCCTCGTCGAACAGGACGTTGTCCGGCTTCACGTCGCGATGCACGACGCCGCGCCGATGCGCGTAGTCGAGCGCGCAGGCGACCTGCGCGGCGACCGATGCCGCGCGCACGGGATCCG
The DNA here is from genome assembly GCA_025934775.1 of Gemmatimonadaceae bacterium. Classification (GTDB taxonomy): domain Bacteria; phylum Gemmatimonadota; class Gemmatimonadetes; order Gemmatimonadales; family Gemmatimonadaceae; genus JAQBQB01. The sequence continues at coordinate 67,064 of JAICWO010000002.1, read as the reverse complement.
CGTGGCGGTGCTTCTGAATGAGATCGGCGAGCGACCCGCCCTCGAGGAACGGCATCACGGTGAAGACCACGTCGTCCGTCGAGCCGTAATCGAGGATCGGGCAGATGTGCGGATGCACCAGCTTGGCCGCCGCTTCGGCTTCGCGCCGGAATCGCTCGGCCACTTCCGGATCGCGCGCGAGATGCGGGTGCAGGACCTTGATCACCACGCGCCGCGCGAGCTGCGACTGCTCGGCGACGTACACGTCGGCCATCCCGCCGCCGCCCAACCGGCGCTCGACGCGATAGCGATTGCCGGTGGCGCGGCGCAGGCGCGAGAGCTCCTCATCGGGGCGCTCGAACGGCGGCCGCTCGAGCTCGGGGAGCGCCTCGCCGCAGCGCGCGCACGCGGGCGACGCCGCGCGGTTCCAGGTGCCACAGCTCGGACAGAACACTCGCGTCAGCCCCCGAACTGCATGCGCACGAAGTCGTACGGCGCCCAGGGCCCGGTGAGCTCGAAGTGCAGATGATGATGCGCGTCCTGCTGCTCGTCGACGGCGGACTCGAACTCCTTCCACAGATCGCGCTCGACGAGGAAGGAGGCGCTGAGCACGACGCCGGTCATGTGCTCGAGGCGGAGCGGCACCGACGCGACTGACTTGCGGCGCAGCGCGCGAAACACCTCCGAGGCGTCGGCGGCGAGATCGGATCCGCTCTCCACGTCGTCCTGCTTGCCGTCAGCGCGGCGGGTGTGCACGCGCGCGACGGCGCGGTCTTCCACGAATTCGAGCGCTCCGGTCAGGGACACGTAGTGCAGCTCCATCCATCGCTTCAAGACGTCGGGCGTGCGAAAGAGCACACCGACCGGCGCCGGCAGCACCGCCGTTCGCCTGAACAACGCGTCGACGATCGACCGATGCCGCGCCAGATCGGCGGGCGTGGGTTCGTCGAGCGTGAAGGCATTCTGTTCAGAGACGACCGCGGAGAGATCCCGAAACGGGACCAGCGCGATGGCGAGCAGCGTCCCGGTGCCCTCCGGCGCCGTGTGGTGCGCGTCGGCGGGCGTAATGCCGTAGAGGCGTAAGGCCATGGGAAGCAAAATGAGGGGGCGGGGCGAACGGCGCAAACAACTAACGGCGCAAACAACGAACGCCGCAAACAACTAACGGCGCTCACTTCCGAACGGCGCTGACTTCCGAACGGCGCTGCCTTCCAAACTGCGCTGCCTTCCAAACTGCGCTGCCTTCCAAACTGCGCTGCCTTCCAAACTGCGCGGACTCCCAAACAGCGCGGCCTTCGGCAGACCCATAACGGCGCAAAGTGCTGACGGCGGGCGAAGGCGCACGTGCTGACCGCGCCAAACGGCGCGAGGATCCGACCGCGCGACTCGGCCGACGGCCGGCCGGCGAGGCAAACTCCGCTGCGAATGCGAGAATCAATTCGATCATCGGGACGTGGGATCACGCGCCGCGCCGTCGCGCACTTGCTCGCCGTCAGCCGTTGCGCATCTACCCGTCGTCAGCCGTTGCGCGCTTACCCGCAGTTCGCACCTTGCGCCGTTATGCCTCTGCCGAAGGCCGCGCTGTTTGGAAGCGTAGCGCCGTTTGGAAGTCAGCGCTCTTCGGAAGTCGGCGCCGTTCGGAAGTCAGCGCCGTTTGGAAGTCGGCGCTGTTCGCTGTTTGCGCCCCAAGCCTTGCGCCATTCGCCCTGCGTTTTCATATGATCTGAATGCGCGCCAGCATCGCCGCTGTTCTCGCCTGTCTGCTCGCCGTCACGGCCAACGCTCAACGGCTGTCGGTGCGCGTGCACGTCGTCGATACCGCGGGCGCGCCCGTCGAAGGCGCGGAAGTGCTCGTGAGCCACGACCTTGCACGCATCCTCGCACGGGGTGTCACCGACGCGCACGGGATGCGAGTGCTCGCGATCGATCGCACGGAGGAGGACTACGACGTCACCGCGCGCCGGATCGGCTATCGGCGTGCCGATCGGTACGTCGCCGCGCCCAAGGCCGACACGATCAGGGTCGACATCGTGCTCACGCCGGCCCCGCCGACGCTCGAGGCCATGACGGTCACCGCTCACGAGGATGTGAAGCGGAAGAGCTACTACGTCGATGCCGACGAGATCGCGAACAGCTCGCGGCTCATCATGAACGGCATGGACGTGTTGACGAAGATGAAGCCCGACATCCTCACCGGCCGCGCGCCCGGGTGCGGCGTGAAGGAGGTGTGGATCAACGGCAAGCGCATCGTCGACCCGCCAGTCAACGAGCTCGCCGAAGCCCACGCGCCGCGCGTCCGGGGCTCGTGGCTCGCGGGAACGCCCAACAGCGTCTGGTCGATCCTCTGGACCATCAAGCCCGAGCACATTCAAGAAATGGAATATAAGGATTGTATGGACACGTCCATGCCGGGCCTGCACGCGAGCAGCGCGCTGTTCATCGTGCTCAAGCCGGGCGTGGCGTACGATCCGGGCCGCGGCACGTACGTCGTCGGGACGCCCAAGCGGCGCGCGACGGCGTCCAAGCCCTCGTCGCCGAGCTACCGCTTTCGCGTCCTCGGAGTCTTTGACGAAGCGTCCGGCGAGCCGCTCGCCGAGGCGCAGGTCGTCGACGATTCCTCGGGAACGACCGCGCTCACCACGGCGACCGGAACGGTGACGCTCGCGTTTCTGCCAGAGGGCGCGTCCTCCATCACCGTCCGTAAAACCGGCTACGCAACCAAGAAGTTGAGCGTGACGATCTCGCCCGCCGACACCGCGCCAATCACGCTCATCCTCTCGAAGGAGCCGCCCACGCCCCGCTGACGCGTTCAGTCCTCGAGCGCGCGCAGATGCGCGAGCACCGCTTCGCCGAGCCGCGCCGGATCGTAGCCGCCCTCCAGTGCGCTGACGACGCGGCCGCCGCACCACGCGTTCGCGTGCTCCACGATGAATCGCGTGAGCTGCGCGACGTGCTCGTACTCGAGCGTGAAACCGCCGAGCGGGTCGCCGCGGAGCGAATCGAAACCCGCCGACACGAGCACGAGCTCCGGCGCGAACGCGTTCGACGCCTGATCCACGGCGCGCATGAACGCGTCGACGTAGACCTCCGGTGGGAGCGCGGCGCGCATCGGGACGTTCCACACGTTGTGATGCGCACCACGATCCTCCGCGGCGCCGGTGCCCGGATACCACGGCCACTGGTGCATCGAGACGAAGTGCATGTCCGGCTCCTCTTCGACGAGCGCCTGCGTACCGTTCCCATGGTGGACGTCCCAATCGACGATGAGCACACGCTGGATGCCGTATCGCGCACGCGCGTAATGCGCTCCAATCGCGACGTTGCCGAAGAGGCAGAACCCCATGGCGCGATCGCGGAGCGCGTGGTGGCCCGGCGGCCGCACCGCGCTAAAGCTCCGACGCGGGCCGGCGCCGAGCGCGAAGTCGATCGCGTCGAGCACTGCGCCCGCCGAGGCGGTCGCCGCATCCCACGAGCCCTCGCTCGTCACGGTGTCCGCATCGAGGCGGCCGCCGCCCGCGGCAGCCATCGACCGCACGCGCTCGACATATCCGCGATCGTGCGCCAGCGCGAGCTCGTCGACCTCGGCGTGGCGTGCCTCGACGTGGACGAGACGCGCGAGAAGCTCCGGGTCCTGGCGCAGCGCGGACGGAATGGCGCGCAGCCGGCCGACGTGCTCCGGGTGCCCCCAGCCGGTGTCGTGGCGGCCGCACTCCGCGCTCGAGATGAGCGCGACCGTCATCGCAGGCCCCGCAAGCGGCGCGAGCTCCACTCCTGCAGCAAGCAAATCATAATGAGCGTTAGTAGAATACGGCGATCCGGGCCGCCCGACGTGTTCGAGCGGCTCGCCGACGCCGGTGGGCCGAGCCGCTCGACGAGTCGCGCGACGGGCGCGGCGCGGGCGCTCGCCCGTTGCGCGCGATCGGGGCTCGCCGGAACGTACGCGACCGCGTCCACCACGCGCGACCACCACGTGCGGTGCGCGTCCACCGAGCCCTCGGCGCCGGCCATGCGCCACCGCCACGTATCGTCGTAGCCCACCTGCATCACGCGTCCCGCGTCGATGCGGCGCACGGCGACCGCGACGACACCATCGCGGCGCTCGAGCGGTACCGCATTCTCCGCGAGCGACGTCACCGGATAGAAGCCGGTCGCGCCGAGCGCGATCGACTGCGCCGGCTGCACGATATGACGGATGCGGCCGCCGACCACGCCCGGGGCAACGGCGCGCACGTTCGCGGCGCTCGCCGCCGTTCCGGCGAGTATCAACCCGCCGCCATCGCGCACGTAGCCGGCGAGCGCACCGCCAAGCCGACTCACGGTGCTATCGAGCGCGATCACGGCCGCGACGCGGCTCGTGTCGAGCATCGGCGCGCCCTCTGTCACCTCGACGCCAGGCGCGACGGCGAATCGCGCGATGACGGACCAGCCGTCCTCTTCGAGCGCCGTCGCGACGTACTTCCCTTCCCAGCTGGCGCGCCCGACGACGAACACCGCGCGCGATCGCACGGCGGCGGGCCGTGCGATCTCGAGCGACTGTCCGCCAACGCTCGCGTGCAGCGCGCCGACGACGAGCGGTACGCTCTCCAGTGCGCCAAGCGACGCGACGTGCATGGTATCGATGAGCGCCGCGTCATCCGACAGCACGACCGAGGCGCCATTCGGGGACGCGACGCCCACGCGAACGTGCGCCCGCGGATCGCCGACCGGCTCGGCGACGATCGCCGCCGGGGACGGCGAGCCGCTCCATCGCACGATGTGGCCGCTCGCGCGGAGCGCGGCGAGCCAGTCCACGATCCAGGGATCGGGCACGGTGTCGAGATCGACGTGGAGCTCGCTCGCGGGGGGCATGCGCGTCCACGCGGCGAGCCGCGGCGCGATCGTCGCCGCGGCCGCACGCTCGGTGCGAATCGGCCGCGGCGGAAAGAGGCTCGTGCCGATCAACCACCCGATCAGCGCGAACGCGGCGATCCGGCAGCCGAGCTCGAGGCGACTACGCCGTGAGCGCATAGACCGCCAGGTTCACGGCGAATCGCGTGTTATCGACCGCGAGAAAACGCTTATTCTCGGGATGATAATTCCACTCCGAGCTGTAATCCTTGCTGCTGTAGAGCACCGCGATCCGGCCCTCGCGCTGCACCGCGAGCAGGTGCGTGTGGACGAGATTGTCGCCCCAGCCGTTGAGCTCCTGGCTCGTCGCCGGCGGCCCATCGAATTTAAAGAATGATGAATAGAGCGGGTGGTCGTTCGGCAGCTCGGCGAGCGGCCCCGCCGCCCGCGCGATCTCTTCGGTGGCCGACTTGTGAAAGACGCCGTCGACGTCGTGGTCGTGGTCATCCACGAACAGCAGGCCGCCCCGCTCCACGAACCGCCGCACGTTGCGCTGCTCGGCGGCGTTGAATCGCACCGGGAGATGCCCGGTGAGATAGAGCAGCGGGTAGCGCAGCATGCGCTCCTCCGAGAGCGGCGCCACGACCCCGATCGGCGCCACGGGGATTTCCGTGTAGCGTGCGATGGTATCGATGATGTTCGCGGGCACGAACGGCGCGCTGTCCCAATCACCGGACTCGTACTGGGCCGTGGCGAACACGAATTCCTCGATCACGGCACCACACCCCACCGGCTGAGCGAATCGCGCGCGACCGGGATGCCGCCGAGCGCCCGACGTGCTCGTGCGAGCGCCGTCGCCGCCGCGCGTGCCTCGTCGCCCCGCAGTGCCGTAGTCGCGTCGCGCAAGGCCGCCGCGAGCTCCGGCGCCGACGAGAGCGCGTCGATGCGGAGGAGCAGCAGCGAGTCGATCGCGGCCGGGCGCGCGCGGTCGAGCATCTCCATGGCGCGCGCGAACCGAAGCTCCCGCGTCTGTGCGGCGCTGTCGGACGCGGTGAGCGGGCGCCGCGTGCTCGAGCTACCCTTGTCCTTCCCCTGCAGTCGCGCGCGCCCGACGTCGACGACGATCTGCGGCGCTCGCCCGTGCAGGTACACACGTTCGGCCTGCCGCGCACGCTCGATCGCGGCCAGCGCACGCCGCATGAACGGCAGCGCGCGTCCAGGCTCGCCGATCTCGAGCGCGCCGCCGGCATCCCACATCGCGTTGTATGCCTCGAGCAGCGGCGTGTTCACCGCAATCACCGGTGCTTCACCGCCGCCGAAATCGGTCGGGTCGATCGCGCGCGACGTCGCGGAATCGGCTCGCGCGAGCAGCTCCTGCATCGTGCGAGCGCGGGCCGGCGAGTCGGCGCCGACCGTCTCCTCTCCACTCGGCGATCCGCCGAGGCGGGAGAAGACGACGTCGCCCACCGTGCGCCGCAACCGTTTCTGATCGGCCGCGATGGATTGCGACTCGCGAACGAGCGAGTCGTGCACGAGCGTCGGCCGCTGACGGTCGAGCGCTTCCGCGAGCATGATGAGCATTCGCTCACTCACGATGCTCTTGTCTTCGTCGGTGGGAGGCGCCGCATCGAGGGCGACGGAATCGTACTCGCCCGGCCGCGCGACGCGGATCGCCCGGGTCTCCGAGTAGCCGACTCCGGGGCCGCTGACGTCGTTCGCATCGCGTGCGGCGGCGCGAACGTGCAGGATGTCGCCCGCCTTCAGATGCAGCGAATCGAGCGAGAGCGCGCCACTCAGATCGAACGCCTTCCCATGCACCGGCGTCTTGTGCAGCTCGGCGGAGCGAAACGTGAACGTCTCGCCCTCGCCCGAGCTGACGATCAACTCGAACCAGACGCTCTCCAGAGCGATGTCGTCGCTGGCCGTGGCAGCGAGCGAGAGCCGACCGCGCGCCACGCGCAGCACGGTGTCGCGCGCGGGCGAGGCGAGCGTCACGACCGGAGGCGCGTCGTGGATTGGTTCGCTCGTGATGATTTTCTCATAGCCGCGATCGACCAACTCGATGGCGGCGGGCGTGACCGGCGCGCGCGCCGCGATCGACCAGCGATCCGCCGAATCGGATGCGGCGGACACGGAATCGTTCCCGATCCGGGCGAAGATGCCGGCCGCCGCGCCGCGGCCGCGCAATACGATCTCGCTTCCGACGAGGGCACGAATCGTGGCCGGATTGTCGATCGATCGCGGTGCGGCGTGCGCATACGCCGGCGCGATCACCAGTGCGACGAGCGGCTCGAGCCGGCTCGCGCCGGACGAGCGTACCCCCGCGCGCTCGAGAGAATCGCCGGCACGCGGGCCTCGCACTCGCGCCACCGCGCCGGCCGGCAAGAGCACGAGCAGCGCGCCGATCACCGCCACGATCAGCGCCGGCGTCGCGAGCGCTCGGCCGGTACGGCGCATCGCGAGCACGGGCCATCTCCGCGGCGCCACGTCGCGAGCGAGCCGCGGGTCTCCGAGCTCGACGGCCGAGATCAGGCGGAAGCGAAGCGCCGGCTCGCGCTCCTCGATCCAGAGTGCGACGTCGCGCGCCGAGAGTACGGCGCGATCGCGCACCGCGAGCGCGAATGCCACACACAGCCCGCTCGCGCCGGCTATCCAGAGGAGCGCCTCGCGAACCCCGAGCGCGAGCGGCGCCGCAATGTCGGCGAGCACGGCGCCGATGAGGAGCGTTCCCGCGGCGGCGAGCCCCCACGCGATCGCGCGCACGATCACGCCAGACGCCAGGATCAGGCGAACTCGCCGGAGTGCCGCGAGCGCGCTCATGCCACTGCCCGCCGCGCCGGCCGACGCAGCGCGAGCTCGAGGATCAACAAGCCAGCGCCCACCAGAATGAACCACGCCGACGACGGCGAGCTCACGCCGGCATTCTCCGCGAGCGACGATGCCGATGCGAGCGGACCCGCGCCCGCGAGGATGGCCATCGACGTCGAATCGATCGGAGCGGAATCGCGCGTGCCACCGCACGGTCCGAGCAACGCCGTCGCGAACGAACGGAACGACGGCCGCAACGTCAGGTCGCTCGCCGGATCGATGAGAATTCCCACATCGCGGAGACAGCCCCCGCCGCTCCGCGTCTCACCGGCCGCGACCTCGCCGTCGGCCCATCGCGCCACCGGCGTGCCGAGCGGCCGCCAGACGCGTGGAAAGCGTCCGACGAGCGTCGTCCCGTCCGACGTCGCGACGCCGCCGATGGCGTCGACGGTCGGACGCGCCGGCCACCGCGCATCGCCGGCACCCGCGGGCCAGTGCACGAGCACGTTCCCGGGCTGGCGAGCCCACGCCGAGTCCGCCGGCGCAACCTCACTCCGCTCGATGTGCACCGCGCCCGTATCGCGCACGAGACCCGCGAGCGCGAGTCCGGCGCGCAGCGCATCGCCGGTGCTCGCATGCACCACGACGCCCGGGCGCCACGATGCGGCCCGCGCCGGCGGCAAGGCAATCAGCCGCGCCCGGCCCGGCCACGCGGCGCGAATATGCGTTGTCGCAGAATCAGTTTCCTCATTCGTAAATGCTGATACCAGGATCAGCTCGACGGAGTCGGCACTAGCGCTCACGGCGGCGGCCGCGCGTTCCGCCGCCGCGAGTCCGGCGGAGATCGAGCCGCGTGCGCCGTCGGGCGCCGTATCGACCGCCGACACCATGCGCGCGGTGCTGTCGAACGCGATGATGATGTCGCCGGATCGAGCGAGCGGGCGCACGCTGTCGCGCGCGGCGCGCGGATCGCCCACCGCGCGCGAACGATCCACGACGATGATCCGCGTCACGCGGCCTCGCGCCCCGGCGAACTCCGGTGCGGCGACACCAAGCGCGATCGCCGCGATCGCGAACATGCGCAGCAGCAGCAGCGCGAGATCGCTGAACGCGAGCGTGGTGACGCGCGCCTGGCTGGCCCGGCGCGGGATGAATCGCGCCGTCGGAAACGGTTCGGCCATCGGCCGGCGCCGCGCCACGAAGTGCACCGCGACGGCCGCGAGCGCCGCAATGCCGCCGATGATGAGCGCCGATGGCAGCAGCCAGGTCACCGCGGCTCCGCGATTCGGCGCACCGCGTGCGCCGCCGGCTCGTCGGTCATGATCTCGACGTAGGCCGCACCCGCCGCGCGCCATTGCCGTGCCATTTCCGCTCTCCAGGCGCCGAACGCCTCGTCATACTCGCGGCGGGTCCGCTCGTTGAGCATACGCTGAACGATTGGCGCTTCGGGATCTTCCGCGAGGATGGTGCGTGCCGGCGGATCGATCTCCTCGCGCGCGATCGCGTGCACGAGATGCACGTCCCCGCCCGCGGCGATGCGTGCCCGCGCCGCGCGAAGCAGCGCGTCCGCATCGCCCAGGAGATCGGTGACGATCGCCAACCGGGGGGTGCGCGCGAGCGCGAGCATCGGCGTAAGCGCCGCGTCACCGTCGGGATCGGCCGCCGCAACGACGCGCGCGATCTCATTCACGGCGTCGCGGCGCGAGCGCGGTGGAAGCACGCACACCCCACCGCGCTCGTCGCGAAGCACGCAGCCGACCGCGTCGCCGCCGGCGTGCGCGACCGCCGCGAGGCCGACCGCGATCTCCTGCGCCAGCGTCCATTTCGTTCGCGTGACCACCGGAAAGGCCATCGACGCCGATGTATCGAGCACGATCGTCGTCGGCAGGACGGCGCGATCGGTGGCAACGCGGATGTAGGCGCGGTCGCTGCGCGCGAGCAGGCGCCAGTCGACGCGCCGCGGATCGTCGCCCTGCCGATAGACGCGGTACTCGCTGAACTCCGACGAGCTCCCGCGCAGCGTCGACGGATGCGCGCCAGGCAGGCCGCCGCCGACGTGCCGCCGCGCCGGCCAGTGCACGCCCCGCACGGCATCGAGCAGCGCGCCGTACGCCGTGCCGTTCATCTCAGACGCGGATATCGCTGCGCGGCGGCTCGATGCGCTCGAGCAGATCGTCGATCACGCGCTCGACGTTCAGCCCTTCCGCCTCGGCGGCGAAGTTGAGCAGCACGCGATGCCGGAGCACCGGGTGCGCGACGCGCCGCACGTCTTCCGGCGCGACGACGACGCGCCCGTCGAGCAGCGCGCGCGCTTTGGCGCCGAGGATGAGCGACTGGCCCGCGCGCGGTCCGGCGCCCCAGCGCACGTACTGCTTCACGCGCGCGGGCGCATCGGGCGCATCGGGGCGCGACGCGCGAACGAGCGACGCCGCGTAGCGGAGCACGCTTTCCGCCGCGGCGACTTCGCGCGCGACGCGCTGCAGCGCGATCAGCTCATCGGCGCCGATCACCGGCTCGACGCGCTCCGGCGGTGCGCCGGTCGTGCTGCGCAGGATCGCGATCTCTTCGTCCTCCGCGGGATACGAGAGCCGGATGTCGAACACGAACCGGTCGAGCTGCGCCTCGGGCAGCGGATAGGTGCCCTCCTGCTCGATCGGGTTCTGGGTCGCGAGGACGAAGAACGGCTCGGGCAAGCGCATCGTGTCGCCGCTGGCGGTCACGCTATGCTCCTGCATCGCCTCGAGCAGCGCGGCCTGCGTGCGCGGCGGGGCGCGATTGATCTCGTCGGCGAGCACGATGTTGGCGAAGATCGGCCCGCGGGCGAAGCGGAAGCTCCGCGCGCCGGATACAGAATCTTCCTCCAATATTTCTGTACCCGTGATGTCGCTCGGCACGAGGTCGGGTGTGAACTGAATGCGCCGAAAGTCGAGATGCACTGCATCGGCGAGCGACCGGACCATGAGCGTTTTGGCAAGGCCCGGCACGCCGACGAGCAGCGCATGGCCGCCGGCGATCAGCGCCATGAGGATCTCGTCGAGCACCCGCTCCTGTCCGACGATCCGCCGCTGCACCTCGCGCCGCAGCCGGCCCGCGGCGGCGATCAGGGAATCGCGGTCGTGCCCCGCGGGCGCGATGGTCATGCCGGCCGCGCGACGCTAGCGGACGGGGCGGCGGCGCCGATGCGTGAGCAGCAGGATCGAGCCGTCGGTGAGCCCGGCGTCGCCCACCGACGCGCTCTCATCGAGAATCTCCCACCCGCGCAGCTTGAGCACGAAATCCTCATGCAACTGCGCTTCGGGAAAGAGCGCCTCGAGCGCGCACGCCTTCACGGCGAGCACCGGCTCCGTCGGCGAGACGGCGATGCGGACCACATCCCAGACTTCGGGCATCTCGACGCGAATCATGATCGTGTCCACGCCTTCCGGCGCGAGGCGGATCGTCGAGCTCCGTGCGCGGAGCTTGTCCACGAACGGCACGCTCACAGCACACCCGCCGGCGCGATCGTCGAGAGAAAGCGCGCGACCTGCATGTCGAACAGGTAGCTCGATCCCGTCACGCGCGTGCCCTTGCCGTCGGCCGCCGGCGCGACGCCGATCACGATCTCTTCCGTCCCCTGCCCGCGGAACGAGCAGAAATTGGGACCTTCCTTGTCGAGGAACGTCGCGTACAGCGACGGGCGCGTCGAGAAGAACGTCTTCGCCCGCGTAAGCACGTCGTCGGGGCTCAGGTCCGTCGTGAGCTCCTGCACGGTCAATTCAGACTTGCTCATGATCAACTCGGTTGAGGTGCTTCGAACCGCAACGGCACATCCAGCGTGAACGTCGAGCCGGCGCCGGGCGTCGACGTCACCGACACATCGCCCTGCAGCAGACGCGCGAGCCGCCGCGCCAAAGAAAGGCCCAGGCCCGGACCGCCGTACTCGCGCGTGAGCCCGCCGTCCACCTGCCGGAACTCCTCGAAAACCAGGCGTTGCGCTTCGGCCGGAATCCCGATTCCCGTGTCCGCGATCGTGTAGAGCACGCGGTCGGCCGCGACCCGCACGGATGCACGCACCGCGCCTTCATGCGTGAACTTGAATGCATTGTCGATCAACGCGCGCAACGCCTTCGTGAGCGTCGCGCGGTCGCTGCGCATCACCGGTACATCCTCCGGCTCCTGCACCTCGAGCGCGACGCCAGCCTTGCGCCCGCTGGCCTTCGCGATCGCGTCGCGGAGCGGATCCCGTGGATCGACATCCGCGATCGACGCGGCGACCGAGCCGCGCTTCAAGGCCGTGAGCTCGAGGAGGTCGGCGATCAGACCGAGCAACTGCTCGCTCGAATCCTTCACCTGCTCCAACGTGTGCCGCTGCTCGCCATTCATGGGGCCGGCGAGCCCTTCCTGCATCAGCGAAATGTAGCCGATCACGGCGGTGAGCGGCGTGCGCAGCTCGTGGGAAATGTTCGCCAGAAATTCATCTTTGATCCGGCGCGCCTCGAGCAGATCGGCGTATTGCCGCTCCAGCGTCGCATGCGATTCGCGCAACGCGCCGTTCGCCCGCTGCAAATCCTGAATGAGCCGAGCTTTCTCGGCCGTCGCGGCCATCTGATCGGCAACCATCCGCATGAGCTGCCGATTTTCAGCCGTCACCGCATTCGCGAGCCCGAAGTAGAACGTGACCGTGCCGACGACGGCCTGGCTGGTCTGCAGCGGCAGCGCGACAAAGGAACGGAAGCCCAGCTCGCGTGCGACCTCTTGCCAGTCTTCGTACGCCGGCTCGGCGAACACGTCGAGCACCTCGATCGCGCGCCGCTCGGCCGCGGCTTCGCCGCTCGGGCCGTGGCCGAGGCGCACGCGCATCTCGCCGAGGACGTGCGCCCAGCGCTGGGGCCAATTGTGCACCGCGGCCAGGCGCATGAGCTCCGAGCCGTCGTCGATGAGATACACGCAGGCGAGCGTCGCGCCGACCAGCGGGCTCACGCGATCGAGCGCGAACTGATAGACCTCTTCCGGACGGTCCGCGGTCAGAAACGCGTGGACGATCTCGCGCACGGCGAGCAGCTCGCGCACCGCCGAATCGGGCTGGCCAGGTGCCGCCCGCAGCCGATCCTGGATCGACGTTACCGGTTTCGTCACGAGTGGGAAGTTAAGAATTCCAGCGAGATCGAGCCAGCGGTCCGCCGAACCGGATTGCCGCTATTTCTTCTTTGGGACGGTGAGCGTTCGTACCTCGACGCTGTGAATCAGCACGGTCGGCGGCGTGTCGATCACCCTGGCGATCGCCTCCGCCACATCCTCGGCCGACAGCATCCAACTCGCGTCGGATCGCTCGGAGAAATGCGTCGCGACGGAGCCCGGGTTCACCACGGAGACCTTCACCCCCGCGTCGCGGACCTCGAGCATCAGACATTCCGTGAACGCGATCGCGGCGTGCTTGGTCGCGGCGTAGCAGGTACCGCCGGGAAACGCGCTGCGGCCACTGATCGAGCCGGTCACGACGATGTGTCCCGACTTGCGCGCGAGCATCGCCGGCAGGATGGCGCGCGTCACGTCGTAGAGCGCGTTGAAGTTCACGTCGACCATGCGCGTCCATTCGGCGCGCGTGAGCTCCATGAACGGCTTGAGTGTGCCGACGCCGGCGTTGTTCACCAGCACCTGCGCGTCGACGCCGGTCAGTTCAGCCGTGACGGCATCGGGATCTGTGATGTCGAGCCGTACCGGATGACAGGTGCCGCCCGCGCGGTGGATCTCCGCGGCGAGCGCCGCCAGTTCGTCCTCGGATCGAGCGACCGCGACAATGTCGAAGTCGCCGGCGAGGCGGAGCGCGGTGGCGCGTCCAATCCCTCTCGACGCACCGGTGACGACGGCGATGGGCTTTGCCATGCCGCAAATCTACACGGCGGGCTGCGCGCGCTCTGGCGTCGGGAAGGACAGTTGGGCGTCGGCGGCGCGCACCGTCCACGACGACTCCTGGCGGATCCGCCCCTGGTCTACCAGCAGCGTCATCTCGTCGTGACTCGCGGGCGCCTCGGTGAGCTTGGGCCCGACACCGGAGTTGCGGAGGAATCCAACCCAGCCGTTGCGGCCTTCACGCTTCGCGGTGTAGGCGGCCTCGTCGGCGATCTGCACCACGGCCTCCCAGCCGAGCGCATCGAGCGCGGCGAGATCGAACGGGTATGCCGCGAAGCCGATCGAGCACGTGACGCGCACCGCGCGTCCGTCGGGCAGCACCGACGTGTGCCGCTCGACCGCTTGACGAAGCCGCTCGGCCGTGCGCGCGCCCTGCTGCCGGTTGGCGAATCGGCCGATGATCAGGAACTCTTCACCGCCCCACCGCACGACGGCATCGGAGTCGCGGCACGCCTTGCGCAGCGCCGCGGCGAGCTGCGTCAACACCAGGTCGCCGGCCGCGTGCCCGAACTGGTCGTTCACGGCCTTGAAGTGGTCGACGTCGAGCATGAGGAAAATCAGATCGGCGTCGTCGGGCGAGTCGCCGCGCGACGCGCTCACGCGATGGCGGCGCAGCGTCGCCGCCAGATCCATGTGCATCATCTGCTGCACGTACCGCCGATTCCAGACGCCCGTCAGCGCGTCGGTGACGCTCAGCGCCTCGGCGAGGCGGCCGCGCTCCACCCGTCGCCGATACATCCCGAACGCCACGATCGCGACCAGGAGCGCGATCGCCGCCGCCCCGTCGCGCTGGATGGCCCGGCGACTCGCGCGCAGCTCGAGCTCCGCCTGCTCGCGCCGCAGCGAATCGAGCTCGCGGCCGCGCTGGGCGTCGGAGTACATCTGCTCGAGCGCCGCGATCCGCCGCGCGGTGTTGGCCGTGAAAATCGAGTCGCTCACGACCTTGGCGCGCTTGAACTCCTCGAGGGCGCTTGCGAGGCGCCCCTGGGCTTCCTGGTCCGACGCCAACTCTTCCGTCGACTGGCGAATCAACTCGCGCGACGGCATGGCGGTGGCGAGCGCGAGGGCGGCGCGCGCCTGCTCCTCCGCCTTGGCCGGCACGCCGCTCGCCCGTTCCACCTGCGACATGCCGAGATGGATCTGCGCGGCGAGTCCCTTGTCCGGCAACTGATCGCTGATCGCCAGGGCGGTCTGCAGCTCGCGCCGCGCGGCGTCGAGCTGGTTCATGGCGATGTAGATCAGCCCGATGTTCCGATGCGAGAGCGCGATCGCCGAGCGATCGTCCAGCGCGGCGCGAATCTCCAGCGCTCGGCGCTGGTAGACGAGCGCGTTCGCGTAGTCCTTCGCGTCGAAGTAGGTGTCGCCGATGTTGTTCAGCGTCGCGGCCATGCGCGCTTTGGCGCCGAGCTCTCGTCGGAGCGCGAAAGCACGATTGAAGTACGACAGCGCCTGGTCGTACTGATGGAGGCGATCGTACACGATCCCGATGTTGTTGAGCGACAGCGCGATCGCCGCCTTGTCACCGAGTCGCTGCCGGATCGAGAGCGACTCCAGGTGCAGCGACAGGCTGCGCGCGTAGTCGGCCAGGTCCGTGGAGTAGACGAAGCCGAGGTTGTTCAACGAGTTCGCCAGCTCGCGATCGTTGCCCGCGGCCCGCTGCAGCACCAATGCCTGGTTGAAGAGCTGCACTGCGTTGGTCGGATCGCCCATGCGCTGGGCGAGCGAGCCGAGGTTGCTCAGCGCGCGCGCCTGGCCGGCCTTGTCGCCCGCGCGTTCGGCGAACCGGCGCGCGCTGTCGGCGTAGAAGCTCGCCGAGTCGTAGCGCCCGAGCGTCATGCTCGCCCATCCCATCTCGTTCAGTGCCGAGATGTTCGCGACCGGGTCGGGCGTGATCGAGAACAATTTGTTGGCTTCCGACCCGTAGCGCAGAGCACGCTCCGGCTCGTCGAGCTTGTGCGCATCGACAAGCTTGGCGAGCGCGCGCGCACGCTCCAATCCCTTGAGCGCCGGCAGCTTCGCCTCGAGGTCCGCGGTCGGATTCTGCGCGACCACGGGCCGCATCGCGCAGGCGAGCGCGGCGGCCGTGATGATGAGGGTACGGACGAGGAGGGCGGCCCGTGCGTGAGTCATCGGGGCCCGAAAGGTGGGTGCGACATCGCAGAACATAGACGGAACGCGAGCCGCTGGGGCAACTTCCGTGGCGCGCGGGCAAGGCCCGCTGTAATCTCGGTGTATGCAGAGTGACAGCGCAGGCCTAGCGGGTGACGTATTGCCAGAGCTGCCGGAACGTTCCCCGCGCATCTCGTGGCCAGCACTGCTCGCGATATTCACCGCGATCGCGCTGCTGCGTTTCACGTACTTCTACCTCGACGACGTCACGCGCGGTCAGGTCGGCACGTGGGCGACGCGGCTGCTCGAGGAGAGTACGGGCGCCTACGCGGCGATGCTCGTCTTTCCGATCATCGCGTTCGCCGAGCGAAAATTCCCCGTCGCGCAGGATCGCTGGCGGCGGAGCCTCCCGTGGCACGCCGCCGCCTTCGTGCCCTACACGCTCGCTCACACGACGCTCATGTGGGCGAGCCGCGCCGCGCTCTCGCCGTTGCTTGGCCTCGGCGCATACGACTACGGCCGTATGCCATGGCGGTATTTCATGGAAGCCGGCGAAGACGTGCTCGCGTACGCGCTCTTTCTCTGCCTGCTCACGTTTCTGCGCGTGCAGCTCCGGCTGCGCGACCGCGAGGTCCACGCGCTCGAGCTGGCGCGCGACGCCGCTGAAGCACGATTGGCGTCACTCGGCGATCGGCTGCAACCGCACTTTCTGTTCAACGCGCTCAACACGATCTCGTCCACCGTGTACGACGACCCCGCGACGGCGGACGAGATGATCAGCCGCCTCGGCGACCTTCTGCGCCAATCGCTGCGAACCGGCGATCGCCAACAGATCTCCGTAGCCGAGGAGCTGGCTCTGTTGCGATCGTACGTCGCGTTCGTGGAGATGCGTTTTGGCGAGCGCCTCTCGATCATCATCGCCGCGGATTCGGCCTCGGCTTCGCTCGCGCTGCCGGCGTTCCTCCTCCAGCCCCTCGTCGAGAACGCCGTTCGGCACGGATCGGCGATCGACGGCGGAGCGGCCGAGGTCACCGTCGCGATCGCGCGGGAGTTGGAGTGGCTCGACGTGACGGTGGAAAACGACGTCGCCGCGCAGCCGACGAGCGCGCCGGGCACCGGGACCGGGCTTCGCGCCACACGCGACAGACTCCAACTGCTGTACGGTGACGCGCATCGGTTCGACGCGCGCCGCGACGGCAATCGGTTTCGCGTGTCGGTCCGTGTGCCGGCCCGCGCCGCCGCTCCCGCCATTCCGTCGCTGGCGCTCACCGAGACACACCGCGCGCACGCGCCGTATGCGGGCGCTGATCGTTGACGACGAGGAGCCGGCGCGCGTGAAGGTCCGCCGACTCCTCGAGGCCGCGCCCGACATCGAGATCGTAGGCGAAGCCAGAACCGGCCGCGATGCGGTCGCCGCGATCCGGCGGTCGATGCCCGACATCGTCTTTCTCGACATCCAGATGCCGGGCCTCGACGGATTCGGCGTGCTCGACGCGATCTCGGATCACGAATCTCCCTACGTCGTGTTCATCACCGCCGACGATCAGCACGCGATCCGGGCGTTCGAGGTCGGCGCCGTCGACTATCTGCTCAAGCCCTTTTCGCCGTCGCGCTTCGAGCAGGTGCTCGATCGGGCGAGGGCGCGTCTCACGCTCGTGGCGGCGGCCCCGGGGATCAAGACCGCGGCGCGCGATCCGCTCGTGCGCATCCTCGTCATCGAGAACGGACGCGCCCTGTTCGTGCCGGTCGACCGAATCGATCGCATCGAGGCCGATCGGAACTATGTCACGCTACATGCGCAGGGAACGGAACATCGCATTCGCGCCACGCTTGCGACGATCGCCACACGGCTCGATCCCGCGAAGTTCATCCAGATCAATCGATCGACGATCGTGCGGCTGGACGCCGTCCGCGAGATGACGGAGTGGTCGCACGGCGATTACCGAGTGACGATGCACGACGGCACGGAGCTCACATGGAGCCGGCGGTTCCGCGGCGCCGTCGAACGCGACTTCGGCGTGCGCGGCTGACCCGCTCGTCCCGCCGCACACCCGCCCGTCCCGCGCCGGTCCCGCCGGACCCGCTCTCATAGGCGCTCGCGGCTCACCCGGGAATATTTCGCACGTCGATCCTTCCGAGACCCGCATGAGAATTCTCGAAACCGGCGCCGCGTTCGCGCTCGCGCTCACACTTGGACTCGTCCGTGCCGCTCCGGCCGCCGCGCAGCAACCGGCCGCCGGCGAGTGGGCCGCGAACGGCCACGACGCGTTCGGCACCCGGTACTCGCCACTCACGCAGATCACGCGCGAGAACGTCCGGCGGCTCGCCGTCGCGTGGACGTATCACACCGGCGACGCGGCGCAGAGCGATGACCGAACGCGGTTCGAGGCGACGCCGCTCGTCGTCGATGGCACGATGTACGTGTCCACGCCACTCGGCCGCGTGATCGCGCTCGATCCAGCGACGGGAGCGGAGCGTTGGCGGTACGATGCGCACGCGGTGCGCGGCGACTGGGGCGATCCCGCCAATCGCGGCGTCTCGACGTGGTTCGACGCGAAGGCACCGGCGGGTGCGCCGTGCAGGCGCCGCGTGTATGTCGGGACGATCGACGCGCGGATCGTCGCGCTCGACGCTCGCACCGGCACACCGTGCGGCGATTTCGGCCAGAACGGAACGGTGTCGCTCCGACGAGGTCTCCACATTGCCCCGCTCTACGAGGAGGAGTACGAGCTCACCTCGCCTCCGGCAATCGTCAATGGTCTGGTCGTCACCGGCTCCGCCGTCGCGGACAACGGTCGCGTGAACGCGGCGAGCGGCGAAGTTCGCGCGTACGACGCCCGCACCGGTGCGCTGCGCTGGACGTGGGATCCCGTGCCGCGCGATTCGACCGATCCGGCATACGCGACGTGGCGCAGCGGCATGGGACACGTCACCGGCGCCGCAAACGCCTGGTCGATCATCGCCGCCGACTCCGCGCGCGATCTCGTGTTCGTTCCCACCGGCAGCCCGAGTCCCGACTACTACGGCGGCGAGCGCGTTGGCGACAATCGCTACGGCAACTCCATCGTCGCGCTCCGCGCCTCGACCGGGAAAGTGGTGTGGTCGTTCCAGGCGGTGCATCACGATTTGTGGGACTACGACGTCGCCGCGCCGCCCGTCCTCGCGACGATCACGCACGACGGCAAACGCGCCGACGTCGTTCTACAAACGCTCAAGACCGGCCAGCTCTTCGTGCTCGATCGCGATACCGGAAAGCCGGTCTTCCCGGTGGAGGAGCGCCCGGTCCCCGCGAGCACGGTCGCCGGCGAGCACGCGTCGCCGACGCAGCCGTTCAACAGGGTCATTCCACCACTCAGCCCTCAGGGCATGACGCTCGACGACGTCTGGGGCCCGGCGCCGGCCGATCGCGACGCATGCCTCGCGCAGATCCGCCCGTTGCGCAATGACGGCGTGTTCACGCCGCCGAGCCTGGAAGGCACACTCGCGGTTCCGTCCAACGTTGGCGGCGCGCACTGGGGCGGCCTCGCGTTCGAGCCAACCCGCCAGCTCGCGATCGTGCCGGTGAACCGGATCGCGGCGATGGTGCAGCTCATCCCGCTCGAGAAGTTCGATACCGCCGACGCGCGCACGAATGCGTCGCGCCTTGGCGATCAGTATACGCGCATGCACGGCACGCCGTACGTGATGCGCCGCCGCTTTCTGTTCGGCCCGAGCGGCCTGCCGTGCACCAAACCGCCATTCGGCGCGCTCGTGGCGATCGATCTCCGGACCGGCGCCAAGGCGTGGGAGGTTCCGCTCGGCGACCTCTCGCTCGTCGATCCGAAGCTATCAGCACTCTCTAAAACCCCGCTCGGCGCGCCGAACCTCGGCGGCCCGATCGTCACGGCGGGCGGCGTCGTGTTCATCGCCGCGACGATGGACAACTCGCTCCGCGCGTTCGACGCGGCGACGGGCGCGGAGCTGTGGCGCGGCGCGCTGCCGGCCGGCGGCCGCGCGACGCCGATGACGTACGAGGTCGGCGGCCGCCAGTACGTGGCGATCGCCGTCGGGGGCGGGGATCAGTGGGGCAAGGATGATGCGATCGTCACGTTCGCGCTGGCGCGGTGACGGCTAGCCGAGCAGCCGCTCCACCGCGCGCACTAGCGGCGCGAACGTCAGCTCCTTGCCCGACACGCGCATGGCCTGTTCCTGCGCCAGCTCGCGCTGGCCCTCGCCAAAGAGCGCGGAGCAGATCCACGGGCCGGCGCGCGGATTCCGCCACCAATCCACGTCGTATCGCTCGACGAGCGTTTCGTCGATGAGCGCTTGGAGCTGCCAGGCGCGCAGGTACCGCGCCGCATAGAAGCGCGCGTCCACGTCCACGAACGCGTCCGCGCGGCTGTAGCGAAAGTTCGTCGCCGATGTCAGCATGTCGACGTACAGATCGGGCAGCGAGTCCCACCGCGTCGCGCCGCCGTACAACTGAATCTCGTACAGCAGCTTCGCGCAGTAGCGCCGGAGGAAGTGCAGCTCCTCGAGCCCGGTCCACCGCAGGAATTCCGGAATCTTGGACGCGCTCAGCTCCGTATATCGCGCGAGCCAACCGGCGTCTTTCATCCGGTGGTCGAACAACATCGCGTAGCCTTCGGTGATCGAGTTGTCGCCGAGCCAGCGGTACTCGAACGAGAGCTCGGGACGCATGTACGCGAAGTGCAACGCGTGTCCCAGCTCGTGCAGGAAGGTGGTCCAATCCGACTGGCCGCCGTGCGGGCGAAGGACGAGATAGACCTCCTCGGGAATCCGCACCGGCGAGCAGAAGGCGCGCGAGCGCTTGCCTTCGCGCTCCTCGGTGTCGAGAATCACGCGCCCGGACGCCGACGGATCGACGGCCATCTCGCGCACCTGACGCCGGATCTGCTCCTCCATTCGCGCGGCGGGGAAATACGCGTCGAACTCGCGCGCGCGAAACAGCGCGAGCGCGTCGGCGCGCGTCACGTCCGCGACCTCCATTCCCAAGACGCGCTTGGTGTAATACGGCAGCGCTTCCGCCCAGAGCGCCTGCGTGTCGCGCAGGAACTGCTCGCACTGCGCGGCGAGCGTCGCGAGCGGGATGCCGCTCAGCAGCTCCCACGTCGCGTTGTACGTGGGCGCGAGCTCGAGCTGCTCCGTGATCTCGCGCTCGCGCTGGAACTTCTCCTGGCGCAGCGGAGCGAGCTCCTGCTCGATCAGGCGCGCACGCGCGGACTCGATCGCGTGGCGCTCGTCCCGGTCGGTCGTGTTCGCGAGGGCGATCGACGATGCCTCGTACTGGATCTCGCGCCCGTCGGCCATGCGCACGACCGCGCTCGCCTCCCACGCGATCTCGCGCTCGTCGAGCGGCGCGAGCTGTCGCGCCGCCTGCGAGTCGCTCTGCCAATCGAGGAGCAGCCGCGCCGACCGGAGCGCTTCGCTCGCGTCCGGGGCGCCGCGAAACGCGTCGAGCGCGACGGCCAGCGAACCTTCGTTTAGTATCTTCTCATGCCGCGCATAGATCGGCTGGAGCTCGGCCGTGGGCTTGCGGCCGGAGTGCGCGCGATAGTATTCGCGCGAGATCTCCACCATGAAGGCTTCGCCCTCGCGGCGAAGCTGGTCGAGCGTGAGATCGCTCACGTGGCCAATCGCGCGCGGATGACCTCGCCCACGCGGCCGGCGGCGATCCGCTCCTGCTGGAGGGTGTCGCGGTCGCGCAGCGTCACCGTGCCGTCCGCGATCGTCTGCCCGTCGATCGTGATGCAGTACGGCGTCCCGACTTCATCCTGCCGGCGGTAGCGCCGGCCGATCGCGGCGGATTCGTCATAGAACACCGGGAACTGCGGCCGAAGCTCGTTCGCCAGCTTCTCGGCGAACTCCGGCATCCCGTCCTTCTTCACGAGCGGAAAGATGCCGGCCTTGATCGGCGCGAGCGCCGGATGCAACCCGAGCACCGTGCGACCTTCGGATTCCCCCTCGACCGTCTCCTCGCGATACGCGTTCACGAGCACGGCAAGCGTCGTGCGATCCGCGCCCACCGACGTCTCGACGACGAACGGTACGTACCGCCGATTGTTGGGCTGGTCGAAGTACTCGAGCTTCTTGCCCGAATACTCCTGGTGGCGCGAGAGGTCGAAGTCGCCTCGGTTGTGGACGCCCTCGATCTCCTGGAAATCGAGCGTTCCGCCGAAATCGAATTGGATGTCGAACGCCGCGCGCGCGTAGTGCGCCAGTTCCTCGGGCGTGTGCTGATGGAAGAGCAGCCGCGCCGGATCGAGCCCCAGCGCCTTGTGCCAGTTCATGCGCTGCTCTTTCCAGTACTCGAACCAGTGCATGTCCGTGCCCGGCTCGACGAAGAACTGCATCTCCATCTGCTCGAACTCGCGCGTGCGGAAGATGAAGTTGCCCGGCGTGATCTCGTTCCGAAACGCCTTCCCGATCTGCGCGATGCCGAACGGCACCTTCTGCCGCGTCGACTGCTGCACGTTGAGAAAATTCACATAGATGCCCTGCGCCGTCTCCGGGCGCAGGTACGCCACCGACGCCGAGTCCTCGACCGGGCCGATGAACGTCTTGAACATCAAATTGAACATGCGGGGCTCGGAGAGCGTCCCCTTCATGCCGCACGCCGGACACTGCGCTTCCGGCGTCCCCGGTACGCCCTTGATCTTGGGATCGTCGGCGCGAAAACGCTTCTTGCAATTCCGGCAGTCGACGAGCGGATCGGTGAACCCGGCGACGTGCCCGCTCGCCTCCCAGACGCGCGGATGCATCAGGATCGCGGCGTCGAGCCCCTCGATGTCGTCGCGCGCGCGCACCATGGCGTGCCACCAGCGATCCTTGAGATTCTTCTTGAGCTCGACGCCCAGCGGACCGTAGTCCCACACGGATCCCGCGCCGCCGTAGATCTCCGACGATTGGAAGATGAATCCGCGGCGCTTGCAGAGCGAAACGAGCTTCTCGAGAATGTCGGGCTGGTTGGGCATGCGAGTGTTGGGAGCGATCGAGCAATCCGTGCCGTCGAGCGGGCGTTATGCTCCGAGGAAGATAATCGGACCCGACGTGGTGTTGCCGAGCCGAGCGGCGGCGCACAGGTTGGAGCCGCACGGCTCACCCACGACGCTCCGAGGGATTCGCATGCGCGGCTCACGAAGCATGTTGATGAGCGCCGCCGCGCTGCTCGCGACCGCATCGGCGCGCGCGCAGACCGGCAGGCCGCGCGGCGCGATCGACGCCGCGGTGACCGACAGCGCGCTCATGCCTCTCGCGAACGCGACCGCGACGCTGCTCGGCACCACCGTCACCGTGACCACGGGCTCCGGCGGCCGCTTTCGAATCGTCGATCTTCCACCGCGCGACTACATCATCATCGTGCGGCGGATCGGGTACGCGCCCGTCTCCGCCGTCGTGCGCATCCCCTCGGGCGACACGCTCCGCATGTCGTACATGCTCGCGCCGGCCGCGACGACGCTGGACACCGTGGTCGTGAGCGAACGCTCGATGCCGGCCCGGCTCGCCGAATTCGAGGAGCGCCGGCGACACACGCACGGGCAGTTCATGACGCAGAACGAGATCGAAGCGCTCAACCCGGTTGGGATGGTCGACGTGTTCCGCTCGTTTCGATACCTCTCGATCAGTGGCGAGCACGTGGAGTCGCTGCGTGCCCGATGTCCAATGACGTTTTTCGTAGACGGCGTGCGCATCCCGTCGCCGGACGTCGAGCGCGACCTGCCGTCGCCCAAGGACATCGCCGGGATCGAGGTCTACATCAACTCCGCCGACATCCCGCTCCAATACAAGTCGTTCGGCACGGACGTGGGGCTCGCCGCCTCGCGGAGCGCGGGCTTCTGCGGCGTCGTGCTCCTCTGGACGAGGGCCGGATAATAGTACTTGACAATAGTCTCCAGAGCATGCATGATATACATGCATCTGAACTGGTGGATCACATGCCCGCTCCCTCAAAGCGCGTCCGCGAGCAGGTCGTCGTGTATCTCGAGGCTCGCGATCGCGAGCTCCTCGAGAATCTGGCCTCGAGCACGGGACTCTCCCGCACCGAATTATTTCGGCGCGGATTATGGGCGCTCGCCGCGCAGACGAGCGGAACCAAGAGCCGCTCGGCGTTCGACGCGCTCATCGCCACCGCGGGGGAGTTCGACGGTCCGTCGGATTACTCCGAGCACTCCGACGACTATCTGTATGGCGGCAAGGCGCTGCGCCGCCGGGTCGCCGAGGAGACGGGAACGCCTACCGCGGCCGAGAGTGCGTCTGCAACATCGAAAAAGCGCGGAACGCGTGCGCGTCCTCGCTGACACGAGCGCGCTCCTCGCGCTCGCGAACGGACGCGACCAGTGGCACCCGCGCGCCGTCCGCATCGCGCGCGCGGGCGCCGCGTCCGGGGTTCGATACACGAGCACGACCCTGGTGCTCGCCGAGTTTCACGCCCGCGTGCTGTATGTGCGCGGCCCGCATGAAGCGCGGCGCGCCGTGTCGGTGCTCCTCGACGACCCGGTCCATGAGTGGCGCGAGGTGAGCGCGGAATTCGCGCGGGACGCGGTCGCGCGGTGGATGGTGCGCTTCGCCGATCAGCGCTTCTCGCTCGCCGACGCGGTGAGCTTCGAGGTGATGCGGCGCGAGCGCATCACCACCGCATTCGCATTCGACCAGCACTTCGAGACAGCAGGGTTCACGCTGCTCGATTGAGCGCGGGCTAGGTATCCAGCTCCGCGCTGAGCTTCGGCTCCGGCGGCACGGACGCACCGAGGATGCACGCGACGATCTTATCGCCGTGATAGCGCCCGTTCTCGATGAACACCTTGTTCGCATCGAAGCCCGCCACGACCACGCCCGCGATGAACAATCCGGGCACGCTCGTCTCCAGCGTGTCGGGGTCGTGCCGCGGGATGCCCGTCACCCCGTCGATCGGGACGCCGGCTGACGCGAGCAAATCGGTGTTCGGCGCGAAGCCCGTCATGACGTAGACCTGATCGGCGTCGAGGCGCTCCTCGCCGTTCGGCGATGCGATGTACACCGCGTCGCGCTCGATGCGCGTCACGCGGCTGTCCCACTTCGCCGCGATGCTGCCTTCCTTCTCACGGTTCAGAAAATCGGGAAGCACCCACGGCTTGATCTTCTTGTCGAACGTGGGCCCGAAGTGCACGAGCGTCACGCGCGCACCGGAGCGCCAGAGATCGAGCGCCGCCTCGGCGGCCGAGTTTCCGCCGCCGACTACGATCACGGTCTGATCGAAGCCTTCATGGCCTTCCCGGTAGACGTGCGTGACGTGCGGCAGATCTTCGCCCGGAACGCGCAGGTAGTTCGGCGAGCCGAAGTAGCCGGTCGCGACGACCACGTGCTTCGCTTCGGTGACGCGTTCGCCATGGTTGCGGCTCGACGAGCGGACGCGGAAGCCGTCCGCGACGTGCTCGATGACGTTCACGTGCTCATATTGACGAACTGGTATATCAAAATGCATGACGACGGCCCGGTAGTACGCGAGCGCATCGCGGCGCGCCGGCTTCTCCGCCGCGACCACGAACGGCAGCCCGCCCAGGGCGAGCTTCTCGGCGGTCGAGAAGAAGCGCATGTAGGTGGGATAGTGCGTGATCGTGCTGCACACGACTCCGCCGTCGATCACGAGCGCGGAAAGACCGGCCTTCTGCGCCGAGATCGCGGCCGCGAGCCCGCACGGCCCGGCGCCGATGATCAGGAGGTCGAGCATGTGCTAGCCGGCATCCCGAGCGAGTGAGCGGTGTGACTCCCCCACAATGTCATCCCGAGCGAGTGAGCGGAGCGAACGAGTCGAGGGATCTGGGCGCGTGGCGCAACGAGCCCAGATCCCTCGACTCCGCCGCTTCGCGGCTCCGCTCGGGATGACACAGAGCTCGATCCGCTTCGCGGCTCCGCTCGGGATGACACCATTAGAGGCCAATGATCTGGTCCCGCCGCGTACCCACGCTCACGTACGTGATGCGGGTGCCGATCAACTCCTGCATGCGATCGAGATAGCGCCGCGCTTGCGAGGGGAGATCCTCGAGGCGGCGCGCGCCGGCGGTGCTCGTCTGCCAGCCGTCGAGCCACTCGTACTGCGGCACGACGCGATCGACCGCGGTGATGTCGGCCGGGAACTCGGTGTGGATCTCCCCCTCGTATTCGTAGCCGGTGCAGATCGCGAGGCGGTCGAGCGTATCGAGGACGTCGAGCTTGGTCACGGCGACGTCGGTGAGGCCGTTGATGCGAGACGCGTAGCGGACCACGACCGCGTCGAACCAGCCGCAGCGACGCGCGCGGCCCGTGGTTGCGCCGAACTCGTTGCCTAACGAGCGCACCCGCTCGCCCATCGCGTCGTCCATCTCCGTCGGGAGCGGGCCAGTGCCGACACGCGTCGTGTACGCTTTGACGACGCCCAGCACGGCATTGATCGATGTGGGCGGAATGCCCACGCCCGTCGCCGCGCCGCCGGAGGTCGTGCTGCTCGACGTCACGAACGGATACGTCCCGTGGTCCACGTCGAGCAGCGAGCCTTGCGCGCCCTCGAGGAGCACCGCCGCGCCGCTCTTCTGCGCACGATAGACCATCAGTCCGACATCTTCGGCGAGCGGCAGCAATCGGTCTTTCAGCCGGTGCAGCGTCGCGAGCACATCGTCCGCATCGCACCGCGTCTCGCTCCCGAACGCGGCAAGCTGCGCGTTCGCGCGCTCGACGCCGCTCGTTACCAGCTCACGCAGCCGGTCCGCATGGCGCAGGTCGAGCACACGCACGCCGCGCCGCGCGATCTTGTCTTCGTACGCCGGCCCGATCCCGCGGCCCGTCGTACCGAGCGAGAGTGAATGCGAGCTCTCGCCGTCGATGGCCTTGTGGTACGGTAGCACCAAGTGCGCGCGATCGCTCACGTAAAGCCGGCCCTCGACGTCGAAGCCGTCCTTCACCAGCCCGTCGATCTCGGTGAACAGCGTGTCAGGATCGAGCACGACGCCGTTGCCGATCGCGCAGCGCACGCCCTCGTGCAGAATGCCGCTCGGAATCTGGTGCAGGATGAACGAATGATCGCCCAGCACCACCGTGTGTCCGGCGTTCGCGCCGCCCTGATAGCGCACCACCCAATCGGCGCTCTCGGCCAGCACGTCCACGAGCTTGCCTTTGCCCTCGTCACCCCACTGCGCGCCAACGACGACGACCGTTCGATTGGTTTGGCTGAACACGAGAGTCGAGAGTGGAAGTGGAGAATCGCGCGGACGAACGGCAGCAGTTCAGGGGCAAAAAAAATACGCCCCGCGGGTTTGCCCGGGGCGTTGTTTGAATCTACCCGCTCGGGGAGGCGAGTCAACAGAACGGAGCGCGGAGCGTGCTCAGGCTCCGTCCCCGCTGTCCGGCTTCTTCCCGCCGAGATTCGAGATCGCGTCGAACACGCTCGGCGAAACCTGCTTCACGACCGCGGAGCTCACGAACTGTCCGATCGATGCGAAGCTCAGCACCGGAATCGCGACCGCGCTCGCGACGCTCGGTCCCCAGCCGTGCTCCGTCGGGTTGAACGCGGTGTTCCACGCGCGGGCGTAGAGGTCGTTAATCTTGAGCCCGGCTTCGTCGATTTCACGAACGACATCGTCTTTCTTCATACAGTCTCCCGCTAGAGTAGCGCGACGATTATCCACACGGCCATCGCGAGGCCGATTGCGACTTTGATCGCCGCCGCGGCGACCCGTCCCAGGAATGCTCCCCACGCAACGCGCGTGGCCGTCCGATGCTCGCCGGCTCGGCTCCACTCGAACACGAACGCGCCGACGAACGCTCCAACGAATGCGCCGACGATCGAGCCGACGACGGGTACCGGCACGCCGAGGAATGCGCCGATCATGCCGCCGATCACGGCCCCCCACCCCGCTCGCCGCGAGCCGCCGTAGCGCCTGGTAAAGCGCGCGGTGAGCACCCACTCGAGCCCTTCCGCGATCGCCATCATGATCCCCATCGCGATCACGGTGAGGAGCCCGATCCCGCCGCCTGGCACGAGCAGGTGATAGCACAACGCGCCGGCGAAGATGACCAAGGTCCCCGGCATGCCGAAGGGGATCATGATCAGTCCGAGCGCGACCGCGGCGATGAGCAGAATGGCTTGCATTCAGGCGAGCTCCGTGGCGACCCGTGCGAGGATCTGCGCCGCCATCGCGATCCCCGTGCCGCGGAGCTCGCTGAGCGTATCTCTCGACGTGTGTATCCTCTGAAGCGTACGGAGATTGCCCCGGCTGAGTGTCACCGTCTCCCAACCCGCGTCGGCCAGCGCCACGCTGTCGGTGAGAATGCCGGGGATGAGGCGGCTCACGCGGACACGTGTGCCGGCGGCCGACGCCGCGTCCGACAGGTGCGACACGAGCAGTCGTGGACGCGAGCGCGTGAACATCACGACGAGCTGGCCGTCGTCGTCGATGCTGTCGCAGTTGATGGCGATCGCCGGTTTCCGGCAGAGCGCCCATGCGCGAGCGCCGGCAAGCGCGAGCTCCTCGGCGTCGGTGATCACGATCCCGACATTGGCGTCGCGCGACATGCGCTCCGCGGCGCCGAGCACCGCGGCGACCCCGCTGGCGTTGTCGAGGGCGCCGGCGTTCCGGTCCCCGACCACGGAGAGCACGAGCGGCATCGCGCCGAGCCATGTGACGACGAGCGGAATCCAGAGTGGGGCCGTGGGACTCAACGCGCCGACCACCAGGAGCGTCACGAGGCCGAGCGCGGCGAGCACCACGCCCGCGACGCGCGCGATCATCGACACGGGCTGCCACTTGGAGTCGAGGTGCGCCACGAGCCAGACCTTGGGATCGTCGCCGTCGCGGGTGGCCTGGAGGTTGACGCCGCGGCGGCGCATGAGCGGGAAGCCGAGGACGCCGCGGCGGCCGAGCTGCGCGAAGCCGATCCCCACGACGAGCAGCGCGCCGAGGGCGAGCGCGATCCAGTGCGGCTCGGAGCGCGGCACGCCCGAGGCGGCGAGCGCGGTGGCGATGATGCCGGCCGCGAGCCCGGCGGCGGGCGGCGCCCACGCGCCGGTGACTTTCGAGTACTCGAATACCTGTTCTAGTACGAGAAAGCCGCTCTCGTTCAGGATCGCGGCGCAGTAGCGCCGTGCCTCGTCGGCCGTCGCGCTCCCGGCGGGGCGCCCCGCCGCGCCGATGCGGGCGAGATGCGCCGCCGCGAACATCAGGCCGCCGTCGCGAGCTCCGCGTCGCGCAGCAGCGCGTCGACCGACGCGAGCTGCTCCGCGCCGAGCGGCGTGAGCGGCGAGCGCACCGGCCCGCCGACGAGGCCCACGCGGTCCAACGCCGCCTTCACCCCGGCCACTCCCAGCTCGCCGACGATCGTCTTGCCGAGCGGCGTGAGCCGCGCCTGCGCCGCGTCCGCGAGCGCGGTATCGCCGTTCCGCGTGCCCTCGTACACGTCGAGCGTCACCTGCGGCGCGAACAATCCGGCGGCAATGATCCCGCCGCGCGCGCCCATCTGCATCGCGGCCTGGAAGAGCTGCGCGTTGCCGTCGAGCACCGCGAAGCTGTTCGACTGCACGTTCAGGTACGACGCGAGCAGCTCGCGATTCCCCGAGCTGTCCTTGATCCCGATCACGTTCGGGTGCGTCGCCAGCTCGGCGACGAGCTGCGGCGCGAGCGCGTAGTGCATGTATTTCGGAATGTTGTACAGCACTACGGGCACGGGGCTCTCTTCCGCGATGCGCCAGTAGTGCTGCATCAGCGCCTCGGCGGTCATCGCCGCGCCGTAGTAGTGCGGCGCGACCACGAGCACCGCGTCAGCGCCGCGATGCGCCGCCTGGCGCGTGAGCTGCAGGCAGGTGCGTGTCGACTCCGCGCCCGTGCCGACGATCAGCCACTGCTCGTGCGACACCATCTCGCGCGCCGCGTCGACGAGCGACGAGCGCTCGTCCGCGTCGAGCAACGCCGCTTCGCCGGTCGATCCGGTGACGACGACGCCGTGCAGCCCCGCCGCGAGATGCGCGCGCACGTTCGCGGCGAACGATGCGACGTCCAATTCGCCGGTCTGTCGATAAAAGGTCGTGACGAGCGGTCCGAGCACGCCGCCGAGTTGCTTGGTCATTGTCCGAGGAAGTCGAGGCCGCCCATCTGGATGCCCAGATCGTTCGCCGGCGTTTCCTGAGGCTGCGCCTGGGCCGCCAGCTCCGCGTCCGAGGGGATGTCCGATGCTTTCACCGTCTGCGACAAGCGCGAGAACATTCTCATCTTGAGCTCGAAATCCGACGGATTGCTCGCCGCCGCCTTCGCGATCTCGAAGGTGACCTCGCCGCTCGTGACGAGATCGGTGAGGCACTGATCGAACGTCTGCATGCCGTACTGCTCGCGCCCGTCGGAGATGAAGTCCTTGATCTCGCCGATGCGCGTGCCTTCGAGGATAATGTCCTTGATCGACGGCGTGTTGATCATGATCTCGGCGGCCACCGCACGTCCCTTGCCGTTGGCTTTGGGAAGCAGACGCTGCGAGATCACGGCGGTGAGCGACTCGGCCAGACGGATGCGAACGACGTCCTGCTCTTCGGGCGGGAACATGGCCATCATGCGCATGATCGTGCTCTGCGCGTCGGGCGTGTGCAGCGTGGACATGAGGAGGTGGCCCGTCTCCGCCGCCTTGAGCGCGGTATCGATCGTCTCGGCGTCGCGGAGCTCGCCGATCATGATCACGTCCGGATCCTGACGGAGCGCGGCGCGCAGACCCATCTTGAAATCTTCGGTGTCCGAGCCGATCTCCCGCTGGGTGACCGAGCACTGCTTGTCCTTGTGCAGGAACTCGATCGGATTCTCGAGCGTGAGAATGTGGCCGCTCACCGTGCTGTTGATCTGATCGATCATCGCCGCCATGGTGCTCGACTTCCCCGAGCCCGTCACGCCCGTGACGAGGACCATGCCGCGCTCGGCTTCGGAGACTTTCGCGAGCACCTGCGGCAGGCCGAGCTTCTGGAAGCTCGGGATCTCCCACGGAATCACGCGCATGATGATCGAGAACGAGCCGCGCTGCCGCATGATGTTCACGCGGAACCGCCCGATGCCGGCCGCGGCCCACGAGCAGTCGTAGTCGAGGATCTTGTCGATCCGCGCTTTGTCATCCTCGTTGTGCATCAGGTGCAGCGCGATCGCGCGCGTCTGCTCCGGCGTGAGCGCTTGCTTCGTGAGCGGCACGAGGTCGCCATGAATGCGCGCCCGGAACACGTCGCCCGCCTTGATGTGCAAGTCGGACGCACCCCGGTCGACGGCTGCCTTGATGATTTTTTCCATGACTGCGGAGAGTAGAGAGTGGAGAGGAGAGAGTGGAGACAGAGCGCAGTATCGACTCTCCATTCTCCACTATCCACTCTCGGATTCAGTATCCAGCGCTCTTGTCCACCAAATTCTTCAACGGCTCTCCCTTCACGTACCGGTGCCAGTTGTCGATCAGGAGATCGAGCTGGCGGGGCCAGAAGCGGCCGGGCGATACCGGGGAGACGTGCGGCGTGACCAGAACCTGTCGAAGCTGCCACAGGGGACTGGTCGACGCCAGTGGCTCCTCGCGGAAGACGTCGAGCACGGCGCCGCGCAGGCGGCCGGACGCGATCCGTTCGGCGAGGGCGTCCTCGTCGAGCATCGCGCCGCGCGCGACGTTCACGACGATCGCCGATCTCGGAAGCAGATCGAGCCGCGCGGCGGTGAGCAGGCCATTCGTTTCTTCCGTGAGCGGCGCGGCGAGGACGATGACGTCGTGGTGCGGCAGCTCGGCGTCGAGCGCGTCGAGCCCGACCACGCGCGCGAAACCTTCCGGCACCCCGGCGCTCACGCGCCGGCGCACACCGGTGCACCGCGCGCCCAGCGCCGTGAGCCGCTTCGCCGTTTCGCCGCCCAATCCGCCAACGCCAACCACGAGCGCGTGCACGCTGTCCATCTCGCGCAGCACCGCGTCCTCGCGGACGAACGGCGTCTTGCTCCACTCGGCGCGGCGCTGCTGGTCGATGGCGAAATCGAGTCCGCGGAGAAAGTGCAGCACGCCCGCGACGACGTATTCCGCGATCGGAATGGCGTGGATGCCGGCGGAGTTCGTGAACAGCACGTCGCTGGCGACCATCTCGGGATAGAGCGCGCTGCCGACGCCGGCCGCGGCGGAGTGGATCCATCGGAGCCGCGCGCCCTCGAGAAAGAGCGGCCGCGGAATCCCGAATCCCGCGTACACCTCGGCGTCGCGGATGGCGTTCGTCACTTCATCGCCGGGGCGCGGCGGCCCGTCGCCGTCGGAGCTCGTCGTCTCGCGGACGAAGTGGATGCGCCAGCCCGGCGGCGCCTCGTCGCGCAGCCGGCGCTCGCCCTCCGGCGTCAGCGCCCAGTTACGAGATTTGGCATTTAAGTCTGCTAACAGCAGGCGTCCGGTCATTCGCTGACGGCGCTGATCACGTCATTATCCGCGCGCAGGGCGCCGATGGCGCGCTCGAGCTGGGCGTTCGGTCCGATCAGATCGAGCTCGAACGTGCGGTCGGTGTCGTGCTCGAACACGCGCCGGCCGGCGATGTGGAGCGCGTGGTCGTTGAGAATCTTCTCGATCGTCGAAAACGAGACGCCGGTCTTGATGCGCACGATCGCGTGGATGCGCCGCCGCTTCGCGAGCAGCTTGCGCTCGACCGGCCGGAGTCCGATCAGCACGAGCATGATGAGCACGGTCCCACCGATCGCGTCGACGTACGCGCCGGCCCCCACCGCGGCGCCGATCGCCGCGACGAGCCACACGGTGGCGGCGGTCGTGAGGCCGATGACGGCCCCCTCGCTGTGCAGAATCGCCCCCGCGCCCAGGAAGCCGATGCCGGAGACGATCTGCGCCGCGATGCGCGTGGTGTCGCCGAACGGATGCCCGTCGGGGGAGAAGCCGATCTCGGCGACGTCGATCGAGAGCTGCATGAACAGCGCGGCCCCGACGCAGATGAGCATATTCGTACGAAGCCCGGCGGGCTTCCCCGCCAGCTCGCGCTCGAGCCCGATCACGCCGCCAAGCAGCGTCGCGAGCAGGAGCTTGCCGAGGACGGTGAGGCGCAGCGTCGCGGCGAGGCCGGTCAACGCCGATGATTGCGCGGCGCCGGCGAGGAGATCGATAGCGATGCGATCACTCCCGCCCGGCGCCGCCGCGGAGCTCAGCGCGAATCGAGGTCGCGCACGTCGCCAGGCGCCGTGTCCGGCGACGAGTCGCCGTAGCTGATGCTGCGCGCCTGTTCTTCGAGCTGAGCGATGGAGGCGTCGTCGGGCTCGGTGGGTGTGGCAAAGTTCCGGAAAACGGTGCCGCCGCACTTCTCGCACGTGACGGCGCTCGGCACCGAGCGATCGTAAAACTTTTCGTTGCCGCAGGTCAGGCAGACCAGCGTGACGAGACCGCGTGGGCCCCTGTCGTCAGCCATGATTCGCTCGCGTTGAGTTCGCGGTGCAATGTTGCAAGACGCATGCGGCTCGTGGCGGGCTCGTCGGAAAATGCCGCGCGCGGCTTCGCGACGCCAGTGACGGCGGTCAGCCGCCAACCGGCGAACACTAGAGCACGAGACTCGGATTCTGCACCACCTCGAACGTGACCTGCATCGCGATCAGACCGATCGGAATGAGCCACGCGAGGATGCGATTGCGTGAGGCCGCCGGCAGCGAGCGGCGGTAGAGCAGCCAGCACGCCGCGATGAGCGCGCATTCGAGCATCGCGTCGCGGAGCGGGTGCGAGTAGAGCATGAGCCCGACGTTGGGCCCCCCCGGCCAGGTCGGTTTGAGTCCGGTGATGAAATCCGCTCCCCAGTGCGACAGGTAGGTCGCGCCGACGACTCCCGCATCGATCACGGATCGTGTCGAGAGCGCGTAGACGATCGCGACGGCCAACGAACCGATGCAGACACTGACCAGCGAGTGCGAAGCGACGCGGCTCTCGCGTCCGGCGAGGTTCAGCACGAGCTCGATCCAATCGGGCGCGAACGCGATCGGCACGAGCAAGGCGATGGGGATTCGAGGCCGGGCACCCTTGGCGCCCATGGCGATCGCGGCGTGTCCGGCGAACACTCAGCGGATCCGGCGGAGGAGCCGGTCGAGCACGGCCACCCAGGCCCAGGGCAGGAGAAGCGCGACAAGAATGACGAACGGCTCGAGCCAGGGTCGGCCGAGCGGCGGAGGCGAGGCGAGCATCATGCCTCGCCTCGCCCCGTTCTCATTGCGGCCGCACCGAGCGGGTCTTCTGCGCGCACTCCTCGCAGAGCGTGGCGCTCGCGTCGAGTCGCGCGCCGCAGCACGCACAGAGACAGTAAAACCTGACGCCGTTCGGCGTGACATCGCGATGCAGCGCCGGCGCAAGACTCAACTGGAAATGCGGAATGATGCTTCGGCGCGCCCGCCAATCCGCCACCCAGGCCCGAACCCGCCCCATGAGACGCTGGATCAAATCCCGACCGAAGTACCGCATAGCCATCTGGGAAAGTGATACCCCCAAAAATGCACGGCCCATGCCGCGTGCCGGCGCTTCGCTCGCGTGCGATCAGAAGCCCATCCGCTCGCGCGCGGCGTCGATCGTCTCGCGCGCGATCGCGCGGCAATGGGCCGCCCCGGAAGCGAGCGCATCGTCCACTCTGCTCGGATCGGCCGCAAGCTCAGCGGCCCGGCGACGGATCGGCACGAGCTCCGTCTCCATCGACTCGGCCAGCACCTTCTTGCAGTCGATGCACCCCCAGCCGGCGGTCCGGCACATGTGCGCGACATGCTCGACCGTCTCGGGCGGACTGAACGCCTTGTGCAAATGATAAATGTTGCAAACCTCCGGCGTCCCGGGATCGGTCCTCTTGATGCGCTTGGGATCGGTCACGGCCGGGCGCAGCTTGGCCCAGATCTGTTCCGGCGTCTCGAGCAGCGCGATCGTATTGCCCATCGACTTGGACATCTTCGCGTGCCCGTCGAGGCCCATGATGCGGCGCGTCGGCGTGAGCAGCGCCTGCGGCTCGGGGAAGAAGGCTTCCCGCTCCTCGGTGCCGTCATCGAGCGTGCGCCCGGTGCGCCGGCCGAACATCGAGTTCCATTTGCGCGCGACGACGCGCGAGAGCTCGAGATGCTGCACCTGATCTTCGCCGACAGGGACGGTGTCGGCGCGGTAGAGCAGAATGTCCGCGGCCTGCAGGACGGGATAATTCAGGATGCCCGCGGCGACGCTCTCCTGCCGCTGCGATTTTTCCTTGAATTGCGTCTGGCGCTCGAGCTCACCGAGCGGCGTGATGGTGTTGAAGAACCACGCGAGCTCGGTATGTTCCGGAACCTGCGACTGAACGAAGAGCGTGCAGACATTCGGGTCGATTCCGGCCGCGAGCAGCGACACGGCCATCGCATGCCGGCGCTCGCGCAGCATGTCGGGCTCGTACGGCAGCGTGATCGCGTGGTAGTCGACGACGCAGAAGATCGACTCGAACTCGTGCTGGAGCCGCACCCAATTCCTCACCGCGCCGAGGTAGTTGCCGATGTGCAGCTCCCCGGACGGCTGTATTCCACTGAAGATCCGTGACATCCGATCAACATAATAGCCATCGCGCGCTGCTGGCGACCTGCGTGGCGGCCGCGGCGCGCGCGGCGGAGATCATTCGCGCGGGCGCGGCGAATCGCGCGTCGCTCACGTGGGAAAACAAGTCGCGTGCGGACTTCGTGTCGGATGTCGACCGCGCCTCCGAAGCCGCCATCGCCGACGTCGTGCGCGCGCGACATCCCGACGCCAAGCTGCTCGCCGAAGAAGGCTCGCCGGTGATGGAGGATCGATCGGGGCTCGTGTTCGTCGCCGATCCGCTCGACGGCACGACGAACTTTCTGCATGGCTTTCCCTGGTACGCGGTCTCGATCGCCGCGCTCGTCGACGACGAGATCGTCGCCGGCGCAATTCTCAATCCGGCGAACGGCGAGCTGTTCACCGCGACCAAGGGCGGCGGCGCCCGGCTCGCCGGACAGCGGATCGCCGTGTCCACGATCGACGATCCCCTCCGCGCGCTGATCGGCACGGGGATGCCGTTCAAGGGCGGGCCGGACGTCGATGAGTATTTGCGAATGCTGCGGCCGATCATGGAGCAGACCGCCGGCATTCGGCGGCCGGGCGCCGCCGCGCTCGATTTCGCGGACGTCGCCTGCGGACGCTTCGAGGGGTTCTGGGAGCTGTCGCTCGCGCCTTGGGACATCGCCGCGGGCGTGCTGCTCGTGCGCGAAGCGGGCGGGATCGTCACGGGCGTCGCCGGCGAACCCGTGCGCGTGACGCACACCGGCATCGTGATGGGCAATCCGCGCATGCACGCGTGGCTGCTCGAGCGCGTGCGGCAAGACCAGCAGTAGATTCCGCTCGTCTCTTCGAACCGATCACCATGAAGCTCGTCGCATGAAGCTCGTCGAATGCGTGCCGAATTTCTCCGAGGGGCGCCGCCCGGAGATCGTCGCTCAGATCCGAGACGCCATCGCCGCCGTCGAGGGCGTGGCCGTGCTCGATGTGTCCTCCGACGCGTCGCATAACCGAACCGTCGTCACGTTCGTCGTTCCCGTCGAGCGCGCGGTCGACGCGGCGTTCGCCGGGATTCGCGCCGCGCGCGAGCGGATCGATCTCAACCAGCACACCGGCGAGCATCCGCGCATGGGCGCGACGGACGTCGTGCCGTTCATTCCGCTCGAGGGCGCCACGATGGAGGACTGCATCGTGCTCGCGCGCACGCTCGGCGAGCGGGTGGGGCGCGAGCTCGAGATACCAGTTTTCTTATACGAGCGCGCCGCCACGCGCCCCGATCGCGAGAACCTCGCCGACATTCGCCGCGGCGAGTTCGAGGGCATTCGCGACGAGATGAGCGCCGGCGCGGCCAATCGCGTGCCGGACTTCGGGCCCAAGACGATTCATTCCAGCGCCGGTGCGACCGCGATCGGCGCGCGGCCATTCCTCGTCGCGTACAACGTGTATCTCGGACCTGCCGCGAACCTCCCCGTGGCGAAAGCGGTCGCCAAAGCGGTGCGCGGGTCGTCGGGCGGACTCCGCTACGTGAAAGGCCTTGGCCTCGAGGTCGACGCGCAGGCGCAGGTGTCGATGAATCTCGTCGACACGGAGAAGACGCCGCTCTACCGCGCGTTCGACACGGTCAAGATGGAAGCGGAAGCGCTTGGCGTGTCGCCCACCTGGAGCGAGATCGTCGGCCTGGTGCCCGAGAGGGTGCTGTTCGACACGGCCGCGCGGCACATCCAGCTTCGCGACTTCAAGCCGGCAATGGTGCTCGAGCACAAGGTGCGCGCCGCGATGCAGGGCGGCGAATCCCTGAGCGGGTTCGTCGCGTCGGTCGCGTCATCGGCGCCGACGCCGGGCGGCGGCAGCGTCGCGGCGCACGTCGGCGCGCTTGCCGCGGCCCTCGCGCAGATGGTCGGCGGCCTCACGGCGGGCCGGAAGAAATACGCCGCGGTCGACGCCGAGATGCGCGCGCTCGGCCTCGAGGCGGCGGCGCTGGTGAGCACGCTGTCCGAGCTCGTGAAGCGGGACGCGGAGTCGTACGGCGCGGTGACGGCCGCGTACAAGATGCCGAACGAGCCGGAGGACGCCGCGAACGCGCGGCAGGCCGCGATCACCGACGCGCTGCTCGGCGCCGCCGAGGTTCCGCTCGAGACGGCGCGCGCGTGCGCGCAGGTGGCGGCGCTGGCGGCGGTCTGCGCGACCAAGGGGAACACGAACGCGGTCTCCGACGCCGCGGTCGCGGCGCTGCTCGCCGAGGCGGCGTGCCGGGGCGCGGTTTACAATGTTAGGATTAACGTATCATCATTGAGCGACCGGTCGCGCGGCGCGGGGCTCGTCGAGGAAGGCAACCAGCTCCTCGCGCAGTGCCGCCGCTCGACCGACCGCGCCACGGCCGCCGTCGACGCCGCGATCGGCGCGTAGCCGCCGCTCAGGCGGGCGTGGGCGCGCGCACAGAGCCGCGCGAACCAAGCCTGACGCGCGAGCGCGCCGTCAGCTCGTGCGCTTGCGCCTTTTCGCGCCGGCCACCGCGATCGCTTTGTCGGCCCACGCGCGCAGCTCCTCGAGATCCTCCAGCACGTCCTCGGGAACCTGGAAGTAGCTCATCACCTCGCCGTGCTCGCCGAACGGCCGGAACGGATTCATGCCGCGCGCCTCGTAGTCCGCGCGATTGCGGTCGCTCACCTTGAAGTACAGCATGTCGCTCGCGATCAGCGCAAAGAACACGTCGTCCGCGTAGATGCCGACGCCGCCAAACATGCTGCGCGACCGGATCCCGGGAATCACGCGGCCGAGCTGCTCGAGGACGAACGTTCGATAGGACGGAGTGATCGCCACGAGCCGGCCGCCTCAGTGCTGGACGTCGCGGTAGCTCGGATAGCCCGGGATCGACGTCGCCGTCATGACGGCGCGTACGATCGCGTCGGAGACCACCTCCGCCGCGAGCGCCCCGACGCCGACGAGGGTGGCGTTCACCGATGACGTGCCCGTGCTCAGCGCGAACAGCGTGTCGCCGTCGTACGACGTGTGCGACGGATTGATGGCGCGCGCCATGCCGTCGTGGCCCATCTGCGCGATCTTCGTCATCTGCGTCTTGTCGAACTTCGCGTTGGTCGCGATCACGCCGATCGTCGTGTTCTGGCCCGTCCCGCCGGGCGCGACGCCGGCGCCCGTGCGGATCGCCTTCACTTGATTGAGGAAACTCTTACCGTCCGGCGTGCGCGCGCCCGCCACGATCTTTCCAGTTTCGTGATCGATGACGTCGCCGACGCAATTCACCGCCACGATCGCCGCGACGACGAGCCCGTTCGCCAGCGTGATGCTCGACGTGCCGATGCCGCCCTTCATCGGATGGCTGCCGAGCAGCTTGCCTACCGTCGCGCCCGCGCCGGCGCCGACGTTGCCCTCGGCCACCGGGCCGGTCGCCGCGTGCTGGCACGCCTGGTAGCCCGATTCCGCGGTCGGGCGGATCTTGCCGTCGCCGACCGTGAGATCGTAGAGCACCGCCGCGGGTACGATCGGCACCTTGCCGCCCGCCGTCGCGAAGCCGGCGCCGTGCTCGTCGAGGTAGCGCATCACGCCCGACGCCGCGTCGAGGCCGAAGGCGCTGCCGCCGGCGAGCACGACCGCGTTCACCCGATCGACGAGATTGATCGGCCGGAGGAGATCGGTCTCGCGCGTGCCGGGCGCCGAGCCGCGGACGTCGACGCCGCCGACGGCGCCGCGCTCGTACAGCACGACCGTGCACCCGGTCGGGCGCCGCGCGTCAGTGAAATGCCCGACGCGAATCCCTTCGACGTCGGTGATCGAACCACCGCCTGGAATCGGCATCTCGCCCTCGAGCCAGCGCGGCCGCGCCACCGAGGCCAGCGCCATCGCTCCGACAAAGTCGCGTCGTTTCATGGAAGAAGCATAATGACGAAACCGGTAAGCGTGCCCCACAGCCCCGACCTGGTCAGTGCCGTCACCGCTACCGAGACGATGATGGAGAATATCGCCCGGCGCATCGTCGCGCGACACGAGTACAGGCCGACGATCAGCGGCGCGGTGAGCGCGGCCGCCATCACCGTATAGAATATGGTGAGCGCGGTGATGATCGAGCCGAGCTGGATCGCGATCAGTACGGCGACGATCGCACCGCCGAACGCCGCGAGGCGTCCGACGAGCAGCACCTGCCGGTCCGTGGCCTGCGGCTTGAGAAACGTCTTGAACAGATCGACGCTCAGCGAGCTCGCGAGCATGAACAGGACCGCGTCGCTCGCGCTCAGCTCGGCGGAGAAAATCGCGGCGATCGTTAGCACGCCGAGCCACGGCGGCATCAGCGCCACCATGACCTTGGGCAGCGCCTGCTCGCTCGGAATATTCGGGAAGCGTGCGTGTCCAATGATGCCGAGAATCGCCGGCGCGAACGCGTAGAGGAGCAGCACCGCGGCGTTCCAGCTCACCCCCACGCGCACGGTACGCGCGTCCTTGGCTCCGTAGAGTTTTTGAATGAGCCCCGGCGAAATGATGAACGACGGCACAATCACGGCGATGTACTCGATGACCTGCTTCGCGGTCAGCGGAGTCGTCGCGTGCGCCGCGACGTCGAGCGACGACCAGCCGCCGATCGCCGCGATCGCGACGGGAATCGCGATCGCGAAGCCCACGAGCTTCACCGTCATCTGGATCATGTTGACCCAGGCCGACGAGTAGAGTCCGCCGGCAACGAAATACGCCGAGACGATCAGCGCGCCGATCGAGCAGCCGGCCCAGACCGGCGTTCCCGCAACGACGGCGAGGATTTGCGAGATCGCGAACAACTGCCCGGCGAGAATCATCAACGTCGCGATCCATAGGAGCGCCGCGACCAGCCCGCGCACCGGCCGGCCGAACCGATCGTCGAGGAAGTCGCCGACCGTGCGCCAGCCCTTGTTCGCGGCGAGCGTCCAGATCTTCGGGCCGACGGTGTTCGCGAGAATGAGCGAGCCGATGCCCGCGCACCCGACCCACCACCACGCGCTCCAGCCGTGTTCGTACCCGAGGCCGGTCGCGCCCAACGTGGAGCCCGCGCCGATGTTCGCCGCGAGAAACGTCGATGCGATGAGGCCCGGCCCGAGCCGCCGCCCCGCGACGAGAAAGTCGTCGGCGCGCTTCACGCGGCGCGCCATCACCAACCCGACGGCGATGAACGCCGCCGTGTAGACGACGAGGACGATCAGCGCGAGGTTGGTGGAGATGCCGGTGAACGTAGGCGAGCCCGAGCCTGAAGTTGCCTCGCAGCATAGCGGAACCGGCGGCCGGACGCCAACATATGAGAGACGAATCCCGCCTGGAGAACGGCCGACCATGCAACGTCGCGAAGCACTTCGCGCGATCGGCGCCAGCACGGCGCTCGCGCTCTTTCCGCACGAGGCAATCACCGCCTGGAAACGGGTCGCGGCCGGGCTGCGCCCCGCGAACGGACTCACCGACGCGCAGCTCGCGAAAGTCGCCGCGATCGGCGACGCGATCCTGCCGCGCACCGACAGCCCGAGCGCATCGGACGTGCGCGTTCAGGATTTCGTGAACGTCATCGTGAGCGAGAACTACACCGATGCCGAGCGCGACGCGTTCTCGTCCGGGCTCGACCAGCTCGACCCGGCGGCGATCGCGCAGATCGAGTCGGCCGCGGACCATCGCGCCGAACCGCAGCGCACGTACTGGCGGCTCAAGGGGCTGATCGTGCACGGCTACTTCACGAGCGAGCGCGTGATGAAGGACGTGCTCAAGCTCGAGATCGAGCCGGGCAAGTTCGACGGCGCGGCTCCGCTCAGGCGCGCCGTCCAGGCGGGGAGCCCGCGATGATCGCCGCCAACCACTACGACGCGATCGTCGTCGGCTCGGGGATCAGCGGCGGCTGGGCGGCGAAGGAGCTCACCGAGCACGGCCTGCGGACGCTCGTGCTCGAGGCGGGCGGCCCGATCGACCCGGCGCACGACTACGTGGAGCACGTGCAGGCGTGGCAGATGCCCTTCCGCGGCCTCGGCGATCGCAAGGCGCTCGAGCGCGACTATCCCGTGCAGCGCGGCTGCTACGCCTGCGACGAGATGGGCTCGAAGTTCTTCGTCAAGGATTTAGAGAATCCATATACCAATCCTGACGGCGCGCCGTTCAAGTGGTTCCGCGGCCGGCAGGTCGGCGGGCGCTCGATCACGTGGGGGCGCCAGGTGTACCGCTGGAGCGACCTCGATTTCGGCGCGAACGCGCGCGACGGCCATGGCAGCGATTGGCCGATCCGCTACGCGGACATCGCGCCGTGGTACAGCTACGTCGAGAAGTTCATCGGCATCACCGGCGCGCGCGAAGGCCTGTCGCAGCTCCCGGACGGCGAGTTCCTCCCGCCGATGCCGATGACGGTCGTCGAAGAGGCGGCGCGTCCCAAGATCATGAAGGCGTTCAACGGCGATCGCGTGTTGACCATCGGCCGCGCGGCGATCCTCACGCAGCCGCACAACGGCCGCCTCCCCTGCCACTACTGCGGCCCGTGCGAGCGCGGCTGCATCACGGCGTCGTACTTCAGCAGCCTCGGCTCGACGCTCCCCGCCGCGCGCAAGACGGGCCGTCTCACGCTGCGGCCGCACAGCGTCGTCGCCGAGGTGTTGTACGATGCGAAGAC
This sequence comes from Gemmatimonadaceae bacterium, assembly GCA_025934775.1. Lineage (GTDB taxonomy): Bacteria > Gemmatimonadota > Gemmatimonadetes > Gemmatimonadales > Gemmatimonadaceae > JAQBQB01. Next base: position 25,351 of record JAICWO010000002.1, on the reverse strand, counting down.
CGGCCGCGCGCGCGGCGTGCGCGTGATCGACGCGCGGACGATGCAGAACGTCGAGTACACGGCGCGCGTCGTGTTCCTCTGCGCGTCGGCGATCGAATCCGTGCGCCTCCTCCTCAATTCGAAGAGCGAGCGCTGGCCCGACGGGCTCGCGAATTCGAGCGGCATCCTCGGCAAGTACGTGATGGATCATCATTACGGCTCCGGCGCGTCGGGCACGATGCCGGGCTTTCTCGACAAGCGCACGACGGGACACCGGCCGAACGGCATCTACATCGCCCGATTCCGCAATGTGAAGACCGCGCATCCGGACTTCCTGCGCGGCTACGGGATGCAGGGCGGATCGGGGCGCGACGGGTGGGGACGCGGCGGCGGCATGCCGGGCTATGGCGCCGACTTCAAGCAATCGCTCATCGACGATCTCGGACCCTGGTCGCTGTCCGCGTCGGGATGGGGCGAGACGCTCCCCGACGAGCGGAATCGCATCACGCTCGATCCCGACGTCAAGGACAAGTGGGGTATTCCCGCGGCCCGCATCGAGGTGCGGTGGCGCGACAACGAGCACGCGATGGACAAGGACATGCAGACCGCGATGGCCGAGATGCTCGACGCGGCGGGATGCACCAACATCCGCACGCACGCGTCGAACAACCCGCCCGGGCACTGCATTCACGAGATGGGCGGCGCGCGCATGAGCAGGACGCCGCGCGACGGCGTGCTCAATCGGTGGAACCAGTCGTGGGACGTGAAGAATCTGTTCATGACCGACGGCGCGTGCATGGCGAGCAACGGCTGCCAGAATCCGAGCATCACGTACATGGCGCTCACCGCGCGCGCGGTGGCGCACGCGGTGAAGCTGATGGGGGCTCGCGCGCTATGAACCGGCGCACCGCGCTCCAATCCCTCGGCGCGCTCGCCGTCGCCGCAAAGCTGCCCGGGCGCGAGTACGTCCCGCTCCGGCCGGCCGCGGGACGCCTCAAACAATCCGTCTCGCGCTGGTGCTACGGCAGCATGCCGCTCGATACGCTTTGCGAGACGGCGAAGTCGATCGGGTACAGCTCGGTCGAGCTGCTGAGCGAGAACGAGTGGGACGTCCCGAAGCGCCACGGCTTGCAGTGCGCGATGGCGAACGGCTTCGGCGCGATCCCCGTCGGCTTCAATCGGCTCGACAACCACGACAAGCTCGTCGCCGACGCGGCACGCATGATCCCCCTCGTCGCCGCGGCCGGTGCGCCGAACATCGTCGTGTTCAGCGGCAACCGCGCGGGGATGTCCGACGCCGAGGGAATCGCCAACTGCATCACGGGTCTCCGCCGGGTCACGCCGATCGCCGAGCAGCACGGCGTGACGCTCTGCCTCGAGATGCTGAACAGCAAAGTCGACCACAAGGACTATCACGCCGATCACACCGCTTGGGGCGTGCAGGTCGTGCAGGGCGTCGCGTCGCCGAGAATGAAGCTGTTATATGATATTTATCATATGCAGATCATGGAAGGCGACGTGATCCGCACGATCCGGCAGAATTTCCAGCACATCGCGCACTTCCACACCGGCGGCGTTCCCGGGCGCGCCGAGATCGACGACACGCAGGAGCTCAACTACCACGCGATCATGCAGGCGATCGCGGACCTCGGCTACACGGGCTTCGTCGGCCAGGAGTTCGTGCCGCGGCACGATCCGGCCGCGGGCCTTCGCCAGGCGTACTCGATCTGCACCGTCTGATCGCCGCGTCGCATCAGCGATACACGCCGTACTTCCCGCCGAGCCAATTCACGGTATCGGCGGCGCTGACCGGACCGATCGCTCCTTCGACGGACTTCATCAGTGCCGCCGGATCGTACACGTTCCCGGCCTTGATCACGACCCGCGCGTTCCGCACGGTCGTGATGTCCTTCGTCGGATCGCCGCGCACGATCACCGCGTCGGCCCACTTCCCTGCCTCGATCGAGCCGAGGCGGTCGCCGAGGCCCATGGCTCGCGCGGCGTTGATCGTTGCGAAGCGGAGCACCGCGTACGGCGGAATGCCCGAGAGCACGAAGGACAGCAGCTCGCGATGCACGGAGAACGGCGTGAAGTACTCGCCCCAGCTCGGATGATCGGTGCCGAGCGTGATCAGATCCGCGCCGCCGGCGTCATAGAATGCCTTGACCTCCTTCCGCTTCACCCAATAAATGTTCTCGAACTGCTGGAGCACGGGGCGCGGCGGCCGCGCGTCGACGATCTGCCGCATGTACGGCGTCAGAAAACGCTTCTCGTCCGTGAAATACGTGAACACCGCCGGATCGCGCTTCCCGTAGTAGCCGTACGCGCTGAGCGTGGCGTCGTAGTAGACGTGCTGCGTGATGTAGAGGTTGACGATGCGCTTGTACTCGGGCGTGTCGAAGCGCGTCATCTTCTCCAGCGACGCGTACGCCGTCTTGTCCGCCGGAAACGCGTCGCCGCCCATGAAGTGCTCGATGCGGTCGATCCCCATCAGGATCGCGTCGCGCGGATTTACCGATTCTCGAATGCCAGAATCCAAATGGCCCGTCACCGTCAGGCCGTGCAGGTGCGCGCGGCGGATCAGCGCCCGGAGCTGGTCGGGCCGGATCCCCTTCGCCTTGAATCCGCGCACGCCGAGCTCCGCCCAGTGGTCCACTTCGGCGTCGATGGAGTCGGCGGACATGTCCCGCTTCCACCCGGGGCGCGCCGTCCCGAAGTACGGACCCGAATTGAGCAGCCGGGGGCCCGGCTCGAGCCCGCGGTCGATGCGAATGCGCAGCGCGCGCATCGAGTCGGCTTCCATCTCCCCCGCGGGGAACGTGCTCGTGACGCCGTTCGCGAGAAAGAGCGACGGATACGCTCTGGTCTCGTCGACGCGCCCTTTGTTGAACAGATCCATCGCGTAGTGCGCATGCAGATCGAACAGACCCGGGATGATCGTCTCGGTGTCGGCGACGCGGATCGTGTCTGCGCCCGGTTCAGCGAGGGAGAGATCGCCGCCGACGCGCAGGAATTTGCCTGCGCGGATCAGAATGCCGGGATTGTGAACGCGCGCCCTGCCAGTCGAGGAAAAGAGCCAGCCGCCCAGCAGGACGAGATCGTGCGCCTGGCTCTGCCCGCGCGCGATGGCCGGCGCCGCCATCCACGCGACGAGGAGGAGAGAGAGACGAAGAAGGACAGGACGAAACACGGCTGAAGGCTCCAGCGAGCAAGTGTCGCCGTCGAATTGAGTCTCCGCCGCCAGGTGCCGCAAGCGCCGGCGGGCGCGCCGTCACCGACCCGATCGAACGCTGGCGAGTTGGAGCCGCGAGCCGCGCGCGCGTCGGTTCGGCGAAGACGATCTCGCGATGACCGTGACGGTGTCGAGCGCGATGCGTGGGCCGTCGACCGCGGTGACCAACGCGACACCTGGTGAGATCGCGTGGATGACCCCGGCGCCCGACACCGAAATGATTGCCCCATCGGTCATGCTCCACCGTACATCCGCGTTCGTGATCGGGCGACCCGCGGCGTCGGTCACGATCGCGACCGCCTGCGAATCGCTGCCGGCGACGATCGTCATCGTGGCCGGCTGGATGCGGATCGCGCCAATGGTCGGCGTGGGCGACGTCGCACCCGCGTTGGCATCATTGCCGCCACACGCGACCAGCGTCGCCGCGGCGATCGCGAACGTCAGCCCGACGATCGTCGTGCGGCTCGCCTGCATTACCGTCAGCATCATGGAAGGAATCCTCATTGAGGGGAGGGGGGGAGGGGGATTGATCAAACCAGAATGCGTATACGCTAAAGCGGGCCCACTAGCACGTCTCGCGCCAACCGGTGCCCCGCGAGAAACGCCTGCTCGCGGTTCGTCCGTCCTCGAAAACGGACAGCCCCCGTCCAGACTTTCGGACATCCTCGGCGGCGAATGATCTCGTTCGCCATGGAGTCGCCATCCGTTTCACCGCGGCGCGTGCTCAAGCCGCGCCACCTTCAGCAGCAGGTAATCCCGCTCCGGCACGCTCATCGTACGTTCGGCGGCGGCGCGCAGGTGTGCGATCGCGCGCTCACGATCGCCGAGGCGTTCGTACAAATGGCCCCGTACGCCGTCGAGGCGATACTGGCCCGCGATGCGCGCGTCGCCGTCGAGGCGAGTCAGCTCGTCGAGACCCGCCGCGGGACCGTGCACCATCGCGATGGCCACGGCGCGATTGAGCGACACGGCGGGATTATCGGCGAATTGCAGCAACGCGTCGTACAGCGCCAGAATCTCCGGCCAGTCGGTGTCCTCCGCGCGCGCGGCCGTGTCGTGCACCGCGGCGATCGCCGCCTGCAGCTGATACGCGCCGAGCGCGCCACCATGAAAAAGGTCGCTCACGAGCGCGACACCCTCGGCGATGAGCGCGGTGTCCCAGGCGGATCGGTCCTGCTCGTCGAGCGGGATCAACTCGCCGCCGGCGCCCGTGCGCGCCGGCCGCCGCGCGTCGGTCAGCAGCATCAGCGCGAGGAGGCCGGTCGTTTCGGCGTCGTCCGGCAGCAGGCGCCGCAGCATCCGTGTCAGACGGATCGCCTCGCGGGAGAGATCGGCGCGGTACGCCGCCGCGCCGGAACTCGCACTATAACCCTCATTAAAGATCAGGTATAGCACGTGCAGCACGCTCGCCAGCCGCTCGGCACGCTCGCGCTCCGACGGCAGGCGGAACGGCTCATCCGACGCTTTGATCGCCTGCTTCGCCCGGCTGATCCGCTGCGCCATCGTTGCTTCGGGGACCAGGAACGCCGACGCGGTCTCGGCCGTCGTCAAACCGCCGACGGCGCGCAACGTGAGCGCGATCGCCGACGCGTGCGTGAGCGACGGGTGGCAGCACATGAAGAGCAGCGCGAGCGTGTCGTCGCCGTCGACCACGAGCTCCTCGTCGGGCGGCGGCACGAACGCCCATTCGGCCCAAAGCTCGCTCGAGGCGCGCGTCTCCCGATCGCGGCGTGCGACCTCACTCCGGAGCTGATCGGTGATGCGACGCAACGCGACGTGATAGAGCCAGCCACGCGGATTCGCCGGGACACCCTGCGACGGCCACTGCGCGGCCGCCGCGATCAGCGCTTCCTGCACCGCGTCCTCGGCGGCGGCAAAATCGCGGTGCTTTCGCGCGACCGCGCCGAGCACCTGCGGCGCCAGCTCGCGCAGCAGGTGCTCGGTGTCCCTCGACGCGCTCACCCCTCGACCGGCGGCGGTGCCTGCATCACCTGGCGCACCTCGAGCGGCATGTTGAGCGGCGTGCCGCCCGGGCCGGGCGCCGCCGAGGCCGTCGCCGCGATCTCGTACGCGCGCTCCGCGCTGTCGACGTCCACGATCCAGAAGCCGACGAGGAACTCCTTCGATTCGGCGAACGGACCGTCGGTGACCACCGGCGCGCTCTTTCCCGCCCGGACAATCCGCGCGTCGCCGGGTTGAGCAAGCCCTTCGCCCCCGGCGAGCTCGCCCGAGGCGGTGAGATCGCGGTTCAGGCGCTGCATGAACGCGATGTGCGCTTTGAAGTCCTCCGGCGACCACTGGGTGATCTTGTACTCGCCCGTGCCGCGCGGGGCGTGCATCATGAGCATGAACTTCATGGTTCCCTCTCCTCGGTGTTGGCGGCGCCGGAATTGGCGCCTGCATGGAGAAGTCGGAGCCGTGGGCGGTTTCTCGACATGCGGTGGACAGCCAAAATGCGCGCGCTGCCGGACCGTCGCCAGCGCCGAGCACGTCGCCTGGCACTCCGGTGCCGGAATGACGAGTATAGTTTGGATATTCGCCGCTGTGCCCGCCCCTTCGAGGCTCGTGCGCTCAGAACCCGTCTCACCCTCGCCTTCGACGCTCATGCCGTTTCGTTCCGTTCTCGCGCTGCTCGCGTTCGCGTCGCTCGCCGCTTGTTCCGGCCGGCCCGGCACCGCACCGACTCCATCGCGCGCACACCTCGCGCAGGACGTCGTGCCCATGCCATCGACGATCGATGTTTCGCCGGCGGACAGCTTTCTCGTCACGCCGCGCACGGCGGTGTACGTCGACTCGGCCGCCTCGGCCGAGGTCGAGGCGATCGGCGACTACGCGGCGAACATGATCGCCTCGCGCTCCGGCGCGAAATCGCAGCGACTCGCGGGCGGCGCGGCGCCTGACTCGAGCATCACGCTCACCCTCGATCCGTCGCTCGCCACTCTCGGCGACGAAGGCTACGACCTCACGATCACCCGCACGCGCGTGCGCATCGCGTCGGCCGCGCCCGCCGGATTGTTTCACGGCGTGCAGACCTTTAGACAACTCTTACCGGTCGCGGTGGAGCATCCATCGGCGTACCAGCGGCGCCTCATCGCGCCGGCGGTGCACGTCGCCGACTCGCCGCGCTTCGCCTGGCGCGGCGCCATGCTCGACGTCGCGCGCCACTTCCTCGGCCCCGACGACGTCAAGCATTTCATCGACGTGATGGCGCTGTACAAGCTCAATCGGCTGCACCTGCATCTCTCCGACGATCAAGGCTGGCGGATCGAGATCAAGTCATGGCCGAAGCTCACCGAGGTCGGGGGACAGACCGAGATCGGCGGCGGAGCGGGCGGCTTCTATACCCAGGCGCAATACGCTGACATCGTCGCCTACGCGCGCTCGCGCTACATCACCGTCGTGCCCGAGATCGACATGCCCGGGCACATCAACGCGGCGCTCGTCGCGTATCCCGATCTGCGCTGCAATCACACCGCGCCGGAGCCGTTCACACGCATCGGTGGTGCGTCGAACACGCTCTGCGTCACGAACGACAGCATCTATCAGTTCGTCGGTGACGTCGTGCGCGAGATCGCCGCGGCCGCGCCCACGCCGTACTTCCACATTGGCGGCGACGAGGTTCGGTCGCTCACGAAGGAGCAGTATCGCGGGTTCATCGAACGCGTGGAGTCGATCGTGACCGCCGCCGGCCCGCGGATGATCGGCTGGGGCGAGATCGCGCCGGCGAACATTCACCCCAGCACCATCGTTCAGCATTGGAACAAGGATTCGACCGTGCTGCAGGCCGAGCGCGGCGGAAAGGTCATTCTCTCGCCCGGGCCGCACGCGTACATGGACATGAAGTACGACAGCACGACCGCGCTCGGCCTCAAGTGGGCGGGATTCATCAATCTGAAAACCGCGTACGACTGGGATCCCGCCACGCTCATCCCGGGGATTGGCGAGCAGTCCGTCCTTGGCGTCGAGGGGCCGCTCTGGGCGGAGACGGTGATGACGCGGCAGGACTACGAGTATCTCGCCTTCCCGCGCCTCACCGCGATCGCCGAGCTCGGGTGGTCGTCAGCGCGGCATCACGATTGGGAGAATTTTCGCCGGCGCATCGGCGCGCAGGGGACGCGACTCGCCGCCCTCGGCGTCAACTTCGCTCGCGTCCCAGGGGTGGATTGGAGCTGGTGACCGCGAGCGAATTATCATTCCAGTTCGCGAATATCAGTGCCGTTTGAAGTACTGCACCTCGCGCTCGTGCTTCTCCGCCGCCGAGCGCGACGAGAACGTGCCCAGGTTGCGCCGCTTGCCGGTCTTGGGATTCTTCTTGCGGGAGTAGAGGCGATACTGGCCGTCTTTCAGCTTGCGAATCATGGCGTCCTCCTGCGCTCCAGTCTGGAGATGATGGGTCCGGAGGACGAGGGTGCAAGCGCCGTGCGCGACGATCAGGCGCGGGGGACCGTCCTGAACAGCCAGCATCCCGCGCCACTCGTCGCCTCCCGGCTCGCGAGTTTCCGAGCCGCCGTTCATCCCGACCTCGAGCTCGACCGCTGCACGCCATTCGCGGTCGCACACACCATTGCTTGCGCCCGGACGAACGCGACTCCGGGAAATTGAGCAATCGCTGGAACCAGCGAGTCGGCGATCGTGGCAGACACGACGCGAGAGCGCGGCGGGCCGAACAGGCCTCGCGCACCATGCCCCGCGAGTATGGAATCATCCGCGAGCGTTGTCGCTCGGCGATAGAATATCTGCAGTCGGACATCGTGTTGCGACGTATCCGCAACCGGATAGGCTACGTCGGCGAGTCCATTGCGCGCGCCGAGGAGCGCGCGAAGCGCGGTGGTGTCGACCAACGCACGGAGCACCGCGACGTGAAATCGATAGAGCACGCGGCCTCCTAGCTCGGTCACCGCGCGCTCGTCATCGGCCGTCGGCGTGCGATTCCCATTACCGGACCGCAGTCGCAAGTCGACCACGAGCGAATCTCGTGCGCCGAACGTGCGAGTCGCCCAACAGAGGATCGCATCGGGGCGAGCGTTGCCGGCGACGGCGGCGTTCTTCGCGCGCCCGGCGACTCCGCATGCCGCGAGCGAGCCGGCGAATACGAGCGTCAGTATCCGCACGCCGGTGCCCCGCGGGCAGACGCGTCGTCCATGCACACACGGCCCGCGCATTCGCGCGGGCCGTGCTCATGAGCGAACGCTAAATGCACGGTCGTCCTTACGGCACCACCGGCACCGGCTGACTCGGCGCGTAAATCCCATTGAACAGGAACTTGAACGTGCCGTGCGGCTGGCCGCGGAACGTGATCTCCGGACCAAAGAGATACACCTTCCCCTTGCCATAATTGGCCTCGACCACGGCCGCGCCGCCCTCGAGATAGTTCTCGCCCCACGCCCAACCGCTGCGGAGCGGCGTCGCGCTGTCGAACCACGCCACCGCCTTCGTGCCCTTGAGCGCCGCATCGGGCTCGAGGCGGAACACGGGGCTGTTGTCGAAGAACACGTCGAGCTTGGAGTTGAAGCCGTTCGCGACCGGATCGGCGCTGTCGACCGCGACCTGGAGGATTGAGCCCGGCACGTAGTACTCCTCGCCGGTGAGCGGGCGATCGGGCTGGCCGGGCGCGCGCACGACGAGATGATTCTCGATCGGGAGGCCGAGCTCGTACCCGAGCGACGTCGCGCGGCCGACGGTGATCACCGTGCCGCCGTCCTCGAGGAATTTCTTGATCTGGGGGAGCGTGTGCTCCTCGGTGAGGCTGCCGAGCATGTTCTGATACTGCGCGGGAACGTCCGCCGTAGAGCGGCCGCCGCGACCGCCGCCCGCGCCGCCGCGGCCGCCGAAGCCGCCCGCGTTTCCGATCGGCAGATCGGACGGGAAGATGATCACGTCGTACTTGCTGCGGAGATTCCCGGCATCGAGTTCCTTGGGGTACACGACGTGATAAGGAATCTCGAATTGCTCGAACTCGTACCGCGTCCACCCCGACGGCATCGAGCCGCCGAACCGGTCGACGAGCGCGATGCGCTTCTCGGTGAGCTTCTGCGCGTCCGCGCCCGGCTTCTCGCTCGTACCGTTGAAGCTCACGCCAAGCTCCTGCGCCGCCTTCTGCACGACGGCCGATGACGAGCCGCCGATGTAGAAGGTGCCAGCGGGATACGTCGTTCCGTTGGCCGTGATCGGCGACTTGAGCCAGTACGCCTCACCGCCCGCCTCGAGCACGCGGTTGATCACGGTGAACGCGTCGTTGTAGTCGTGCGAGAGGAGATACCCCGCCGCGCCCGACGCATTCGCGATCGTGCCCGCGACCGGCTTCGCCAGCCCTTCGATGCGCTTCGTCGGCGCGTCGAACGGCTCGAGGAACCGATCGAAGTGCACGCCCATCTCGTACGCCAGCGTCCAGCCCGCATTGTCGTACGGGCGCTTCGGTGGGCCGCCCGGATACGCGAAGTCGTTCGGGTGATCCTGCGGCTCCATCATGTCCAGCACCTGCGCGCGCGCGGCCTGCGCCATCTTGATCACGTACGAGCCGGCGCCGTAGTGCTTGCCGTTGGCCGTGAACGGCTGCGTCGCCTGATCGACGTACACGCCCACGTTCCGCAGCGCATTCACGAACTTGGTCGCCGTCGGGAAATCCGGCTGCTCGATCGGGATGACGTACTCGCGCGGATCGCGCATGTCCTTGGCGTGCAGCACGTCGTTGTACGCGTGCTCCTGCGCCTCGACGCTGCCCCGCGCCGCGCCGAACGGCGTCACCGCCGCGGCCACGCCGCCCGCCGCCCCGTTCGCCGCCGCCGCGCCGCCGCGTCCACCGCGGCCGCCGCGCCCCGCCGGCGCACCCGCCTGCATCGCGCTCGCGTCGAGCGCCGCTTCCGCCGCCGCGATCCGCTTGCCGGTCACCGTCCAGTGATCCTCGCTGCCGGCCTCGATCGCGTGCTTCGCCATTAAGTATTTATTGTAGAGCAAAGTCTCACGATAGCGGCTCGCCAGATCGAAGATCGCGTAGTTCGCCGAGACCGAGTAGTCGATCGACTGGCGGAAGTGCCAGATCCCCGGCGTCACCGGCGCCGGCAGGTCGCCGTGCGGGAGCTGCTGCTCGGGGATGAATGGAATCCGCTCCGGCGTCGGGTTGCCGATCGTCTCGGTGAGGATGCCGATGATCCCCTGGAAGTAGCCGATCGTGCGCAGGCCGCCGTTCCACCACGTGGAGTAGCTCGAGCCCGAGCGCATGGTGAAGCCCGGCTTGTTCTCCTCGAGCAGCCGCTGATGAATCGCCGCGCCGACCTGGTCCAGCCCGATGATGATCATCGGGTCGATGTTGTAGTTGAACGGATCGCGGAACGGCGGCGAGAACATCACCGTGCCGGCGGGGCCGGTCTGGTGATGGTTGTACATGATCACCGGGTGCCAGTCCCAGAACATGAAATGATTGATGTTCTTGGTCTCGCTCAGGTTCGACATGAACGAGTCGCGGTTGTCGTCGTGGCCCGCGTACTTGTTGTAGAGGAACGGAATGTTCTCGTTCCGCTTGAGCGTGTCCGGCTCCTGCATGTACCAGTTCGCGACGAGCTGCATGCCGTCGGGATTCGCGTGCACCGCGAGAATGATGTCGTCGTGCAGGATGCGCTTGGTCTCGTCGTCGTTGCGCGAGATGAGCTGGTAGCTCGTCTCGATCAACTGGCTCGCGCCCAGCACCTCGGTCGCGTGCAGGCCGCCGTCGAACCAGACGACCGCCTTCCCTTCCTTCGCCAGCGCGTGCGCCTGGGCGTCGGTGAGCCCCTCGCCCTTCGCGAGGCGCATCGAGATGTCCTTGTAGTGCTGCAGGAGCTTGAAGTTTTCCGGCGCCGTGATGATCGCCGCGAGCTGCGGACGTCCCTCGCTCGACTTGCCGATCTCCAGCACCTGCATGCGATCCGACTCGGCGTCGATCTTGTGCCAGTACTGCACGAACTGGTCGTAGTTCGGGAGCCAGTAATCGTCGCCGATGTTGTGCCCGAAGAACTCCTTCGGGGTCGTGATATGAGTCTGGGCGCTAGCCGTGGCGGCCGTCGCGGCGAACGCGATCGGCAGTACGGCGAGGCGCCAGGTGCGGAGAGCCCGCGTGGACATCCAAAACCTCCGGTGAGGTGGGAGTGCGCTCGCGCGTGCCAGGCGGCGGCAGACGCGATGACCCGGCTTGCGGCTGGGATAGGTTAGCCCAAGGACCTACGCGCCAAAAGAGGTAAATGCTGTCCCGGCGCCGTGATCGAGGACTGCCCCGGAGATCGATGCCGGGAGGGTGGGATTGCGCCGGTTTGGGTTGGATTGGAATGGTGACGCGGACTCGAGCGGATGAGGCAAACGTGGCGCGGAATGTCGACGCGAAACGGCGAGCCGCTCCTCGATGAAGCGATCACCAAATCAATCATTGGTGGGTTCTATGCCGTGTATCGGGTACTCGGGTTTGGCTTTCTGGAGCACGTCTATTCGGCCGTACTCGAGAAGGAGTTGTCAAACCGAGGCCATACGGTCGCCCGCGAGGTGCTCGTGCCGATCTACTACTTCGGAGCGATCGCGGCGTATCAACGTCTCGACATGCTGGTCGACGATCGAATCGTCGTCGAGCTCAAGGCGTCGGAGCGGCTGCATCCGATCGCCGAACGACAGCTCTACAACTATCTACGCTGCACGAACCTCGAGGTGGGACTGCTATTTCATTTCGGCCACGAGCCGAAATTTCACCGCGTCGTGCACACAAACCGTCAGAAGCCGCAACTCCCTCAGCACTTTCGCCGCTGATTCCGCGCCTCGTTCGCCACATCCGCCGAAGTCCGCGTCCGCAATTCAATCCAACCCACTCGGCACGCACCCTCTGAACGATCTACGCCCGCGTCAGCACCCGCGGGCCGTCCTCCGTGATCGCCACCGTGTGCTCGAAGTGCGCCGAGAGCGAGCCGTCGAGCGTGACGATCGTCCAGCGATCGGGCAGCGTGCGCGTCGCCGGTCCGCCGACGTTCACCATCGGCTCGATCGCGATCGTGAGTCCGGGGACGAGCTTCTCGCGCCGCTTAGGCTTGCCGTAGTTCGGCACCTGCGGCTCCTCGTGAAACTCCACGCCGATCCCGTGTCCCACGAGATCGCGCACCACGGTGAAGCCAGCCGCCCGCACCACGGTCTCGACGGCATGTCCGATATCGCCGACGTGGTTGCCGACCACCGCCGCGGCGATGCCCGCCTCGAGGGATTCCTGCGTCACCGCGAGCAGGCGCTTCGCTTCGGCGTTGATCTCGCCGACGGGCGCCGTCGTCGCGCTGTCGGTGAAATAGCCCTTGTACCCGACGCCGACGTCGAGCGAGACGAGATCGCCTTCCACGAGCAGGCGCTTCCTGCTCGGAATGCCGTGCACGATCTCGTTGTTCACCGACGCGCAGATGCTGCCGGGAAAGCCGTACAGCCCCTTGAACGCCGGCGTCGCACCCTCGTGGCTGCGAATGAAGTCTTCCGCGATCGCATCCAGCTCGCCGGTGCTGATACCGGGGCGCACCGCGGCGCGCAGATGTTCGACGGTGGCGCCGAGGATCTTGCCTCCCTGCGCCATCAGTTCGATCTCGCGCGCCGACTTGAGCTGAATCACCGCTGCAGCGCCTCGAGCGTGCGCTTCGTGATCTCCTCGACCGGGCCGACCGCATCGACGACGACCACCCAGCCGCCGTTGCGCCGGTACCAATCGAGCACGGGCGCGGTCTGCTCGTCGTACACGCGGAGCCGCGTGCGAATCGCCTCCGGCTCGTCGTCCTTCCGCCGCATGAGCGCGCCGCCGCATTTGTCGCACACGCTTCCCACCTCGCGGCCGGTGTACGGCGTCTGGCAGTTCTCGCAGACGGTGCGGCCGCTCAGCCGTCGCACGATCTCGTCGTTGTCGATGTCGAACGCGAGCACGGCGTCCACCTTCCGGCCAAGAACCTTGAGCATTCTCTCGAGTCCTTCGGCCTGCGGCACGGTGCGGACCACGCCGTCGAGGATCACGCCCTTCGCGTATTGCGGCTGTCCGAGCTCTTCGGCCACGATCCCGAGAATGACCTTGTCGGGCACCAGCTCGCCGCGGTCCATGTAGCCCTTGGCCTCGAGCCCAAGCGTCGTGCCGCCGCGCACAGCGGAGCGCAGCACGTCGCCCGTGGCGAGCGTCGGCACGTCGAGATCGTTCGCGAGCAGGGGCGCTTGCGTGCCCTTGCCGGCTCCGGGTTTTCCGAACAGGACGATGATCATTGCGTGTGGGTGAGAGCGGGAGGATGCGGGAAAACTAAAGGGCCCGGTTCATCGCCGGGCCCTCGAAGTGTCCTACGCATGCTGCCGGGGCCGAATCAGTAACCGCCGCCGGGAACGCCTTGGAATCCGCCGCGGAACCGTACGCGGCCCTTCTTCATGAAGCCGTCGTATTTGCGGAGCAGCAGGTGTTGGTTCATCTGCTGAATCGTGTCGAGCGCGACGCCGACCACGATGAGCAGCGACGTGCCGCCAAAGTTGAACTGGATGTGCATCAGATCCGAGATCCAGATCGGCAAGAGCGCCACGGCCGTGAGGAAGATCGCGCCCGGAAGCGTGATTTTCGATACCACGTCGTCGATGTACTCCGCCGTCTTCGCGCCCGGCTTCACGCCGGGAATGAAGCCGCCCTGCTTCTTCAGGTTCTCCGCCAGGTCGACGGGATTGAAGATGATCGACGTGTAGAAGTACGTGAAGAAGAGAATCAGGATCGCCATCAGCACGAAGTAGATCGTCGTGCCCGGTCCCATGAGATCGGCGAAGTCGCGCGCCCGCACGTTGCCCGAGAACTGCGCCATCGCGCCGGGAATGACGATCACCGACTGCGCGAACACGATCGGCATCACGCCCGACGAGTTGATGCGGAGCGGAATGAAGCTCCGGCTCGCCTCGCGCATGCGTCCGCGCGCCATCGTGCGCTGCGGGATCTGGATCAGCACGCGGCGGGCCGCCATCGTCACCGCGACGATCGCCGCGACGACGAGGACCATGATGATCACGAGCACGAGGAGCGAGAACGATCCGATCGCGCCGGTGCTCAGGAACGCGAACGCCTCGCCGATGCCCGGCCAGATGCGCTCGCAGATCGAGAAGAAGATCATCAAGCTCGCGCCGTTGCCGATGCCGCGCTCGGTGATCTGCTCGCCCAGCCACATCACGAAGATCGCGCCCACGGTGAGGAAGAACGTCATCGAGAGGCGGAAGCCGAAGCCCGGGTTCGCGACCGCGCCCGGAAGCGACTCGGCGAAGAGCGCGAAGCCCCACGCCTGCACCGCCGCCAGGATCACCGTGGCGTAGCGCGACCACTGATTGATCTTTTTCCGGCCTTCCTCGTCCTTCGACATCTTGTCGATCTGCGGGACCACCGCCTGCGCGATCTGCTGGAAGATCGACGCCGAGATGTACGGCATGATCCCCAACGCGAACACGGTGGCGCGCTCGAGCTGGCCACCCGTGAACAAGTTGTACAGCCCCAGCAGCCCGCCTCCGTTCGACTGCTGCTGCATGAAGTCGGAGATGGCCTGCGGATTCACCCCGGGCGCGGTGACTGCCGCACCGACCCGGTAGATGAACAGGCAGAGGAGCGTGAAGAGAATCTTTTCCTTCAGCTCGGGCGTCCGGAAAAGATTCTGGACCGCCGCCGCAGCGTTGTTTTGAGCCATGGAGCTCCTTTTACTCCTCGACGCGGCCTCCGGCCGCGACAATCTTCTCGCGAGCGCCGGCGCTGACCTTCAGCCCCCGCACCGTGACGGCCTGTGCGATCTGGCCGTTCGCAAGCACTTTGACCTGCCCCTTCTTGGCGTGAACCAATCCCGCCTCGACGAGCGTATCGCGCGTGATCTCGGGGCCGGCAATCTTGGCCAGATCATCGAGACGCACTATCTGCGCTTCCTCGCGGAACGGATTGGTGAAGCCGCGCTTGGGCAGACGGCGCGTGATCGGCATCTGACCGCCTTCGAAGTGCGGCTTGCCGCCGCCCGGGCCGTGATGGCCCGCGCGCGCCTTGATGCCTTTGTGGCCCTTCCCCGAGGTCTTGCCCGTGCCCGAACCCGGTCCGCGGCCGAGCCGCTTCCGATTCTTGGTCGAGCCCGGCGCCGCGGACAGGTTGTGAAGTCCGATTTTCTCGACGGCGCCTTCGTGATCGGCGCCGGCTGCTTGGCGTGCCATTACTTACCCCCTTCGACCGGCGTCACCTCGACGAGGTGACGAACCTGCTTGAGTTGACCGCGCAGGCCAGGCGTGATCTCCTTGACCACCACGTCCTGGTGGTGCTTGAGACCGATCGCCTCCAACGTGGCGCGCATGCGCCACGAGTGGCCGATGCCGCTGCGAACTTGCTGAATTCGTACGCTTCCGGACTCCGGAAGGTTCTGCTTACTCGTTTTTCTCGGCCCCTTGGACGGGTGCCACACGAATGTGCGCGCCATTAGACCGTCTCCTTCTCGCTCGCCGCATGGCGAGCGGTTTCACGGCTTTTCGCGCGCGACCGGTAGCCGAGGCTCGACGGGTCGATGCCGCGCTCGCGCGCGACCTGCTCGACCGTCGTGAGCTGCTGCAGGCCGTCCATGGCCGCGCGCACCATGTTGTGCGGATTCGTCGAGCCGAGGCTCTTCGTGAGAATGTCGGAGATGCCGGCGCATTCCATGATCGCGCGGACGGCACCGCCGGCGATCACGCCGGCGCCCGGCGCCGCGGGCTTCATGAGAACTTTGCCCGCGCCGTGCGAGCCGACGATCTCGTGTGGGATCGTGCTCCCGGTGAGCGGGATCGAGACCATGCTGCGGCGCGCCGCGTCGACGGCCTTGCGAACCGCCTCCGAGACCTCGTTCGCCTTGCCCGACGCGAAGCCGACCTTCCCCTGACCGTCGCCGACGGCGACGAGCGCGTTGAACGAGAAGCGCCGGCCGCCCTTCACGACCTTGGCGACGCGATTGATCGCGATCACGTTCTCGACGAGCTCGCTGCCTTCACCCCGGCCGCGATCGTCGCCGCCACGTCCACCGCCTTCGCCGCGGCCGCGCCCTTCACGGCCGCCGCGATCACCACCACCGCCGCCGCCAGGACCACCGCCGCGGCCACCACGGCCGCCGCCCGGGCCGCCGCGGCCACGACCACCGCCGCCGCCGCGACCACCGCGACCACCGCCGCCGCCGCGTCCACCGCGCGCGCCGCCTCCCTGGCCCCCCGGGCCGCCGCTCCGCGCGCCGCCCGGACCACCACCCTGTGGGCCGGTCGCCGCGGCGCCGCCCGTGCTCGGATTCTGTGAGTCTTCCATAATATTAGAACTCCAACCCGCCCTCGCGGGCGCCATCGGCCACCGCCTTCACGCGGCCGTGATACTTGTACCCGGCACGGTCGAACACGACTTTCGTGATCCCGGCTTCCTTGGCCCGGGCCGCGATGCGCTTGCCGACCTCGGTCGACTTCTCCGTCTTCTTGCCGCTGTCCATCGTCGTGCTCGACACCGTCATCAGCGTGCGGTTCGCGACGTCGTCCACGAGCTGCGCCGTGATGTGCTTGAGTGAGCGGAACACCACGAGCCGCGGACGCTCCGCCGTGCCCGTGACCTTCTTGCGTACGCGGAGATGGCGCCGATAGCGCTGTTCGACCCGCGTCTTCGGAATCGCTGGCATCGTTTACTTGCCTCCCGCCTTACCGGCCTTGCGCCGAATGACTTCGCCGGCGTAGCGAATGCCCTTCCCCTTGTACGGCTCGGGGGGACGAAGGCTGCGCAGCTCTGCCGCGACCTGTCCGACCATCATCTTGTCCGCGCCGTCGATCACGATTGTCGTCGGCTGCGGGGCCGTGAGCTTGATGCCCGACGGCGCCTTGTATTCCACCGGATGCGAGAAGCCGAGCGCGAGCTGCAGCCCGTACGGCCGCACCTCGGCCTTGTAGCCGACGCCCGTGATCTCGAGCTGCTTCTGATATCCCTTCGTCACGCCGTCGACCATGTTGTTGATGAGCGAGCGCGTGAGCCCGTGCAGCGCCTTGTGGTTCGTCTCGTCCGACGCGCGCTTCACGTCGAGCGATTCGTTCGCCTGTGCGACCGAGATGCCGGCCGGAAGCTTGTGCGTGAGCTCGCCCTTGGGACCTTTCACCTTCACCGTGTTGCCGTCCAGCGTCACCGTGACCCCCTTGGGAATGGCGACGGGCAGCTTGCCGATTCGCGACATGGATGCGCTCTCCTACCAGACGACGGCGACGAGCTCGCCGCCGGTGCGCGACTGCCGCGCCTCACGGTCGGACATCAAGCCCTTGTTGGTGCTCAGAATCGCGAGGCCCAGCCCGTTCCGCACGCGCGGGATATCGCCCACGCCCACGTACTTGCGAAGTCCCGGCGTGGACACGCGCTGCAACTGGCGGATGACCGGCTGGCCGCCCGCGTACTTGAGCCGCACGCGCAGCACCTGCTTGCCCTCATCGGTGGCCAGCGTCTGATAATCCTGAATGAAGTTGTTCTCCTTCAGGATGCGCGCGATCTCGGTCTTCATTCTCGACACCGGAATGTCGACGCGGCGGTGCTTCGATCCGCAGGCATTGCGGATCCGCGTCAGCATGTCGGCGATCGGGTCAGTCATGCTCATGTGGTTGCCTCTGTGCCTCTCGTATCCTCGTCGGACGTGGAGGCGGTGAAGTGATCGTGCCGGAGAGTGGAGAATCGAGAGTCGAGCGTCGAGAAGAAACGTGTGTCTCTACACTCCACTCTCCACCCTCTACGCTCCGTTCTCTCTTACCAACTCGCCTTGCGGACGCCCGGGATCATGCCCTGGAGCGACAGCTCGCGGAAGCAGATGCGGCAGAGCCCGAAGCGGCGCAGGAACGCGCGCGACCGGCCGCACCGGCCGCACCGGTTGTGCACCCGCACCTGGAACTTCGGCTTCCGCTTGCTCTTCTCGATCATGGCTTTACGGGCCATTTCTAGAACTCTCTATAAAGGTTGCTTACTGACGCCGTCCACGAACCAGCAGTTACAGCGCGCGGCCGCCCTTCTTGTCGTCGGAGCGGAACGGCATGCCGAGCTCCTTGAGGAGCGCGTACGCCTGGTCGTCCTTGTTCGTGCTCGTCACGAACGTGACGTCCATCCCGTGGATCGACTCGATTTCGTCGTAGTTGATCTCGGGAAAGATCATCTGCTCCTTGATGCCGAGCGAGTAATTCCCTCTCCCGTCGAACGACCGCGTGCCGAGCCCGCGGAAGTCGCGAATGCGCGGAATCGCGACCGTGATGAAGCGGTCGAGGAACTCCCACATCCGCGCGCCGCGCAGCGTGACCGCGGCGCCGATCTCCTGCCCCTGGCGCAGCCCGAAATTGGCGATCGACTTCTTCGCCTTCTTCCGAACCGGCTGCTGACCGGTGATCGTCGCCAGCTCCTCGACGACGGTGTCGAGCGCCTTGGGCTGCTTGATCGCCTCGCCGACGCCGACGTTGATCACGATCTTCTCGAGCTGCGGCACCTGGTGCGGGTTCTTGAACCCGAACTGCTGCATCAGGCGCGGCCGCACCGTGCCCACGTAATGCTCGCGCATCCGCGGGGCGGGCACCGGCAGGCTCGCGCCCGCGTGGGGCCCGCGCTGCTTCGACTCGCCCTTTTTCCCGGCGCCCTTCGCGCCGCCCTTCTTTTCCTTCGTCGCCATGGTCTATGTCCTCGCGCCTCAGCGCACCCGGGGAATCGCGTCCCCGCTCTTCGCGCTGATGCGCTCCTTGGTTCCGTCTTCGTCGATGCGCCGGCGCGTCCGCGTCGGGACACCATTCTTCGGATCGAGCAGCATCACGTTCGACGCGTGGATCGGCGCCGGGAACTCCATGATCTGGCTCTGCTCCTCGGCCGACCGCGCGCGGCGGTGCCGCTTGGCGATGTTCACCCCTTCGACCGTCACCCGGCCCGTCTTCGTGTAGACGCGCAGGATCTTGCCTTCCTTGCCCTTGTCGTCGCCCCGGACCACGCGCACGGTGTCGCCCTTCGCGACGTGGATCTTCACGCGCTCGGCGTTGTCGGCGTGCCGCTTGCGGTTGACCGCGCGCGGCCGGTCCATCTTCCGGTGCTTGAGAATTCTCATATCAGATCACCTCGGGCGCCAAGGACACGATCTTCATGTACCGCTTCTCGCGGAGCTCGCGCGCCACGGGACCGAAGATGCGGGTCGCCCGCGGCTCCCCCTGCTCGTTGATGATGACGACGGCGTTCTCGTCGAACCGGATGTACGAGCCATCCTTGCGCCGCGTCTCCTTGGCCGTGCGCACCACCACCGCGCGCGCGACATCCGACTTCTTCACCGTGCCGTTGGGCAGGGCGTTCTTCACGGCCACGATCACCACGTCTCCCAGCCCGGCGTAGCGCCGGCGGGTACCGCCCAGCACGCGAATGACCTGTGCGGTCTTCGCGCCCGAGTTGTCGGCGACCTTGACCATCGACTCTTGCTGAATCATCGGTCGTCTCCCTTACCGCGCCCGCTCGACGATCTCGACCACGCGCCACCGCTTGTCCTTCGACAGCGGCCGCGTCTCGGCGATCCGGACCGTATCGCCCGTCTTCGCCGAGTTGTCCTCGTCGTGCGCTTTCACGCGCTTCGTGCGCGTCACCATCTTGCCGTACACCGGATGCGGCACGCGACGCTCGATCGCGACCACCACGGTCTTCGCCATCTTGTCGCTCACCACGAGGCCCACGCGCGTCTTGCGCGTCCCCCGTTCAGCGCCCTGGGTGCCCGGGGTATTCTGGGCTCCGGTCGTCTTGGTCGTCTCAGCCATTGGTCTTTTCCCGCAGCACGGTCTTGAGGCGCGCGATATCCCTGCGAATCGCGCGGAGGCGGAGCGGCTCCTCGAGGGGTTCCGTCGCGCTCCGGAAATTGAGCCGGAAACGCTCCTCCTCGAGCTCGCGGATCCGCGCCGCGATGTCGTCCTTGGTCAGGTCGCGAATTTCGGTGGCCTTCATGTCGGCTACGCCTCCTCACGCGCGACGAACTTCGTCTTCACTGGCATCTTGGCCGCGGCCAGCGCCATCGCCTTCTCGGCGATGTCGCGCGTCACGCCCTCGAGCTCGAACATCACGCGGCCCGGCTTCACGACCGCCACCCACATCTCCGGAGAACCCTTGCCTTTGCCCATGCGGGTCTCGGCCGGCTTCTTCGTGATCGGCTTGTCGGGGAAAATCCGGATCCACACCTTGCCGCCGCGCTTGATGTGGCGCGTGAGCGCCACACGCGCGGCTTCGATCTGGCGAGCCGTGATCCACCCCGGCTCCAACGTCTGCAGGCCATACGTGCCGAACGAGATTTCACTGCCGCGATGGGCGAGTCCCGTCGTCCGGCCCTTGAATCGCTTGCGGAATTTGACGCGCTTCGGTGAGAGCATTGGTATGAGCCTCCTTACATGCCGGAGGAATACGTGGTCCCGCGGCGATCCTCGACCTTCTCGCCCTTGAAGATCCAGACCTTCACGCCGATGGCGCCGAAGGTGGTCTTCGCCGTGCTCGTGGCGTAGTCGATGTCCGCGCGCAGCGTGTGCAGAGGCACACGACCTTCGTGATAGCCTTCGACGCGCGCGATCTCCGCGCCGCCCAGCCGGCCGCCCGCCTTCACTTTGATGCCCTGCGCGCCCATGCGCATGGCGCTCTGCACCGCGCGCTTCATCGCGCGGCGGAACGAGATGCGCTGCGCCAGCTGGCTCGCGATGTTGTCGGCCACGAGCTGCGCGTCGAGCTCCGGCCGCTTGATCTCCTCGACGTTGATCCCGACTTCCTTGCCCGTGAGATGGGCGAGCTCGTCGCGGAGCTTGTCGACTTCCGCGCCCTTCTTGCCGATCACGACGCCCGGCCGGCCGGTGTGCAGCGTCACCACCACCTTGCCCGGCTTGCGGTCGATCACGATGTCGGCGATCGCCGCGTGGCCCAAGCGCGCCTTGAGATACTTGCGCAGCAGCTCGTCCTCGCGGAGGAGCGCCGGCAGATCGCGGCCCGCGTAGTAGCGCGACTTCCAGTCCTTCGAGATTCCGAGCCGGAAGCCGATCGGATGCGTTTTCTGTCCCATTAGCGACCTTCCCTCTCGGCGACCACGATTTCCACGTGGCTCGTCCGCTTCTGAATTGGCGTGGCGCGCCCCATCGCCGCGGGCGTGAACCGCTTGAGCTTCGGGCCCTCGTTCACCACCGCGTGCTTGACGTAGAGCTCATCGACGTCGATCGACCCGCTGCCGGTGCGCGCGGCGTTCTCGGCGTTCGCGACCGCGGAGCGGAGCACCTTCTCGATCTGCTTCGCCGCGTGCTTTTTCGAGAACTGTAAATAGGCGAGCGCCTCGTTCACGCTCTTCCCGCGGATCTCGTCGATGACGAGCCGCATCTTGTAGGGCGACTGCCGCGCGGAGCGCTGCGTCGCCCGGGCTTCGCGAGCCTGCGTGTCGGCCATGGCTTATTTGCCTCCCCGCGCGGGCGCGGCCGCCGCCGCCGGAGCGGGCGCCTTCTTGTCGGCCGCCTTCGCGCCGGTGTGTCCGCGGAAGAGCCGCGTCGGCGCGAACTCGCCGAGCTTGTGGCCGACCATGTTCTCCGTCACGTAGACCGGGATGAACTTGTTCCCGTTGTGCACGGCGAACGTGTGGCCCACGAACTCGGGCAGCACGGTGCTGGCGCGCGACCAGGTCTTGATCACGCGCTTCTCGTTCTTGGCGTTCAGCGCGTCGACTTTCTTCGACAGCGCTTCCTGAACGAATGGACCCTTCTTTACGCTACGTCCCATATCAGTCTCGGAGAGTGGAGGCTGGAGGTCGGAGGCTGAAGGGTGGCCGTTGCCACGCTCCAACCTCGAACATCCAATCTCTTATTGGGTTGCTTTCCCGCGCTTCCGGCCCCGGACAATCAGGCGCTGCGACGGCTTCTTGGTGTTGCGCGTCTTCACGCCTTCCTTCTTGCCCCACGGGCTGACGACGTTCCGTCCGCCGCGCGTGCGGCCGCCATGCGGGTGGTCGACGGGGTTCATCACCTCGCCGCGCACCTTGGGCCGGCGGCCCTTCCAGCGCGTCTTGCCCGCCTTGCCCCACGAGACGAGCTCGTGCTCCTCGTTGCCGACGACGCCGATCGTCGCGTAGCAGCGCGCGTGCACCAGCCGCATCTCCGACGACGGCATGCGGAGCGTCACGTACTCGCCTTCCTTCGCCACGACCTGCGCCGACATGCCCGCCGAACGGCAGAGCTGCCCGCCTTTCCCGATCTTTAATTCAATGTTGTGAACGGCCGTGCCCAGCGGCATCTCGGCCAGCGGCAGCGCGTTCCCCGTCCGGATGTCCGACCCCGGACCGGCCATGATCGTGTCGCCGACCGCCAGCCCCTTCGGGTGCAGGATGTAGCGCTTCTCGCCGTCCGCGTACGTGACGAGCGCGATGCGCGCCGACCGGTTCGGATCGTACTCGACCGACCCCACCGTGGCCGCCACGCCGTGCTTGTTCCGCTTGAAGTCGATGATGCGGTACTGCCGCTTGTGGCCGCCGCCCCGGCGCCGCATCGAGATGTGGCCGTGATTGTCGCGGCCCCCGCTCTTCTTGATCGGCTCGAGCAGCGACTTCTCGGGCGTCGTCGTCGTGATGTCGGCAAAATCCGACACCGAACGAAAGCGCGTGCCCTTGGTCACCGGCTTGAATTGACGAATTCCCATGGTCTATGCGCTCCGCCTCAGCCTTCGAAGATCTCGATCGTGTCGCCCTCGCGGAGCGTCACGATCGCCTTTTTCCAGTTCGGCCGGCGGCCGACGGTCTTCCCCATGCGCTTCTCCTTCCCGCGCTGGTTCGCCGTCCAGACGCCCGTCACGTGCACACCGAACAACTGTTCGATCGCCGCGCGGATCTGCGGCTTGGTGGCGTCGGGATGCACCTCGAAGGTGTACTCCCCGCGCGCCTGGTACGCCGCCGACGACTTCTCGGTGATCAGCGGCCGGATGATGGTGCGATGCAGTGTCGGCATGGCTTACTTCCCCTTCTTCTTGGCCGACTTCGCGGCCGGCTTCTTCGCCGCGGCCTTCTTGGCCGCAGGCGCCTTCTTCGCCGCGGCCTTCTTGCCCGCGCTCTTCTTGGCGCGCGCCGCGTCCGCTTTCGGCGCCTTCCCCTCGACCGTGCTCGGGGCCTGCTTGGCCGCCGTCGTCTTCTTCACCGCGGCACGCGGCGCTTCCTCGCGCTCGGCGATCGGCTCGAGCGCGTGGCCGAGCGCGCCGGCCTCGATCAACACGACGTCGGACCACAGGATGTGGTACGTCGAGACGTCGGTGTAGGGCATCACGTGCACGGTCGGCAGGTTGCGGCCGCTCAGGAACACGTTCGGCTTCACGCCGTCCGTGAGAATGAGCACTTTCTTATCGGCCACGCCGACCCGCTCGACGAGCGCCTTGATGCGCGTCGTCTTCGGCGCGTCGAACTCGAACCGGTCGATCACGAAGATCGCGTTCTCGCGCGCGCGCGCATTGAGCGCGCTCTTCCGCGCGAGCGCGCGGACCTGGCGCGGCACGTACTGCGCGTAGCTGCGGGGGATCGGTCCGAAGACCGTGCCGCCGCCCACCCAGTGTGGCGCGCGCGCGGAGCCGGCGCGGGCGCGGCCCGTGCCCTTCTGCTTCCACGGCTTCTGATTGCCGCCGGTGACGTACTTCCGGATCTTCGTCGACGCGTTGCCCTGGCGCTGGTTGGCGAGGAACGCCTTCACCGCCTGGTGCATCACGGGCATGTTGACGGTGCCGTCGAACAGCTGCTCGGGAAGCGCGACGCTATCGCGCGCCGTCCCCTGCGCCGTGTACGCCGCCGCCTGGAATGTGGTCGTGTCAGCCATGGGTTAACCCTGCTTCCGCACGACGACGATGCCGTTCGTAGGACCGGCGACCGACCCGCGGATATAGATCAGATTGCGATCCGCATCGATCTTCTCGACGCGGAGATGGGTCTGCGTGTGGCGCGTGTTGCCGTACTGGCCCGGCATCTTCTTGCCCTTGATGACGCGCGACGGATCCGTGCCGGGTCCGATCGAGCCGGGGCGGCGATGCTTCGTGTTGCCGTGCGTGTTCGGCCCGCCGCCGAATCCGTGGCGCTTGACGACGCCCTGGAAGCCGCGGCCCTTGGTCGTGCCGGTGACCTTGACGGCGTCGCCGACGTTGAAGATGTCCACCTTCACCACGTCGCCGACCGCATACGTCGGCACTTCGGCCTTCGCATTCCCCGGCTCGTCGAGGCGGACCGAGCGGAGCAGAGCGGGCGGCACGTCGAGGCCCGCCTTCTTGGCGTGACCGACGGCGGCGAGCGAGGCGCGGCGGCCCTTGGGAGTGCCTTCACCCTTGGCCGATGCGCGGCGCAGCCGCGCCTTGCCATAGCCGAGCTGCACCGAGGCGTGGCCGGCCTTCGCTTTGTCCGTCACGGCGAGGACCGGGTTCGGCTCGGCCTCGATCACCGTCACCGGGATCTGCTGGCCGTCTGCGTTGAAGATCTGGGTCATGCCCAGCTTCTTGCCAATGATACCAATCATGGTTCTTGAATACCTCTGCGGAGTCGCTGCGGGGATTCGCAGTTGGACTGTGATCGTCATCCCGAGGAGCGGAGCGACGAGGGATCTACCGTCCCGGTCGGGCAGCTCGGCGAGGACAGGAGATTCCTGGCCGTGCTCGGAATGACAACCTGCTTCGTGATGACGTGATGCCTACTCGACCTTGATCTCGACGTCCACGCCGGCCGGAAGGTCCAGCTTCGTCAGGGCGTCGACCGTCTGCGCGCGGGAATCGAGGATGTCGATCATGCGCTTGTGCGTCTTCAGCTCGAACTGCTCGCGCGACTTCTTGTCGACGTGCGGCGACCGGAGCACCGTCCAGCGCTGCGTCTTGGTGGGCAGCGGGATCGGGCCGGAGACCTGCGCCCCCGTCTTCTCCGCCGTCCGCCAGCCTGGTCCGGTCCCTCGACGCGCTGGGCCCGGCCCCGCACATGGACTCCGCCGGGCACGAGACCGAGAAGTCCGACGGCGGCTCGGCGTTCGGCCTGTGGTGGTTCGTCGGCGTCTGCCTCGTCGCGGGCATCGGCGTCGGGTTCCTGCTCAGCGGCCGCCGGAAGCGGCAGCCGTGACCGCGGTCCGCCGCGCCGCGAGCGTCCTGTGCGCCACGCTCGCCCTGCTGACCGGGGC
>JAICWO010000014.1 GCA_025934775.1 Gemmatimonadaceae bacterium | reverse complement strand
GCAGGATCCGAAGTATTTCCGGCCGGCGGAAGTCGATCTCCTGGTGGCGGACCCGGGGAAGGCGGCGCGGCAGCTGGGGTGGACGCCGACGGTCACGTTCGAGCAGCTCGTGCACATGATGGTCGACGCGGATCTCGAGCGTCAGCGAGCGCGCGCGTAGATGCGAGCGCTCATCACCGGCGGCGGCGGCTTCGTCGGTCAATGGTTGGCGAAATTGCTGCTCGGCCGCGGCGACTCGGTCGACCTCGCCGGTTTGGGCGCGACGATACCGGGGCCGGAGGTGCTCGACGCGGACGAGCGTCGTGCCGCGCGTTGGCTGTCGATGGACGTTCGCGACGCCGAGGACGTGGATCTCGCGGTCGAGCGCAGCCGTCCCGACGTGATTTTTCATCTCGCGGGCGTGAGCTTTCCCCCGGACGCGGAGCGCGCGCCCACGACCACCTACGACGTAAACTCGCTCGGCGTCATCCGCCTGCTTGGCGCGGTGCGCCGCCGGGCACACGCTGGCGCGGTGGATCCGACGGTGGTGGTGATCGGCAGCGGCATGCAATACGGCGCGCACCCGGCGGAGGAGATGCCGTTGCGAGAGAGCGCGGCGCAGCTTCCGGTGACGACATACGCCGCGTCGAAAGTCGCCCAGGAAGTGGCTGCGCTCCAGGTTTGTCGCGGCTCGGGTATCCGTGTCATCTGTACGCGAAGCTTCAATCATTCCGGCGTTGGCCACGGAAGCCATTATCTCTTGCCGTCTCTCGTGAGCCGGGCGCGCGAGATTGTCGCCGGGCGCGCCACGTCACTCGCGTTGGGCAATGACGTGGTCCGCGACTACTTGCACGTCTCCGACGTCGTGCGCGCGTACGCGCTCCTCGCCGAGCGGGGGACACCGGGTGAGGTGTACAACGTCGCGAGCGGGCGCGGGGTGAGCGCGCACGAGCTCGCGCGCAACGTCTTGCTGCGAGCCGGTGCGCGCGCCGACATTACGACGTCGCCAACGCTCGTGCGCGCATCCGACATCCCGATCAACATCGGCTCTCCGGAGAAGCTCATTCGCGACACCGGCTGGCAGCCGCTCAAGACGCACGACGACATCATCGACGATATCCTAGACTTCGCTCATGCCGCGACGGACTGACCTGCACCGCATCCTCGTCATTGGCTCCGGCCCGATCATCATCGGGCAAGCGGCCGAATTCGACTACTCCGGCACGCAGGCCACGAAGGCGCTCAAGGAGGAGGGCTACGAGGTCATCCTGATCAACTCCAACCCGGCCACGATCATGACCGATCCGGAGTTCGCGGATCGGACGTACATCGAGCCGGTGACGCCAGAGTTCGTGGAGCTGATCATCGAGAAGGAGCGTCCCGACGCGATTCTGCCGACGATGGGCGGGCAGACGGCGCTCAACGTGGCGATGGCGCTGTCGGAGTCCGGAGCGCTGGACAGGTACGGCGTCGAATTGATCGGCGCGAAGGCGCGCGCGATCGCGCTCGCCGAGGATCGGCGGCAGTTCGGCGAGGCGATGCAGCGGATCGGTCTCGCGGTCGCGGAGGGCGGGATCGCGGAGAGCTTCGACGAGGCGGTGGAGATCGTCCAGCGCACCGCGTTTCCGGCGATCATCCGCCCCTCGTTCACGCTCGGCGGCACCGGCGGCGGGATCGCGTACAATCGCGAGGAGTTCGAAGAGATCGTCCGGCGCGGCCTCGATCTTTCGCCGACGCATCAGGTGCTCGTTGAGAGAAGTGTGATCGGCTGGAAGGAGTTCGAGCTCGAGGTGATGCGCGATCACGCCGACAACGTGGTGATCGTCTGCTCGATCGAGAATCTGGATCCGATGGGCGTGCACACCGGTGATTCGATCACCATCGCGCCGGCGATGACGCTCACCGATCGCGAGTATCAGATCATGCGCGACGCCGCGGTCGCGATCATTCGCGAGGTCGGCGTCGAGGCGGGCGGGTGCAACATTCAGTTCGCGCTGAACCCGCGCGACGGCGAGATGCTCGTCATCGAGATGAACCCGCGCGTGTCGCGGTCGTCGGCGCTCGCCTCCAAGGCGACCGGCTTCCCCATCGCGCGGATCGGCGCGAAGCTCGCCGTGGGCTATCGTCTGGACGAGATCCCGAACGACATCACGAAAACGACGCCGGCCTCGTTCGAGCCGGTGCTCGACTACGTCGTCGTCAAGATTCCGCGGTTCGCGTTCGAGAAATTTCCGTCGGCGAGCCCGTACCTCACCACGCAGATGAAGTCCGTCGGCGAGGCGATGGCGATCGGCCGCACCTTCAAGGAGGCGTTTCAGAAGGGGCTGCGCGCGCTGGAGACCGGTCGTCCCGGCTGGTCGTCGGCGACGCGCCCGCAGGACGATCGACTGCCCGACGACACGATCGACGCGCTCAAAGGCGCGCTGCGCCAGCCCACGCCGGAGCGGATCTTCCAGGTGCGCCGCGCGCTCGAGCGCGGGCTCACGGTGGACGATGTGTACGAGCTCACGGCGATCGACCCGTGGTTCCTCAACCAGATGCTCGAGCTGCTCGAGGCCGAGCATGCGTACGCGGTACTCGGCGACGTCGGCGCAGACGACGTGCGCCGCATGAAGCGGATGGGCTTCTCCGACCGACAGCTCGCCGTCTTGCGCGGCGAGAATGAATCGGAAGTCCGCGAGCGCAGATGGGCCAGCGGCGTTCGCCCGTCGTACAAGATGGTCGACACCTGCGCCGGCGAATTTCCCTCGGCGACGCCGTACCTGTACGGCAGTTACGACGAGGAGACCGAGGCGCCGAAGAGCGGGCGCAAGTCCATCGTCATCCTGGGCAGCGGACCGAATCGCATCGGCCAGGGCGTGGAGTTCGATTATTGCTGCGTGCGCGCGGTGATGGCGCTTCGCGAGCGCGGGTTCGAGACGATCATGATCAACTCGAACCCGGAGACGGTATCGACCGACTTCGATACATCAGACAAATTGTATTTCGAGCCGCTCACGTTCGAGGACGTGCTCGAGATCGTCGACCGGGAGCAGCCGGAGGGCGTGATCGTGCAACTCGGCGGCCAGACGCCGCTCAAGCTCACGCGCCAGCTCGAGGAAGCGGGAGTGCGCATCCTCGGCACGACGCCGGATTCGATCGATATCGCGGAGGATCGCCGCCGGTTCGAGAAGATCGCGCGCGAGCTGGGGCTCGAGCAGCCGGCCAACGGCACGGCGACGAGCGTCGAGGAAGCGCTCGCGGCCGCGGAGCAGATCGGCTATCCGGTGCTCGTGCGCCCGTCGTACGTGCTCGGCGGCCGCGCGATGCAGATCGTGTACGACGCCGATTCGCTGCGCGAATATTTCGTGACGGCGGCGCGCGTCTCGGAGGACAGGCCGGTGCTGATCGACCGCTTCCTCGAGGACGCGTTCGAGTGCGACGTCGACGCCGTCTCGGACGGTCAGCGCGTCGTGATCGGCGGCATCATGCAGCACATCGAGGATGCGGGCATCCACTCCGGCGATTCGGCGTGCGTGCTGCCGCCGTACCTCGTGACCGAGCACGACATGCAGACGATGCGCGAGCAGACGATCGCGCTGGCGCAGGCGCTCGGCGTGGTGGGCCTGATCAACGTGCAGTACGCGATCAAGAACGGCGTCGTCTACGTGCTCGAAGTCAACCCGCGCGCGAGCCGCACGATCCCGTTCGTGTCGAAGGCGATCGGCGTGCCGCTCGCGTCGCTCGCCGCCCGCCTGATGGCGGGCGAGACGCTCGACGACGTCGGGTTCACCGAGGAGATCGTACCGCCGTACGTGTCCGTTAAAGAAGCGGTATTCCCATTCAATAAATTCCCCGGGACGGACCCGGTCCTCGGCCCCGAGATGCGGTCCACCGGCGAGGTCATGGGGATCTCCGATTCGTTCGGCGCGGCGTTCGCGAAGTCGCAGCTCGCCGCCGCGAACGGATTGCCGCTCGAGGGCGCGGTGCTGGTGACGGTCACCGATTCCGACAAACCGACCGTCACGCCGATCGCGCGCCGCTTTCACGAGATGGGCTTCCGGATCGTGGCGACGGCCGGCACGGCCGCGTACCTGCGCGCGCGCGGGATCCCGGCCGATCGGGCGTTCAAGGTGCACGAAGGGCGCCCGAACTGCCTGGACATGATCGTGAACCACGACGTGCAACTGTTGATCAACACGCCGCTCGGCAAGCACGCGCAGGTGGACGACTACCTGCTGCGGCAGGCCGCGATCGTGAATCGCGTCTCCTACACCACGACCATGTCCGCGGCGAGCGCGGCGAGCGACGCCATCCTGTCGCTGCGGTCGCGCCGTCCGAGCGTCCGCTCGCTGCAGGAGTGGCAGGCGTCGCTCGCCGAGTCGCGCGCGGCCGCGGCCACGCACCAGGTGCCGGCGTGAGCGCGCCGTTCATCCACGAGTCGGCGTACGTCGACGACGGCGCGGTGGTGGGGCAGGGGACCAAGATCTGGCATTTCTGCCACGTCATGCCGGGCGCGGTGATCGGCGAGCGGTGCAGCCTCGGGCAGAACGTCGTCGTGATGAACGGGACGCGGATCGGCCGCAACGTGAAGATTCAAAACAACGTCTCGATCTACGAAGGCGTGGAGATCGAGGACGACGTGTTCTGCGGGCCGTCGATGGTCTTCACGAACGTGATCAATCCGCGAAGCCACGTCTCGCGGAAGAACGAGTATAAGAGGACGCTCGTGAAGCGCGGCGCGTCGATCGGCGCGAACGCGACGATCGTGTGCGGTACGACGCTCGGCGAGTACGCCTTCATCGGCGCCGGCGCGGTGATCACCAAGGACGTGCCGGCGTACGCGCTCATGGCCGGCGTGCCGGCGCGGCGGATCGGCTGGATGTGCCAGTGCGGCGAGCGGCTGCCGGATTCCGGCGCGGGTACGTGCCGTGCCTGCGGAACGACGTACGAGCGGCGCGGCGACGGTATCGCGCCGGTTCAACCACCCGCGGCGTGAGGCGCCCACTCCCGGCATGACGACTCCGAACGACACGTCGCCGAGATTCCGCATCGGCCTGGTGGGGTGCGGGCGCATCAGCAAGAACCACGTCGAGGCGATCAAGCAGATCGATGGCCTGACGCTCGCCGCGGTGTGCGACACCGACGTCGAGCGCGCGCGCGCGACGGGCGAGGGGAACGGCATCCCGTGGTATCGAAGCCTGGACGAGATGCTGCGCGACAACGCGATCGACATCGTGACGATCTGCACGCCGTCCGGTCTGCACGCCGCGCAGGGCGTGTCCGCCGCGCGCGCGGGGAAGCACGTGGTGACCGAGAAGCCGATGGCGATCTCGCTCGCGCAGGCGGACGAGCTGGTGAAGGCGTGCGACGACGCGGGCGTGCAGCTCTTCGTCGTGAAGCAGAACCGTCTCAATCCGCCGATCCAGCTGCTCAAGCGCGCGGTGGACAAGGGCCGGTTCGGGCGGATCTTCCTGGCCAACGTCACGGTCCGCTGGCAGCGGCCGCAGGAGTACTACGACGCCGAGCCGTGGCGCGGCACGTGGGAGTTCGACGGCGGCGCGATGATGAACCAGGCGTCGCACTACGTCGACCTGATCCAGTGGCTCGTCGGCCCGGTCGAGAGCGTGACGGCGAAGACGGCGACCCAGGCGCGGCGCATCGAGGCTGAGGATTCTGGTATTGGAATTCTCAAATTTCGCTCCGGCGCGCTCGGCGTGATCGAGGTCAACGTGCTCACTTTTCCGAAGAACCTCGAGGGCTCGATCACCGTGCTCGGCGAGAAGGGCTCGGTGAAGATCGGCGGGACCGCGGTGAACCGGGTCGAGCACTGGCAGTTCGCCGAGTACGACGACGACGACAAGGTCGTGGAGTCGGGCGCGATCAACACCAATCCGCCGAACGTGTACGGCTTCGGCCATCAGGGGTATTATCGCAACGTGCTCGCGGTGCTCCGCGGCGAAGCGAAACCGGACACGGACGGGCGCGCGGGGCGGAAATCGCTCGAGCTGATCCTCGGCATGTACGAGTCGGCGAAGATCGGACGGGAAGTGCCGATTCCGCTGCGGAACGTGGTGTGAGCGCGCGCGTTCCGAATTGACTCAACCCGCTGACGCGGCGAAGTTTAAGCGCAGCGCGCCACCCGGCGTGCGCGCTCGGCGCCGGTCGTGATGCGCGCCCCATCCACTTTCTGAATTCGCTGAATTCGTCCGCTTATGCCAGTGCCCCTGTTGGATCTGCGCGCGCAACACGCCGCGATCCGTAACGAGGTCGTCGCCGCCATGATGGCGGTGGTCGACTCGCAACTGTTCATTCTGGGCGCGCCCGTCGAGCAGCTCGAGCGCGAGTGCGCCGCCCTGTCGCATACGAAGTACGCCGTGGGCTGCGCGAGCGGAACCGACGCATTGCTCCTCGCGCTCCGCGCCCTCGACGTTGGCGCGGGCGACGAGATCGTGACGACGCCGTTCACCTTCTTTGCGACCGCGGGCACGATCCACAACGCCGGCGCCCGTCCGGTGTTCGTCGACATCGACCCGGCCACGTTCAACATTCGCCCCGATCTCGCCGCCGCGGCGCGCACCTCCAAAACAAAGGCCGTGGTGCCCGTCGACCTCTTCGGCCAGATGGCGGCGATCGAGGAGGTTGCCGCGGCGATGCCGGGCATACCGGTCATCGAGGATGCCGCGCAGTCGATCGGCGCGCGCCGGATGATCGACGGGGAATGGCGGATGGCCGGCGAGGCCGCGACGATCGGGACGTTCAGCTTCTTCCCGTCCAAGAACCTCGGTGGCTACGGCGACGGCGGGATGATGGTCACGCAGAATCAGCAGATCGCCGAGCGCCTGAAGAGGCTCCGCATGCACGGCGGCGCGAAGCAGTACTTCCACGACGAGGTGGGCTTCAACAGCCGCCTCGACGCGCTGCAGGCCGCGGTGCTCGCCGCAAAGCTGCCGCATCTCGCGGGGTGGAGCGCCAAGCGCCGGGAGAACGCGTCCTACTACAGCGCCGCGTTCGCGGACGTGCCGGAGGTGCAGACGCCGCACATCGACCCGGCGAACGAATCGATCTTCAATCAGTACACCTTGCGCGCGGCGCGCCGGGACGAGCTGCAAGGTTATCTCAAGGAGCGCGGCATCGGCTCGGCGATCTACTACCCGCTGCCGTTGCATCTCCAGCCGTGCTTCGCGTACCTGGGATACCAGGAGGGCGCGTGCCCCGAGGCCGAGCGTGCCGGGCGCGAAGTGTTGTCGATCCCGATCTATCCGGAGCTCACGCAGGCGCAGTTGGACGAAGTCATCGGAGCCGTGCGCGCATTTTATGGCCGCTGAGTTTTCTCTGAAGCAAGCGCTTCTCACCAAGATCACTGATCGTTCGGCGCGCGTCGGCGTGATCGGATTGGGGTACGTGGGCCTCCCGCTCGCCGTGGAATTCGCCAAGGCCGGCTTCCGCGTCATCGGCTTCGACGTGAGCGCGGGCGTGTGCGAGCGGCTCATGCGCGGCGAGTCCCACATCCAGGACGTTCCCGCATCCGAAGTCGCCGCGCTCGTGCGCGAAGGGATGTTCGAGGCTACCACGGACGCCTCGCGCCTGCGGGAAGCCGACGCGCTGTCGATCGCCGTGCCCACGCCGCTGGGCAAGACGCGCGATCCCGATATGAGTTTCGTCATCGCCGCGGCCGAGACGGTGACGCACAATGCGCACGCCGGGCTCCTCGTCGTGCTCGAGTCGACGACGTACCCCGGCACCACGCGCGAGATCTTTCTGCCGCTCCTCGAGCAGCAGGGGCTCACGGTGGGCGACGACGTGTTCGTCGCGTTCAGCCCCGAGCGGGTCGATCCCGGTAATCCGGTCTATCAGACGAAGAACACGCCCAAGGTGGTGGGCGGCATCACGCCCGCGTGCACCGAGCTCGCGACCGCGCTCTATGCGAGCTGCATCGATCAGGTCGTGCCGGTCTCGAGCCCCGAGGCGGCGGAGCTCACGAAGCTGCTCGAGAACACGTTTCGCTCGGTCAACATCGGGCTCGTGAACGAGATGGCGATCGTGTGCGACAAGCTCGGGGTGGACGTCTGGGAAGTCATCGACGCGGCGGCGACGAAGCCGTTCGGATTCATGAAGTTCACACCGGGTCCGGGCATTGGCGGCCACTGCATCCCGCTCGATCCGCACTAT
Source organism: Gemmatimonadaceae bacterium (assembly GCA_025934775.1). Lineage (GTDB taxonomy): Bacteria > Gemmatimonadota > Gemmatimonadetes > Gemmatimonadales > Gemmatimonadaceae > JAQBQB01. Next base: position 134,082 of record JAICWO010000014.1, on the reverse strand, counting down.
CTCGCGTGGAAGATGCGGACGCTGAACTACAAGACGCGGTTCATCGATCTGGCGAGTGAGATCAACAGCCAGATGCCAGCGTACGTCGTCGAGAAGGTGGCGCAGGCGCTGAATCAGGACCGGAAGCCGGTGAACGGGAGCCGGGTGGTGGTGCTGGGCGTCGCATACAAGCGCGACATCGACGATCTGCGCGAGAGTCCCGCGCTGGACGTGATCCGGCTGCTGGACGAGCACGGGGCGGACGTCGCGTTTCACGATCCGCACATCGCCAGCTTCCGCGAAGACGGTCACGTGCGGCATGGCGTGCCGATGTCCACGGCGCTCCTCGAGGGCGCGGACGCGGTAGTGATCGTGACGGACCATCGCGCCGTCGACTACCAGTTCGTGATGGATCACGCGGGATTGATCGTGGATACGCGGAACGCCACGAGCGGGCTCGTGAAAACGAAAGCACGGGTCGTCAGTCTATCGGCAGAGAAGCCGGCGGCCGTCGTCGTTTGATACGCCACATCAGGCCGGTGGTCGGCCCGTCGTTTGCACGGCCGAAATGCATTCGACAAACAGCGCTCGTGGTCGCCTCGTTGGAGACACCGTGAATATCAGTGTGATTGGAACCGGCTACGTCGGGCTGGTCGTCGGGGCATGTCTCGCCGAGACCGGGAACCAAGTCGCCGGCGCGGACGTGGACGAGCGGAAGATTGCTCGCCTCGAGCAGAACGTGCTCCCGATCTACGAGCCGGGCCTCGATCGGCTCGTCGAGCGCAATCAGGCGAGCGGGCGTCTGAGCTTCACGACGGATGTCGGCGCGGCGATCGCGCGCAGCGAAGTGGTGTTCATCGCGGTCGGCACGCCGCCCGATGAAGACGGCTCCGCGGACCTGCGGCACGTGCTCGCGGTGGCGGAAACGATCGGCAAGCACATGACGCGCGAGCTGGTGGTCGTGACGAAATCGACCGTACCCGTCGGGACGGCCGCGAAGGTCGCGGCGTGCGTGGGCAAGCACGCGGGCTTTCCGTTCCACATCGTGAGCAACCCGGAGTTCCTCAAGGAGGGCGCCGCGGTTGATGATTTCATGAAGCCGGACCGCGTGGTGCTCGGCGCGGAGACCGACCACGCGCGGAGTGTGATGGCGGAGCTCTACGCCCCGTTCGTGCGCACCGGCAAGCCGATCATCTTCATGGACATTCCATCGGCGGAGATGACCAAGTACGCCGCGAACGCGATGCTCGCCACGCGCATCAGCTTCATGAACGACGTTGCCAATCTGTGCGAGCGCGTCGGCGCGAACATCGATTTCGTGCGGAAGGGCATCGGCACGGACGACCGCATCGGATCGGCGTTCCTGTTCCCGGGGCCGGGCTACGGCGGCTCGTGCTTTCCCAAGGACGTGAAGGCGCTCGTGAAGACCGCGCGCGACCAGGGGACGTGTCTGCGCATCCTCGAGGCCGTCGAGTCGGTGAACGATGACCAGAAGCACCGCGTGTTTCACAAGCTGCATGCCGCGTTGCGCGGCGATCTCGCCGGGCGGCGGATCGCGATCTGGGGGTTGGCGTTCAAGCCGAACACCGACGACATGCGGGAAGCGCCGGCGCTCACGTTGATCAACGAGCTCCTCGCCGCCGGCGCGGAGGTCGTCGCGCACGATCCGGTGGCGCTCGACGAGGCGAAGCGGCGGCTCGGCGACCGCGTCCAACTCGCGGCATCGAGCTATGACGCCCTCGCCGGCGCGGACGCGCTCGCCGTGATGACTGACTGGAACGAGTATCGCCATCCGGACTTCGCGCGGATCAAAGCGTCGCTCAAGCAGCCGCTCGTGGTGGACGGCCGGAATCTCTACGCGCTGCACCGGATGTCGGAGCTGGGCTTCGACTACCACTCGATCGGCCGGCCCGCCGTGGCGCACGCATGAGAGTTCTCATAACCGGGGCGGCGGGCTTTCTCGGCTCGCATCTCACCGACCGGTTCCTGCGCGAGGGGCACGAGGTCGTCGGTCTCGACAACTTCATCACGGGATCGCCCGAGAACATCGCGCACCTCACGGGGAATGAGCGCTTCCGGTTCATCCGGCACAACATTTCGGATTTCACCTACATCGCCGGACCGCTCGAGGGCGTGCTGCACTTTGCCTCGCCGGCGAGTCCGATCGATTATCTCGAGCTGCCGATCCAGACGCTCAAGGTGGGATCGCTCGGCACGCTCAACGCGCTCGGCATCGCCAAGGCCAAGGGCGCGCGATTTTTTCTGGCGTCGACGTCCGAGGTGTACGGCGACCCGCTCGTCCATCCGCAGACCGAGGACTACTGGGGGAACGTGAATCCCATCGGTCCGCGCGGCGTGTACGACGAAGCGAAGCGATTCGCGGAGGCCGTGACGATGGCGTATCACCGCTATCATGCCATCGATACGCGCATCGTCAGGATCTTCAACACCTATGGTCCGCGCATGCGGCCGCAGGACGGTCGCGTCGTCTCCAACTTCATCGTGCAGGCGCTCAACCGCGAGCCGCTGACGGTGTACGGGGACGGCAGCCAAACGCGCAGCTTCTGCTACGTGGACGACGAGGTCGAAGGGATCTACCGACTGTTCATGAATGGCGACGCCGGTCCGACCAACATCGGCAATCCGGACGAATACACGGTGAAGGAGCTGGCGGAGATCGTCCTCGAGTTGACCCGCTCCTCGTCCGAGATCAGCTACCAGCCGTTGCCGACAGACGATCCGAAGGTGCGCCGGCCGAACATCGAGCGGGCGCGCGAGACGCTCGGATGGGAACCGCGCGTTCCGGTGCGCGAGGGTGTCGCGCGGACGATCGAGTACTTCCGGACGCTCTTAGCCTCCGCGCAGCCGGGGACTCGAACCGTCCATGGTTCGGCTCCGCTCGTGGTGCGCTGACGTGCGAGACGCGCGCTTCGCCCGCATCGCGTTCGGCACCGGTTATCTTTACTGGTTCTGATTTGAACCGATGCTCACGTTCCGGGTACCACCCCGATATGCACTGTAGATCCTGGAGACTCGCCGCGACGCTCGCCCTGGCAGCGGTCGCGGCGTGCCGGCCGGAGTTCCAGCTCAAGAAACTGACCACTAACGAGGCGCTCTACTCCGCCTCGTTCCACGAATATCAGGGGCATCACTGGGACAACGCGGTCACGGGCTTCGAGAAGCTCACGACCGATCTTCCGGCGCGCGACACGCTGCTGCCGCGGTCCTACTGGTATCTGGCGTCGGCGCACCAGCATCTGGGCGAGTACTTGCTCGCCGCGCAGAGCTTCAGCCGTCTGGTGGAGTCGTTTCCGGAAGACTCGCTGGCCGATGACGCGGGGCTCGAAGCCGCGCGATCGTACAAGAAGCTCTGGCGCAAGCCGTCGCTCGATCCCACGTACGGTGAGACGGCGCTGGCGTCGTATCAGACGCTGATCGGCCTCTATCCCACGTCGCCGCTCGTTCCGGTGGCGCAGAAGGAAATTGGCGATCTCGAAAACATGTTCGCCGAAAAGGACTTCATCGCCGGCATGTACTATCTGCGCCGCAAGTGCTACGACTGCGCGAACATCTACTTCCAGGACGTACTCGCGAAGTACGCGACGTCGCCGACGGCGAAGCAGGCCGGCGTGAAGCTCGTCGAGTCGTTCAAGAAGATCAATTACAAGGCCGACGCACAGGACATGTGCGCGCAGCTCAAGCAGAAGTACCCGGGCGACCGCGACGTGCTGGACGTCTGCCGGGACGTGCCCGTCACGGCCGTCAAGGCGGATTCGACGCCGCCGCCGCCGTCCAAACCTCCGACATCCTGATCCGTGCGGATCGGGCTCCTCGGGGGGAGCTTCGATCCCCCCCACGTCGGGCACCTGCTGGCCGCGAGCGACGCGTTCGAATCGCTGGCGCTCGATCGCCTGATCTTCGTGCCGACGGCCATCCAGCCCTTCAAGGCCGGGCAGGCGGGCGCGACGCCGGAACAGCGGCTCGCGATGGTGCAACTGCTCGCCGCCGACGATCCGCGCTTCGACGTGAGCGCGATCGAAATCGAGCGAGGCGGGTTATCTTACACGGTTGACACACTATCGGCCCTGGCCAGTCAATGGCCCGCGGCCGAGCTGTTTTTGCTCGTCGGCGCCGACGTGCCGTCCTCGTTCGCCAAGTGGCGGCAGCCGGAACGAATCGCCGAGCTCGCGACCATCGTAGTGCTCGAACGGAGCGGCGAGGCACCGGTGCTCGGCGGACTGCCGGGCACGTGGCGGCCGCTCGCGACGCGGCGGATCGACGTGTCCTCCACCGAGATCCGCCGGCGGGTGCACGAAGGAAAATCGATACGAGGGTTCGTGCCGGATTCCGTGGCCGGCTTCATCGCCGCGGAGCGGCTCTATCGGGTTCGTTAGGGGACCAGAATGTTCAAGCGAGTCATCAACGCCGTCATCGGATCGCGCCACGAGCGCGAGCGGAAAAAGATCCAGCCGATCGTCGACGAGATCAACGAGCACTACGCGCGGCTGCAGAGCATCCCCGAGTCGGAGCTCAGGAGCCAGACGGAGAAGTTCCGCGCGATCATTCGCGAGCGCACGGGCGAGCTCGAGGCGAAGATCGCGGAGCTCAGGGAGCGCAAGCGGACGGCGGCCGACGCCGAGGAACGCGAGGAGATCGACAACGAGCTGAGTGGCGCGGACGGTCGCGGCGGGGCGGAGGGTGCGTTGCGCGAGGCGATCGCCGACGTGCTGGACGAGATTCTACCCGAGGCGTTCGCGACCGTCCGAGAGGGCGCACGTCGCCTCCTCGGCACTACGATCATGGTCACGGGGCGCGAGCTCCCGTGGGACATGGTGCATTACGACGTACAGCTCATGGGCGGCATTCAACTGCACCTGGGCAAGATCGCCGAAATGGCGACGGGCGAAGGCAAGACGCTCGTCGCGACGCTTCCGCTGTACCTCAACGCGCTGCCCGGGAAAGGTGCCCACCTGGTCACGGTGAACTCGTACCTGGCTCGCCGCGACGCGCAGTGGATGGGGCATCTCTACAACTATCTCGGCCTCGTCGTAGGGTGCCTCGACGACACGGAGCCCGGCACGCCCGAGCGGCGCGCCGTGTACATGTCGGACATCACCTATGGCACCAACAACGAGTTCGGCTTCGACTATCTCCGCGACAACATGGTCGTCTCGCTCGACCAGCGCGTGCAGCGGAGCCACAACTACGCGATCGTCGACGAGGTGGACTCGGTCCTCATCGATGAGGCGCGAACGCCGCTCATCATCTCGGGGCCGGTCGGCAACGAGAACGACGCCATGTATTTCGAGCACAACGCGGCCGTCGCGCGGCTCGCGCGCCGGCAGACGGAGCTCGTGAACGCGCTCGTCGGCGAGGCGGAGCGCGATCTCGAGAAGGGCGACACGCAGTCCGCGGCGGTGAAGCTGTACAAGGCGCAGTTGGGAGGCCCCAAGAACAAGCGCCTGATGAAGGTCTTTCAGGAGCCCGGCAACAAGCAGCTCGCGCAGAAGATGGAGCTCGAGCACATCTCCGACCGCCGGCTTCCGGCGAGCAAGCAGCAGTACCGCGACATCGAGGAGGACCTCCTCTTCGTGCTCGACGAGAAGGGGCACGCGGTGCACCTCACGGACCGCGGCATCGATTTCATGTCGCCGGACGAGCACGACGCATTCATGCTGCCGGACATTTCGCAGGAAGTGCATCGGATCGATCACGACCCGGAGATGACGCCGGAGCAGAAGATCGAGGCGCGCCGCCAGACGGAGACCGACTACGCCGCCAAGGCCGAGCGGCTGAACATCGTGCATCAACTGCTGCGCGCGCACGCGCTGTACGAGAAGGACGTGAACTACGTCGTGCAGGAAGGCGAGGTTCTCATCGTCGACGAGTTCACCGGCCGCACGATGCCGGGCCGGCGGTGGTCGGAAGGGCTGCACCAGGCCGTCGAAGCCAAGGAAGGCGTCCGCGTGAAGGGCGAGACGCAGACCATGGCGACGATCACGATCCAGAACTACTTCCGCATGTACCAGAAGCTGGCCGGCATGACCGGCACGGCCGAGACGGAAGAGACCGAGTTTTATGAGATTTATAAACTCGAGGTCGCGGTCATTCCGACGAACAAGCCGATCATTCGCGAGGACCGGCAGGATCTCGTGTACAAGACGCGGCGCGAGAAGTACAACGCGATCGTCGAAGAGACACGGCGGCTGAACGAGCTCGGGTTCCCGGTGCTCGTCGGCACGACGAGCGTCGAGGCGTCGGAGACGCTGTCCAAGCTCTTCAGCCGCGCCGGGCTCACGCACAACGTCCTCAACGCCAAGTATCACCAGCGCGAGGCGGAGATCGTCGCGCTCGCCGGCCAGCACAGCGCGATCACGATCGCGACGAACATGGCCGGCCGCGGCACGGACATCAAACTCGGCGAAGGCGTGAAGGATCCTCACGCGTCCAAGGTGAAGGATCCGGACGGCAAAGAGATCAACATCATGGAGATCGGCGGCCTGCACATCGTCGGCTCCGAGCGCCACGAGTCGCGTCGCATCGACCGGCAGCTCCGCGGACGATCGGGCCGCCAGGGCGATCCCGGCGCGTCGCAGTTCTTCCTCTCGCTCGAGGACGACCTGATGCGGCTCTTTGGCTCCGAGCGCATCGCGGGGCTCATGGACCGATTGGGCGCGCAGGAGGGCGAGGTGCTCACGCACTCGCTGATCACGCGGTCGATCGAGAGCGCGCAGAAGCGCGTCGAGCTCCAGAACTTCCAGGCCCGCAAGAAGCTGCTCGACTACGACGACGTGATGAACCAGCAGCGCGAGGTGATCTACTCCTTGCGCAGCTTCGCGCTCGAGGGCGGCGAGGAGCTCAAGGGCGAATCGCTGAAGATGATCGAGAAGGCGATGTCGCACCGCGTGCAGACGAACCTCGCCGAGTACGACACCGCCGAAGAGTGGGATTTCGATCTCCTGCATCAGGATTTGCTCATGCATTACCTGGTGCAGGTGAACGCGTTCGCGCAGCCGGACCATCGGCCGACCGACGAGGAGTCGGCGACGCGGATGGCGGTGGAGGCGGGGACGGGCGCGTTCTGGGCGAAGCTGCAGAGCCTCGACTCGGTGCGCGACGAGCTCGGACGCCCCTACGGCGACCGGCTCCTGTCGCTCGTCATGCTCAACGTGCTGGACGAGAAGTGGAAGGACCATCTCTACGATCTCGACCAGCTCCGCAACTCGATCCACTACCGCTCGTGGGGCCAGGTCGACCCGCTGATCGAGTACAAGCAGGAAGCCTACAAGATGTTCGTCGACCTGATGAACGACATCTACAACACGTTCGCCGAGCGCTTCCTCAAAGTGCAGCTCGTCTTCGAGCCGCCCGCACCACCGCCGCCTCCGCCGCAGCAGAAGGCGACGAAGCGGTACAACGCGCTCGGTATTCTCGAAGATGTGGCCCAGGAGCAGGCCGAACCAACGCCAAACGGCACGGATGCGGGCGTGGACATCGGGCCCGCCGAGCCGCCGCCGGTCACGCCGCCCGTGGCGCGGAAAGATCCAACGATCGTCGGCGCGGGCCGGGCCCGGTCGCTCGATCCCGGCAAGGCGCCGGCGAATGCCGACTGGTCGACGGTGGGGCGCAACGATCCGTGCCCCTGCGGCTCGGGCAAGAAATTCAAGAAGTGCCACGGCGCGAATACCTGAGACGTCGCGCGCGTTGAATTGATGGTGCTGTTGGGCGTCTATGCGTGCAGCCTCCGGGATACTCAATTCCCGGGGGCTGTTCGTGTCTGGTCTGGCGTTACCGAAAGTGTTGACCATTCGAGAGCTGCCGCGTTCGGAGCGGCCGCGAGAGCGTCTCGTCGACCTGGGCGCACCGTCGCTCAGCACGGCGGAGCTGCTGGCGATTCTCCTTGGCTCGGGCAGCTCCGGCCGCTCGGCGATTCAGATCGGGCAATCGGTGCTCGTGGAGGCGGGCGGGGCGCTCCGGTGGATCGCTCGGCAACCCGTCGCCGCGCTGACGTCGGTCGAAGGCGTCGGGATGGCTCGCGCGGTCGCGATTCACGCCGCGCTCGAGCTGGGGCGGCGGATGGCGGCCGAGGGCCGGCAGGATGGCGTGCCGATCCGCTCGCCGCGCGACGTGGTGGACTACTTTGCGCCGCGGATGGAAGATCTGCCCGTCGAGGAGTTCCACGTCGCGGTGCTCGACGCGCAGCATCGGCTGGAGCGCGATATCACCGTCACGCGGGGGATTCTCAATTCCTCATTAGTGCACCCGCGCGAAGTCTTTCGCGAAGCGATCGCCGAGAGTGCGGCCGCCGTGGTGCTCGTGCACAACCATCCGAGCGGCGATCCGTCGCCCTCGGCGGACGACCGGACCGTCACGGAGCAGCTCGTCGCGGCGGGCCGGCTGCTCGACATCCCGGTACACGACCACGTGATCATCGGGCGCGGGCGCTACGCGAGTTTCGCGGAGGCCGGGCTCTTGTAGACCGCGCGCCACGGCTGGTCCGGCGCACGCCGCCGTCTGTATCATTCCGGGGTACCATCACACGAGGCTCGTCCGGTACCGTCTCTGCATCGAGCTCGGTATGCGGCCGCCGTGACAGGCGGCGATACGGGCTCGTCCCATGGATGGAGATGCGGCGACTGTGACGGCGACGGCGGAACGAGAGCTGATACCAGGCTGGCGCGAGGACGAGCTTCCGGTGCACGAGAAGCTCGACCGCGAGATGCTCGTGCGCGCCTATCGGTTCAGCGAGATCGCGCACCGCGGCCAGCTCCGCAACTCGGGCGAGGCGTACATCACGCACTCGGTGGAGGTCGCGAAGATTCTGGCCGAGCTCCAGCTCGATACGGTGACGGTGGCGGCGGGGCTGCTCCACGACGTGATCGAGGACACCGACGTCACGCTGGGTGACGTCGAGGCCGAGTTCGGGAAGGCGATCTCGGCGATCGTGGACGGGCTGACGAAGATCGCCAAGCTGCCCACGGGCGGGTCGACGCAGGAGCGGCAGGTCGAGAGCTACCGCAAGCTGCTGCTCTCGATCGCGAAGGACGCGCGCGTCATCATCGTGAAGCTGGCCGACCGGCTGCACAACATGCGGACGCTCGACTGGCTCCCGCCGGAGAAGCGGCGCCGCATCGCGCTCGAGACGCGCGACCTCTATGCCCCGCTCGCGCACCGCTTCGGCATGGCGAAGCTGCGGTGGGAGCTCGAGGACCTCTCGTTCAAACATCTCGAACCAGAAGAATATAAAGCGCTGGCGAAGAAGGTCGCGCAGAAGCGGGGCGAGCGCGAGCAGCTGATCCGCCAGATGGCCGAGCCCCTCGTCGACCGGCTGCACCGGGCGGGCATCCGCGACGTCGACGTGAGCGGCCGTCCGAAGCACCTCTGGTCGATCTACAAGAAGATGAAGCAGCGCGAGAAGCCGTACGAGGAGATCTACGACCTCCTCGCGATCCGCGTGCTCGTCAACTCCGTGCCCGACTGCTACCACGCGCTCGGCATCATCCACGACGGCTGGACGCCGGTGCAGGAGCGCATCAAGGACTACATCGCGCAGCCGAAGTCGAACGGCTACCAGTCGCTGCACACGACCGTGTTCGGGCCGGGGAAGCAGCTCTACGAGGTGCAGATCCGCACGCGCGACATGCACCGGACGGCGGACTACGGTATCGCCGCGCACTGGCGCTACAAGGAAGACGCCAAGTCCGACGAGCTCGACAAGCACCTCTCGTGGTTCCGGCAGGTGCTCGAGCTCCAGATGGACGCCAAGACGCCGGACGAATTTTTAGAGTTCTTGAAACTCGATCTCTATCAGGACGAGATCTTCGTCTTCACGCCGACCGGCGACGTCATCCAGCTCCCCAAAGGCGCGACGCCGATCGATTTCGCGTTCGCGGTGCACACCGAGATCGGGCTCCACTGCGCCGGCGCGAAGGTGAACGGCCGCATCGCGCCGCTCTCGCGCCCGCTCCGCAATTCGGAGACGGTCGAGATCATCACGTCGACCACCGCCAAACCGACGCGCGACTGGCTCGCGCACGTCCGCACCGGCCGCGCGCGCCACAAGATCCGCCAGGTCCTCAAGCGCGAGGCGCAGACCTCGGCCGAGAAGCTCGGGCAGGAGATTCTCGACCGTGAGGTGAAGCGGCGGCGCCTCGCGAAGATCGATGACGCGCAGCTCGACAAAGCGGCGCGCGCGCTCAGCCTCACGGACGGCACACAGCTGCTCGCGTCGATCGGGCAGGGCGACGTGAACGTGACGCTCGCGCTCAAGCACATCTACCCCGAGGCCCAGGACACGGAGCCGGCGAAGCCCAACGTCTTCGAGCGGTTCGTCGACAAGGTCCGCGGCAGCAAGGGCGTCCGCATTCAAGGCGTGGACGGGCTGATGGTGCGGTACGCGCAATGCTGCCAGCCGGTCCCGGGGGATCTCGTCGTCGGCTACGTCACGCGCGGCCGCGGCGTGAGCATTCACCGTGCGGACTGTCCCAACCTGCTGCTGCTCGCGCACGAGCCGGAGCGGCGCCTCGAGATCGATTGGCAGGAGGCGCAGGGCGAGCGGTTCGTCGTGCGACTCGCCCTCGAGGGGAACGACCGCCGCGGACTCTACGCCGACGTCGCGGCGGCGGTGAGCTCGACCGGGACGGACATCAAGAGCATGGATCTGCGAAGCACCGACGGGCGAACGATCGGGTCGATGCTGGTCGAGGTCGAGAACCTCACCCATCTCGAGAAGATCATTCGGGCCACGCGGCGGGTGAAGGGCATCACGGACGTCGCGCGGCGGGAGCGGCTGACGACGGATTCGTGAGACGCGGGCCCGGCGTCGCTCGTCTGCAAAGGATGACGACACCGGCCTTCCTCTGCGAGCACCCCGACGCGAACGCTCGCTCGCGCGCCTTTCGCCGCGTCTGCGCAACGTGCGGATCCTACTGGGACGTCGACTCGCTCGGCGAGATCGTCCCGTACGATGCGGGCTATCCCGAGCAGCGCGGGCACTACGACCCGCGCGTTGGTGCGCTGAAGGCTCGGACGCTGCGCGACTGGCTGCGGCGGGGCGGCATCGCGCTGGAGGGGAAGCGCGCCTGCGAGGTCGGCTTTGGCGGAGGCTCGTGCCTCCCCGTGCTGGCCGAGCGCGCGGCGTCCGTCGTGGGTCTCGAGGCGAACGACGCCGCGATCGAACGCGTGCGCGTGTCCGGCGTGCGCGCGGAGCTGCTGTCGGTGTTTCGGCTTCCGCCGCGACTCGACGCGCCGATCGATCTCTGGGTGTTTCAGGACAGCTTCGAGCACATCCCCGACCCGGCGGCGTTTCTCGATTGGATGCTTCGGAACAGCGCGCCGAATTCGCAAATTCTCATGGTGCTGCCGCGCGGCGACTCGTTCTCGCAGCGGCTGCTCGGGCGGCTTTGGCCGCACAAGCTGCCGGATCACCAATTTCAGTGGTCGCGCGCCGGTGTGCTGGACTTCATGCGGCGCCGCGGCTTCGTGGCCGAGCGAGAGTTCTATCCGCTCAAGTTCGTATCGCCGCAGATGGTGGTCGCGCACTTCCTGCACAAGTTCGGCGCGCCGCCGTCGGTGAAGAAATTCCTCGGCGGCTTCTCGCTCGCGCTACGGTTTAACTTCGGCGAGATGGGTTTCGTGTTTCGCCGGCGCGACGCCTAATCCGCCGGACGGTCTGGTCGGGCTGATCACCACGCCGCCGATCTCAGGCGGGATGCGCCAGAGCGTGTAGAAATCGGTGTCGGCGATTTTTTGGCCGCCAGCCGCGATCACCACTCTCGTCAGCGCCGAATCCGCGTGCCGGATGTACCCGTCGAGCGCCTGATGGTAGCGCTCGGGATTCGCCCACGGCTGCCAAAACCCCGTCCGCCCGAGGATGTAGTAATAGCCCTTGTCGTACATCTCTTCGGACAGGTGCTTGTGCTGTACGTACAGCGCGCCGCTCGCGGGCGCGATATGGGGCCGGCGTGCATCGGTGTAGTACTGGATCGCAGTCGGGAACCGCGGCGGCGGATTCAAGATCAATGCGACGGTGTTGTGATCGAAGTAATAGCGGTAAGCCGCGTCGAAGACGTGATCGGTCAGAATCTGCTGCCCCGGTTGCGCGACGCGGTCGAGCTCGGCCTTCAATGATTGGATCGCGCTGCGATCGAAGAATGCCTTCTTGAATGTCGCGTCCTCATCGATCGAACTGAACAGGACGGCGGCGAAAAGCGCGGCACCAGCGAATCTCGCCACCGGAAGTTCGAGCTCGAGCAGGATGGCGATGACGCCGGCCGAGCCAATGGCGTAGAACGGAAGGATCAGCAGCGTGGGATAGTACTGGCCGACCCACAACTCGACGAAGAGCATCAGAAATGGCAGCGCGGCGATGAGCACCGGTAGCGGATTGGCAATTCGCTTCACGCTCTCCGGGAGATGATCGACTCGGGCGCGGATGAATGGCAGTACTGCCCAAAACAGGGTGATCGGGAAGAGGGCGAGCGTGAAGAATCGCTCGACGCGCCCGGTGAGCGTCGCCCAGATGCCTTGCTGGTAGTCCACCTTGACCAGCTCGTTCGTCCCGCGCTCCACCATCTGATACCTGAGATCGGCCAGCCACCCGTGCACGCCGCCGAGCGCCCAGATGTTCGTCGACCACTTGAGGCACAACGCGAGGAGGGTGCATCCGGCGAGGATCCCCAATACGCGGACCGCCGGCCAGCTCACGCGTCGATAGTGCGCGAATGTCACCGTCGCGATGAGCAACGGCTCGAAGATCCAAAAATCGTATGATGCGAGGAACGTGAAAAACACGAACACCGCCGAGGCGAGGAAGAATCGCTTCCGTCCGTCGCCGCGCAGATATCGCACGAGGAAATACAACCCGCCAAATCCGAAGAACGCTGCGTACGGCGCATGATGCAGGTAGTCGGCATGTTGAATCCACAACGGATTCGTGACCCACAGCGCGAGCGCCATCTGCGCGGTCTGGCGACTCCAATACGCGCGAAGCAATTGGTACACGAAGAACAACGCGACGAACGAGAAGCCCAGCGCGACGAACCGGAACTGCACGAGCGTCGAGAGGCCGAATGCCGTGCGCAGCACCCCGTTCATGAGATCGGGAAGCTGCGGATAATGCGTGTACATCGCCCAGCCGTCGGCCGGCGTCATCACCGCGGGGTCGAGCACGAACGGCGTGAACCGGAGTTTCAAGAATCCGTACTTCTGAAAATTGCGTCCGGATGTCATCACGTTGTAGTCCGATGCCGAATCGCCCCAGTTCAGGCGCGGCGGATCGAACGCATGGACCACGCAATACAGCAGCACGCCGGCCACGCACAGAAACCCGACGTTGCGCCACGCGGCGGCGAACAGCCGGCGGACGTGTTCGCGATGTCCCTCGCGCGCGGGCGGGTGCTCCATTGGCGTCCAGTTGATCGGAGATGACATGGGATTGAAGAGTCCTTGAATACAACGATTGTCACCGTGGCAAGGCGCTTGCTCGCTCGTGTGAACGCACGGCGAGCACGCGATCTTTCGGTAGTGCGTCGTCTCGTCCAGCTGCCACGTGTCGCGCAGCAGCGTGGACGGATCCGTCGGACCCCAGTAGGAGACCGTGCGCAGCCCCAGGGTACGCGCGATGTGCAGGAGGCCGGAATCGATCCCCCAGAACTCGGGCGACTCCGCGAGAAGAGCGGTCGAGCCGGCGAGCGACGTCTCGCCGCAACAATTCCGAAATGCGAGATCCGGAAAGTGCGGCCGAAGCGCGGCCACGAGCTCGTCGGCCGTCCCTCGGTCGGCGGCCCCGCCAAGCAGAAGGAAGCGGTGGTGCTCAGGGCGAAGATTGGCGCGAAACACCGCGATCCACTGCGCGGTCGTGAGCATCCGCTCGTGCGCGAGGTCGGAGCATGCGAACCCGACACACACCTGCCCGTGAACGCTCGGGACGTCTTCGGCGATGCGGCACGCGGCCAGCATCGACTCGCGGCAGGGCTCGCGGTCCGCGATCTCGACGCCGAACAGCTCGGCGATGCGGTCGTAGAAATGGAAGCTCCCCGATGCGCGATTGAAGAAGACGAGATGCGATGCGAGACCGCGGCGCCAGAAAATGTCTTCCAACCAGAAGCTGACCCGGTTGCGCGCCATGGTCAGCGTCGTGAACACGGTGGTCAGGCGGCTGTGCACCTCGAGGTCGACGATACAATCCGCTCGGAACGTCTTCATCAGTGCGAGCAGCGATGTCGCGAAGAGGCGCGTCAGGCCGCGGTTGTCGATGAGTCGGTATTCGTCGAAGACACCCATCAACTCGGCGAACGGCTTTACCGCCGGCGTGGTGATCAGCACCATCCGCGTCGTTGGATGGGCGCGGCGAAAGCCCAACAGCATCGGCATCGCGATGAGCAGACTTCCGCCGCCGAGCAGCTTGACCCACACAACCTCGTCGCCGACGGTGAGCTCGTGATCGCGGCGCAGGAGTGCACCCAACACCATGGCGAGCGGACGGAGTACGGCGATTCCGAGTCGGCCGACGTAGTTGTCCGCTTTTCGCTGCGCCCTGATGTCCATATCGATAGGACGGCTGCAGGGCGACCGAAGTATCACCTGCCCAGGAGGCGGCCGAGCAGATCGTAAAACCAGAGGTTCGTGTCCGCATCGAGCGGCCGAACCCAGACCCGGATGGATCGCGGAGTCCACGACGCGCCGGGAAGCAGTGAGAAGGTCTGGAAGAGGAGCACCGGGGGCCGCCCCGCCTGGACGACCAGTGGGAATCGAGCGCGGTGCACCCACGGGTCGAGCGATACTGGCGTGCTGCTCAACGCACCGACGATTCCGACCAAGTAGCGCGGGGTGGCACCGATGATCGGAAGCGCGTGAAGCGGGTTGTGGACGTCATAGTCGAGCTCCACCTCGAGCAGCAAGGCGGGACTTCCCGCGGAATCGAGGCCTCTCTGCGCGCCGACGGCTGGCAGGCGCACGAGGTTGGTGTTCGATCCCAGCGAGGCCGCGTAGATCAGGCGAGGCTCGGGGGCGGGCGTCGTCCGTCGCTCCCAGAACAGTGACCACGGGGTCGCCGCGATTGGCCGGTAGCCAGTCAGCAGCTCGTCGTACCACGCCCAGTCGGCGTTCTCGAGCCAAGGTTCGTATTGCGTGTACGTCGGGCGCACCGTCTGGACGAGCACAGGGCGGGTCGATCGGAACCGGTCGACGTACGCCTGGCGGTTGTCCGGACCGAGCGCGTGAATGATGTAGTCGAACGACGGATTGAAGATGTCGTTTCGCGCTTCGATCCACCCCGAGTAGGTCGACCAGAGCTGAGGTGTTGCGCCCGACGGAGACCGGTGCGCGTCGATGACGCGCTGCGCATCCGCGAGCGTGGCCGGCCAGATGCCCTCGACCGTGAAGCCGGCGTGATGCATGCCGTGGTCGACCACGATGTGCCGCACGCCGCCCATGAGAGCGACACGCAGCACGGGAATCGTCCCGAAGGTATAGGCGGTCAGCAGCAGTGATGCCGTGGCAAGTCCACGCGGAACGCCGAGCCAGTCCGTTCGTTGGCGCTCGAGATCGTAGCGTGTCGCGAAATCCGCAATCTCGAGCAGCGTGAGCACGAGTACCACGCGCCAACATGGCTGCGAGTAGACGAAGGTGAAGACGCCGAGGAGCGACGCGCACGAGAGCAGGCCGTACAGCGCGAGTAGGCCGAGCGACAGCCGACGACGGCCGAGGTCCGATTCCGGCATGCGCCAGAATTCCCACCAATGCCGTACGGTGTAGAGCACGGCAAGGAGGATGACCAGGCCGACCTGCCAGAGACCGAGCAGCATTTGGAGGCCCGTCCGCCACGACGAGACGAACCGGTTCGGCGGGGCACCGAAGAACCAGTACTGATCCCGCGGCACGATCCGGAAATTGTAGGCGAGCGCGCCGCGGGCGCCTCCGACGCCGGCAACGATCACGAGCAGCGCGAACAACACGACGACGGCCAGCACTAGCGACGCGACCCACTCCAGGAGGGGACCCCGGCGTTCGGACGCCCGAACGACGACGAGCACTCCGGCGAGAAAAAACGCGGCGAGGAGGGCCAGTCCCTGCTCGGTGCTCACGAACAGCGACGCGCCCATCATGGCGCCGACCAGCGCGACACGCGTTCGCCGCGATCGCACGGCGTACCACACCGCCGGGGTCAGCGTCGGGAGCGCCGAGCGAAGCCCGATCATGCTGTTGAGCGCGTAGATCACGCCGGCGAGATGCAGCGCGAAGCTCAGCGCGAACGCGGCCGTCGTGAGCGCGAGCACGCGGCGCCAGTCGCGCTCGAATGCGCGGAACGTTCCGATCAGCACGAGCGGAAACAGCGCCGTCGTGATCAGCTCGCGCGCCAACTCCGACGCCGGCAGCCCACCGCCGAGCATCTTGTAGAACCAATAATATACGTACGGTAATCCAAGTCCGTGAAAGTATTGGAAGTCGATTCCGGGATGGAAGCCGGCCGCGAGGCGCCGCATCGCGTCGTACAACTGGAACGGTCCGTCGATGGCGGAGCCGGAGAAGTGCATCGCGGTCTCGAACGCGACGGCGAGGGCGGCCAATCCGAACACCAGGGTCGTACCGACCCAGAGGGCGAGGCTGCCGCGCGTCGCGCGGCGGGCGGGTGCTTCGGCGTCTGACGACAGGGGAGGGGCTCCGAGCATTGACCCGAACAAAAACCGAGGAGGGATGTTATATTACCACCATGCCGCGCGCCGAATTCGATCTCCAGGCACCCTTCCAGCCCGCCGGCGACCAGCCCAAAGCCATCGCCGAGCTGACGGCCGGCCTCGATCGCGGCGACCGATTCCAGACGCTGCTCGGCGTCACGGGCTCCGGCAAGACGATGTCGGTCGCGAACGTGATCAAGAATCACGGCAAACCGACGCTCGTCCTCTCGCACAACAAAACGCTCGCGGCGCAGCTCTACGGGGAGTTGAAGAGCTTCTTCCCGCACGACGCCGTCGAGTACTTCATCTCCTACTACGACTATTACCAGCCGGAAGCCTACGTTCCGACCACCGACACCTACATCGAGAAGGACGCGTCGATCAACGAGGATATCGATCGCCTGCGCCTGCGTGCGACATCGAGCTTGATGGAACGCGACGACGTGATCATCGTCGCCACCGTCTCGGCAATCTACGGCCTCGGCGACCCGGTGTCATACCGGGAGCAGATGGTGACGCTCACCACGGGGCAGACGATCGAGCGCGACGACATCCTCCGCGCGCTCGTGCGCATTCAGTATTCGCGGAACGACGTCGCCTTCGAGCGCGGCACGTTCCGCGTCCGCGGCGACACGGTCGAGATCTTTCCGGCCTACGAGGAGCAGGGCGTCCGCGTCGAGATGTGGGGGAACGAGATCGAGCGGATCACCAAGATCAACGTCCTCACCGGCGAGACGATCGCGGCGCTCGAGCGCGCGGCCATCTATCCGGCGAAGCACTTCGTCACCGAGCGGCCGACCCTGGAGCGCGCGGTCAAGCTCATTCGCGCCGAATTGGGCGATCGACTGGCCGAGCTCCGTGCGGCGGGCAAGCTGCTCGAGGCGCAGCGGCTCGAGTCGCGCACGAACTTCGACATCGAGATGATGCTCGAGATCGGGACGTGCGCCGGGATCGAGAATTACTCGCGCCATCTGTCCGGACGCGATGCCGGCGAGCGGCCGGCCTGTCTCTTCGACTATTTCCCCGACGACTTCCTCGTCATCGTCGACGAATCGCACGTCACGCTCCCGCAGATCGGCGGCATGTTCAACGGCGACCGCGCGCGCAAGCTCACGCTCGTCGAGTACGGCTTCCGGCTCCCGAGCGCGCTCGACAACCGGCCGCTGATGTTCGACGAGTTTCTCGCGCTGACCCCGCGCGCGATCTTCGCGTCGGCGACGCCCGGCGATCTCGAGCTGCGGCTCTCCGAAGGCGTCGTCGTCGAGCAGATCATCCGGCCCACGGGCTTGGTCGATCCCGAGATCGAGATCCGGCCGGTGCGCGGCCAGGTCGACGATCTCCTGAATGAAATTCGAATTCGAGAACGCAGAGGAGAGCGCGTGCTCGTCACGACGCTTACCAAGCGCATGGCCGAAGATCTCACGGACTACCTGCAGCAGGTCGGCGTGCGTGTGCGCTACATGCACTCGGACATCGACGCGATCGAGCGCATGGAGATCGTGCGCGGCCTCCGGCTCGGCGAATTCGACGTGCTGGTCGGCATCAACTTGCTTCGCGAAGGTCTCGATCTTCCCGAGGTGTCGCTCGTCGCCATTCTCGATGCCGATCAGGAAGGCTTCCTCCGCAGCGACCGTTCGCTCATTCAGACCGTCGGCCGCGCGGCGCGCCATGCGCACGGCCGCGCGATCTTTTACGCCGACCGCATCACCGGCTCGATGCAGCGGTGCATCGAGGAAACCGGACGGCGGCGCGAGCTGCAGGTGCAGCACAACCTGGAGCACGGCATCACGCCGCGCAGCGTGAGCAAGAGCGTCGACCAGGTGCGGTTCATCACGCGCGTGGCGGATGCGCGCTCCGAGCGCGATGCGAAGAAAGTCGCCGAGCCGGCACGCGGCTACGCGATCGTGGACGCCGAGTCGCTCGAGAAGATGCTCGATCAGCAGATGCGCGACGCCGCCGCGGCGATGGACTTCGAGCTCGCCGCGCAGCTTCGCGATCAACTCTTCGAGCTCCGCGCCAAGCGCGACTCGAGCAACAAGAACAAAATGGCCGCCGGCGCGGCGCGCGGCGGACGCTGATCCATGCACGATCCGATCGTCCCGCCGTTGGCGGAGCACGGGCATCTGGCGTTGACGCAGTCGGAGCTCGTTGCCTGGGGCGAACGGTTCGGCCGCGTCGCGCTGCCGCCGCTCGTCGTCACCATGTCGGGCGAGCTTGGCGCCGGCAAGACGACGCTCGCGCAGGCAGTCTGTCGCGGCTACGGCGTTGCCGACGAGGTGACGAGTCCCACGTTCGCGCTCGTGCATCGGTACGATGCACCCAAGTCGCCGGTCTACCACGTCGATCTCTATCGACTCGAGAGCCCTGACGACCTGACGCAGCTGGGGTGGGACGAGCTCGTGGCCGAAGAGGCGCTGATTCTCATCGAGTGGCCGGAGCGCGCCGGCGATCGCATTCCGCATCTGCACGTGCCGATGAGCTTGCAGCATCTGCCGCACGATCCGGATCGCCGGCTGTTGTACGCCGGCGGCCACGTATGATCACGCTCGCGATCGACGCGTCGACGTACGAAGGCGATGCGTGCGTGATCGTCGACGGCCGCGTGGTCGCGGAATCGGCGGTCGCGATGAAGGGGCTGCACGATGAGCGACTGATGCCCGCCGTAGCGGATGTCCTCGACGAGGCAGGGCTCACCACGGACGCGATCGATCGCATCGTCTGCGGAGCCGGCCCGGGCAGCTTCACGAGTCTCCGCATCGCGGGCGCGATCGCGAAAGGGATCGCGACTGGCGCTCACCGGCCGCTCTTCTCTGTGCCGTCGATGGCGCTCATCGTCGGAGGGCCGGATGTGCCGGAGGGCCGTTATCTCGCCGCGATCGATGCGCTGCGCGGGGAATGCTACGTGTCGTTGTACGATCGCGACGCGAGCGGGCGGACGGACGAGCTGGAGCCGGCGCGGATCGTCCACGCGGAAGAGGTGGCGCACATCGCGGAGAGCTACGGCGCGCATGTCATCAGCCCAACGAGATCGCCGAACTCGATCGTCGCTCGACCGCGCGCGAGCGCGGTCGTGCATCTCGAGCGCATGCTCGCGGCGCGCGGTCCCGTCGACGTCGCGAGTTGGGAGCCGTCGTACGGGCGACTCGCCGAGGCGCAGGTGCGATGGGAGTCGACACACGGGAAGCCACTGCCGGCGGGATGAACATCTCGATCGAGCCGGTGGAGGAGGAGGATCTCGAAGCAATCGTCGCGATCGAACGGGCGGCCTTCAGCGATCCATGGTCGATGCAGTCGTTTCGAGACGCACACGCGCACCCGGCCGTGCACTTCGTGCTGGCGCGCGGTGACGACGGACTCGTCGTGGGTTATGTTGTGGCCTGGCTGGTGGCCGACGAAGGCGAGATCGCGAATCTCGCGGTGGCGCCAGAGGGGTGGGGAAGCGGCATCGGCGCTCGGCTGCTCGATGCGGCGCTCGAGACGGCCGCGGCGCGCGGAATCGCGAACGTGTACTTGGAGGTGCGGGACTCGAACGAGCGGGCTCGCCGGCTCTACCGCTCGCGTGGGTTCGAGGAAGTCGGACGGCGGCGAGGGTATTACAGGCGTCCGGCCGAAGATGCCATCGTGCTACGGCGCACGCTGAAGCAGGTGGGTGGTTTGTGAGAGGCGTTCGGAGTTGTGCAATGGAAATCGTCGATGTGCGTTGAATTGCTTGCGCATCGACAGGGACTGGATCATACCGTGAGCGGCGAGGTCATCGACTCTCTCGCCAGGAGGAACCTGTGAGCCGTAGCTTGAACAAAGTCACTCTGATCGGAAACCTGGGCAACGATCCCGAGGTGCGCTCCACCACCGGCGGCAACCGCGTCGCGACATTCTCGCTCGCGACCAGCCGTTCGTGGAACGACGCGTCGGGCTCCAAACAGGAAAAGACGGAGTGGCATCGTTGCGTCGTGTGGAACACGAAGAGCTCTCAACTCGCCGACATCGTGGAGCGGTACGTCCACAAGGGCGACAAGCTCTACGTCGAAGGCCGGATCGAGTACCGCCAGTGGCAGGACAAGGATGGTCAGACGCGCTACAGCACCGAGATCAACGTGCGCGAGCTGATCATGCTCGGCGGCGGCAAGGGCGGCGGCGGCGACTTCGACGGCGGTGAGAGCGGCGCGCGCCGCGCACCGGCGCCGGCGACCAAAGCCAAAGCGCCCGCCGGTGGCGAAGACTTCGAGGATTTCCCGAACGCCTTGAACGAAGAGGACGACGATCTGCCGTTCTGAGTCCAGCGACGCGGAATCCTCGCCGGAACGGGCAAGCCCTCGATGGGCTTGCCCGTCTTGCATTTAGGGAGTGCACGTTCGTGTCGTGGATCACGTTTCCCTCGCGTGCCTCCAATCGTCACCACGCAGAGGCCGGCACCGTTCGCCGCCGATGTTGTAGGTCTTTCTCTTCTCGTCTGGAGTCGACGCTATGCTCGTGCGGGCCGTCCGCAGCCTTCAACGCGGGCGCGTAGTGCGCGCCGTGGCCGTTGCGGTCGCGATCGCCGCGACGCGTTCGCAGGTCGTCGTGAGTCAGCAGCCCACGGCATCGCCGCCAAAGACGCACGTCGTCAAGCGCGGCGACACGCTGTGGGATCTCGCGCACGCCTATCTCGGCGATCCCTTTCTGTGGCCCGAGATCTACCGCCTCAACACCGATGTGATCGAGGATCCGCATTGGATCTATCCGGGCGAGGTGCTCAAGCTCCCGGGCGAGCCGGCGAAGATCGTCGCCGTTTCGCCGCCGGAGCCCGAGCCCGTCGCGCCTGCGCCAGCCCCGGCGCCCGCGATGCGCCCCGCCCCCGCGACGCCCGCACCACCACCGCCGCTCGCCGCGACGCCGGCGCCGCAGCCGACCGTTCGACGCGGCGAGTACATCGCTTCGCCGTGGGTCGATCGCCGCGGTGGCCCGCGCAATTCCGGGCACATCATCGAGAGCGGCGACGTTCCCGGTATCGCATCCGCGGATCGCTCGCGGTTGAATCTGTACGACCCGGTATTCTTCGCGCCGCCGGCTGGCGCGGTGGCACCCGAGCACGAGCGGTATTTGAGCTATCGCCTCGGTCCGCTCATCGAAGGCTTTGGGCAGATCGTGATTCCGACCGGCGTGATCGAAGTGACGCGTGCGCCGAGGAACGGCGAGGCGGCCACGGGCAAAGTGGTTGCGCTCTTCGGCCAGATGCAGCAAGGCGAGCATCTGATTCCGCTCGACACTGGCGTCGCCGGAGCGGCTTCGCCGGTGGCCGTCGCGAACGGCGCGTCCGGCAAGGTTCGCTGGATCGAAAACGAGCCGGTGCTTCCTTCGATGCAGCGCTACGTCGTCCTCGACATTGCGGGGCGGAGCGTCGCGACTGGCGACCAGATCGAGTTCTATCAGCCGCGGGAACGGGCCGCCGAGGGCGAGTCGTTCGCGATCCCGGAAGTTCCGCTCGGCCGTGCGCAGGTGTTGCGCGTGACGCCGTACGGCGTCAGCGCGATCGTCACCTCGGTGGCGCAGCCGAAACTCGAGGAAGGGACGGCCGCGCGCGTCGCGGCGAAGATGCCCTAAGCTCTGATCCCTCAGTAGATTTGGGCGGTCGACCATGATCGCGATCGCCCACTTCATCGCCATCTCCTGCTACCTCGGCGCGGCGGCTGTTGCCGCCGCGCCGCTGGCGCGCCCGGTGCGAGCACCCGTGGCCGCCGTGCTCGCCGTGCTTGGAATCGGCGTCGCGGCGCACGTCTCGGCCATCGTCGCGTTCGCGATGCGTGCCGACGCCGTGCCGCTCACGGGTCTCGGCCCGGCGCTCTCGTTCGCCGGCGCCGCGCTGGCGCTCACGCTGCTCATCGTCGAGGCGCTCGCTCGCGACGTCAGCCTGACGCTCGTTGCCGCGCCGCTCGCCGCCGTGCCGACGATCTTCGCGAACGTCATCGGCATGACGCCCGGCCGCTCCGCGGAAGGCATGCGCGGTATCTGGCTCTTCTCGCACATCGCGCTCAGCTTCGTGGGAATCGCGGCCTTCGCCACCGCGGCCGCCGCGGGCATGATGTACCTCGTGCAACACCGCGAGCTCAAGTCGCGGCGGTTCGGTATGATCTTCCGCGTCTTTCCGCCGCTCGCGACCCTCGATCGCGTGAATCATCTCGCGGCGATCGCGGGATGGCTTGGCCTCACGCTCGGCGTCGTGCTCGCCTCCACGTACTCGGTGGAGTATCACGAGCTCAACATGCCGCAGCTCGTCTGGGGCTTCGGCGCGTGGATCGCGGTCACGTGCATCGCGCTCGGGCGGCTCGCGCGGGGATGGCAAGCGCAGCGCGCGGCCAAGTATTCAAGCGTCGCGTTCGTGCTCGTGCTCGTGTTGTACGTGGCGTTCCGCGTCGCCGCGCCGGCGACGGGGCAGTTCCTGTGAGCGCGAGGCTCGCCGCATGGCGCTGACCGTCCTCGGCCTCAATCATCGCGGCGCTTCGCTCGGGATCCGCGAAAAGGTCGCGTACCAGCCGGGCGAGATCGAAAGCGCCCTCCGCGCGCTGCGCGAGACGGCGGGTGCGCGCGAAGCCGTACTGCTCTCGACATGCAATCGCACGGAAGTCTACCTCGTCGATGGCGAGGCCGATCCCGCATCGATCGTCTGGTCCGCGCTCTCGGCGCGCCTCGGGCGAGACGCGTCACCGTTCGGCTACGTGCACCGCGATCGTACGGCGGTTGGGCACCTCTTCCGCGTCGCGAGCGGCCTCGATTCGATGGTCCTGGGCGAGGCGCAGATCCACGGGCAGGTTCGGGACGCGTGGGAGCAGTGCCGAGGGTATTCCGGACCGATTCTCAATCGCCTGTTCCAGACGTCGCTGTCGGTCGCGGGGCGCGTGCGCAACGAAACGTCGGTGTCGCGCGGAGCGGCGTCGGTCAGCTCGGCGGCCGTACAGCTGGCGAAGCAGATTTTTGGGTCGCTCGCGGGCAAGCGCGCCATGGTGCTCGGCGCCGGTGAGATGGCGGAGCTCGCGCTCGAGTGCTTGGGCGACCAGGGCGTGCGCACGTCGATCGTCGCCAACCGTACGTTCGACCGCGCCGTGGACGTCGCCGCACGCTACGGCGCGCAGGCGATGGGCTACGACGAATGCTGGTCGGCGCTCGCCAACGTCGATGTGCTCGTGTGCTCGACCGCGTCGCCGCGGCCGATCGTGCACGTGGAGCACGTCAAGCCGGCGCTCGCGGCGCGCGGCGACCGGCCGCTCTGCATCCTCGACATCGCGCTCCCGCGCGACGTCGACCCGTCCGTGGGCGCGCTCGACAACGTGTTCCTCTACAACCTGGACGATCTGCAGGCGGTGGTCTCCGCCAATCTCCAGCGCCGGCGCGCCGAGCTGCCGAGCGCGGCGGAGCTGATCGAGCAGGAGGTGGCGCGGTATTGGGAGTGGGTGGCCGGCCTCGCCGCGGTCCCGGTGCTCACGGAAGTGCGCGCGCACATGGACGAGCTCCGCGCGCGCGAGCTGGCGCAGGCGCTGCGCCGGCTGCCGAACCTGCCCGAGACGGAGCGGGCGGCGTTCGAGGAGTTTTCTAAATCTTTAATGAATAAATTCTTACACTCGCCCACCGTCCGCCTGCGGGCGGCCGCGGCGAACGGGCGCGGGCTCGGCGTGGTCGACGTGGCGCGGTACCTGTTCGGCGTCAAGTCGCCGGACGAGCATCCCGGCGGCGAGTCGGCGGAGTCCGCGGCGCGGTCGCCGGCGGACTCCGATCGCGCGGAATGAGCGGCCGCGTTCTCATCACGGGCGGCGCCGGCTTCATCGGCTCGCACGTCGTCGACCGGTTCCTCGAGCGCGGATGGGATGTCGAAATCATCGACGATCTCTCGACCGGCAAGCGGGAGAACGTCCCGGCCGCGGCGCGGTTTCATCAGTTCGACGTGCGTGCGCCGGACGCGGTGCGCATCGTCGCGACGGGTGGCTTCGACGCGATCGTGCACCTCGCCGCGCAGATGGATGTGCGCCGCAGCGTCGCCGATCCCGTGCTCGATGCCGGCGTCAACATCGTCGCGACGCTCGGATTGCTCGAGGCGGTGCGACACAGCACGCACGCGAAGCGGACGCGCGTCGTGTTCTCGTCGACGGGCGGCGTGTTGTACGGCGAGCTCGCGACGCCGCCGAACGTCGAGACCACGCCCAAGGAACCCGACTCGCCGTACGCGATCGCGAAGCTCGCGGCCGAGTACTATCTCAGCTACTTCGCGCGCATCCACGGCCTCGACACGGTGTCGCTGCGCTTCGGCAACGTGTACGGCCCGCGGCAGGATCCACATGGCGAGGCCGGCGTCGTCGCGATCTTCTGCGGCCGCATCCTCGAAGGGCGGCCGCTCACCGTGTTCGGCGACGGTCTCCAGACGCGCGACTACGTGCACGTGAGCGACGTCGCCGAGGCCACGTGGCGCGCCGCGACGATGCCGCTGTCACTCGGCGTCCGCGTTGACGAGCGGGCGTTCAACGTCGGCACAGGGGTCGGCACGCCGGTGCTCGAGCTGGCGAACGCGCTGCTCGCCGCAGCCGCCGTGGACACGCCGATCGAGTTCGCGCCCAAGCGCCCGGGCGAGCCGCAGCATTCGTCGATCATCATCGAACGCGCGCGGCGTGTCCTCGAGTGGGCTCCGCGCGTCTCGTTAGCGGACGGTTTGGCCGAAACCTTTCGCTGGTTTGCCGCTCGCGCGAACTCCACCGCCGCATCTCGACTCTGACCACACCACACGTGCACGTCGCTTTCTTCGCCCTGCAGGCGCTCCACGGCTCGGTGCCGACGAATCCAATCGATCTCATTCTCGGCGCGTCGATGATCACGAAATTCGTGCTCATCCTGCTCGCGTTTCTCTCGCTCTTGAGCTGGGCCATCATTTTTGCGGTGTGGCGCGCGCTCTCGAAGGCGTCGTCGGCGTCGCTGAAATTCTCGCGGGAGTTCGATCGCGCGTCGCGGCTGGACGAAGCGGGAGCGCTTGCCAAGCGCGCGCCGCCCAACGCGCTCGCGCGGCTCTTTCTTCGCGCGATGCACTTCGTCGGCGATGCGCGCGTCGCCAACCAACAGGTTCGCGAGCTGTCGATCACCGGAACGACCCAGACGCCGGCGGCGGCAACGCTCAGCGGCTCACAGATCGAGACGCTGCACCTGCTGCTCGACACCGAAGCGTCGACGGAGCGCGACCGCATCGGACGCTTTCTCCCATGGCTCGCGACCATCGGCTCGGTGAGCCCGCTCATCGGGCTGCTCGGTACAGTGCTCGGCGTGATCGAGGCATTTCTGGGAATCGCGACGAAGGGCTCCGGGAATCTCGCCGCGGTTGCCCCCGGCGTGGGAGAGGCGCTCACGGCGACCGCGGCGGCGCTCGCCGTCGCGATCCCGGCGACGTTCGGCTACAACATTTTCGCGAGCCGCCTCAATCGCTTCGACGCGATGATGGAGAATTTCGGCACGGCGGTGATCGCGCTGCTCGTGCGCGAAGGACGGATCTGACATGCCCAGGCGCGCGCGCCGGCACCGCTACGAGCTGAACGCGGACGTGAACGTCGTCAGTCTGATCGACGTGATGCTGCTGCTGCTCGTGATCTTCATGATCACCGCGCCGATGATGCAGGGCGGGATCGACATCTCGCTGCCGCAAGCGCAGTCGAAGCCGCTCGAGTCCAAGGGCGAGCTGACGGTCTCCGTCACGCACGCGGGCGACGTCGTGATCGACGATCAGCACTATACACTTCGCGAGTTTCGCGTGGTGTTCCCGTCGCTGGCGCAGAACCGAATGCGGAACGGCGTGTATCTCCGAGCAGATAAAAACGTCGACTATGGAACCTTCGCTCAGGTGCTCGGGATCATGAACGCCGACGGCGTCACGAACGTCGGGCTCGTCACGGAGCCGGAGGACGTGCGGTAGGTGACGGAACTCTCGGCTCCCCGGCTCCGCGGGCCGATCGTCGTGTCCGTCGTGCTGCACGGCGGACTGATCGCGGCGGTTCTGCTGTTGCGTCCGCCGGCTCCTCCGCCGCAGGCGCCGATCTATCGCGTGCAGTTGTTCGCCGCCCCGCCGGGCGAGCGCGCCGTTGGTGTCGTTCAGGATCGCCCCGCGCCCACGCCGCCGGTGGAGAAGACGACGCCCACGCCGCCGCCGGCGAAATCAGTTCCGGCCACGAAGGCGCCTGCGCCGCCCAAGGTGAAGACCAGGGCCGCACCAAAGGCAGCGACTCCCGTCGCTGCGCCGGAGAAGCCTGAGAAAGCGCCCGCGCCTGTGGCCGGCGGCGGACCAACGGGTGGGAAGGGCGCCGACGTCGCGAACGTCCACACGCCCGGCGTCGAGTTCCCGTATCAGCCGTACATCGACAACATCACGCGGCAGGTGCTGCTGCGCTTCCGGCCGACGGGCGCCACGTTGACGGCGACTGTTCGTTTCGTGATCAAGCGCGACGGCAGCGTGGATCCGAACAGCATTGCGGTCGCCGAGTCGTCTCGAAATTGGAATTTCGATCAGGCAGCGCTCGCGGCGGTCGAAGCCGCGGCGAACGCGAAATCGTTCGGGGCGCTTCCCGGCAGCTTCAACGAAGACATTCTTCCGGTGCAATTCCGGTTCACTCCATCGGTCTATCGATGATACGACTCTCTCGCACGGCGTCGCTGGTCGCGCTGATCGCGTTGCCGTTCGCGCCCGCGCTCCGCGCGCAGGACACGACGTACCGCGGCATCACGATCAACGGCGTGTACGATCCCTCGCACGACAAATACACCGTCGTCGTGCTGCCGGTGACGGGCGCGTTCGGGGATTCCGTCCGCGCGATCGTCAAGCGCGATCTCGATTTCAGCGATCGCTTCACGCTCACGCCGATCGACTCGAGCGACCCGGGTGCGCTCAAGAATGCCGGCACGGCCGCGGGACTCAATTATCCGATCTTTCAGCACCTCGGCGTACAGGCGATCGTGCAGATCACGCCGGTGCCGGCGGGACTGCACGTCGCGCTGCACGACGTCACGCGCGGCGCGGTGGTGAACGTGAAGGAGTTCGCGCTCGCGGGGAATCCGATGAGCCGCGACTGGCGTCAATCCATTCACCAGGTCTCCGACGAAGTCACGCGTTGGGTGACCGGACAGCGGGGCATCGCATCGTCGCGCATCGCGTATCTGCGCGGCGCGAGCATTCGCGTCGTCGACAGCGACGGTGCCTCGGAGATCACGCTGCCGACGGACGCAAACGGCATCAGTCCGGCATGGAATCCAGCCGCTACGATGATCGCGTACAGCACGTACGGTCCGTCGTCGCGCATCGTCGTCATGGACCTCTCGACCGGCCAATCGCGCACGCTCGTGGGACCGACGCGAAACGTGAACTACAGCACGCCGGTGTTCACGCCCGATGGATCGCGCGTCGTGTACACGCGGGCGGGCGAGACGGAGAGCGATCTGTACTCGATCGCCGTGAGCGGCGGCGCGACGCAGCGTCTGACCCCAGGCTCGCGCGGCGTGGAGGAATCGCTTCCGGCGGTGAGTCCCGACGGTCGTCGAATTGTCTTTGTGAGTAACGCGCTCGGCCGTCCGGAGTTGTATATTATGGACTCCGATGGAACCAGTGCTGACGTCCTCACCAATTACGATTTCAGCGAGAAGAACTATCGGACTGACCCGGACTGGTCTCCCGACGGCCGCCTGATCGCTTACGCGGAGCGGATCAACGATCGCTTCCAGATTCGCACCATCCCGGTTACCGGCGGCACGCCGAAGCTGTTGACGAGCGAGGGGCAGAACGAACAGCCGTCGTGGGCCCCCGACGCGCGGCATCTCGTGTTCACCTCCTCCCGGACGGGCGAGCGCCAGTTGTGGATCATGGACACCGAGTCGGGCCGGGTGCGCCAGTTGACGCATTCGCCGGGGGATCGCCTCCCCGCCTGGTCGGCGCGGCTCGGCGGCAGCGGGGGACAGTGAGTTAAGAACCTGGTATTCAAGTATCAGAACACCCATCGCCACCTCTCGGAGACCCCATCTCATGCGAATTCAGCGTATCGCTGCTCTGACGCTCGCGGTCGCCGGCGTCGTCACGCTCGACGCCTGCCACAAGAAGCCCGCTCCGGCGCCCACGCCGGTCGCTGCGCCCGGCCCCAACCAGGACAGCATCAACGCCGCTCGGGAACGACAGCGCATCGCCGATAGCATCGCCGCCGCGCAGCGCCGCGCCGCCGACAGTGCCGCCGCCGCGCGCTCCGCCGCCGACGCGGCCGCCCGGGCCGCCGAGCAGGCGCGGACCGCGCTGACCGCGATGGTGCACTTCGATTACGACAAGTCCGACATTCGCGCCGAGGACCAGCAGATCCTCGACGCCAAGGTGCCGGTGCTTCAGGCGAACCCGAGCGTCACGATTCGCGTCGCGGGACACACCGACGAGCGCGGCTCCGACGAGTACAACCTCGCCCTCGGCCAGCGCCGCGCGGCCGCGGTCAAGGCGTACCTCGTGCAGCACGGCATCGCCGATTCGCGCATCGAAACGATCAGCTACGGTGAGGAGCGTCCAATCGCCCAGGGTCACGACGAGAGCGCGTGGTCGCAGAACCGCCGCGCCGAGTTCGAGATCACCGCGGGCGGGCAGACGCTGAAGGCGCCGTGAAGCGCTGGACCGCGCTGACCCCGGCGGTGCTGTTGGCCGCGGGCGGGTGTCTCGCATCGAAGAGTGACATTCGACTGCTGCAGGACGAGCTGCGCGCCACGCGCGCGCAGCTCGCCGGCGGCGACACGGCGATCCTGCGCGCGGACCAATCGCGCGCGCGGCAGATCGAGGCCGTGTCGGCATCGGTGGGGCGAATCAACGATTCGGTCCGCGTGCTCGCCGAGCGGCTCGCGTCGTTCCAGGCCAATTCCGCCGGCGAGTTCGATGCGATCGGCAAGCAGATCGTGACGATTCAGGCGCTGCTCGGCCAGACGACGCGCAACCTCCAGAACGCGCAGGCGCAGTTGCAGGCGCTGAGAGAGCAGGGCGCGATGGCGAATCCCGCCGCCGTGCCGCCGCCGGCGCCGGGAACCGACACGACTCAGCAGGCAACCGGGCCAGGCGCGGCGACGCTGTTCATCACCGCGCGCCAGCAGTTGCAGGAAGGCGCCACAGCGGCGGCGCGGAACAACTTCCAGCAATTGCTCAATTCGTCTCCCAACGACGATCGTGCGTCGCGGGCGCAGCTTTATATTGGTGAGTCGTACGCGCAGGAGGGGAACAGCGCGGCGGCAGATTCAGTATACCTGCTCGTCGCGGACAAGTACCCGAAGAGTCCGGAAGCGGCGACCGGATTGTATCGCCACGGCAAGATGCTGTGGGACGCCAACAAGAAGAGCGAAGCGCGCAAGTTTCTCCAGCGCGTCGTTCGCGATTACCCTGACTCCGACGAAGCGCGACTCGCTGATACGTTGCTGCACGAACGAGTGTAGATCGCCGGAGCCGAATGCCGATCCCGAAGTCTGAAAGCGGTGAAATGCCGTTTCTCGATCACCTCGAGGAACTGCGGTGGCGGATCATCTACTCGTTGATCGCCGTCATCGTCGGGGTCGGCATCGGGTTCTGGATCGCCATGCAGTTCGATCTGATCGGGCTTCTCGCGCGCCCGATTTTCGACTTGCCGCAGCATCCGGTGGAGAAGCTCGCGTTCATGCACCCGAGCGAAGCCTTCACCGTCACGCTCGACGTCGCGATGACGATCGGCTTCGTGCTGGCCGCGCCGGTGATCCTGCTCCAGCTCTGGGCCTTTCTCGCGCCCGCGCTACGCCGGCACGAGAAGCGGGTCGCGGTCGGAGTGCTCTATGCCGGCATCCTGCTGTTCGCCGCCGGCGCCGCGCTGGCGTATTTCGTCGTCGTGCCGCTCGCGCTGCCCTGGCTGTTCGGCTTCGGCGGCCCGTCGCTCGTGCCGTTGATCACGGCCGAGGACTATTTTGATTTTCTATTCTCGATGATCCTGACGTTCGGCGTGAGCTTCGAGCTGCCGATCGTCATTCTCGCGTTGGCGGCCCTCGGCATCGTCACGCCGCAGTTCCTGAACAAATACCGGCGCCACGCGATCGTGATCATCGTGATCATCGGCGCGTTCCTCACGCCGGGCGACATGGTCTGGACGACGATCGCGCTCGCCGTGCCGCTCTATCTCTTGTACGAGCTCAGCGTGATTGGCGCGTACTTCGTCTATCGGCGCCGGCAGCGCCGGCTCGCGCTACGGCCGCCGGAATCGAGCGTCGTCGCATGAAGCGGTGGCTCATCGCGCTCCTGATGCTGATCGGCGGCGGCGCGGCGGCGCAGGCGCAGCGTCTGCCCGGTCTGCCCGGCATGCGCCCAGGCACGCAGCAGCCGGTGCGGCGTGATTCGACCAAGGACACGACCGCGCTCGTCCGCTGGCCGACGCCGGACAGCGTCACGCAGAAGCTGCTCGACCTCAAGGATTACTCGATCACGCGCTACCAGGGCGACACCGCGAACTTCAACGCCCAGACGCGCGCGCTCGACCTGCTCGCCAACAAGCAGAAAAAGCTCAAGGCGGTCGTGCAGCGCGACTCGCAAACGGTCGTCAGCGACAGCGGCATCTTTTACACGGAGAGCGCGCGGCGCGTGATCACGGGCGGCCACTACGTGCTCAGCGACCCGTCGAGCGGCCAGGCGGACATCACGGGGTTCTATCCGCAGATCAGCTTCAGCCTCGGGCAGCGGTCGGCGCGCATCAGCAACGCGTATCTCCCGGTGAGCAACGGCGAGATGTGGTACATGCACGTCAACACCGCGCGCGTCGACATCGACAGCACGGCGGGACACTCGCCGACGGCGTGGATCCGCGGCGGATCGATGACGAGCTGCAGCGACTCGATTCCGGATTACCAGTTCGTGTACAAGGAAGCGAAGCGCACGTCGAACAACGCGATCGTCGCGCGGAACGTGGTGATGTACGTGAAGGACATCCCCGTCGCGTGGTTCCCGTTCATCTTCAGCGACAACCGCTCCGGGCGGCACAGCGGCATTCTCCCGCCGCAGTTCGGGTTCGGCGACATCGTGCGCAACAGCCCAACGTATCGGCGCAACGTGGACCACGTGGGCTATTACTGGGCGCTCAGCGACTACTTCGATTTTGCGACGTGGCTCGACTGGCGCAGCTCCGCGGGCGGCGTCGCCACCGATCCGGGCTGGCTCCGCTACAACTTCGATTGGAATTACAAGTGGCTCGACCGGTTCATGGGCGGCCGCATCGGCTTGAACTACACGACGCAGGCGGACCACCGCACGAACCTTGGCCTGAGCTGGTCGCACTCGCAGGACTTCTCTCACGACACGCACTTCACGACCAGCGTCAACTACGTCACGAGCACAGATCTCCAGCGGCAGAACACGTTCAACCCGTACACCGCGCTCGCGACGATCGCGTCGGCCGCGACGTACACGACCAAGCTTGGGCCCGCGTCGCTCTCGCTTGGCGCGACGCAGAAGCAGTACCCGGGCCGGAAGCAGGTCGACCGCACGTTTCCAACGTTCTCATTGACCTCGACGCCCGTGAGCGTGGGTAAGTGGCTCACGTGGACGCCGAGCTTCAGCTTCAGCGAGAACTCCACGCTGGGCATGGATCAACCCGGGCCGGGTTCGACGAAGTACGAGATCAACGCGCTCGGGAAGCTCGACAGCACGGTCAATACCAATCGCAGCTCGTACGACGCGACGACCACGTTCGATACGCCGCTCCAGATCTTCGGCTGGGACTTTCACAACTCGTTCCGCATTCACCAGCAGCGGAACAACTTCCCCGAGCAATACCAGATCTATGACGTGAACACGGGCGACGTGATCGCGAACCGCGTGTTCGCGTCGACGTACAAGACGGAAGTCGACTGGAATCCGCAGTTCACGCTCCCCGGCGTGGCGCAGAACAGATTCAATCTCACGCCGAGCGTCGGCCTCTCGAACGTCGACCCTGGGCCGTTCTGGATCGCGAGCGAGCGCACCAACGGGCAGTACGTCCATCAGGCCAAGCGCTTGAACTTCGGATTGTCGGCGACGCCGACGCTCTATCATCGCTTCACGTTCGCCAGCTTCGGTCCGTTCGAGGCGATCCGGCATTCGATCACGCCGTCGATCAGCTACAGCTACGCGCCGGCCGCCGACGTCGGCAACGATTACCTCAAGGCGATCGGCAGCACGCGCAAAGGCTATCTCGGAAATCTCGCGTCCAACTCCGTCTCCTTCGGCTTGCAGCAGAACTTCGAGGCCAAGGTTCGGCCGCGCACCGGCGGCAATGATTCGGCGACGACCACCGGTTCGTCGGACAAGATCAAGCTGCTCAGCGTCAACTTCACGCCGCTCACCTATGACTTCGAGCGCGCGAGCGTCGCGAAGTCGCGCGGGCTCAGCGCGATGCGCGGCATCACGACCGATTCGTGGGGCTACGACCTCAACTCGGATCTGCTTCCCGGCTTCGAGTTCAGCGCCAACTACTCGCTCTTCCAAGGCTCGGCGCTGAGCGACTCGGCCGTGTTCAAGCCGTGGCTCCAGACGATCTCCGCGTCGCTCAATATTGGCCGCGACAAGAATCCATTCACGGTGCTCTCGCGCCTCTTCGGGCATCCGGCGCCCGAGCCGCAAAAGGCGCCGTCGCCCGGCGTCGGCGTCGAAGGCGCGAAGCCGGCGCCCGATGCCGCGGAGCAGGCGCAGTTCGCCGCGCAGCCCGTCGCCGGCAGCGTGCGCGGCGGCGACCGGTTCATCGTGCCGACCACCGCCGGGTGGACGGCGAATTTCGCATTCTCGCGTTCGAGCCCGCGTCCGCCGGTCGGCGCCAACGTCATCGAGTACGATCCGCAGGTGCGCTGCCAGCAGATCTCGCAGGGCGAGCCGTTCCTGCTCGACGCCTGTCTCGCGCAGGCGCGTGCACAACCCACGACCGATACGCCGATTCCGCCGACCGAAGCGGGCGGCCCGGCGTACAAGATTCCACCCACGACGTCGCTCCAGTCGAACATCGCGTTCAACCTCACGCCGAAGTGGTCGGCGCATTGGACGTCGACCTACGACTTCGAGCACCATCAGTTCGCGAGCCACATGGTCCAGCTCCAGCGCGATCTGCACGACTGGCGCGCGATGTTCGGCTTCACGCAGTCGCCGAACGGCAACTTCGCGTTCAACTTCACGATCGCGCTCAAGGCGGACCCGGACATCAAGTTCGATTACAACCGCGCCACGGTCCGCTCCGGCCAGACGTTCTAAAATCCACGGACACACTGACCTCTCGTGAAGGCAGGTCGCTGTCCACGACAGTGGACGCGGCAACGTGAGGCCGCAGGCGATCGGCGCGTCGCCGCAACGACTTGCGGCGCGTCACGGTCTGGTCCGCCGGATGCACTCCGATCGCACGAAGCCCACCCGGAGTGCGCATGCACCTGAGTCGTTTGATGCTGGCCGCGCTGCTTCCGCTCGCGTCCTGCGAAGCGCTGCTCACCGGTCCCGGCGCCGATCCCAACGCGCCGACCAACCTCACCTACCAACTGATCCCGAGCGGAGATCCCGGGTCGCCCCTGGGCGTGCTGCTCATGTGGGAGATTCCCGCGAGCGGGCGGGCGAGCGCGTTCAACGTGTATGGCCGCGCGTCGGCCGGTGCCGACTGGCAGCTCCGCGCGACGACCACGTCGCCCACGTTCCACGATGCCGGCACACCGGAGCTGCAGTACTACGTCGCGACGCGCGACGAGAATGGTGACGAGATTGCGAATTCAGATATCGTGACGATCGATCTCGAGTCGCATCTGCCGGCGCCGCAGGCGCTCGCGTCGATCTCGCTCAACCAGGCCATCCAATTGTCGTGGAGCAGCAACGCGATCGACGCCTCGAACGGGACGTTCGATCACTACCGCGTGTACTCGACTCCGTACGACGGCTCTCGCGGCGTCTGCACCGCGGGTTGGGTGCTCGAGGGAACGACAGTGTCGGACGACTTCAT
Source organism: Gemmatimonadaceae bacterium (assembly GCA_025934775.1). Taxonomy (GTDB): domain Bacteria; phylum Gemmatimonadota; class Gemmatimonadetes; order Gemmatimonadales; family Gemmatimonadaceae; genus JAQBQB01. The sequence goes on along the minus strand of JAICWO010000014.1, from coordinate 99,464 downwards.
TGCCGGCGACCTTCCCAATGGCGTGTCGCGATGCTTCGCGGTGAGCGCCGTGACGCGTGATGGCCACGAGAGCCAATGGAGCGACGCGCACCTGGACACCCCGCGCTACGACGCCCGGAACGTGCTCGTGTATGCGACCGCCGCGCGCGCCGACAGCTCGGCGTTCCTCTTCTCCGACGACAGCGCGCACACGTTCGGCGTGGTCACCACCGCATCGCGCCGCGACGTCGCGTTCAGCGTCGTTCGGAACGCCGACAACACACTCGCACTCACGCCCGCGCAGAGCAGCACTACCGTGGCGCCGTACACGGCGGGAGCCGTGCCGAGCCTCACGAGCGTCGATCGCGCACCATCCGCAGGCTACTCGGCGGCCGGCGTGCAGGCGCTCCCCGGTCACGCGTACGTGTTCAGGATCGTGAAGCCCGACGGCGTGCATTTCGCCGCGGTACGCGTCGGGTTCGTCACTTCAGACTATGTCGTCTTCGATTGGTCGTATCAATCCGCGGGCGGCAATCCGGAGCTCAATCGAGCGCCTGCTCCATGAAGTAACCGTCCGGACGGAATGCCGGCTCGTCGACTTGAATTGGTGCACCCGCGAGCCGACATTCCGCGTCATGACGAACGAAGTCCGCATCGACGGAAATTCGCTGACGCTGGATCACGTGGCGGCGGTCGCGACCGCCCGTGCGAGCGTCACGCTTGCGCCGCTTGCGCGGCAGCGAGCCCTGCTGGCTCGACGCGTGGTCCAGAGCATCGTCGACCAGCGTGCCGTCGTCTACGGCGTGACCACGGGATTCGGAAAACTCTCCGAGGTCTCGATCCCGCCCGAGCGGCTCGCCGAGCTGCAGGTGAATCTCGTGCGCAGCCACGCCGCGGGCGTCGGCGATCTCCTCCCCGAGCGCGAAGTCCGCGCGATGATGCTGCTGCGCGCCAACGTGATCGCGAAGGGCTATTCGGGCGCACGCCCCGACATCGCCGAGCTGCTGCTGGGAATGCTCAACGTCGGCCTCTACCCGCCGATCCCGGAGCAGGGAAGCGTGGGCGCGAGCGGCGACCTTGCACCGCTCGCGCATCTCGCGCTCGCGTTGATCGGCGAAGGCACGCTGCATCGCGGCGACGCAACCGGCCCCGCGGCCGACATGCTCCGCGGCGCGAACCTCGAGCCCGTGCGCCTTGGTCCGAAAGAAGGGCTCGTGCTCATTAACGGTACGCAGGCGCACACTGCGATTGGTGCGCTCGCGCTCCTCGACGCGCACCGCCTCTGGCGCACGGCGCACGTCGCCGGTGCGATGTCGCTCGAGGCGCTCCTCGGCACGCCGGTGGCGTTCGATCCTCGCATACACGATGTGCGCGGACAGCTCGGTCAGGCCGCGTCGGCAGCGTTGCTCCGCGAGCTGCTCGCCGACAGCGAGATCCGCGAATCGCACCGAAGCGGCGATCCCCGCGTGCAGGACGCGTACTCGCTACGCTGCATGCCGCAGGTGCACGGCCCCGTGCTCGACGCGATCGACTTCTGCGCCGGCGTGATCGGCCGCGAGCTCAACGCCGCGACCGACAATCCGCTCGTCTTCGAGACGGGCGAGCTGCTGAGCGGCGGCAACTTCCACGGCCAGTCGGTCGCCATGGCGCTCGACGTGCTCGCGATCGCGCTCACGAACCTCGCGACGATCGCCGAGCGTCGTATCGACCGATTAGTGAATCCTGATCTGAATCAGGGACTCCCCGCGTTCCTCGCGCGCGACGCGGGGGTGAACTCCGGCTTCATGATGGCGCAGGTGACCGCCGCGTCGCTGGCCAGCGAGTGCAAGGTGCTCGCGCATCCGGCGAGCGTCGACACCATCCCGACCGACGGCAACAAGGAAGATGTCGTCCCGATGGCGATGGCCGCGGCCTGGAAGCTGCGGCGCGTCATCCGCAACGTGCGCTACGTGCTCGGCATCGAGCTGATGTGCGCGGCCCAGGGTCTCGACTACCGCGCGCCGCTCAAGCCGGGGCGCGGCGTTGCGCGCGCCCACGCGGCAGTACGCGCCATCGTGTCGCCGCTCGAGAACGACCGCGTGCTCTCGCCCGACATCGAACGGCTCGCGGCCGCGATCGACGCCGACGAGATTCTGTCTTCAGCCCTGGTGAGTTGACGATGGCCCCGACCGTGACTGGCGCCGCGCCCACCGCGTCGACGGGCGCCCGCGTGGTGCGCGCCCCGCGCGGCACCACGATCTCGTGCAAGAGCTGGCAGCAGGAGGCCGCGCTGCGAATGCTCATGAACAACCTCGATCCCGACGTCGCCGAGCGCCCGCAGGATCTCGTGGTATACGGGGGCACCGGCCGCGCCGCGCGGAGCTGGGAGGCGTTCGACGCGATCGTCGCCGCGCTGCGCCAACTCGAGAATGACGAAACGCTGCTCGTCCAGAGCGGAAAGCCGGTCGGTGTGTTTCGCACGCATCCGTGGTCGCCGCGCGTGTTGATCGCGAACAGCAATCTCGTGGGCCGCTGGGCCAACTGGGACTATTTTAGAGAACTAGAAAGAGCCGGCCTGATCATGTACGGCCAGATGACCGCCGGCTCGTGGATCTACATCGGCTCGCAGGGCATTCTGCAGGGGACCTTCGAGACCTTCGGCGCGGTGGCGCGCACGCACTTCGGGGGCTCCCTCGCCGGCAAATTCGTGCTCACCGCGGGACTCGGCGGCATGGGCGGCGCGCAGCCGCTGGCCGCCACGATGAACGACGCCGCCCTCCTTGGCATCGAGGTGGACGAAGCGCGGATCGACAAGCGGCTCGAGACACGCTACTGCGATCGCAAGACGCGCGACCTCGACGAGGCCCTCGCGTGGATTCGCGAGGCGACGAGCGCGAAGCGCGCGCTCTCGGTGGGGCTCGTCGGCAACGCGGCGGAGATCATTCCGGAGCTCGTGCGGCGCGGCGTCACGCCGGATGTGCTCACCGATCAGACGAGCGCGCACGATACGCTCAATGGCTACGTGCCCGCGGGGCTCTCGCTCGACGCCGCCGCGGCGCTCCGGCGGTCGGATCCCTCGGAGTACGTGCGGCGCGCGAACACGTCGATCGTGGAGCACGTGCGCGCCATGCTCGCGATGCAGGAGCGCGGCGCGGTGGCGTTCGACTACGGCAACAACATTCGCACCGTCGCGCTGGACAACGGCGTGGCGAACGCGTTCAACATGCCGGGGTTCGTGCCCGAGTACGTGCGTCCGCTCTTTTGCGAGGGGAAGGGCCCGTTCCGCTGGGTCGCGCTGTCGGGCGACCCGAAGGATCTGGATCGCACCGACGAGCTCGTGCTCGAGCTCTTCCCGCACGACACGCATCTGGCGCGCTGGATCGCGATGGCGCGCGAGCGGGTGCAGTTCCAGGGCTTGCCGGCGCGCATCTGCTGGCTGGGCCAGGGCGACCGCGCGAAGTTCGGCGTCGCGCTGAACGATTTAGTAGCAAAAGGAGAATTAAGCGCCCCGATCGTGATCGGCCGCGATCATCTCGACACGGGAAGCGTCGCGTCGCCATTCCGGGAGACCGAGGCGATGAAGGACGGCAGCGACGCGATCGCCGACTGGCCGATTCTCAACGCGCTGCTCAACACGGCGAGCGGCGCGTCGTGGGTCTCGTTCCACCACGGCGGCGGCGTCGGGATCGGCAACTCGCTGCACGCCGGCCAGGTGATCGTCGCCGACGGTACGCCGGACATGCGCGTCCGCCTCGAGCGCGTGCTCACCAACGACCCCGGCATCGGCGTCGCGCGACACGCCGACGCGGGCTACGAGAGCGCCGTCCGCACCGCGGAGGCGCAGGGCATCACGCTGCCGATGCGCGGATAGTGCTGAGCGCCCGCTTCAAGCCGTACCACGTCGCGCTCTTCCTCGGGAAGTACGCGTGGCTCACCGCGCGCCGCCGTCCGGTGCTCGTGCACTTCGAGGTCACGATGCGCTGCAACGCGCGCTGCGGCTTCTGCGATTACTGGAAAACCGAAGCGTCGGCGCGCGACGCGGAGCTCAAAAGCTTCGCTGACGCGGCGCGCTACTTCAACCCGATGCTCGTCACGTTCACCGGCGGTGAGCCGACGCTGCGGCGCGACCTCGAGGATCTCGTCGCCGAGGTCGACGGCGCGATCGCGCTCAAGTACATCACGCTCATCACGCACGGCGCCATGCTCACGCCGGAGCGCGGCCGGTCGCTCTGGGAAGCCGGCGTGAATCAGTTCAACATCTCGCTGGATTATCTGGACGAACGGCATGACGCCGCCCGCGGCATCCCGGGGCTCGCTCGTCGAATTCTCGACACCATTCCGGCGCTCCGCGCTCTCGGCATCGACAACATTCGGTTCAACACCGTCATCAAGCACGACAACGTCGATCACATCATGACGGTCGTGCGGCACGCCGAGTCGCTCGGCGTGGGGCTGAACCTGAGCGTGTACACCGATGCGAAGAACGGCAACCCCGAGCACCTGCTGCGCGAGGCGGATCTCGCCCGCCTCGACGAGCTCGTACGCGAGCTGCTGGCGTTCAAGCGCCGGCGGCGCGGCGTCATCACCAACTCCGACTATTATCTCGAGCAGATTCCGCGGTACATTCGGGGCGAGATGCGCGAGCCTTGCCGCTCGGGCATCCGGACGATTCACATCGATCCCATGGGTTACGTGAAGCGGTGTCCCGATTTTCCAACCGACTTTCACTGGCGCGATTTCAAGGCGTACGCGCCGATCGACTGCAACGCCTGCTACTACGCGTGCCGCGGCGAGGCGCAGGCGCCGCTGCGGCTCTCCCGCGTTCGCGACGTGATGGCGTGAGCCGCCGGTGACCTGGACATGAGCAAGTGTCACATCGAGCCGGCGACGATCTTCGCCAACGTCTCGCAAGTGGTGACGTGCGCCGGCCCCGGCCGCGCGCGGCGCGGCGCCGAGATGCGCGACGCGGGCGTGCGCACCGGGGTGGGCGTGGCGGTGCTCGACAACCGCGTTGCGGACGTGGCGCCGCTCACCGATCTCCGATCACAGTTCTCTGATGCACGCGAGATCGACTGCCGCGGCGGCGTGCTCACGCCCGGGCTCGTCGACTCGCACACGCACGGCATCTTTGGCCGGCCGCGCTTCGAGGAGCAGGAGATGCGGGCCGCCGGTCTCGATTACATGGAGATCGCGCGGCGCGGCGGCGGCATCCACTCCTCCGTGCGCGACCTCCGGGCGCTCGATGAGGAAACACTCATCGCGCTCGCGAGGCCGCGGCTCATGCGCCTCGCCGCGTTCGGCACGACGACGATCGAGGTGAAGTCCGGCTACGGCCTCACCCTCGACGACGAGCTCAAGACGCTGCGCGTCATCGCGCGGCTGACGCGCGAGCTCCCGGTGCGCATCGTGCCGACCTTCCTCGGCGCGCACGAGATTCCGCTCGAGCACCGCGAATCGGCGGCGTCGCGTCGCGCGTACGTCGATGCGCTGGTGCACGAGATGATCCCGGCAGTCGCGGCGCGCGGCCTCGCGCGCTTCGCCGACGTGTTCTGCGAGACCGGCGTCTACACCGTGGACGAGAGCCGCGAGATCCTGACCGCCGCGCGCAATGCCGGACTTGGAATCAAGATGCACGCGGACGAGCTGTCGTCGGCCGGCGGTGCGGAGCTGGCGGCGCAGCTCAACGCGACCTCCGCCGATCATCTGGCGGCGGTCTCCGATCACGGTATCGCCGCGCTCGCGTCGGCTGATACGGTCGCCACCGTCCTGCCGGGCACGATGCTCTTCCTCGGCAAGACCGCGCATGCGCCGGCTCGGCGGCTCATCGAGGCCGCCGTGCCGCTCGCGCTCGCGACCGACTTCAACCCGGGCACTTCGCCGACACCAAACTTTCCGCTGATCCTGGCGCTCGGCGTCAGTCAGCTCAGGCTCAGCGTCGCCGAGGCGGTGGTCGCGGCAACGGTCAACGGGGCAGCAGCGCTTTCGCTCGCTGACCGCGTGGGTCAGATCACGAGAGGCTACTCCGCCGATTTGGCGCTCTTCGACATCGGCGATATTCGGGAGTTGCCGTACTGGTACGGAGACAACCGCTGCGTGGCGACGTTCGTGGGGGGCAAAACTTGTCACCAGAGCGACTTAGCGGTAACTTAACCGTCCACTTTCCCCCTGGTTCGCGGGAGTATTTTTTCACGCCCGCGCATCACATCAGGCGCTGATGTCGAACGTTGCGAAGCTGAAGAAGCAGGCGGCCGAGCTCGAGCTGAAGAAGCAGTTCGACAAGGCGATTGCTGTCTACGTCAAGCTCCTGGAATCGTTCGACCAGCACGCCGACGAGTTGGACGTCGGCCTGTTCAATCGTGTTGGCGACCTGATGCTCCGCCAGGGCAACGTTGCCGACGCAGTCGATTACTACGAGCAGGCGGTCGACCGGTACGCGGACACCGGCTTCTTCAACAACGCGATCGCGCTCTGCAACAAGATTCTGCGCCATTCGCCCGGGCGCGCGAGCGTGTACTACAAGCTCGGCCGCATCAGCGCGCAGAAGGGCTTCAAGAACGACGCGAAGGTCAATTTTCTCGAGTACGCGGATCGGATGCAGAAGTCCGGTCGGATCGACGAAGCCTTTCGCGCGCTCAAGGAGTTCGCGGATCTCTGTCCGGATCAGGACGACATCCGCCTCATGCTGGCCGACCAGCTCACGCGAGCGAATCGGAAGAACGAAGCGATCGAGCAGCTGCAAACGCTCTACGAGCGCTACGATGCCGAGGGCCGCGCGGCCGAAGCGGCGGCCACGGCCGATCGCATGCGCGCGATCGATCCGGCGGTCGAGCCGCGCTCGGGCGGCGGAACGCAGAAGAGCAGCGCCAGTGACCTGATTTTCCTCGATCTCGACGCGCCAACGCCTTCGTCGCGCGCAAGCGTGTCGATGCCGGTACCACCGCCGCCCGCACCGCCTACTCCGCCCGCGCCAGTCGCTCCGCCAGTAGCTCCGCCAGTAGCTCCGCCAGTGGCGCCTCCGATCGCGCCCGCCGCGTCGAGTGAGATCGAGCACGGCGCGGCGATCCGGCCCTCGATCGACGAGCCGCTGCGCGAAACGCCCAACGGTGCCACGCCGATCACCGGCATCACGCGCGTGAACGACGACGCGGTGCTGTTCGAGAAGACGCCGTCCGAGTCGCTGCTCGGCCTCGAGTCGACGCGGCTCGCGGACGACGATCTGATTCGGCAGACGCCATCCAGCTCGCTGCTCGACATCCAACCGACGTCGCTCGTCGATGAACCGTCCGAGCCCGTGCACCGCTCGTCGCAGCCGACACACGCGATGCGGGACGAGGACGAAAGCCAGAACGAGGACGAGAACGAGGACGAGGAGTCCACCGGCGGCAGCGGCGATCTCGAGCTGATCGTGCCCGAGCCCGAAGAACCGCGGCCGGATCGACGGGTCTCGATCGAGTTCGCGACGTCGGATCTCACGACGCCGCCGACGCCGGCTGCTCCGCCTCACACCCCGCCGCGATCCGCGACGCCGACGCCCGCCAGCTCGAACGCGGTGCTCGACGGCCTGCCGCTGATGGATCTCGACATTCCGGCGGCGCCCGCGCCGACGCCGCGCGTCTCGCGTCCGCTCGAGGAGCTCTCGCTCGACGAGGACCTCGAGCTCGTGAGCGACGAATCGCTCGAGCCATCAGCGGGAGAGGAGCTGGTCGATCTCAACGCCGAGAGCCTCTTGGCGGACGACGAGCCGATCGTCGTTCCAACGCCGTCGGTCGCGCGCCGCTCGACGATGGTCGCCGTCCAATCGATGGAGATCCTCAAGGCGAGCGTCGAGGGCGAGCCGGAGAATTGGAGCCTGCGCCGCGAGCTCGCCGAGGCGATGCTCGAGGCGGGCGAGCGCGAAAGTGGTATTCAAGAACTCGAAACAGCGATGGCGGGGGCCGAGCACTCCGGCGATCTCGAGCTCGCGTCGTCGCTCGCCGAGGAGATCGCGCGTCTCGAGCCCGAGCAGGTCAAGCACCACCAGAAGCGCGTCGAGTACGCCTTTCGGACGAACGACCGCGGCCGCCTGATCGAGGCCTATCTCGCGCTCGCCGATGCGCTTCTGCGCTCCGACCAGCCGGACAAGGCGCGCACGGTGTATCAGCGCGTGCTGGATCTCGCGCCCGACGAGCTGCGCGCACAGGCCGCGCTCGAGACGATCGTCGTTCCGGAGCCCGAACCCCCTCCGCCGCCGCGAGCCTCGGGCGCCCGGCGCACCATGAGTATTCAAGCGCCGCCGGAACCCGTCCGCGCACCGCAGCCGGCGGCCGACTTCGTGAACTTGGGCGATTGGCTGCGCGACGACGACGGCCCGAAGGACACCCGCATGGTCGTCGCCGAACAGGAGCCGAGCGGCGACGAGGAAGCCGACTTCGCGGACATGCTCCGCAAATTCAAGCAAGGCGTCGCCGAGAACGTCGATCCCGAGGACTACCAGAGTCACTACGATCTGGCGATCGCGTACAAGGAGATGGGGCTCCTCGACGAGGCCATCGCGGAATTTCAGAAAGCGCTCGGCAGTCCGACCAATCGCTTGCCTACGTACGAGGCGCTTGGCCAGTGTTTCATGGACAAGGGCCAATTCAAGCTCGCGTCGTCCATTCTCTCGCGGGCGCTGAGCGAGCGGGCGAGCGAGGATCAACTCGTGGGCGTGTTGTATCTGCTCGGCCGCTCCGCCGAGGAGCAGGGCAATGGGGATGATGCGCTTGCGTACTATCAGCGCGTGTTCGTGATCGACATCCAATTCAGAGACATCGCCGAGCGAATGACCGAGCTCGAACGAGCGGCGCGATGAGCGGCATCGCGACGCGTGCGCGCGTGCCCGCGACGGCAGCGCTGCGCGACATTCAGGGGCCGGTCGCCGCGCGCCTCGAGGACGTGGGAAGTGAAATCGAACGCCTCGTCACGGACGATCTGCCGCTGATTCAATCGGTGAGCAGTCATCTCTTGCTCATGCGCGGCAAGATGTTTCGGCCGACGCTGGCGCTGCTCGCCAGTGCGGTGCTCGACCGTCCGGAAGCACGGTCGATTCGCCTCGGGGCCGTGGTCGAGTTGATGCACCTCGCGACGCTCGTGCACGACGACTCCGTCGACCACTCCGTTCTGCGCCGCGGATTGCCCACGGTGAACTCGCTCTTCAGTCACCAGATCTCGGTGATCATGGGCGACTTCCTGTACTCGCGCGCGTTGATCGGGCTCGTCGACATGGGCGATCTCGCGATCATGAAGATCATCACCGACGTCGCCAACGAGCTCACGATTGGCGAGATGCGCCAGCTCGCGGCAGTGGACGCGTTGCGCTTCGGCGAGGACGAGTACTATCAACTGATTCGCAACAAGACGGCGTCGCTGATGGCGGCCGCGTGCGAGAGCGGCGCGCTGTGCGGGGCCGCGGAATATCGAGACGCGATGGCGCGTTATGGTGATCGGTTGGGCATGGCGTTCCAGATTGCGGACGACATCCTCGATTACACGGAGAACGAAGCGGTCACCGGAAAACCAGGCGGGCTCGACCTGAAGGAGCACAAGGTCACGCTGCCGCTCATCGGGGCGCTGCCCAATGTGTCGAAGGGCAGCCGCGAACGTATCGAGCAGCTGTTCGCCGACGAAGCGCCGGCGGACGAGCTGATCGCCGACGTGATCTCGATCGTGGCGGACGCGGGCGGTATCGAGTACGCGCGGCGGCGCGGTGAACAGTTTGCTCATGACGCGGAGCAGGCGTTGAGCGTCTTACCTGAAAGTCCCGTCCGGTCGGCATTGACGGACTCGATCGCTTACGTCATGGACCGGCGGTCCTGAAATGGCACCTCCACGCGGATCATCCAAGCATCGGCCGGGGTTTCATGCCTTGGTGCTCGCCGTCGGGTTCATCGCCGGCGGGGCCATGCAGCAGGCCGCCAGAATTCTGTTCCCGGGCGGCGCGGCGAAGCAGTTTCTCACGGCAGGCGTGACGCCGTCCCTTGGGCCCCTCAGCATCGATTTGGTGCTGATAAAGTTTTCGATTGGGCCGGTGGCACTGGATGTATCTTTACTTAGTCTTGTCGGTGTGCTGGTGGCCTACCTCATCGCGCGTTCGCTCTTCTAGGAGATAGATATGGGTATCGGGAATCTGGGATTCGGCGAGCTGATGATCATCCTGGTCATCGTGCTCGTGCTCTTCGGCGCTCGGCGTGTGCCGGAGATCGGCGCGTCGATCGGGAAGGGCATTCGCGAGTTCAAGCGGAACATCAACGACGCGGAGCGCGAGATTCGCGAGCCGATTCGTGACGCCGCGGCGAGCATCGATCGCCTTCCGCCGGGCGAGCCGGCCGCGGCGCGTCGTCAGGACTCGGAGCCGTCGCGCAGCGAGCCAAAGCGCTTGATCTGATCCGGGTTCGACCCGCCAGCACACGAGAGACGACAAAACGAAAGCGCGGGCCAAATGGCCCGCGCTTTCGTTTTCTGATTCAATGGTCGCCGATCACGTTGACTGGCGACGCGTCTGCGCGTTGATCGCCTTTCGGCGGTCGTCGATCTTGGCCGAATTTCGGAGATCCTGCATGAACATCTGCACGCGCTGCGTGCGGAGCTGCTGCAGTCGCGCGGAGCGCTGCGCTTCCTTCTGAGCCGCCCACGTCGTGCTGTCGGCGACGACGCGCTTGTCCGTGCGGATCACGAACACCCCATCCGCCGCTTTGATCGGCAGACTCACCGCGCCGACCGGCAGACCGAACGCGGCGCCGACCGGCTCCGAGAACTGCCCCAGGCCGGGCACGATCGATGTGCGAGCGAACATGCCGGTCTGCTGCACGTGCGCGCCGAACTGCTGCGCGGCGGCCTCCATGCCGCTCGTGGCGGCCATGGACGCGAACTTCTGCGCCTGAGGCATCAGCTTGTCGTCGATCGTCTTGATCACGGCAACGCGCGCCTTGACGGCGTCTTGCACATTCTCATACGTCGGCTCGCCGCCCTGGCGAATCGAATCGAGCCGCGCCAGATAGTAGCCGTTGTCGTCGTCGTACAGGTCGCTCGTCTCGCCCGGCTTTGCACCGCCGAACGCCCATGCGCTCACGCTGGGAACCGGCTGGCCGTTGAGATTCGCCGGCTCGTCCTCGAACACCGTGATGCGGCTGACCGGCAGACCGAACTTCTTCGCCGCCGTGTCGAGCTTCGCGCCCTCTTCGCTCTGCGCCGCGACCTTTGAGACGTCGTCGGCCTCCTTGTCTGTGCGAGCAGTCGCGGTGTCGCTCGCCTGAATCTTGATCAGGATGTGGTGCAGCCCGAGGGTGTCGCCGCTCTTGCTGTCGAGTCGAATGATGTGGTAGCCGAATGGCGAGAGCACCGGCTGCGAGATCTCACCGACCTTGAGCGCCTCGGCCGCCTTGGCGAACTCGGGGACGTAGGTCGATGCGGGCTGCTTGCCGAGATGTCCGCCATTCGTGCCGGATGCGGTGTCCGCCGACTCGGCCTTCGCCGCGTCCTCGAACTTGACCTGCCCGCTCGCGATGGAGTCGCGGAGCGCCTGCGTGTGCGCCTTCGCGGCGACGGAATCGGCGGCGGTGATGACTCGCCGAATGACGACGAGCGAGAGCGACGCGCGACCGGGTCCCTGGAACTCGGTCTTGTGCTTCTCGAAGTAGGCCCGCGCGTCGGCGTCGGACACCGCCTTGATCGCGTTCGCGTCGGGCGCACCGGGGAGCCATGCCACGTAGCTCACCTGCGCGCTGTCGTGCTGGTCGCGCCAAGCGCGCCACAGCTCCGCGTCGGTCACGTACACGCCCGATGCGATTTCGTCGAACAGCTTCTCGCGCGGGACCTCGGAGCGATAGTACTGCTCCAGGGAGACCAGCAGCCCGCTCTCGCGGGCCTGTGCGCTCGTGAGGAGGCGCTGGTATTTCTCAGGATCGAACTTGCCGTCGGTCTGCAGCTCTGGAGCGCTCGTGATCCAGGGCGGCGGCGCATAGCGCGCGAATTCCCGCACCTCGTCGTCGGTCACGATGATGCCGCGCTTCTTGTACTCGTCCTGCAGCAGAATGTCGTTCACCATCTGATCGAAGACGGTGTTCTCGATCCGCCGATTGTCGTCTTCGGTCAGCGTGCGACCCTGTTGCTGTTGCTCGGATTGAATCTCCTGCTGGACCCGATTCATGTAGGTCTGATACAGGATTTCATGGCCGTTCACGACCGCGACAGCCGTCGTCGGGGTGATCGGGGTACGACCAAGGAGGCCGGACGTTTGGTACAGGAGGAAGCCGCCGACGAAGAACAGGGCGACGAGCACCCAGATGTACTTCGCAAGGCCCCGCATCTGTTGCAGCACGGGACGTAACTCCGAAGCGCGTTGAAGGAGGGAAAAACCAACGAGTACAAGCGTGTGAAGCTAGGCCATGAGACGGCCTAAAATCAAGTGAGGAAGTGACTTCTGATTGACGTTCGACGTCAGCGCTGTGTATTATCCGCTTTCGCTCGAACAGGGCTTCGGCCCTCAGCCGCCTGCAAGCTTCGAGGGCAGTCCATGGCCAATTCCGCCCGCATCGACGAGCTCCGTAAGAAATTCGACGAGAACCCGCGGCGGTATTTCGCCCCCCTGGCAAACGAGTACCGGAAAGCCGGTGACCAGGAGCAGGCGATTTTCATTTGTCAGGAGTACCTGCCTCAGCAGCCCGGCCACATGAGCGGGCACATCGTCTACGGCCAAGCGCTGTTCGAGCTCAATCGTTTCGACGAGGCCAAGGCGGTGTTCGAAACGGCGCTGTCACTGGATCCGGAGAACTTGATCGCGCTGCGCCACCTCGGTGACATCGCGCGGCAAGCGAGCGATTTTCCCGCGGCGCGCTCCTGGTATCAGCGCGTGCTCGAGGCGGATCCGCGCAACGAGGAGATCGCGCAGCTCATGTTGTCGCTCCTCGGCAATGAGCCGACGTCGTCCGGGTCTCCGGCGGTCGATCACAACGCGCCGACGCCTCTCAGCACGCCAACGGTGACGCAGCCAGCCGCCGCGCGCGACGAGCACGCCTTCGCGCACGACGTCGGCGGCTTCGTGGTCGAGAAATCGCCGGACGAAACCGGTGTGGCTCCGGAACAGGAAGCGGAGCCGGCAATCGAACCGGAGTCCGCTCCAGCCGCGGAGTTCGTGTCGTTCGCCCCCCCCGAGCAACCGCCCGAGTTGCCGCCCGAACTACCGCCCGAGCCGCTGCCGATCGCCGAAGAACCGCCGATCCCGAGTGCGCCGTCGGCGAGCGAGTCGCACGAGCTCATGGATCTCGACGACTTCTCCATCGGCGGCATGGTCGCGAGCGTGAGTGCCGAACCGCCAGCGGAGGAGCCGCGCGCGGAGCCGAGTACGCTCGACGGACCGTCGGATTTCGGATTCAATCTGGGCGAGGAAGACGGGCCATTCGAAGCGGATCCGTTCGCGATCGCCGCGCAGCCGTCAGAGCCGGCATCGGAGCCTGGACCGGAGCCTGCGCCGGTCGCGCCCGACGTCCCGCAGCCCGAGATCGAGCTCGCCGCGGATCTGGACATCGGCTTGCCGGACGACAGCCCTCTGCCGCCCCCGATCGTCGCCGAAGATTCGTCGCACGAGGACGTCGAAGCTGCGCCGGTCAGCGGTCTCGAGACGTTCGATGCCGCTGCGCCCGAAGCTGCGCCGCTCGACATCGTCGCGTTCGATGCGACGCCGCTCAGCACCGGCGTCGTGTCGGCGCCGATCGACGGCGGTGACGAAGGGGCTCAGGAAGGCGCTCACGACGGGCAAGAGACGCCCACGCCCGAAGCGTTCGTGACGGAGACGATGGCCGAGCTGTACCTCCGTCAGGGGCATCTCGAGTCTGCACTGGAGATCTATCGGAAGCTCGTCGACGCACGGCCGTCCGATTCCGATCTCGGAGATCGCATGCGCGCCGTCGAGCTCCGCTTGTACGGGCCGTCGGAGTCGATCGACGAACCGGTGGCCGAGCCCGCGCCGGCCGGGCCGACGATTAGAGAATTCTTACAGTCGCTCGTTCGCGCGCGCGCCGTCGAGGCGGTTGAATCGATTGATGTGGCCGCGGAGCCGCTCGCGGAGGCTCCCGCGGAGACTCCCGCGGAGACTCCCGCAGAGGTTCCCGAGGCGCCGTACGGCGAGCCGCTCGAGTCAGATGTTCAATCGAGCGTTGAATTCGAAGAATTCTCACAAGAGGAATTGCTCCCGCCGATCGAACCGGACGAGTGGCAACACCCACCGGTCTCCCGCGCGACGCCGACCGCCGCGGAAACCGTGAGCGGCTCCATTGACGCGCTATTCACCGGGGCCGAGGCATCGAATTCCGACACCAACGCGGCCTCGAGACTCGCGGAGGCGTTCGCGCCGGACGGTCCGGAGACCGCGCCGCTGCACGGCGTGCCCGCCCACCGCGCGTCGAGCGAGCTCTCGCTCGACCACGTGTTCAAGACGGGTACTCCGCCGCGCGGCGAGAACACCGACGCCTTCTCGTTCGATCAATTCTTCTCGGAGGAGATGACGCAAGCCTCGCCGGCGAACGACGCGGAGAACGGCGCGGCACCCCGCGAAGCGCCCGATGACATCGCACAGTTCAACGCGTGGCTCAACGGACTGAAAAAGACGTGAGAATCGCCGTCCTCAATGGGCCGAATCTCAACCTCCTCGGCACGCGCGAGCCGTCGCTCTACGGCACGACCACGCTCGCCGACATCGAGCGTGCGCTACGCGTGGTGGCGCGCGAGCTGAGCGCCCATCTCGACTTCGCGCAGCACAACGGCGAAGGCGAAATGATCGACGCGATCCACGCCTTGCGCGGCCTCGCGGACGGCGTGGTGATCAACGCCGGCGCGTACACGCACACGAGTCTCGCGATCCGCGACGCGCTGACCTCCGTCGCGATTCCCTTCGTCGAAGTGCACATCACGAACGTGTACGCGCGTGAGGCGGAGCGGCGGCATTCGATGCTGGCGTCCGCGGCGGTGGGCGTCGTGTGCGGTCTCGGGGCGTACGGCTACGAGCTCGCGCTGCGCGGGCTCGCTCAAACGCTCGCCGCGCGTGACTGACCCGCGACCAGCTCGGCTGTCGGCGCTCGCCGACGGCCTGACCGCGGCGCACGTCGACGGGCTGCTCGTCAGCAGCCTGCCGAATATCCGCTATCTCACGGGCTTCTCCGGGTCGAGCGCGCTGCTGTTCGCGACTCCGCGGGACGTCGTGTTAATCACCGACTTCCGGTACCAGACGCAAGTCGCCGAGGAGGTTGGTCAGCTCGCGCGAATCGTCATCGAGCCGCAAAGCCTGTGGACGGGGCTCTGGCAGCAGCTCTCGCAGCTCGGCTATCCGCAGGTCGTGGGCTTCGAGTCGAGCCATTTGCTGCATCGCGATTTTCAGCGTTTGCTCGAAGCGGGCGCGCGCTGGCAATGGCGGCCGACCGTCGATCTCGTCGAGACGCTCCGCGAGCGAAAGGACGCGGGCGAGCTCGGGCTCATTCGCGCGGCGAACGGCGTGGCGACGCGGGCGCTCGCGCGGACGATCGAGCAGGTACGCATCGGCATGTCGGAGCTCGAGGTGGCCGGCGTTCTTGAGAAGTCACTGCGCGATGAGGGGAGTGAGGGTTTCCCATTTCCGTCGATCGTCGCCTCTGGACCACGTTCGGCGCTCCCGCACGCGCGGTCGACGAATCGCGTGATCGAAGCAGGCGACTTTCTCCTGCTCGATTTCGGCGCGGAGACGCACGGGTACTGCTCCGACGTGACGCGCACGTTCGTCGTGGGGCGCGCCGCACCCGAGCAGCGCGAGATCTACGACGTCGTGCGCGTCGCGAACGAGACGGCCGCCAGCGGCGTCCGGGCTGGAATGAGCGGGCGGGATGCCGACGCCATCGCTCGCGACTACATTCAGCAGCGCGGGTACGGAGACCTGTTCGGCCACAGTCTGGGCCACGGTCTCGGATTGGAAGTGCATGAAGCCCCGCGGCTCGCACGGACGGCTGATGGGGCGTTGGCCGAAGGCGCAGTGGTGACAATCGAACCGGGCATCTATCGGCCCGGGTGGGGCGGCGTGCGCATCGAGGATGACGTGTTCCTCGGCGCGGACGGTCCCGTCATCCTCACGAGCTTCCCGCACGAGCTGATGGAGCTTGGCTGACGCCGTGTCGGACGCGATGCGCTCCGGCGCGACACTTTCGAGGCCTATGATCGACTTACGCTACGTAAAGAAGCTGATCGACATGATCGACGAATCGACCGTCGACTCGATCGAGATCACGTCGGACAAGGGGATGAAGATTCGCATCTCCAAGACGCCCCAGCACCGCGGCATGCAAGTCGCCGCGCCCATGCCGATGGCGCCCATGGTCGCGCCGGCGGCCATCGCGCCGCGCCTCTCGCCCGCGCAAGGCATGCCCGCAATCACCGAAGGCGAGGCATCAGCGCCGGCCGAGCCGCCGAAGAGCACCGGGCTCGAGGTGAAATCGCCGATGGTCGGCACGTTCTACAAATCGCCGGAGCCGGGCGCGAAGGCGTACGTCTCCGTGGGCGATCGCGTCTCGAAGGGGCAGATCGTCTGCATCATCGAGGCGATGAAGATCATGAACGAGATCGAATCCGAGTACGCGGGCATCGTGAAGGAGATCCTCGTGCAGGACGCCCAGCCGGTCGAATACGGCCAGGTCCTGTTCAAGATCGACCCCAATGGCTAACCCGACGCAGGCGAGCGAAGCCGCCGCACCGGCGGGCACCGCGGCGCCGGCCGCGGCGCCCGCTGCCGGCGGCTTGAACTTCAAGGCCGTGCTCCAGGAGATGATTCGGCGCAACGGCTCCGACCTGCACCTCAAGGTCGGCCGTCCGCCGACGGTGCGCGTCGACGGCGAGCTCGAGTCGCTCGAGCTCACGCCGCTGCGCCCCGAGGATCTGAAGACGCTCGCCGAGCAGTTGATGACGCCCCGACAGGTGAAGCAGTTCGCCGATGAGAAGGAGTGTGACTTCGCGATCGGCGTGCCGGGCATCGGCCGATTTCGCGTCAACGTGTACCAGCAGCGCGGCTCGCTCTGCTACGCCATGCGCGCCATTCCGTACCAGGCGCGCACGATCCATGAGCTCAATCTCCCGACGGTGCTCGAGGAGATCGCGATGAAGCCGCGCGGGCTCGTCCTCGTGACCGGCGTGACCGGCTCCGGCAAATCGACGGCGCTCGCGGCGATGCTCCAGCACGTCAACGAGAATCGCCACGCGAACGTGATCACGATCGAAGATCCGATCGAATTTCTCCATCGCGACATCAACTGTCACATCAATCAACGCGAGGTCGGCACGGACACGGCGACCTTCGGGCAGGCGCTGCGGCGCGTGCTGCGCCAGGATCCGGACGTGATCTTGATCGGCGAGATTCGAGATATCGAAACGCTCGATACGGCGCTCAAAGCAGCCGATACCGGGCACCTCGTGTTCTCGACGCTGCACACGATGGACGCCACGCAGACGATCAATCGCGTGCTGTCGTTCTATCCACCGCACCAGCAGGCGGAGGTCCGATTCTCGCTCGCGAGCGCCCTCCAGGCGGTCGTCTCGTTGCGACTCGTGCCGCGCTCCGACAAGGCGGGGCGCATGCCGGCGTGCGAGGTGCTCATCAACACGGCCGCGGTCCGCGACAACATCCGCGACATGGAAAAGATGCTCAACATCCCCGACCTGATCCGCGAAGGCGCGGTGCAGTACGGTATGCAGAGCTTCGACCAATCGCTCATGCAGCACTACTCGCGCGGCGCGATCTCGTACGAGAGCGCGGTGTTCTACGCGACGAGCCCGGCCGAATTCGCCCTCCGCGTGCAGGGCGTCGCGGGGACGAGCGATACCTCGTGGTCGGGGTTCGAAGGCGAATCCAACTCGTAAATGTTCAATAAGGTTCTCATTGCCAACCGCGGCGAGATCGCGCTGCGCGTCATTCGCGCCTGCCGTGAGCTCGGCATCCAGACCGTCGCGGTCTATTCGGAGGCTGATCGCGAGTCGCTCCACGTGCGATTCGCTGATGACGACGTGTGCATCGGCCCGGCGCCGGCGCGCGAGTCGTATCTCAACATTCCGCGGCTCATCGCGGCGGCGGAGATCACCGGCGCCGACGCGATCCATCCCGGCTATGGATTTCTCGCCGAGAACGCCGAGTTCGCGGACATCTGCGCCGCCTCCAAGATCGCGTTCATCGGTCCCACGGGCGACCAGATTCGCGTGATGGGCGACAAGGCCGCCGCGCGGAAAGCCATGAGCGCGGTCGGCGTGCCCATCGTGCCGGGAACGCCGGGCCCGGTGGAAGACGTGGACGAAGCCCTATCGTTCGCCAAGACGATCGGCTTTCCCGTGATCATCAAGGCGGCGGCGGGCGGCGGCGGAAAGGGCATGCGCGTCGCGAAGGATGCCGATGACTTCGCGCGATCGTTCCAGCTCGCGCGCTCCGAGGCGCTGTCCGCGTTCGGCAATGGCGACGTGTACGTCGAGAAATATCTCTCGCGTCCGCGCCACGTCGAGTTCCAGATCCTCGGCGACACGCACGGGCACGTGATTCATCTCGGCGAGCGCGATTGCTCCGTGCAGCGGCGGCATCAGAAGCTCATCGAGGAGGCGCCGAGCCCCGCCGTCACGCCGGACTTGCGCGCGCGCATGGGCGGGGACGCGGTCGCCGGCGCGAAAGCGATCGACTACGTGGGCGCGGGCACGATCGAGATGCTGCTCGATGAAGATGGATCGTACTTCTTCATGGAGATGAACACGCGCATTCAGGTCGAGCATCCGGTCACGGAGATGCTCACCGGGATCGATCTCGTGAAGGAGCAGATCCGCGTCGCGGCGGGGCATCCGCTCAGCGTCCGCGAGCTGCCGCCGCTGCGCGGTCACGTGATCGAGGTGCGCGTGAACGCCGAGGATCCGTCGCGCAACTTTCAACCGTCGCCGGGGAAGATTCTCGCGTTCCATCCGCCGGGCGGACCGGGCGTACGCCTCGATACGCACGTCTACGACGGCTACACGGTCCCGCCGTACTACGACTCGCTGCTCGCCAAGCTCATCTGCCAAGGGCGCGACCGCGACGAAGCCATTGCGCGCATGCACGTGGCGCTCGACGGATTTATCATCGAAGGCGTGACCACGACCATTCCGTTCCTCGCTCGCGTGATGCAGAACCCGCGATTCGTCGCGGGCCAGGTCGACACGAAATTCCTCGAGCGCGAGACGAGCCTCTTCAAGGAGCCGGCGTAAGTGCGCGTCGACGTCCTGTTCGGAGGCGCGAGCGTCGCGCCGTCCGACATCAGCGGTCGCGTCGTCGCGGTGATCGACGTGCTCCGCGCGGCGAGCTCGATCGCCGTCGCGCTGTCGAACGGCGCGCGCGCCGTGGTCCCGCTCGAGACCTCCGAGGACGTGGTGACGCGCGCGAAGGCGTTCGAGCGAAGCGACGTGCTCCTCGCCGGCGAGCGGCGCAGCCTGCCGATTCCCGGCTTCGATCTGGGCAACTCGCCGCGCGAGTTCACACGCGAGGTGGTGGAAGGGAAGACGGTCCTGATGACGACCACGAATGGCACGCAGGCGATCGCCGGCACGCAGGGCGCGCGTGACGTGATCGTTGCGTCGTACGTCAACTTCACGGCGGTGCTGACGATGCTGCGCGCGGCCCTCCGCGGCGGGACCGACATCGCGATCATCTGCGCCGGTCGAGAGAAGCGCTTTGCTCTCGAGGACGCGGGATGCGCGGGCCGGTACGCGCATCACGTCGCGAAGCGCCTCACCAGCGTGCAGCTCAACGACGCCGCACACGCCTGCGTGCTCGTCGATCGCAAGTACGGCGAGCAGCTCGGCCGATTGTTCGATGCGTCGGAGCATGGACGCACCTTGCGCGAAGCGGGGTTCGGCGACGATCTCGCCGCCTGCGCCGCGCTCGATTCCTACCCTGTCATTCCGCTCTACCAAGACCGACAGATCACCAGGCTCGGACCAGACCGCGAGCGGTAACCCCGTGGGCAGTTCCTCCCTCAAGCGCGAGATCCTCGGGATCGCGCTGCTGTTGTTTGCCGTGTTCCTCGCGGGCGCCTTTGGAGCGCTCGCGCTCGCGCAGGTGCGCGCCGGCGTGAGCGTCGAAGCCAGCGTTGGCGCGGTCGGCACCTTCCTCGCGCAGCCGCTCGTCGTGTTCTTCGGCTGGCCGGCGGCGATCCTGCTGCCGCTCGTCCCCGGCGTGCACGCGTTGCGTCTCTTCGGCCGGCTCGAGTCCGAGACCGACCGTTCGTGGATGATCTTCTTCGCCGGCGTCGTCCTGCTCCTGCCGATCGCGCTTGCGCTCGCGATGGCGCCGCCGCTGCCCGGACTCGCGAGCCAGGGCGCCGGCCTCTGGGGAGAGTTGATTGCCGGTTGGTGGACGAGCTGGTTCGGCGCGTTCGGCGCGTGGGTCGTCGTTGCGCTCGCGACGTCGGTGCTGATGGCCGCGACGCTCGCCTGGAATCCGATTCGCGCGCTCATCGGCCACACGCCCGCGCCCTCACTGCCAGATGCGGCGGAGGCCAACGAGCCACCGAAGCGCCGACGCAAGCGCGATCGGAACGGCGGGGAGCAGGAGGCCGGCGATCTCGCGCTCTCGCTCGAGCCGCCGCCGGAGGAGATGCCCGCGCTCGATCCCGCGCTCATCGTCGCCGACGGCGACGCGATCGCGGCCGACGCGGAGCCAAAGCGCAGGAAGAAGAAATCGAAAGCGGAGTCGATGGCGGAGCACGACGCCGAGATTGCCGACGCGATCAAGGCGACCGCGGTCGCCGACGCGGCGGGCGAAGAGCTGCCGTCGCCCGAGCTGCTCACGCCCGCACAGTCGCGGAACGGCGACGCGAACAAGCGGGAGCTCGAGGCCATGGGGCAGAAGCTCATGGACGCGCTCCGCACGTTCCGTGTCGAGGGCGAGCTGGTCGGCCGCACGACGGGCCCGGTGGTGACGCAGTTCGAGGTGGAGCCCGCGCCGGGCGTGAAGGTGCGACAGATCGCGAACCTGTCGAACGACCTGGCGCTGGCGATGCGCGCGCCGTCGATCCGCATCGTCGCGCCGATCCCGGGGCGCGGCGCCGTCGGCGTCGAGGTGCCGAACCCGACGGCCGATATAGTATCATTTCGCGAATTAATCGAGACGCGCGACTTTCAGGCCGCGCGCGCCGCGCTGCCGATCGTCCTCGGCAAGGATCTCGAGGGGAAGCCCGTGATCGCCGACCTCGCCAAGATGCCGCACCTGCTCATCGCCGGCGCGACGGGATCGGGCAAGTCGGTCTGTGTGAATACCATTATTACAAGTCTGGTATATCGCCACACGCCCCGGACGCTCCGCTTCTTGATGGTCGATCCGAAGATGGTCGAGCTCTCGGTCTACAACACGCTCCCGCACCTGCGCCACAAGGTGATCACCGACAACCGCGACGCCGCGTCGGTGCTCAAGTGGGCGGTGATGGAGATGCAGGATCGCTACGAGCTCCTCGCCGCGAATGGCTGCCGCAACGTCCAGGAGTTCAACAAGCGCGTGCAGGACGGCGCCAAGCTCAAGCTGCCGAAGCAGAAGGACGTCGCGTTCGAGAACACCGAGTACACCGGCGCGATCCTCCCCTACATCGTCGTGATCATCGACGAGATGGCGGACCTGATGATGACGGTGCAGGGCGAGGTCGAGACGCCGATCGCGATGCTCGCGCAGAAGGCCCGCGCGATCGGCATCCATCTCATTCTCGCCACCCAGCGGCCGTCGGTGAACGTGATCACGGGGCTCATCAAGGCGAATTTTCCGAGCCGCATCGCCTTCCGCGTCGCGTCGCAGGTGGACAGTCGCACGATCATCGACGGCTCGGGCGCCGAGATGCTGCTTGGCAACGGCGACATGCTCTTCATTCCGCCGGGCAAGTCGGAGCCGTCGCGGCTGCAGGGTGCGTATCTCTCGAGCGAAGACACCGAGCATTTGATGAACTGGTATCAGGGCGTGCGCGACGCGAAGCGCGCCGCGATGGCCGCGCAGGGACTCGTGCTCGAGGAGCCGCTGGAGACGGAGCCGGACATTCTCGAGACCATCCGCGCGAAGGAAGCGCTCGAGGCGGGGCAGGCGGACGGCGAAGGCCCGGACGTCGGCGATCGCGACAAGCTGTTCCGCGAAGCCGCCGAGGTGGTCGTGCAGAATCAGCAAGGATCGACATCGCTGCTGCAGCGGCGGCTCAAGGTGGGCTACGGCCGCGCGGCGCGCATCATCGATCAATTGCACGCGGCGGGCGTGCTCGGGCCGCCGGACGGCTCCAAGCCGCGCGACGTGCTCGTGGGACTCGACGAACTGGATCGGATCTGTGGCCCGAGAGCATGAGCGCATGAGCCTCGCGCTCGTCGTGCTCGCGCTGGGCGTCGTGTGCGCGCCGGACGCCATGTCACAGGACACCGCGATCGCGCGCGACTCCGCCGCGGCGAGCCGCGTCGCGATCAACGCGATGAATCTTCGTCCGACGCAGCTCGTGTATTCGATGGTGCTCGAGCGCGACAACGGCAGCACCGCGATCGGCGCGCGCACGGTCGACGTATCGCGCGCGACGTACGTCGGCACGCCGGCGTGGCTGCTCGTCGAAACACGCACGGCGAGCGGCGCGTCGGCGGTCGACTCGCTCTATGCCGACGGCGCCGACCTGCACGCGCTGCACTGGAGCGCGTCGCAGGGCGATGCGCATCTCGTGATGGAGTTCCGCGGCGACACCGCGTACGGCGGCACGAGCGCGCCGCCGGGACGGCACTCGAGCATCGCCGGCGTGCCGGCGGGCACGATCGTGAGCGGCGCCATGCTCGAGAACGAGCTGCGTCTGATGCCGCTCCAGCCGATGTTCCAGGATTCGACCGCCACACTCTCGGTGACGCTCGGCGGGATGTCGGTGCTGCCGACGCGCATCGCGGTGATCGGCGAGGATCGCGTGCGTGTGGCGGCCGGGACGTTCGACTGCTGGGTCGTGTCGGTGCACGCCGGTGATTCGGCGCGCGGCCTGTACTGGGTCACGAAACACGATCCCATCGTAGTGCGAAGCGCGCTCGACGTACCAACGCTGGGCGGCGCGCAGCTCGTGACGGAGCTGACGCGCATCGCGCGCTGATTCACTTTCAACAGCGCAGTGCAGCGCGGCGACTCGCGTGCTTCGGGCACGAGTCGCATTGCCGTGGTGATGGCGCCCGCGGTGTCCGCCATAAGTTGGCCTCATGTCAGCGGCCAGGCAGGCGTTTGGCGAGCTTGGGGAGCGGATCGCGGAGCGGTGGCTTCGGCGCCACGGATGGCGGGTCGTCCAACGGCGCTTCCGGAGCGGTCACCGCGACATCGATCTCGTGGTCGAGCGGGAAGGGACGGTCGCGTTCGTCGAGGTGAAGGCGCGAAAGGGGCGGGAGTTCGGCGACCCTATAGAAGCGGTTAACTGGCGGAAGCAGCGAGAGTTAGCTCGATCTGCCTCCGTTTGGATCGATCGGCACGGCCGGCCGTGCGAATCGTACCGCTTCGATGTGGTCGGTGTGCTCGTGGAAGGCGAGCGCGTCCGAATTCGTCATGTTCCGAACGCATTCTCGGTGCGCGAATCGGCTTGAATCCTGGAGCCCGTCTTCGTATTTTATTCGGGTATCGAATCGACCGCTTTTCGGGTACGATTACGCTGCATGGCCAGAGCGGACTACAACTAACCGAGAGGATGAGTGAGACATGGCTGTGTCGACTTTGCAGGATGACAAGAAGAAGGCGTTGAATCTGGCCATCGCACAGATCGAGAAGAGCTGCGGCAAGGGCTCGATCATGCGCCTCGGAGCGGATCAGAAGGTTCGGGTCGAGGCGATTTCGACGGGTGCGATCAATCTCGATGCGGCGATCGGCGTGGGCGGCATTCCGCGCGGACGCATCACCGAGATCTACGGACCGGAGTCGAGCGGCAAGACGACGCTCTGCTTGCATGTCGTCGCGAACGCGCAGAAGAATGGCGGGGTCGCGGCGTACATCGACGCGGAGCATGCGCTCGACACGGAGTATGCGAGAAAGCTGGGCGTCGACGTCGAAGCGATGTTGATCTCCCAGCCGGACACCGGCGAACAGGCGCTCGAAATTTGCGAGATCCTCGTGCGCTCCGGTGCGGTGGACGTGGTGGTGATCGACTCGGTCGCGGCGCTCGTGCCCAAAGCCGAGATCGAAGGAGACATGGGGGACTCGCACATGGGCCTGCAGGCTCGGCTCATGAGTCAGGCGCTGCGGAAGTTGACGGGCGGCATCGCTCGCTCGAAGACGGCGGTCGTGTTCATCAATCAGTTGCGCGAAAAGATCGGCGTGATGTTCGGCAACCCCGAGACGACGACGGGTGGCAAGGCGCTCAAGTTCTATGCGTCGGTTCGTCTGGACATCCGTCGCATCGGTCCGGTGAAGGACAAGGAGGACGTGGTCGGTTCGCACGTCCGCGTGAAGGTGGTGAAGAACAAGGTGGCCGCGCCGTTCAAGCAAGCCGAGTTCGACATCATGTACGCGGAAGGGATCAGCCACGAGAGCCTGGTGCTCGACATCGCGGCGGAGGCGGGCATCATCGACAAGTCCGGCGCGTGGTACAGCTACAACGGTCAGAAGATCGGGCAGGGTCGCGAGAACGCGAAGCTCTATCTGCGCGACACGCCGGTGCTCCTGGCGGAAGTCGAAGAGAAGGTGAAGACGCTGCTCGGCGTGGGCCCGCGCGAAGTGCTGGCCGACGTCGAAGTGATGGAAGAGTAGTCGGCGACATCACCGGCTGAGGATTGAGCCGGGGAGAAGTAGTCCTGGGATCGATGGGACCCGGAAACTCCCTTCGGAACAGGCTGCGGCTCCCCGGCTTTTCCTTTCCCTCATGACAGAACGCAATCGGCCCGTACGGTCGACGTACGATCGCGCGCTCGACCTGCTCGAAGCGCGCGCGCGCTCCGTCGCGGAGCTTCGGCGCGCGCTCATTCGGAAGGGCGAGCCCGTTGCGGCGATCGATGCCGCGATCGAACGGCTGCTCGCCGCGGGCCTCCTCGACGACGCGAGCTTCGCGCGCCAGTTCGCCCGATCCAAGGCGCTTGGCGCCGGACACTCACGCCGCCGCATTCAGCAGGAGTTGGCGAAGCGCGGCGTGTCACGCGACGTGTCCGATCCCGCGATCGCCGGCGTGTTCGAGGACGAAGCCGTGGACGAAGAGGCGTCGATCGAGCGCGTCGCGCGAAAGAAGCTGCGGACGTTGGGCAACGTCGACGCGGCGACGCAACGGCGGCGGCTGTTCGCGTTTCTTGCGCGGCGCGGCTACGACAGCGACGACATTCAGCGCGTGATGCGCGTCGTACTCGACGGCGACGCCGACGCGTGACCGCGGGCTGGCGGCTCCCTCGTGCTGTCGGTGACGGGATATATTCCCCCTCATGCTCGCCGCCGAAATCCGCTCGCGTTTTCTCGACTATTTCGCCCGCAACGGACACGTCATCCGTCCGAGCTCGTCGCTCGTGCCGGCGGACGATCCGACGCTGCTGTTCACCAACGCGGGGATGGTGCAGTTCAAGAAAGTGTTTCTCGGGATGGAGGAGCCGCCCGAGGGATCGCGGCGCGCGACGACGTCGCAGAAGTGCGTGCGCGCCGGGGGCAAGCACAACGATCTCGAGCAGGTGGGGCACACGGCGCGGCACCACACGTTCTTCGAGATGCTCGGCAACTTCTCGTTCGGCGACTACTTCAAGCGCGACGCGATTCGCTTCGCCTGGGAGTTCGTCACCGACGAGCTGGGGATCGATCCGAAGCACCTCCGCGTCACGGTGCACTACTCGGACGATGAGGCGCGCGGTCTCTGGCGCGAGATCGCCGGTCTACCCGACTCACGCATCTACGGCTTGGGCGACAAGGACAATTTCTGGCAGATGGCCGACACGGGGCCGTGCGGTCCCTGCTCGGAGATCTACATCGATCTGGCGCACGTCGCGCGCGATTGGCGCTTTCCGGATGGCGCGACGGGCGAATGGACGGACGTCGATCGGGAGGACTTCTCGCTCGACGCGTTCGTCGAAGGCTCCGAGGCCGGGCGGTTTTTAGAGTTCTGGAATCTCGTGTTCATGCAGTACGACCGCCAGGCGGACGGCACGATGTCGCCGCTGCCGCGCCCGTCGGTGGACACCGGCGCGGGACTCGAGCGCATCGCGGCGTTCATGCAGGGCGTGACGAACAACTACCACGCCGATCTCTTCGCGCCGCTGCTCGAGGCGGTCGAGCGCACGGTCGGCATCCCGTATTGGGGGCGCGAGAGCGACGAGATCCGGAGCGGCGTGAAGATCCGCGGCGGCAAGGGCGGATCGGACGTCGTGCCGAACCCGGTCGACCCGGCGTCGTTTCGCGTGCTCGCCGACCACGCGCGCGCCGTCGCGTTCCTGCTCGCCGACGGCGTGTTTCCGTCGAACGAAGGGCGCGGCTACGTGCTGCGCCGCATCCTGCGCCGCGCGGTGCGGCATGCGTGGCTGCTCGGCCGCAAGGAGCCGACGCTCGTCAGCGTCGTGCAGGCGGTGATCGACACCATGAGTGGTGTGTATCCCGAGCTCACGCAGCGCGCCAAGCACATTGTCAACACGACGCGGGTCGAGGAGCAGAGCTTCCTCGACACGATCGAAGGCGGCCTCTCGCGCTTCGAGCAGTTCGCGCCGAAGCATCCCGCCGATGGCGGGATGCAGATTCGCGGCACGATCAGCGGCGACGATGCATTCCGGCTCTACGACACGTTCGGCTTTCCGATCGATCTCACCGAGCTGATGGCGCGGGAGCGCGGCTATGTCGTCGACATCGCCGGATTCGAGGCCGCGCTCGAGGCACAGCGCCGGCGGTCGCAGGATGAGCGCAAGTCGCGCCGATTGAGCGTGAGCGGCGACGCACTGGACGCGGCGATCGAGTGGGAGCTCGCGCCCGGCGCAACCGCGCCCGACGCATCGTTCGTCGGGTACGACGTCGTGGAGATCGACACGCAGGTCGCGGCGGTCAAGCATCTCGCGGACAATCGGATCGCGGTGCTGCTCCGCGAGTCGCCGTTCTACGCCGAGTCGGGCGGTCAGATCTCCGACCGCGGTGAGATCGTCGGCGACGGGTGGCGCGTGGACGTGGACGACGTGCGCAAGATCGACGGACGGCCGGCGGCGATCGGCACGTTGACAGGAGCCTTTCAGTGGGGGCGCGTCGCGGCCCGCGTGCCGAGCGATCGACGGCTCGACACCGAGCGCAATCACACGGCGACGCACCTGCTGCACGCGGCGCTGAGACAGGTGCTCGGCGAGAGCGTCCATCAGGCGGGATCGCTCGTTGCGCCGGACCGGCTGCGCTTCGATTTCACGCACCACGGACCGGTACCCGCCGAGCGGCTCGCCGAAATTGAGGAAATTGTAAATACTGAAGTCTGGCGGTCGTCGCCGGTGACGCTGCGCGAGCTGCCGTATCAGGAAGCGCGCGCGCTCGGCGCGATGGCGCTGTTCGGCGAGAAGTACGGCGACGTGGTGCGCGTCGTCACGGTGCCCGGGTTCTCGATGGAGCTGTGCGGCGGCACGCACGTGCGCAACACGTCGCAGATTGGCGTCTTCAAGATCGTTACGGAGTCGGGCGTTGCCGCGGGCGTGCGGCGCATCGAGGCGGTGACCGGACCGGGCGCGTACGCGTTGGTGCGCGCCGAGGAGCGGACGCTGCACCATGTGGCCGACCTGCTCAAAGCCCCGGTGGACGGAATCGAAAAGCGCGTCGCCGGGCTGCTCGAGGAGCGGCGCACGCTCGAGCGCCGACTGGACGAGGCGATGCGCGGCGGCGGCGACCAGCTCCGCACGCTGCTCGCCGACGCCAAGCCCCTCGGGTCGACGGGTGCGCGGCTCGTGAGCGGCGTCGTGCGCGCCGGCGACGTGAAGGAGCTGCAGTCGCTCGGCGACGCGGTGCGCGAGAAGCTCGGGAGCGGGGTCGGGGTTCTGGCGTCGAGCTTCGAGGACGGAAAGAACTCGCTGCTCGTCGTGGTAACCGATGACCTGCGCGAGCGCGGCGTTCGCGCCGACGCCTTGATCAAGGAGATCGCCGCCGCGGCGGGCGGCCGCGGCGGCGGAAAGCCGCACATGGCGCAAGCCGGCATCCCCGACGCGTCGCGGTTCGGCGACGCATTCGCGCGAGCGCCGGAGCTGGTCCAACACGCGGTCGCGAACAACTCGTGACGCTCCGCGCCTGGCTGCGGGATCGACGCTCACCGCCGCCAGCGCGACTGGCCGCGCGCATCGACGAAGTGCTCGGCCCGTGGGGCGACGCTGAAGCCTCGCACGCTCCCGATGCTTTCATCGATGCCGCCGAGGCGCTCCTGCGCGATCTGCTGGCGCGGCCGTCGGCGGGGCGCGATGCGGCGCTCGATCTTCTCACGGCGGACGCGCTCGTGACCTACGCGTTCGAGGCGGCGGCGCAGGATCCCTCGACGCTCGAGGGCCGCGCGACGGATGCCATGCGGCGGCTGGCGGCGGCGGCGGACGAGTGACGGACACCCACCCTGGCCGGAGTCATCGACCGTGACCACGGATATTGAACGACACTTCTCTGATGGCCTGCGCGAGCTCGCGCGGCTCGCGACGGCGGTGGCGGACGGGATGCAGGCCGACCTCGGGCGCGCGCTGGAGATGGTGCGCGCCACGGTGCGGGGCGGAGGAACGCTCTTCTTCTGCGGCAACGGCGGCAGCGCGGCGGATGCGCAGCATCTCTCGACCGAGTACGTGGTGCGCTACATGCGCAACCGGCGCGCCTATCCGGCCATCGCGTTGACGACCGACACGTCGCTCCTGACGGCGGCCGGCAACGATTTCGGATTCGACTTCATCTTCGCCCGTCAGGTGGAAGCGCTCGCGAAGCCCGGCGACCTGCTCGTGATTCACTCGACGAGCGGCAACTCGCCCAATGTGCTCGAGGCCGCCGAGGCGGCGCGGGCGACGGGTGTGGGCGTGCTCGCGTTCAGCGCGCGCGACGGGGGCCGGCTCCGCGCGCTCGCGGATCACTCCGTGGTCATTCCGACCGCGCGCACCGATCGCGCGCAGGAGCTGCACCTCTGCATCGAGCATCTCATCTGCGACTACGTGGAGCGTGAGCTATGAATGATTTGCGCGGCAAGCGCGCGCTGATCACCGGCGGATCGCGCGGCATCGGGGCCGCCACCGCCCGGCTGTTCGCCGAATACGGCGTGCACGTCGCGATCGGATATCGCAGCCGCGCGGCGGATGCCAATGCGCTCGCGCGATCGCTCGCCGACGCGCACGGCATCACCGCGATCGCGCACGCGTCGGACATCTCGACGGCCGCGGGCGCGACTGAGCTGGTCGATCGTGCGGTGGGCTCGCTCGGCGGCCTCGACTTCTTCGTCGGCAACGCGGGGATCTGGCCGTGCGACGACGTTCCGCTCCGCGACATGACGGACGAGCAGTGGGATCGCACGATGGCGCAGAACGTCCAGTCGATGTTCTATACGACCCGCGCGGTCGCGCGGTGCATCGCCGACGGCGGCCGTATCGTGCTCGTGGCGAGCACCGCGGGGCAGCGCGGCGAGGCGAATCACGCCGACTACGCCGCCTCCAAGGGCGCGATGATCTCGTTCGTGAAATCCCTCGCGCCCGAGTTGGGCAAGCGCGACATCACCGTGAACAGCGTCGCGCCCGGCTGGGTCGACACGGAGATGTGTGCGCAGCCGTACGCGAACGGCGGCAAGGAGCGCATTGCCGCCGGCATTCCACTCGGACGCGTGGCGGATCCGCGCGACATCGCCGGTCCCATCGTCTTTCTCTGCTCACAGCTCGCTCGGCACGTCACGGGCGAGATTCTGAACGTCAACGGCGGCAGCGTGCTCTGCGGATGATCGTTCTTCTCTTCACCGGCGGCACCATCTCGATGCGGCACGATCCCGCCGCGGGCGGTGCGGTGCCGTCGCTCACCGGCCGCGACATCGTCGCGCTCGCCCCGGGCGTCGACCAGCTCGCGGAGCTCGAGATCGACGACTGGGGCGCGTTCCCGGGCCCACACATGTCCGTGGAACGGATGTGGGAGCTCCGCGGACGAATCGTGACACATCTCGCCCGGCCGGAGGTCGACGGCATCGTCGTGACGCACGGGACCGACTCGCTCGAGGAATCGGCGTATCTCGTCGCACGGTCGGTGAGCAGCGACAAGCCGGTCGCGTTCACCGGTGCGATGCGGACGTCGAGCGATCTCGGATGGGACGGACCGGGAAATCTGGGCGGCGCGATTCGGGTCGCGGTGAGCGACGACGCGCGCGGACTCGGCGTGTTCGTCGTGATGTCGGATCGTATCTACGCCGCGACCGATGTCACCAAGGCGCATACGCACATGCTCGACGCGTTCGACAGCCCGGGGCTCGGACCCCTCGGCGTGATCGACGACGGCCGGGTGATCTTTCGCCGGGCATTGCCGGAGCGGCTGCCGGTGCTGACGCCCGAGGCGCCGGCGAGCCCCGTCGATGTCGTTTACGCATACGCTGGTGCTGATTCACGTTTGCTCAACGCCGTTCGGGCGGCCGATCGCGGGATCGTCATCGCCGCGATGGGACGCGGAAACGTGCCGCCCGCGATGGTCGAGGGAATCGACGGTTTCATGGCCGATGGCAAGCCGGTCGTGATCACCTCGCGCACGGGACGCGGCCGCGTCGGCTGTACGTACGGCTATCAGGGCGGGGGGCGGAGACTCGCCGAGAAGGGAGCGATCTTCGCGGGATCGCGCCGGCCGCAGCAGGCGCGAATCGATTTGATGCTGGCGCTTGGCGCCGGAATGACCGTCGGTGAGATCCGGATGCTACTCGAGGCGGTCTGACTGGCGCGGCTCGACGCCGCGGCGCACCCACCGCTCGAAGCAGCGCCAGTCGTATTCCTGCGCCGCGCGAATCTGGTCGGGGAAACCGAAGCAGTCGGTCCAGCCCTCTTGCTCGGCGCGCCAGCGGCAATCCCATTTGAACTCGTAGACGTGCGTCTCGCTCGCCGTATGCACGTGAACGATGCCGGCAAAATCCGAGCAGCCTGACTGGCCCTGGAGCTCCACGCCTTCGATCGGGAGCTCCGGCGCGGTGCTCAGGACCTGCGTGAGCAGGCGACGCACCTTGATTTGCGGTGCGAAGCCGTCGATGCGGATCCGCTCGGATCGGCCCCGTTCGCAGAAGTGCCGGACGGCCGACTTGAACGACTCCGCGGCGCGTGATTCCGTCAGGATCTGATCCAGCTCGCTCGACATGGGGGCTCGGGAATTCGCCAGGTTGAACACGTGGTGAAGTATCGCCTTTGTACATGCCAAGTTGTAGTGGTATCGCATCTTCACTGCGATCGCCGGCGCGGCTATTCTCCACGGTCGCGCGAATGCCGAACTCTCCCACGCCGCCCATGGAACGCTTGCATCCGCCAGCCGCCGTACTCGAGATCGCCGACAAGCTCGAGGACGCTGGCTTCGAGGCCTGGTGCGTGGGCGGCGCGATTCGGGACGCGATCCTCGGACATTCGCATCTCGATTGGGATCTGGCGACCTCGGCGACGCCGTCGGAGATCCGGACGCTGTTCGGCGAGCGGCGAACGATTCCGATTGGCATCGAGTTCGGGACGGTCGGCGTGCTCGACCGTGCCGGTGGAATGCATGAAGTCACGACGTTTCGCCGCGACGTGAAAGCCGACGGCCGCCACGCCGAGGTGGAATTCGGCGTATCGCTGGAGGACGATCTTGCGCGCAGAGATTTCACGATCAACGCGATCGCGTACTCGCCGCGCCTGCGGGAGGTGCGTGATCCGTTCGGCGGACGCGACGACATCGCGCGCCGACTCGTGCGCGCGGTGGGCGATCCAGACGCGCGGATGCGCGAAGATCGGTTGCGCGCGCTCCGCGCGATTCGTTTCGCGGCGCGATTCGAGTTCGCGATCGACGCGACAACGCTCGCCGCGATCCGGGCGAGTGCACCGTTCCTCGGCCGCCTCTCGCCCGAGCGGGTGAAGCAGGAGCTCGACAAGACGATGGAGCAAGTGCGCCTGCCGAGCCGGGCGCTGGCGGTCTGGCGAGACACGGGCGCGTTCGAGACGTTGATTCCGCCCGTGGGGACCATCTCCGCCGAGAGAATGGCGGCCCCCGACTTTATCGGTGTGCCGAATCGCGCCAAGCCCGCACGCCGCGCGATTCGATTTGCCGCGCTGTTGTCCGAGCTGCCGGCGAACGAGGTCGCGACGATCCTGTCATCGCTGCGCAGCTCCCGGCAGGAGCTGCAGGCCGTATCCACGATGGTGGATCGCTGGCATGCGCTCGGCGACGAAATTGCGCGGGCACTCGCCGCCGATGCGCCGCCGTCCGATGCGCAGGTGCGCCGATGGGTTGCCGCGATCGGACGGTTGACCGTGGGCGCATTCATGCGCGCGGCGAACGGGGTGTGGCGCGCGAGAGCCCAGAAGGGGCTCGAGGCGCCGACGGCGATTGCCGTGCGCGCGCTCTATCGCCGCATGCTGCGCAGCGCGTTTCACGATGCGATCGATCTCGGTTCGTTGGCGATCGACGGCGACGATCTTCGGCGCGCGGGCATACCGGCGGGCCCCGGCCTCGGTAAGATTCTTAACGCGCTGCTCGCGACCGTGATCGAAGATCCGAGCAGGAACACGACGGACTGGCTGTTGCATGAGGGGAAGCGGCTGCACGCGGACGCGTGATGTGCCGCGCGGGCCGGGACAGCGGAGCGACCGACATGTTCTTTCGTGGGCGACAACCCGAAGCCTCGATCTGGCGGAGATTCCGTGTCAGCTCCGACGGGTTCACCTTCGCGCAGGAAGACGATCACTTCACCGGGCACGTGGTGGCGAACGCCGAGCGCGTGGTGGATCTCTTCTACACGCTCACCGAGGAGCTCCCGCCGGCCGTGGACGTGGTGATCGACGATCTGCGCAGCGGTCGTTCGTGGAAAGGTGAAGCGGTCCCGCTGCCCGATATTCGTGAATCGATCGCGCGGCTCAAGAATCTCCTCGGCCGCTACGGCGGCGTCGAGCTCTCGGTCTTCACCGCGGACGACCAGCTCACGCTCAACCCCTACCTCGAGCTGTACATCTACGCGCGCAGCGATCGATGGCTGTACCTGCTCGAGGGGAAAGGGCTCGAGGAGCAGGGGCACGTGCGCACGAAGAGCTGGAAGACCAATCGGCAGCACTTTCCCGCCGCTCCCGATCTGGTGAACGCCGTGACGGCGGCGTCCGAGCGGCTCGGCCTGCAGCCGGCGTGACGCGTCCCGAACTGTTGTACGGTGTCGCCGCCGCGCTGGCGAACGTGCTGGGCGCGACGGCCGTGATCTCACGCGTGCACTGGACGCTCCAAGCGCTCGATGCGCTCCTCTCGCTGGCCGCCGGATTCCTGATCTCGGTGTCGCTCGTCGATCTCTTTCCGGACGCCATCCGCGTCGCCGGCATCGCGGCGCCCGGCGTGGTGCTGCTCTCGTACGTGCTCGTGCACCTCACGCAGCACACGATCGGGCAGCACTTCCACTTTGGCGAGGAGACGCACGCGGTGTCGCACACGGTGAGCGTGTCGGCACTCGTCGGACTGCTGATGCACACGTTCGTCGACGGGGTCGCGGTCGCGAGCGGGCTCCAGGTCGGAACGGGGCTGGGCGCGCTGGTCTTCATTGCAGTTCTGTTACACAAGTTTCCTGAAGGACTGGCGATCACCAGCCTGTTCCTCGCGGCCGGCGCGAGCCGCGGCAAAGCGCTGCTCGCCGCGCTGGCGCTGGGCGTGACGACGATCGCGGGGCTGTTGATCACCGATCAGTGGAGCTTTCTCCGCACGTACGGGCTCGCGATCTCGGCGGGCGTCACGCTGTACGTTGGCGCGTCGAACCTGGTCCCCGAATTCCAGGCGCGGCCCGGCTTTCGGATTCCGGTGAGCTTCGTCGCGGGATGCGCGCTGTATTTCGCCGCGCGCACGGTCGTGCTCGCGTGAGCGCGCGCCATGGCTGACAAGCGGCGCCGAAGCGAGGAAGAGTCCCGCGGCCAGCGCGGCACGGCGTCGCTGTTCGAGCACACGCTCCCGCAGCCGCTCGCCGCGCGCATGCGGCCGCGCACGCTCGACGAGGTCGTGGGGCAACGGCATCTCCTCGCGCCCGGGAAGCCGCTTCGCGACTCGATCGAGAAAGGCGCGGTGAGCTCGATGGTCTTCTGGGGGCCGCCGGGGACAGGGAAGACGACGATCGCCCGCGTGATCGCGCAGTACACCGACCGCGAGTTCGTCCCGTTCTCCGCGGTGACGGAGGGTGTGCCGCGCGTGCGCGAGATCGTCGCCGAAGCCGAGGGACGCCGGCGCCTCGGTCGCGGCACCATCCTCTTTGCCGATGAGATCCACCGCTTCAACAAGGCGCAGCAGGACGCGTTTCTGCCGCACGTGGAGGCGGGAACGATCACGCTCATCGGTGCCACGACGGAGAATCCCTCGTTCGAGATCAACGGCGCGTTGCTCTCGCGCGTCCGCGTGTTCGTGCTCCAGGCGCTGAGCGCCGACGACATCCGTGCGCTCGTCACGCGCGCGCTGGGCGATCGCGAACGGGGGCTCGGCGAGATGGAGCTCCGCGTCGACGACGACGCGCTCGCGCTGCTGGCGACGGAAGCGGACGGCGATGCGCGCCGCGCGCTGACGGTGCTCGAGGCGGCATCGGAGCACGTGGGGCGCGGCGGGCAGGTCACCGTGCCCGTGATGCGCGACGCGCTCCAGCTTCGCTTCGCGCGCTACGACAAGGGCGGCGAAGAGACGTACAACATGTTGAGCGCCTTCCATAAGAGTCTTAGGGGAAGCGACCCGCAGGGCGCGCTGTACTGGATGGCGCGCATGGTGGAGGGCGGCGCCGATCCGATGATCATCTTTCGCCGCGCGATCGCGATGGCGGCGGAGGACGTGGGGCTCGCGGACCCGGAGGCGCTCAAGCTCGCGGTCGCCGCGCGTGATGCCTATCACATGCTCGGCGCGCCGGAAGGCTACCTTCCGATGGCGCAGATGGTCGTGTACCTCGCCACGGCGCCCAAGTCGAACCGGTCGAAGGTTGCGCTCAGCGCGGCGCTCGACGCGGCGCGGCAGTTTCCGGCGGAAGGGGTGCCGATGCACATCCGGAATGCGCCGACGGGTTTGATGAAGGAACTGGGATATGGAGAGGGGTATCAGTACGCGCACGACGCTCCGGAGGCATACATTCCGCAGGAGTATCTGCCGGAGCGACTGCAGGGCTCGCGGTTCTACGAACCGGGGCCGTTTGGATTCGAGAAGGAGATCGCGAAGCGATTGGCGTGGTGGGAGGAGCTTCGGCGCAAGGCGCGCGAAGCCTCGGACTGACGAGGGACACGGGGTTCCAAACGGGGAGGAGGAGGCGATGAGGAGAATCGCATTGGCGGTGGCGGCCTCGGCGGCGATGCTCGCGGGGGCGGGGTGTTCCGCGCTGGGTCACGCGGCGTTTCAGAATCCGATCGTGCATTTGCGCGACGTGCGGATCCGTGGGCTCGGCCTCACGGGCGGCAGCCTGGACGTGCTGCTCAGCGTGTACAATCCCAATCACTATCGACTCGACGCCACGCGGCTCACCTATCGGGTGAACCTGGCCGGCGACAGCGTCATGGTGGCGAACGGCTCGATGGACAGCCGCTTCACGGTGCAGGACAACGACTCGAGCGTGGTCACCATTCCGGTGAGCTTCACGTACGCCGGCATCGGCGCCGCGGGCCGCTCGCTGCTCAATCAGGGAGCGGTAGATTACCACGTGCTCGGCGACGTCACCGTCGGCTCGCCCGTCGGCAACTTCACGGTGCCGTATTCGTCGACGGGACGGTTCACGACCACCGGCATCGGTCGATAGTTTTCTCATAAGAGGACTTCAACATAAGCCGCGAACCGATCGTCATCGCCCCGCCCGTGGAGCGGGCCCTCCTCGTGGGGGCTCCGCTCAAGCGTCCGGGCGCGCGCCGCGCTGTGGACGAGCACCTGAAGGAGCTCGCGGAGCTCGCCGACACCGCCGGCGCCGACGTGATCGGCGACATGACGCAGCAGATCGACCGGCCCGACCCGCGCACGTACCTGGGGTCGGGCAAGATCGAGGAGCTTCGCGACCGGGTCGCGGAGTCCAACGCGTCGCTCGTCATCTTCGACGACGAGCTGAGTCCGAGCCAGGGGAAGAACATCGAGGACGCGATCGGCAAGCGCGTGATGGACCGCGCCGAGCTGATTCTCGACATCTTCGCGACGCGTGCGCGCACGAGCGAAGCGAAGATGCAGGTGGAGCTGGCGCAGCTCGAGTACATGCTGCCGCGGCTCACGCGCATGTGGACGCACCTCGAGAAGTTCCGCGGCGGCATCGGCATGCGCGGCCCCGGTGAGACGCAGCTCGAGACCGACCGGCGGCTCATCAGCCATCGCATCAAGGTGCTGCGCGAGCGGCTCGCCGACGTGCAGCGCGGCCGCGCCATCCAGCGGCAGTCGCGCCGGGGCGAATTCAAGGCCTCGCTCGTGGGCTACACCAACGCGGGCAAGTCGTCGATTCTGCGTGCGCTCTCCGGCGCGAGCGAGGTCTTCGTCGAGAACCGGCTGTTCGCCACGCTCGACCCGCTCACGCGCGAGGTCGACCTGGGCGACCGCACGCACGTTCTGCTCACCGACACCGTCGGATTCATTCGCAAGCTGCCGCACCATCTCGTCGCGTCGTTCCGCGCCACGCTCGAGGAGACGAGCGAGGCCGATCTCCTGCTCCACGTGATCGACGCGAGCGCGCCGACGTGGGAGGAGCAGCGCGTCGTCGTCGATCAGGTGCTCGACGAGCTGGGCGTCAACGACCGGCCAAAGCTGCTCGTGTTCAACAAGATCGATCTGCTCGATCAGGAAACGCTCATGGGGCTGCAGGAGCGGATCAGCCACCTCGTCCCGTCGTCGGTGTTCGTGTCGACGGTGGCGGACGGCGGCCTCGAGCCTCTCCGGCGCGCGCTCCTCGGCGCCGCGCGCGCGCGCCGGCCGCTCGCCGAGATCCGCATGTCACCGACGGACGGCAAGCTGCTGTCGGAGATCCATCGCGAGGCGGAGGTCGTCGATCAACAGATGGACGGGGACGAGCTCGTGCTCACCGCGCGATTGAACGACGCGCTTGCCGGACGCCTCAGGCGTGCCGGGGCGACGGTGAGTAACGGAAACGGAAACGGCCCGCGCTCCTGACGGAGGCGGGCCGTTCGACCGCGAAACGAGATGGGCACGCACGGACTCGAACCGTGGACCTCTGCTGTGTGAAAGCAGCGCTCTAACCAGCTGAGCTACGCGCCCGGGATGAGTCTCAAAAGATAAAGCTGTGGAGCCGGTTGGTGTAGTAGGAGAGCGCAACACCTCCAGCCTCCAACCTCCGCCCTTCAGTGGTCCCGGTGGGACTTGAACCCACGACCCTTCGATTATGAGTCGAGTGCTCTAACCGGCTGAGCTACGGGACCGACTGCCGCTTCAAATCTATCGCGCCGCATTGCCGGCGCAGCCCCGATCACGCGACGGCGGGATCGGGTGTCGCGATGAACTCGTCGTAGGCTTGAATCACTTCGTCGGGTGAGACCGTCGCGGCGCCGAGCTTTCCAACCTCCACGCCAGCGG
The DNA here is from genome assembly GCA_025934775.1 of Gemmatimonadaceae bacterium. Lineage (GTDB taxonomy): Bacteria > Gemmatimonadota > Gemmatimonadetes > Gemmatimonadales > Gemmatimonadaceae > JAQBQB01. Next base: position 61,873 of record JAICWO010000014.1, on the reverse strand, counting down.
CGAAGTTCGCGATGATCGCCGCTTCAGTCGGCGTGCTTCCCGCCGCGAGCGCGAGGGCCAGATACGCCGTCACGGTGTCGCCGGCGCCCACGACGTCGTACACCTCGCGCGCCACCGTGGGCACGTGCTTCACGTGCCCGTCGTTGGACAAGAGCACCATGCCGCGCTCGCCGAGCGTGAGGAGCAAATGCTCGACCCCGAGGCGGTCGAGCGTCGACGGCAGCGCCTTGGGATGATCGAGGTCGACCGCGGCGCCGAGCGCCGCCTCGAGCTCGCGACGATTCGGCTTGAAGATCGTCGCGCCCCGATAGAGGAAAAAATTCCGGTACTTCGGGTCGACGACGATCGGAATGCCCTTGGTGCGCGCGGCCAGCATCGCCGCTTCGATCACGCGGCTCACGAGCACGCCCTTGTTGTAATCCTCGAGGATCAACGCGTCGGCTTCGGCGACCGCATCGCGTACGGACACGAGCAGCCGCTCGACCTCGTCGCCGGCGAGATCGGCGTCCTCCTCCTCGTCCACGCGCACGACCTGCTGCGATCGCGCGACGATGCGCGTCTTCGTCGTCGTCGGCCGATCGACGGTCACGAGCGACGTGAGCGGCGCGCCCATCGAGGAGAGCATCGCGCACAACTGCCGGCCGCCGGGATCGTCGCCGATCGCGGCGACGAGATCGCACACCGCGCCGACGGCGCGAACGTTCTGCGCCACGTTGCCGGCGCCGCCGAGCGCGTGCCGGCGTTCGCGGACGCGAAGGACCGGGACGGGCGCTTCGGGCGAGATCCGCTCGACGTCGCCGCGGAGGTAGACGTCGAGCATCGCGTCGCCGACCACGGCGACGCGGGTCGCGGCGGCGGCCTCGAGCAGGTGAACGAGCCGGTCGCGGGAGAGGGAGCGAGGCATCGGGCTCAAGCTAGCCCTCGCCTCGATCCGAGGTCAACCGAACGGCTGTCTTCGGCACAGGCTTTGCCCTTTCCGGACTCGACCGCACTCGCACGACCCCTGACCACACTCGCTTGCCCGCACTCCTCCGCCGCATCAACGAGGCGGCCAAGACGAAGGTCCTGACGGTTCAGGAATACTTCGTCCTCGCCGGAAAATCGTTGCGCTTCATCGCCGCGCGCCCGTTCTACGCGCAAGATGTGGTGCAGCAGATGGACGAGATCGGAGTGAAGTCGCTCGGCATCGTGCTGCTCACCGGGCTGTTCACGGGCATGGTGCTCGCGCTGCAGTCGTCGGTGCAGCTCAAGACGTTCGGGGCGACGTTGTACATCGGCAACCTCGTGTCGGCGTCGATGATCCGGGAGCTGGGTCCGGTGCTCGCGGGCCTCATGGTGGCGGGGCGCGTCGGCTCCGGGATCGCGGCGCAGCTCGGATCGATGCGCGTGACGGAGCAGATCGATGCGCTCAACACGCTCGGCACCGATCCGATCAAGAAGCTGGTCACGCCGCGGGTGGTCGCGGCGCTGATCATGGTCCCGGTGCTCACGATCATCAACGATTTCATCGGCATCGTTGGCGGCAACATCATCGCGTCGCTCGTCGTGGGACTGCCGAGCGCGCAGTACTGGCGCACGGTGTGGGTCCAGATCGCGTCCGACGGCTTCACGCTCCGCTACGTGCCCAACGATTTCATCCAGGGGCTCTCGAAGCCGTTCGTGTTCGGCGGCATCATCGCGATCACGGCCTGCTATTTCGGGCTCGGGACGACGGGCGGTACGGAGGGCGTGGGGCAGAGCACCACGCGCACGGTGGTGACCTCGAGCATTCTCATATTGATCGTCGACTACTTCATCACGCAGATCCTTCTCTCCCTCTTGACGTATGGCGCCTGAACAGCGATCCGCGGCGGTTCGCAAGGCCATCCGGTCGGAGCTGGCCGTGGATGCGCACGACGAGGCGCACGCGGCCGACGCGCGCGAGGGCGAGGGCAAGCCGATCGTCGAGCTGCAGCACGTGTCGCTCGCGTTCGACGTGCCCGTGCTCGACGACGTCTCGTTCGTCGCGCACGAGGGGGACACGGTCGCGATCGTCGGGGAGTCGGGGACGGGCAAATCGACCATTCTCAAGCTCATCCTGCGCTTGCTCGTGCCCGACAAAGGTCGCGTGCTCGTCGACGGCGAGGACATCACGCCGCTCTCGTTCGAGGAGGCGCTCACCGTGCGCCAGCGCATGGGGATGGTCTTTCAGGGCGCGGCGCTCTTTGATTCCATGACCGTGTTCGAGAACGTGGCCTACCCGGTTCGCGAGCACACCGATCTTGGTGAAGAGGAGATCGAGCAGCGCGTCCGCGAGAAGCTCGAGTTCGTCGACCTCGATCCGGACCGCGTGATGGAGCAGTTTCCGGCCGAGCTGTCGGGCGGCATGCGGAAGCGGGTGGGCGTGGCGCGCGGCATGGCGAACAACCCGCAGATCATGCTCTACGACGAGCCGACGTCGGGTCTCGACCCGCTCACCACGGCGACGATCACGCGGCTCATCATGAAGCTCCAGCGCGAGCTGGGGGTGACGAGCATCGTCGTCTCGCACGACATCCGCTCGGTGTTCCGCATGGCGAGCCACGTGGCGCTCCTCAACGAGCATCACATCACGTTCTTTGGCACGCCGGAAGAGATGACCGCGTCCGACGATCCGTACCTCCAGGACTTCCTGGGCGGGTTCTAATCATGAAACGCTCATCGTTCATCACCTGGGAGCAGCTCAAGGTCGGCGCGGTCATCGTGGCCGCGCTGGTCGTGCTCGCGTTCGCCGTGTACAAGCTGGGGCAGTCCGCGAACCTGTTCTCCCGGCGCTACACGCTGTACGCGTATCTCGCCGACGCGAACGGGCTCGCCGCCGGCGGGACGGTGCTCGTCGCGGGCCAGTTCGCGGGGACGATCAAGTCGATCGACTTCCTCCCGGTCGACAACGACACCACGCGCAACCTGCGCGTCGCGATGGCCGTCGACCGGTCGCTCGAGACCCAGATCCGCACCGACTCCAAGGCGCGGGTGCGAACGCTCGGGCTGCTCGGCGACAAGGTGATCGACATCTCGATCGGGACGCCGCGCTACTCGCCGCTCCGGCCGGGCGACACGATCACCGTGCTGCCATCCCTCGACTACGAGGCGGTGCTCTCCCAGGCGGCCGGCGCGGTGAACGACATGGTCGGGCTCACGCACGACCTCCGCGACATCACGAGCGGGATCGTCGAGGGGAAGGGAACGGTCGGCCAGCTGATGACCAACCGCGCGCTGTACGACCAGTTCGTCGGCACGATCGGCCGGGCCAACGCGATGCTCACGCGATTCGAGAATCCGAATGGCACCGTGGGGCGCATGCTCGACGATCCCACGTTGTACAACCGCTTCGTCACCGTCGTCACGAGCGCGGACTCGCTCGTGCGCGCGCTCAACGACAAGAACGGGACGATCGGGAAGCTGCTCCGCGATGATACGCTCTATACGCACCTCGTCGGCATGGCGACGGCGGGCGATTCGATCATGAAGGCGATCTCGAGCGGGCAGGGACTCGCCGGCCGCCTGCTCAACGACACGACGCTGTACGACCGCTTGAACAAGTTGACGACGGACTTGAATGCGATCCTCGAGGACGTGCGGCGCGATCCGCACCGGTACACGCGCGGGTTGATCTGTCTCATCTTCTGCAAATGACCGGGCGCGATTGACGACCATGAGGCGCGGGGGTACACTCCCGCGCCTATGCCCGCCTCGCTCGTCCTTGCACTTGCTCTCATTGGAATTTCGTTTGCCGGCCCGCTGGTGCGCCTCTCGCACGCGCACCCGCTGGCGATCGCCATCTGGCGGATCGGGTTCTCGCTGATCATCATCGCGATCGCGTTGATCGCGACGGGCTCGTGGCGGCAATGGAAGCGGCTCACGCGCAGGGAAGTGGCGGTCGCGACCGGGGCCGGCGCGATGCTCGCGATCCATTTCTGGACGTGGAATGCGTCGGTCGATCTGACGACGGTCGCCGCCTCCGTCGTACTGGTCAACATGCAGCCGGTGCTCGTCGCGGTCCTGTCCGTGGTCTGGCTCCGCGAACCGCCCTCGCGGCGGCAGTGGCTCGGTATCGCCATCGCGATGCTCGGCGCGTTCGTCGTCGCGCTCCCCGACCTCCTCTCGTCGAGCAACGCCGCCGCGCACGCGGAGCTTGGAGATTTTCTCGCGCTGGCCGGCGCCGCCGCGGCCTCGGTGTATTTCGTCTCGGGCCGGCGACTGCGCTCCACGCTCGATCTCTGGCCGTACGTCGCGATGGTCTACGGGACGTGCTTCGTCGTGCTGATCCTGTTCGCCGCGATCGTGAATGCGCCGATCATCCATCAGCCGCCGCGCGAGCTCGGCATCTTCGTCGCGCTTGCGATCGGGCCGATGTTGTTCGGGCACACGGGACTGAACTGGGCGCTCAAGTACCTGCCCGCGTACGTGGTGAATTTGACGCTGCTCGGCGAGCCGGTGGGCGCCACGGTGCTCGCGGCGATTCTCCCGGGCATCCGCGAAACGCCGGGCGTGTCGACGTTGCTCGGCGGCGCGCTCATACTCGCCGGCATTTACGTCACCGCGCGCACGGCGCGTTCCGCGCTCAGGCGCGCGCCTTCCGGCGGGGCTACCCTTTCGCGCGAAGCCTGCGATTAGTTTACGGTGAGCAGTCCGAAGGGCGGCGCCGCGCGCACCGCGCTTCACGTCTTACGACGGACACCCACCGCATGACATCGCTCGAGCTGGACGTCGTCGCCACGAGAGGCGCGGAGATCGAATCGCGGCATGCCGTGCATGCGGCGGTCGTCGGAGCAGACGACGCGGTCATCGCATCGGCGCGCGACACGAGTCTCGTCAGCTCATGGCGGTCCTGCGCGAAGCCCTTCCAGGTGATGCCGCTGCTCGAGTCGGGCGGATTCGACGATCTGCACTGGGGCGACGACCAGCTCGCGCTCTCGTGCGCGTCGCACGGCGGTGAGCCCGAGCACGTCGCTCTCGCCGAGCGGATGCTCAACGATCTCGGACTGGAAGAAGGCGATCTCGCGTGCGGCCCGCACGATCCGTTGTCGGCCCGCGGGATGAAGCTTCTGCGCGAATCGGGCGCTCGCCTGACGCGACTGCACAACAACTGCTCCGGCAAGCACGCCGCGATGCTCGCCCGCGCGCACACCGCGGGCTGGCACACGTACGGCTACGAGCGGCGCGAGCATCCGGTGCAGCGCTGTTGCTTGCAAGCGGCCGCGCAGTGGGCGGGATTGCCGGAGGAGCGAGTCGGGCAGGCGGTCGACGGATGCGGCGTCGTGGCGTTCGCGCTGCCGCTCGAGAACATGGCGCGCGCCTGGTCGCGGCTCGCTCGCGCGTACCGCGATGAAGACGAAGTTCCGCGGCGCATCGTGCACGCGATGCGCACGCGGCCGTTTCTCATCGGCGGCACCGATCGCTTCGATTCGATTCTCATCGAGGAGACCGACGGACGCGCGGTCGCGAAGATCGGCGCCGAGGGCGTTCACTCCGTGGCCATTCCGGAGCAAGGCATCGGCTTCGCCGTGAAGGTCGACGATGGCGCGCAGCGGGCGCAGTTCCCGGTCGTCATCCGGCTCCTTCAAATGTTCGACGTGCTTGGGTCGTCTCTGCCGCCGCGGCTCGATGAGTATCTTCGGCGTCCGGTGCGCAACACGCGCGGCGAGACGGTAGGCGAGATCCGCCTCGCGTCCTGACCACGCCCCATCGCGCAATTCTCTGCACCGAGGCGACGCCGATCGATGACGCCGCGCGAGTCCACCCCATCTACCTTGAACGACCTCGATGACGCAACGCGCGCGCTCGTGCGCCTGTCGGCTGTCGTCACGGCGGGCGACGAGCGCCAGGTGCGCGACGAGCTCGCGCGGTCCACACCGAACATTCCGTCGGATTGGGTGGAAGAATTGCTGCTGCAGACCTATCTGTTCGCGGGTTTTCCGCGAGCGCTGAACGCGATGCGCGAGTGGCGCCGGCTCGGGCGAGCGGCGCCGGCCGGCGTGGACGCCACGCCCGACGTCGTCGCGTGGCATCGCGCCGGCGAGGCGACGTGCCACGCCGTCTATGGATCCATGTATGAACGGCTGCGCGAGAACATTCGCGCGCTGCATCCGCTGCTCGACGAGTGGATGATCACCGAGGGATACGGCAAGGTGCTATCGCGCGCCGCGCTCGACCTGCCCCGGCGCGAGCTGTGCATCGTGGCGGCATGCGCGGCGGCGGGGCAGGATCGGCAGCTCCATTCGCATTTGCACGGCGCGGTGAACGTCGGTGTCGCGCCCGCGGTCATCGATCGCGCGCTCGAGGCGATCGCCGAGGTCATCGACGCGGCACGCGCGCACGCGGCGCGCATGCTCTGGGCGCGAGTTCGGGGGAAGTGACGGAATGTTCATCGATCGCGTAGTGGTCAACGTCAAAGCCGGCGACGGCGGCTCGGGGATCATCTCCTTCCGCCGGGAGAAGTTCGTCCCGATGGGGGGCCCGGACGGCGGCGACGGGGGCCGCGGCGGCGACGTGATCGTCGTCGGCGACAGCAATCTCTCGACGCTTCTCGACTACACCTATCGCGACTCGTGGACCGCGCCTCCCGGTGACCACGGCTCGGGGGCGAACAAGTCCGGGCGGTCGGGCGACGACGTGGTGCTCCCGGTGCCCGTCGGCACGATCATTAGAGATCTGGAAAGTGGCGAGTTGATCGGCGAAGTGCTCGACGACGGCGCGCGCATGGTCGTCGCCAAGGGCGGGCGCGGCGGAAAGGGGAACGCGCACTTCGCGACCGCCACGCATCAATCGCCCCGCGAGTACCAGCCCGGCGAAGACGGCCAGACGCGAACGCTGGAGCTCGAGCTCAAGTTGATCGCCGACGTCGGCCTCGTCGGCCAGCCCAATGCGGGCAAGTCCACGCTGTTGTCCGTCATCTCGGCGGCCCGGCCAAAGATCGGTGACTATCCCTTCACGACGCTCAGCCCCAACCTCGGCGTCGTGCAGCTCTCGGACGCGCGCACGTTCGTCGTCGCCGATATTCCGGGCATCATCGAGGGGGCGCACGAGGGGCGGGGACTCGGCCTCCAATTCCTGCGGCACATCGAGCGCACGCGATTGCTCGCGTTCCTCGTACCGATCGACGCGATGGACTGGCAGGAGGAATACGACCAGCTTCGGCGCGAGGTCGGTGCGTATTCGATCGAGCTCGCGCAGAAGCCGCATTGCGTCGTGTTCACGAAGATGGATCTGCTTGGCGACGATGCGCCGCCGCCGATCGAGGCGCCCGACGCGTTCGGCGTGTTCGCGATCAGCGCCGCCGCGCGCACGGGGCTCGATCCGCTGCTCGCCGCATGGTGGTCGCGGCTCCTCGAGATGAAGAAGGCGAGTGTCCGCACCGACCCGTCCGTCTCGCTGCCCTGATCCGGTCAGCGAGGCCGCGTCGCGCGTGCTCGCCGGGGATGCGCGCTATCCGAGCGCGCTGAGCGACCTCCCCGATGCGCCCGCGGCATTATGGTCCATCGGGGATTGGAATGTGCTGGCGGCTCCCGCGGTGGCCGTCGTCGGAACGCGCCGCGCCACCAGCTACGGTCTGCGCGTCACGCGCGAGCTGGTCGACGCGCTCGCGCGCGGCGGCGCGTGCGTGGTGAGCGGCATGGCGCTCGGTGTCGACGCGAGAGCGCACCGCGCCGCGCTCGATGCCGGCGGGCGCACGGTCGCCGTCCTCGGCACCGGTGCCGACGTTGCATACCCGCGTGCGCACGTGGCGCTGCATTCAGAGATTGCTCATCGCGGGCTCATTCTCTCGGAGATGCCGCCCGGGGCGCGCTCGCATCGCGGGTCGTTCCTCGAGCGCAATCGCATCATCGCGGGCCTCTCCCGGCTGACGTTGGTCGTCGAAGCGCCCGTGGCGAGCGGCGCGCTCAGCACCGCTGGCGTGGCCCTCGAGCTCGGGCGGGACGTCGCGGCGGTGCCCGGCCCGATCGACTCCCCGCAAAGCGCGGGGACGAACCTCCTCATCCGCGAAGGCGCACACCCGATCACGTGCGCCGACGATCTCCTCAAGCTCGCGGGGCTCGAGATCGTCCCGCGGAGTCCGCACGCGTTCGATGACCCGGCGCAGCGCGCGGTGTGGGACGCGCTCACGAAGGGCGCGAGCTCGCTGGACGAGTTGTGCTCGCGCGTCGCGCTGCCGGTGCGTGAATGCTTGAGCGCCGTGACCGCGCTCGAGATCCGCGGCGCGCTCGAGTGCGGGCTCACGGGCGAAATTCGCCGGCGGTGAGTCGCGACGCGTCCGTATCTTTCGGCGTGCCTCCGCGACACGTCTACGCTCACGTTCCATTCTGCGCCCGCCGCTGCACGTACTGCGATTTCTCGATCGCGGTGCGGCGCGAAGTGCCCGTGCGCGAGTACGCGGAATCACTGCGCGCCGAGCTCGCGGTCCGATTTCCCGACAATAATGAGTGGGTCGCCGACACGATCTACCTCGGCGGTGGGACGCCCTCGCGGCTTGGGGGATCCGGCGTCGCGCGCGTGCTCGACGTGCTGCGGGAGCGCATCACGTGCAGCGAGCACGCCGAGCTGACGATCGAGGCGAACCCGGAGGACATCACGCGTTCGGCGGCGGAGTGGGTCCGCGCGGGGGTGAACCGCCTCTCGATCGGGTCGCAGTCGTTCGACGACGCCGTGCTGGCGTGGATGCATCGCACGCACGACGCGGCGGCGATTGCTCGGGCCGTTGGCGCGGCTCGCGATGCCGGTATCGATAACATCTCGCTCGATCTCATCTTCGCATTGCCGCGGGCGCTCGAACGGTCTTGGGCGTCCGATCTCGATTCCGCGCTCGCGCTCGAGCCCGAGCATCTCTCGCTCTATGGGCTCACCATCGAGCCGCACACGCCGCTCGGCCGCTCGCACGGGCGTGGCGAGGTCCTGGAGTCGCCCGACGAGCGATACGAGGAAGAGTTCCTGTTTGCGCACGAACGTCTGTGCGCCGCGGGAATGGAGCATTACGAGGTTTCGAACTTCGGTCGGCCCGGGCGGTGGTCGCGACACAATTCCGCGTACTGGACTGGCGCGCCGTATGCGGGCGTGGGGCCGTCCGCGCATGAATTCGACGGCGGCGCGCGCCGATGGAACGCGCCCGCGTACGTCGCGTGGCAGCAACGGCTCGAGCGGGGCGACGACCCGATGGAGTCGAGCGAGGTCCTGAGCGCGGACAATCGGATCGCCGAGGAGGTCTATCTCGGCCTCCGCACGCAGCGGGGGCTCCGTCTCGACGTGCGGGAATCGGCCCGGGCGGAGCCGTGGATCGCGGCGGGGTGGGCGACGCTCGATCCGGAAGGGACGCTTCGACTGACGCCGCTCGGCTGGCTGCGGCTCGACGCGCTCGCGGCTGACTTGACACTCGTCCGAAGTCATTCCTAGCTTTGAAGTTATGGCATCCGAAGAGCTCAGCAGGCGAGAGCGCCGCGTTCTGGAGGCGGTGATCCGCACGTATGTCGAAACTGCCGAGCCTGCCGGGTCGCGGACGCTGTCGCGTCGATTCGGGCTGGGGGTGTCGCCCGCGACGATCCGGAACACGATGAGTGATCTCGAAGAGAAGGGATTTCTCTTTCATCCGCACACGTCGGCGGGACGGGTGCCCACGAACAAGGCGTATCGAGCATATGTGGATGGACTGCTCGGGCTTCCGCCGGTCCGCGCGTCGGAAGCCGAGCGCCTGGCCGAGGAATTCGCCACGAGCGCGTCGGCCTCGCCGATCGAGACGATTCTCCGACGCGCTGCGCAGACGCTCGGCGTGCTGACCCAGGAGCTGGGGGTCGCCCTCGGGCCGCGCCTCGATCACTCGATACTCCGCCGGCTCGAGCTCGTGCGCGTGAGCAGTGAGCGTTTGCTCATGGTGCTCACTCTCGAGGGCGGCGTGGTGCGGACGGTGTTCGTCGAGGTCGCGGGCGAGATCGCCGACAGCGCGCTGACCGAAGTGACGACGGTCCTCAACGAGCGTCTCGCGGGCTTGCCGCTCTCGCAGATTCGCAGCTCGCTCGCCTCGCGGCTCCGCGACACGGGCGCCGACCGCAGTGCCGCGGAGCTGCTCAACATCTTCGTGCAAGAAGGCGAGCAGCTCTTCGAGGCGGCGCTGCCGATCGGCGACGAACACCAGGTGGTGCTCGGCGCGGCGTCGGTGCTCGCCGAGCAGCCGGAGTTTTCCGGCGCCGACCGCCTGCGCCGCCTCATGGCGCTCACCGAGACGCCGCGCGCGCTCGGTGAGGCCATTCGAAAACGCTCACAGGCGCCGGGCATCTCGATCACGATCGGCTCCGAGCACGACGACCCGCGGCTCGAGGATTTCACGGTCGTCACGTCCGAGTATCGCGTGGGAACGCTCACCGGCGTCATTGGCGTCATCGGGCCCACACGCATGCCGTACGAGAAAGTCATCTCGCTCGTAAGCCACACCTCCCAGCTCCTGAGCGACCTGCTCGACTGACGGCACCCCATGGCTGACTACTATGCGACGCTCGGCGTGGCACGCACCGCGTCCGACGACGAGATCAAGAAGGCGTATCGCAAGCTCGCGATGACCTATCATCCGGACCGCAACAACGGCGCGAAGGAGGCCGAGGAGCGGTTCAAGGACATCACGGAGGCGTACGACGTGCTGCGCGACGCGCAGAAGCGCGCGGCGTACGACCGCTACGGCGAGGCCGGTCTTCGCGGCGGCGGCCCCGCCGGCTTCCACCACGTGGATCTCTCCGAGGCGCTCGGGATCTTCATGCGCGACTTCGGCGGCTTCACGGGCTTCGAGGAGATGTTCGGCGCGGCGCGAGGGGGCGGCGGCGGTCCTCGCCCGGGCGCCGACGTGAAGATGACGGTGCCGCTCACGCTGACCGAGGTCGCGAGCGGCGTCGATAAGAAAATAAATATTAAAATTCTCGATCCCTGCGATCGCTGCGAGGGCTCGGGCGCCGAGCCGGGCACGTCGTCGCAGGTGTGTCCGACGTGCTCGGGCTCCGGCGAGGTGCGGCGGGCCCAGCGTTCGTTCTTCGGCCAGTTCGTCACCGTGGCGCCGTGCCCCAATTGCCGCGGCGAGGGCCGCATCATCGCCACGCCGTGCAAGAAGTGCCGCGGCGAAGGCCGCCTACGCGCCGATCACGAGCTGAACGTCCAGATCCCGGCTGGCGTCGCCACCGGCCAGTACATGACCCTCCGCGGCGTCGGCAACGCCGGCAGCCGCGGCGCTCCGCGCGGCGACGTGCACGTGCTGTTCGAGGTCGCCGAGGATCCGCGATTCGAGCGCGACGGCGAGGACCTCTACACGGAGCTGCTCGTCACCTACCCGCAGCTCCTCCTCGGCGCGGAGGTGAGCGTCCCGACGGTCACCTCGCACGCGACGCTGACGATTCCGCCGGGCACGCAGAGCGGCCACGTGTTTCATCTGCGCAACAAGGGGCTGCCGCGCGTCAACGCGGGCGGCAGCGGCGACCTGCACGTGCGCGTGCAGCTCTGGACGCCCGACCGTGTGACGGAAGAGGAGCGCGCGCTCGTCGCGCGACTGGCCGAGATTCAGCCCGGCGTGCCCGCGGACGGCCGCGGCAAGGGCTTCTGGGCCAAGATGAAAGAAGCCCTGCGCGCGTGAGCGATCGCGCGCGATGGGTCACGGTTCGCGTGCATCCGGGTGGCAACCCGGAGGCGGTCGCCGCCGCGCTCTTCGACGCGGGCGCGCAGGGCGTGCAGGAGCTCGGCGATTCGCTCGTCACCCACGTGCCTGACATGGCGGCGGCCAACGCGCTGCTCTGCGCGGCGCTGGCGGCGAGCCCGGACGCGCGCGTCGAGACCGAGCCGCTCCCGGACGTGGATTGGAGCGTGGAGTGGAAGCGCGGCATCGGCGTGCAGCACCTCGATCGGCTGAAGATCGCGCCGCCGTGGCTCGCCGCCGATCTCGATCCGGCGACGACCATCGTCATCGAGCCGGAGATGGCCTTCGGCACGGGCGAGCATGCCACGACGCGCGGCGTTGTACGACTTCTTCAATCAGTGGTTCATGAAGATGACCGCGTCGCCGACCTCGGCGCCGGCAGCGCCGTGCTGTCGATCGCCGCGGCGAAGCTCGGCGCGGCGCACGTGGCGGCGATCGAGATCGACCATGACGCGATCGCCAACGCCGAGGCCAACGTCGCGCGGAACGGCGTCGCCGACCGGGTAGTGGTGATCGAGGGTGACGCATCCGTGCTGCTGCCGCTCGTGGCGCCCGTGCGCGTGATTACCGCGAACATCATCTCCTCCGTGCTTCTGGGTCTGCTGCCGGCGATTCGCGACGCGCTCGCGGCCGGCGGCGCGGCCATTCTGAGCGGCATCTTGCTCAATGAGCGTGACGAGATGCTTCGCGCGCTCGACGCGGCCGGCTGGCGCGTCGTGGCCGAGGACCGCGAGGATGTATGGTGGAGCACCACGATCACGCGCCGGTAGCCACGTTCGTCTGCGATGCCCGGCTCGCCACCGGCGTCGCACTGCGGCTTGGCGACGAGGCCGCGCACCACGCGCGCGTCAAACGCCTCGCTGTGGGCGACAGCGTGCGCGCGACCGATGGTGCCGGGCTGCTGGCGACCGGTGAGATTGTCGAGCTCACGCGCGGCTCGCTCGAGATCGCGGTGCATACGACCGAGCGGATCCCCCGACCCGCGCCGATCCACCTGCGCGCACCCGTCGCGGATCGTGAGCGGATGCTCTGGCTCGCAGAAAAGGCGACGGAGCTTGGCGTCGCGTCGTGGCAGGCCGTTCGCTTTCGCCGTTCGATGAGCGTGTCACCGCGCGGCGAAGGCGATGCCTTCGCGGCCAAGGTCGCCGCACGCATGCGCGCGGCGCTCGAGCAGTCGGGCGGGGCATGGCTTCCGGCACTGTTGCCCGAGACGTCCATCGACGCACTGACCATCGGAGAGCACCAAGCGGGGATCATGCTCGACGTCTCCGGCGCGTCCATCGGCGACGTCGTTCGCCGCGCGAACGATTCGGAGCCCGTCGTCCTTGTTGGACCGGAGGGTGGCATTGAACCCGCGGAGCGGGCGATGCTCGCGGCCTCGAACTGGGTGCCTGCCCGGCTGGCGCCGGCGACACTGCGTTTCGAGACGGCTGGCATCGCAGCGATCGCCGTGCTGCGCGCGTCTAGTCTGTGAACCCGAGGGAGACCATGGCGGACGACTGCCTCTTTTGCCGCATCATCCGAAAAGAGATTCCGGCGAACATCGTCTTCGAGAACGATGCCTACGTCGCCTTCCGCGACATCAATCCGCAAGCGCCGTTGCACGTGCTCGTGGTGCCGAAGGAGCACGTCGCATCACTGAACGAAGCGACGGACGCCGGATTGATTGGGGGGCTGTCGCTGGTCGCCGCTCAGCTCGCGAAGCGCGAAGGCGTGGCGGAAGGCGGCTACCGGACGCTGATCAACACGAACCGGGATGCCGGTCAAACGGTTTTTCACGTGCACCTGCATTTGCTCGGCGGCCGACCGCTGGGATGGCCGCCGGGATGACGAGCTGGAGCATTGCTTGACAGCGATTTGCCAACGCACATAAGTTACTTGGCTCTTTACACTTAACTGGCGCACAAAAACGCCGCGAAGGGGGGAGAACCAGCTTGTCGGAAGTCATCATCCACGACGATGAGAACTTCGAGCGCGCGTTGAAGCGCTTCAAGAAGAAGTGCGAGAAGGCGGGGATCCTGTCGGATCTCCGCAAGCATCGGCATTACGAGAAGCCGAGCGAGCGCCGGAAGCGCAAGCTCAACGCGGCGATCCGGAAGAACCGCCGCAGCCGCCACTCGTAATGGCGCCGCTGCTCGCGCGGTTGCAGAACGATCTCAACACCGCCCGGAAATCGCACGACAAGGGCCGGGTGCTGCTGCTCGGCACTATCATTTCTGATATCAAGAATCGTGAAATCGAGCTGAAGCGCGACATCACGGATGACGATATCATCGAGGTCCTCCGGCGCGGCATCAAGCGCCGTCGCGAGTCGATCGAGATGTACGAGAAGGGCGCTCGACCCGATCTCGCCGCCACCGAGAAGGCCGAAGTCGACATGCTCGGCGCCTACCTGCCCGCCGGCGCGAGCGATGACGAGATTCGCGCCGCCGTCGTGACGGTGATCCAAGCCGGCGCGAACAACGTGGGCGCGGTCATGGGCAAGGTCATGGCCCAGTTCAAGGGACGCGCCGAAGGCGGCGCCATCAACGCGATCGTTCGAGAGGAATTGGCGCGCACGTCGCGGCCAGCCTGAGCGACTGCGACCCCCTTCGCGAGTCCGCGTTTTGCCGTTTTCCAGTACCATGAACTCGCACGCTCTCGCGGTGCTCGAGTTCCCGCGCGTGCTCGACGTCGTCGCCGGGCATGCGACGTCGGACCTCGGCGCCGCCCGGATTCGCGCGCTCACGCCCCAAGCAGATCGGTCGTGGCTCGAGAGCGAGCACGCGCGCGTCGCCGCGGTTCGTGCGGCTGCCGCCGGCGACGATCCATGGCGCCCGGACCCGATCCCCGATCTCACGAGCCCACTCACCCGGCTGCGCGTGATCGGTGCGGCATGGACCGGTGTCGAGTTGATGGCCGGCGCAACGCTGCTCCGCTCGTCGCGCCGGACGCAGGCATTTCTCCGCGACCCCAAGCGCCCCGCGATCGTGCGCGCGCTGCTCGCGCCGTTGCTCGACGCGCTCATCGCCGCACCCGCGCTCGAGGACCTGGTCGAGCATGCGATTCAGGACGATGGCACCGTCAAGGACGACGCATCGCCGGCGCTCCGCCGAATCCGCCGCGAGCTCCGCTCCGCACAGGGGGAGCTCGTTCGCATTCTCGAACGAGAGATGTCGCGTCTCGAGCCGCACCACCGCGTGGCCGACATGTCGGTCACCGTGCGGAACGGCCGGTACGTGATCCCCGTCCGGCGCGAAGCGCGCATGGCGTCGGGCGCCATCGTGCACGACACGTCGGCGAGCGGCGCGACGCTGTTCGTCGAGCCGCCGGCGGCCGTGGAATTCGGCAATCGCATGCGCGAGCTCGAGTCCGACGAGATCGAAGAGATCGACCGCATCCTGCGCGAGATCACCGATCAATTCCGGCCGCGGCGCGACGAGATCATTGCCACGCTCGGCGCGCTCGTCACGCTCGATTCGCTCTACGCACGCGCGCGATTCGGCGAGACGTACGCGTGCGCGCCCGTCACGCTCGTGCCGTCGCGCGAAGGCTTCGCGATTCGCAACGGCCGCCATCCGCTGCTCCTCGCGCAGGGCGCCGATGTGGTGCCGTTCGATCTCGAGATGCGCGCTGACGAACGCACGCTCCTGGTCTCCGGACCGAACACCGGGGGCAAGACGGTGCTGCTCAAGGCCATCGGGCTCATCTCGGCGCTCGCGCAGAGCGGAATACCCGCGCCGGTCGGGCCCGAGAGTCGGGTCGCGATCTTCGACGATGCGTTCGCGGATGTCGGCGACGAGCAATCGATCGAGGCGAGCCTCTCCACCTTCAGCGCGCATCTCAAGAATCTCGCGGAGATCCTGCGCCTCGCCACGCCCGACTCGCTGGTGCTCGTCGACGAGCTGGGATCGGGTACGGATCCGATCGAGGGCGCCGCGCTCGGCTGGGCGATCCTCGAGGACCTCACCGCGCGGGGCACGCTGACGCTCGCCACCACGCACCTTGGCACCCTCAAGGAGCTCGCCACGCAAGTGCCCGCGGTGGTGAACGCCTCGCTCCAGTTCGACGCCGTCGCGCTCGAGCCGACATATCGGTTGATCAAGGGCATTCCCGGCCGATCGTACGGGATCTCCATCGCGCGTCGGCTCCGTCTTCCGGAGCGCGTAGTGGATCGTGCCGAAGAGCGACTCCCACAGCAAGAGCGCGACGTCGCGGCGCTCATCGAGCAGTTGGAGAACCGCGAGGAAGAGCTCAATCGCCGCGACGCCGAGGCGGCGGCGATTCTCGACGACGCGCGGCGCCGGATCGCGGATACCGCGCGCCGCGAACGCAACGTTCGCGAGCGCGAGCGGCTCGCCGAGCGCGAGTCGCGCCAGGATGCGCGACGGTATCTACTCGACGCGCGCACCGAGATCGAGCGCACGATCAAGAGTCTCAAGGCGCAGGGCGCGGAGGCTGTCGATCAAGCCGGACGCGAAGCGCGGAAGCGCGCCGAGGAGCTCGCGGCGCATCAGAACGCGGAGCTCGATCGGCTGGAGCGAGAGGAAGCCAACGTCCAGCGGCGCGCCGCGCCTCCGTCGCGCCGTAACGAGCCGATCGCCGTTGGCGACACCGTCGAAGTCGGCACCGTCGGCGGGAAGCTCGGTCGCGTGATCGAGCTGCGCGACGGCGACGCGATCGTCGCCGTCGGCGCGATCAAGCTCACGGTGCCGCGCAACTCGATCGCGCGGTCGGAGCAGCGGATCACCTCTGAGACCGCCAGTACCTGGACAGGCGATCTCCCCGAGGTGCACGTTCCAACGGAGATCGATCTTCGCGGCATGCGGCCGGACGAAGCAGAATCGGCCGTGCTCCAGGCGCTCGATGCCTCGGTGCGCGCCGACCTGCGATCGCTTCGCATCATTCACGGAAAAGGGACCGGAGCATTGCGCGATCGCGTCGCCGAGATGCTGCGCAAGGATACGCGCGTTCGCGCCTTTCGACTCGGCGCGTGGAACGAAGGCGGCGCCGGCGTCACCATCGCGGAGCTTTCGTGATTCCGGATGACGTCGTCGAGCGCGTTCGCGAGGAAGCCGACATCGTCTCGATCGTCGGCGAGTTCGTGAAACTCAAGCGCGTCGGCAACAGCTTCCGCGGACCGTGTCCGTTTCATCACGGCAAGAACGACAACTTTTCGGTGACGGCGCGTGGCGGCTACAAGTGCTTCGTCTGCGGCGAATCGGGCGACGTGTTCACGTTCATCGAGAAACACCTCGGCCTCGATTTTGTCGAGGCGGTGAAGTGGGTCGGCGGCAAGACGGGCGTGGAAGTCACCGAGGTGCATCGGCGCACCGAGGAGCGCGACCATCGCGAGCCGCTCTGGGAGGTGAACGCGAGCGCGGCGGAGTTCTTTCGGCGGCAGCTCTGGGATGAGGACGCGGGCAAGGTCGCGCGTGATTATCTCGCCGGCCGCGGTCTCTCGCGGGACGATACCGAGCGGTTCACTCTCGGCTACGCGCCCCGCGACCCGAACGCGATGCGTGCCGCGCTCGCCGCTCTCGGATTCGACGACGCGCGTCAGCTCGCCGCGGGCGTGCTGTTCGTGCGCGAAGACAATCCGGAGCCGCGCGCGCGCTTTCGCGATCGGCTCATGTTTCCGATCTTCGACGCGCCGGGCCACCTCGTGGGCTTCGGCGGCCGCGTACTCGGCGACGGCGAGCCGAAGTACCTCAACTCCGGCGAGTCGGAGATCTTCGCGAAACGGCAGCTTCTGTACGGGCTGAATTGGGCCAAGCAGGCGATTCGGAAGGCCGATCGCCTCGTGGTGGTCGAAGGCTATTTCGACGCGATCCGGGTCATGCTCGCCGGCATCGGGGAGGTGGTGGCGCCGTTGGGCACCGCGCTCACGGAACAGCAGGCTTTGCTCATTCAAAAATACACAAAGAACGTCTTCCTGCTCTACGACAGCGATCAGGCCGGACTGAAAGCGACCTTTCGCTCGGGCGACGTGCTGCTCGCGCACGGCATCTCCGTCCGCGTGATCACGCTGCCCGAGGGCGAGGATCCCGACACGTACGTCGCCCGGCATGGTGCGGAGGGGTTCGAGCGCGCCGCCGCCGTTTCGGTCGACGTGTTCGATCGCAAGATTCAGATCCTGGAGCGCGGCGGCTGGTTCTCCGATCTGCGCCGCAAGCGCCAGGCGGTCGACAAGCTGCTTCCCACGATCCGCGCCGCAAGCGACGAGATCACGCGAGACTTGTACATCTCGCGCACGAGCGAAGTCGCCGGCGTCTCGCGCGACATGCTCCTTCGGGAGCTCGCGGCCGCGCCGCGCGGGCGCCGCGGTGCCGCTCAGCCGTCGCCCGAACCGCCCGCGGCCCACGCGTTCCCGGTTCGTCACACGGACCGGCGGACCAATCACCGGGTCCGCGGCGCGCGGGCGGAGCGCGAGCTGGTCCGTATGCTGCTGCACCAACGGCGTTATGTTGAACCAGCGGCAGAAAAGTTGGGTCCCGAGATGTTCGCGGATCCCGCCTACCGCGCCATCTTCGCCGCGATCACCTCGCGAGATGCAGAAGCACCGATCGACGAGATCGCGGCGGACTTGGACGAGACCGCCACCGAGGAGTTGCAGTCGCTGCTCGAGGAGAACGGAGGGTTGGACCGCGCCGAGGAGACGATCGAGGGAAGCGTGAATGCGCTGCTCGCGCGCGACATCGACGTGCGGCTCCGGGAGATCGATCGACTGTTTGCGATGGTGCCGTCCGATGAGCAGGATCAGTTGATCGCCGAGAAACAGAAGTTGCGGCAGGAATTGCAGGCGCTGGGACGGCCGCGGTGGAAGGGCTATGGCCCGACGCGAAATTGACTTCAATCGTGTGGAGGAAGTTCGTGCATCCAGACGTTGCAGCATTGCTCGCTGTGCAGGACGACGACGTCGTCATTCACCAACTCGAGACGCGGCTGGCCGAGCTGATGCCGCGCCTCGAGCAGATGTCGCGCGAGCGCGACAAGGCCGCCGCCGCGCTGGCCAGCGCGCGACAGACGGCGGACGCGGAGGAAAAGCGACGACAGGAAGTCGCGGCCCGCGTCGGCCAGCACAAGAGCCTCCAGGAAAAGCATCAGTCGGCGCTGAACAGCGTCACGTCGATGCGGGAAGCGACCGCGGCCACCGCGCAGCTCGAGGCGGCGAGGCGCATGATCGACGAGGACGAACGCGAGCTCGCGATGATCGGGCAGCGGCTCGTCGAGGCGAACCACCACGTCGAGGATCGCGAGCGCCGGCTCGAGGAGCTCGAGGCCGCGCAGCGCGAAGCGCGCGAGTCGCTGGCCGCCGACCAGAAGCAGCTCGAGACCCAGATCGCCGATGCGCGCAAGGCGCGCGAGGGCAAAGCGAAGTCCGTTCCGCGCACGCTGCTCACGCGATACGAGCGCATTCGCTCGCGCAAACGCGTGCACGCGGTCTTTCCGCTTCGCGGCGCCTCGTGTAGCCACTGCGACACGATGATCCCGCTGCAGCGTCGCAGCGTGATGGAAGGCACGGGCGCGACGGAGATCTGCGAAGGGTGTGGCGTGATGTTGTACGCGGCGGAATGATGGTTGTTGGTGTGGTGCGCGCGACCTAGCTTTCCCGCGTGACCGCCACCGCTGTTCGCGCGCGGCCCCGCGCGCGCTGGTTGCTTCCCGATGAGCCAAGCCCCGCCGACGTCGCGCGCCTCCAAGAGGAGCTGCGACTCCCGGCGGCGATCTGCCGCCTCCTCGCCACCCGAGGCCTTGGCGCGCCCGACGACGCGAAGGCGTATCTGCGCCCGCGGCTCGAGCAGTTGCACGATCCCGACTGCCTCGCGGACCTCGACCGCGCCGTCGCGCGGCTCGTGCGCGCGTTGCGCGAAGATGAGACGATTCTCGTCCACGGCGACTACGACGTCGACGGAATCTGTTCGACGACGCTCACCGTCCGCACGATCGCCGCGCTCGGCGGACGCGCGACCGCGTTCATCCCGCGTCGTCTCGAGGACGGCTACGACCTGACCGCCGCCGGCGTGCGCGCCGCGCGCGAGGCCGGCGCCACGCTGGTCGTGACGTGCGACTGCGGCACGAGCGCGTTCGGGCCCATCGCCGAGCTCCAGGCGGCGGGGATCGACGTGATCGTGAGCGACCACCACTTGCCTGGCGGACCGCTCCCGCCGGCATTCGCGATTCTCAATCCCAAGCGGCCGGAGTGTACGTCGCCCGACAAGGATCTGGCCGCCGTCGGCGTCGCGTTCAAGCTCGCGCTCGCGCTCACGCGCGCGGTGGGGGGGAACGAGAATCTCGTCTACGGCATGCTCGACCTCGTGGCGCTCGCCACGATCGCGGACGTCGCGCCGCTGCGCGGCGAGAACCGCGTGCTCGTGCGCTATGGGCTCAAGCTGCTCAACGACGCGCAGCGCCCGGGATTGCGCGCGATGATTCGCGCCGCGGGACTCGAGCGGAAGCCGCTCACCTCGGGGCGCGTGGGATTTATTCTCGCTCCGAGACTAAATGCGGCGGGCCGGCTCGGGAGCGCGCTGCGCGGCGTCGAGCTGCTCATGGCCCCCTCGGAACAGATCGCGAATCCGATCGCGCGCGAGCTGGAGGAGCTCAACGCGAAGCGGCAGGAGCTCGATCGCGAGACGCTCGAGCGGGCGCGCGCCCTCGTCCAGCAGATGGACCTCTCGACGACGTACGGCATCGTCGTCGCCGAGCAGGGGTGGCATCCCGGCGTGATTGGAATCGTCGCCTCGCGCATCGTCGAAGAGTTCGGGCGACCGACGGTGCTCGTCGCGCTCGACGGCGATGAAGGGAAGGGCTCCGGCCGATCGATCGGACCCTTCGATCTGCACTCGGGGCTCCGCGAGTGCTCGGACCTGCTCCTCCGCTTCGGTGGCCACCGCGCAGCGGCTGGCGTGACGATCGCCGCGAATCGTGTGGCCGAATTCGCGGCGCGTTTCAACGCCGTTGCCGCCACTCGGCTCACGCCCGACGATCTCGTGCCCGAGCTTCGCGTTGATCTCGAGCTGCCGATCGAACACGCGGACGAAGAGCTCGAGGCATTGCTCCGCCACATGGAGCCGTGCGGCATCGGAAATCCGTCGCCGCTGTTCATGGCCCGCGGCATCACCGTCGGCGCGCCGCCGCGTGTCGTCGGCAAAGACGGTCTCAAGCTTCTGCTGCACTCGAACGGGCGAGAGCTCGTGGCGCTCGGCTGGGGCATGGGGCCGCGCGCTCGCGAGCTGGAGGCCGGGGCGGTGATCGACATCGCGTACCGCCTGGAGCGCGACGAGTGGAATGGCGAGTCGCGCCTGCAGGCGCGACTCGCCGACTTCCGCGTGTAGCGCATGCGTATCATCGGCGGTCGATGGCGAGGGCGGCGCATCGAGGCGCCGTCCGGCGATGCGGTTCGTCCCACCGGCGACCGCGTGCGCGAGGCCTGGATGAGCATCGTCGGTCCGTTGCTCCCCGGCGCGAAGGTGCTCGATCTCTTCGCCGGCTCGGGTGCGCTCGGCCTCGAGGCGTTGTCGCGCGGCGCCGAGCGCGTCGACTTCGTGGAATCCGCACCGAAGAGCATCGCCGTCATTCACGCGAACGCGGACTCGCTTGGCGCGGCGGGCGCCTATCAGATCCATCGCGCCGACGCGATTCGATATCTCGAATCGCTGCAAGCGAACGATTACGATGTCGCGTTCGCCGATCCGCCGTACGATCACGCGCTCGGCACCGCCGTCGCCGCACGGTGGCTGGCCGTTCCGTTCGCGCGCGTGATCGGAATCGAGCATCGGGCGAACGAGCGGCTGCCCGGCGCCGGTGAGCGACGGAAATACGGGAGCACCGTCGTCACCATCTATCGGGCGGACTCGCCGCGACTGCGCGAGCCCGCGTGAACGGCCTGGACCGTTTATAGTTTCAGTCATGCGCATAGCCATTTACGCCGGCAGCTTCGATCCGATGACGCGCGGCCATGAGGATCTCATGGTGCGCAGCTTGGAGTTCGTCGACCGGCTCATCGTCGGCGTCGCCACCAACTCGTCCAAGCAGCCGCTCTTCTCGATCGACGAGCGCGTCGAGATGATCCGGATGGCGATGGGCGATCAGCCGCGGATCGCGGTCAAGAGCTTTGGCGGCCTGCTGGTGGATTTCGCGCGGCAGGAGGGCGCCCACCTGCTCATCCGCGGCCTGCGCGCCGTGAGCGATTTTGAATATGAATATCAGATGGCGCTCATGAATCGCCATCTCTCGACCAAGCTCGAGACGGTGTTCATGGTGCCGTCGCTCGACACCACGTACATCAGCGCGAGTCTGGTCCGCGAGATTGCCCGCTTCGGCGGCGACGTCACGAGCCTGGTCCATCCGGTCGTGGCGAGCGCGCTCCGCGCCAAGCTGCCGCCGAAATGAGCTTCCTGGCCGAGGTGCAGGCGCGCGCCGCGGCAAATATTCGTCGAATCGCGTTCCCGGAGACGAGCGACGAGCGGACGCGCGCCGCGATCGTCGAGCTGCGTCGGCGCGGCCTCGTCGAGCCAATCGCCGTCCTCGATCCCGCGGCGCCCGAGACGCACGATGCCGTCCGCGCGCTTGGCGTCGAGACGCGCGATCCACGCCGCGATCCGCTCGTCGAAGAGGCGGCCGCACTCCTGGCCGAGCAGCGCAAGCACAAGGGCCTCACAAAAGAGCAAGCAACGGCGCTTCTCCACACGCCGTTGTACTTCGCGGATGCCCTCGTCGCGAATGGATCCGTGGACGGCTGCGTGGCAGGCGCGGTGCACACGACCGCTGACGTGATGCGCGCCGCACTCTGGCTCGTCGGACCCGAGCGGGGCGTGCGAACGATCTCCAGTGCGTTCTACATGGTCGTGGCGCCATTCCGCGGGCCCGAGTCTGAAGTGCTGACGTTTACTGACTGCGCCGTCGTGCGCTATCCAACGGCAGAGCAGCTCGCGGATATCGCCATTGCCGCGGCCGCTGATCGTGCGCGAATCGTGGGCGACGAGGCGCGCGTTGCGTTTCTATCGTTCAGCACCAAAGCAAGCGCCGAAGGCTCCTCGATCGATCTGGTGCGGGCCGCCGTCGCGTTGGTGCGCGCGCGAGCGCCTCACCTCGCTGTGGACGGAGAATTGCAAGGAGATGCAGCGCTCGCCAGCGCCGTGGCGCACCGCAAGGCACCGGGAAGCCCCGTCGCCGGTCGAGCGAACGTGCTCGTGTTCCCCTCGCTCGATGCCGGGAATATCGCGTACAAGCTGGTGCAGCGTCTCGCCGACGCGAGTGCCGTGGGTCCCATCATTCAAGGGCTGCGGCGCCCATGCAGTGATCTCTCGCGCGGCGCGGTTGTCGATGACATTATCCATGTTGCGGCCATCACCGCGCTCCAGGCGGCGGGCGTCCCGATGGCAACGAACGAGTCTCGCTAGGAGAGTACGACATGAGCTTCTCGATCAAGAAAGACGGAGAGGTCGTGGTGGTGGACGTCGAAGGCCAGTTGATCGTCGGCAACCGCCAGGAGCTGAAGCAGAAGGTGCTCGATGAGCTGGAGCGCGGCGAAAAGAAGTTTCTCATCGACTTCTCCCAGACCGGCTACATCGATAGCTCCGGGCTCGGCGTCCTCGTGTCGCTCTCGAAAAAGATTCGCGAGCAGGGCGGTGAGCTGCGCCTCGCCAACCTGAACGACGATCTCAAGACGCTGTTCGAGCTCACGAAGCTGGATACGCTCTTTCAGATTGCCGACACCCGCGAACGCGCGCTGCAGAGCTTCTGAGTCGCCGACCCGCGTCGGCCATCGTGGCTCGTGTCTCGCCGTCAGCGGAGACTCGAGCCACGCGTCACGTATGCCACTAGAATTCTCGGATGCCTCCTGCGTTGAATGACGAGCGCTCCGACGATCGCGTCCGGGTCGTCGAAGTCGACATCCCGAGCGACGTGCGTTACATCGAGCGCGTCGTGGAGCTGGTGCGTCGCGAATGCGAGAGCATGGCGTTCGCCAAGCGGCAAACCGCGTTCAACGTCCCCGTCGCCCTGACCGAGGCGCTCTCCAACGCGATCCTGCGCGGCAATCACGATGATCCCGCCAAGCAGGTGCACGTCCGCGCGCGCATCGACACGAGTGGGCTGATCGTCGAAGTCGGCGACGAGGGCACGGGGTTCGATCTGGATTCGGCGCTCAGCGATCCCACCACGCCGGACAACCTCGCGCGCGAGGACGGCCGCGGGCTGTTCCTCATGCGCAAGCTGATGGACCGCGTCGAGCGCGTCGACGCGCCGAGCGGCAGCGTGGTCCGGATGACGCTGCACCGCGAATGATCGACCTCGCGCGGGTCCTCGACGCTTTTCGCGCCGCGACGGACTGCGAGGCCAGCGTCTGGACGCAACCCAATCCCAACGCGCCGCCCTCGCTCGGCGCCGGCACGGCGAACGCGCCGACGGTCCATCACTTTCCATCGGTCGCGGACGGCGAGCAAACGATCGCGACGCCGGCGGGCGACGCGCTCGTCGCCGCCGTGCCCGGGCCGCGTCGCGCGTGGCTCGCGCTGGGGCCGTGCACATCGCAGAGCATCGCGCTGCGCGCCTGTATGACTTTCCTCCTGCCCGTCGTGGGGCAGTACCTCCAGTCCGCGCTCGAGGTGGAGCATGCGGCGAACGAGCTCGCCGAGCGCTACGAGGAGATCAATCTCCTCTACACGATCAGCGAAATCCTTGGCCGCACCGTGGCGCTCGACGAGGCGGCGCGGACGATTCTGAGCGAAGTCTCCGAGACGGTCGGCGCACGCCGCGGCTCGGTGCTCGTCTTCGATCGCGCGACCAATTCGCTGCACCCCGTCGCCGCGCTCGGCGCTCCGCTCGCCGACGTGCACCCGATCAGCGCCGACGATGCGTGCAGCGTCAGCGCGCGCGCATTCCGCGCCCAGCACCTCGTGCTCGCCGAGGACGGCGAGATGCTGTGTCCCGAAGAAGCGCAGTATCGTCGCGGCGCCATGCTCTCCGTGCCGATCATGTGGACCGCGCCGGCGCCGCGCGGTGCCGAACCCCTCGGCGTGGTGAACTTGTCGGACCGGCGCAGTGGACAGTCGTTCACCGCGGGCGATCAGAAGCTCATCGCCGCGATCGCGACGCAGATCGGCACGGCGATTCAGAACACGCGGCTCGTCCGCGCGTCGGTCGAGCAGCAGCGGCTCGCGCACGAGATGCAGCTCGCCCACGAGCTGCAGATGAAGCTCCTCCCCGACGACGACATCGTCGCCCCCGAAGCGATCGTTGCGGCGCGCGTGGTGCCCGCCGAGAGCGTGGGCGGCGACTTTTATAATCTCTTTCGACTCTCCGGCGGTCGCACCGGCGTCATGATCGGCGACGTCTCCGGCCACGGCTACCAGGCCGCGCTCATCATGGCGCTCTCGATGAGCGCGTCCGCGATCCACGCGCAGTCGACGACGGATCCCGGTGAGATGCTCGCGTCGCTCGTAGGTACGATGCGCGAAGAGCTCGCGACCACGGAGATGTTCATCTCGGCGTTCTACGCCGTGATCGACCCGGCGGCGAACCAGATGCATTTCGCGAACACCGGCCATCCGCATGCGTTCATGCTGCCGCACGGCCAGGAATTCGAGCGGCTCGCCGCGACCGACCCGCCGCTTGGCATGGACGAGCGTCCGCCGCTCACCGCTCGCCGGGGGTGGTCGGCGGGACGTGATCTGCTCGTGCTGTTCACCGACGGTGTGACGGACGCGCGGAATCCTGCGGGCGAACGACTCGGAGAGGAGAAAGTCCTGCAGACGATTCGCGCGCATCGCGACGAGGACCCGCGCGAGATTCTGGAGCACGTGGTCGCCGTTCTCGACGAGCACACCGAGGACGCACCGCGGCGCGATGATCTGACGATGGTCCTCGTCCGAAGCTGACGCCCGTGTCAGATGAGCGCGAGGATCGCCCCGCGCGCCGGCTCCCGCCGATCCGCAAGAACCTCGGTCAGCATTTTCTGAACGATCCGCGCATTCTCACGCGCATCGTGGACGCGCTCGAGCTGAGCGGAACCGAGACCGTGATCGAGGTGGGCCCGGGGCGGGGAAGCTTGACCGCCAAGCTGCTCCCACGCGCGAAACGGCTCGTGCTGATCGAGTATGATCGCAAGCTTGCCGCGCTTCTGCGCGAACGGTATGCGGCGAATCCGAACGTCGTCGTAATCGAAGCCGACGTGCGCACGGTGAATCTCGCCGAGGCCGCGGGCGAGCCGTTCGTGCTCGTGGGCAACGTGCCGTACTACATCACCACACCGATTCTCTTTCACGCGCTCGAGCCGCCACGCCCCGGGCGCGCCGTCTATCTCATTCAGCGCGAGGTCGCGGAGCGCGTCGTCGCGACCGCGGGGGCCGCGGAATACGGCGCGCTGTCCGTGAACGTGCAAGCCGTGGCGAATGCGAAGATCATGTTTCGCGTGCCACCGGGCGCGTTTCAGCCGCCGCCCAAAGTCGAGAGCGCGGTGATCCGAATCGAGCCGCGCACCGATCCCGTGATTGCGCGAGACGAGGAGCCGCGGTTTCGCCGGTTCGTGATCGACGCGTTCGGCATGCGACGCAAGCAGATGCGTCGCGTGATTCGCGACCTGTGCTCGCTGGACGCGGGCCAAGCGGATGTCGCCCTCGAGCGCGCCGGCGTGGATCCGAGCGCGCGTCCCGAGACGCTGACGCCGGCGCAGTTCGCGGCGCTCGTGCGCGCGCTGTAGCGCCAGCTACTGTCGCGCTATTCGCGGTTCGTCAGCGCGAAGCTGAGTCCCTCGAGCTCCATCGCCATGTTCACCGTCTTCACCGTGACCTCGGGCGGTGCCTGGAGCTGCGTGGGCGCGAAGTTGAGAATCGCGTGAATCCCGGCGCGCACCAGCCGATCGAGCATCGGCTGCGCGGCTTCCGCTGGTACGGTGAGCACCGCGATCTCCGGCGCCTCGCGCTGAATGTCGTGCTCGATCTGCGCGATGTCGCGAACCGGAATTCCTTCGAGCGTACGGCCGATCTTTTCGGGGTTGTTGTCGTACGCGGCGACGATGGAAAAGCCGCGCTGCCGGAACCCGCGATACTGCGCCAGCGCCGCCCCGATCTTGCCCGCGCCGATGATGATGACCCGCCAGTGCTGGCTCAGCCCCAGAATCTCTCGCAGCCGTCCGGAGAGCTCAGGGACCGAATATCCGAGCCCGCGTTTGCCGAACGACCCGAAAAACGACAGGTCCTTTCTCACTTGCGCCGAGGTGGTGCCACCTTGCTTCGCCAGCTCGTCGCTCGAGATCGTGGTCAATCCCCGATGCTCGAAATCCTCCAAGAACCGCAGGTACGCCGAGAGTCGCCGGACCGTGGAATCAGCAATGTGTTTCACGAGAAATGCGCTTGTGAATTCATTCACAAGTTAAAGGAGCCGTCTGAACTGCACCAGCCATCGGCCCAGCGTTAGTTTGCCGCCATGCCCGCCGGCGTCACCTCGGAAATCGGTCGCTTACGCAGCGTTCTGGTGCACTCGCCGGGACCCGAGCTGCTCGCCGTGACGCCCGGGAACAAGGCCGCGTATCTCTACGACGACATCATCGAAGCCGATCAGGCGCGGCGCGAGCACCGGCGCTTCGTCGCGATCCTCGAGCGGTTCGCGACGGTGCACCACGTGCGCTCGATGCTCGCCGACGTGCTGGCCACGCCCGAATCGCGCGAGCTGCTCATTCGCGAGACGATGGACATCGTCCCGTCCGAGCCGCTCGCGCGCGACATCAGCGAGCTGGACGCGGACGCGCTCGTGCGAATGCTCATTGAAGGACGCGAAGAGCCGCCTGGACCGATCGCCAAGGCGCTCAATGAGCCCGGCTACGTGCTGCCGCCGCTGCCGAACCTGTTCTTCACGCGCGACAGTTGCATGATCGCCGACCGCCGCGTGCTCGTGGGATCGATGCGCTACGCGATCCGGTGGACCGAGGCGATCATCATGAAAGCCTTGTTCACCCATCACCCGGAGCTCGCCAGCGACGGGATTCTGTACGATGGATCGGCGGAGCGGCGGGTGAATTACACGGTGGAAGGCGGCGACGTGCATCCGCTCCGCCGCGACCTCGTGGTGCTCGGCTTCAGCGAGCGTTCCAGTCCGGCGGCGATCGATCAGCTCGCGTCACTGTTCTTCGAGAAGACCGCCGTCTGCGATGTCATCGTGGTCGTCATGCCGAAGGAGAACACGGCGATCCATCTCGACATGATCTTCACGCAGGTCGATCGCGAGCTGTGTGTGATCTTCCCGCCGCACTTCATCGGGCCCGAGCGGCTGTCCATTCTGCACTGGCGCAAGGGCGACGACACGATTCACGAGCGCGCGACGATCTTCGACGCGCTGCGTCAATGCGACATGCCGATCGAGCCGATCTTCTGCGGTGGCAGCGTGCGCACGCTGCAGGAGCGCGAGCAGTGGGCGTCGGGGTGCAACTTCGTGGCAATGCGCCCGGGCGTGATTCTCTCCTATCAGCGCAACGAAGCCACACTGCACGAGCTCGAGCGGATGGGCTTTCGCGTCGTCTCGGGGACGGCGTTTCTCACGGGCGAAGAACGCATCGGGGAAGGGCAGCGTGCCGTGATCACCTTCGAGGGGGCGGAGCTCGTGCGCGGCGGTGGCGGCCCGCGCTGCATGACGCTCCCGGTGTGTCGAGACGATCCATGGGGCTGACGTGACCAGCGGCCTCACCCTCGGCGACGCCGACTCGCTGCTCACGAATCGCGCCGCGGACTTTCTCTCGGCGGGCCCGGCTGACGCGGCGACGCTGATCTCCTACGTCTGCCAACTCCCCGGCGCACCGGCGAACGTCGCGGAGCACCTGGCGTCGGCGCTATTCGCCGGCCATCAGCGTTTTCTAAAGGACGGCGACGGACGGTGGCGGCTGCGCGACGCGGCGGTGCTCGACGTCGCGCCGAGGGGGACGACGAACGCCCTGCAGCGCGAGACGTTCGTGGTCGTCGACGTGGAGACGACGGGGACGAGCCCGAACGCCGGCGATCGCGTGACCGAGGTCGCGGTCGTGCAGGTTCGCGACGGCGCGGTGACGCCGGTGTTCGACACGTTGATCAACCCCGAGCGGCCGATCCCGCCAGCGATCATCGCGATCACGAACATCACGTGGGAGATGGTGAAGGATGCGCCCAGGTTCGTGGACGTCTGCGATCAGCTCCTCGGCGTGCTCGAGGGGAATGTCTTCGTCGCGCACAACGCGAGCTTCGATTGGCGCTTTCTCTCGGCGGAGATCGAGCGCGTGACGCGGCGCCCGCTCCGAGGGCGAAAGCTCTGCACCGTCCGCATGGCTCGCCGGCTGCTGCCGCAGGTTGGCCGGCGAAATCTGGATGCGCTCGCGCACTTCTACGGCATCGACAACATCGCGCGCCATCGGGCGGGCGGCGATGCCATCGCGACCGCGCAGATCTTGTTGCGGCTGCTCGACGCCGCGCGCGATCGCGGCTGTCTCACCCTTGACGATCTCGAGACGCTGCTGCGCACGGGAACCGGAGCGCGCAAGCGCGCGCGCCGTCCGCCCGCGATGCCGCGCCCGATGACCGACGACACGACCGCATGATCCCCGAACCTCTCGTTGAGACGCGCCAACTCGGGCGCTTGCGCATTCACGCGATCCAGGCCGGCGGCCAGCGGCTCGACGGCGGCGCGATGTTCGGCGTCGTCCCCAAACCGCTCTGGGAACGCCGGATTCCCGCCGACGAGCGCAATCGCATTCAGCTCGGGATGCGCTGTCTCCTGATCGAGCACGACATTGGACTCGTGCTGATCGACACCGGCGCCGGCGACAAGGAGACCGAGAAGTTCTACGACATCTACGGCATCGAGAATCGCGGCAGCCCGACGCGCTTGCAGGATGGGCTCGCGCAGCTCGGCTACGCACCGGATGACGTGACGCTCGTCATCAACAGCCACCTGCATTTCGACCACGCGGGCGGCAACACCGTGCGGGATTCCGGCGGCGCCCTGCGTCCGGCGTTTCCCAAGGCGCGGTACGTCGTGCAGCGCGGAGAATACGAGTACGCCACGCACACGAACGAGCGCACCGCGGCGAGCTACTTCGAGCACAACTTCGTTCCGGTGAACGAGGCGGGCGCGTACGACTTCGTCGACGGCGAGGCCGACATCGTGGCAGGGATCCGCGCGATCCCGACGCCGGGGCACACGCCGCATCATCACGGTTTGCTCATCGAGTCCGATGGCGAGCGCGCATTCTATCTCGCCGATCTCGTGCCGACGACCGCGCATCTGCCGCTGGCGTGGATCATGGGCTACGACGTCGAGCCGCTCGTGACGCTCGAAACCAAGCGGCGCATCCTGCGGCGCGCCGTGGACGAGGACTGGCTGATGATCTTCGAGCACGACGCCAGGACGCCGTGGACGAAGATCGCGCATGATGGGAAGACGTACGGCGTGAGAGCATAGCCGTCGGCCGCGAACGAGCTGTCACGAACGCCATGCCGAGCGACGCCTGGATCGACGAGCTCCTGTCGCCGCCGGGCCGCGCAATTCTCCCCGAGCTCGCGTCGGCTGAGGTTCGTGAGGAGAACGAGATCCGGACGATCGACCGTCTCCGCGGTCGCTATGCGCCGGAGTTGGTGCGCCTCGCGATCACGCAATCCGCGCTTCGCCATCGCGCCAAACCCAAGTTCTCGCGCGCGGACGAGATGCTGTTCACCGCGGCAGGACTGGAGCAGGCGTCCAGCGAGCGCATGGCGCGCCATCACGCGGCACGCTACGATGCGTTCGCGCCTATTAGAGATCTCTGTTGCGGATTGGGCGGCGACCTGATCGCGCTCGCCGAGTCGCACGACGTGACCGGCGTGGACCGCGATCCGGTGCACGCGCGGCTCGCCGGCTACAACGCCCAGGTGAATGGCGTCGGCGCGCGCGTCGCGATCGTGTGCGCCGATGTCGCGGACGTGCCGCTCTCGCCGGGCGACGCCGTGTTCATCGATCCGGCGCGCCGCGTGGACGATCGCCGTCTCCGCGGCGGCGAGAGCGAGCCGTCGCTGGAGTGGTGTTTCGCGCTCGCCGCGCGTGTCGCGGCGATGGGGATCAAGTCGTCTCCCGGCATTGCCGTCGACGTTGTGCCGCACGACTGGGAATTGGAGTTCGTCTCGGAGGGCCGGGAGCTCAAGGAATCGGTGCTCTGGTCGCCGTCGCTGCGGTCGAGCGCGCGCCGCGCGACCGTGCTTCCGGAAGGCCACACGATCGTGAGTGGCTCCGGCGCGAACGTCCGCGTTCGAGCTTCGGGTCGCTATTTGCTCGACGTGGATCCGTCCGTGACACGCGCCGGACTGGTCGACGAGCTGGGTGCGTCGATTGGCGATTGCTGGAAGATCGACGAGCGGATCGGCTTTCTGTCGTCGGATGCGCCCATTGTGACACCATTCGGGCGGCCGCTCGAGATTCTCGCATCGCTCCCGTGGAATCTGAAGCGGCTCAACGAGGCGCTCAGGTCGCTCGATATCGGGCGGGCGGATATTCGGAAGCGTGGATCGCCGGTGGACGTCGATGAGCTGCAGCGGAAGCTCAAGCTACGAGGGAGCCGAGCGGCGCTGGTGGTGTTGACGCGGGTGGAGGATCGGCCGTGGGCGTTCGTGTGCGTCAACTACCTACTTCCGCCATCTTGACCTAACCTCCCGCTCCACCTACATTTAGCCGACAACTCGGAAAGCGGACCGTCGCTGGTCCCACCCTCTGGCCCACGCTGCGATGCGTGGTGTGCTACAGGCGTCCAACTTCGCCCACCTCCGCTCGATGCGGCGGCGTGGTGCTTTGCGCGGACCCTGCGGCAACGAGCAGGTCCGCGTTTTTTGTTTTCTCTCTCAGAGGAATTTCGGTATTCAGGACACAACGAAGCGCGTGCGGGTCAACCGTCAGATCCGCATCACCCCGGTCCGCGTGATCGGCTCCGACGGATCGCAGCTCGGCATTCTCGAAGTGGACGCCGCGCTGCGGATGGCAGAAGACCAAGGCTTGGATCTCGTCGAAGTGGCCGCAACGGCTCGCCCGCCCGTGGTCCGCATCATGGATTACGGGAAGTACAAGTTCGAGATGGCGAAGCAGGCGCGGCAGGCAAAGAAGAAGCAGCACGTGATCGAGCTCAAGGAAGTGAAGTACCGACCGGGCATCGACGATCACGACTTCGACACCAAGACGCGGCACGCGCGCCGGTTCCTCGAAGAGAAGAACAAAGTGAAGGTCACGATGATGTTCCGCGGGCGGCAGGTCGCGCACCCCGAGCTCGGTCAGGCCGTGCTCGATCGCGTGGCGACCCAACTCGCGGATGTTGGCAAAATCGAAAGCGCGGGCCGACTGGAAGGGAAGTCGATCACCATGATTCTCGCGCCGAAATAATGAGGATGTTCACATGAAAATGAAAACCCACAAGGGCGCGAAAAAGCGCTTCAAGGTGACGGGTTCGGGCAAGGTCCGCCGCTACAAGGCCTTCAAGAGCCACATCCTGACGAAGAAGACGTCGAAGCGGAAGCGTCGCCTGCGCCAGGCCGGCATCGTCGCGACGACCGGCGACACCAAGCGCGTCAAGCGCCTGATCCAGGCTTAGGGAGGAGCGAACCATGCCTCGTGCCGTATCCAACGTTCCGCGCCTGAAGCGGAAGAAGCAGATCATGAAGGCCGCGCGCGGCGCCTTTGGCGCGCGCAGCAAGTTGTGGAGGCCGGCGAAAGAGACGGTCGAGCGCGGCTGGAAGTACGCGTACCGCGACCGCAAGAACAAGAAGCGCGATTTCCGCCGCCTCTGGATCACGCGTATCAACGCCGGCGCGCATCAGAACGACATGAGCTACAACACGTTCATGAACGGCCTCAAGCTCGCGGGCATCGAAGTGAATCGAAAGATTCTCGCCGACCTCGCGGTGCACGATCCCGCCGCGTTTACGGCGCTCGCCGACAAGGCGCGCTCCGCGTTGAACGCAGCGTAAGTTCTCGCTAGTCATACACGGCGGCAGCGCGACCCTGAGTCGTACTGCCGCCGTTGCTTTTGCCGCCGAACGCGCCGCATGCGCCGACCAGGTGGCAACATCAACTTCATTTCCGCGTTCTCCCGCGGATCCCGTGTACTCCGCGGCATACGCCACACAACATGGAACTGCACGAGTATCTACGCACAGCGGACGAGATCGAGCGCGATGGCGCGGCGGCGCTCGCCGCGGCCGCCGATGCCGACGCGCTCGAGGCGGCCCGCATCGCGTTCCTCGGCGATCGGAGCGGCCGAATCAAGGCGCTTCAGGAATCTCTCAAGTCCATTCCGAAAGAGAGCAAGCCCGCGGCGGGCAAGCGCTTCAACGAAGCGCGAACGCGCCTCGAGGCGCTGCTCGCCGAGCGCAAATCCGCCGTCGATCGCGCGGCGGGTGCCGGCGCAGCCGAGGACCTCACGCTTCCCGCACGGCGCCAGTGGGAGGGCGCGAAGCATCCGGTCACGCTCGTGATCGAGGAGATCGAGGGCATCTTCCGCGAGCTCGGCTTCACCATCGCGGTCGGCCCCGAGGCAGAAACCGAGTGGTACAATTTCGGTGCGCTCAACTTTCCGCCGAACCACCCGGCGCTCGACGCGCACGACACGATGTACCTCGAGCGGGAGGGGTTGCTCCGCACGCACACGTCGCCGGTGCAGGTGCGCACGCTGCAACGATTCGCGCCGCCCATTCGGGTGTTGATCCCCGGCAAGGTGTATCGGCGCGACCCGTTCGATGCGTCGCACGCGCCGGCGTTCGAGCAGATCGAAGGGCTGTGCGTGGACGAAGGCATCAGCTTCGTCGACCTCAAGGCGACGCTGAACCTGTTCGCCAAGCGCTTCTTCGGCGCGTCGCGCACGCGCTTCCGGCCGTCGTTTTTCCCGTTCACGGAGCCGTCGGCGGAGATGGACGTGCAGTGCGGCATCTGCGGCGGCGCGGGATGCGCGGCCTGCAAAGGCACCGGCTGGATCGAGATCCTCGGTTCGGGGATGGTGCACCCGAGCGTGCTCGAGGCGGCGGGTCTCGACAGCGAGCGGTATACCGGCTGGGCGTTCGGCATGGGGCCGGCGCGGATCGCGATCAGTCGTTATAAGATTCCGGATATAAGAATACTCTACGATTCCGACGCGCGGTTCCTGGAGCAGATCGCCGGCGCCGGCCACCCCGGAGGCGCCCGATGAACGCCTCGTACGATTGGCTCAAGGCGTTCGTGCCGTTCGACGCGACGCCCGCCGAGCTGCGGGCGCTGATCACGGCGCACGTCGCCACGGTGGACGAGCTGATCGCGCTGCGCGGCGATCTCGCGTCGTTCGTCGTCGCGCGCGTCGTCGAGGAGGGGCCGCATCCGGACTCCGACCACCTGCACGTGACCAAGGTGGACGACGGCTCCGGCACGCTGCTCGACGTCGTGTGCGGCGCGCCGAACGTCACGGCGGGCAAGCTGTACCCGTTCGCGCGGACGGGCACCGTGATGCCGGACGGCCTCAAGATTCAGAAACGCAAAATTCGCGGGGCCATCTCCGACGGCATGCTCTGCTCGTCGCGCGAGCTGGGCCTCGGCGACGATCAGGAGGGAATTCTCGAGCTGCAGCTCGACGTGCCGCCGGGCACGCCGCTGCTCGAGGCCATGCCGCTCGGCGACACACAGCTCGTCATCGACGTCGGAGCCAACCGGCCGGATCTGCTGTCGCACCTCGGCATCGCGCGCGAGATCGCCGCCGTCACGTCGCGGACACTGTCGCTTCCTTCGATCGGCCAACTCGACGCGCAGATTCCGAACCCGATCTCCGCCCATACCGCGGCGGCGGCCGGCCCGGTGGAAGTTCGAATCGCCGAGCCGGGACTGGTGCGCCGGTTCATGGGTGTCGTCGTCCGAGGCGTCACGGTGGGGCCGAGCCCGGAGTGGCTCGTCCAGCGGCTGCAGTCGGTCGGATCGCGGTCGATCAACAACGTGGTGGACGCGAGCAACTATGTGCTCCACGAGCTCGGCCAGCCGACGCACGCGTTCGATCTCGCAAAGCTCGAGGGCGCAGTGATCGTTGTGCGTCGCGCGCGCTCGGATGAGAGAATCGTCACGCTGGACGGCGTCCAGCGCGCGCTCGGCGCGGAGATGATCGTCATCGCCGACGCCGCGCGTCCACAAGCGATCGGCGGCGTGATGGGCGGACGTGACAGCGAGGTCACCGATGCGACGACCGACGTGTTCGTCGAAGTCGCAAACTTCGACCCGACGCGCATTCGCAACGCGCGCCGCGCGCTGGGCATGTCCACGGACGCGAGCTACCGCTTCGAGCGCGGCGTGGACATCGACTTGGCGCCGCGCGCGCTCGAGCGCGTCGTGCAGCTGATCATCTCGCTGGCCGGCGGGAGCGTAGATGGCGCGCCCGTCGATCTCGCGCGTGCGCCGGAGCCGCCGACGCGGATCGATCTTCGGCCGGCGCGTGTCGCGCGCGTGCTCGGCGAGTCGCTCTCGAGCGAAGAGATCGCGTCCTATCTCGATCGCATCGGCTTTGGTGTCGAACGCGCGGGGGAAAATCTACGCGCGACCGTGCCCACGTGGCGCGGCGATGTGAAGGCCGAGGTCGATCTCATCGAGGAGATCGCGCGACTACGCGGCTACGACAGCTTCCCGGTCGACGTGCGTCCGTTCCGGCCCGGCAGCGTGCCTGACGATCCGCAGTGGCTCACCGCGCGCCGCGTGCGCGAAGCACTCGTCGGCGCCGGAATGCTGGAGGCGCGGCCGATGCCGTTCGTCGCTGGTGGAGAGGCGTTCGTGCGACTCGCGAATCCGCTCTCCGAGAACGAGGCATTCTTGCGCCGCGAAATCCTGGACACGCTCTCGCGGCGCACCGAATACAATTTGGCGCGCATGCACGGCAACGTGCGGCTGTTCGAGATCGGGTCTGTATTCGAGCCGCGGCCCGCCGGACTTCCATATGAGGAAATGCGCGTCGCCGCGGTCGTGATGGGACGGCGCACGCCGCCGCACTTCACCGATCCCAAGTCGACCGAGTTCGACGCGTGGATCCGCTTCGACGAGTGGGATGCGAAGGGGATGGCCGAGCTGGCCGCGAGAGCGGCGTATCCTGGTGCAGTGATTTTACTCGAGCCTGCGGCAGATAAGGGCGCGTTGTGGTCCGTGATCGTCGACGGGAGGTCGGTCGGCCTCGTTCGACCGCTCTCGCTCGACGCGCCAGTCTGGGCCGCGCCCGCGTACGGTTTCGAGATCTCGCTCGGTGAGGTGAGCTCGAGCCAGATCGCGTTGCCAGGCGCATCGGCGTACCGTGCACCGGATCGGCCGCCGGCAGTCATCGCGCGGTATGAGCCGCTGCCGACCACGCCGGCCGCCGAGTTCGATTTGGCGCTGCTGGTGCCGGAAAGCGTCACGGCTGCGCAGGTCGAAGATCTGATGCGGCGCGTCTCTGGCCGACTGCTCGAGCGGGTGGACCTGTTCGATCGCTATCTCGGCCGGGGAGTGGAACCTGGGTATCGTAGCCTCGCGTGGAGGTTGACCTTCCGTCACGGTGAGCGCACTCTACGTGAGCGGGAGATCGAAGCGCGCCGTTCGGACCTTCTCAAAGCCCTCGCCGACGAGCTCAATGTCAGACAGCGAACCATCTGATCGCGCGATCCGCGAGCTGGAAGCGCTCGTGCATCATCTCGCGGACGAGCTCGCGGCGTTTCGCCGCCGCGCGTTGGTCGCCGAATCCAAGCTGAAGGACGTCGAGTCGACCGACGGCGGCGCGTTGAACCTCGACCTCGCCGAACGTGTGTCGCACCTGGAGGCCGAGAACGAGCAGCTGCGGGGCAAGCTCGACACCGCCACCAGCCGCGCCAAGCAGATGCTGGATCGGGTGAAGTTTTTGAGACAGCAGACGCAAGGAGGCGAGCGGTGACGACCAAGAAGCACACCGTTCGGGTCACGATCCTCAACGAGGAGTACGCGATCCGCAGCGACACGCCGCCCGAGCATGCGAAGGCGGTCGCTCAGTACCTCGATCAGGCGATCCGTCGCGTCATGTCCAGCGGCGCGATCGTCGAGACGAACCGGGCCGTGGTACTCGCGGCGCTCCAGATCACGGCCGAGCTCTTCGACGCCAGGACGGCGATGCGGACGACGAACGAATCGCTCGAGGCGTTGAGCGAGTACGTCCGCCCGCTGCTTCCGCCGGCCAAGCGCCATCCCGCCCAAGCATCCTGAGAGGGACGCTCCAGGCCTTTGTTGCCTTTTCGCGACGCGACGCGTAGCTTAGCCGCGGTAGGCAAGCTGACCCGTAGGTCTAAGCGCGCTTTGTAGTTAGCGTCCCCACGTCAACACCCTTCGCCGGTGGGGCGTCGGAACGCGAGCACAGTAGCGCAGCAGGACGCTGGTTCTCCTTGTCCTGCGGCCCCGAGCCGCGGTGGAGCATAGATCTCATATGGACGTGATCGCGATTATTGCCGCGCTTGGCGCATTCATCGTTGCCTCGCCGGCTTTTTTCATACTCGGCCGCAAGAGTGGGACGAACGCGGAACGCGAGCGCCAAGCCGCCGCGAAGTCCACCGCCGAGGAAACGTCGCGCCGCATTGTGGCAGAAGCGGAGCGCGACGCCGAGAACATCAAAAAATCCGCGCTCGTCTCCGGAAAAGAGGAGATGATCAAGCTCCGCGAGAAGTTCGAGGGCGAAGTTCGCGGACGGCGCGAAGAGGTGGAGCGCGAAGAGCGCCGACTCTCCGAGCGCGAGACCGTGCTGGACCGCAAATACGAGTTGATCGAGCAGCGCGACAAAGAGCTCGGCCGGCGAGGGAGCGAGTTCGGCCGCCGCGAGAAGGCCGTAACCGATCGCGAACAGGAGCTCGAGAAGCTCGTGGCCGACGAGCGCCGCCGACTCGAACAAATGGCGGGCATGTCGGCGCAGGACGCCAAGAACGAGCTGATCCGCCGCATGGAGGAGGAGGCGCAAGCCGACGCGGCGAATCGCATTCGCGAGATCCGCGAAAGCGCGAAGCGCAACGCGGAGCGCGAGGCGAAGAAAATCGTCGCGCTGGCGATCCAGCGCATCGCGGCGGACCACACGGCGGAGACGACCGTCTCGGCGGTGTCGCTCCCGAACGATGAAATGAAGGGACGCATCATCGGGCGCGAGGGTCGCAACATTCGCGCGTTCGAGCTTGCGACCGGTGTCGACGTGATCATCGACGACACGCCGGACACGGTCGTGGTCTCCTGCTTCGATCCGATTCGCCGCGAGGTGGCGCGGCTCGCGCTGGAGAAGCTCGTCTCGGACGGACGCATCCATCCGGGGCGGATCGAGGAAGTCGTCAACAAATCGCGCAAGGAAGTCGAGACGCAGATCGTCGAGACCGGAGAGCAGGCGGCGTACGAAGCGGGCGTGCACGGCCTGCATCCCGAGCTGATCAAGCTCGTCGGCCGCATGCGGTGGCGCACGAGCTACGGGCAGAACATTCTGCAGCATTCCAAGGAAGTCGCGTGGCTCGCGAGCATCATGGCGGCGGAGCTTGGGCTCGACGTGAACATGGCGCGCCGCGGCGCGCTGCTGCACGACGTCGGCAAGGTGCTCACGCACGAGCACGAGGGCACGCACGTGCAGCTCGGCGTGGAAGTCGCCACCAAGTACGGTGAGAATCCGCTGGTCGTGAACTGCATCGCCGCGCATCACGACGACGTGCCGCACGAGAGCGAAGTCTCGGTGCTCGTCCAAGCGGCTGACGCGATCTCCGGATCGCGGCCTGGCGCGCGGCGCGAAGCGTTCGAGACGTACGTCAAGCGGCTCGAGGGCCTCGAGCGCATCGCGTCGAGCTACAAAGGCGTGGAGAAAGTCTTCGCGATTCAGGCCGGACGCGAGGTGCGCGTGATCGTTCTGCCCGACGACGTCGACGATGTGCGGATGACCACGATGTCCGAAGAAATCGCGCGGCGCATCGAGGCCGAGCTGCAGTATCCGGGACAGATCAAGGTGGTGCTGATCCGCGAAACGCGGGCGGTGGACTTTGCGCGCTGAGACGATGACGCCGGCCGCGCACGGCCCCGTGGTCGCGGAGAACAAGATCATCGACGGTGCACTGCTCGCCGAGCGGATCAAGTCCGACGTCGCCGAGCAGGTGCGCGCACTCGAGGAGCGGGGGATCACGCCGGGGCTGAGCGTGGTGCTCGTCGGCGACGATCCCGCGAGCGCAGTGTACGTCGGCTCCAAGGAGCGCACGTGCATCGAGCTCGGGATGCACGGTGAAACGATTCGTCAACCGGCCACGATCTCGCAGGCCGAACTGCTCGCGATCGTCGATCGGTTGAACGACGACCCGTCGGTGCATGGCATTCTCGTGCAGATGCCGCTCCCCAAGCATATCGACTCCGACGCCGTGGTGCGCCGCATTCGCCCCGACAAGGACGTCGACGGATTCCATCCGGTGAACGTCGGCAAGCTGCTGATCGGCGAGAAGGACGGATTCGCGCCGTGCACGCCGTCCGGGGTGCTCTACATGCTGCAAGCGTACGGCGTGCAGACCGCCGGCGCTGATTGTGTGATCATCGGCCGCAGCAACATCGTGGGCAAACCAATGGCGTCGCTGATGGTGCAACCCGGCGTCGACGCCACGGTGACGGTGTGCCACAGCCGCACGCGCGATCTCGCGCGACACACGCGCCGCGCGGACATTCTCATCGTCGCTGCCGGCCGCGCCGAGATGGTGACGGGGGACATGATCCAGCCGGGCGCCGTCGTCGTCGACGTTGGAATGAATCGTATTCCCGACGCCACGAAGAGGTCGGGAACGCGGCTCGTCGGCGACGTGGCATTCGCGTCGGCGCGCGAAGTCGCGTCGATGATCACGCCCGTGCCGGGCGGTGTTGGCAAGATGACGATCGCCATGCTCATGGCGAACACGGCTCGCGCCGCCGCGCAGTTGCGCGAAGTCCGCTCGTGACCAGCCGTCGTGCGCCTCGCGGTGCGGAGAGCGCCGACCTCGATCTGTTCGCGCTCGCCAGCTCGATCGGCGAACCCGCGCATGCGCCGCCGCCCGCGCCCGAGCCGCTGATCGACTCGACGCGCTATCCTGGCGAAACCGCCGCGAGCGCGATCGCCGTCTCTCTGCTGACGCAGACGGCGAAGGACGTCATCGAGGGGGCGTTCATTCCGCTCTGGGTGCGCGGCGAGATCAGCGACTTCAAGTCGCATCGCAACGGCCACTGGTACTTCTGTCTTCGCGACGGGCAGGCGCAGGTGCGGTGTGTTGCATGGAAGCGCGATCAGCGCGGCATTCCCGCCGCACCGGACGACGGCATGCAAGTGGCCGCGTTCGGCCGGCTCACCGTGTATGCCGCGCGCGGCGAGATGCAGTTCAGCGTCACGCGCATCGAAGCGGAGGGCGACGGCCTTCGGCGCAAGGCGCTCGAGATCACACGCGCGCGGCTCGAAGCCGACGGACTGCTGGCGCCCGAGCGCAAGCGGCGGCTCCCACCGTTTCCGCGCGTGATCGCGGTGGTGACGAGTCCCGACGGCGCGGCGCTGCACGACATCGTCGCGGTCACGCGGCGGCGCGGAGCGAACGTGCGTCTCGTCGTGGTGCCGGCGGCGGTGCAGGGCGAGACCGCGCCCGAAGAGCTGTGCTTCGCGCTCGATCAGGTGAATCGCTGGGGCGGCGCCGATCTCGTGATCGTAGGGCGGGGCGGCGGCGCGCGCGAAGACCTGTGGGCATTCAACGACGAGCGTGTCGCGCGGGCGGTGGCGGCCTGCCGCGTGCCGACGATCTCCGCGGTCGGACACGAGATCGACGTCTCGATCTGCGATCTCGTCGCCGACCTGCGCGCGGCCACGCCGTCCGCGGCGGCCGAAGCCGCGACGCGCTCCCGCGGCGAGCTCGAAGGCGAGTTAAGAAAACTCTCATTGCGGATGCGAAGCGCCACCCGCGCGCTCGTCCGCGCGCGCGGCGACCGGTTGCGACACATCGGGCGCGACCTCGCGTCGGGCGGCGGCGAACAGGTGGCGCGGCGCCGGACGCAGCGCGGCGCCGTGTCTGGCCGCTTGCACGCGCTCAGTCCGCTCGCCACGCTCGCGCGCGGCTACGCCGTCGCGCGCGGCCGCGACGGAAGCACGCTGTCAACGGTCGCGCAGCTCAGCGACGGACTGCCGTTCGACCTCGTCGTGCGGGACGGAACCGTGTCGGCGCGAGTCGAGCGCGCGGGCGAGGACGCATGACGTTCGAGGAACGGGTGGCCCGGCTCGAGGCGATCGCGAGCGCACTCGAGCACGACGGCGTCGATCTGGCGCGGGCCCTCGAGCTGTTCGAGGAGGGGATCGAGAATCTGCGCGCGGCCGCCGACGAGCTAGCGCGCGCTGAAGCGCGCGTGCAACGACTCGTGGAGCGTGCCGATGGCGGTTTCGACGTCGTCGACGCCGCCGAGTAGCGACCGCGCCGTCGAGTGGGCGGCTGACCGCGCCGCGATCGATCGCGCCCTCGCCGAGATCGGCGCGCGCGCCACGCTCACGCTCGGCCCCGCGGTCGGCGACGCCGTTCGATACAGTTTGCTCGGCGAAGGCAAGCGACTCCGAGGTATTCTGTGCCTCGCGGCATACCGGACCGCCGGCGGCAACGCCGATGCGACCGGGCTCGCGGCGGCGATCGAGATCGTACATGCGTATTCGCTGGTGCACGACGACTTGCCGTGCATGGACGACGACGACATGCGCCGCGGACGTGCGACCGTGCATCGCGTCTTCGGCGTTCGCGTCGCGACAGCGGCCGGCGTCGCGATGGTGCCGCTCGCCGCGCGCACGGCACTCGACGCCGCGCGTGCGCTCGGGCTCGACGCTGGCGGGCAGGCCGAGCTCATCGCGGAGCTGATGCGGGCCTCGGGCGCCGGCGGCATGGTTGGCGGACAACTGCTCGACCTCGAGGGCGAGGGCACCGCGCTCGATCTGCGCGATCTCGAGCGCATTCACCGCGCGAAGACGGGCGCGCTCATACGCTCCTCGATCGTGCTTGGCGGTCTCGCGGTCCGTGCGGAGGCGCACCAACTCGCGGCGCTCGCCCGATTCGGCGAGGCGATCGGCCTCGCGTTTCAGATTGCCGATGATGTCCTCGACGTCACGGCGACGACCAGCCGATTGGGCAAGACGGCAGGCCGTGATGTAGATCTCGGCAAAAGCACGTATCCCGCGCTGCTCGGGGTGGATGGTGCGCAATCGCGTGCGCGGGCGCTCGTGGTGGAAGGATGCGGCGAGCTCCGAGCGGCAGGGCTCCTCTCGACGTCGCTGGATGCCCTGGCGCGCTTCGTC
Organism: Gemmatimonadaceae bacterium; assembly: GCA_025934775.1. Classification (GTDB taxonomy): domain Bacteria; phylum Gemmatimonadota; class Gemmatimonadetes; order Gemmatimonadales; family Gemmatimonadaceae; genus JAQBQB01. The sequence goes on along the minus strand of JAICWO010000014.1, from coordinate 19,961 downwards.
GTCGAGCGGGAGTCGTAGCGTCGCGCTAATTTTCGAAGTTGACCAGCGGCCAGAAGCATGAGCGTTCTCGATCGAGTTGCATCGCCCTCCGACGTTCGGACCCTCACCCGCGACGAGCTACGCCAGCTCGCCGACGATGTTCGCGCGCGCCTGATCGACGTCTGCTCGCGGACGGGCGGGCACATCGGCGCCGGCCTCGGCGTGGTCGAGCTGACGATCGCGCTGCACTACGCGTTCGACACGCCCCGCGATCAGCTCGTGTGGGACGTGGGGCATCAGGGGTATCCGCACAAGCTGCTCACCGGCCGCAACGATCGCATGGAAACGCTGCGGCAAGAGGGCGGAGTTTCCGGTTTTCTCAAGCGCAGCGAGAGCGAGTACGACGCGTTCGGCGCCGGCCACGCGGCCACGTCGATCTCCGCCGCGCTCGGCATCGCGGCGGGTCGCGACGTGATGGGCGAGACCTTCAAGGTCGCGGCGATCCTCGGCGACGGCGCGCTGACCTCGGGGCTGGCGTACGAGGGGCTGAACAACGCCGGCCACTCGGATCGCGACGTCGTCGTGGTGCTCAACGACAACGAGATGTCGATCGCGCCGAACGTGGGCGCGATGTCAAAGTACTTGAATTCAATTCAGCGCAATTCGCTCTACAATCGCCTCCGTTCGATGATCGGCGACTTCGTCGATCACGCCCCCGGCCCGCTCTCGTCCATGAGCACCCTCGTGCGCAAGTGGGAGGAGAGCGTGAAGACGTTCCTCACGCCCGGCGTGTTGTTCGAGGAGCTCGGCTTCCGCTATTTCGGCCCGATCGACGGCCACGACATCGATAGTCTGATCGAGACGCTGTCGGTGGTGCGCGGCCTCGAAGGGCCGCGCCTCGTCCACGTCATCACCCAGAAGGGGCGGGGCTTTCCCGCCGGCGACAGCCGCGAGAAGTGGCACGCGCTGCCGCCGGGCCACGATCCCGCGACCGGAGCGCAGCTCAAGCCGTCGAGCGCGAATCCCACCTACACCAAAGTGTTCGGCGCCGGGCTGGCGGAGCTTGGGGCCGAAGTGCCGGAGCTCGTGGCGATCACCGCCGCGATGCCGAGCGGCACCGGCACGGACGCCTTCGCAAAGCAGCATCCGGCGCGCTTCTTCGATGTTGGGATCGCCGAGGGGCACGCCGTGACGTTCGCCGCGGGCATGGCGACGCGCGGCGTGCGACCCGTCGTCGCGATCTATTCCACGTTCCTGCAGCGCGGATACGACAACATCATTCACGACGTGGCGATCCAGTCGCTGCCCGTGACGTTCTGCATGGACCGCGCGGGACTCGTCGGCGAGGACGGCGAGACGCACATGGGCCTGTACGACATCGCGTATCTGCTCGCGGTGCCCGGCGTCACCGTGACCGCGCCCATGACCTCGCGCGAGATGCTCGGATTGCTGCGCACGGCCGTTCGGCACGATGGCCCGTTCGCGATCCGGTATCCGCGCGACGCCGCGCCCGACCGGCCGGTCAGCATCAAGGAGATCGAGCCCGTCCCGTATGGCACGTGGGACGTCGTGCGCCGCGGCGCCGACGTCGCCATCCTCGCCGTGGGCACGATGGTCCTGCCCGCGCTCGACGCGGCCGAATCGCTTGCGGCGCACGGGCTCAACGTCACGGTCGTCAACTGCCGCTATCTCAAGCCGTACGACGAGATCACGCTCGCCGCGATCCTGGCCGACCACAAGCACGTCCTCGTGGTCGAGGAGGGCACGGTGATCAACGGCTTCGGCGCATTCATGTCGACCGTGATCGCGCGCTACGACGCGAGCGTCCGCGTGGCGGCGCACGGCGTCCCCGACCGCGTCATGCACGCCGCGTCGCGCGTGCGCCAGCTCGCGGCATGCGGGCTCGATGCCGTGGGGATCGCGGAGAAGGTGCGCGCGCTCCTCGAGACTGAGGTAATCGCAGAGTGATCCGCCTCGGCGTCGTCGGGCACCTGGGGTATCCCGGCGCGACCGCCGTGCTGCGTACGCTGCGCGATCACGCGCCGGCGCTGGGTTTAGAGCTCTGGTATGAGCAAGAACTGTTCGATCTTTCGGGCGGCGCCGACGGCCACCTACTGGAAAACCCGTCGCAGCTCGACGCGCTGCTCACCCTCGGCGGCGACGGCACGCTCCTCCGCGGCGCGCGCACCATCGCGCCGCATGGCGTACCAATACTCGGCATCAATCTCGGGCGGCTCGGGTTTCTCACCTGCTGCAATGCCGATCAGCTCTCCGGCGCGCTGATGCGCTTCGCCCGCGGCGACTATCTCGTCGAGCCGCGTATGGCGCTCCACGCTCGCGTGCTCGACGCGCACGGCAAGGAGCGGCAGCACTGGTTCGCGCTCAATGACGTGGTGATGCACAAGGGCGGATTCGCGCGCGTGGTGAGCGTCCGCGTCGCCGCGGACGGCCAGACCATCGCCACCTACGCGGCCGATGGCGTCGTGCTCTCCACGCCGACGGGATCGACCGCGTACAGCCTGTCCGCCGGCGGCCCCGTCGTCTTCCCGACGCTCGAGACGATCGTCGTCACCCCAGTCTCGCCGCACACCCTCGCGATCCGGCCGGTGATCCTCCCCTCGAACATCGAGGTCACCGTGCAAGCGGAAGATGGTCCCGAGGAGCTTATGATTACGGTCGACGGCCAGGTGGGCACTACCTTCGCGAGCGGAGAAACGCTCAGCGTGCGCCGCGCCGAAGGCGGCGTGCTGATCATACGGTTCCCGGGCACGAGCTTCTTCGCCACGCTGCGACAGAAGCTCGGCTGGGGCGGACTGCTGGAGCGAGACGTCACGCGCTAGATGCTGACCGAGCTGCGGATCAGGAATTTCGCGATCATCGAGGCGCTCGCGCTTCCGCTGAGCCGCGGCTTCAACGTGCTCTCCGGCGAAACGGGCGCCGGCAAGTCGATCATCGTCGGCGCGCTCGGATTGCTCCTCGGAGAGCGCGCGAACGCCGACGTGATTCGCACCGGCTGCGATCGTGCGACCGTCGAGGGCGTGTTCGACGTGAGCGATCGTCCGGAGATTCGCGCGCTGCTCGACGAGCGCGGGATCGAGATCGAGGATGCCGACGTAGTGCTCAAGCGCGAGGTGACCGCGGGACGCGCGCGCGCGTGGATCAACGGCACACCGGTGAACGCGGGCATCCTCGCCGACATCGGACGGCTGCTCGTGAACCTGCACGGGCAGCACGAGGCGCAGACGCTGCTCGACGGCGAAGCGCAGCGGCGCATTCTCGACGCGTTCGCCGGCGCCACCGAGCAGGCTGCGGCCGTTCGCTACGCGCACGAGGCGTTGCACGCCATCATCCGCGAGATCGTCGATCTCACCAAACGCCGCGCCGACGCCGAGCGCCGCGCGGACTATCTCCGCCACGTGGTGAAGGAGATCGGCGACGCGAAGCTGATCGACGGGGAAGACGCCCGGCTCGAGGACGAGGCGCGGCGTTTGGAGAACGCGGAGGAGCTTCGCTCGCTCGCGAGCGGAATCGCATCCGGCCTCGACGGCGAAGAGGAGACCGTGCTGCAGAAGCTGGCCGCGATCGCGCGGCACCTCACGAGCATTCAGCGCATCGATCCAACGCTCGCGCGTCTCCAGGACTCGTACGATACCGCGTATTACGCCATCGAGGCGCTCGCGCGGGAGCTCGAGGAGTACGAGGAGTCGATCGATCTCGATCCGTCCCGGCTCGACGACGTGCGGCGGCGGCGGGACCTCCTCTTCCGGCTGACGAAGAAGTACGGCGGCACGCTCGCGGACGTGATTCGCGTCGGCGACGATGCGCGCGCCGAGCTGGAGCTCGTCGACTCCGCGGGACTCGACATTCGAGAACTCGAATCGCGCGAGCGCGAGGCGCGGGCGTGTCTCGCTGCCGCCGCGGCCGAGCTGTCGGCGCGGCGGCGCGCCGGCGCGGAACGGCTGGCGCGCGCGGTCGACGAGGTGCTCCCGGAGCTCGGCATGCCCGACGGCCATTTCACCGTCTCGCTCGAGCCGACCGCCGAGGTGCGCGCGACCGGCGCCGAAGACGTGGAGTTTCGCGTCGCGCTCAACGTCGGTCACGAGCCGCGCGCGCTGTCGCGCGTCGCGTCGGGCGGCGAGCTGTCGCGCGTCATGCTCGCGGTCACGACCATCCTCGCGCGCCTGGACCACGTGCCGACGCTCGTCTTCGACGAGGTGGATGCCGGCATCGGCGGCCGCGTCGGGCTGCAGGTGGGCGAGACGATGCGCCGCGTCGCGGCGTATCACCAGGTATTCGCGATCTCGCATTTGCCGCAGATCGCGGCGCGCGCGCACCACCACATTCTCGTGAGCAAAGGGGCCCGCGGCGGTGTGACCACCGCCGACGTGTCAGTCCTGAGCGGCGAGCCGCGCGTGGCCGAGATTGCGCGGATGCTCGGCGGCGACCCGGAGCGCGACGTCAGCCGGGCCCACGCGCGCGAGCTGCTCGAGTCGGCGGAGGCCGCCGCCGTCGTTGTGCCGCCCACGGACCGCGCACCGGAGCGGCGTCCGCGCCGCCGCGCCTGAGCGGGAGCGCGTCAGCGCCCGAAATAGACCCGCAGCTCGATCTGATCGCGGAACGCCTTCGCCACCGGACCGCCGCTGCCGGCCAGCGTCTCCAGATGCTGAAAGCTCACCTCGAACGGGAGTCTCCCCGGCGCGCGATCGGGCGTTACGGTTGTCGAATACGAGAATCCGAATCCAACCTGTTGCGCCGTGGTCGAGGGAAGCCCGAACGGCGCAACGGTCGCCGGCGTGGGGAGGGGCGCGCCGGTGACATCAGACGGGAGCGGTGGAAGCGTCGCACCGTACTTGTCCGCGCCCGCGTTCACCAGCGAGTACACGCCGTCGATCGACAGGGAGCCGGCGAGCCGGTATCGCGGGAGCACAGTGAGCTGCAGCACGTTGCCCGCGCTGTACGTGCCCGGCACCCCGGCATCGAGTGGGAATACTGCGTTGTTGGCGTTCGGAACGCGCCCGACGTTCACCGTCCCCAATTGCGCGGTGTAAGTACCGATCGCCGAGGTCATGAATCGCGATCCGAACCGGACATCCGCCGCCGCGCCGCCGATGATCCCAGGCTGCCCGTACCCTGTGGCGACGTCGAACAACCGCGTGCGACTTGCCGGCTCCCCGGTACCGATGCGGAACGCGCCGTTTACGGCGACGCGGTAATCGAGTCCCGAGGCCGTGAGCGGCGCGGAGTCGGGGAAGGTGTTGAGCAACTGTAATGTCGCGCCGACCGTGATGTCGCCGATCGACGAGCGATCGGTCGATTGCAGTGTGTCGATGCCGAAGTGGCCGAGCAGCGCATTCAACTGCGCGTTCGCCGCCGGTCCTGCCGCGTTCGCCGGTGCTCCGCTCAGCGCCGCTTCACCCAGCGATTGAAAGCTCTGGCTCAGACTCTGGATCCGCTGCGCGATCGCGGTGTCGAGCGCCGTCCCGTGCAGCGGCACGAACGCCTGACCCGCGCCGGCACTCGTTCCATATAGTCGCGTGACCGTCGACGCGAACGTGCCCGCGGATTGCAGCAGTGTGGGTGCGCTCGACAAGATCGCCGCGCAGTTCGTCCCCGACGGCGTGCTCTGACAACCGCTGAATTGTGATTGAAGCGCGGCGCTGTCCGCGCGAATCGCCGCGACGAGCGCCTGGTTTTGCGCGGCCGCGGCGCTGTTTCCCAGTGCGACCGGATTGGGCCCGACATTCGCGAGTCCCAGCCGCGGATTGAGCTGCGCGTACAGCGTCGTGCGCGTCTCGACGAGCGGGACTACCACGCCGAGCGTGAGGCGGCGCGTGAGTCCGTATTCGAGAATGAGCGGCGCCGTGACGACGCGCGAGTTCGCCGCCGACACGAGTTGTCCGGCGGTCAGTCGAAACGACGGGTCGCCCGTCAGCGCGCGAATCGCTGTCTCCTCGGGCGCGAGGATCGGCAGTTGAGCGACGCCGAGCGAATCAGAGTTGAAGCTCGCGGCGAGGTTCCGCGGCGCGCTCGAGGAATCGGTGAACAGTGCGTCGTACCGCGTCCACGCGGTGAGGAGCCGGACGCGCCACTCCCGCGACGGCAGCGTCGCGGCGTTGGGGAGAAGACTCGTCGTCGCCTGAGCCATCGCACGCGACGACGAGAGAGCGAGCAGGATGACGCTCGATCGAAGCACGGAACGCACGGTCAATCGACGAATCGCCTCGCGCGGTGTGGAAGGTGTCCAGGCCGGGTTATCATTCCTGCGAATCGCCTCAAAGATAAACGGACCTCCGTGACACTGCTCCCGCCGCCCACGATCCCGTGGCAGATCACCGGCAACCATTGGGTTGCCTTGCCGTGCATCCATCCCGCCGACGCGTCGGTGCACGCGATCGGCGTGCTGCACCGCGCCGCGCGCGCGGCGATCGAGCTCGCCGGCGGTGACGACTTCGCGAGCGGCGCCAGCCCGGCGCTGCTCCGCCCACGGCTGACCATTGGCGGTGTACGCCACGAGCTCTCCGATGTTCCGATCGCGTGGGAGCGCGCCCTCGGCTGGATTCCCACCTTCACGTGCACGGTGGGCGACGTGGTCGTGCGCGGCACCATCTTCGCGCCGTACGGGCGCGATGCCGACGTTCCGGGCGCGGTGTACGCGCTCACCCTCGAGAGCCGCCGCGCCGACGACGTCGAGATCGAGCTCGCGCTCACCGGCACGTTCGGGCATCGACAGCTTCGCGTGCGCACCCCGCGTCCGGGCGGCGACTCCACGCGAGTCGTCGAGGGCGCGTCGGGCGCCGTGCTGCTCGAGGGGGCGAGCGCGCCGGGGCTGGTGGCCGTCGCGGTCACGGCGGACGCCGAGGGGCCGACGCAGATCACGGATAGAGAGTTTTCTATCGAGAGAACGCTCAACCTTCCCGCGAAGGGACGCGCGCAGATCGGATTCTATGTCGCCGTCGGCCCGGAGCACGACGGCGCGGAAGCCACCGCGCAGGTGCTGCGGCGGCGCGGCTGGCGCGACCTGCTCGCGGCCACCCGGGACGCGCTCCAGAGCCTGGAGCAGAGCACGAGCTACGAGGCGCTCGATCGCCTGATCAATCGCAATTTACTGTTCTCCTATTTCTACGGCGTGGGCCGCGCGCTCGACGACGCGCAGTATTATCTCGTGCGCACGCGCGTCCCGTGGAACGGGCACGGGGTGACGGTGCGCGATTGGGAAGCGCTGTCGTGGACGCTGCCGGCGGTGCAGCTCGCCGATCAGTCGCTCGCCCGCGAGCTCCTGCTGCGCGTGTGCGAGCTCCACGGCTACGCCCCGGGTCGCGGCGTTCATTATCTGGACGGCACGTTGTTCGAGCCCGGCTTCTCGCTCGAGGGCGTCGCCGCGTATCCGCTCGCGGCGGAGCGCTACATTCGCGATTCGGGCGACGACCGGATCGTCGACGAGCCGGTGCTCGCGGATACACTGTACCTGAGCTCCGAGGATCTCGATGCGCGGCGCGATTCGCGTGTGCCGCTCTATTCGACCGAGGTGAGCCCGTCCGGCGAACCGGTCGCGCATCCATTCACGCTCCATGCGAATGCCGTCGCGGCGCAGGCGCTCGACGTGCTCAGGCGCACGCTTGACGAGGAGACCGCTCGGGCCCTCGAGGATCCCGACGCGGTGCGCGCCGCGATCACACGTCATTTCGTGATCGATCACGCCGGACAGTCGCGCTACGCGGCGGCGATCGATCTCGCCGGCGCCGCGACGATGGCCGACGATCCCTCCGCGTCGACCTTCTGGCTTCCGCTGTACGACGCCGTGCCGCGCCACGATTCGACGTACCGCCGCACCGTGCGTGCCATCGACGTCGCACCGCACGCGCTGGCGCAGCAGTGCGCGCGGCTGCTCGGTCCCGACGCGAGCAGCGTGCTCCAGTGGCTGCGCCGCGCGCCGCTCGACAATGGAACCGCCGCGGAGATCGTCGACGCGGACGGCCGCGCGATCGCGAACGGCGGCGATGCGGCGCTCTCGGGGCTTCTCGCGTGGTCCGTGTGGTACGCGGTGAACGCACTCGGCGAGCGACCGTAGCCGCGCGGCGCCTCTGTCAGGCTGCTGACGGCTCGGATATATTTCGCCGCGCGCGGGAATAGCTCAGTTGGTAGAGCACAACCTTGCCAAGGTTGGGGTCGCGGGTTCGAGTCCCGTTTCCCGCTCTGTGTAGCGTCTAGCGGCTAGCGGGTCTCATCTAGCGACGAACTAGACGCGAGCCCGTGCCCCGCGAGCCGTACATGCCGGGGTGGCGAAATGGGTAGACGCGCGAGACTTAAAATCTTGTGGGGGTAACCCCTTGCGGGTTCGAGTCCCGCCCCTGGCATTCGCGTTGTTCACGCATCAGCTCGCGCTACTGGTCCGCTGCGATCGCGCCACGAGTCTGCCGAGCTGCTCGTCGCTGAGATGCACCCACCCGTCGGGAATCGGCGTGATGCGCAGCTTGCCCGCCGTGCCCTGACAGGCGAGCCACCCGTCCCGCAGCTCGCGCGGAATCACCAGCCGCAGGTCGCGCACGCTTCGCCGGTCGAGCGGCTCGATCCTGCGCGCGCGGCGGCGCTCCGCATTCACGCGCCGCTCCACCGCGGCCGGATGCACCTCCCACGCCTCCCACACACGACCCGATCCGTCCGTGAACCGCCGGTATGACATCTCGCCTTCACTGCTGCTCTGGTGAAATGGCGTGCGATGCTCACTAACGGAACTTCCGTTCCACTGGATGCAAATCAATCCACTTTTGTCCAGAGCACGAGTACGCCGCAGAGCGGATTGTCGGGGTCGTGGAACTGCGCGGGCACGTCCGTGGGACGCGCGTACACCTCGGCCGCCTTCACGTCGTGGGGATCGATCGACAGCTCCGTCTGCTCGCCCTGCATCTTGTACCGGTGGCCATCGAGCACGACCGAGAGGCGGCAGTACCCGGTCGAGGAGAGTCCGTATGCCGCCGGGTTGCCGTTGAGGTTCAGCACGGTGACACCAGGAATTCCGTATAAGAGATCTTCAATCCGCTTTGGCGCGCGATCGGTGACGTCCACCGGCAGCAGAAAGTAGCCGACACCCGATTTCTGCCTGTCGTAGAAGCCGGCCCGGTAGAGCGACATCGACAGCAGCTTTTCCTCGACGGTCACTTCGCGCAGCTGAGACACCACCTGGTGCAGGTGGATCGTGACGAGTACGGTCGTGTCGGGCGGCATCACGATCGAAAACCCGACCTGACCGTAGCCCATCCGCCGCACGCCGAACATCGTCTTGCCGGGTTGCACGTCGGCGAGACGGAAGTGACCGAGCTCGTTCGCCGTCGTCGCGCTCCCACCGTCTACGTACACCGTGGCGTAGGCGATTGGATGTCCGAGCGAGTCGCGGACGTCGCCGGACAGCACTGACCCGGCGGGCGCCGGCTCCAGCGTGAGGTGCGGCGCCGCGACGGGCTGCTGCGCGCCCGCGCCCGGTAGGGCCGCGCCGAGTAGCGCGAACGTGCACAGCCGGCGCATACGAATCATCAGTCGGACGAGCTCGCGGGTCGATGATGCGCGAAAATGGCGCTGCGCGATGAATCACGCAACGCCATTTTCCGTTCGGCACCACGCCGGCCGCGCGGACGGGCGCCCGCTCGAGGGCGTCCGTCCTGCGGCAATGAGACTTCTTAGATCGTGAGGTCCGCTTGCCCCGCGAGCGGCTCCATCGACTCGGCGGCGGCGCGGTCGGAGTTGGCGCGCGCGGGCCAGATCACGCCGTCGCACGAGCGGCTCCGGCATTTGAAGTCGGGCGCCTTGGGATTCCGCTTCGAGATGCGGTTGTCCCACATGCGGCCGCCGCACTTGGGGCAGCTCGGCTCCTCCGTCGCCAGCGGACCCGTCGCCCTCACGTCGGCCGCCACGACCTCGGATGGTGCGGTCTCATCGTTCGTCGCGATGACATGCTTGGCTTCGCGCCGCTGGCGGCGCGCGTACGCGTCCGCCGGATCCTCGAGGGGCCGCGCGAACTTGCCATCGCCGTCGACCTGCACCCAGTTCTGCTCGTACGCGTAGAGCTCGTGCGCGATCCCGAACCGAACCGCGGCGCGTTTGAACGCGTCCGTCGCCGCCTGCTTGTAGTCGCGTCCGGTGCCGACGTCCTCGCGAATCACACCCAGGATCTGGAGCCGCGCCTTGAAGGAGCAGGCGCTTTCGTCGTGGTCCTCGGCGGGGAGCGTCGGCAGCAGCTCGAGCGTCAGGTCCCATTCGCCGGGGACGACGCCGTCCAATCGCTCACGCACCGTGTTCGCTTCGATGTACGCAACGAAGCGCGCGAAATACTTCCCCTCGCGCTGAATCGGCCGGCCATCCTGTCGCCAGAAGATCACGTCCGCGGCAAGCGGCGCCGACAACTGCGTCCAGATGTCCAGTTTCTCCCCATTCGCCTCATGTCGTGCGATCATGCTCTCATCCTTCCGTTTCGAGTAGGTCCATTGTGTCGTGCGCGATCACCAAATTTCCGTGCGTGCGAGACTGCCGGGCAGTCGCGGCCGTGCTCACAGTACCAGCCGTGCCGGTCGAAGAAGATCAGGTGCACCCGCGCGTTGCCGTTGCTCGATTCGTCAACCCGGTACAGCTGCTCGACCGATGTGCCTGGCCCGCATTTCCGAACCGGGTCGAGCGGGCGAACCGCGAACGTCGCGACGGGGGCGGGAGGCGTGTGTTTCGTGCGTCGCTTCGGCTTCCTCCGAGCCGATTTCGCCGAGCCTCGCTTTGCGGTCTTCGACCTCCTAACAGCCCCTGTTTTCTTGACTTTCGCCACCTTGACCCATAACCTCACGAAGTTACATACGTTGCATGAATTCGGGGTCTGTTCGGTATTTGAATGTAGCGTTTGTTACGTCAAGGGTCAATTGGATCGAGAGATGTCTCACGCGGCCGCATCCGGATTTCCTGAGCTCACCGAGCTCGGCAAGCAGATCGAGCTGCTTCGGATTCAAAGCGGACTGTCGAAGCAGAGCCTCGCGAAGCAAGCCGGCACCTCGCGACAGCAGTTGTGGCGGGTGATGACGGGTAAATCCGAATTGACCGCCACGCTCAATCTCCGACTCGCCGACGCGCTCCAGGTGCAATCGTTGACCGTGTCGCATGCCCAGCCCGCGACGGCTGGCATACCGAACATTCGCGGCTACCTCGCCGACAGCGCGGCGATCGCGCAGTCGATTGCGACGATGCCGGCGGGCGAATCGGGTCGCGCACTCAAGCGGCGCTTCCTCGATCTGCTCGAGGACTGCGCGATGCGCGACGGCCACGCGCTCGATGCAGCGTTCTTCGAATTGCGCCGGAGAGTGCTCGCCAAAGAACTGTGAGGCGGCGAAAGGACCAGCTAACTTTGCCCGCATGACCGACGTCGTCGCGCTCGCCGCCGAACTCCTCACAATCGATTCGTCGACGGGCGCGGAGGGCAGCGCCGTCGACTTCGTCTCCAAGTGGCTCATCGCGCGCGGCTGGAACGTCACCTTGCAGGAAGTGACGCGCGGTCGCGCGAACGTGTTTGCGTCACGCGGCGGGCGCGGCGTGACGCTCTCCACACATCTCGACACGGTGCCCCCGTACGTTGCGCCGCGCCTCGAGGGCGATCGCCTGTACGGACGCGGCGCCTGCGACGCGAAGGGAATCGCGGCCGCCATGCTCGTGGCGGCCGACAACCTCGCGAAGGCCGGCGAGCAGCGGATCGATCTCCTGTTCGTGGTCGGCGAGGAGAAGGGTTCTGACGGCGCGCGCGCGGCAAACCGGCTTCCGGCAACGAGCAAGTTCCTCGTGAATGGCGAGCCGACGGAGAGCAAGCTCGCGAGCGGCGCGAAAGGGTCGCTGCGCGTCATCGTGCGCACGCACGGCCGCGCGGCGCATTCCGCCTATGCGCAGCTTGGCGAATCGGCAATCAAGCCGATGCTCGCACTGCTGCCGACGATCGACTCGATTCATCTGCCGAGCGACGCCGTGCTCGGCGAGACGACCGTGAACATCGGCACGATTCGCGGCGGCACCGAGGCGAACATCGTCCCGGCGCAATGCGAAGCCGAGCTGATGTTTCGCCTGGTCGGCGACGTGGAGTCGGTGCGCGGCGAGGTCGAGCGCTGGGCGAAAGGACGCGCTGAGCTCGACTTCGGATCCTACATCCCGGCACAGCACTTTCACACGATCGAAGGGTTCGAGGTGGCGCCGGTGGCGTACACGTCGGACATCCCGCTGCTCGGCCGCTGGGGCACGCCGCTGCTGTTCGGACCGGGGTCGATCCACGTGGCGCACACACCCGACGAGTACATCAACGTCAACGAGCTGCGCGCGGCGGTGGGTGTATACGAGCGCATTGCGCGGAGCCTGTTGAGCGCATGACGAAGGGAGCAGCGGTGAGACAGCGGCACCGGGTCGCGGTGCTTGGCGCGACGGGCGCCGTGGGCCAGACGTTCGTGCGGCTTCTGGCGAATCATCCGTGGTTCGAGCTCGCCGAGGTCGCGGCGTCCGAACGTTCGGCGGGGAAGGCGTACGGCGAAGCGGCGCGGTGGCTCGGCACGGAGCCGCTTCCGGCGTGCGTGGCCGAGATGACCGTGCTGCCGTGTGACCCGGGTCGGGTGACGGCCGACATCGTCTTCTCGGCGCTGGATTCCGGCGCAGCGCAGGACGCGGAACCGGCATTCGCGCGCGCGGGGAAGACGGTGCTGACGAACGCGAAGAACTATCGGATGCCGCCCGACGTGCCGCTCGTGATCGCCGAGGTCAATCCGTCGCACCTCGACGTGCTGGATGCGCAGCGGAAGAATCGCGGATGGACGGGCGCCATCGTCGCCAACGGCAACTGTTCGGCGATCGTCTCGACACTGCCGCTGGCGCCGATCCATCAGCAGTTTGGCATTAACAAAGTCTTCGTGATGACGATGCAGGCGATCTCGGGGGCCGGCTATCCCGGGGTGCCGGCGCTCGACATTCTCGGAAACGTGATCCCGTACATCGGCGACGAAGAGCCCAAGATCGAATCAGAGATCCAGAAATTCCTCGGGACGTCCAACGGCAGCGCGATCTCGAGCGCCACGTTTCCCGTGAGCGCGCACGCCAACCGCGTGCCCGTCGAGAATGGGCACACGGTCTGTCTTTCCATTGCGCTCGAACAGAAGGCGTCCGCTGACGACGTGGCGCGGGCGATCGCCGACTGGCGCGGCGCGGAATGCCTCGGCGAGCTGCCGAGTGCCCCGGAGCGTCCCCTCGTGCTGACGATGGTTCCCGACCAGCCGCAGCCGCGCCGGCAAGTCGGCACGGGCGGCGGTATGAGCATCGTCGTTGGACGCGTGCGGCCGGATCCAATTCTCGACGTCAAGCTCGTGGCGATGGGGGACAACATCATGCGCGGCGCCGCCGGCGCGTCGGTGCTCAACGCCGAGCTGATGGTGCACCGCGGCCTGATCGGCGGCACGTGATCGTCCTCAAGTTCGGCGGAACGTCGGTCGCCGACGCGGAGGCGATCGAGCGGGCGGGGCGCATCGTCGCGTCGCGCCTCGACCGTGGTCCGATCGTGGTCGTCTCGGCGCTCTCCGGCGTAACGAACGCGCTGCTCGCGCTCGCGGAGCAGGCGGCGAAGGGGCACTTGATTGGCGCGTTGCGCGCGGTCGAAGGGCTTCGCGAGCGGCATCTCGCGCAAGCCGAGCTGCTGCTCGGCGCTGGGACCGACGAGTGCAATGAGACGAGCGCCGAGTTGAGCGCGATGATCGACGAGCTGGCGCATCTGGCGGAGGCGCTGGCCACGCTCGGCGATCTGACCCCGCGCAGCCTCGACGCGATCGCGGCGATCGGCGAGAAGATGTCGTCACTGCTTTGTGTGGCCGCGTTCTGCAAGCAGGGCGTGCCGGCCGTGCATGTGGATTCGTGCGACGTGATGATCACCGACGCGGCGCATACGCGCGCCGAGCCGCTGCCCGATGAGATCTCGGCGGCGTGCCGGACCGCGTTGCTGCCGCTGGTGCGAAAGAAAAAAGTGCCCGTCATGGGCGGCTTCATTGGGTCGGTCAAAGACACCGGCGTGATCACGACGCTCGGCCGCGGCGGCGGCGATTACAGCGCGTCGCTGTTCGGCGCCGCCGTGAAGGCGGACGCGATCGAGATCTGGACCGACGTCGATGGAATGCTCACGGCGGACCCGCGTGTCGTGCCGGACGCGCGGCTCATTGCGCAGATCGCGTTCGAGGAAGCGTCGGAGCTGGCGTCGTTCGGCGCCAAGGTGTTGCATCCGAACACGATCGCGCCGGCGGTTCGACTGGGGATTCCAGTCTACGTGCTCAACTCGCGACGGCCGGAAGGCGCCGGCACCAAGATCACGTTCGACGCGCCAAAGCGCGCGGTGAGCGCGATCGCGGGCAAGAACAACGTGTCGCTCGTCAAAGTCGGGTCGCCTCGCATGCTGCTCACGGAGGGCTTTCTGCGCGCGTTGTTCGAGATCTTTGAACGAAACCGTACGTCAGTCGACGTCGTGGCGACGTCGGAGGTTTCGGTCTCGCTCACCGTGGACGACGCCTCTCGCCTCGAGGCGATCCTGTCCGATCTGCGCGAGCTCGGCGACGTTTCCGTCGAGCGCGCGCGCGGCATCGTCGCCGTAGTCGGGGGAGCGATCTCCGAGGGCGGTGAGACGATGGCGCGCGCGCTGGCGGCGCTCGGCGGTGTGCACGTGCACATGCTCTCGCTCAGCGCGACGGGAATCAATCTCACGATGGTGGTGGATGACGATCAGGTGAAGCCGGCGATGCAGCGGCTCCACGCGGCATTCTTCGGCGGAGCGAACGCATGACGAAACGACTGGCGATCGTCGGCATGGGAAAAATGGGGCATGCGATCGCGGAGCTGGCGCCGTCGCGCGGCTGGGACGTCGTCGCGCAACTCGACGAGGCGGATACCGCGGACGGGATCACACGCGCAATGCTCGGCGACGCGGATGTCGCGGTCGAGTTCACCACCCCGGCTGCCGCGCCGAAGAACATTCGCGCGATCGTCGCCGCGGGAATTCCGGTCGTCGTCGGGACCACGGGCTGGTACGATCAGCTCGATTCGATTCACCGAGACGTCGATTCGCAATCGGGCGCGCTGCTATCGGCGACCAACTTCTCGATCGGCGTGAACATCTTTCTGCAGATCGCGGCGACCGCGGCTCGACTGCTCGCGAAAGCGCCGGGATTCGAGGCGCACGTGCTGGAAACGCACCACTCGACGAAAAAGGATGCGCCGTCGGGAACGGCAATCTCGCTCGAGAAGACCGCCGCCGCCGCGTGGGGGCGCGACATTCCGATCACGAGTGTGCGCACGGGATCGGTTCCCGGTACGCACGAGCTCATTTTCGACGCGGCATTCGAGCAGATTCATCTCGAGCACATCGCGCGCGACCGCCGCGTGTTCGCCGACGGCGCGCTCGTTGCCGCTGCATGGCTGATCGGCCGGCGGGGCGTGTATTCCATGGCCGACGTACTCGGTACCTCCAACGAGACCTGACGATGACCACGACCACTCGGCTTCGCGGCTGCGGGACAGCCATGATCACGCCGTTCAATGCGAGCGGCGGCATCGACGAGGGAGCGCTGCGTGCGCTCGTGGATTGGCAGATCGCGGAAGGCATTCACTTTCTCGTGCCATGCGGCAGCACTGGCGAAGCGGCGACGATGACGATCGAGGAGCACTGCCGCGTCGTGGAGCTGACCGTGCAGCAGACCAATGGGCGTGTACCCGTGCTCGCCGGGGCCGGAAGCAATGACACGCAGAAGGCGATCGAGCTCTCACATCGGATGCGCGACGTGGGCGCGACGCATCTGCTGCACACGTCGCCCATGTACAACAAGCCTCCGCAGCGCGGCATCGTGGCGCACTACCGTGCGATCGCCGAGGCGGTGGACTTGCCGATCGTGATCTACAACGTACCCGGGCGCACAGCGAGCAACATCGAAGCGAAGACGACGCTGGAGATGGCGCGCATTCCGAACGTGACGGCCATCAAGGAAGCGTCCGGTCAGCCGTCGCAGATCGCGGACATCATTCGCGGGCGTCCGGAGGGCTTCTCGGTGTTGTCGGGCGACGACGAGCTCACGCTCGCCGTGATGGCTCTCGGCGGCGACGGCATCGTCTCGGTGATCTCGAACGCGGCGCCGCGGCTGATGTCGCAGCTCTGTGAGAAAATGTTCACGGGCGACGTGGTCGGCGCGCGCGAGATTCACTTCACGCTGCTGCCGCTGATGCGCGCCGCGTTCGTCGAGTCGAACCCGATTCCGGTGAAGGCGGGCCTCGCGATGATGAAGCGGTGCGAGAACCGGCTGCGTTTGCCGCTCGTCCCGCTCGCGGACGCACACGTCGAAACAGTGCGCAGCGCATTCAAGAGCGCCGGGGCGTTGTCGTGACGGTGTCGATCGATGAACTGAAGTCGCGCATAGACCAGTACGCGGGAACGCCTGTCGGCGATCCGCTCCCGACCGACGCGCCGAGGCTCGTCAGCGCGTTGCTCGATGCGTTGGAGAGCGGCGAGGTGCGTTCGGCACACCGCACGGCCGATGGAGAGTGGCAGGCGAACGCGTGGGTCAAGCGCGGAATCCTGCTCGGCTTCCGCGCCGGACAGCTCGAGGGCTCGGGCGGCGATTGCCTCTGGTTCGTGGACAAGGACACGTATCCCATTCGGCGGTTCGACTCGCGCGACGGCGTGCGCATCGTGCCTGGAGGGTCGAGCGTGCGACGCGGCGCGTACGTCGCCTCGGGCGTGGTGTGCATGCCGCCGATGTACGTGAACGCCGGGGCGTACATCGATACGGGAACGATGGTGGACTCGCACGCCCTCGTCGGCTCGTGTGCGCAGGTGGGCAAGCGCGTGCATTTGAGCGCGGCGGCGCAGATCGGCGGCGTGCTCGAGCCCGTGAATGCGGCGCCGATAGTGATCGAGGACGACGTGCTCGTGGGCGGCAATTGCGGCGTGTACGAGGGAACGATCGTGCGCGCGCGCGCCGTGCTCGGCGCCGGGGTAATTCTGACACGCGGCACGCCGGTGTTCGACCTGGTCCGGGAAACGGTGTATCGCGCGACGGCGGATCGGCCGTTAGAGATTCCTGAAGCGGCGGTGGTCGTGCCCGGGACCCGGGCGATCAAGGACGGCTGGGGCGCGGCGCAGCAGCTTGGACTTCAAGCACCGGTGATCGTGAAATACCGCGACGAAAAAACGGACCTCGCGACGACGCTCGAGGGGTGGCTCCGATGAACGTCGCCGGATCGCTGCGCGTGCCCGGCGACAAGTCCGTGTCGCACCGGTCGCTCATCATGGGCGTGCTGGGCGTCGGCCCGTCGCGCGTGACGGACATTCTGCAGTCCGCCGACGTGCACTCCACGGCCGGCGTGCTCCGGACGCTCGGCGCCCACATTCCAGAACTCTCATCAAACTTCGTGATCATGGGCCGCGGGCCGGACAGCCTCCGGCAGCCCGAGGCTGATCTCGACTGCGGCAACAGCGGTACGACCACGCGCCTCATCGCGGGGGTCGTCGCGGCGCGCCCGATCACGGCGACGTTCACCGGCGATGCGAGCCTCAGCCGGCGCCCCATGCGGCGCGTGTCTCGACCGCTCGAGGCGATGGGGGCGCGGTTTGAGCTGCCGTCACACGGCGGACTCCCGATGATCGTGCACGGCGGCGCGCTCCACGACGTCGATTGGACGGGCGAAATGGCGAGCGCGCAGGTAAAGAGCGCGATCCTGCTCGCCGCGCTCGTCTCGGGAGTGCGGGCGCGCGTCTCGGAGCCGGCGCGCTCGCGCGACCACACCGAGCGGATGTTGTCGGCCCGCGGCGCCGCGGTGACGATCGACGGCCGCGCGGTCTCGATCGAGCCGAACCAGGCGCTCCGCGCGCTCGACACGCACGTGCCGGGCGATCCGTCGTCGGCCTCGTTCTTCGCGGGACTCGCGGCCTTGGCGCAGAGCGGCGAGCTCCGGCTCGAGGGCGTGTGCGTCAACGAGACGCGCACGGGATTCTTCCACGTGCTGCGTCGCATGGGCGTGCGCATCGCGGAGGAGAACCGCCGACTCGAGGGGGGCGAGTGGGTTGCCGATCTCCTCGTGACGCCGGCGGCCTTGCGGGGTGCGACGGTCGGCGAGGCCGACGTCCCCTCGATGATCGACGAGCTGCCACTGCTCGCGTGCGTGGCGGCGCGAGCGGAGGGGGAAACGGTGATCACCGGCGCGAACGAGCTCCGGGTGAAGGAGAGCGATCGAATCACCGCCGTCGTCTCGAATCTGCGAGCGCTTGGCGTGGACGCCGAGGAGTTGCCCGACGGCATGTGCGTCCGGGGATCGGACAAGCCGCTCACCGGGCGGATCGTGACACATGGCGACCATCGTCTCGCGATGGCGTTCGGGGTCCTGGGCGCGTCACGCGACGCCTCGATCGAAATCGATGATCGGGAGTGTGTGGCCGTGTCGTATCCCGATTTCTGGCGCGATCTCGCGCGCGCCCACACGGCGTGAGCGCGGGCGTGCCGGAGAAGCGCTTCGTAATCGCGATCGACGGCCCGGCGGCATCGGGAAAGTCGTCGACGGCGCAGTGGGTCGCGCGCCGCCTCGCGTTTCATCACGTGGATTCTGGTGCGTTGTACCGGGCGGCGACGGCCGTGCAACTCGATGCACACACCGATCCTGAACGCTGGGCCGAAGACGAGATCCTCGCCGCAACCGGACGGATTGGGTTCGTTCCGGACAACGGCGCGTTCGTGCCGCTCATCGACGGTGTATCGGCCGACGAGGTGCTTCGCGGCGTCGAAGTGACGCGAAACGTCTCGCGCGTCGCGCGCATGCCGCGTGTACGAGCGTGGGTCAATGCGCAGGTCCGGCGGGCGTCGGAATCGCATTCGGTCGTGGTGGACGGGCGGGATATCGGGACCGTCGTGTTTCCGAACGCCGATTTGAAAGTGTTCCTCATCGCGGATCCGTGGGAGCGGGCGCGACGGCGACTCGTCCAGCGGCTGGGCCGATCGCCAAGCGACGCCGAGATTGCGGAGGAGACGGACCTCATCGTGCATCGCGATGCCAAGGACGCGACGCAGACGGTGCAGGCGAGCGATGCCGTGCTGATCGATACCACTTACCTGACGCAGGAGGATCAGGTGGAGCGAATCGTGGCATTGGCGAAGGCCGTAACTCACCGTGCGGACGAGACTTCGGCAGGTTGACGACTCAGCTCCGCTAGGCTACCTTCTACGGTTCGCGCAGTTTAGCCAGTGGACCACCGTCCACGCACAACGGTCCACGCAGCCCCAACCTCGTCGCGGCGAGTCGAAACCTCCGCGGAACGCCAGGAGATAACATTTTCGGTATGCCAGAGTTCGAATCCACCATAACCGGCACGGCCGTGACCGAGCGCGAAAAGCGCGATGCGCAGCGCGCCCAGCTTCGTCCGCTTGCCAACCGCCGCCCCGAACTGTACGACGAGGACGAGTACTCGTCCGCCGAGTACGAGAAGATGATGGAGCTCTACAACGGGACGCTCGCGTCGATCGACGAGGGCGAGATCGTGAAGAGCAAAGTGCTCGAGATTCGCGACAACATGGTCGTGCTCGACATCGGCTTCAAATCGGAAGGCAGCGTTCCGCTCGAAGAGTTCAAGGACCACCCGGATCTGAAGCCGGGCGACGAAGTCGAGGTCCTGCTCGAGCACCTCGAGGATCAGGAAGGCTCCGTCGTCCTGTCGAAGAAGAAAGCCGACTTCATGCGGGTGTGGGAGAAGATCCGCCTCGCGTACGAGAACGACCAGCCGGTCGAGGGCACGCTCGTCAAGAAGATCAAGGGCGGTGTCGTCGTCGACCTCATGGGCGTCGACGCGTTCCTCCCGGGCTCTCAGATCGCGCTCCGGCGCGTGCCGAACATCGACGAGCTGCTCGGCCAGAAGTTCGAGTTCAAGATCATCAAGTTGAACAAGCGTCGCCGCAACATCGTCGTCTCGCGTC
>JAICWO010000026.1 GCA_025934775.1 Gemmatimonadaceae bacterium | reverse complement strand
TCTTCAGCTCGAACTGCTCGCGCGACTTCTTGTCGACGTGCGGCGAACGGAGCACCGTCCAGCGCTGCGTCTTCGTGGGCAGCGGAATCGGGCCCGACACCTGCGCGCCCGTCTTCTCCGCCGTGCGAACGATGTCTGCCGACGCCTGATCGATCACTGCGTGGTCGAAGGCCTTGAGACGGATGCGAATTCTGCCAGCCATAAAAATTCAGAGATTAGAGAGTGGAGAGTGGAGAGTGGAGACGAGACGTGGCCGCTGCCACGCTCGACTCTCCACTCTCTTCTCTCATCGTTAGGCCAGGATCTTCGTCACCACACCCGCGCCGACCGTGCGGCCGCCCTCGCGGATGGCGAAGCGGACCTGCTCCTCCATCGCGATCGGGGTGATCAGCTCGATCGTCATCTGGATGTTGTCGCCCGGCATCACCATCTCGGTGCCGGCCGGCAGCTCCACCGAGCCCGTCACGTCGGTCGTACGGAAGTAGAACTGCGGGCGGTAGCCCTTGAAGAACGGCGTGTGGCGGCCGCCCTCGTCCTTGTTCAGGACGTAGACTTCGGCCTCGAACTTGGTGTGCGGGGTGATCGAGCCGGGCTTGGCGAGCACCATGCCGCGCTCGATCTCCTTCTTGTCGACGCCGCGGAGCAGGAGGCCGACGTTGTCGCCCGCCTGACCCTGATCGAGCAGCTTGCGGAACATCTCGACGCCGGTCACGACCGACTTCTTGTCCGAGCCGAAACCGACGAGCGCCACTTCCTCGCCCACCTTGATGATGCCGCGCTCGATACGACCCGTCGCGACCGTGCCGCGTCCGGTGATCGAGAACACGTCCTCGACCGGGAGCAGGAACGGCTTGTCGATCTCGCGAACCGGCTCCGGGATGTACGTGTCGAGCGCGTTGTACAGCTCCTCGAGCTTCGCCACCCACTGCGCGTCGCCGCTGATCGCGCCCACGGCCGAGCCGCGGATGACCGGCGCTTCATCGCCCGGGTAGTCGTACTTCGAGAGCAGCTCGCGCACCTCGAGCTCGACCAGGTCGAGCAGCTCCGCGTCCTCGACGAGGTCGCACTTGTTGAGGAACACGACGATCTGCGGCACGTTCACCTGACGGGCGAGCAGGATGTGCTCGCGCGTCTGCGGCATCGGGCCGTCGACCGCGCTCACCACCAGGATCGCGCCGTCCATCTGCGCCGCGCCGGTGATCATGTTCTTCACGTAGTCGGCGTGCCCCGGGCAGTCGACGTGGGCGTAGTGGCGATTCGGCGTCTCGTACTCCACGTGCGAGGTCGCGATCGTCAGAATCTTCGTGGCGTCGCGACGACCCTGCGACTCCGACGCCTTCGCGACTTCGTCATACGCGACGTACTTGGTGCCGTAGCCCTTGTCGGCCGACACCTTCGTGAGCGCCGCCGTCAGCGTGGTCTTGCCGTGGTCGACGTGGCCGATCGTGCCGACGTTCACGTGCGGCTTGTTCCGCTCGAACTTTGCCTTTGCCATTGTACGAATCCTGGTTGGTTAAGTCTGCTGTTCTTACGCTTTCACCTTCGACACGATCTCTTCCGCCTTGGACTTCGGCACCTCTTCGTAGTGCGCGAATTCCATCGAGTACACCGCGCGCCCCTGCGTCATCGAGCGGAGCTTCGTGGAGTAGCCGAACATCTCGGCGAGCGGCACCGTCGCGGCGATCACCTGCGCTTCGCCACGCTGCGTCATCCCGCCAATCTTGCCGCGGCGCGCCGAGAGATCGCCAAGCACGTCGCCCATGAACGCGTCCGGTGTCACCACCTCGACGTTCATCATTGGCTCGAGAATCACGGGATGCGCGCGCTTGGCCGCCTCCTTGAACGCCATCGAGCCGGCGATCTTGAACGCCATTTCGCTGGAGTCCACCTCGTGATAGGAGCCGTACACCAACTCCACCTTCACGTCGACCATGGGATAGCCGGCGAGCACGCCGTTCTCGAGCGCTTCCTTGATCCCCTGCTCGACCGGCGCGATGTACTCGCGCGGAATCACACCGCCCACGACCTTGTCCTCGAACACGAAGCCCGCGCCCGTCTCGGACGGCTCCATGTTGATCACCACGTGGCCGTACTGGCCCTTGCCGCCCGACTGGCGGATGAACTTGCCCTCGACCTTCTCGACGCGCTTGCGAATGGTCTCGCGGTAGGCCACCTGCGGGCGGCCGATGTTCGCGTCCACCTTGAACTCGCGCATCATGCGGTCGACGATGATCTCGAGATGCAGCTCGCCCATGCCGGAGATGATCGTCTGCGACGTCTCCTCGTCCGTGTGGACGCGGAACGTGGGGTCTTCTTCCGAGAGCTTGGCCAACGCGATGCCCAGCTTGTCCTGGTCCGCCTTGGTCTTGGGCTCGATCGCGACGTCGATCACCGGGTTCGGGAACTTCATCGCCTCGAGGATGATCGGATGATCATCGTCGCACATCGTGTCGCCGGTGCGCGTGTCCTTGAGTCCGATCGCCGCGGCGATGTCGCCCGCGCGCACTTCCTCGATCTCGTCGCGCTTGTTCGCGTGCATCTGCAGCACGCGGCTCACGCGTTCCCGCTTGTCCTTCGTCGAGTTGTAGACGTACGAGCCCGACTTGAGCACACCGGAATACACCCGGAAGAACGTCAGCTTTCCGACGAACGGATCGGTCGCGATCTTGAACGCCAACGCGGCGAACGGCGCGTCGTCGGACACCGGCCGCGTGGCTTTCGTGTCGTCGTGATGCGGCAGGTGCCCCTCGATCGCCTTCACGTCGAGCGGCGACGGCAGGAAGTCGATCACGGCGTCGAGCAACGCCTGCACGCCCTTGTTCTTGAACGACGCGCCGCAGAGCACCGGAACCATCTGACCCGCGACCGTCGCCTTGCGCACGGCGCTCCGGATCTCGTCGTTCGACAGCTCCTCGCCGTTCAGATACTTCTCCATCAGCTCGTCGTCCTGCGCGACCGCATGATCGATCAGCTCGTGGCGCGCCAGCTCGACCGCCGCCTGGTACTGCTCCGGCACGTCGACGATGGTGAACGTCTTGCCCAGCGTCTCTTCGTCGAAGATGAACTGCTTGCGCTCGATGACGTCGATATGGCCCGTGAACAGCTCGCCCGAGCCAACCGGCAGCTGGAGCGGAAACGCGTTCTTCGAGAGGCGATCCTTGATCATCCGCATGCAGCGATCGAAATCGGCGCCGACGCGGTCCATCTTGTTGGCGAAGATGATGCGCGGCACGCCGTAACGATCCGCCTGGCGCCAGACCGTCTCGGTCTGCGGCTCGACGCCGGCCACGGAATCGAGCAGCGTGACCGCACCGTCGAGCACGCGGAGCGACCGCTCCACTTCGACGGTAAAGTCCACGTGCCCCGGCGTATCGATGATGTTCACGCGATACTCGGGTCCCGTGCCTTCCTTGTCGCTCTGGCCGTGACGGCGCCAGAAGCACGTGGTCGCGGCG
This sequence comes from Gemmatimonadaceae bacterium, assembly GCA_025934775.1. GTDB lineage: Bacteria > Gemmatimonadota > Gemmatimonadetes > Gemmatimonadales > Gemmatimonadaceae > JAQBQB01. The sequence continues at coordinate 26,406 of JAICWO010000026.1, read as the reverse complement.
GACGTGATCGTGATGCCGCGCTCCTGCTCCTGCTCCATCCAATCCATCGTCGCGGAGCCTTCGTGCACCTCGCCGATCTTATGCGACTTGCCGGTATAGTACAGAATGCGCTCGGTCGTGGTCGTCTTACCGGCATCGATGTGCGCCATGATGCCGATATTCCGATACTGCTCGAGCGGGGTTGTGCGGGGCATAGAAAGATTCTGCTCTTATGCTTAAAAACTGCTCATGAACGAATGTCGAACCGCCACCAGCAAAAACGCGGGTGGACCGGCCTCTCTACGTGGAGAGCGGTATCCATCCGCCGTCGCCGGGTGCGCTCGCCACTGCTGCGCGAACGGGGACCCAAGGCGCATCAGTCACCTCTCCGGGGCAGAGAGATCCGTCGCGACACGTGAGCTCGGCGTGCGGCCGCACTCGTGCGCTCGGGACGACTGACGTCAAATTGTTCTGCGTTGCTTTTCGGGAGCTTCCACGCTCACCAGGAGCGGTTCAGCCGGAGCAGACCCCCGCGTGTCGCGGGCCCATAAGTGGCGGCGCGCAGCTCGCCGCATCGTGCACCACGCGACAAAGCCCGATGGTGCGAAGGGCAAAAATCGCGTAGCCCCTTGAATTTATTGGCGATTGGCCCGCTGTCAACTGTCTGGAAGTGAGAGGTTGGAGGGCGGGAGGTGCGGTGGGCGAACAGCAAAGAGGGCGGACTGTCATCCGCCCTCCAACCTCCAACCTCCAACCGCTAACCTCCAACCTCCAGCTTCACCGCTTCGTCCAAATCGCCACCGCGCCACAGCGAAGATCCGGCTCGGCGAACTCGGGTGGCATCTCGGACAACCCGCGGAACACTTCCAGCCCCGCGATGTTGTCGAGCGGAAGCGAGCCGAGACCGTCCGTCACCGGGTCGTTCTGGCCGGGAAGATCGATCCGGTGCCCGTCCACGAACCAGCCGAGGCGGCACGGACCCGAGAGATTCCCCGGCATACCGTTCGTGAGCGGCGAGCCGGTGTTCCGGGCGAGGTTCATCGTCGAGGTCGCGCCTGGGTTGCCGACGATCAGCCCCGGAACCGACTGCAGGAACTCACCGAGCGTGCTCACCTGCGTTTTCGAGAGGTCGGCGCGCGTGTAGTGCAGCCCGTCGCCAAGGGCCTGGCGGCGGCTGAAGCCGCCCATGTCGCTCGCGTCGCGCATCGATTGCGCTGCTTTCACCATGTTCGGATCCGGACGAACGTGCTCGAGCACCGAGATGTTGTGCTGCGGATCGCCGTTCTTCGAGATCGGAATGCGAACCGTCATGCGTTCGCCGTTCTCGAGTTGGATCGGCGCCGACAAGACCGACGTATAGCCCGCCGTCACGGCGGCGATCTGGTACGAACCGTTCCCGGTCTCGAGATCGAACGCGCCGTTCGAGTCCGTCACGACGTGCACCACCGCCGCGTTGTTCCCGGGATCGACGAGCATCACGGTTCCGTGAACGAACGCGCCGGTCGAATCATCGACGAGCACGCCGCGAACGACGGCCTGGGCACTGGCAAGAGCTGGAACGACGGCGAGGGTGAGAACTAAACCGGCGGCCATTGCCGCGCGGTGAATCAACTGGAAGCCCATGGTGCACTCCTCGGACGATGGTCACCGGGCCTCCCCAATTGCGACCTGCAATCGTTTCGTGCTCTCTTGGTCCGATCGCGCCGAGCTTCCGCCCCCGCTCCCCGGCCCCACCCCACACGCCGACCCGGTAGCCCCCTCCTAGACCAGATACGTGCCAGAACGGTGGCACGGTTTCGATTTTCGGCGGATCGATGTGACCAACTCGACTGTGCGGGCCGCTCGTGTGCGTCACGTCACGCCGAAACGCTGGCCGGCGGCACACGAGAGACCTCGCGCGCCGCCGGCGTCAACCATGAGCGTTCTCTCAATCGCGTCAGGCGCGGCCGCGCCGCTTTCGTTCCGGCTGATTGAGAGTGAGCTCGCGGGGGCTCTGCGCCTGTCCCTTCCGCGTGTGCTGCACGCCCGTGGGATCGCTCTTGCGCGCGCGCGTCGTGCCCGATCGCGCGCGCGCTCCGGTGTTGGCGTTCCGCTCGCCGAGCGGATGACCGGTCTGCGTCTCGAACTGCTCCGAGATGTCGTGCGCCGCGCGCCGCCCGCGGCCGCCGTGCGGCGTCCCGCGTTCCGCGATCGGCTTCTTGAACTTGTCGCTCCGATCCTGTCGATAATCCGTCATTGGGCGCTCCCGCCCGGCTTCCCGAGCTTCTTTGCCTCATCGATGAGCGCGTCCGGATCTGCGTTCACCTGGCCCGCGACGTCGGCGTTCTCGTCGCCCGCCGCGCCGGCGAAGTCGCCCTCGGGGCCAAATCCCCCCGTGCCCGAGGGCTCGTCGCGTCGCCGCTCGGCGCCCCAGTTTCCCTGCGGGTTGTAGTCATCGCCGCTTCCGCTCTCACGGAACGGCACATCCGCGTCGCGATCGCGGTTGCGTTCGTCTGCCATGCGTCTCCCCCAACTCGTGTTGGCCCCGAGTGACACGGCACATGGCGTACCCGCCCGCGCGGCGCGATTGCGCGACGGCGACGCTATTTCCCGCCGGCGAACACGCTCCCCGCGTTCCACGCCGGACGTGTCGCGCGATCCGCCACGAGACGCACGAGATCGAAATACATCGCATCGAACGCGACCGCCGTCTCGAAGTTCACCGGCTGATCGAGATCATCGCTCGGCTTGTGATAGCGCGTGGCGTTCCACGCCGCGATGACCGAATCGCCCGGTGATCCCGCGACGTAGCCGACCTTGAGCGCGAGCGCGGGAATGCCGCGTTTGATGAAGCTATACTGATCGCTGCGAATGAATCGCACCTGCTCGGGATGCGGATCTTCCATGAGCTGGAGATGGTGCAGCGCGAGCGCCTGGCGTAGATCGTCGCCGAGGTTCGACTCGTCGGCGCCATACCCGAACACGCCGATGAGCGGGATTTGCGGTTCCCACATATCAGTATTCAGATCGGCGACGATGTCGCGGACCGGCACGGTCGGATGCGTCGCGAGATACGCCGAGCCCAGCTCGCCTTTTTCTTCGCCGGTGACCGCGGCGAAGATCAGCGAGCGCTTCGGTTTCACGCCGCGATCGTGAAAGTACCGCGCGGTCTCCAGCATCGTCGCGATGCCCGAGGCGTTGTCCATCGCGCCGTTGTAGATGCTGTCGCCGTTCACCGGCCGGCCGACGCCCAGGTGATCGAGGTGGGCGCTCACGATGACGTACTGATCGCGGAGCTTCGGATCGGAGCCGCGAAGGACGCCGAGCACGTTCGGCGCGTCGAGCGGCGTCTTCTCCATCGCCGTCCAGACGTCGAGCGTCGGCACGAGCGCGAAGCGCGGCAGAACGGCAGCGCTGTCGGCGTTCGCCGCGTTGAGCATTTCCTCATAGGTGTGCCCCGACCCGGCGAACAGGCGTTCGGCCGCGCTCGCCGGAACCGTGATCGTCACGCCGCCGGCGGTGGGATCGTCGGCGAGACCGTTGGCCGGTCGCGGGCCGAACCCGCCACGTCCGCCGCGTCCGCCGCGGCCGCCTTGCGCGTTCGGCCGCGGCGGATCGTTGATCGCGATCGCGGCGACGGCGCCCGCGGCGCGGAGCGCCTCCCAACGACCGGAGCGCGAGTGCGCGATCATGTTCGCGCTCAGCCCGGACGGCAGGCGGTTGAGATAGACCGCGACCCTGCCCTTCACGCTCGTGCCCGCGAGATCGTCGCGAATTCCCGGGAAGTGCAGACCATAACCGACGAACACCATTGGCCCGCTCACGTGCGCCGGCGTGGTCGTCGTGAGATTGATCGTCGCGGCCGTATCGAGCACGAGCGTGTCGGCGTGGGACCCGGTGACGAGCGCGACACCCGAGCGGTCGGCGATGAGCCGCGCCGTCGCGAGATGCGCCGTCTGGAAGTAGCCGTCGGTGCCGATGGGCTCGAGGCCCGCTTTGCGGAATTCGTCGGCGACGTACCGCGCCGCCTTCAGATAATCCTCGGTGCCGGTGGCGCGCCCGCGCAGGCTGTCGTCGGCGAGCACGGTGATGTCGTGCCACCAGCGCGCGGCGGCGGGTGGAACGACCTGCGAGGCGCCGGCGCGCGACTGGGCGGCGAGCGGCGCCGCCGTGCACGCGGCCAGACCGGCGGCGGCGAGCGTGCGGCGAAGGTGAGTGACGATTAGTGGCATCAGGGCTGGATTATGGTTGCATGCGCATCGGGGCGTCGTTCGGCGCGATGGTGTCGCGCCACGTGTACTTCCAGTCGAACCGGTAGAGGGCGTCCGAGCGATTCGGCGACGGCCACGACCCGGTCGGATGGAAGACGCCGCCGAGGGCGCCCATCCCGCCGTCCACGATCGTGGCGCCGGTCGGGTTGTCGTACACCGCCGTGAGGCGATAGACGTGGTCTGGCCGGATCTCCAACCCGAACGTCAACATGAAGTTGCTAATTGGAATATCCTTAATATTCCCGAACGCGTCGGTGTCCGGCTCGATGCGCCAGAGGATCTTGTGCTCGGTCCGATCCTCGAGCTGGAGCAGCACGCCGTACTTGTGGAGATGCCCGCTCACGCCGAGGATGCGGCCGCCGACGCCGGGACTGCCCTCCCAATGGAATTCCGAGCGGCCGGGCGGGACGTCGAACGAGTGGCCGCCCGACGGCGGCATGACGTCGAGCGACATTGGAAAGATCGAGAGCGTCGGGATCCACGATGACGCGCTCGTGAACGGCATGCGGATCTTGACGTGCACGCCGTGATAGGAGCGGTCGGTCGGGTTGTGCACCATCGCCGATACCAGGATCGAATCGGTCGGCTGCATGCGATATCCAATGAACCGCGGCATCACGATCGGAGACGTCTCGGCGCCCGCCGCGGCGAGGCGGAGCATGAGCGGCGTGAAGAGATCCCGCCGCTGCGGCTCGATCACGACGATGTGGTGCACGATGGAGTGCGGGACCGAATCGCCCGCGGCTTCGGTGATCTCGATGCGGTAGCCGTGCAGCCAGCCGTCGACGCCTGCCGCGCGCTCGGCGACTGGCGGCTGGCGTATCATGTCGTGCATCGCGTGCGCGGGCAGGTCGATCGGCCCAATGTCCACCACGAAGTCGCCGTGATCGCGATAGACGTTCACGGTCGCGGCAGCGGCGCTCGACGCCGGCGTGGAGTCCGTCGCGTGCTCGTGCGGCATGCCCTGCATCGTCTGCGCGCGCGCGGTGCTCGCGACGATGGCCAACGCGAACACGGCCGCCGCCGCGCAACGGGACGGACGAGAGATCATCGGAGACTCGGGATTGCGAATTCGATGGACAACCTCGCGGCTGTCCTGTGGCGATGCAAGGCCCGGCGCGTGATCTGAAAACATGAACGCCTCGCGCGGTTGGGCGCGAGGCGTTCGTTGATGCGTCGGCGGATGCTACCAGCGATAGTGCGCGAACGCCTTGTTCGCGTCTTGGACCACTTCACGGTTCCGGCACGATGACGGACTTTCAGAGGGCAGAGGCTCGATCCGCCGAACTTCGCCCCGCCGTCGTGCCGGACTTGGTGCCAACGAACGGGCACCAGAACGGGCACCAACTCAGCGATCAGTCGGCTTCTCGAACAGAGCAGCCGGCTCGACATGCAGCGCCCTGGCAATGCGCTCCAGCGCGCCAAATTCGACGCGCTGCGTAGCGCCGGACTCAAGTCCGCTGATCGTCGCCTGACGCACGTCGGCGAGCTCGCCGAGCGCCTGTTGCGTCAGTTTGCGCTTGCCGCGGAGCTGCTTCAGCCGCCGTCCGAACTGAATCATGCGGACATGATACCGCTACCCGTATATTGACGCAACACGCCTAGGCGTATACACTCAACGTACCCTCAACCGGAGCGTACAGCATGATCGCCATGGACTGCCTTCACACTCAAGAGATTCGAATCGACGGACCGAGCGAGCATCACCTGGCTGTCGCGATCGTTGCCGACATGCCCGTGTCCCGCCGCGCCACGCTGGACATCGAAGGGCTGAGCGCGCTCACGTTCGTCGGCTCGAGCGAAGATTCGAGAAACGTCGTCTCATTCGAGTTCACGGACCTTGGACATGTGCGCGCGCTGGGTCAGATGCTCCTTACGCTCGCCGGCCGCGCCGCGGAACTCGGCGTCGCGGACGAACACGCGAGCGCTTGATGCGATGACCAAGCCGATCCGCGCGCCGGAGTTCCGGGCGTTTCTTCGCACGGTGCGCGACGATGCTCAGTCGAAGCTGCGCGCACTGCTTGAGATCGGAACCGCGGCCGACAGCGCCGATGTTCAAAATCTGCGCGGCGTCATTGCGAAGCTCGATGAGGTCGAGCGGGCGCTGTCGGCCGGGACCCTCGAAGGCGCGCTTCACATCTCAGTCGAGCTGGGCATACTGATGGGCTTCGGCGACTCGCTGATCCACGTCGTGAAGGGCGCCCGTAGAAAACGAGGTCGCAAGCCCGAGAGCCAGCGCGCCGATGTCGCGGAAATCCGCCGCGCCTGGGCCGAGTCCATAGGCAAGAAGCCCATTGGTATCAAGGAGAGAACGTCCCGCGTCGCGCTAATTGCGCGGCGCCTCGGGACGAATCGCACACGCGTTGAGCGGGCCATGGGCTTCCGCAAGAAATAGGATTTTCGGCGGGTAAAACAATTAAGGGCGATTTGCTTTTTGCCCTTCCCGCCTCGCCATAGCATGCCCGTGTGAGAATGCTCAAGCACACGGACACTGCTATATGGCCGACACCAAATCCGAAAACAGGCCGCTCGTCGATCCCCGCGAGCTGATCTCGGCTCCGGAGGTGGCGCGAATCATCGGCTGTTCATTGCCGACCGCGCACGCATACATGCGCTGTGACAGGGTTCCGTCCGTGCTTGTGTGCGGCCGGCTCTATGCGCGCCTCGCCGACGCGAACGCGTTCGCGCTCAAGTTCCCGCCGATGATCCCGCGCTCCACGGCGCTTCGCATGATTGAGCTGAAGTCCTCAGAAAGTGAGGCCGACGTATGACCGGCCTCGAGCGCGCCAACCCCGGCGAACGCCAGCAGAAGCGCGTTGCCGGGTCGAACGTAGAGCTCAAGGCCGACGCGAGCGGCGAGTTCGTCGCACTCGTCTACTTGTGCACCGGCGAGGCGGACCTCGACGGCGATCTCATTCCGCCGAGCGCATTTCGCGCGGGCGACGACTGCGTTGTGAGCCAGTGGAACCACTCGGCGTTCAGTAGCGATCTCCCGGCGGGCCGCGGCACGCTGAAGGTTGATGGCAACCGGGTACTCCTGTCGGGCCGCTTCAATCTCGAGGCATCGCACGGTCGCGACACCTACGAGACCGTCAAGCAGCTAGACGAACGCTGCGAGTGGAGCATCGGCTACGCGGTGCAGGGCGCGAGCTATCCGTCGCCTGAGCAGGAAGCGGCCGGCGTGGTGCGTGTCGTCAATGATATCGAGGTGTACGAAGTCAGTCCTGTGCTCAAGGGCGCGGCCGGGCCGGGTCGTTCGGGAACAGTCGCGATCAAAGCCGCCGAGGTCTCCGAGCACAACGCGAACATGATCGCGCTTCGCGAGCGCTACATCGCAGCCGAGCGAAAGGCGTCACACGTGCCACGCGAGACGCGCATCTCCGCAGAGCGCGGGCTCAAGCTCGCGGGCTACATCCTCGCACGTGGCAAGACTTGCCAACTCCCGCGCATCCGCTACTTCGCCGCCGAGCTATCGGACGAGCTGAAGGTCGCCGGAACCGTGTTCTCGGATCGGCGCGGCGAGTTCTGGTTGCGCGAGGATCTCGACCCGGAGCACGCCGTCGACGCGGCAGCGCACGAAGCGGCGCACATCGTTGGTGTGCTCGACGAAGACGCCGTCAAGCGCTTCGGCCGCCTTGTCGCCGCGGTGGATCGCGAGCGGTTACCCGTTCGATTCGGTGAGCCCGACACGACTCCGGTGCCGAGCGAAGATCCCGCCTTTCTCGTCACGCCGCGCTTCGAACTGTTCAAGTCGTTCCCGCTGCTGGACGACGACCGGCCGCCGTTCGGGACAAAGATCTGGCATGTCCCGACCGGCCGCTACCTCGGCCGCAGCACGGAGCACGGGCATCCCCTGCCCGACTGTCCGGAACGGCTCCGCATGTGCTGGGAGCAGCTCACGCTACTTCTCTAATCTGAGTATCACCATGGACCCCAAAGACATCAAGGCACGTGCGGACTTCCTCGTCCACGAGCGCGGCGGACCGTTCGACCAGGCGGAGCAGCGAGCCATTTCGACCGCCGCGGCGCTCATCGGTGAACCCAAGTCTGGCAGAGAGCGGGCGATCGTGGATCTGGCGCATCGGCTTCGCATCTTCTCGAGCGGCGCGGATTCTCGCCTTTCGTTACCGACGCCGTTCGACGCCGACCTGCTCGACGCGAACACTCGCGTCACCGAAGCGCGGAGCGCGGAATTGCTCGCGCGCCAGAAGGCGCAGGCGCTCCAGCTCAAGTTGGAGAGTTTCGGTGAGGTGGTGCGGACGATCACGACGAACGGGTTCGATCAGATTTTCGTTCCGCGCGTGGTGCCTCGCCCGGGTGAGAAGGCGCGCGTGTGGAACGAGTACGCCGAGGCCCAGGCCGACCTGCGCGTCGCGGAACAGGCGACGATGCGCGCGCGCTCGCGGTACCACCGGCTTGCCAAGGATCGCGAAGCGTTCCTGTTCAACCCGCAGCCCGCCGCGTGAGGAGCTGAGCCATGGCGACCGCAGCGACGCTCAGCATCAAGATCCTCGCGGACATCAGCGATCTAGAACAGGGCCTGTCGAAGTCCGATCGGGCGGTGCTACGCCTCGCCGACAGCATGACCGACGCCGGCAAGCGAATGGCCATCGGCATCACAGCCCCGCTGGTGGCGATCGGCGCCGCGTTCGCGAAGTCCTCGGCGGATAACGTGGCGAGCGCGATGCAGATGCAGCGCGCGTTCGGCGAGAGCGAGAAGTCGATGAACTCGTTCATCGGCTCGCTGATGAAGAGCGTTCCCGCGAGCGACACGGAGCTGCGGGGGCTGGCCGTCAGCACGGACACGCTGCTTCGGTCGATGGGAATGACCGCGCCGGCGGCGGAGCGCATGACCGAGAGCGTCATGAAGCTCGCGGCGACCTCGCCGCGTACAACCACGTCGAGCTCGGTGTGGCACAGGACGCACTCGAGAAGGCGCTCGACGGGAAGATGCGCGGGATGGAGCAATTCGGCGTCGCAATCAACGAAGCCGACGTGAAGGCACGGGCCTATCAGCTCGGCATCGCGAAGGTCGGGACGGAGCTCACGCACGCGCAGACTGCTCAAGCCGCGTGGTCGCTCATTCTCGACAAGACGAAGCAGCAGCAGGGTGAGGCCGCGCGCACGATCGACGACGACGCGAACGCGCTCAAGCGGCTGCACCAGGCGACCGATGAAGTCGCGGAGTCGTTCGGCGCCGTGATCCTGCCGGCCGCGGCGAAGGCCACGAACGGCATCACCGAGTTTCTGAAGACGCTGAACGACATGCCGACCGGGGCGAAAGTCGTCGTCACCGCGGTTGGCGGCATTGCCGCGGCGATCGCGCCGGCGATCATCACGGTGGGCCTCATGACGCGCGGACTCACCGACTTCCGCGCAGCGATGGTGAGGCTGAGCGCGACCGAAGGCATCGCGGGCACCGTGTCCGCGGGCATGGGCAAGCTCGCGTTGACGCTCGGTCCGATCGCGCTCCTCGCGACCGCCGGCGCGCTCGCAATCTACGATCTCGAGAAGGCGTTCGACGACGAGGCCGCGGCCGCGGACGAAGCGAGCAAGAATACCGCGCAGTACGTCGAGTATCTGAAGGCGCTGGGGCGAGCGCACGCGCATGCGCCGACGCGCACCGCGACAACGACGGCCGCGGGATCAGACGGCGGCATCACAGCGCCGACGTTCGACGACGCGATGAAGTCGGCCGCGGACCGGACGAAGGTCATTCTCGATTCGGTGCAACAGGTCGACGGGAAGTTCGCAACCATCACCGGCCTGGGCGACGCGTGGGTCAATCAGCTCGCCCTCGTCAACCGGCTACTCGCCGAAGCCGAGCAGAAGTTCGGTCGCATCAGCCGGCAATACGTGGACCTGAATGCGGAGCGAAGGGAGCTCCTGGGCGCCGTCGCGATCACACCCCCCAGCGGCTCGATCGACATGGCTGGACTCGACCGCCTCATGAACCCGCCGAAGAACACGCTCGTCGGCAACGTCGTGCAAGGCAACCTGCCGTCATTCGAATCGTTCAACATTATTCCGAACAAGCTCGATCAGACCAATCAGGCCTTGCAGGCCGGCTTCAACTCAGTGGCGCAGTCCATCGGCTACACGCTCGCCGACAACCTCGGCAACAAGCTCCAGCTCTTCCTCGCATCGCGCGGCGTCGGGCAAGGTGCGGGCGGGCAGATTGGCGGCGGCATCGGCAGCGCCTTCGGCGGAGGCGCGGGGCGGTACCTGGGCGGGCAGGCGGCGGCGGAAGTTGGCGGTGTGATCGGCGCAGGATTGGGCTCCATCATCCCCGTCGCGGGCAGTCTTGTCGGCGGCATCGTCGGCAGCGCGATCGGCGGGCTCTTCTCGCATCACAAGAAGTCCGTCGACGACTCGGCGAAGGCGCTCAATGCGCTCACGATTGCCGCGGCCAACGTCACGGAGACGCTCTCGAACCTCCCGACGGGATTCAAGATCGCATACGACCGCTATCTCGCGGAGACACCGACCCAACAAGGTGACTCGGCGAGCGGCGGCGGCGCTGGCCCATCTCCTGGTGGAGGTCCGATCCCCGGTGGCCCCAGCTCGAACGTCTTCAACTTTCACGCGCCGATCACGGTCGTTGCGAACGACCCAAAGTCGTTCATGAAGCAGATGCAGGATACCGCGCGCGCCAACACCAACCGCGGCGGGCCCGGCTTGCTGCTCGCCGGGACGAGGGCATAGCCATGAGCATTCTCGTATCTGACGACGATCTCCGAAAAGCGGGCGAAGCCGCGCTCGACCTCGCGCGGGCGAGCCGACGTCTTGCGGCGTGCGATTGGGTGCGCGGCGAAGACCTGCGTCGCGCCGTGGCGGGCGAGATCTCGTGGCAGACGATCAACGCGAATCAGGCCGAAATCGCCGACGTACTCATGGACTATAGCCAATGCGTCGCCGTGTATCTCGTCGCGAGCGGCACAGCGTTAGGGATGAAGTTTGAAGGGCTGTAATAAAAACGATCGCCCCGGTCCGGCAGACCGAGGCGATCAGACCCACAGCGCACACCGAGTATTATGTCACAGGTTGAGAATAATTGCAAGAGCGACGGCCGCGACCCCGCGGTCATCGCGCGCGTGATCGAAACGCGCGCGGATCTCCGACAGCTCCGGGATCGTCTCGAGCGCGCTGTCGCCGACACCGAGGCGCGGCACACCGAAGCGTATGATGGCCGCGGCAGCCGGCTCGAGTTCGCAGACCAGGCGCGGCGCGCGTGCGAAGCGGCCGATGCGTACCGTCTAGCGCTCCGCTTGCACGTCGTCGCGCTGATCGCGCTGCTGGACGAGCGCGACCGCGGGGCCGCATGACGTCGTTCGCGCTCGAGCACTCGCCGGACGATGCGCTGGTCCCGCCGAAGAAGATCGTCTGCTACACCGATCTGGAGCTCGCCGCTCTGCCAGCGCCACGCGAAGCGATCGAAGGAATGCTCTACTGCGACAGCGTGGCGATGATCGTCGCGAAGTGGGGCTCGTACAAGACGTTCTTCGCGCTCGAGCTGGCCGCGTGCATGGCGTTGGGGGCCGACTACAACGGCCGGCGCGCCGCGCACGGATCGGTCATCTACGTGAGCGCCGAAGGCCGTCGCGGGCTCCCCTCGCGCGTTGGAGCGCTGCGCGCCAAGTACGGCGGCATCTCCGACACGTTCCCGCTGGTGCTCGTTCCGCAGAAGGTCGACATCACCAAGCCGCTCGAAGTCGCGCTACTCATGGCCGAAGCGGACCTCAAGCTCCAGGAGCTCGGCTTCTACCACCTCGAGATTGCGGCAGTGTTCATCGACACGGTCGCGCGTAACATGAGCGGCAACGAGAACGACGTCGAGGCGATGGGGCGGTTCCTGGACGGATGCCACGAGATACGGGAGCGGACCGGCGCGCTCGTGGCCGTCGTGCATCACACGGGTTGGGAAGGAACGCGGGCGCGCGGGTCGTCGTCGCTGCCCGGCAACGTGGACACCGAAATCGTGCTCACACGCGAAGAGAACTCGAATCGGGTCACCGTGCACAACTCCAAGCAGCGGGACGCAGCGGAGTTCGCCGACTTCACGCTCGAACCCTCGCCAATCGCCGGAAGTCTCGTGCTCGACCCCGTGGCACCTACCTCATCGCGCCTGTCGCCCAACGAGGTGCGCGCCCTCCACGAGGTGCCAACCGACCCCGGCATCAGCTCGACCGGATGGGAGCGGGCGACGGGACTCTCCGACGGGAGCTTCAACCGCGCCCGAAGGCGGTTGCTGGATTTGGCTTACGTGAAGCGCATCGGCGGGAAGTACGCGCGAACCGACGCCGGGACGATGGCGCTTGGTGCCAGGTGCCAAGCAGGTGCCACGGAGGTGCCAGAATGAGCGGCGAGAGGAGGTGCCAACGTGCCACACCCCTTAAGGGGTGGCACCGTGGCACCTCGCCCGGCACGCGGGGGTGGCACTGGTCGGTTTCTTTCGGCCCCCCCCTGCCAGCGACCGTGCGACCAGTCGGATTTTCACGTTGTCAAAATGAAAACTTTGGCCCTTTGCACCGCGGATCGGCCCGTGTCGCTCGCTAACCTGGCCGAACGGTGGCGTTCACGCGCCGACGAGCTTGAGCCGTTCGCGGCCGGGCCGGCTCAGGCGTTCCGGCGCGCGGCCGACGAGCTTGAAGGCGAGATCCGCGCGCTCGACGTGGAGAGCGTCACGCTCTCCGAGGCCAGCGCGATCGGCGGCTACAGCGTCGACCACTTGCAGCGCCTGGTCGCGACCGCCCAGCTCGAGAACGTCGGGCGAAAGCACCGCCCACGCGTCCGCCGCGCCGATGTTCCCGTGAAGCCGGGGCACACCTTGCACGAGGACGGCGAGGGCGCTCACTTCTCGGCCCGTCGGCGGATCGTGGCCTCTGTCTCCAACGCACATACAGCGGAGACACGATGAACGGTGAGGTTCGCGAACGACCGGCCGCGAGTGGATGGAGCTACATCGCGGGCGAGAAGGGGCGGAATCGGGTGCGCGTGTTCGAGCGTGACGGCCGCCCAGGCGTCTGGATGGACTATCGGGACGAGAACGGCAAGCGGATCCGTCAGCCGCTCGGCCACTCCGACCGCGCGAAAGCGAAGCTCGCGGCTGATGATGTCGCGGCGAAGTTCGGGCGCCACGAGCGGGCGCCAGTCGCGGCGATCACGCTTCGAAGCTGTTTGACAACCTACGAACGGGAAGTGACGCCGCAGAAGTCACGAACCGCGCAAGCGCACGATCGGCGGACGTTCCCACTGTTCCTGCGCGCATTCGGCGCCGGGCGGAGGCTTTCGTCACTCAATCGCCGCGACTGGGACAGCTACATCCAGCGTCGTCGGCGCGGCGAGCTCGCGGTTGGTGGGCGTGAGGGGCGAGCGGTACGCACACGCGTGCTCGAGCAGGATTGCAACCTGCTCAACGCCGTGCTGAATTGGGCCGTGCGCGCCGGCGACGGCACCGGCGGCTATCTGTTGGAGCGCAACCCACTAGCCGGGCTCGCGGTGCCGCGCGAAGAGAGCCCGCGCCGGCCGATTCTCACGCGTGAACAGTACCAGGCCGTTCGAAAGGCCGCGGAATCGATGTCGCCGCGGTTGCTGCTCTTCGTTACGCTCGCGTGGTACACGGGGCACCGATCGAAGTCGATCCGGCTGCTTCGCTGGAGCGACGTCGACCTCGAAGCTGCGCGTATCCATTGGCGCGGCGAGAACGACAAGATCGATTACGATCACTGGAACCCGCTGCATGCTGAGGCCGTTGCGGCACTCAAAGGCGAGCGGAGCCGAACCGGCGCGATCGGCGACGCATGGATCTTCCCCTCGCCGCGGTCGAAGGACGCGAGCGGGGCATGGTCCGAGCACGCCGTGGTGAACCTCTGGAAGCGAATCGCCGCGCGCGCCGATCTTCCGCCGCGCGAGCGCTACGGCTGGCACTCCTTCCGGCGAGCATTCGCAAACACGCTGCGCGACGTGGCGCTGCGCGACCTGAAGGACCTGGGTGGCTGGAAGTCGACACGCACCGTCGTGCAGGTCTATCAGCAGCCGTCCGAGGACGCGCAGCGGCGCGGGCTCGCGGCGCTGGATTCGCTCGCCGCGGCGGAACGGGCACCACGAACGGGCACCACGCGAGGCTGAGCGGCAAACGAAACGCCTCGCCGAGCGCGTAAGCTCAACGAGGCGTTGCGGTTAGACCGAGAGATCTAGGTTCTACCAGCGATAGTGCGCGAACGCCTTGTTCGCGTCGGCCATGCGGTGCGTGTCTTCCTTCTTCTTCACCGCGTTGCCTTCACCCTTGGAGGCCGCGATCACCTCGGCGGCGAGCTTTTCCGACATCGACTTCTCGTTTCGCTCGCGCGAGTACAGGATGAGCCAGCGCATCGCGAGCGCGGTGCGGCGCTCGGGGCGCACTTCGACCGGCACCTGGTACGTTGCGCCGCCGACGCGGCGGCTCTTCACTTCGACCACCGGCTTGAGGTTCGCCAGCGCCTGCTTGAAGACGTTGACCCCGGGCTGGTTCGTGCGGCTCTCGACCAGGTCCATCGCGCCGTAGAAGATGCGTTCCGCGGTCGACTTCTTCCCCTGGAACATCATCACGTTGATGAACTTCGAAACGGTCTGGCTGTCGTAGCGCGCGTCCGCGAGGACGGGGCGCTTGACGGAAGATTTGCGGCGGCTCACTTCTTACCTCCCGCCTTCGGCTTCTTGGTGCCGTACTTCGAGCGGCTCTGGTTGCGGCCGTTCACACCGGAGGCGTCGAGCGACCCGCGAACGATGTGATAGCGCACGCCTGGCAGGTCCTTCACGCGACCGCCGCGCACGAGCACGATCGAGTGTTCCTGGAGGTTGTGGCCTTCGCCCGGAATGTAGGCGATAATCTCGAAGCCGTTCGTCAAACGAACCTTGGCGACTTTGCGCAGCGCCGAGTTCGGCTTCTTGGGAGTGGTGGTGTACACGCGCGTGCACACACCGCGACGGAAGGGATTCGACTTCAGCGCGGGCGACTTTTCCTTTTTGAGGACGTCGCGCCGACTGTGTCGGACGAGCTGATTGATCGTTGGCATGAAGACCTGGAATCCGAACGGGATAGCCCCGTGGCAGCACTTCCCGCCCGGCCGGAGGTGGTCGGGGGGAGACTGGGAAAGGTAGGTGGGCGTTGAATTTATGTCAACGCGGCCACTGCCTCGGCGCCACCGGCCAGAAACGAACAGCCTCCGAGGGATTGCTCCCTCGGAGGCTAACGTCAACGATCGGTGATCTCAGCGGTTCGCCGTGTTGTCGAACGCTGGTTTGTTCGCCGTCACCGACGACGTCATGTCACCGCGCGCGGTGATCGTGTACACGTGCCCGCCAACGAACGAGACCGACGTCCGCGTGATCAGGTTCGTGCTCGAGCCGGCCGCGCGGCCGCTCAGATCGTAGACCCCGGCGGGGATCGCCGTGAACGTCCCCGCGCTCTCGTACGCGACGACCGCTCCGATCGGCGACTCGGTCCCCGACGTCTGGCTCTTCGCAAAGAGCGTCATCGGCTGCGAGTTCGAGATCGCGTTCACGAAGCGCACGTACGTTTGCGAGAAATCGGTAATCGTCGGGATGGGATCTTCGACGACGAATGCGTCGGCCTTCTTCGAGCTCGTGTTGTAGATCCCGCTCACGTAATACGAGTAGAACTTCCCGTCCTCGAGCGTGGCGGAAGCCGTCGCGATCGGAAGGCCCTTGTCCGTCGTCGCCGAGATCTCGCCGGCGAGCGTCGCCGCGCCAGGGGTGAGCTCGTTGTACATCGCGCCATTGCCGGCCGCGCCGTACCCGGTACCGATCGTCGTCTCGTTGCCCGTCGAACGACACACGGACGTCGTGTCGTTGGGCGGTTGACAGAGCGTCGTGCTGATCGCGGTCACCTTCGAGTTGTTGGCGTAGAAGTTCACGCTCGGCGCGCCAACGCCGAAGTTGAAGAACTTCACGAATGCGCCGGCTGCCGGCGCCGTGATGTCCTGCTGCCCGTTCTTGTCGCACGCTCCAACCGCGACGGCGCCGGCCAGCAGTGCGAGGGTCAGATATCTATTCATGTCCGGTCCGGATTACGGTTGAGTGATCCACATGGGCTTCGTGTGGTAGTCCGCCGCCGTCCCGCCAATGACCGCGAGCGCCGCCAGGTTCCACACGTACTCCGAGTTGTACCGCGGCCGAATGCGCTGCACGAGCTTGCCGCTGTTGTCCGGATACAGGATCGTCGTGCTCGGAGGCGTGAACCCGGGGTACACCTCCTGGCCGGTCGCCGGATCCAGGTCCGTGTAGTGATACCGGCGCATGTCCATCCACAGCTCGTTGTGTCCCCACGCCCACTCGGCGATGTACTTCTGGGACATGATGTCCGTCAGCGTGAGCTTGTTCGGATCGGTCGGCACGATGCGCGGGTCGCTCAGGAACGCCGCCTTCTCCGAGGCGCTGATCGGCGTCGCCGACTGCGAGCTGATCTCGGCGTTGCGAGCGTTCACGAAATCGATGTGCGACGAGATGCCGTTCGTGTACGCCGCGAGTGCCGTCGCTTTGTCGCCGGCGCGGAACGCGGCTTCCGCCTTCACGAACTGGAGCTGCGAATACGTCATGAAGGGGAACCTGTTCTTGTCGCCAAAGATGTAGCGGCTCGGCAGGCCGAGGCCGCCGGTGCCGGCGTAGCCGAAGAAATTGAACGGCTGCTGCGTCGATGTCATGGCGCCGTAGCCGGGCACCGCCGGGTCCACGCCGCGGAACTGGCCGTCCGCCGACGGGGCAAGCATGCGGCTCATGCGCGGATCGACCGCGCCGAAGTCGGTGCCGTCCATCAGGTGAACGACGAACTGCGTCTGGCGATAGCTCGTGACGTTGTTGCGCGTCCGGCCCTCGAAGTTGTAGTCCGCGAAGCCAGGGTCCTGCGCCGGATATTGGAAGACCGCGTCATCCGCGTTGCTCGTGAACGAGCTGTCGACCTCCGCCATGACCAAGCGAGGATTGTAATTCGACTTGTTGCTGAAATGGTTGAGGCTCATCGCCAGCAGCCCGTGCGCCAACTTCAGCCACTTCGTGCGATCGCCGTTGTACAGGTGATCGGTCTTGCCGAGGTAGGTCGCGTCGACTGCGCCGTCGGTGCGCGACAGATGCACGATGGCGCTGTCGAGCAGGCGCTGCACTTCCGAATAGGCGAACTCCTGGCTGTCGTAGTCGAACGTCGAGCGCGTCGGGTCGAACGCTTCCTTGATGATGATCTCGCCGTGCAGATCGGTGAGCACCTGCCAGCCCCACGCCTGCATGAACTCGCCGACGCCGAGCACGTCCCACCGTTGCTCGGCGCGCGACTTGTTGATCATGTCCACGAGACCCTGGCCGAGGGACCAGTACACGTCGCGCCACTGCTCCGCGCCGTTGTCGCTGCCGGGGTCGTAGCCCATCCGGTCCCAGGTGCTCAGGCTCGTCGCGCCATTCGCGAGCGCCCATTGCTGGGTGTACCGGCCGACGAAGCGGCCGTCGTACTGGGGCGACGTCACCAGCCAGTGGATCATCGGCGCGAGGTACAGATTCGCCGACACGCTCTGCGGCGCGTTGGGGTTGGTGTTGACGTCGAGGAAGTCTTTGCAGCTCGCCGTCAGGCACAGGGTGCCGAGCGCGAGCGCCGTCGCGAGCCGGGTCATCGGCGCGTTGGTGTGCGATTCGTGTGAGAGGATTCTCATATTAGAAGCCCATCCGCAGGCCGAAGTTGATGCCGCGCGGGATCGGGAAGTTCGCGTAGTCGAAGCCAATGCCGCCCGATCCACCCGACGCGGCGTCGGTGCCGTTCGATTCCGGATCGAGGCCGGTGTAGTTCGTCCAGAGGAACAAATCCGTCGCCGTCAGGAAGACGCTGGCGTTCTTCGCGACGCGGGTCGGCGGCAGCTCGTAGGTGAGCGTCACCTCGCGCAGGCGGAGCCAGTTGATATTGCGCTCGATGAACATCTCCTCGCTCGCCGTCGTGTAGTAGTTCGTGTTCAGCGCCGGGATCACGACGATGTTGTTCGGCGTCGGATTCGCCGAATTCTCCTTGCCGTCGCGCAGCACGCCGGGGATCACGACCGGCTGGTTGCGATTGAGCGTGCTCGTCGCGAGGCCGCGCACGTACAGATAGTGCTGCGTCGCGTTGAATACGTCGCCGCCCTTCCGGATGTCGAACAGGAACTGCAGGCCGTAGCGCTTGTACTGCAGATTGTTGTTGATGCCGACCGTGAAGTCCGGCTGGCGATCGTAGCCCTTGATGATCGTGTTGCCGTTGGAGTCCACGCACTTCGCGTCGACGAACGTCGACTGGCGCAGCGGCAAACCGCTCGTCGGGTCGATCAGGAGCTGGCAGTTCTTGTTGCGGGCGTAGAACTCGCCGGTCAGCGACATCGTCGAAAGACCGGGCTCGGTGCCGTTGCGCACGTTGCCGTAGAGCCACGTGTCGGAGTTGTACGACTCCGGCAGCGCGTTGGGCAGGCTCAGCGTCTTGCCGCGATTCAGCGTGAAGTTCGCCAGCGCGTTCCACGTGAAGGCACGGCCGCGAACGAGATCGCCACGCACCGTGGCTTCGACGCCGTGATTCTCGGTCGTCGCGCCGTTCAGGTTGAAGAGGATGAAGCCCGTGCCGTAGCTCTCACGGATGTTCTGAACGATCTGGTTTTCCGTGCGCTTGCGGTAGGTGTCCAGGTTCACGCCGAGCCGGTCGTCGAGGAAGCTCAGCTCCGTGCCGATTTCATAATCCTTCGCGAACTCGGGCTTGAGGAGCGGGTTCGGGCCGTAGAACCCGTAGCCGTAGCCGCCAAATGAGGTCGTCTTGGACTCGAGCGTCGTCGCGTACGAGTACGGCGGCGCGTCGCGGCCGACCTCGGCGTACGCGGCCGTGAGCTTGCCGGTCACGTACTTCTGCAGCGACGGGAATGCATCGCTGAACACGAAGCTCGTGGAGACCGAGGGATAGAAGAACGAGTTGCGGCCCTGCGGGATCGTCGACGTCCAGTCGTTCCGTCCCTGCACGTTCACGTACCAGTAGTCGCGGTAGTCGAAGTTCACCGCGCCGAAGCCGCTCACCACGCGGCGATTCGCGATGATCGAGCGGCTGTACTTCTGCGACGTGTTGTTGATCGACGCGAAGTTCGGATCGAGGAAGTTGATGCCTTCGGATCCGTCCGTCACCGAGTGCTGGTCCTGAATCTCGTTGCCGACCAGGCCGTGCACCGAGAGTCCGCGGCCGAGCTGAATGTCGTTCACGTTGAACAGCGTCTGCGCGTTGACGTTGCGGACGACGATGTCGTTGACGTCGAGAATGCCGTTCGACGTGAAGCCCTGCGCGCTCTCGGGCGCGCGGAGCATGTTGCGCTGCGTCGTGTAGTTGTCCGCGCCGATGTTGGTCTTGAGGTTGCCCCACGAGAACGGCGTGATCGTGAACCCGGCGTTCGAGATGACGTGGTTCGTCTTCTCGTTGATCGCGTTCTTGTTGACGCTGAAGTACGGGTTGTCGATCTCAGACGCTTCGGAGAGACTCGTCAGCCGCGCGCGCTGCCCCGCCGGCGTGAGCCAGTTGGCCGCGTTGTTCGTGTCCGGCCAGACGAGCAAGCCGATGAGCGGGCCCTGGTCGCCCTTGAACGGCTGATTGTTGAACTCGTACGCGTACGACATCGTCAGGTCCGCCTTCAACCACGGCGTGACGATGCCCTGCGTGGCGCCGGTCAGATTGAGCTTGTTGAGCGGCGTGTTCGGAATCACGCCTTCCGCGCGCGTGATCGCCGACGAGATGCGGTAGTTGGAGTGGCCGTCCGCCGCGCCGCCGTCGAACGACAGGTTGTGCGTCTGCGAGATGCCGGTCTGGAAGAAGTTTCCGATGTTGTCGTAGAACGGCGTTCCCGCGGGGTAGGGCGTGCCGAAGTACTCGAGCGACGCGCTCAAGCCGCTGGGCGTGCCGGCGGCATTCGGCCCGTAGACGTTCTGCACGTCCGGCTTGGCGCGCACCTGATCGATGCGCACCGAGCCGGTGTAGTTGAACTCGCCCGCGCCGGCGCGGCCGCGCTTCGTCGTGATCACGATCGCGCCGTTCGCCGCGTCGATGCCGTAGAGCGCCGCCGCTTCGGGACCCTTCAACACCGTGATCGACTCGATGTCGTCCGGGTTGATGTCCGCCGCGCGGTTCGTGAAGTCGACGCCGCGATTGTTGAACGCCAGCGCCGACGTCGGAGCGTCCGACGCGAGGTTCGCCGTGTTCGTCGTCGTGTTGTCGATCGGCAAGCCGTCGACGATCATCAGCGGCTGGTTGCTGCTCGAGATCGAGCTGATGCCGCGAATCGTGATCGACGTCGAGGCGCCGGGCACGCCCGACGTGCTCGTGACGTCGACACCCGCGACGCGGCCCTGCAGCGCATTGATGAAATTGTCACGCCGCGATTGCTCGATCGGCGCGCCGGACACGACCTGCTGCGCCGTGCCGAGCGATCGCTCCGAGGCCGTCTGGCCGAGCGCCGTCACGACGACCGCATTCAGGTTGGCCGCGACCTTCTTGAGCTGCACGTCGATCACGTCGCTCTCGCCAATCGTGCGCTGTTCGGCGGCAAAGCCGATCTGCCGGAACTCGAGCACCTGGCCGGTCGACGCTCGAATCGAATATCGGCCCTGCACGTTGGTCACGGTGCCTTGGTTGGTGCCCTTGATGAGCACAGACACGCTGGCGACGGGAACGCCGGCGTCGCTGGTGACGGTGCCTGTCACGGTTTTCGCTTGGGCGAGCACCTGAGCGACGGGAAGGAGCATCCCGAGCAAAACCGTGAATGCGCGTTTTGTCATAAGGAGGTGTACCGGAGTGTTGGTGGACTTCACATCAGGCGCCGGCTGCCCGCGAGTGCGGCGGGCCGCGATGGTGCGAGTGCAACGTGCGGTACTACAACTGCCGCGGCCTGCACGACGTCACGTCGCGCAACCGGAGTAGGGGAGGTCTGTCGGGGGGAGGAAGTTACAGCGTCGTTGCATGCGTGCGGGACAAATCCGCGCGACTTCACGACGCCAAATGCTCGCACACGAAACGCTTGTCTGCAAGGGTGGGCATTTACTTGACAGGTTAACAAATTTGCACGCGTACGCTCTCACCAGCAGTCCGCGGAACGACGCCGCATTCGTCTTAGAACTCTATGACGACGAGCGTGACCAAATGACCACGGTCGGGCGTGATGCTCCACGACACCGGCGCACTCTTCCCGAACGCCGCGGTCATGCGCACTGGCCGGCCGCGCGGCGCTCCGCAGACGATCGCGCGCCCTTCGTCGTCGGTCTTTACCACCACCCCGCCCGTCGCTCCCATGCCGGCAGCCAACACGCCAATCCTCGCCTTGCGTGCTGGCAGCTCGCTCTCGCGCGCCCAGATCGCGAGCACGCCGGCGCTGTCACCCGCGAGTTGATCGCCGCACTTGCGCCGAAAGCGCTCTTCGATCGAGGGGAGCTCGATCGTGATCGGCGCGCTCACACCGCTGTCGATCTGTATCGTTTGCGTAAAGCGTGGCCCGACGCCGTGTCCATGGACGCTCTCCGACACGTTCATGTGCCAACGGGAGATTTCCGCGCCCTCGTACGACGGCGCGTGCCCGCCGACCATGTCGCGGAACACCTCCGAGAGCGTATCGTCCACGGCGAGCGCGTACGGACCTGGAACGAGCGCGTCGAATGCCCATCGCCCGAGACTATCCGTGCGCGTCGTCCGACCGGCGGTGACGAGCGCCACGGGAATTCCCGCCAACGCCTTCCCCGTCGCCGGATCCACCACCGTGCCCGAAATCGAGGAGAGAGCCCCCTTCTCGGTCGTCCCGTCCGCCCACGTTGCGATCTCGAGCGCGCCGCCGTCGATCACCTGCGTCGCACCGATCATCCACATCTGCGTGTTCACGCGGTGCATCAGCAACTGCGCGGGCGTCGGGCGCGTGGGTTGTCGGACCGTCCACGCGGTGATGAGTGGAATGCCGTTCGCCGCCGTCGTGAACTCCACCGATCCGCCGGCGCCGCGCGGATCGCCGGCGCTCGCCGGCAGCGCGGTATAGGAGAAATCGACGTTCACGATGCCAGCGCGCGCGCTGTCCATCCACAGTGTGCCGGTCAGGTCGGGCACCGTGTCTCGCGCTGGAATCGGCGCGAACGCCAACCCGATCTCGCCGGCGCGATGCCGATCGTGCTCGACATGGAAGCAGTGCGTCCGCGCGAACGAGTCGTCGAGCAGCGCGTCTTCATCCGGCGCGTAGAGAATCGTCCCGGAGTCGGTGTGTACGACGAATCCGTGCTGCTCGAAGTACGACGGCGGCCGCTTCGTGCTGAAGACGCGCGTCCGCACCGCGGTATCGAGATGCACCGCGAGCGCGACGATCTGGCTCATGCCGGGGCCGCCCATCACGCGCCGGTACTCGACCGCGCGCACGCGCGCCGGATTCGCGTCGCGCGCCACGACCGCGGCCAGCAAAGCCGCTTGCGCCTGCGACCACAATCCCGCCGCGCGGTCGGCGTCCGCACGCGCCGGGCACGCGGCGTTCGACACCGTCCGCACGGTGTCGAGCATCGCCGGCAACCGCGTCATCGCGATCTCGAGCGCGCCGCTCGAAGCCGTCGCCGACGTCGGACGGTAGCCGATGTGCACGACGCGAATCCGCACCGCCGCGTCGGCGCGCAGCGTGAACGCTCCGTCGGTCGTCGACAGCGTGCGCCCAACCACGCTGTCGCGCCCCGAGAGCGCGGCCACGACCGCGCCGCTGATCGGCGCGCCCGACGCGTCATCACGGATAGTTCCGCGAATCTCCTGCGCGCGCACCCGCGCGGCGGCGAGCACGAGGACCGCCGCGACGAACACACCGTTCCACACCACTCGCACGACGACACCTCCGGCCGACAGTGATATTCTCGTCCGGACCGCGGAATTGCAACGCCGGCGGCTGGCAACGGCGTGTGTGTATCAAACTGGAATACCAGTTCACGAAAGCACGAACGGCGAGCCGAAGCTCGCCGTTCGTGTCGTATCTCGCGTTGGTACCGCCTACTCGGCCGGCCCCTTCACACCAGGCCGCGGCAGCGCGGGGAACTCGTCGTCGTCCGCGATCGAGAAGACGTCCGGCAGCGACTCCGCCATCGTTGGCAGCGGCTCGAAGCCTTCCGGCTGCGCGAGCTCGATGTCCACTTCCTGGTACCGGTACATGCCCGTACCGGCCGGGATGAGATGGCCGATGATGATGTTCTCCTTGAGACCGAGCAGGTCGTCCTTCGCGCCGCGAATCGACGCGTCGGTGAGCACGCGGGTGGTCTCTTGGAACGACGCCGCCGAGATGAACGACTGCGTCGTCAACGACGCCTTGGTGATGCCGAGCAGCAGCGGCTCGGCCATCGCCGGCTTCTCCTTCTTCTTCTTCGCGCGGTCGTTCTCGTCGCGGAAGACCTGGCGATCCACGTGCTCCCCTTCGAGGAACTCGGTGTCGCCCGGATCCATGACGCGAACCTTCTGCAGCATCTGCTTCACGATCACGCCAATGTGCTTGTCGTTGATCTTCACGCCCTGCAGGCGATAGACCTCCTGCACTTCGTTGAGCAGATACTCCTGCACCGCGCGCGGGCCCTTGATCCGCAGGATGTCGTGCGGATTGACCGGTCCTTCCGACAAGCGATCGCCGGCGCGGACGCGGTCGCCCTCGTGCACGCGCAAGTGCTTGCCGGCGCCGACTTCATAGAGCTGCGCCTCGCGCGTCTCGTCCAACGAACCGTCGGGATTCATGGGCGCGACGTAGATCTCGCGCTTGCCGCGCTTGATCTCGCCGAACCGCACGATACCGTCGATCTCGGAGATGGTCGCCGGATCCTTGGGGCGGCGCGCCTCGAACAGTTCGGCGACCCGCGGCAGGCCGCCGGTGATGTCGCGCGTCTTGTACGCTTCGCGGCCGACCTTGGCCAGCGTCGTGCCCGGGAAGATGCGCTGTCCATCCTCCACGGTGAGCTGCGCGCCCGCCGGGATGATGAAGTCGCGCACGCGCTTCTCCTTGCCGCCCTTCTCCTGGATGATCTCGATGTGCGGGTGCAGCTTCTTTTCGCGATCTTCAATAATGACGCGCTGACGGAGGCCCGTGAGCTCGTCGAGCTCCTCGGACACCGACTCGTCCTCGACGATGTCCACGAACCGCACCGTGCCGTCGACGTCGGCGAGAATCGGGTTGGTGTACGGATCCCAGGTGAAGATCACCTGGTCCCGCTTCACGTCCGCGCCGTCCTCGACCATGAGGATCGAGCCGAGCGGCACCTGCAGGCGCGCCGCCACGTTCGCGCTCTTGTCATTGGACGACTTGATCGTGATCTCGCCTTCGTACGACGTCACGATCTTCTGTCCCTCGGGGTTCGTCACGACGATCAGACGATCCGAGTATTCGATCGTGCCCGCGACCTTCGCCTTGCGCGCCGTCTGCTCGGCGATACGCGCCGCCGTGCCGCCGATGTGGAACGTGCGCAGCGTGAGCTGCGTGCCCGGCTCGCCGATCGACTGCGCCGCGATGATGCCCACGGCCTCGCCCAGGTCGACGACGTCCATCGTCGCCAGGTTGCGGCCGTAGCACATGCGGCAGAGCCCGCGCTTCGCCTCGCAGGTGAGCACCGAACGGATCTTCACCATCTCGATGCCCGACTCCTCGATCTGGAGCGCCTTGTCTTCGTCAATCAACTGGCCGGCCTCGACGAGCAGCGTCCGGCGGCCCGACTCGTCGAGCTCGTGCGGATCTTCCACGTCTTCGGCGGCGAAGTTGCCGACGATGCGCTCCGATAACGGCTCGATGACGTCCTCGCCTTCCTTCAGCGCGCCGACCTCGAGTCCCTGGATCGTGCCGCAATCCTCTTCCGTGATCGTGACGTCCTGCGCCACGTCCACCAGACGACGCGTCAGGTAGCCGGCGTCCGCCGTCTTGAGCGCGGTGTCGGCCAGACCCTTGCGCGCGCCGTGCGTCGACGTGAAGTACTCGAGCGGCGACAGGCCTTCGCGGAAGTTGGACTTGATCGGACTTTCGATGATCTCACCAATGCCGCCGGTGAGCTTCTTCTGCGGCTTCGCCATGAGGCCGCGCATCCCCGCCAACTGGCGGATCTGGTCGCGGCTACCACGCGAACCCGAATCGAACATCATGAACACGGGGTTGAACCCCTGCTTCGACTCGCGCATCGCCTTGACCATCTCGTCGGCGATGTCCGAGTTCGCGTGGGTCCACGTGTCGATGACTTTGTTGTAGCGCTCGCCGTTGGTGATGTTGCCCGTCTGGTACGCGCGCTGGAAGCGCTCGACGCGCTCCTCGGCTTCCTCGAGCAGACCGGCCTTGGCGGTCGGAATCTCCAGGTCCTCGATGCCGATCGACACACCGCCGCGCGTAGCGTTGGTGAAGCCGAATTCCTTGAGCCGGTCGAGGAAGTTCACCGTCGCGGCGAGCCCCGCCTTGCGATACGCCTCGAAGACGAGCTCCGAGAGCGCCTTCTTCTTCATGTCGTGGTTCTTGTAGCCGAGCTCCGGCGGCACGATCGCGTTGAACAGCACGCGGCCCGCGGTGGTTTTCTCCCACCGCTCGCCGTTGATGTCCTTCACGAAGTGCAACACCGCGGTGCTCCGCTGCATGCGCTGCAGCGCGAGCTCCATTTCGATCTCGGCGACCGTGGTGAAGCGGCGCAGCGACTCCGGTTCCATCTTGTCGAAGCCGGCCGGCGCCTTGGTCGCGAAGTAGCAGCCGAGCACGATGTCCTGGCTCGGCTCCGCCACGGGGCGGCCGTCCGACGGCTTGAGGATGTTGTTGCTCGAGAGCATGAGCAGCCGCGCCTCGAGCTGCGCCTCGAACGAGAGCGGCACGTGCACGGCCATCTGGTCGCCGTCGAAGTCGGCGTTGAACGCCGCGCACACGAGCGGGTGAATACGGATGGCCTTGCCTTCCACGAGCACCGGCTCAAAGGCTTGAATACCAAGTCTGTGAAGCGTCGGCGCGCGGTTGAGGAGCACCGGATGGTCGCGGATGATCTCTTCGAGAATCTCGTAGACCTCCGGGCTCTCGCGCTCCACGATCTTCTTGGCGCGCTTCACCGTCTCGGCGATGCCCTTCTCGACGAGCTTGTGGATGATGAACGGCTTGAACAGCTCGAGCGCCATCAGCTTGGGCAGGCCGCACTGATGCAGCTG
>JAICWO010000015.1 GCA_025934775.1 Gemmatimonadaceae bacterium | reverse complement strand
GCTCCGGCCGCCCAATCCGCCGCGCTTCCTGTTGATCGGCGCGTGGCGCGACGGCTTCGAGGGACGGAGTGCGTTTCTCGACGCATTGCGTGGCGAGCGATTTCGCGCGCTGTCGCTCGACGTGCGGGACATTTCCCTCGGCCCGCTCACGGCCGCCGAGTCGCGCGCACTCGCTGGCGCTGTGCTCGGCGGCACGGGCCGAACGCAGCATCGCCTGGACGAGCTGCTGCGCGAGAGCGGTGGCAATCCGTACTTCCTGCGCGAGCTGGCCTCGGGGGCTGCCACCGGGGGTGCGTCGGATGGCGGGATCACGCTCGACTCGCTCCTGCGCCACCGCGTCGCTGCGCTTCCCCCCGATGCGCGCGCCGTGCTCGAGGTGATCGCGCTCGCCGCGCGGCCGCTGCACGAGACGGATGCCTGCCATGCCGCGGGGCTCGCGACGGCCGATGCGAAGACGCTCGCGTTGCTCCGCGCTCGCAATCTGATCCGCGGTGCCGCCGGCGAGATCGAGTCGTACCACGACCGAGTGCGTGAGACGGTCGTTGCCGATCTGGATGCGATGCGCCGACGTGCGCACCACGCGCGACTCGCCGTCGTACTGTCTGCGTCATCGGCGTCCGCCGATGCCGAAGCCGTCGCCGGCCACTTCGAGGCCGCGGGGCAGTTGGACGAGGCCGGTCGTCACTATGCGCTCGCTGCCGAGCGCGCCGTGGCGACGCTCGCCTTCCAGCGCGCCGCGGACCTGTTCGGCAAGGCACTGTCACTGTCGACCGCAACGGAGACCGAGCGCCGACGTCTGCAGACGCGGTTGGCGGATGCGCTCGCAAACGCGGGGCGCGGTGCCGATGCCGCGCGTGCGTACCGCGAAGCGGGAGCGAGCGCGACGGGCCGTGAGGCACTCGACTTGGCGCACAAGGAGGCGTACTGGTCGGTCGTGAGCGGGTATGCCGGCGAAGGGCGCGACGCGCTGACGCGATTTCTTGCCGGCGCGGGTCTCCGCGTGCCGTCGCGACGCGCGCTGACGGCGCGCCTGGCCCTCGTCGAGCTCCGGCTCGCCGTGCGGGGCCTGCGCTTCCGTCCCCGGCAGGAGAGCGAGGTCCCGCCGCACCTGCTCCAGCGCGCCGACTTCGCCTTCGATGCTGCACGGTGCTTCATGATGTTCGACACGCCGTCCAGCGTCTATTTCATCACCCTCGCGGTTCTGCTGGCGCTCGAGACGGGCGAGCGCGGCCGCATCGCGCGCGCCATCGGCGGCAAGCTGATGGGCGCGCAGGCCTTCCGGAGCCCACTGGCCGCGCGGCTCCTGCCGCGGCTCCGCGCGACCTTCGCCGCGCTCGTTGTCGGTGACGAGTCGCCATACCTCGCTGGACTCGATGCGTGGTCGAGCGGATTCCGCGCGTTCTTCGAGGGGCGCTATGACGATTGCCGCGAGGACATGCTGCGCGCCGATGCTCGATTCGCCGAGAGTCACGGCGTCCAGTGGGAGCGTGGCGTGTCACAGACGTACGCCGAGATCGCTGACGCGCACCTCGGCCGCGTATCGCACGTGCTCGCGCGCGCGCGGCAGATGGTGGACGGCTCACGCGAGTCGGGGAACCGCTTCTTAGAGCATTCGCTCGGGGCACACCCGTGGGCGTTCGCCGAACTCGGTGCCGGACGACCCGAGCGCGCCCTCGCGATCATGGACGCGTCGCGGTCGCACTGGGGCGAGCTCTACACGATGCAGTGCGCGGCGTTGCTGTTCGTCCGCTCGTGGGCGATGCTGTACCAGGGGCGTGGTATGGACGCCTGGCGCTTCGTGAACGCGGAGTGGCCCTTGATCCGCCGCAACCATTACCTGCAGCTCCACCAGGTCTGGCAATGGGCAGTTTTCGTCCGAGCGCAGGCGGCGCTGGCCGCGGCGGAAACCGGCGGTGACACGCGATCGTTGCTGCGGCGAGCCGAAAAGGATGCGCGCGCGCTCGCGCGCGATCGGGTATGCCGGTGCTCCCCGGGCCTCGCCGCGCTCGTCCGCGCCGGTGTGGCCGCACAGCGTGGAACGGACCTCGTCGCGCGCACCTACCTGGCCGAGGCGGTGAGAGTGTTCGGCGACGCCCACATGATTGCGCTCGGCGGCGCCGCGAAGCGCCGGCTCGCGGAGCTCACCGTCGGCGAGAGCGGCGACGCACTGATGGCCGAGGCCGATGCCGCGCTGCTCGCGGCGGGCGTGGCGGAGCCGGCGCACATGACGCGCGCGTTCGCGAACGGTTTCGGCAGCGCCTGGCAGCCGCGGGTATCGAGTGAGGAGGCGCGACGTCGAACCGCCGCGACCACCGCACCGTAGAGGCTCACACTTCCTCGGCGCGCTCCAGTGTGATCCGCGCATTGCGCTTGAGCCCCGCCAGCTTCGCACGCTTCATCGGCGACTTGCGAAATGCCGCGCTGAAGTGTCCTGACTCATCGCGAGCAGATCCTCCGCGAGTCTGCGTGCATCCTTGTTCGCGATGAAATCACGCGGCCGGAACGCCGGTTCCTTCAGCTCCGTCGCGAACCGGACGTTCCACGGGCACACGTCCTGGGAGGCGTGCCGGCAAAACCATTTTGAGATTCCGCTGTCGACGGGTCGGGGAACCCTTCGTGGATCAACGGCTTAGCAAGCATCCCTCCGGTGCGCACCCGCCCGATGGCTCTCACGCGAACGCCGGTCACGCCCACGTGCGCAGACAACGGCCTATCCTTCCTGACCGACGTCCACAACCCATAGTTCCTGCATGGCATTCTCCCCGCTATTTCTCGTTCTCGCCCTGATCGCGCCCGCGGCTGCCATACTCGCGATGCGCATTTTCCCCAACGCGAGGATCTTCTGGCTGCTGCGGCGCGGTCCGGAGCGGGCCGGAAAGCGATCACGCGATCTGGACGTCGCGGCAGCGTATCAGGCGCGAAGCGCGCGCGACGCAGGCGGTACCGGCCTCGATGATCGTGCATGGCGCGATCTCGACCTCGACGCGGTGTTCCTCGCGCTCGACCGCAGCGAGAGTCTTCCGGGGCAGCAGTATCTCTACCATCCGCTGCATGCGCCGCATGCCACGAGCGCGCCACTAGTCAGAATGAAGCGACCGGCTCGCGGTCACGGTAACGTGGGTTAGTCAATTGGAATAGGCCAATTGGTCAGAGCCACAACGTGACGGAGCCGATCGCTTATGAAGAAGAAACTGCGCTATCTCGGATTGGATGTCCATGCAGAAACAATCGCGGTCGCCATCGCGGAGCCGGACGGCAGTGTCCGCGAGCTTGGCACGATTCGCAATCGGCCGGAGGCGCTGCGGAAACTGATCGCAAAGCTTGGCGATGCTTCGACACTCCGCGTGTGTTACGAGGCCGGCCCAACGGGCTACACGACCTATTGGCAACTCACCGTCCTCGGTGTCCACTGCGACGTCATCGCGCCGAGCTTGATTCCGACCAAAGCCGGCGATCGCGTGAAAACCGATCGCAAAGACGCCGTGCGGCTCGCGCGCTGCTATCGCTCCGGTGATCTCACGGCTGTGTGGGTGCCTGATGCGGCGACGGAGGCGTTGCGCGATCTGGTGCGCGCGCGGGAGGTGGCCAAACAGGATCAGCTGCGGGCGCGGCATCGCGTGAGCAAGTTCTTGTTGCGACACGGTCGGCAGCGGCCCGAAGGGATGACAGCGTGGACGCTGAAGCACGCGCAGTGGCTCACGCAGCAGCGCTTCGAGCTCACAACGTTGCAGATCGTCTACGACGAATACCGAGCGACGCTCGCCGTGCTCGCCGATCGCGTGGCGCGCCTCGCGCGCGCCATCACGACGGCGATCGAGACCCTCGCCCCGACGCAGCAAGCCTTGATCGCCGCGCTCGCCGCGCTCGCCGCGCTGCGTGGCGTGCAGCTGATCACGGCGGCTACGATCGTCAGTGAAGTCGGCACGCTTCGGCGCTTTGCGACGCCGCGGCATCTCATGGGCTACACGGGACTCGTACCGCGCGAGCACTCGAGCGGCAGTGGGGTGCATCGGGGAGCGATTACCAAAACTGGAAATGCGCACTTGCGGCGTGTGCTCGTCGAAGCTGCGTGGGCGTATCGGCATCGCGCCAACGCGGCGAGTGGGACCTTGCGGGCGCGGCAGGCCGACCAACCCGCTCCGATCATCGCAATCGCCACGAAAGCACAGCATCGCCTCTGTCCCCGCTATCTAAAACTCACCGAGCGCGGCAAAGCGCCGCTCGCCGTCGCGACGGTCATCGGTCGCGAGCTCCTTGGCTTTATCTGGGCCATCGGCCAAACCGTCGAACCACTGCCAACGACACCCATCATGTCCTAACTCGCTCCAGGATTGCCTGGCGCGATGGGCCGGGTCGGTAAGGCACATCCGCCCTTGTTCTATGCGATCAGATGTCATCCCGATGTCGAACTCGCGCGCCTAGTCTGCGGCGGCGCCCGACGGATCACGATCCTGCGGTACGTTCTTCGAACCAATCCGCGCATATCAGAGTGATCAGCCGTCGCGCCCCGCGTCCCATCGCTCCAGGCAATCCCATCTCGATCAGACCAGCAGCTGCAGCGCCCACATCCGCGCACCCTTGACGGGTCGCTTCATATCAGAACGGTTCGAGCGCGCCGTCAGGCGAATCGGATCGGACCCCGGCTTGGCCGCCGAGCTACGCGGCCTCGAGAATCGGAGGCGCCGTCGCCGGCACGCCTTCGAGATGCTCTAGGATGCCGGGCTTCCGAGCATCGTCCAGCGGAGCTCTTCGGACACGCTCAACCGAGAGCATCGGCGTAAAGAGAGGCTCGAGCGGCACTCGATGGGGCCACGTATCCCGGCCACGGGTGCGCAGCTCGAACGCATCAAAGGCCCGAAGCAGGTCGGCCGGATTCACTGCCCGCTAGCAGGCTGCTGAAAAACTAAGGAAATCGTAACCGACGGGCGCGGAGGAGTGCCGTATCTTCGCGCGACCTCGACAGCGAGAGCGCCGATGCGTGGAGCGGACGAGCGGCAAGCGATTCTCTTCAGCACGCGGTCGATCGAAGACCGAATCCCGGCCGACCACCCACTGCGCGCCCTGCGGAAGCTCGTCGATCCGATCCTGCTTGAGCTCTCGCCGCGGTTTCAGGCGTTGTACTCCGCCGTGGGCCGTCCCTCGATTCCACCCGAGCAGCTGCTCCGCGCGCTGCTCCTCCAGGTGTGCTACACGATTCGGAGTGAGCGGCAATTGATGGAGCAGCTCGATTACAACTTGCTCTATCGCTGGTTCGTGGGGCTCACGCCGGATGATGCCGTCTGGGTGCCGACGGTGTTCTCGAAGAACCGCGATCGGCTGCTCGACGGCAACATCGCCGAGGCGTTCTTCAACGCCGTGCTCGTCGTCGCCAATCGCCAGCACCTGCTCTCGCACGACCACTTCACCGTCGATGGGACGCTCCTTGAAGCGTGGGCGAGCCAGAAGAGTTTTCGCCCGAAAGATCGTCCCGAGCCCCCGCCGCCGTCGGACGAGGATGGCCCGGGCTACGCGGGGCGGAATCCGAGTCTCAACTTCTAAGGCCAGAAGCGGAGTAACACCACGCATCAGTCGGTGACCGATCCGGACGCCCGGCTCGCGCGGAAGAGTCACCACACCGCGGCCATTCTCGCCTATCAAGCGAGCGTGCTCACCGAGAATCGGCACGGTTTGATCGTGCAGACCGATGTCCGCTCGCCGAGTGGCCATGCGGAGTGCGAAGCCGGGCTCGAGATGCTGACCTGCTTGCCGCCGTCGCGCCGCCAGCGCACGCTCGGCGCCGATCGCGGTTATGATGTGCCGGATTTCGTCACCGGCGTGCGGACGCTCGGCTTCACGCCGCACGTCAGCCCGAATCCCACGCGGTACCGCGGCCAGCGCAGTGCGGTCGATCAACGTACGACGCGGCACGGCGGCTACGTGATCAGTCAACGCAAACGGAAACTCGTCGAGCAAGGCTTCGGCTGGCAGCAATGCGTGGGCGTCGTCCGGAAGCTCCACCACCGTGGCCGCGAGCTCGTGGGGTGGCTCTTCGCCTTCACCAGTGCGGCGTACAATCTGATTCGGATGCGATCAATGCTCGCCGGTCGGCCGGCATGATGCGTCGCACAACGCGGCACTTGCCGCCGCGCGGCGGCGGAAATCCACCGCCATCGCCCTGCCATCGCCTTCGAATCGCGCCGCCGAAGATCAAAGTGCTCACTTCACCGGATTTTTCAGCGGCCTGCTAGGGCACCGGCTCACCCGGATCTTCGCCTGTTCCGGAGTGAGTGGCGGGAGCTTCGCGACGGACAAGAGTGTCTCTACGTGCCTCACGACCACTTTGTGCACCGATTCCTGGAAGACGAGGCGTGTGTCTTCGGAGAAGTACGTCACCGGGCGAATGAAGCGGGAATAGAGCAATCCAACGATGGGGAGACTGAGGCAGATATCCTCAACGAACTCCGCACCAGGCATCGAGCCGCTAGCCATAGCGCTCCACACACCCGCGACGACAACGACAAACGCCACAAATCCACCGATTGCCGGTTCTCTAAATTCTGTCGCGGTTTTTCTCTAAATTCTGTCGCAGCAAGAGCGAGTTAGGCAGACTTCGCGCGACGGGGTGGGGCCTCCTCCTCGGATAAGTGCCGGGTGCGGTACGAGCGGCCGCGCAGCGCGAAATGCACGCCCCGCTCGAGGAGCCGATCAAGAATCGCCTCGGCCAGGTCGCCATCATGCACGACGTCGCCCAAGGCCGCCAGCGGTTTGTTGGTCGTGAGCAGGATGGGGCGACGTTGGAGATACCGTTCGTTGATCACGCGATAGAGCACGTTGGCGGCGTCGGCCGCATGGGAGAGATAGCCCAGCTCGTCGATGATCAGGACGTGGGGATGCAGATACGGCGCGAGCGCCGCGGTGAGCCGGGCTTTCGTCGCCGCGCGCGAGAGCTCCCCGATCAATTCGTCCGCGCCGACGAAGCGGGCTTCGTACCCATGTTGAATCGCGCGGTACGCGATCGCGATGCAGAGGTGCGATTTCCCCGTGCCGCTGGGGCCACTGAAGATCGCGTTCTTTCCCTCGCTCACGAGTTCCGGCCCCAAATAGCTGCCGAGCATCTGGAGTTTGAGGGCGGTTTGGAAGGTGAAGTTGAAGTCATCGATCGTGCGGAGAAACGGGAAGCGCGCTTTGCGCACCGCGCGCGTGAGCCGCGTCTCCGCGCGATGCGCGATTTCTTCGGCGATGAGCGTTTCGAGATACGTGCGATAGCTCATGCCCTCCGTCTCGGCGCGCGTCGCCAGCTCGGCATACAGCCGCCGCACCGTGGGGAGATGCAGTCGCCGCAGCATGCCGTCGAGATCGTGGACCGGAGCGGGCGGCGCGCTGGGCGCGCGGCGGCGACGCGTGGCGGCCGGCGTCATGAGACCGCCTCCGAGGAACTGCCCGCGCCGCGGGCGACGAGGCGCACGACGTATTCCGCGCCAATGAGCCGCTGGAAGAGCGCGCGCTGGAGCACGAGCCGGAAATGCGTGTCGCCCAGTTCTTCGAGCAGCGCGAAGAGGCGCTCGACGTCGCCCTTCCAGGTGTGGGGCCGCTGATGAATCAGCTCGGTGAGATACCCTTCGCCCACGGGTCCCAGCTCGAGAATCCGCTCGCGCATGAAGTAGAGGCGTTTCCGCGCGCCGGCGACCGCCGCGAGCTGCGCGGCGCGCTGGCCGGGCAAGTAGCTCCCGGTGCCATGCGACGGGAAGCGCGGATGCACGGCCTCGTGCTTGCTGCCCGCCGTCACGATCTTCACGCGGTCCGGATAGAGCCAGAGCGTGGCCGGAATCCCACACGCCGCCGCCGGCATCGCATAGCGAAGCCCTTGGTGCGTTACCATCGCCGTCGGGCCGACGGTGACGGGGATGCGCAGCCCATACTCTTCCGGGGCCACCGCAAGCGCTTTCATGCGCGCCTGCTCCGCGGCGAGGCGCACAGCGGGGATCTCCTTTGTCGCACGACTCGGCCGCGTCGTGTTCACCTCGAGGAGCCACTCGGCGAGCTGCTGTGGCAAGTCGGTCGCGAGATCCGTGAAGCGCCGGGCGCGGAAAAAGGCGCGCTTCACGTAGCCGACGAGATTTTCGACCGCGCCTTTCTGTTGCGGCTGCCGCGGCGTGCAGAGCTCGATCTTGAAGCCGTAATCGATCGCGACCGGCGCCAGCACCGCATTCCACACGGGCCGCCCTTCCTCGTGGCGCACGACCACCGTCTTTGGATTGTCGAACACCACACGCAAGGGGACGCCGCCGCTCCGCGCAAAGCTGTCGAGCAAACTCCGAATCAAGGCCTCGACCCGCTCATTCGGGACGATCACTACATGCATCCAGCGCGAGTACTTGAGGCGATACGCCGCGAAGTGCACCGTGCGCCGCTGGCCTTCGGCGAGCCGGACGCTCACTTCGCCGATATCAAATTGCGCAAACTCGCCCGCCACCCCCTCGAAGCGGACCTGCAGCGCGACGGGAATCGTCGCCCGCACCTCGCGGAGCACGCGATACACCGTGCTCAGGCCAAGCGGGGTCCCTTCTGCCCGCAACAGACGGCAGATCTCCCCCGGCGGGCATTCGGGATCATCGACGACGAGCGCCTGGACGCGGGCGCGAACGGCCGCCGTCACGTGCGGGCGACCGACCAATCGTCGGGCCGCTTCTCCCTCGCGCTGCAACACCCCATCTGCGCTGCTTCGGATCTCCGCTTCGCGCGCGATCCGCTCGATGGTGCGGCGAGAAACGCGGAACTGCGCGGCGACGGCGCGGGGGTTTACCCCGGCATCCAACAACTTCCGAACCGCATGACGATCCAACATGCTGAGCATCCTCCTCGGGCCTCCGGTAACCGGGATTTCTCATCCCACCGTGAACGGCCCAACGAAACAGGGAGGCTCTCAGCTGCGACAGAATTTAGAGAAAAACTGCGACATAATTGGGAGAACGCACACCGATGTAGCCGAAAAGCTTCACGAATACCGCGAGGGCGATGAGGAGTCTGACCATCGCCATACACCCCATGCCAAGTGCTCCTTCCGGCCGGCGCTTGGTGAGCCACCATGAGAAGAAGAAATCCCTTCCGAAAGGGAAGGCGGCGATGTCGAAGGAGTAGCGGCCGTAGGCGGCGCGAAGGTACTCGCGCTTGGCGGAAAGAACGCCACGATCGGCCCAGTCTACTCGGGTGGGCCGAACCGGTGACTCTTTGGCGATGAGCGTTTGCTCGACGGACTTGTAGAAATCGAGCGTCGAGGTATTGAGGTCCTCGACAAAGTGATGCCAGTGCGAGACGACCTCGCCGGGACGGGGCATGGGCGGGCGCGAGAAGAGGAGATGAACGCTACCCTGGTGCTCCATGAGGGATATGTCAAGGGTTATTCGAAGATTAACAGCTTCTAATCTGGTAGATTAACACTTTCTAATATTCATCCGACGATGCAACAGGCGTTGTCAAAGTGCCTGTCGCCGCAGCACATGACGCTCGCATGGCGCTACGAAACCAGGCATCGTTTGGAGATACGCGTGAGGATGGGGAAATTATGACTTGCAGAATTGCCGTTTCCGCATAGTATAAAACGACCGTCGGCCGATCCGAAGCCATTTGCTTGGCTGTGCAGGTTGCGCCCATGCTTGAGGACTCGGGCGTGGACGCAACGTCCGTCCCGAGGCGATGACAGTCTCCAATGACGCTGTACCCAAGCCAGAATCCGTTCCTGCATAGCAGCAGCATACGTTGCCGCCAAATGCGCGCTGCTTCGTCGCCCTGCGCGCAAGCGGTGAACGGCGCATTGCAGGACCGGACGATTCAAAGCCTTGCAAGTACCAGTGAGCTTCGACCGGTACGCGCAAATCTTATGGAATCTGCTACCGAGCGCCGCCTCTTGCTCGCATGCAGTCATGCGGCAGCGAATCCCGAGCTTCGAGAATGCTGTCGACGAGGATGTATCGGCTGCTCTGTCCTAAATGGCCGAAATGTCCGGTGTCACTCACACTCGCTCGCCAGCGGACGTACGCGCGATTCGTGCGGTATTGAGACCGAATGCTATCCCACTGCGTGAGAGCGCGACCGCTGAGAGTGACCCACCACTGCTCGTTCGGTTGTGCACTCTTGCACGGTCGGAAGATCGATCGTTCGAAGGCCGCCATGTACACGCCGTCGTACACCTGCCACTGTCGAGAAGTACTTGGTGCCACCGGTGCTCTCGCGGGGACTCGTTGACACGCAACAAGAACGGCGATGAGGAGCCACGCTGCCGAGATCCGCTTATACGCTCTCGACCCGGCAATTGCCTGCTTTCTAGCGTGCTCAGACGTGCGTTGTTTCGCGATGGAAACCATAAACTCGAACAAGCTGAAGAGGCCCTATGCGCAAAGTACTGCTTGCCACCGGATGCTGTGTACTGATCGCCGGGTGCGGCGATAGCACTTCTCCCAAGCGCGTCGTACGAGAGTTGTCACAGAACACGCGGTCCGCTGCCCCCAATCTCCAAGTAACAGCGTCATTCGGCAAGTGCGCCGCAAATCACCAAAGCGTGACGGTGCACTCAAGGAAGTACGGTAGTCACACTTTCACATTCGACGACGAAGGTGTCTGCTTGCCGGGCGGGAAAAAATTGCCGTTCAAAGCGGTGACGGATCGTCGCGGGTTCGTCGCTGCGCTCACACTACTTCAGTTCGCCGATGCCCGTACGGCGAATACGACGCTGGCGACACCGGGAGCGCAAAGAACACGCGCGGCTGGCGGAGCACGCCTTCTGGACGAGATCACCGGTGGATCGGGCGATGATATCGACACGCTGATGGGAGCACTGGTTGATGACATGCAACAAATCATCGACGTCGGGAACGATGTCGTGTCATTGTTCGGCGACGATCCCAGCCAGTGGGACCTCAACGATCCATTACTAGAGATCTATCAAGAGGAGGATGCCGCGCTACTCCAGGATATCATTGCTATCACACAGACTCTTTGCTCTGAATACCCTACCGATCCGAACGTTCAGCCCTACTGCCCATAAGCGACTGAACGCACGTCGCGCCGCTTCCTACCAACCGCGCACGGGACACATAGCCGGGGGCCGCACGCCAGCACTGTGTCGCCGTCGCGGGCGAGGGGCGAAGTGCAAATGGGGCCGTTCTCAACGCTGAACCGCCCCGGAATTGTCGGCGGCGCCCATTCGTGAGTGGTTGGAGTTGTCGCGAACAAACGGCAACGGTTTCACCTGAGTTGCGACGTTGGCCATGCTCATCGGGCGAACGGAGTTACGTAATGCTGATGTAACAACAGCAGTTGGTGCTTGCCGGAGGCGGACGTGTGCGTAATCCTTGCTCATGCGCTGAGTCTGCGGTTCGACGCCATCCTCTAAGTATGAATATCTGGCCCTGGTTCGGTCTCGCGGCGGGGACCGACGGTCGTGTGCAGAGATTTGTGTAGAATCGGAGACGATGGTCCGCTGAGCTGAGAGTCGCAAGACTCGCAAACAGAACTGGCCACCGTCCATCTTCTGGGTGTTCACGAAACACTCATCGGGGGTTGGCGCCCCCGCGAGCGAGTCTTGCGCTTCGGTACTCTGCTGCAGGTAGAGCGTCGCCGCGGCCTTGATGATCTTCAGGGCAACGGGCGTCACACTGCCGATGCCAGGAATCCCCTGTAATTCCTCTGTCCGAGCGTCGAGAATCCCGCGGAGATTTCCGAAGCGGGCGATCAGAGCCTTTGCTGGCTGCTTCACATCGGCGCGCGGGACAGCGAGTGTGAGGAGAAGCTCGACGACTTCGTAATCAGCAAAGCCGCCGAGACCTGCCTTCAAGAAACGCTCGCGGAGTCGCCGCCGATGGCCGTGAAAGTGTGGTGTGTCGTCATTCATGGCGTAGCAGCGTCCTCGTCGTGCCGCACACGCTGATTGATCTCGCGAACAAGCTGGGAAGGTGGGTGGCGGCTATGACAAACCTACGATTCCAGGCATCGCGTCGCACTGTCTTGATGGCTTAAACGCGAATCGCCGATACGGACCGCGAAGTCGGCCAAGCAGCGGCCAGGATGTTGTTATCCGTGCCGGCCGCGCGCGCCGCCTCACGTGCTGGTGCAGCAACTCAGGGAGGCAAAGAGCGCCGTCAAGCTGGCGAAGGACCAGCTGCGCGATGCTGAGGCATTCGCCGAATCACGCGAGAATGCGTGGGAGCGGCTGTCGAAGGTCATCCACGAGACGGGCAACATCGCCGCGGCATGGGAGAAGGCGACGCCGGAGGACAGGAAAGTCCTCCTCGACTATTGGGTGCTCGACATCATATCGTGGTCGAGCCCGTTGCGGGAATGCGACACGCAAACCACAAGACCGCGGCGGTCTACCTCCGCAGCGCGCCCAACTCGCCCGTCCAATTCGAGCTCGGCTCGGCTCAAGCCTCCAAGAGCGCGATCGCCGCGAGGAGAGCGTCGCGGACAAAGGCTTCTTCCTCGAATTCCAAACACTCGCGCAGTCGAGCGGCTGCGGCGGGTGATCCGATGCGGCCGATCGCCCAAGCGGAATGCGATCGCGCGAGCGGTTCCGGATCATCGAGTGCCGCGAGCAAGTGGTCGAGATCCTCCTCTGATCCCACGTTGCCTAGCACCACCGCCGCATTGCGCTTCAACCCGCGCAGCTTGGCGCGCTTCATTGGCGAGCCTTTGAACGAAGCCGAGAACTCCGATTGCGACATCGCGAGCAGCTCGCGCGACAACGTCCGCGCGTCCTTGCCCGCCACCGCCGGCCGGGCCGCGAAGGCGGGTTCAAACAAAGAGCGCGAGAACTTATGGGTGTGTGGGCACACCTCCTGACACACGTCGCACCCGTACAGATGCTCCCCGATCGCCGCGCGGAACTCGTCCGGAATCGGCCCCTTCGCCTCGATCGTGAGATACGCGATGCAGCTCGTCGCGTTGATCGCCTGCGCCGCCTCGATCGCCCCGGTCGGACACGCATCGATGCACCGCCGGCACGTCCCGCAGTGATCCGCCGTGAACGGCGCGTCTGACTTCAATTCGAGCGCGAGCACCAGCGAGCCGAGGAAGAAAAACGACCCGAGCTTCGGATTGATCAGCATCGTGTTCTTCCCGAACCAGCCGAGCCCCGCCTGGCGCGCGAGATCGCGCTCCAGAATCGGCCCCGTGTCCACGTACGGCTTTCCCGTGATCGCGTGTCCGACGTGCGCCTCGATCCACCGCTTCAATTCGTTCAGGCGATCGACCATCAGATCGTGGTAATCGTCGCCGCGCGCGTAGCGCGCGACGGGTCCGGACGGCTCGCGTCCGCCGTAGTTCATCGCGACCACGATCGCGTGCGTGGCTCCGTCGAATGGCAATCGCGTGTCGTGCCGCTTTGCCGCGCCGCGCTCGAGATACCCCATCTCGCCCGCATATCCGCGCGCGATCCAATCGTCGTACGCGGCCGCGGTCTCGGCGGGTCCGAGCTTCGTGAAGCCGACGAGGTCGAAGCCGAGGCCGTACGCTTGCGCCCTGATCAACGACTCGAGGCTCGGCGCGCTCTCGGCGGCAGTCATTGGTCGCGGACCGCCCATCGCGCGTAGCGCTCGATGTCGTCCACCGATGGCACTGCGTCCTCGTTACCATACGCCGTGTACATGCGCCACCGCAGATAATTGGTGGCGGGCAGCGGCAGAAACGGTGCGTGTCGGTACCACTCACGCCGGCGGAAACGCCACGCCACGCGCATGAGCGTGGTCCCCAGACGAGGGTCGCGAATCGAGCGCCAAGTCAGCGCGAGTGTGAGGCGGGTCCAGGACGGCATGCGGAAATCGTAGCTCTCAGAGGCGGAATGCTCTATCAAGTTATTTCGGTGGCGGGCGCGGTGATGATTCTCATCGCGTACGCGGGAAACCAGCGCGGCTGGATCGACCGGCGGCACGCCAGTTACAACTTGCTCAACCTCGTCGGCTCGGCATTGCTCGCCTGGGTCGCCATCGCCGATGGACGCATCGGCTTCATCGGCCTCGAGTCCGCGTGGGCGCTCCTCTCGATCCCGCCGCTCGTCACGCTCGCCAAGGCGCGCGCGAAGTAAGCGTCACACGAACGGCTCTCCGTCGAGACCGGCGGGAACCGGCAAGCCCAACGCGCGCAGTGCGCTCGGCATCACGTCCACGGTACGGCGCGGCCGCGACGCCGGCGGACGATTCACGAGCAGCGGCACCAGCATGTGCTCGCGATGCAGTGCGCCGTGCGAGCTGACGTGGGGAATCGGCTCGTAGCGCGCGCGAAAATCCCACTCGCGCGCGGCCGAGAGAATGATCTCGCCCGAACGCGGGGACGTCGCGATGTGCGCGATCTGCACGATTCCGTCGGGGTAGTCGCTGTCGATCGTCGCATCATATGCGTCGTTGCCGGAGAGATCATGCAGATCCGCGCCGAGCGCGAGGGGATCGCCGTCCTGGCGACGATACGCATACCGATTCGCGTCGTGAGTGACGATCGCGCTGCCGCGCGTCGCGCTGCGAACGAGCGCACCATTCCCGCGCGGGAGAATCATTAGATCCACCGACGCGCGCGCGAGCAGCATCTCGGCGAGGGCAGACCATCGCGCCCTGAAAGCCTCGGCGCTCGGCCGCTCGCGATCGCCGATATCGAGATACAGGTGGGCCATTGCGTTGCCGCTCACCATCACCGCGACCTCCGGCGCAATGCCGACGACCCACGGGTGCGCGATCGTGCGGTAGCCCGCGTGTGCGACGACCATCGCGAGATCCTCGTGCATGCGCACCGTGGAGTGTCCGTGATCGCTCACCACCCAGAGCGACATGTCGCGCCACCGGCCGGCGCGCTCCGCATCGGCGCGAATCTCGGCCGCCGTCTCGTCGACGATCTGCAGCGCATCCATGATCATCGGCGATTGCTGCCCGCGCGCGTGTGAAACTTTGTCCACGCCGGTGAGCGCAGCAAACACGAAATCCGGATGATCGTCGCGCACGCGACGCGTGACGTCGGCGCCCACCTCGCGATCGATCCCCAGCCAGCCTGCGACGTTGCCGCTGAAGTGCGTGCGTGCCGCGCGAAACGCCGACTTGGCGGTGATCGATCCGATGCGCCGCTCCTTGGGCAGTCCGCGCGTGATCACGCTCAGGGCGCCGAGGCTCTCGCGGCAGAGCTCGAAGATCGTCGGCGCATGCGGATCGACGTCGCGGTTCACCGCGCCCATCTGATATCCCACATAGCTCCGCGTGTAGTCGGGAAAGCTGCACGTCTCGCGGGCGCGATCGAACCAACGCAAGCCGGGCAAGCCGATCGGTCCCGGAAAACGCCCCATCAGAAAAGGTGTATACGCGGGCCCGGTGACGGACGGAAAGCACGACGTGACCGTATGCAGCGCCCCCTCGTCGCGCAGACGCGCGAGCGCGGGGACCGCCCCGCTGGACAACGCGGCATCGAAGACATCGGGACGCGCTCCGTCGGCGAGAAGAATGACGACTGACAAATCGGCTGGCGTGTGTGGGTGCGGGTGTTGTGAAGCTCGCCTCTGTGCACCTCTGGCTCAACCCCGTAAAATCCAGCCATGGCTCATTCCAAAAAACGCGATACCAAGCTGAAGCCCGCGACGGCGCCGCGCACCGCGAGCGGCAAGAAATCGAGTCCCGCCATGCTCGCCAAGGCCTCCGAGAACGCGCGCGAGGGGTACCGCGAGCGTACGGAGGCCGGGCATCGCGCCGCCGGTCGCACCCCGCCGTCGGAGAAAACGCCGATCCGCTCCGCCGGCGCCGCGCGCGTGATCGATGACGCGATCCGCAGCTTCACCGGCCCGGTGACGGAAGACGAGAAGCTGCTGCAAGCGGGGAGCAGCGCCGTCGACTTCACGCGCACCGATCCGTGGCGCGTCATGCGCATCATGGGGGAGTTCATCGAAGGCTTCGACAACCTCGCGCACGTGGAGAAGGGCGTCACGATCTTCGGCTCGGCGCGCACGCACCCCGAGGACCCGCAGTACGTGGCCGCGCAGGAGGTCGCGCGTCTCCTCGCCGAGGCCGGGTTCGCGATCATCACGGGCGCCGGTCCGGGCATCATGGAGGCGGCGAACAAGGGCGCGAAAGAAGGCGGCGGCCGTTCGATCGGCTGCAACATCGAGCTCCCGTTCGAGCAAGGCGCCAATCCGTACGTCGACACGCTCGTCAACTTCCGCTACTTCTTCGTGCGGAAGACGATGTTCATCAAATACTCAAATGCGTTCATCATCTTCCCGGGCGGCTTCGGCACGCTCGACGA
Source organism: Gemmatimonadaceae bacterium (assembly GCA_025934775.1). Classification (GTDB taxonomy): domain Bacteria; phylum Gemmatimonadota; class Gemmatimonadetes; order Gemmatimonadales; family Gemmatimonadaceae; genus JAQBQB01. The sequence continues at coordinate 125,936 of JAICWO010000015.1, read as the reverse complement.
AGCGTTCGAGGCGCTGACGCTGATCCAGACCGGCAAGATCTACCAGTTCCCGGTGATCATGTTCGGGCGGCACTACTGGGCCGGCCTGATCCGCTGGATTCAGTCGCGGGTATTGACCGAGGGGAAGATCTCGGCGGGCGATCTGGATCTGATCCTGCTGACCGATGATCCGCGTGAAGCGGCGCACGCCGTGATCGAGGCGTGGCGGTCGCAGGTGGGGGAGGAAGTGTAGGGCGCATCCGCCAACCCTCCATCTTACATTTCCGCACCATGTCCACCCACGATCACAAAGCGTCCGCCGCTGGTCCCAAAGCCGAGCAGAAACGCGCCGCCGAAGACCGCGAACGCGCCGGCGTCCAGCACGCGGCGCGCGAGAAGAGCAGGTACCTTCGCGGCGATCGCATCGAGCCCACGCCGATCCAGGGCAGCGAGACCGCGGCCGATCTGATCGACAACGCGTTCCTGGCCTACAACGCCGCGCGGCTCCGCGAGGCTTGCCAGCTCTTCACTAAAAAGATGCTCGAGCCCGACGTCACGGTCGGGATGACGCTCACCGGCGCGCTCACTCCGGCCGGACTCGGCATGGCGGCGATCATTCCGCTCATCGAGAGCGGGTTCGTCGACTGGATCATCTCGACGGGCGCGAATCTCTACCACGACACGCACTTCGGCCTCGGGCTCGCGATGCACCGCGGCAACGCGCAGGAGTCCGATGTCGTGCTGCGCGAGGAAGGCGTCGTTCGCATCTACGACATCTTCTTCGACTACGACGTCCTGCTCTCGACCGACGCGTTCTTTCGAAAAATCATACAAGGGCCCGAGTTCCAGCGCGCGATGTCGAGCGCGGAGTTTCACCACCTCTGCGGCAAGTACGTCCGCGAGCGCGAGAAGGCCCTCGGCATCGGGCAGAAGTCGCTCCTCTCGGCCGCCTACAACGCCGGCGTGCCGATCTACACGTCGTCGCCTGGCGATTCGTCGATCGGCATGAACGTCGCCGCGCTCGCGCTCGAGGGGAACAAGTGCACGATCGATCCCAATCTCGACGTCAACGAGACCGCGTCGATCGTCCTCGGCGCGAAGCGCGGCGGCGGCAAGTCGGCGGTGCTCATCTGCGGCGGCGGCTCGCCGAAGAACTTCATGCTCCAGACCGAGCCGCAGATCCAGGAAGTGCTCGGCATTGACGAGAAGGGGCACGATTTCTTCCTCCAGATCACCGACGCGCGTCCCGATACCGGCGGCCTCTCCGGCGCCACGCCCGCCGAGGCGGTGAGCTGGGGCAAGATCGATCCCGACCGGCTCCCCGACGCGGTGGTCTGCTATCTCGATTCCACCGTCGCGCTGCCGCTGCTCACGTCGTACGCCCACGCACGCCACGCCAAACGGCCGCTCAAGCGCCTGTACGATAAGCGTATTGATATGATGGATCTCTTACGGCGCGAGTTCAAGGGGGAGGGAGGCTAGTCCGTGGATCGTGGATCGTGGACCGTGGATCGTGGATCGTGGACCGTGGACCGTGGGGTGGCGTGGGAATGATTCGGTGGCGAGTCCGCTGATACCGAAGCAACGGCCGAGCGATGCGATCATTGTCCCATGGCGGAGTTAGACGAGCTGTTTCGATGGCCGCGTGGGTACCGGACCTTGGAGGTATGGCGGCTGGGGATGGAGGCGGTCGAGTTGATTTATTCCGTGACTCGATCATTTCCTCGCGACGAGCGTTATGGGCTGACAGCGCAGCTGCGAAGCGCGGCGACGTCGATTCCGTCGAACATCGCGGAGGGGAACGAGCGGCGCACGGCTGCTGATCAACTCCGCATCGTCGCTCACGCTCGCGGCTCGCTCGTCGAGCTCGAGACGCAACTCGAAATCAGCTTTCGCCTGGGTTACGTCGGGCTCACGGAACTGCGGCCGACGCTCGAGTTGTTGGACCGACTCGGACGAAAGCTGAACCGCTTTCAAGCGAGCCTGGCGCGTAAGGCTGGGCCGTAGTCAGCCGTTCCCGAGGTCCCACGGTCCACGTCCCACGGTCCACGGTCCACGTCCCACGTCCCACGTCCCACGTCCCACGGTCCACCGTCTACGCTCCACGTCCCACGTCCCCTCTCCTCACCGCCCGCACGAAATTCCGCCGCGAGTAGTCACCGCGCGACACCAGCGCGGCGCGTTCCTCGCCGCCCAGCACCCGCTTCACGATCTCCGCGTCGTCCCAACCCTCGGCGATCCGCCGCGCGACGTCGGCGAGTGTCTCGAGCAGCCACGCGCGCCGCGCGGTGAGCGCCTCGACCGGACGCGCGACGAGTCCGCGATGCGCGTCGAACATGCGCGCGGGCGACAGCGCCGCCGCGCGCGCGAGACTCTGCGCGATCTGGTATGGATTCTCCGTCGCATGCAGCACGTGCGACCGCACACCGAGCCACAGATCGCCGGAGAAGAGTGTCCCCGTCTCGCGGTCGAATACGACTTGATGATCCGGCGAGTGCCCCGGCGTGTGGATCACCTCGAGCGTGTCGCTCTCGAAATGCAGAAGCGCCGCGTCGAGCGCCGGCGGATGTCCCCACAGGAGTCGCCGATAGAGTCGAATGCGCGGACGTTCGCGCAGCGTGATCTCGGTGTCGGGACGCACGAGCATTGGCACGCCGTGCCATGCGAGCATCGCCGCGTTGCCGGCGTGATCCTCGTGCCAGTGCGTGATGATCGCGGCGTCGACGCGCAGCTCGCGACGCGCGGCGTCGAGCTCGCTGCGTGCATGGTGAAAGCCCGTGTCGATCATCACGCCGCGCACGACGTACGCACTCACGTCCATCCCGAACGCGCGACTCCCGATGCTGCTCATGCGCAATCGCGCGACGTCTCCGTAGCGCTCGATTCGCAGCGTCACCGGGCCGGGCCTATGGTTTGCCAGAGTGCTGACACAGGGATAACTTGACGGGAACGATGGCGCCCGGCCCCTCCGGCCGGGCGCTCAAGTTTTATCGACGCACCGCGCGCGCCTTGCCATGATCGAAGCACTCAAGCAAAAACTCGGAGAAGAGGTCGAGAAGCTCCAATACGAGCTGAACGTCACGCTCCCCAACGAGATCCGGAAAGCGGTCGAGTTGGGTGATTTGCGCGAGAACAGCGAATACAAGGCCGCGCTGGAACGCCAGCAGTTCGTTCAGGCCCGCTTGGGGCAGCTCCGCCAACGATTGAGCAAGCTCTCATCGATCGACCCGGCCCAGATTCCGTCCGACCGCGTCGGGCTCGGGTCGAAAGTGGTCGTCGAGGATCAGAGAACCCACTCGAAGGAAACGTATTATCTCGTGTTCGGCGACGCGCTGGAGTTCGAGGAAGGCCACGTCACGATGGCGTCGCCCATCGGTCGTGCGCTGCTGGACAAAGCGGTTGGAGAAGTCGCCCATCTCAAGCTTCCCACGATGGTGCGCCAACTGAAGGTCGTCGAGCTCAAGACCATCCACGATCTGAGCGAGGCCGAGCTCTAGCCGGCCCTCACCGCGGCGCGCGGCGTCGTCATCGCATTCGTGAGCACGCTCGTCGTGCGCGCCAGTCGCTCGAAGCGCGCGAAGAGATCGGGATCGAACGTCTTGCCCGACTCCCCTGTCATGAGCGCGAGCGCGTCCTCGCGCGAGAAGCCCTTCCGGTATGGGCGGTCCGATGTGAGGGCGTCGAACACGTCGGCGACGCAGATGATCCGCGCCGTGAGCGGGATCGCCTCGCCGGCCAGGCCGTCCGGATATCCGCCGCCCGCCCACCGCTCGTGATGTCCGCGGACCATCGGCAGCACGTCCCACGGAAAATCGATGTCGCGCAGCAGGTCGTAGCCGGCCGCCGCGTGCAATTGCATGACCTCGCGCTCCTCCGCGGTCAGCGGGCCCGGCTTGTTCAAGATCTCTGATGGCACCACGATCTTGCCGACGTCGTGCAGCAGCGCGCCGATCCGGAACCAGAACATCGTGATCTCGTCCATGCCGACGTCGCGCGCGAGCGCGCACGCGTAGTCCGCAACGCGCTCGCAGTGGCCCAGCGTGTAGGCGTCCTTCCCCTCGATCGTCTGCGCCCAGTTCATGACGAGCACCGTGAACCGGCTCTCGAGCCGCTCCACGCGGCGGTTCACGTCGGCCAGATTCTGCGACGCGCGGAGCCGCGTGAACAGGCGATGCGACTGCGTCAGCGCCTGCAGCGTCTCGCGGTTCCGGCCCATCGACTCGTAGAGCTCCGCTTGCTCGCGCGCCGTCTCGGCCGCGAGCAGTTGATCGTCCCGGCTCATCGCGTACTCGTACGCCGCCGCGAAGCGCCGCTCCGCCTCCGGCATGTCGCCGCGCACCCGCGCGATGATGCCGAGATGCTTGAACGTCTCGGCGAGCGCGCGCTCGTCCTTCACCGCCGTCGCGTGCGCGAGGACCGTGTCGCAGAGCACCGCCGCGCGCTCGATGTCGCCGCGCGCCAGCCAGAGGTCCGTCGAGTTGATGAGCGCGAGCAGCAGGTGCGGGATGTCGCCCGTCTGATGGCAGTGCACGATCGCGTCGTCGTACGCGGCCTGCGCTTCGTCGAGCCGATCGAGATTGGTGTAGACCAGGCCCATGTTGTTGAGCACCGGCCCGATGTACTCGCGCATGCCGCTCGTGCGATACGTGACGAGGCCCGCCGCGTAGTGGTCGAGCGCCGCCGCGAAGTCGCCACGCATGCTCGCGATGATTCCCAGATTCTGCGAGATCATCGCTCTGAGCTGCGCGTCGGTGCCGGTGCTCGCGACCTGCCGCGCATGCTCGTACATCGCCTCGGCTTCGTCGAGGTCGCCGCGCTGCAGGTGCGCGCCGCCCATGCTGTTCAGCGCTTGCGCGATCGCCACGGTCTCGCCGAGCGCCTCGGCCGTCGCGAGCGCGACGACCAGGCAGTCCATCGCCGCGTCAAAGTGTCCGTCGTCGATGTGCGTTCGCCCGATCCGCCGCAGAATCGACGTCGCGGCAGGACCGTGATCGCCGCGCAGGAGATACAGCGCCGTCTCGTAGCGCCGCCGTGCGATCTCGCGGTGGCCCGCGCGCTCCGCCTGCTGCGCCTCGTCGATGAGCGCCGCGATGTGCGCGGGAAGCACCGGAACGCCGAGCGCCGGAGTCACTAGCTGTGCTCGGAATCGGACCGCGGCGTGCGCGGCGGCATCTTCTTGGCCAGCGTCGGCCGCGAGATGCCGAGCAGTCGCGCCGCGGCCGCCTGATTCCCGTTCGTGAGCTTGAGCGTGAGCGCGACCGCTTCCCGCTCGATCTCGGCGAGCAGCTTGCCGCCCGGCGGAATGCGAATCTCCCCGACCGACTCCTCGTTCGGCCCCGAGCGCATCACGCGCCGCTGGATCATCAGGTGCTCCGCGCGAATCACCGGCGTCTCAGCGCTGAGGATCGCCGCCCGCTCGATCACGTTCTTCAGCTCGCGAACATTCCCCGGCCAGCGATGAACGCGCAGCGCCGCGATCGCGTCGGGCGAAAACGCTTTCGGCTGCTGATGCTCGCGCGTCTCCTGCGCCAGAAAGTGGCGGGCGATCACGTCGATGTCTTCCAATCGATCGCGCAGTGGCGGCAGCACGATCGAGAAGACGTTGAGCCGATAGTAGAGGTCTTCCCGGAATTCGCCCGTCGCCACCACCTGCTCGAGCAGCGGCCCCGCCGCCGCGATGATGCGGCAGTTGATCGCAATCTCCTCGAAACCGCCCAGCCTACGCACCTGCCGCGACTCGAGCGCGCGCAAGAGTTTCGGCTGCAGCGCCGGCGGCAGGTGGTGCACCTCGTCGAGAAAGAGGGTGCCCGCCGCCGCAAGCTCGAGAAGGCCCTGCTTCCTCGCGTCGGCGCCGGTGAACGCGCCGCGCTCGTGCCCGAACAACTCGGACTCGAGCAGGTTCTCCGGAATCGCCGCGCAGTTGATCGCGACGAACGGATCCGCCGCGGCTTCGCTCGAGTAGTGAATCCCGCGCGCGAACAGCTCCTTTCCGGTCCCGGTTTCGCCGATCAGGAGCACGGTCGTGCGGCGCGCCGCCGCGACGCGCGTCGCCAGCTTGACCGCGTCGCGGATCGACGAGCTCGTGCCGATCACGTTCCGAAACGCGAACGCGCGCTCGGTCGCGAATCTCGCGGCCGAACCTCCATCAGCGTTGGTCACCGCGGACCTTGTAGCGAATGTACTGGGCATCGTCGCGCGCGGGCGGGCATCAGCGGAATTAGAAGTAGCGTTGCGGCGCAGGATCGGTCAACCGCCGCCGTACGCGGCCAACCCATTGTCTGGCACCGATGCGCTCGAAGGCGTCCTGCGCATTGTGGAACACGTCTGTCGCGAGGCGGTCGTCGCCAAGGCTCGACAGGGTCGAGGCGAACTGGAAGAGGAGTTCGGCGCCGAGCAGCGCATCCTCACCCACGGCGCTCAACGTCAGCGCATGGCTCAGCGTGTCGGCGGACGCGCGTGCGTCGCCCGCCATACGCTGATACGCCCCGAGGAGCTTGAGTGCCGCCGCGCGGCGCACCGGATCATCCCGCTGCTCGGCGATCTTGAGCGCCCGAGCGACCGCGGTGCGCGCCTTGTCGAGCTCACCGCGTATCAGTTCCAGTTCCGCGACATTCTCCTGCATGATCCCCTCGGAGAGCAGATCACCGCGCTCGCGGGCGATCGCCAACGCGCGATCGTACGAGGCGCGCGCCTCGTCGAAGCGCTGCTCCTTGGCGTGCAGGTAACCGAGGTTGCTCAAGACCCAACTCGCGTACTGGGAGTCATTCGACGCTTCGAACGTGCGCAGCGCCACGCGGTAGTGCGCGAGCGCCGCCGCCGGATTCCCGCGGATGTCGGCGATGACGCCGAGGTTCTGCTGCAGCATCCCGAGCAGCCGCGTCTCGCCGCACCGCTCGGCGAGGGCGAGCGCGTCGCTGAAATAATTGGCTGCCGCAACGAGATCACCCCGCCGTTGGGCGAGCGATCCGAGGCAGTTGAGGGCGTGCGCGTGCCCCGCGTCGTACGCGAGCGCCGTCGAGACGCGAAGGCTCTCCTCGTAGAGCGGTTGTGCGTCCGAGGTCTGGCCGCGGTCGCGCAGCACCGAGCCTTGCCAGCGCAGCACGTCGGCCAGGAGCGGCGTCGGCTCCTCGCCGGCGAGCAGCGCGAGCGCGTCGCGGCTCAGCCCCAGCGCATCGTCAGGGGAGTCGCCCAAGCCTGCTGCACGGGCGAGCTCCGCCAGCCGCCGCGCTTCCACGGTGGCCGGGGGTTTTTTCAGAGTTTTTTGATTACCGGTGCTTCCCATGTCTGACTGCGGGGGCCCGCGCCAGATGGCGCGGGAGACGATTGGGAGCAGCGGGAGCTGCGACTGTCGGCGCTCTCCGCCTGCTGGCTGGTCGAACGCGTCAGTAGCTGTCGTCGCTACGGCCGGTGGCGATGATGTAGCCGGAGAAGTGCCAGACCGTGAACGTCGCTGAGAGATTCAGCGCATTCACGCCGACGCTCAGCAGCTCGGTCACGCTCGTGATGTTGCTCGAGTCCGGGAAGTAGCCGACGTACAGCGACAGCGGATTCACGAGCCCCGCGCTCACCTGCGTGTTGGCCAGGTTCTGCGTGACGAGGAGCGGCACGTTGAAGCGCGTGCCATGCGGCGCGAACTCATACGCGACGTCCGACCCGGCGAGCGCCGTCACGCTGATCGTCGTGGTCCTGGCCAATGCCAGCGGCGGAACGATCACCGAGATGCCGGCCCCCGGAATCGCCAGCGCGCCTCCGAGCACGCCGATCCTCGCCGACGCAGTGATCGGCGCCGCCAGAGGTGTCGTGCGCTCGAGCGGCGTCACCGTGGTCGGTGAGCTGAGCAATCCTCCGAGGAGTGAATGCGATGCGGATTGACTGGGAGCGGCCTTGGACGAGGGCGCCGTCGTGGAATCGACGGCGCAGCCATACGCGAGGGCCGCGGCTGCAAGCGTGGCCGTAAGCGTGCTCAAAATTCGAAGACGCATCGAGTGTCCCTGTTTCCTTCGGAAGGAGAGCCTGATGTTGATCTACCGAGCTCGTGGCTAAAGCAGGCCGCGTGCCAGTTTCATAAAGGCAATTGCTGAAACAACTTAGCTTGTGAGCTGAACAGTATGCAGCCAATATATGTGAAATTTCTTTTCAGGCAAGCAATTTTGCGTGCTAAAAATTTTATCGCTCAGTCGCCGGCGATCGAAAACATCCTTATCGCTTCGGCCGCATACGAGGCCATCTCCGAGTTACGGCGCACATCGTCCCAGCCAAGCAATCCCGCGATTGCTCGAGCGACACGCCCTGACACCCCGACGGCGTGATCGGCCGTCTCGAACGCGAGGTGCGTCCGCCGCATCAGCAGATCGCCGAGGGTGCAGGCCATCTCGTGCTCGACGGCGTACCGAACCTCGCCGATCGTGTAGGGCAGGTCCTCGACAATACGCTCGTCCCCGCCCGGCGAGGTGATCTCGACCCACACGCGTCGCCAGCGCGCTCCATACGCATGTGCCAGATGCGTCGCCAGCGCAACGTCGTTCGTCGCACGCGCGATTTCGGCGATGAGATCTTGGATGGAATCGAATTCGCCGCCGGGGAGCGGCACCGACTTCGTTCGCTCCCCTCCGATCCGCCGCCCGAGCTGCGTCGCGACCGCGCGCATCACATCGCGCGCCATCACCCGGTAGGTCGTGAGCTTTCCGCCCGTGATAGAAATGAGTCCGTGCGAGCTCGTGTCGACTGCGTGCTCGCGCGACACCGCTCCGGGATTGCCTGCCTCAGCGGATATGAGCGGCCGGATGCCGGCCCAAGCGCTCACGACGTCGCGCTCCACGAGTGCGGCATTCGGGAAGAAATAGTTTGCCGCGCCGAGGAGATACTGAACGTCTTCGTGTGACGCGCGCACATCGTCCGGCGGCGACGACGTATACGTGTCGGTGGTTCCGATGATCGCATGCTCGTCCGCGGGTAGAACGAAGAAGACGCGGCCATCCGTCGGAGCGATGAGCGTCAACGCCTCGCGATTGCCGATGCGCTCGCGCGGAACGGCGATGTGCACGCCTTTGCTCCCGCGCACGGCGGCGCCGCGATCGCCCTCCAGGCGACGTACATCGTCGCTCCACGGGCCGGTCGCGTTCACGACCACGGTTGCGTCCACCTCGACGACCGCGGTGGAGAGGGTGTCGCGCACCGTCGCGCCCCTTACGCGTCCTCCATCCAGTAAGAGCGCCGTGACCTCGGCGTGATTCAGCACGGTGGCTCCGGCTTCCGCGGCACTCATCGCGTTGGCGAGCGTCAGCCGCGCGTCGTTGGTGGCGGCGTCGTAGTACCGCGCGCCGCCGCGCAGCCCCTCGCGGCGCAGGTGCGGCTCGGACTCGAGCACCTGCTCGCGGCCGAGCCGGTGATGCCGCTTCACATTGCGGAAAAGCGCGAGCGCGTCGTAGAGCGCGAGGCCGGCGCCGAGCTTCCACCGAGCGATGCGTGCGCCTTCGTACACTGGCCACGTGAACGCGAGCGGTCGAACGAGATGCCGCGCGAGCTTCAGCAGGTGTCGCCGCTCCGCGCTCGCCTCGAACACGAGGTGCAACTGCCCATGTTCCAGGTACCGAACGCCGCCGTGGATGAGCCGCGAGGATCGGCTCGATGTCCCGCTGGCGAAGTCGCTCTTCTCGACGAGTGCGACGGACAGGCCGCGGAGCGCGGCGTCGCGCGCGACGCCACAGCCGGTGATCCCTCCGCCGATCACGAGCAGGTCGATGCGTCGCGCCGCCAGGGTGGCGAACCGCTCTGGGCGCGATATCACCCTTCCACGCCCTTCATGGCCTGACCAGTTTCCAATCATGCCTCCGCTTGGGAGTCCGGGTCGACGCGTCGCGATCGTGGCGGGCGTGCGCACGCCGTTCGCGCGCGCCGGAACAGCGCTCAAAGATCTCTCGGCGATCGAGCTCGGAAAGCTCGCCGTGGCCGAGTTGATACAGCGTACGAATCTCGACGGCGATCTCGTCGACGCAATCATCTATGGAACCGTCGTGCCATCGGTGATCGCGCCGAACATCGCGCGCGAAGTCTCGCTCATGCCCATGCTGCCGCGCGGCTGCGAGGCGTACACCGTGAGCCGCGCGTGCGCATCGGCCAATCAGGCGATCACCGATGCGGCCGACCAGATCCTCCTCGGGCATCACGACATCGTGATCGCGGGCGGCGCGGAGTCGCTGTCGAACGTGCCAATTCTGCATTCCCGCTCGATGTCGGATAAGCTGGTCGCCGCGTCGCGCGCCAAGAGCGTCGCGCAGCGGCTCAAGATCTTCGGCTCGATTCGGCCGCGCGACCTCGTCCCGATCACGCCGGCGATTGCCGAACCGTCGACCGGCGAGACGATGGGACAGTCGGCCGAGAAGATGGCGAAGCTCAACCACATCGCGCGCGAAGAGCAGGACCAGTTCGCGCTCCGCTCGCACCGGCTGGCGGCGGTGGGGACCGAGGATGGCCGGCTCACGGCGGAGATCGTACCCGTCTACGGGTCGCCGCCCTATGCGTCGGCGCTCACGAGCGACAATGGAATCCGCACCGACACCTCGATCGAGCAGCTTCGCGCGCTCAAACCGGTCTTCGACAAGCGGTACGGCACGGTCACCGCGGGGAATTCTTCGCCGCTCACCGACGGCGCGAGCGCGGTGCTGTTGATGAGCGAGGAACGCGCGGAGGTGCTCGGGTATCGGCCGCTCGCGTTCATTCGCTCGTATGCGTACGCGGCGCTCGATCCCGGCGAGCAACTGCTCATGGGCCCAGTGCTCGCGGCCCCCGTGGCGCTCCAGCGCGCGGGGCTCACCCTGGCCGAGATCGACATGATCGAGATGCACGAGGCGTTCGCGGCGCAGGTGCTGTGCAATCTCCAGGGATTCACGTCGCGCGAGTGGGCGCGTCGCGCGGGATTCGGCGAGCCGGTGGGCGAGGTGGATCGTTCGAAGCTGAACGTGATGGGCGGATCGATCGCGATCGGGCATCCGTTTGGCGCGACGGGCGGCCGCATTCTCACGACGCTCGCCAACGAGCTGGTGCGCCGCGGCGGGCAGTTCGGGCTGATGACCGTCTGCGCCGCGGGAGGCATGGGACACGCCATGGTGATCGAGCGGGCATGAGTGATTCGATCGAGGGGCTGCGCCGGGCGCCGGGCGCCGCGCTGTCGACGGACGTCGTCGACGACGTGCTGGTCGTCACGATCGACCGCCCGGGCGAGCCGGTGAACACGCTCTCGCCGGCGCTGGTCGGCGAGTTCGAGGGCGTGTTTCTGCGGGTCGACCAGGATTTGCTCATTAAAGCAGTAGTATTGATCTCCGGCAAACCGGACACGTTCATCGCCGGCGCGGACATCGAGCAGTTCACGACGTTCCGGTCCGCGGCGGACGCGGAGCGGGTGAGCCGCCTCGGACAGGATCTGCTCGTCCGCCTGGAGCGGCTGCGCGTGCCCGTCGTCGCGGCGATCCATGGCGCCTGCCTCGGCGGCGGATTGGAAGTGGCGCTCGCGTGCCGCTACCGCATCTGTACGGATCATCCCAAAACGACGCTCGCGCAGCCCGAGGTGCAGCTCGGGCTCATCCCCGGCATGGGCGGCACCCAGCGCCTCCCGCGGCGCGTTGGGCTCCAGGCGGCGCTCGACATGATTCTCACGGGCCGCAATGTGCGGCCCAGGCGCGCGCTCCAGACCGGCCTGGTCGACGAGGTGGTGCATCCGGCCATCCTGCGCGAGATCGCCATCGACCGCGCGCGCGGGCTCGCCGACGGAACGCGCGCGCCGTCGCGGCCTGGCTCGCGCGGGCCGACCAGCATGCTCCTCGAGCACAATCCGCTCGGCCGGCGCGTGGTGTTCAAGAAGGCGCGCGCGAGCGTGCTCGAAAAAACGCACGGGAACTACCCCGCACCACTCGCCGCGCTCGAGGCGGTGCAGGCCGGATACGCCGGCGGCTTCGAGCACGGCCAGCGCGAGGAGTCGCGGCTCTTCGGCGAGATGGCGATGACGGACGTTTCGCGCCAGCTCGTCTTCATCTTCTTCGCGAGCAATTCGCTGAAGAAGGATCCAGGCGTCGAAGCTCCCGCGCCCGAACCGCGCGTGGTGCACAAGCTCGGCGTGCTCGGCGCGGGATTCATGGGCGCGGGGATCGCGTCCGTCGCGGTGCAGCAAGGCACGCTCGTGCGGCTCAAGGACACGGACACCGCGCGAATCGGCAAAGGTCTCGCGGGAATTCGCGGCGTGCTGCAAGAGCGGCTCGCGCGAAAGCAGATCACACGGCACCAGCTCGACGACGACATGAGCCTCGTCGGCGGGAGCACCGACTACTCCGGCTTCGAGTCGGCGGACCTCGTGATCGAAGCGGTATTCGAGGATCTCGAGCTCAAGCACCGCGTGCTCGCCGAAGTCGAGCCGGTGCTCGATCCGCTCGCGATCTATGCCTCGAACACGAGCACGATTCCGATCGCGCGCATCGCCGACGTGGCGCACCGGCCCGAGCGCGTGCTCGGAATGCATTTCTTCTCACCCGTGCATCGCATGCCGCTGCTCGAGGTGATCGTCACACCGCAAACCGCGCGCGAAGCGACGGTCACCGCGGTGGCGTACGGCAAGCGACTCGGCAAGACCGTGATCGTGGTCAACGACGGACCCGGCTTTTACACCACCCGCACGCTCTCGGCGTACATGAACGAAGCGGGTCGTCTGCTCGACGAAAGCGCGGCGATCGACGCGGTGGACGCGGCGCTGGTGGAATTCGGCTTTCCCGTGGGCCCGATCACGCTGCTCGACGAAGTCGGCATCGACGTGGGCGGCAAGGTGGGCCAGGTGCTCGCCGACGCGTTCGGCGAACGCATGGCGCCGTCGGACGCGATGCGCCGCGTGGTGGTCGCGGGGCGCACCGGGCGCAAAGGCGGCAAGGGCTTTTATCTGTACGACTCGACCGGCAAGAAGGGCCGCGTCGACGAGGGCGTGTACGAGCTGATCGCCGTGCCGCGCCGCGAAATTCTGAAAGACGAGATCGTGTCGCGATGCGTGCTGGCCATGGTGAACGAAGCCGCGCGGTGCCTCGAGGAGGGCATCCTGCGATCGGCGCGCGATGGCGACATCGGGGCCGTGTTCGGCATCGGGTTCCCGCCGTTTCGCGGCGGACCATTCCGGTACATCGACGGCGAGGGTGTCGGGGAGATCGTGGATCGGCTCGAGGATCTCAATCTGCGATTTGCGCCTCGCTTTGCGCCGGCGCAGCTTCTCGTGGACATGGCCGCCGCCCGCCGGAGCTTTTATCCTGCCGAGCGGTAGTACAACGCGAGTGATACGCCGGCTGTGACTCCCAACCTCCTGGCCAGGTCAGTGCTTCGTGGAAGGTAGCTCGGATGCAGTGATCGTCGGCCGCGTGCTGCGCGGCGATGTCGAAGCATTTCGCGGACTCGTCGAGCGGTATCGCGACCGGTATTCGCGGTATGCGTTTCACATGCTCGGCAACCGCGAGGACGCCGAAGAGGCGCTCCAGGACGCGTTCACGCGCGCGTACAGGTCATTGGTTCGATGCGAGGATCCCGAGCGCTTTGGCGCGTGGCTCTTTCGCATTCTGGTGAACCGGTGTCGCACGCTGGGGGCGAGGCGCGGCCGGCGATCGCGCACGTTCGTGTCGGACGAGGTGGCGCTGCTCGGCGCGTCGCAGGAGCATCCCGCCGAGCAGACGGCGTGGCGCGAGGAGATCGATCGCGCGCTGCAGCGGCTGCGCGCGGAGCAGCGGGAAGCCTTCCTGCTCAAGTACGTCGAGGATTTGGGCTACGACGAGATGTCGCAGCTCACGGGGGTCGGGGTGTCGGCGCTCAAGATGCGCGTGATGCGCGCGTGCGACCGGCTCCGGGAGCTGTTGAGCGAGGTGCACAATGCGCGGCGATGATGATATGCGAATGAGGAATATCGCACGGCACCTGCACGGGCCGGTGCCGGTGAGCTCCAGCGTGGACGACCGGGTGATGGCGGCCGTGCGCGGCATGCCGCGTCATCGGTTCGGGTTCTGGAGCCGCCTCACGACGCCGCGCACGGTCACCGTGACGCCGCTCTCGTGGGGACTGCTCGCGGCGTCGCTCGTGGTGTTCGCGGGGATTGGCGTCGTGCGCGAGTATCAGGTGCTCGACGTCGCCGCCAAGCCGATCGCGTCGGCGCTCTTCCATCAGCCGCCCCGGCTCGTGCATGCGCGGCCGGTGCAGTTCGTCCTCGTTGCGCCGGGCGCGAAGAAGGTCGCCGTCGCGGGGGACTTCAACGGCTGGGACCCGACGCACGCGGCTTATCAAGCCAAGCAGCGCGGAGGCGGCGTGTGGTCGGTGACCGCGCCAGTGCCGCCGGGGCACCATCGCTATTCCTTCGTCGTGGACGACAGCGTCTGGGTCGCCGATCCCACGGCGCCGCGCGTCATGGACAACGACTACGGCATGCCCAACTCGGCGATCGTCGTCGAAGACGATAAGTGAACGCGCGCGGGCGCGCGCTCTTGGCGCTGATGCTCTTCGCGCCCGCCGCCGGCGCGCAGGACGTGCGCCTGGCGAGTCGCCTCGACAAACCGACCTTCGCCGCCGTCAACGCGATCATCGACTCGGCGCGACACGCCAAGCTGCCGACCGCGCCGCTCGTCGACAAAGCGCTCGAGGGCGCGGCGAAGGGCTCCGACGGCGAGAAGATCGTTACCGCCGTCCATCAGCTCTCGATCCGGATGAGCTCGGCGCGCCGCGTACTCGGTGCGCGCGCAACGGCAGACGAGATCAAGACGGCCGCCGGCGCGCTCGACGCCGGCATCTCGCAGCGCGACCTCGCTCGAATTCGCGCCGCGGCGGGCAATGGTCCGGTCACTATGCCGCTCGCGGTCGTGATGGATCTCATCGGGCGCAGCGTGCCCGTCGCGACCGCGACTGCTCTCGTCGTGCAGCTCGAGCGCGCGGGCGTGAAGGATTCCGATCTCGCCATCTATCAGCGGAACGTCCGCTCGGACATCGATCGCGGCGCCGATCCCAGCATCGCCGCGCGCACCCGAGCCCGCGGGCTGGTGCTCCGCGCCGCCGCCCCGCCCGCGCGGCCTACAGAGTAGCGGCTCGATCACCACATCGCGTACAATTCGCGTGCTATGACTGATCGAAAATTCATTCGACGCGCGGCCGTCCGCGCGGCACTCGTGTCCGTCGCCTGCACGGCCACGCTGGGTGCGCAGCGGGTGGATCGCTACACGATCCCCGCACGCAGCCATTACACGCTTCAGAGTTTCGTGGGCAAGCGCCCGCTCACGCGCGCGGAGCGCACGAACTTCACCGAGACGTCGCACTACGACGACGTCGTCACGTTCATCGATTCGCTCAAGCTCCTCGGGGCGAACATCGCGACCGGCTCGATCGGGAAGACGATCCAAGGGCGAGAGCTGCCGTACGTGATCACCTCGCGCCCGCTGATCACCACGCCGGCCGAAGCGCGCCGGCTCCGCCGCCCCGTCGCGTACATCCAGGCGAACATCCACGCCGGCGAAGTCGAAGGCAAAGAAGCGATGCAGTCGCTGCTGCGCGACCTGCTCTTCGACAAGCACAAGAACGTGCTCGATTCGATTGTGCTGATCGTTCAGCCGATCTACAACGCCGACGGGAACGAGGCGTGGGGCCCCCAGTCGCGGAATCGCGGCTCGCAGAACGGCCCCGAGCTGGTGGGGACGCGCCAGAACGCGTCGCACTGGAACCTGAATCGCGATTACGTCGATCTGGACGCGCCCGAGACGCGCGGTTCCATCGCGATGCTGAACGAGTGGAATCCCGATCTCTTCATGGATCTGCACACGACCGACGGCAGCATCCATGGCTACGATCTCACCTATTCGCCGCCGCTCACCGCGACCGCCGTGAACGTGATTCCGTTCGCGACCAAGATGCTCGCGGAGATTCGCACGCGCATGCGCGATCGCGAAGGCTTCGAGGTCCAGGACTACGGTGACTTCAGCCGCGTACGCCCTGGTGTTCGCGGCGGAGCACCGGGCGGTGCGCTCGGCGGCGGCGGCTTTGGCCGGGGCCGCGGCGGCGCGCGGGGCCCCAGACCGCCGTCGCTGGAGCAGATCATCGCGGATTCGATTCCGACGTCGGGCTGGACCTTCTCGACGTACGAGCCGTTCGCGCGATATGGAACCAATTATTACGGTTTGCGCAACAGGCTCGCCGTGCTCAGCGAGGCGTTCTCGCACGATCCCTTCGACCGTCGCGTGGCGTCGACATACGATTTCGTGAGCGAGATTCTGTCCTGGGTCGCGGAGCATCGGAAGGCAGTGCTCGCGCTCGGGCCGGCAGGTGACGCGAAGGTCGCGTCGTGGGCCGCGCATCCGGCGCGATCGCCCAAGCTGTCGCTCCGCTCTCGCATGGACACGACGCGCGTCGAGGACGTTCGCGTCGAAGAGGTGGTGCCGCTCACCGACAGCACCAAGCGTGAAGCCGGGATGGGGAACCGCCAGCGCACGGGCATCATCAAGCTGGTGCGCATGCCGGTGATGGCGAGCTTCACGCCGACGCTCACCAGCACGCTGCCGTTCGCGTACGCGTTCGACTCCGCGACGGCTGCGGCGATCGCGCCGACGCTGCGCATGCACGGTCTCGTGGTGGAGCGACTCGCCACGCCGGCGAAGGTGACGGTCGAGTCGTTCGCCGTGGACAGCGTCATGGACCGCGGGCCGTCGGAGACCTCGCGTCGCATGTCGGACGTGGCGGGCCGCTGGAACGCCGCCGCGGCGAGAACACTGCCCGCCGGAACGTACGTGGTGCGCGCCGGCCAGCCGTACGGGCTGCTCGCGTACTACCTGCTCGAGCCGGAGAGCGAAGATGGTCTCATGCAGTGGAGCTTCTACGGTTCACTCGTCGCGCCCAATCACGAGTTCCCGGTGCTTCGTATCGCCCAGCCGGCCACGCTGCGCACTCACGCCGTTCGCGACTGATGCTTCGTCAAACCTTCCTGTATCTCTCCAACCAGCCGCGGGTCTTCCGGTTCGTCCGCAACAATCGACTCGCGAAGAAATTCGCCGCGCGCTTCGTTCCGGGCGAAACGCTCGATGAAGCGCTGGCCGCGGTGCGGGCGCTCAACGACAAAGGCATCACCGCGTCGCTCGACCTGCTTGGCGAGAGTGTGACGAACGAGCGCGAAGCGCGCGCGGCGGGCAGCGGCTATCTCCAGATCCTCGACCGCATTCACGACCAGAAGCTCGACGCGAACGTCTCGGTCAAGCTCACGGCGATGGGCCTCGACATCTCCGAGGAGCTGTGCATCTCGGTGATGCACGACGTGCTCGATCGCGCCCGCGCGTACGGCACGTTCGTGCGGCTCGACATGGAGTCGAGCGCGTACACCGAGCGCACGCTCCGCTTGTTCTACGATCGGCTCTATCCGGCCTACAAGGAGAACGTCGGTATCGTGCTGCAGAGCTATCTCTACCGCACGTGGTCCGACGTGGAGCAGGCCATCGAGGCGAAATGCCGCGTGCGCTTGTGCAAAGGAGCGTACAAGGAGCCGGCGTCCGTCGCGTTTCCGGAGAAGCGCGAGGTGGATCAGAATTATCTAAAGTGCATGCACGCGCTGACGGAGCGCGGCAACTATCCGGGCGTCGCGACGCACGACCCCGCGATGATCAACGACGCCAAGCGCTTCGTGGCGGAGCGGGGGATCGACCGGTCGCGCTTCGAGTTCCAGATGCTCTACGGCGTGCGCCGCGATCTCCAGGAGCAGCTCGTGCGCGACGGGTACAACATGCGCGTCTACGTCCCGTTCGGCACGCAGTGGTATCCCTATCTCATGCGCCGGCTCGCCGAGCGCCCGGCGAACGTGGCATTCATCACCGGCAACGTCATGCGCGAAGCGTTCAGGAAGAAACGCTGATGGCCGCGCAGTACCGCCAGCCCGACTACGCCAAGGGCGATGAGTCGACGATCGGCGGCTATGCCGCCGTGCACGATCGGCCGGCGGCATTCGAAGGCAGCGACGGCTTCTCGTACAGCGTGGAGCTCGTCGCCGACGAGACGGGCGAGCACGCCGCGCCGTGGGCGGCGTTCTTCCTCTTCGTGAAATGGGCGCGCCTCGGCGCCCAGACGCCCGAGGGACATCTCGAGAGCGATTACCTCGCGCACGGCGCGACCGACGCCGAAGCGCGCGCGCGCCTGGGCGAAACGCCGCTCGCGGAAGTGAAGCGCCTGCTCGATGGATTGATCGCCGAGCGCGCGGGCGCCGACTCGACCCGCCGCTGGCGGGACGCGGTCCGCGCCGACGCCGAGGACGCGTGAGCGACGACACCCCGGTCGCCGGTGTGGTGCTCGGCGGGACGGGCGGCGTCTGGCGCGTGCGCGCCGTCACGGGCGAGGTGGTCGATGCGACGCTGCGCGGTCGATTAAAGATCGAGAATACTAGTTATATGAAGCTGGCGGTCGGGGACGACGTCCGGATCGAGCGTCCCGCGCGCGGCGAGGCGTGGGTGATCGCCGAGATCCTCCCGCGGCGCTCCAAGCTCGCCCGCCGCGCCCCGGGCGGCGGAGCCGGCGAGCGCATCGTCGCGGTGAACGTGGATCAAGTGGTCGTCATGTTCGCCGCCGCCAGGCCCGATCCCCATCCGCGGATGCTCGACCGCTTCCTCGTCATCGCCGAGGGCAACGCGCTTCCCGCGCGCATCGTCGTGAACAAGATCGAGGTCGCCGGCGAGCCGGCCGCGCGCGAGATCTTCGACGCGTACGAGCGGGTCGGCTATCCCGTCCATTACGTCAGCGTGAAGGCGGAGCACGGACTCGCGAGCGTCGGGGTCGCGCTCGCCGGCCGACGCTCCGTCGTCACCGGCCCTTCGGGGGTCGGCAAGTCGTCGCTCCTCAACGCGCTCTTCCCCGGCGCGAACCTGCGCGTCGGCGCGATCAGCGAATCCGTGAACAAGGGCCGGCACACGACCGTCGGCGCGAACATGCTTCCGCTGCCCGGCGATGCCGACGGCTACGTGATCGACACGCCGGGACTGCGAGAGGTCGGCTTGTGGGCGCTCCCGGCCGCGGAGCTCGACCGCTGCTTCCCCGAAATGCGCGCCGTGCGCGGGGAATGCCGCTTCGCCGACTGTCGCCATCTCTCCGAGCCCGACTGCGCCGTACGTGAAGCCGTGAGCGCCGGCGCGATGACGGAGCAGCGGTACGAGAGCTATGTGCGGCTGCTGGCGGAGCTGACTTAGTCGCTGGTCCTACCAGGACCCCCGCTCGCCGGCCATCGCGATCACCTTGCTCAGACGGTCGGCGGCGTGACGCCAGTTCACCTGCACCGCGAGCTCCGCGTCGTCGGCGCGTCCTTCTTCGATCGCGGCGATGATCAGGTCATGCTCGTACACCGACGCGCGAATGTCGCCGGTCAGCATGCTGATGTACATGCGAATGTACCGCTCGGCCTGCGGCTTCACCGCGTCGTGCAGCGACAACAGCCGCGGACCCGCGCTCGCGTCGACGATGCGGCGATGGAACTTCTCGTCCGCGTCGTACAAGCTGCCGTGATCGATCGGCGACGTCTTGCCCGCGCGGTGGAATTCCGCGTTCAGATTGCGCAGGTCGCGCGCGAGATTCTTCCGGTCGGCCAGCGGGATCTGCGCCGAGTGTCGCGCGCCGAGACCCTCCAGCGCGCCGACGATGTTGAGCAGCTCGTGGACGTCGTCGCGCGTGAGCGGCGCAACGGTGAGGCGCGACTGCTGCGCGCCGGGCGATCCCATGACGTAGCCTTCCTGCTGGAGCCGCTGCAGCGCTTCGCGCACCGGCGTGCGACTCACGCCGAGGCGCGTTGCGATCTCGGTCTCGACGATGCGGCTTCCGGGCGCGAGGGAGCCCTGCACGATCAGATCGCGCAGCCGCGCGTACACCTGCTCGGGGCGCGAGCCGTGCGGCGCATCAGCGGCGCTGCCGAGTGAGAGGTCGCTCGCGCTCGCGTGCGATCGCGTTCCGTTCTTGCGCATCGATGTCATGGGCTGGCCTTATATTGACGCGCCGGGCACATGCTGGCAACGACCGTCACACTTGACGTTGCTCGCGCCGCATGCGACGGCGACATTGAGAGCCATCATGGCCATCCACGCCTCTTCGTTGCGCCGGTCCGATCGCTGCCGCTCGCGCGACGGGTCGCTCGAATGAGTTGGGCGCTCGACGAGTTCTTCGCCGGTGTGGAAGAGGAATTCGGGCTCTCGGTGGTCGATGCGGAGAGCCTGGATACGCCGGGCGCCGTGATCGATTACGTCGTCGACAACACGGAGCCGTCTGACGGCATGGACGACGAGGAATATCGCGATCACGTCGCCGGCGTGGTCGGCGAGATCATGGCGCGAACTCTCGGCGTCACGCGCTACTCCGAAAGCTCCCGGTTCATTCAGGACCTGCGCGTCCGGTGAACGCGCGGCGGATCCTCCTCGCCGACGCGGACGCGTTCTTCGTCGCCGTCGCCCGGATGGTCGATCCGGAAGGCGCGGGGAAGGAGCCGCTGCTCATCGTCGGCGGCACGCGCGAGAGTCGCGGTGTCGTCTGCTCGGCTTCGTACGAGGCGCGGAAATTCGGGGTGCGATCGGCCATGCCGATCGCGCGGGCGCTGCGACTCTGCCCTAACGCGATGTGCGTCCCGGTGCCGCGGCGCGCGTGCGGCGAGAAGAGCCACGCGATTCGCGCCGCGCTCGACCGCTTTGCGCCGGTCGTCGAAGGCGCGAGCATCGATGAGTGGTATCTCGATCTCGGAGGCACCGAGGAGCTGTACCGCGAGCCACTCGCCGCGACCGCCGCACGTATTCGCGAACGTGTGGTGGCGGAGACCGGGCTCTCGGTTTCGATCGGCGGAGGCACGTCCAAGCTCGTTGCCAAGCTCGCGGTCGAACGTGCGAAGCCAAAACCCGGCACTGGAGCGACGGGCGTACACGTCGTCCCGGCCGGAGAGGAGGAGGAGTTTCTTCGCACGATCCAGCTCGCCGACATTCCGCTCATTGGCCCGCGCTTTCAGGAGCGGCTCGCGGCGCTAGGCATGCGGAGCGTGCCCGACGTGCTTCAATACGATGTACCGACGCTCACGCAGTGGCTTGGCGAGCGTGAGGCGGCCTGGCTCTACGACCGGGTGCGCGGAATCGACGCCAGTGAGGTCGAGCGCGGCGGCGATGCGAAGAGCATCAGCCGCGACGAGACCTTCCACGCCGACATCAACGATGATGACGAGCTGGCGCGCGAGCTCCTCTCGCTGGTCACGCGCGCGGCGGCCGACCTCCGCGGCGACGCGCTCACCGCGCGCACGATCACCGTCCGCATCCGCGACTTCGACTTCAAGACGCGGCAAGCTGGCCGCACGCTCGATGCGCCCGTGATCTCGGATCGAATCATTCTCGACGTCGCGCGGGGCTTGCTGGCCAAGCTGCGCGCCGGCCGCCGTGTTCCGGCGCGTCTCATCGGCGTCGGTCTGTCTTCACTGGCGGTGGATGCCACGGCGGATCAGCTCACGTTCTTCGAACGGAAGGACGCACTGGTCGAGAGCGATCGCGATCGCCTCCTCGCGCGAACCGTCGATCAGGTGCGGGCGAAGTTCGGCGACAAGGGGATTCTTCCCGCAAGGCTCATCGACTAGCGATCCTCGCCGCGGAGCCGCTCGGCGACCGCCGTCACCGAATCATGCGACGCGGCGAGATACTCGAGCGGATCGACCGCCTTGCCGTGCACGAGTACCTCGAAATGCACGTGCGGGCCGGTCGCGATGCCGCTCGATCCAACCGTCGCGATGGGCGCACCTGCGGGGACGCGCTGCCCCACGCGGACGAGTGTCGTGCGGCAGTGCGCGTACCGCGTCATCACGTCGCCGTTGTGCGACAGTTCCACCGTGAGCCCGTCGCCCAGCCGCCACCCGACGAACGTCACCGTGCCCACGGCGGTGGCGACGATCTTCGTGCCGACCGGCGCGGACAGATCGATGCCTCGATGCGGACGGAAGATCTGCAGCAGCGGGTGAAGCCGCGACCGACTGAACCGGCTCGTCAATCGACCCGTTACGGGCATGATCATCTCCGGCGCGGAGTCGACGAGCGCTGCATCGGCGAGCACGTGCGCCTCGAGGACGTGGACGGAGTCGTGGAGTTGGAGCACCATGCGGCGCGCCTCCGCGAGCTGGTCGGACGTGGTCACGACCGCCGCGGAATCGGCGCCGGCCCACAGTCCGGCCGCCGCGATCACCGCCGTCGCCGCGATCGCGACCGACTTGAGCGCGCGCGCGCCGACGCTCACACGGCGCGTCCGCGCAGCCGGATCGGGCGGCACGAGAATGAAGGTCCAGCGACCGCGCGAAGCCATCGCGTCAGCCTGGAAGCGCCGGCGTGCGATGCCGCGCCGCTTCGATGCGTGGAATGTCCGGAGCGGCGGCCTCCCGCGACGCGATCGCGACGTGGCCGGTCACCGCTCCGCCTTCGGCCAGATGCATCGCGCTCGCGGTGATGTCACCGCGCACGGAGCCTGTCGGCTGGATTTCGACGCGCATCTCCGCCAGAATATTGCCCTCGACCGCGCCGGCCACGACGACCTCGCGCGCTTCGATGTCGCCGGCGATGCTGCCGGTGCGCCCCACGATGAGCGTATCCGCGCGGTGCAGCTGGCCGTCGATACGTCCATCAATGCGGATCGTCCCTTGACTGGTGATCTCACCGTGCACGACGGCGTGCTCGTCGATGACTGAATACCCGGTGGTTTCGGGTCGGGTCCGGCGTGCAAACAGCGGCATCTGAGCTCCAGGCAGGGGCGGAACGCAGGAACAGCGTGACGATCATGACCTTGGGATGCGAAACTCGCCAGGGTCGCCGATACTGCAACACATGGATCATGCCAGTCGAGCTCCCGTAGAGACCCCGAATGAGGCCTCGATTCGGGCTTTACCGAACGACGACGTTCGCAGCTACGCGATGCCCACTCGCTTTCGCAGTTTGAGTGATCCTGACAGCCTTCGCGAGTTCGCCAAGAACTTGCGCGAGGGCATCTACATCACGACTCGAAATGGGCGCATCCTGGACGCGAACCGCGCGTTCCTGGAGATGTTCGGCGTTCGGTCGATCGAGGAGCTTGGCGAGAACGGAGCGCCGGATCTCTGGGTCGATCCCGAGCGCCGAACGGAACAGCTGCGCCTCCTCGAGAACGAGGGCCACGTTCGCGAGTTCGAGGTCGAGCTGCGGCGTCCCGACGGCGAGCGCCGAATCGTGCTCGACACCTGCTATCTGATCCGCGATCCGGATACCGGCGAAGCGTTCATCCACGGCATTCTCGTCGACATCACGGCGCGCAAGCAGCTCGAGGCGCGCTTGGTCGAGATGAGCACGCATGACGCGCTCACCGGCGCCCTCAATCGCCACTACCTCATGCAGGTCGAGGAGAAGTTCTCGAGCGATGCGGAGCACCGCTGCGGCTGCATCTTCGTCGACATCGATCATTTCAAGGTTTATAACGATCGCTACGGCCACCACGAGGGCGACGAGGTGCTCAAGCGCATGGCGCGATTCCTCATGCGCTACGTCCGCGCCGAGGAGGCCGTGCTCCGCATTGGCGGCGACGAGTTCGTGGTGATGCTGGGCGACGCCGATGCGACCGCGACCAAGCTCGTGGCCGAGCGCCTGCGCGCCGAAGCCCTCGAGCATGCCCCCGTGCCGTTCTCACTCGGCTGGGCGGCGCGCGAGCATGGCGAATCGCTCCCACATCTGCTCGACCGCGCGGATCGCGGGCTGATGCAGGTGCGCGTGATCAAGCGGAGCACCGACCCGCGCCAACATCCGGTGCAGCCCGACCGCGATTGATGCAGCTTCGCCGCGCGCGCGTGTGAGTCAGCGCTTGCTGCGCGTCGCCCGCTTCTTTCGTGATGGAGCCGCCGCGCTTTTGCGCGGTGTGCGATTGCTGCTCCAGACGCGCCGGCTCTTGGTGCCGATTTCCTCCATCGAGCGGCCGGTCGTCACGGACGTCGTCTCGTCGCCGACGACGTCGTAGTCGGGATCGGCGAATTCGTCGCGGTGCTTGATCAGCAGCCACTGCGACCGGCCGCGGTCGTCCGTCCGCATCCGCACGAGCACCCAGCCGCCTTCCATGCGCTTCCCGTGCATGAGGATTTTCAGATCGCCGCGCTCGTAGCCGTCGCGGAGCGCCTCGAGTCCGCCGCCGTTCTCCGCCTCGTACGTTCCGCGGTCCCAGAGCATCACCGTGCCGCCGCCGTACTCGCCCTCGGGAATCGTCCCCTCGAACGTGTTGTACTCGATCGGGTGATCCTCCACCTGCATCGCGAGCCGGCGTACCTTCGGATCGTAGCTGGGGCCTTTCGGCACCGCCCAGCTCTTCATCACGCCGTCCAGCTCGAGACGGAAGTCGAAGTGCAGATGGCTCGCCGCGTGTTTCTGAATGACGAAATGCAGCTTCTTCTTCGTGCCGCGGCTCCCCGCGACCCGCCCTTCCGGCTCGCGCGTCTTTGCGAAATCGCGTTTCGATTTGTATTCGGCGAGCGGACTGCTCGAGCCGCGTGCGGCGCGCTTGCCGCGCTTGCGTGTCGCCATATCAGATTGCTCCTGGATACCCGCCACGGCGGCAAGCCCCATGCCCCGCGCTCGGCAGTAGCGCCGCTGCGCCGGACGCGACACACTTCGGCGTCGCGTACCTGACACAGGAGGAGGACGTGCTGAATCGGACGAACCGCGCTGTCTTGTTCGCTGCCGCCGTGCTCATGGGTTGCCACGGCGGTTCGAGGCCGTCCGGCCCCGCGCCGGCGGCGAACGCTGAACGCCGCGCGGCGGCGCCATTCGATATCGCGTACCGGATCGGATGGGGCGATCCGAGCACGCATCTCTACGACATTCAGATCGATGTCGGCAAGGTGAGCGGCGGCGTGGTGAAGCTCCAGATGCCCGTCTGGTCCCCCGGCCGATACGCGCCGTTCTTCTTCGCGCGAAACGTCACGCAGTTCACCGTCGCCAACGGCGGCACTCCCCTGCGGTGGGACCGCGAGAACGGCTCGCTCTGGCGCGTCTACCCCAACGGCGCGTCCCACTTCACGGTGCGCTACCACGTGTACGCGAACACCCTCTCCGGCACGTTCAGCGTGCTCGATACCGCGCACGCGAACTGGAACGGTCCGTCGCTCTTCATGTACGTGGTCGATCACAAGCCCGATCCGGTCACACTGCACATCACCGCGCCGCGCGGCTGGCACATCGTGAACGGCGACACGCGCGCCGTGGACCAGGCCGACTACCGATTCGAGAACTATGACCGGCTGGCCGATGCGCCGACGGAAGTGTCCGGCGGCTTCACGCTCGACACGCTCCGGATCGACGATCGCGTCTACCGCGCGATGATCCATCACAACGGCCCGACCACGGCCGACGAGCACAAGCGCTTCCTGAGCGACCTCGAAAAGATCGTCAAGTACGAGAACGGCGTGTTCGATCCGCCGCCGCTCGATATGTACACATTCTTATTCAATATCGGTTATGCCGGATCCGATGGGATGGAGCACCTCTTCTCCACCCAGATCCAGTCGCGCGTGAAGTGGCAGGATCAGGACGTGCTTCCCGGCATCTCGACCGCCGCGCACGAGTACTTCCACGTCTGGAACATGAAGCGCGTTCGCGCGGCGGCCCTCGGCCCGTTCGACTACACGCGTGAGGTGTATCAGCCGAGCCTCTGGGTGGGCGAGGGATGGACGCAGTACTACGGGCTGGTCGCGCTGCCGCGCTCGGGTGTCGTCCGATCGACCGAGATCTACAACGTGGCGGCGTCGTTGATCCGCGCGAACCTCACCGCCCCCGGCCGGAAGGAAGTATCGGCGCGCATGGCGTCGTTCGAGGCGCCGTTCTGGGACGGCGCCGTCCCCGGCTTCGACGTGGACCGCACCGCGTTCTTCAGCTACTACACCAAGGGCGCCGGCATCGCGCTCTATCTCGATCTCTTCATTCGCGAGCACACCCAGAACCGCAAGTCGCTGAATGACGCGTTCAAGCTGCTGCGCGATCGCACGTGGAATGCGCCGAACGCCTCGTACTATCTGCAGGGCCGCGGCTACACCGAAGCCGACGTCGAGCAGGCCGTGAGCGACGCCGCCGGCGCCGACATGCACGAGTGGTTCGAGCGGCACGTGGGCGGCACGGAGGACATGGATTACGACGAAGTCCTCGCGCCGGCGGGAATGCGCCTCGTGCACCAAGGCGACGACTGGAGCGTGGAAGCGATCGAGCACGCGACGCCGGCCCAGGCGCGCATTCGCGACGGCTGGGTGCACGGAACGACGAGCGGCTAATCGCCCTCGATCAGCCGCCGAAGCTCCTCCACGTCGTACGGCCGCGTCACCAGCATCGCGTTCTCGACTCCAGGAGGCAGAGCGTCGGCGCCGAGCGGCTCCGGCGCGGATAAGACGAACCGCGCGTGCGCGCAGCCGCTCGCCGCGCGGAGTGTCGCCGCGACCGATGCGCCATCGCGGCTCAGAAGGCGCGCGTCGCACACGACGGCGTCAAAGGACGTCTGATCCGCCAGCCGGATCGCGAGCTCGCCGCTCCCCGCGTTCACGACCGCGTGTCCCCGCGACGTCAGAAAACGCTCGATGAAGATCAGATCCGACGCTCCGGGGTCCACGATCAACACGTCGAGCGGCTGCGGCGCCTGGCCGACATGACTCACGGCGGTCGCGTCGTGCGCCACCGGCAGACGGATCACGAACCGCGCGCCGCCGCCAGGCTGATTGTCGAGCGAGATGGTGCCGCCGTGCTCCGCGACGATCCCGTGCACCACCGCGAGACCGAGTCCCGTACCCTCGCCCTCGTTCTTCGTCGTCCAGAACGGGTCCCAGATCTGCGAACGAGCCGCTTCCGGGATCCCCGGCCCGTTGTCCTGAACCTCCACGATCACGTCCGGGCCGGTGTAGCGCGTCCGGATGACGATCTCCGCGCTGCCCGACGACGCGCGCGACTCGTCGATCGCGGTGCGGAGCGCCTGCTCGGCGTTGCTCATCAAGTTGAGCACGACCTGCTCGAGCTGCGCCCGATCGGCGTAGACGAGCGGCAGCGCCTCATCCAACTCGAGGCGGCAGGCGATCCCCGCCGTCTCGAGCGCGTAGCGGCGCGTACGCACGATGTAGCCGACGATGTCGTTGATGTTCGCCGGCGCGCGCCGCCCGACGTCGCGCCGGCGCGCCAGCGTGAGGAGATCCTTGACGATCGTCGCCGACCGAATGGCCTCGTGGTTGATCGTCTCGAGCGCCGCGCGATCTTCGGTGGGCCAAGTCTTCTTTAATAACAACTGTGTGAATCCCATGATCGCCGCGAGCGGATTGTTCAGCTCGTGCGCGACGCCGGCGAGCGTGGTGCCGATGCTCGCCATGCGCTCGCTCCGCCGCAGCAGCTCGTCGTGGCGCTGGCGCTCGGTGATGTCCTCCACCAGCCCGTCGTACCACACGACCGCGCCCGCGTCGTCGCGCACCTCGTGCACCGAAAGACGAACGGTGACGGGCGTTCCGTCGCGCCGCTTCCATCGGGTCTCCACCCAGTCCGGAACGACGGCTTTGGCGGCGCGCTGCCGCAGCCGATCGCGTTCCTCGGAATCGAGGTACACGTCGTGCGCGAGGTCGAGCGCGAGTAGATCCTCGAGCGTCTGGTAGCCAAGCATTCGCACGAGTACGACGTTCGCGTCGAGAAATTGGCCTTCGGGGGTGGAGCGATACACGCCATATCCGGCGCGCGCGACGAGCGCCGCGTACCGCGCCTCGCTCTCATGGAGCGCGTCGCGGAGGCGTGAGATGTCGGAAGGCTTCAATGAGCGCGGCTCGGGGCGCATCGCGGTCCCAATCTCACACGTTTCCGCCCGCGGCGCCAAACTGGCGCGATGCAATCACGTCGCTTGGCGGAAAAATTGCACTTAACCAGTCCAGCCGACAGTTAACTCGGCAGGCCCGGGGATTGCCGCAGGGGGGATGACCAAATCCACCGGCACGGGGTTATCATTATAGCACCCAGGGCTGGCACATTTTGACTCTCGCCAGCCCGTTCTTTTCGTGATATACTTGACACGTCAACAATTTACAAACGTGCAATCATCTAATCACGCAATAACAGAACGGGAGGCCGCCTTCGCGGCCGAGGCGCTGCCGTGGATCGATGACGTCTATCGGTTCGCGCTCTCGCTGACGCGAGACGAGTCGGACGCCGACGACGTCGTCCAGGACACCTTCCTCCGGGCATTCCGCTCCTGGCATACGTATCTCCCCGGCAGCGATTGCCGACGGTGGCTCTTCACGATCTGTCGCAACGTCTTTCTGCGTTCGCGTGAGCGCGCGAAGCCAACCGTCGAGCTGGACGCGGTGGACGTCGATTCGGTCGCCGCTGGGTCGGTTTACGCTGGCGCAGTCCAGGACGGGCTGGATGACATCTTCGCGCGTCTCGACCTCGGGCCCGCGATCGAGGCCGCGTTGGCGAACGTTCCGGAACCATTCCGTACGACGCTGATTATTGTGGATGTCGAAGATCAATCGTACGAATCGGCCGCCGAGATGCTCGGGGTGCCGATCGGCACGGTGCGATCCCGGCTATTCCGTGGACGCCGTTTGATGCAGGAGCAACTGGTCACCTATGCCAAGGACGCGGGCTACGGCGTGCGTCCGGCCAACGGTGGTCGCCAACGCGATGATCGATCAGCCGCCCGAACCAGCACTCACGCCGGCCTGCATGCAGGTGCTGCTGCGCGTGTGGGATTATCTCGACGGACGCCTTGCGCCGGAGGAGATGCAATCCCTGCGCACGCACTTGGATGAGTGCGCGCCCTGCCTGAGGTACGAGCTGTTCCAGGCGAGCTATATGAAGGCGATGGCGTCGCGGCGCGCGACGCGCGGCGCGCCCTGGCACATCAGGGCCAAAGTGACCGACATGCTCGATAGCGCCATGGCGGAAGCGGCGGAGCTCTAGCGGTCGCGCCGGGCCCGCGCGGCGTTCACGCGCGGGCGGGCGTCCAGATCCTCTGTCTCACCGCAGGGAATTCCTCGCCATTCAGCGTCAGCCGCGCCTCGACGATGATATCCGGCGCGAGCGAGCACGCGACCGAGCAATACTTCTCGAACGACAGCGCGATCGCGCGCTCGGCGTGCACCCGCTCGATCCCCGTACCATCCACGCGATACTCGACGTCGAGCCGCTGCACGCGCCGCGGGAAATCGCCGCGCCGCTCGCCGGCAACGTTCACCTCGAGCTTGGCCACCGGGGTCTTTCGTTTCTCGATGATGTCGATGATGTCGACCGCCGAGCAGGTGGCGATCGCGCCGAGGAGCGCCTCGACGGGCCCGGGCGCGTCCTTGGCGTCGGCGTCGATCCGGTGCGTGCGGCCTTCCGGGCCGGCGTCGAACGCGCGCGCGCCGCGCCAGGCCACATGGGTCCGGGAGATCACCGGGGCCGCGGGAGCGGCGTTCGTCGTGTCGGTCATAAGTAAATCGTATTTATAGTATTCTATCCAATCCGCGTACCGTTCGCGACCGGATGGTCGACCGCCAGCAGCACCACGTCCGTCGGCGACGGCATGGCGCCGAGCACGAGCACCTCACTCACGAATCCCGCGATCCGGCGCTCGCCGAGATTGACCGCGGCGATCACCTGCCGGCCGACGAGCGACTCGGGTGTGTAGTGCACCGTCAGTTGCGCGCTCGACCGCTTCTCGCCCAGCTCCGGCCCGAAGTCGATCAGCAGCTTGATCGACGGCTTGCGCGCCGCCGGGAATGGCTCGGCCCGGAGCACCGTGCCGACTCGCATGTCGATCGCGAAAAACTCCTCGGCTGTCGCCATGGGCGAAAGATACGCCGTCGAGTAAGGGCAGGTCCCTCAGGCCAGCCAGCGTGCGATGGTGTCGGCCACCGCTTCCCACCCGGGTTCCAGAACGATCATGTGCCCGTGGCCGAGCATCGTCTGGAGCGGCGCGTGATAACGTGCGGCGACTCGGGTGACGACCGGCATCGGGATGAATCGATCGTTCTCGGCGGCGATGACGAGCATCGGGCAGTGAACACGCGACGCCTCGACCGGCACGCCCGTGACCGACATGTCTCGCGCGGCGCGCCCGCTGTCGGGAATGAATTGGTCGAGCAGCGCGTCTTGATCGCCGGCGGGGACGCGATTGAGCACGAGATCGCGCAAGTCCTCGCGCGAGGGGTGGACGAGCTTCGACGCGATGATCGAGGGAAGGTATTTCAATTGTTTGATAACCAGTCTCGGCGAGAGCACGCTGATGCCGCGCGGCGGCGCGGGCGCGATGAGCGCCGCCGCGCGCACATCGCCGAGCGCGGCGAGCCGCTGCGCGATCAGTCCGCCCATCGAATGGCCGACGACCGCCGGGGTGCCGATCGCCCGCGCGACCTCGGCGGCATCCGTCACGAAGTCGGCGATCGACGCGCGGCCCAGATCAGTGGAGGGTCGGCTGCCTCCGCGGCCGCGCAGGTTCACCGCGTACGCCGAAAAGCCGCGATCGGCAAAGAAAGGCAACCAGGCGTCGAAGACCGTCGCGTCCGCGAAATAGCCGTGGATGAAGAGCACCGGCGGCCTGGCGGCGTGCGCCGGCTGCGCGCTCAGCACCGTGAGATCGCCGATCCGGATGGATTCGCTCATGCGATGAATCTGAGCGACAGGCTAGTATTCGGCGATGCCCCCGACCGCCGACCCGCGCCCGCGCATGGATTCGTATTCGCGCCACGTGCTCGTGTGCGTGGGCGGGTACTGCTCGCCGGACCATCGAGGGCGTGAGCTGTATGGGCTCTTGCCGTCGCTGCTCCAGCGCGAGGGGCTCCTCTTCGGACCGGGGCGCGTCAAGCGCGGCGAGACGCCGTGCCTCGGCGTCTGTGCCGGCGGCCCGATCGTCGTGGTGTATCCGGAAGGCGTCTGGTACGCCGGAGTCACGCCGGCGCTGCTCGAGCGCATCGTGGTCGAGCATCTGCGCGATGGCCGGATCGTGGAGGAGGCGGTGTTCCACCGGCTCTGACCTGATTGCACGCGCGAGGCTGGCGCCACAGTTTCAATGGCATGTCGGACGTTCTGTACGAGCGATTCATGGCGCACGGGCCGGCGGTTCGCATCCGCCGCACGAGCGAGCCCGGGCTCATGCCGGTGACGGCGGTGCTCGAGGTGGATCGCCGCGCGGGCACGCCGCGCGAGGGGATCGGCACGCCGCCTCCGCTGATGCATTGCGAGGCGGCGAGCGAAGCGGCCGTGCTCTCCGAGCTCGAGCCGCACGCGCGCGACGATCGCGTGATCGTGCAGCTGCTGCGCGAGCGGGGGCTTCGTTAGCGTTTCTTAATGGCGGCCCGCGGGGCCTCGTCGAGCTGCGCCAGCTCCTCGTGCAGCAAGCGGAGCAGCCGCGGCCAGACGTGCACGGCGGAACGGAAGAACTGTTCGCGGGCGTCCGGCGCGTCGTGCAGAAACGCGCTCAACCGACGCTGGCCCTTGAGATTGTTGCACGCCCTGCACGCCGTCACTAAGTTGCCCTCCGATCGATCACCGCCGCGCACGCGCGGCTGCACGTGGTCGACCGTGAGCTCCTCCGCCGGGAATTGCTCGCCGCAGTACACGCATCGGAACTGGTCGCGCTCGAAGATTCTGTTTCGGCTCAATGGACAATCTCCCGAAGCCCCGGCGATACCTGCTCGACAAAGCGCGCGAGTATCTGCTCGAGCAGATCGAAGGCGATCCCGCGCAGCGTGCCGATGAAAGTCCTCCCCGTTTGACCCTTCAAGCCCTCGAGAAGATCCGTATGTCACGCTCCCGCGAACGCATCCTGGCCAACCTCGACGACATGTACCGCGAAGCGTTCGAGCGCGCGAAGACCACGGGTGACGACGCGCAGATGGCGACGCTCGATTTTGCCTACCGCCGCGAGCAACTCTACTTCGAGATCCTGCTCGACGTGCGCGACGCGCTCGAGCGCAAGGGCTGAGTCAGCGCTCGCTCGTCGGCTTGGGGAAGAGCAGCGATCCCGCGACCGCTACGCCGAGGACCGCCAGGATGACCGCCAGTGAGATGCCGATGTCCACGTGCACCCACGGCGCGGCGAGCATCTTCACCCCGACGAAGGTGAGGATCACCGCCAGTCCGTACTTGAGCAGATAGAACCGGTCGACGACGGCGGCGAGCAGGAAGTACAGCGACCGAAGCCCGAGCACCGCAAAGATGTTCGACGTGAACACGATGAACGCGTGCGTCGTCACGCCGAAGATCGCCGGGATCGAGTCGACCGCGAAGATGAGATCCGTGAACTCCACGAGCACGAGGACCAGGAGCAGCGGCGTCGCGACGAGCCGCCCCGATTCGCGCACGTAGAAGCGCTTGCCATGGTAGTCGCGCGCGAGCGGCAGCACCTTGCGCGTCAGGCGCACGACCGGATTCTGCTCGCCGTTGAATTCCTCGTCGCGCTTGAATGCCATGCGGACGCCGGTGATCACGAGCATCACGCCAAAGACGTAGAGCACCCACGCGAAGCGCGAAACGATCGCCGTGCCGAGTCCGATGAACAGGCCTCGCATCACGAGCGCGCCGAGGATGCCGTAGAAGAGCACGCGGTGCTGGCAGAACTTCGGGACGCGGAAGTAGTCGAAGATCAGCACCATCACGAAAATGTTGTCGACGCTGAGCGACTCTTCGATCACGTATCCGGTGAGGAACGTGAGGCTCGGATGCCGGCCGTAGATGGCGTACAAGCCCCCGGCAAAGGCGAGCGCGAGCGCGACCCACACGCCCGTCCAAATCGCCGCTTCCTTCGGCCGAACTTCGTGCGGCGTTCGGTGCACGATGCCGAGGTCGATCGCGAGCATTCCGAGCACGAACGCCACGAATCCGACCCAGAACCAGATGTTCGTCGCAATCATGACGAATCGAAAACTAGGCGGCCGGGCGGCGACACGCGCCCGGCGTCTGCAATCGAGAAGCGCTAGACTTCGTCCGGCACATGACGACGACACCAGCAACGCCAGCGCGCGACGGCGCCGAATCGCTCGCGATCGTGAACGCGCGCGTCTGGACGGGCGATGATCGCCGCCGCTGGGCTGACGCCGTGCTCACGTCCGGCGACCGGATCGCCGCGGTGGGATCGAGCGCGGAGATCATGAAACGCGTATCGGCGTCCGCGCGCGTGATCGACGCGCGAGGTGCGTTCGTCGCGCCCGGTTTCATCGACTCGCACATCCACTTCCTCCTCGGCGGCCTGGGCCTCGCGTCGGTGCAACTGCGCGACGCGGCGACGCGCGATGAATTCGTGCGCCGCATCGCCGAGTTTGCGCGCACGCAGCCGGCGGGCGGGTGGATCCGCAACGGCGACTGGGACCACGAGCGGTGGGGCGGGGAGCTGCCGCGCCGCGAGTGGATCGACGGTGTCACCGCCGATCATCCGGTGTGGCTCAATCGGCTCGACGGCCACATGGCGCTGGCGAACAGCGCCGCGCTGCGAGCGGCGGGCGTAACGCGCGACACGCCGGACGTCGACGGCGGCACGATCGTCCGCGACGAGCGCGGCGAGCCGACGGGCGTCCTCAAGGACAATGCGCAATCGCTCGTCGATCGCGCGGCGCCGCCGCCATCAGACGCCGATCTCGACGGAGCACTCGACGCCGCGATGCGATTCGTCGCGAGCAAAGGTGTGACGTCCGTGCACCACATGGGAACGTGGGATGACCTCGCCGTGTTCGAGCGCGCACACGCGGCGCGGCGGCTCACGACACGGATCTACGCCGCGGTGCCGATCGACACGTGGGAGCGCCTGCGCGACCGTGTTGCGAGCGCCGGGCGCGGAGACGAGTGGCTCGCAATCGGCGCGCTCAAAGGGTTCATCGACGGATCGCTCGGCTCGCACACCGCGGCGATGATCGAGCCGTTCGACGACGAGCCCGGCAATTGTGGGTTGTTCCTGAACACGCGCGACGATCTCTACCGCTGGACGCTGGGCGCCGATGCGGCTGGGCTGCACTTGATCGTGCACGCGATAGGAGATCTCGCGAACCGGACACAACTCGACATCTACGAGCGTGTGACCCGTGACAATGGTCCCCGCGATCGGCGCTTTCGCATCGAGCACGCGCAGCACATGGCGCCGGACGACGTGCGCCGTTTCGGCGCACTCGGCGTGATCGCGAGCGTGCAGCCGTACCACGCGATCGACGACGGCCGCTGGGCCGAGCGCGTGGTGGGCGCCGAGCGCGCGAGAATGACGTATGCATTTCGTTCGCTGCTCGACGGCGGCGCAACGCTCGCGTTGGGGAGCGATTGGTTCGTCGCACCACCTTCGCCGCTGGAGGGAATTTACGCGGCGGTGACTCGGCGAACGTTGGACGGCGCGCATCCCGACGGGTGGATCCCCGAGCAGCGTATCACGGTGGAGGAGGCGTTGCGCGGCTACACGATCGACGCGGCGTACGCGTCATTCGACGAGCGGGAGAAAGGGAGCATCAGCCGCGGGAAGCTGGCCGATCTCGTGCTCATCGATCGCGACATCACCCGGGTCGCGGCGGAGGCGATCGCCGAGGCACGCGTCATGATGACGGTGGTCGGCGGTCGGATCGTGCACGAGGCGGCATGATGACGGGCATTCGAGAACGATGAACATGGCGAGAGCAAAGTCGAGTCGCGCCCGAGCATACGCGATGGTGGCCGCGGTCGCGGCGATCGTTCCGTTCACCATCGCGCGCCAGTCGGTTCCGGGAATGGCGTACACGATTCACGTGACGTCGGGTCCTCAGTCGGGCGGCGGGTCGGCGGCCGCCGTAACGGGCGCGGCGCAGAACTACACCGCGAACGTGATTTTCGCGGCCGGCCGCGGGCGGATGGATATCGTCAACGGCGGCGTGCCCAATTTATTCTCGAAAGGCGACTATATCCTGTTCGCGGGACACGACCTCGCGATCGTGCATCCGGCGAGTGCCGAGTGGGTGCCGCTGACGCACGACACGAGCGGCACGGCGATGCGGCAGCTCGAGGCGAACGGCATCACGATGAAGATGACGGACCTCGAGGTGACGCTCGACAGCCTGGGCGCCGGCGACACCGTCGCGGGGCACGCGACGACACGCTATCGCATGACGATCGGGTTCAACATGAGCGTGGACGCGGGGTTCATGCAGTCGCGCTTCGCGGCGGAGAACACGACGACGTACTGGCTGGCCGCGATTCCCGGGATGCCGGGGAATCCGCTGCTTCAACCGAACGGATTCGCGGGCGGCCCGATGTCGGCGGGTGCGTTCGCGGAGCTGTCGAAGCGAGTGGATTCGGTGGCGGCGCGGATGGGATCGCAGGTGGCGCTGCGGACGCGGACGGTGAGCCGGATGCTGCTGGAGGCGCCAAGCTCGAACGTGCAGACAGAGCAGACGTCGGAAGTGTCGGATCTGGCATCACGGCCGGTTGATGAGCGTTTGCTCATGCTGCCGGCGGGGTACAAGCAGGTGGCGTTGCCGGGGATGGATACGGTGAGCGCGGCGGCGGCGGCTCGGTGGCGGGGGATGCCGCGGACGAAGTGAGTTGGTGGGCCGAGATGGAGCAAGGGCCGCGCGGGGAGCGCGGCCCTTGTCGCTTGTATCACTGCTGGTCGCTACGGCGTTACGGCAATGGTGAAGGATGTCGGCGATAGGCTCGGGGCCTTTGCGGTCAGACTACAACTACCAATCCCGATTCCTGTGATATCTGGTGATACGGCCTTACCAGTCGCATCGGAGTTCGAAGTAGTTCCAGCAAGTGAGATGATTCCATCGCAACCAGAGAGTGACCACGCGACTTGCATTCCGGAGACGCCGTTGCGGTCTTTGTGATCTTTAAGTTGAACCGACGGGGCATTGGTGCCGGACAGAAGCCCCCGCAAGGCAACCGAGTACGAACTTTGCGAGCCACCGACGTCGATGGGCGATCCGGCACTGATTGCATCGAACGTCACCGAGTCCGCCGCGATCGCTGACTCGCCCGAAACGGAGAACACGAGCGCGCCCCCCGTCTGCGCCTCCGCATCCAAGCTCAAACCCGAAAAGGTGGTCTTGCCGCGGTTGTTGCTGGATTGACTGGCCGAATTGAAGATGTGCTTTCCCGTCTCGTGCGGCGAGCCGGCGAGAACGATTGGAAATACCTCGTCGAGCAGCGTGTCATTCGACGCGGTGAGCACCGCCGCGTCGATCGATGGAAGCAGATCGCCATTCTTCATTCCGCTCAGCGAATGAATCGACAGCGACACATGATGCGCAGGTGCAGACGTGACCGAAACATCGCTCGTGACTCCGTCGATCGTGGCATGCAACACGTGCGTTCCCGCACTGCCCACGGTCCAATCCGGCGTTTCGGCGAATCCGCTGGCATCCGTGGTCACGGTCGCCGAGCTGCTCGAGCCGAGTTGATCGCCGCCGCCCGTGCCCCCGAATGTGAACTGAACGGCGCTTCCATCGACGAAATTTCCGTCTCCGTCGAACACCTGGACCTTTGGGTGCACGCTCAACTTGTGGCTAGGACGAACGAGGCGGGTGGCACGACCAACTGCGTGACCGAGTGTGCGCGGCCGTGCGTGAGGTTTAGATGGCTCGAGCGGATCTCGGTGAGCGTTACGCCGTTGTACATGGCCGTGAAATGAATCTTCAGGCCGCCGACGGTGCCCTTGAGCTTCGCGCCGCTGAAGTCGGCGAGACCGTTGCCATCGGTCAGCGCGCTCGCGAGCGTGATCGTGGGCGCGAAGAACATTGCTCCGCTCGCGCTCCAGCTCGGACCCGGCGCCGACGGTACGACATTGTCGCTTTCGGCGTCAGCATTGACGCTGATGCTGGCAATCAGCACCGAATTTCCGGCCGCATCGACGACCTGAACCTTCGGGCCCGAGTTGCCGTTGTCCTTGAATGAACTGTCATCCGGTATCGAGACCGGCGCGTCGACTCCGCCTCCGTGAGACAGCGAGAGTGCCGCCGGTGCGCCCGGGGTGACCTGAAACGAACCGCTCGTCTCGCCAGTTAGGCCGCCACTCGATGACGCATCGAGGGTATACGTGCCAGCGAGATTGACAGTGACGCTCGGAAACGTCGCGACTCCGTTCACCGCGGTCGTGGTTCCACCGGTGAGTGTCGCTCCGCCCGACGAGTGCAGCTTCAGCGTCACCGACGCGTTCGAGCTGGTTACTAGCGCGTTGTTCGCGTCGAGCACTTGCACGGTCAGGGCGGGAGACATCGATGCGAGCGAGGTAACGTTCGTTGGCTGCTGTGTGAAGTGCAGGTGCGTCGCCGTCTGGCCCGTCACGTTGACCGCCGCCGACGTCGCCGTCAACGATCCGTACGTCGCCGTCAGCGTATAACTCCCGCTGGTCAGGATTGAGAGATTGCTAAATGTCGCGACTCCGGCGGTCAGGGGGGCGCTTGCCGAAGGGCTGAGAGTGCCGCCGCCAGAGATCGACATCGTGACCGTTCCAGACGCATCGGTCACGGTATTTCCGAAACTGTCCTGCAACGTGTCGGTGATCGTACCGAGACTGCTATTTGTGGCCACCGCGGCAGGGATAGCACTGATCGTGAGGTGTGATGCTGTGCCGGCTGTCGCGCTCGCGATGTCCGTCAGCACGTCGCTCGTGCCATGCGCCGTGATCTGCAGCGCGTTGTTCCGCGATCCGGCGGCCGCGCCCAGGTTCCACGCCGACACGGATGCGGCGCCGGACGTCTCGGTCTGTTTCGTCGCGGCGTCGACCGGCAAGCCGGACACCACTTTCCCGCCGCCGGCGACCACCGAGAACTTCACCATCACGCCCGAGACCGGCGCGCCCCCAGTCGTCGTCACCTTCACCGCGGGCGCGCCCACGCTCGTATTCACCGTCGCGGACGTCGCGAGCGCGGCGCCAGACACGGTGAGCGACATCCCTGCCGCTGATGGCGTGATCGTCGTGCTTCCCTGCGCCAAGCCGTTCGATTGGTCGGTCGCCGTAATCGTCGACGAGGACAGCCCGCTGATGAACAACAACGGCTGACTCATGCCGCTGTTCATCGTCGTTGGCGCGGATCCATCCGTGTCACCGGAGGAAATCGACCACGTGATCGCGCGCGATGTATTGTCCGTCGCCTCGTTGCCGAACGCGTCCGTGGCAATCGCCACCACGCCGATCTCAGCGCCCGCCGGTGGCGCGCCGTTCGAGGGCACGAGCTTGATCTTGCTCGCCGCGCCTGCTGAGACAGTGAGTCCCACGGACACCGGAGTGACCGCACCGACGGATGCTTCGATCGAGTACGCGCCAACGGTCGTGGGTAGGTCGCCCGCGGTGAGTGCGCTGAATGAGACCGTTCCGGTCGCGTCGGTCGTCGCCGGCTGCGACGTGAGGGTCGTCGATCCGTTCTTCACGGCCAGCGTGACGCTCGCGCCCGCGACTGGTTTCCCCGTGCCGTCCTTCACCACCACTGACGGCGGAGTCGCTATCGTGCCGCCCGCAATGACCGTCGCGCTGGGCGGGCTACCTGGCGCTAATGAGATGTTGGTGGCTGTCGCGGCCGACACGGTGAAGCTGCTGCTCGTCGACGGCGTCAAGCTGTTCGAGCTCGTCGCGGTCAACGTGTACGTGCCCGGTAGATCGATAATCAACGACGGGAACGACGCGTTGCCGCCGCTCGTGCTCACCGAGTTACCGAGTATCGTCGCGCCTTTGGGATCCGTGAGCTTGAGGGACACGGTCGGCGAGCCGTCGTTTGAGACGAGATTCCCGAATTGATCTTGCACTTGCACGGCCACCGGCGACATCGGCGTGTTGGTCACCACGTTCGACGGCTGCGTCGTGAACACCAGCTTGCTCGCCGCTCCCGCCGAGATGTTGATCGGGAGGCTGGTCGCGCTGGTGAGTCCCGCCGAGGATGCAGTGAGGGTGTATCCGGCAGCGGGCTTGTCGAACGACACTGATGTGAAGACCGCAACTCCCGCGACATTCGTATTCGCACTCACGCTGCTCAGTGTTCCACCGGCGGGATTCGACGCGATCGCCAGCGAAATCGCCGTCGCTGGCTGATTGATCACGATGTTCCCGAACTGATCCTCGACCGCGACCGCCAGGCCCGGAGTGAAGCTCGACGAGCCGGCCTGCCCGGAATAGCTCGTGATGCCTTGAGGGACGATGAACGCGAGCTTCGCCGCTGCCCCCGGCGTGATGCCGACCGTCGCCGTCACACTCGCACCCGGGATCGCGCTGCTCGTCACGGTCACGTGATAGACGCCGACAATCGTCGGCATCGCGCCGGCGAACGTGAGAACGCCCGACGCGTCAGTCGCGACATCGACCGCGGACACCGTTGCCGTCGCCGGGGCCGTGCCCGTATCCACGACGACGTGCACGGGGACGTTGCCCACCGGATTTCCACCCGCGTCGAGCGACTTGATCACCGGTGCGCTCGCGGGTATCGAGCCGGCGGTGACGATGAACGAGGCCGGTGAAGCCGGCGAGAGCACCAGTTTCGACGCCGTTCCCGCTGCGATCGCGATGCTGTTCGACGTGACCGCGCCCACGCCAGACGTAGGAGCAGCCGCGAACGCGAGTGTCACATTTCCAGCGGGCGCCGTGATTGAGAGATTTGTAAACGCCGCCACGCCGCCCACACTCGGCGTGCTGCTCGTCGCGCCGCCGAGAGTGCCCGCGCTCGCAGTCACCGTGATCGGCGTCGCGAGCGTCGTCGCGTTCCCGAACTGATCCTGCACCTGGAGCACTGGCTGCATCGCGAGCGTGACGCCGCTCGTCGCCGTCGCCGACGGCTGCTGCGTGATCACGAGCTTCGCGGCCGCTGCCGGATTGATCGTGAGCGTGAGATGAATTGGGGTCACGCCAGGCGTGCTGCTCGCCTCGAGATCGTACGAACCTGCTTTATTCCCGAGATCGGCGCTTGTGAGATCGGCGAGCGACACGGTGCCCAGCGCGCCCGTCGTGAGCACACGCGGCGTCAGTCCGCTGATCACGGAGCCGCTCTGCTGCCTCATCGTGAACGTGATCGCGGCGCCTTGAACCGGATTGTGCGAACCGTCGATGAGCGTGACCGTTCCGCTCGCGATCGAACTTCCAGCCGTGATCGTGAATGCCGAGCCGCTCGCCTGCAACGTGCTCGGCGCCGCCGCCGAGATGGCGAAGCTCGCGCTCGTCGCCGCCGTCAGTGTGCCCGAGGAGGCGCTCAACGTGTAATCGCCAGCCGTGTTCAACGCGACGCCGGAGAATGTCGCAACGCCGTTCTGCGCGTTGACGGGTCCTTTGCCGGAGAGCTGCGCGCTCGACGGGCCGCTCGCGACGCCGAGGACGACCGGGTTCGTCGCGCTCGCCGCGAGATTTCCGAATTGATCCTGAAGCTGCACGACGATCGCCGGTGTGATCGCGACGCCGGCCTCCGCGCTCGTTGGCGGCGTCGTGAACACGAGCTTTGCCGGTAGCCCCGCGGTGATGGTGAACGCATTCGTCGACGCGCTCGCGAGCCCGCTCGCGCTTGCGGAGACGACGTAACCCGCCGCGGCCTTGTCGATCGACAATCCGCCGAACGTCGCCACACCATTCACTGCCGCGTGTGTGAGCGTCCCCGTCAGCATTCCCGACGCCGGGTTCGTCGCCAGCACGATGGTGACGGATGCCGTCACGTTGGTGAGAACGTTTCCGTTCGCGTCCGCGACGCCGACGTTGATCGAGCCGATGTCGGTTCCGGCGCTCCCACCCGCCGGCTGCTGCAGGATGACCAGCTTCGACGCGGCGCCCGCATTGACGGGGAACGGCGGGGTGCACGATGGCGTCAGACCGGCCGCCGTTGCTTGCAAACAATAGCCAGCGCCGGGCCGGTCGATTGAGAGATCTGTGAATGTCGCGACGCCGTTCACGGCGTTCACGCTGGTCGTGCCGGACAGCGTCGCACCCGGCGTGCCGGTGCCCGGCTGAATCGAGAGCGTGATCCCGCTCGTCGAGCTGGTCACGGTGTTGCCGAACGCGTCGATCACCGCGACTTGTGGCTGCGGCGAGAGCGGTCCGCCCGCCGCGGCGGACGTCGGCGACGTCGCGAACACCACCTTCGCGGCGGCGGCCGGTGTGACGTTCGCGCTCAACACCACCGGGCTGCCCTGCGCGCCCGCCACGCTCGCCGTCAGCGCGAATTGTCCAGCCGCGGTGAGCTGCGGGAGTGGTTGGTTGAGATCGAACACGCCGCTCGCGTCGGTCGTAACGGTCGTGTCGCGGATCGTCTTCGCGGGCGAGACGCTGGCGATCACGACATGGATCGACGCGTTCGCGACCGGGTTCGCTCACGCGTCGCTCACGAGGAGCTTCGGCAGCGCGCCAGCGGTTCCTGCGACGACGCTGATCGACGTCGGGCCAATCACCGCGAGCTTTGCCGGCGTCCCGACCGTCACGTTGAACGTGTTGCTCGTCGCGGTGAGTCCGTCACCCGAAGCAAGCAGCGTGTAACCGGTGCCGGCTTTGTCGAGCTTCAGGTTGTCGAAGGTCGCGATGCCGTTCGCGACGACCCGCGTGAGCGTGCCGCTCAGCGTCGCATTTCCCGGATTGCTGCCGAGTGCGAGCGTCACCGATCCGGACGCGTTAGTCAGATTGCCGTAAGCATCCGTGATCGTCACGGTGACGTTCGGCATCGTGCTGCCCGCGGTGATGCTCGTTGGTTGCGTACCGAACGCCGTCGCCGCCGCGGGACCCGGAACAGCCGTCGCGATGAACGCGACTGACTTGTCCGCCGCAACGGCTGCGGTGACGGTGACGTCCCCCACGGTCTTGCCGAGCGTCAGCGTGTCGCGCGCGACGCCGCTGCCGTCGGTGGTGGTCGATGCCGTGATCGTTCCGCTCGTCGTGCTCCACGTGACCACCGCACCCGACACGGGATTCCCGCCGGCATCGGTCACCCGTACGACGAACGCCGCCGGGAGCTGCTTGCCCGCGTCGGCCGTCTGCCTGTCGCCCGACACGCTCTCGATCTTGGCCGCACTGCCGGCGACCGCAGTCGCGGTGAATTTCGCGGCGCCGCTCACGCCGTTCACGGTCGCATCGATCTCGTCGGAGCCGGTCGTCTTGCCCAGTGTGTAGCCGATGCTCGCCGTCCCATCGCTACCGGTCGTCGACGTCGCGGCGGCGAGCGAGCCGTTGCCCGTTCGCGACCACGATACGACGACGCCGGCCACAGGGTTCGCGAACGAGTCGGCGACTTTCACGACGAGCGGCGCTTTGAGCGCATGTCCAACGGTGTCGGCCTGCGCATCACCCGAGACGATGGTGATCGCCGACGGATCTCCGGCCGTTGCGTGTTCTGTGATACCAACGCTGAAGCCGAGCGCCGTCGCGGCGAAGCCCTGCGTGCCGGACGCGCTGCCGAGGGTGAGCGACGTCGACGCGTTGCCGGCGCCGTCGGTGACGACACTCGATGATCCGACACTGCCGCCCGTGGGCGCCGAGAAGAGAACGGTCACGCCAGCCACGCCGCCGCCGTCCGCCGCGACGACGCGCACGCCTGCCGGCGCCGCCAACACGCTGTGCACTTTGCCGGTCTGACCGCCGCCGCTCACGAGCACGATCCCCGACGGGGGTGACGCGAGCTGTATCGTCGCCGCGTCGGTGAGTCCGGAGACCGAGGACGCGAGCACGGTGACGGTTCCGGAAATGCCGCGCCCGACCACCGTCGCGCCGGTATTCGATTCGTTCGTCGTGCTCGCGAGCGAGGTGTTGTCGACCGACCAGTGAATGGGCGGCGGTGCGGTGCTCTTATTCGAGGAATCGAACGCCGTCAGGGTGTAGGCCACCGCCTCATCGGCGCGAATCGACGACGTCTTGGGCGAGATCGCGATGCGCG
Organism: Gemmatimonadaceae bacterium; assembly: GCA_025934775.1. GTDB lineage: Bacteria > Gemmatimonadota > Gemmatimonadetes > Gemmatimonadales > Gemmatimonadaceae > JAQBQB01. The sequence continues at coordinate 83,155 of JAICWO010000015.1, read as the reverse complement.
CGACGCCGGATCCCGGACCGGCGTAGTTGATCGTGATCGTTTGCTGATCGGGCGGCGCGGGCTTGTCGGGCGCGTGTGACTGGACGACGCCGGATCCATAGAACACCACGTCGTGCCCGTTCTCGTACCCGAGCGCGGCGTTGAAGCGCTGATCGTCGGTCTGGACCGGCACGTCGATGTCGAGCGTGAGGGTGCTCGACGTGTCCGTGAAGAACACGGTCGTGTCCTTCACGATCACGGTCGTGTCGGGGTAGCCCCGAATCACGACGTGCACGCTGTCATAATGAATGTCGAACGCGGCGCGCTGATCGTAGACCGCTTGCGCTCTGCGCGAGAACTGCGGCTCGAATCCCAATCTGCCCACCGCGCGGCGCGGCACCGGATGCGTGCCGACGAGCGCACTTGGAGCATCGGAGCACGTGGCGACGCCGACAGCCATCAGCAGCGTCGCGATGGAGCGAAACGGGACGAAAGGGCGCATGTGTATCCGATGGGGCACAAAAACAGCGCGAGCGCATCGTCCAGGACGGACGAAACGCTTGCGGGGCCAGCAGTTAGAAAAACTCCAGCGAGCTAGATTGTGCTCTGGGTCATCACACTGTCAACACTGAGCATCACATTCCCGGTGCGCCCTGCGTCACAATTTGCGTTGGCAAAATCGTAAGACACGAAAGGACCAGCACTTAGCTGGTCCTTTCGTTTTACGAAGACGAGCTCGCTTCTAATGATTACCGACTGACTTCAGAAGCGGACTAGTTCCTCGACGCCACGCTTGACGTCGGCGATCTGCGGCAGGATCGCGTCCTCGAGCTGAGGCGCGTAGCCGACGAACGTGTCGGTCGACGCGATCCGCTTCACCGGCGCGTCGAGCCAGGCGAAGCAGTCGTCGGCGATCCGCGCCGCGATCTCCGCGCCGTAGCCCCACGAGATCGAATCCTCGTACACGACGAGCGCGCGATTGGTCTTCTTCACCGACGCGTACACCGCCTCCTGATCCCACGGGGAGAGCGAGCGCAGGTCGATGATTTCCGCGGAAATGCCCGAGTCGGCGAGCTGATTCGCTGCCGCGAACGCGCGCTGCACCGTGGCGCCATAGGTAATGATCGAGACGTCCGTCCCCTCGCGCACCACCTTCGCCTTGCCGAACGGGATCATGAAGTTCGGCCCGGGGTTCGCCGCCTTGTTGTACGTCTGCCGGTACAGGTGCTTGTGCTCGAGGAAGAGCACGGGGTCGTCGCACCGGATGGCGGTGCGCAGCAGCCCGTTGGCGTCGAGCGCGGTCGCCGGGCAGATCACGCGCAGTCCGGGGCAGTGCGTGAAGATCGACGCGCCAGTCTGGGAGTGATAGATCGCGCCGCGGATGTAGCCGCCGTACGTCGTGCGCACCACGATCGCCGACGAGAAGTCGCCGTTCGAGCGCCAACGCATCGTCGCCAGCTCGTCGCGGATCTGCATGTACGCCGGCCAGATGTAGTCGAAGAACTGCACTTCGACCACGGGCTTGAACCCGCGCACCGCGAGCCCGATCGCGCGGCCGACGATCGTCGCCTCGGCGAGCGGAGAGTTGTACACGCGGGCCGCGCCGAACTCCTTCTGGAGCCCGTGCGTGACCTTGAACACGCCGCCCTTGCCCTTGACCTTGCCGAGGTACTGCTCGCGCGAGACGTCGGCGACGTCTTCGCCGAACATGAGGATTCTGTCATTGCGCCGCATCTCGTCCTTCATGCAGGCGTTGATCAGATCCACCATCGTCGTCTCGTTGCCGCTGAACTGCGGGTCGTCCTCGGTGTCGAACTGCTCGCTCGTCGGGTCGACGTCGGGCGAGTAGACGTTCACGTAGACGGTGCTCTCGTCCGGCTGCGGCGACGCGAGCGCGGCGTCGGCGGCCGCGTTCACTTCCGCGTCCACCTCCTCCTGCATGCGCGCCAGCTCGGCGTCGCTCGCGTAGCCTTCGCCGACGAGCCACTTGGCCAGGCGCGAGACCGGATCGCGCTGCGCTTCGGCCTCGCGTTCCTCGGGCGGCTTGTAGAGCTTCTCATCGTCGGACAGCGAATGCGAGTAGGGCCGAATGACGTGCGCGTGCACGAGCGCCGGTCCCTTGCGCTTGCGCGCGTAGTCCACCGCCTTCTGCATCACCTGGTAGCTCGCGACGAAGTCGCAGCCGTCGACTTCCTCGATGTAGAGATCCGGGAAGGACGCGACGAGCTTGGAGATGCTGCCGCCCGCGGTGTTGACCTCGACGGGGACCGAGATCGCGTAGCCGTTGTCCTCGACGATGTAGACGATCGGCAGCTTGAGGTTCGCGGCGTTGTTGAGCGACTCCCAGAACTCGCCTTCGCTCGTCGTGCCGTCGCCGGTGGTGCAGAGCACCACCTCGTCCTTCTCGAAGCCGTCGGTGATGCCGAGCTGCTTCGCGCGAACCACGGCTTCGGCCGAACCGACCGCCTGGAGGAACTGCGTTCCGGTCGGCGAGGAGGTCGAAACGATGTTGAGCTTCTTGTGTCCCCAGTGGCTCGGCATCTGCCGGCCGCCGGAATTTGGATCAGCCGCGGCTCCCACGGCCGACAGGAGCATCTCTTCCGCGGTCATGCCGAGCTCGAGACAGAGCGCGCGATCGCGGTAGTAGAGATAGAACCAGTCGTACGCCGGCTTCAGCACGAGGCCGGCGGCCGCCATGATCGCTTCGTGGCCGGCGCTCGAGATCTGGAAGAAGATCTTGTTCTGGCCCTTGAGCTGGATCTCTTTGTCGTCAATTCGGCGCGACAGCAGCATCGTGCGGTATGCCGCAACGAGCTGGTCGCGCGAGAGGCCGGCGGCGTTCTTCCGCTCGGCACGAGTCGTTGTTGCCATTGGTCTCCACGCGTCGGAAACGACAGGCGAAATCTATCGCCACGTCCGGCAAAACGGCGGCCCCGATCGCTCGACGCGGCGCTCGAGCGCGGACGCGCTCAGGCGACGGCCTGGTGGCGCCCCGAGGTGGAATGCCGCTCCGGCTTGGCCGATTTGGCGGAATACATCGCGGCGTCGGCGGCACGGAGCAGGTCTGTCGCGATCTCACCGGCCGGTCTCCCATCGACGCGGACCGGCGGCGTGGCGGCGGGGTGCGTGCACGCGACGCCAATGCTCCCTCCAATCGGGAGATCGATCTCGCCAAACGGCACGGGACGGCGGAACGCCTCCATGATGCGCGTGACGACGACGCGGATCTCCGAGGGATCGCTCACCTCGAGCAGCACGGCGAATTCGTCGCCGCCGAGTCGCGCGATGAGGTCCGTGTCGCGCGTGGATTCGCGAAGCCGCGACGCGACGGCGACGAGCACCGCGTCGCCCGCCGCATGCCCGTGACGATCGTTCACCGGCTTGAATCCGTCGAGGTCGATGAACATCACGGCAAGGTGTCGACCGTCGCCAAGGCGTACGGGTGCCGACTCGAGAAGCTCGATGAGGCGCGACTCGAAGCGCGCGCGATTGACCAATCCGGTGAGTGAATCGTGCTCCGCGCGGTGGGCGAGCGTCGCTTCGTGAATGCGGCGGTCGGTGACGTCGCGCACCATGTACTGCCGCGTCCCGTCGGTGCTCGCGTCGGAGATCTCGGCGACTTCCACGTGGAGCACCGTCCCGTCGAGGCGCTGCCAGCGCGCGGGCCGCAGCGCGTTGCTCCGGCGCTCGCTGCCGATGGGCTTCTCGAAGTTGAGGAATTTCTCAATTGGTACGCCGATCACGTCGGTGCGTCCGCGAGCGCCCGTCAACGCGATGGCCGCCGTGTTGGCGAATTTGATTCCGAGCCCCGAGCACATGAACACCGCGTCGGGCGCGAGCTCCACGAGGCGCCGATAGCGCTCGTCGCTCGACTTCTGTTCCTCGAGCGTGGATTTGATGTAGGTCGTGACGCTCTCGGCGAGATCGCGGAGCTCGGCGCCTTCGATCTCGGGGAGCTCGCCCGGGTTGGCGACGCTGCCGTCGCGCACCTGCGTGGTGATGGCGTGGATTCGCGCGGCGAGCGAGTGGCTCACCTGCTGCCACGAGCTCCATCCCACCACGGCCAGCAGCGCGTAGGATAGCACGAGCAGCACCCACGCCGTGCGCCGCGCCTGATCCACGAGATACGCGGCATCGATGCCGGCGATGACCGTCTCGCGTGCGACGCCGCTCGCATCGAGCACGGGCGCGGCCGCGATGAGATACGGCCGTCCCGCGACGGCGACTGCGTAGTGCGTTTCGCGGTCGTGCGGCCAGATCGCGGCGAGGCGCGCCTTTACGACGGAAGGTGGAGGACCTTTGTCGCTCGCACTCAGTACGCAGCTCGCGCGGCAGCCCTCGGAGCCGGCGGCAATCCAGCCGATGCTGGCGTCCTTGGCGCGGAAGAGGGCGAGTTGGAGCTGCGCGTCGACGCCGACGAGTCCCAGCGGCGATGCGGCAATGGAGCGCGCGAGGGCACGTACGTCGGCCTCGTGCCGCTGATGAAGCTCGCTCAGCCCGGTGTCGAAGACGAACATCGTCGCGGTGCCCGCCAGTCCCGCGAAGCCGACGCCGAGGAGCACGACAGTGCGGAGAGCGAGGACCGTTGCGATGCCACGCGCTCTCCGACGCGAGACGCCCGCCAGCGCGAGCAGCGCGATGGGCGCGAGCACGGCGAGCGCCAGCGGCAGCCACGCGCGCGGCGGGAGGGCGATCAGCATCGACCAAAACCTCATGCTCCCAGTTTCGGCCGGTCGAGCACGCCGCTGAAGCGGACGCCGCGCCTGGCATCGTCCGTGCGTTTTGCCGGGGCATGGATCACGATGCGCACGGCGCTCAGGCGCACTGCACCTTCTGCGACTTGATCCAAGGGGCCGCGGAAGTGTCAATCTGCCATGAAGATGCTGATTCGATCGCCTTCATGGACATTCAGCCCGTGAACAACGGGCACGTGCTCGTCGTGCCGCGACAGCACTACGAATCGCTCACCGACGTGCCACAGGCGCTCGGCCTGCACCTCTTCAAGGTGACGATGCGCATCGCCGCCGCGGTGAGAGCGGTGAGCGGCTGCGACGATCTCAACATCGTCGTGAACAGCGGCGCGGAGGCCGGCCAGGACGAGCCGCACTATCACGTGCACATCATCCCGCGGCGACAGGGGGACGGGTTCGACATTCCGCTCCCGTTCAACGCGTCGGCGATGCCGGAGCGCACGATCCTCGACGCGTACGCCGCGCGGATCGTGTCAGCGCTGCGGCACGCGCACGATGAGCCACCGGGGGACGCGGGCGGCCGCAAACGCGCGGCGGATCGGCCGGTCGACTCGCCGGTGGTGGAGCACGGCGACCGAGCCGACGCGAACGCCGCCTCGAATGCGTCGGAGCGCGCGGTCTCAGTCCCGCTATTCGACGAGTCGAACGATCAGCGGAGCGCTGACGTGTCGTCGCCGGATTGGACGCCGCGGCGCGCGGGCCGCTGGCGCGCGCGCGAAGGCGCGCACGGCGAGCTGCTGTACGAGCGCGTGCCCGACGGCGGCGATGCGGCGTGAGGAAATTGGTAAATCGTCGCGCTCGGCTCTTGCGCGAACGGAGTGTTCGTCACATTAGTACCGCGAGCACGGGCCGAGCGGGCCCGAGCTCGCATACCGGAGGCTGATGAGCCCACTCGAACGACATCGAGCATCATGTCGGGCGCCGCGAGGACGACAGCGGCGCGCGCACGTTGGTCTCCGGATCGGCCGGCTCTCTCAGGATCGGCGCGACACCCCGCCACGGGATAGGCTCCCGTCGCGGGGTGTCCCTTTTTAGCGAGGTGACATTGTCCCGACGTCGGCAATTCCACCATGTCTCCCTTCCCCGCCTCCCGCGCGCTACTCGCCGGGCCAAACCAATTCCATCCGGACCTCAGAAGCGAGCGATCAAACGCGCCGCCATGCGCGACTGCGGCCGACGCTGTGTGTATTGTGCCTCGCGTTTGGAATTCGAGATCGCGACGCTCGACCACGTCTTTCCGCTGTCGCACGGCGGAGCGCACGTGCCCGGCAACGTGGTCCTGGCGTGCGCACGGTGCAATCGATTGAAGGGAGATCTGCTGCCGACCGAATTTTTCATTCGCTATCCGTGGGCGGGAGCGAACTTCATTCAGTACGCGCGAGCGGTGCATCGGGCGTTGAAGCGGTGCGCGAGAAGGGCGGTGAGCTTGGCGTACGCGCGGGCGGCGTGAGGGAGGGGTAGGGTCGTCGCGCGGCGGCGTGCCGACCCTACAGCGAGCGTAGCGAGCGACCCTACCTGCTCACTCAGTAGTCCACCGGCCGCAAATACGATTCTCCAATCGCGGTCGGACTCAGCATCGCGACGGTCGGGAGCCTGCGTTTCCAATGCGTCGACTCCACACGCTTGCGCACAATCGTGACCTCCTGTGCGTCGAAGCCGCGTGCCACGAGCTCGGCGTCGCTGTAGCCGTGCAGCATCCAGTTGAGCAGCTCGTCCGCGATCGCGTAGCTGACGCCGAAGTCTCCTTCGTCGGTCTGGCCAACGATCAAATCGGCCGTCGGTGGTTTGCTGACGATCACGTCGGGCACGCCGAGATGCCGGGCGAGTGCCCACACCTGTGACTTGAAGAGATCGCCGAGCGGATTGATTGGCGGCGAGTCGTCGGCGTGCCATGTGAAGTAGCCGAACAACCGCTCTGTCTTGTTGCCCGTTCCGAGCGGGATTCCGCGGTGCTTGGCCGCGAGATCGAACAGCACGATCATGCGGGTGCGCGCCATCACGTTGCCACGGCGGCCGGGCTCCGCATCGGGCTCACACGCGAGATAGCCGTCGACGGCGGCGCTGATGTCGATCGTGCGCGACTGCACGCCGAGCGCGTCGATCACCATCTGCGCGTGATCGAAGCTCTCCTTGCTCGATGTGCGATAGGGCATGCGCACCGCGAGCACGTGCTCCGGCCCGAGCGCGCGCGCCGCGAGATAGGCCGTCACGGCGGAGTCGACGCCGCCCGAAACGCCGACCACCGCGCAGTCAAAGTTGCGGCGCTGCATCTCGTCGCGAATGAACTGCTCGAGCCACTCTTCGGCGAGCGCCGGGTCGATGGTTAGCGGGGACGGCGGCGAGTCGCGCGACGGCGCCTCGCGCACGACGCGGAGCGGGCCGGCGGGCGGCGTGCCTGCGTCTTTCGGCGCAGGTCCGCGCGTCGGGAGCGCCGGCGGGTCATACTCGAGCGCGGTCGGCGCGCCGGCCATTGCTTCGTCGAGGCTGGCGGTGAGGTGCGGCAGCATCACCTCGAGATCGGCGACGAGCGGCGTGTCGGCGCGCGCGCGCGTGATGTCGGCGAGGTCGATCGTCACCGAGAGCAGCGCGTCATCCCAGAGCGGTGCGCGCGCGCGCACGTCGCCTTTCGGTCCGGCGACGAACGACCCGCCGGGAAAGAGCTTTCCACCTTCGCTCCCGACGAGGTTCGCGAGCGCGACGTAGATGCCATGTTCGTCCGCGATGTCGCGGATGAGCCGGTCCCACCGGCTCACGCTCGCCGGGCCGGGGACGTCGTCTGGCTTGGGCCACGCGCCGCGCGCCGGCGGCGCGGCGCAGACGAAGACGACCTGCGCGCCATCGAGCGCGGCGATCGTTGCCGTGGTGCTGTGCCACGCGTCCTCGCAGACGAGGAGCGCGGCGCGGCCCCACGGCGTATCGAAGGCGCGCACGCGGCGGCCGCGCTCCACGAAGCGCTCCTCGTCGAACAGCCCATAGGTGGGGAGGAACACCTTGCGATGCACGTGGCGGATGCGCGGCTCGCCATCGCCGAGCGTCACGTAGATCGCGCTGTTATATAACTTGTTATTCCAGATCTCGTAAAAGCCGAGCGTGACGTCGAGCGGCTTGGGGGCGGGAAGGGCGCGGCGGTAGACCGCGTCGAGGTCGCGGGCGAGCGTGCCCGCGGTGACCGCGTTGTCGCGGACGCCGCCCTCGAGGAAGTAGCCGGTCAGCGCGCTCTCGGCGAGGCACAGCACCATCGGCCGCGGCTCGAGCGCGTCGAGCTGCGCGAACACGGCGGCCAGCCGCTCGATGTTCCCCGCGTAGTCGCCCTTGCGCGGCTTGAGCTGGGCCAGGGCGACGTGAAGGACCGGTGGCATCGCCGGAAACATAAAGCAAACCCGAACCGAGCAGTATCTTTCAGTGTACCAACCTGATATCCCACCGGAGTCCATGTTCGTGCGTAGTCCAAACGCCCGGCGTTCCTATCGTGCCTCGGTGATCGCCGCCGGCTGTGCCGCGCTCGCGTTCGTTCCGTTGCGGGCGCAGGACACCGCCGGTAAAGGCGGAGAGGCGTGGCAGCTCTATCAGCTCCCGCAATCGTCGCTCGTGTACGCGCGCGACGGATCGTTGATCGGCGAGATCGGCCGCCAGGACCGCACGAGCATTCCGATTTCGTCCGTCCCCAAGTACGTCTGGCAGGCGTTCGTCGCGATCGAGGACCGCCGCTTCTTCGAGCACGACGGCGTCGACGCGAAAGCCATCGCGAGCGCGGTCGTCGGAAAGATCATCGGTAACAATCGCGGCGGCGCGAGCACGATCGAGGAGCAGCTCGCGGGCTACATGCACCCCGATCTCATCGATCGGCGGGACATGAGTCCCATGCGCAAGCTCCACGGCGAGGCCGCGGCCCGCGAGATGGACAAGCATTACACCAAGCAGGTGATCCTCGAGACGTACATCAACCAGGTGAACCTGGGCCGCGGCTGGTACGGTGTGGAAGCGGGCGCGCGCCACTACTTCGCCAAGCACGCCTCGCAACTCACTCTTCCCGAAGCGGCGATGCTCGCGTCGCTTCCCAAGTCGCAGACGCTCTACGACCCCATCGCGCACCCCGAGCGCGCGAAGGCTCGGCGCGACGTCGTCATCGCCGCAATGGCGACCCAGGGCTACATCTCGTCATCCGATTCGGCGCAAGCGGTTACCACGCCGCTCGTCACGGCGCCGAACGCAGGCATGTCGGCGGCCGCGGGATACTTCGTCGACGCGGTGAAGCAGGCGGCGGAGCGCGCCGGGTATTCGGTGATGAACGGCGGGTATCGCATCTACACGACGCTCGATCCGGCGCTCCAGCGCGACGCGGTGACGGCCGTCGTGAACGGCACGAACCGCATCGAGGCCGAGAAGAACTATCATCATCCGAGCAAAGCCGAAGCGATCAAGTCCGGCTCGAGCGACTACCTCGAGTCCGTCGCGATCGCGATCGATCCGTACACCGGCGACGTGAAGGCGCTCGTGGGCGGACGCGATTACGCACGCGCGCCGCTCAATCGCGCGTTCATGCTCCGGCAGCCCGGATCGTCGTTCAAGCCGTTCGTGTATTCCGTCGCGCTCGCCGACAGCATTCCGGGCAACGCGATCGTCCCCGACACCTCGCTCGAGATCCCGCTCCCGAGCGGAGATATGTACAAGCCGGGTGAGGACGACGGACGGTTCTGGGGCAACGTCGTGATCCACGAGGGTGTGCCGGCGGGCGCGCTCACGATACGCCAAGCGCTCGTGCACTCGCGCAACGCAGTGGCGATCCAGCTCGGGCTGCGCGTCGGCATGGACTCCGTGGCCGCGCTCGCGCAGCGGCTCGGCATCACCACGCCGATCAATCCGTATCCCTCGAGCGCGATCGGCGCCTCCGAAGTGAAGCCGATTGATCTGGTCGCGGCGTACACGGCGTTCGCGAACAACGGTGCCGTGGTCCAGCCGCGGCTGATCACGCAGATCAACGATCAGGCGGGACGCGCGGTGTATCGCCAAGCGGTGTCGACACCGCAGCAGGTGATCGATCCGCGGGTCGCGTTCATGGTGCGAGACATGCTGCGCGACGTAGCCGAGCACGGGACTGGCGTGCCGGCGCGCGAGGCGGTGCCGAGCCGAATCCCGATCGCCGGCAAGACGGGCACGACGAACGACAACAAGGATCTCTGGTTCGTCGGCATGACGCCGGAGCTGGTCGCGGCGGTGTGGGTCGGCTTCGACAAGCCGAAAATGGTGGAGCGCACCGCATTCGGCGGCAGTCTGGCGGCGCCGATCTGGGGCGACATGATCGGACGTTACTACGAGAACAAGTCGAGCAGCGGTTGGGGACCGCCGCCCGACGGTCTCGTGTACGCCGAGATGGACAAGGACACGGGCCTGGTCGCGACACCGATGACCGCGCCCGATCGGCGGTACGTCGAGTATTTCCTCCCGGGCACCGAGCCGGTGGAGATGCGGAACAATCCGTGGAAGGTGCCGCAGTGGGGGCCGTTGTTCGTGCCGTAGTGGGTCGATGAGAGGTAGGGTCGACGAACGCCCGCGCTTTGCGCGGGCGTTCGCCTGTATGGTCGGCGCGCATGGCGCGCCTGTAGGGTCGCTTCGGCGGCTTCGCCGCCTCGCTGACGTACGGCCTTCGGCCGTGTCACGGCGTCACGCCGTTTCCGTCGCCGCAGGCGACGTACTACAGCGAGGGCCCGGTACGGGCCCGATGCGACCCTACTCCACTATTAGAGTGTACTCAAGTACGCCACCAGATCGGACTTCTGCTGCGCCGTCAGGCGGAGCGACATGAGCGTATCATAATGATCCACCACCGCCGAGAGCGTGGCGGCGCTGCCGTCGTGGAAATACGGCGCATGCTGGAGCAGGCCGCGAAGCGGTGTGGTGCGATACCGCCCGGTCACGCTACGCGCGGCGTAGCCGGGATCCTGACCGACTTCCTGCGCGGTGTGCAGGCGCCCGCTGTTGATGTCCGTGAACAGCGTGCCGACGTGACAGGTAGAGCAGCGCGCCGCGCCGTCGAACAACGCTTGGCCGCGCGCGGCTGCCGCGGCATCGACCACGCCCGCGGCCGGCTTGGGCACGGCGAGACTGAACTGGTATTCGCGCAGCGCTGGAAGCAGCGGCGTCACGACGTCCGTCCCGTTGCTGACGTTGATGCCGAGGCGAGGATCGCGGAATACGCCGTGGCCGTGCATCTGCGTCACCGCCACGTACGCGTTCCAGTACGAGACCGTGTCGTCGCCGGTATAGATCTCCTTCGCGACGCCGTTGAGGCCGTACGCCGGCGGGATCACGGCGGGAATGTTTTTTCCGTCGAAGTTCGTGCGCGGATCGTACTTGCCTGGTCCCCAGGAGTTGAGGATTGCCTTGAGCGCGGCGGGCACCGCGGGGGAGAGCGCGACGATCGCGCCGACGTTGAGGTCGTGGTTCGGCCAACCATCGAGTCGATGGCCGATGCCGGGCGCGAACGCGTTGTCGACGGTAGAATGGCAGAAGGCGCACGTGATGCCGAGCGACACGAGCGAGTCTTTGCCGTTGACGGTTTGTACCTTGCCTTCGACGCCGACGACCGCGCCCAGCTTGAGCAGCGTGACCGTGGTCGCGGGATCGTCGAGGTTCACCTGCCCGGCTTGGATCGCGCTGACGACCGCCGGCGGCAGGGTATCCATGTCCACCTTGAGCCCCACGGCGAGCGCGGTCTTCGGACTGACGCCGCTCTGCACGACGCTGTTCATGTGGAGCGTATCGGTCCAGTACGTCTCGTCGCCAAAGGTGTTGAAGCGGAAAATCGTCTTGCCCTGCGCGACGAGCGTCGGGTCGAGCGTTTCGGGATGCACCGGCGCGACCGCGTTCTTCGAGTTGTCGCACGCCGTGAAGATCGACGCGACCGCGGCGCCAAAGGCGACGAGTAAGACGATGCCCCACTTCGAGCCGCGGGTCTCGGGTGGGTGGTGGATTGGTGGATCGGTTCGCTGCACCATGTCAGGCTCCAGGGAATAAGGCAAGAAAGCAATTGACTTATTCTTCGGATCGTTCCCGGCTGAGTCCGACCACCTCGCGTAAAAAAAGGCCGCGCGAACGCGCGGCCTTTTTCATCGACACCACTGCATCGAATCAGGGCACCGCTTTCTGGCCGACGGCCTGGTCGTAAAACTTCTCCAGATCGTTTCGCAGCGTCTTCATCGACGGCGCGTCGATGTACATCATGTGGCCGGCCGTAAACCGCGCGACCGTGATGTTGTCCTTCGCCACCCGCGGGTCGATCGAGAGGTGCGACAGCGTGTAATCGACCGCGAAGTACGGGGTCGCCGCGTCGTAGTAGCCCTCGGCGACGAACAGCTTCATGTACGCGTTCTTCGCGAACGCCCGCTCGAGATTCGGGACGACCGTCGCGTACTGATTCTCGGGATACGTCCAGTGCCCGATGCCGCCGCCGAGGATGTAGTAGAGGTCCTCGTCCTTGTAATCGAGCTCGCGGCGCGTGTAGTCCGTGAGCACGGGCGTGAACGTGTTCCGGATGCTGATGTCGCTCGGATCGCCCACGCCGAAGCCGCCGCCGCGCCCGCCGCCGATCGGCGCGAAGCCGGTGAACCGGCCGTCGAGGCGCCCCACGGTGAGCCGCTGATCCTTGAGCAATTCCTGATCGAACGTGCCGAGCGATACGCGAAGGTCGTTGAGGTCGATGACGTCTTTCGAGAGGCCGGTCAAGCGCGCCATCTGATCGATCGTTGCCTGGCGTTCGGCGGGTGTGAGCTTGTTTCCCTTCATCAGCGCGTCGGCGTACTCGTTCGCCGCCCACTTCTCGGCCATCGCCGCGACCTGCTCGACCGGCATCCGCTGCAGATCCGCCGGGAGCTTCTTGTGGTACCAGGCCGTCGCGGCGTAGGTCGGAATGAAGTTGATGAACCCGATGTCGTTGCCGCGCGACTGCGATGAATACTCGAAGTCCAGCACGGACGAGAGGAGCACGACGCCGTTGAGCGCGATGCCGTCGTCAGTGAGGAGGCCCGAGAGTCCCGACGCGCGTGTGGTGCCGTAGCTCTCGCCCGCGAGGAACTTGGGCGACGACATGCGATCGAAGCGCGTGAGGTACAGGCGAATGAACTCGCGGAACGCGTTGAGATCCTGATCGAGTCCCCAGAATTTGGGTCCGAGCTGCGGCGTCACCGCGCGACTGTACCCGGTGCCGATCGCGTCGATAAATACGAGATCGGTCTGGTCGAGCAGCGTGTTCGGGTTGTCTTCGAACGTGTAGGGCGGCGGCGGCGCGGTGCCATCCGGGTTGAGGCGCACCTTCTTCGGCCCGAACGCGCCCAAATGCAACCAAACGGTTGCGCTTCCGGGCCCGCCGTTGAACGCGAACGTGAGCGGCCGCGAGGCCGGGTTCGCGCCGTCCTTGGTGTACGCGACGTAGTACATCCCGGCTTCGACCGCGCCGGTCTGCACGTTGCGGATCGGCAGCATGCCCGCCGTGGCGGTGTAGTTGATCGTCTGGCCGCGCACGTTGATCGTGTGATGCGAGATGACGGGATGCGCTTCGGAGCGCGCGATGATGTCGCGCGTTTCGGCCGACTGGGCCTCGCCGGCGCCACGACGGCCCGCCATCGCGTTGGTATCCGTGGACTGCTGTTCCTGGCCGGGTGCCGCGCCCGACGCCGCGCCGCGACCGCCGCGGCCCTGCGCCGCTGCAACCACCGGCAGAAAGCCGAGCGCGAGCAGCGCCGCGCCAGCCGAAATCTTCGACATTGTCATACGAGAGTTGCTCCGGAGGGATGATCGCCCGGAATCGGGCGGAGGGACGGCGCAAAAATGCAACGGCCGCCGGCAGTGCGCGAGCACCCCGGCGGCCGTTGATGTCTCTCGCGCGCCCGACGCCCCCTCTACGCCACCTTACTCTCCGTCTTGCTCTCCACCTCTTCCATCAGCGTCGGCTGCACCGGGTGCGACTCGTTCGTCGGCACCAGCGCGATCGCGAACACCTCGTCGAGTGTGCTCACGCAGTGGAACTTGAGCTGCTTGCGCACGTCCTCCGGAATGTCCTCGATGTCCGCTTCGTTGTCCTTGGGCAGGATGATGTTCGTGATTCCTGCCCGATGCGCGCCGAGCACCTTCTCCTTCACGCCGCCGATCGGCAGCACGCGGCCGCGGAGCGTGATCTCTCCCGTCATTGACACGTCGCGGCGCACCGGGCGGCCCGACATCGCGCTCACCAGCGCCGTAGCCATCGTGACACCGGCCGAAGGGCCGTCCTTCGGAATCGCTCCCTGCGGCACGTGGATGTGCACTTCGATCGAGCCGAGCCGGTCTTCCGGAATCTGGAGCGTCGACGCGTGCGTCGCCGCGAACGTCATCGCCGCCCGCGCCGATTCCTTCATGACGTCGCCGAGCTGTCCGGTGAGAATCAGCGACACGTTGCCCCAGCCGCTCACCTGAGTTTTCTCATCGTCGGTCGCACGCTGGCCGTAGCCGTACAACCGGCGAATCGCCGCTTCGACGAACATGATGTCGCCGCCGGCGGGCGTGTAATACATGCCCGTCGCGACGCCCATTTCATTCTCCTCGGCGGCGCGCTCGGGATGCACCTTCGGCCGGCCGAGCAGCTCGCGCACCTCATCGGCGTCGATCTTTCCGTCTTCGATGATTTTCTGATCGCCGGCCGCGACCTTGCGCGCCACCTTGCGCGACACGGCGCCGATCTGCCGCTCGAGCTGGCGCACGCCCGCCTCGCGCGTGTATTTGCTGATCACCGCGGTGACCGCGTCGTCCGTGAACGAGACGTTCTTGTCGCCCAAGCCGGCTTCCTCGAGTTGGCGAGGAATGAGGTACTTGGTGGCGATGCCCGCCTTTTCGAGCTCCGTGTACCCCGCGAACTCTACGACTTCCATGCGGTCGAGCAGCGGGCCAGGGATGTTCTGGATGAAGTTGGCGGTCGCGATGAAGAGCACTTCGCTCAGGTCGAAGGGAACGCCGAGGTAATGATCCGTGAAGTTGTCATTCTGCGCCGGATCGAGCACCTCGAGTAGCGCGCTCGCCGGATCCCCCTGGAACGAGATGCCGAGTTTGTCGACCTCGTCGAGCAGGAAGACCGGGTTCTTGGTACCGGCCTGTTTCATCCCCTGAATGATGCGGCCGGGCATCGCGCCGACGTATGTCCGACGGTGACCGCGGATGTCCGCCTCGTCTCGTGCGCCGCCGAGCGCGACGCGCACGTACTGGCGGCCGAGCGAACGGGCAATCGATTTGGCGATCGACGTCTTGCCGACGCC
Source organism: Gemmatimonadaceae bacterium (assembly GCA_025934775.1). GTDB lineage: Bacteria > Gemmatimonadota > Gemmatimonadetes > Gemmatimonadales > Gemmatimonadaceae > JAQBQB01. The sequence continues at coordinate 68,145 of JAICWO010000015.1, read as the reverse complement.
GGGCGGTCCGACGAAGAGTAGAATCGGACCTTTGGCCATCGCGCGCGCCTTGGCTTCCTTCGCGTCGGTGATCGCGCGGTCGGCTTGATTGTTTCCGCCCAGCTGCGGGTTCGCGTCTTCCTTCGCCGCGCGCAGCTTGCTGATCGACATCTCACCGGTCTGCTTGAGCTCCTCTTCCATCTGCTGCGCGCGCAGTTGGCGCACGGCGAGGAACTCGAGCACGCGATCCTTCACGTCGGGCAGGCCGTAGTGGTCTTCGTCGAGCACGGTCTGGGCGTGCGAGAGATCGAGGTTGTCGTCGGAGCGGTTGTTCCAGGGCAGCTCGGCGACCCACTCGAGATAGGTGCGGATGACCTGCGCCTCCATGGATTCGCGTCCCGACCGCTCCAACCGGCCGAGCTCGCGCTCCACTTCCTGTGCGGCTTCCTTGGGCAATTCGAGTTTGCTCAACTTCTCCCGGAGCTCGCTGATCTCCTTGGACTGATCGTCGTCGCCGAGCTCCTTCTGAATCGCCTTCATCTGCTCGCGCAGGTACATCTCGCGCTGCCGCTCGCCCAGTTCCTCCTGGACTTGCGACTTGATCTCCTCCTGCATCTCGAGCATGCCGATCTGCTTCTGCACGTGCACGAGCACACGGCGGAGCCGCTCCTCCACGCTCAATGTTTCGAGCAGTCCCTGCTTCTCGGGCGGCTGGAGCTCGATGTAGCCGGCGACGAGATCGGCGAACCGGCCCGGATCGGTCACGGCATCGAGCACCTGGTGGACGACCTCTTCGGGCAGACCGCGCCGCTCGCCGAGCTCAGCGGCCCGCTCGCGCAGCTCCTTGCTCAGCGCGACGAACGCCGGATCGTTCTCGTTGACCGGCTTCATCTCTTCCACCGGCACGACGACGGCGCTCAGATAGCCTTCGGTGGTGTTGTACTGCAGCGCGGTCGCGCGCTGCTCGCCCTGGAGCAGAAGCTGCACGCCACCCAAGCCGCGCTGGATCTGCCCGATGCGCGCGATGACGCCCATCGAGTACAGGATATCCGGCGTGGGCTCGTCGGTGTTATCGCGCTGCGCCACGGCGAAAACGAGCCGCTCAGCCTTGAGGGCCGCTTCGATGGCGCGGAGCGTTCCCGGGCGGCCGGCCGCGATCGGTGCAGTCAATCCCGGGAAAATGACCGTCCCCCGGAGTGGGAGGACCGGCAGAGTTTGGCGGGTGGCCATGTAGTGATTTCCGTAAATAGAGATCGTGCGACCGAGCGGCGGTCCGCCCCGTCGCACACTTTATTCCAGCCGTGGGCCCGTGGCTCTAAGCGCGTTGGCGCTTCAACTTACGAGCGTCCGGCGATTGCCGCGAACAGTTGAGGCAAGGTCCGCACTCAGCCGAATCCGTCACCCTGGCAGCAAAACGCATCATGCGCGCCGCGCCCCTGTCTGCGTGGCACTGCCGCCGCGGCGTGTATCCTTTCCGGAATGTTCTCCGTATGCTAAAATCCGAGAGCCTTGGCCCCCGATCCATAACCCCGAGCTAACCGCTTGTCCGATCCAGTCGTACCATCCTCGGACTCCGAGTTGCGCACGCACGTCGAGCGCGTGCTCAGCCCGCACTACGAGCTGGACCAGGAGATCGGCCGCGGCGGCATGGGCGTCGTGTACCGCGCCAAAGATCGTCGGCTCAAGCGCACCGTCGCCATCAAAGTCTTGCCGCCGGAATTGGCGTTCCGCAGCGAGATCAAGACGCGCTTCCTCCGCGAAGCCGAGACGGCGGCGCAGCTCAACCATCCGAACATCGTCGACATCTACGCCGTCGACGAAGCCGAGGGGATCGTCTACTTCGTGATGGCGTACATCACGGGGGACAATCTCGCCAAGCGCCTCCACGATCACGGCGCGCTGTCGTGCGACGAGACGCGCCGGACCCTTCGCGACGTCGCGGACGCGCTCGCGTACGCGCACGAGCGCGGGGTGATCCACCGCGACATCAAGCCGGACAACATCCTCATCGACTCGCAGAGCGGGCGGCCGATGGTCACCGACTTCGGCATCGCGCGCGCGGTGAGCGAAGGCGACTCGCGGCTCACGGCGACGGGGATCGCGATCGGCACGCCGACGTACATGAGCCCCGAGCAGGCAGCCGGCGAGCGTACGATCGACGGCCGCAGCGATCTCTACTCGCTCGGCGTGCTCGGTTATCAGATGTTGACGGGCGAGCCGCCATTCATCGCGAACAGCACGCCGGCGATTCTCGTCAAGCACATCTCGGAGCAGCCGACGCCGATCGAACAGCGGCGGGGCGACGTGCCGCAGGATCTCGCGCGCGCGATCATGATGCTGCTCGAGAAGGATCCGGCGAACCGTTTTCCATCGGCGAGCGCGGTGGTCGTCGCGCTCGACACGGGACGCGTGCCGAACATCGCCGGCGGGACGACCGCCTCGCGGACGTCGTCCGGCACTTCGACCGGAGCCAGGTATCCCGTGCCGGCCGGAACGCAGTCGCCGGAGCCCTACACGCAGCGCGCGCCGACACCGGAAGAGTGGCGCCGCTGGGAAGCGCCGCAGGTCGTGGCGTTCCGCCGAAAGCTCGCGCCCTATCTCTTCGTCAATGGCGTGATCGTGATCGCCTCGATCGTCGGCGACAGCGATTTCTTCGGCCTCACGGTGCTCTGGAGCATCTATCTCGCGTTCAAATACGCGAAGCTCTGGGCCGACGGATACGATTGGCGCGATGTGTTCCGCCAGCCGCGCGACCGCGACTTGATCGATGTCGCGGATGACTCCATGTCGTACGTTCGCGCGCTGTTCAATCGCAGCGAGCGCCGCGCGATGCGCGAGGCGCGCCGCGCACGCCGCATCTCATCGCCGGGCGGCGCCCAGCCGTTCGCGCCGAGGCCCGGCGGCGGCGCGGGCGACGACGTGCTTCGAGCCGCGGGGCCGTACGCGGAGCGCGTGCGGCGCGCCGAAGCCGATCGTGACGAGATCATCCGGCTGCTGGACCGCATGCCCTCGGCCGAGCGCCAGCGGATTCCGGACGTGGGCCGGTCCGCGGAGGCGCTGGCGGACAAGGTGAAGTCGCTGGCGATCGCGATGGCCGATCTCGATGCGAGCGCGGGCGCGGGCGGGCTCGCCGCGATCGAGGCGGAGATCACGGCGCTCGAGAGCGCGGCGAATCCGCTCGATCGCGCGGGGAGTGAAGAGCGCGTGCGCCGTCTCGCGCATCTCAAGCGGCAGCGGCGCGCGGTTGGCGACATCGCGACGAAGCGCGACGGCATCGCGGCCAAGCTCGACACGTGCGTCGTCGCCCTGCAGAACATCAAGCTCGACCTGATCCGGCTGAACGCAGGATCGCAAACGCCGCAGCACATCACGTCGCTCGCGATGGACGCGCTCAATCTCGCCGACAGCGTCGACAGCGCGCTGTACGTGGCGGACGAGATGAACCGCAACACGGGCACGCGTCCGGCGTCGCGTCCGGCCGCGCGGTAGATGTGAACGACTATCTGCGCGACCGCGTCACCGTCGCGGTCGGCACGAAGTATCTGCTCGAGGGCGAAGTCGGGCGCGGCGGGATGGCGGTGGTATATCGCGCCACGGATCTCCGGCTGCATCGACCCGTCGCGATCAAGGTCCTTCCGCCCGACGTCGCGTTCAACAGCGACGTGCGCACCCGGTTCATTCGCGAAGCGCAGACGGCGGCGCAGCTCAACCACCCGAATATCGTCCAGATCTACAGCGTCGAAGAAGAGGACGAAGGCGGCGCGAGTGGCGGTGGGCTCGTCTACTTCGTCATGGCGTTCATCGAAGGGGAGAGTCTCGCGGGGCGGCTCGAGCGCGAGGGCCCGTGGCCGATCGAGGCCACGGTGCGCGTGCTGCGCGACGTGGCGGACGCATTAGCATATGCTCATGCACGCGGGGTGGTGCACCGCGATATCAAGCCGGACAACATCCTGATCGAGCGGGCGACCGGCCGGCCGATGGTGACGGATTTCGGCATCGCGCGCGCGGCGGCGGGTGAAACGCGGCTCACGCTGACCGGCGTGGCTGTCGGCACGCCGGCGTACATGTCGCCGGAACAGGCGCTGGGCGAGCGCGAGCTCGACGGGCGTTCCGATCTCTATTCGCTCGCCGTGGTCGGCTATCACATGCTGGCGGGCGAGCCGCCGTTCAAGGCCGCGAACACACCGGCGATGCTGGTGAAGCACGTGTCGGAGCGGCCGCGCCCGATCCGCGACGTGCGCCCGGAGATTCCGGCGTATCTCGCGGTGGCGATCGACCGCGCGCTCGCGAAGCGGCCCGAGGATCGGTGGAGCGATGCCGCGGAATTCCGAGATGCCCTCGACGCCGCGGCGGCTCCGTCGCGCGGCAAGCGGTTTCGCTCGGAGCCGCAGCCGTTCGTGCCGCCGATGCCGAGCATTCCGCATTCGCCCGCGCCGGTGCCCGCGCCCTTTCCAGCGCCGCCGATTGGCCTGAGCGGCCGTGAGCTGCGCGACTGGCATCGTACGCAGCGGAGGCTCGCGGTGCGTCAGCAGCTCGAGCAGGTCGGCGGTGTGGGATTGGTGATGCACGATCGCGTGGTGTGGCCGACGCCGTATCGACACTTCGACGACCGTCCGCTCGAACAGCGCGTGACTTCGTTTCGGCGCAGCGTGATCAGCTGGGCGGTCTGGAGCACCGTGCTGTTCGGGGTGAACGCCGCGATGGCCGGTCCGCCGTGGTTCTTCATTCCGAGCGGACTCTTGTTCATCAACGCGCTGCGCAAGCTCGGTTCGATCTGGCCCGACGGGATCGGCCCGATCGACGCGTTCAAGAAGGGGATCCGCGCGAAGCTGCGCGCGGCCGATGCAGCGGCATCACCGCAGTCGTCCGTTGCCGCGCCCAAACCCGTTCTCACCCCCGATCAACTCGCCGCCGAGCTCGCGCCGCCGGATGTACTCGCCGGTCCGCACGGCGAATCGGTGCGCCGTGCCGCGTCCGAGCGCGCGCTGATGCGCGACATCGTCGCCGCGCTCCGGCCAGTGGAGCGCGAGATGATCCCGGACGTCGGCCCGACGATCGACGCCCTGGCGCAGCGCGTCGGGTCGGTTGCGACGACGCTGCACCGCCTCGACGCCGACGTCTCGGGCGCGTCGCTCGGCGCGCTGGACCAGCGCATCGCGGCGCTCGGGACAGAGCCGGCGACGGCCGAGCGCGAGCGGCGGCTGTCCCTGCTTCAGCGGCAGCGCTCGACGCTGCACGATCTCCTCGAGCGCCGGCGGATGCTGGCGAACCAACTCGAGAGCGCGTCGCTGATGTTACAGACCTTGAAACTGGATTTGCTCAAGCTGCGCTCGTCCGGGATCGGTTCGGCGATCGAGGACGTGACGAGCGCGACCCAGGAGGCGCGGGCGCTGTCGCGGGACATCGGGCATGTGATCGGGGCGGCGGAGGAATTGAAGAAGCTGTAGAAGCTGTAGGGTGCTCGCTGCGCTCGCGGTACGGTTGTGCGCGCACGGCGCGCGACTGTAGGGTCGCATCGGCGGCTTCGCCGCCTCGCTGATGTACGGCCTTCGGCCGTGTCACGGCGTCACGAGGCTCCAGTCGCCGAAGGCGACGCACTACAGCGAGGGCCCGCTACGGGCCCGACGCGACCCTACAGCGCAGCGACCCTACAGGCGGCGAAGCCGCCGACCCTACGCCACCCCTCTCCCCAGCAGCCGCCCCACCGCCTCGGCTACCTGCCGCGGCGCTTCCTCCGGCGTGAAGTGCCGCGCGTCCGGAATCACGTCGAGCGTCGCGCCGGGAATGGCCGCCTGCAGGCGCCTGGCCGTCCCGAGCGGCGTCACGCGGTCCTGCTGTCCCCAGACGATTGCTGTTGGAATTCTGATATTCCGTAATGCTGATGCAATCGCCGTCGTCTCGCCGCTCGTGAGCGCGCGCACGTGGGCCACCAGCGCGGCGCGGCCTTCGTTGCTCGCGAACTGGCGCAGATACTGGTCGATCGAATGCGCGGCGTGGTCCTGGTTGGAGTAGCCGCGCAGCACGTCGCGGCGCAGCACCGACGTCAGCACCTCGGGCGGCAGGAGCCGGATGAGCGGCAGCAGCGCGCGGACGGCGCGCGCCTCGAGGGTCGGCCACTCCCCGAACGCGACGCTGTCGATGAGACAGAGGCGCGACACGCGATCGGCGTGGTGCACCGCGAGCGACTGCGCGATCCCGCCGCCCAGGCCGTGGCCCACGACGCACGCCGCGGGGATGCGCAGCTCGTCCATGACCGCGATCGTGCGCGCGGCGTGCGCGCGAATGTCCACGCGGCGCCTGAGCGGCCGATCGCTGCGGCCGTAGCCGAGGAGGTCCAGGACGACGACGCGATGGCCGGCGGGAATGAGCGGCACGACCTCGCTCCAGAGATGCCCCGAGGTGGGGAATCCGTGAAGAAAGATGACGGGCTCGCCGGCGCCGCGCGTACCCGCGGCGTAGTAGTAGACTCGCGCGTCGGCGAGGTCCAGGAACTCACCGCGCACGGATCGCTGGGTGGGAGGAGCGCATTGGCCGCGCAAGATGCGCGTGGGCGGCGTGCACCGCCAGGGCAAACCGGTCGGAAAACAACGCGGGCCGCCACGATCGTGACGGCCCGCGTTTATCAGCGATTGCTAATGGCAGATCGGATCAACGACCGCCGCCGCCACGACGGCCGCGCATGCCTTCCATGATCTTGTCGAAGGCCGCCTTCTGCTCGTCCGTGAGGAGCGCCTTGATCGCTTCGTTCTGCTTCTGACGGATCTCGCCCATCTTCTGCATCGCGGCCTGGCGATCGTCACCCGCCGACTGACGCGCTTCCTGCATCTCGGCCTGCGAGGCCTTCACGATCGAGTCAGCCTTCGCCGCAACGGCGTCGGAGACGTGGAGCGAATCCTTGAGCAGCGAGACGACGTTCGGGCCGCGGCCACCGCCACGACGACCACCCATCTGCTGCGGATCCTGCGCCCGCGCGACCGTCGTCACGGCGACGAACATCGCGGCGGCCATCACTGCCATGCGCATCATCTTCTTCATTGCATTTGCCCCCAAAAAAGGTTGAAACGACTCGCCGTTCGTGCATCAGGCGCATCCTTCGGCACCATTACCGCAGGACTGCGACATCAGCCTCGGGTGCGCCAGACCCATCGCAAACGACAACTTCCAAGGGCGCAACGGCTTAGTTGCGGCCCTCTAGCGCAAAGACTCAAAAACGCTAACCTTACCCGCCCGAAACTCTGGACGCATTCACCAGCGACGAGCTCGATTGCCCGACAGGGCTCGCACCGAGCGCCTCAGTGACCCTTCCACCGACGCCTCCCTCGAGTACCCCGCCAGTCGCTTCGCCTCTGACCCCGGCGGCACCGCCGCCGTCACCATCCGTCGCGTTCCCGCTCGTCTGGCTGATGGATCACGCCGCGGCGCCGATCAAGTACCGCGCGATCACCGACGTCGCGAAGCCTGGCGCACCGATTCCCGCCCAGGTTTCATCTCTCCCATTTACGCATCGCCCCGCGCTGGCGTTGGCAATCTCGCAGCGCCTCGACGGCACGTGGAGCGAGGCGATGCTCGCGCTCCCAAACAGCCGCACCGAGCGCTTCGACGGGATCGGGACCATCACCGCCGTACGCCGACTGCTCGAGTACGGTTGGGACCGAGACACGCCGCCGCTCGTGCGCGCGAGACGCATCCTCTTCCGTCTGCTCGCCGAAGACGACGACCGGGAATACCTATTCGAGTTTGCTGGTAAGACGGTCGACGAGGACGCGAGCCGCCGCGGCCGCGCTATCCTGCGCGAGGCCGCCGCGGCCACGCTCGCGCAGGCCGGCTACGAGGGCGATCCGCGGCTGCGCGGCGCGGCGCGGCGCATTCTCGAGCGCGTCGCCTCCTGGCTTCGCTCCCCGCACGCGGCAAAGCCGTTCGTTCGCGTGGGGAATCAGCACGTGCTCCCGCCGGAAGCCGCGCCGCCGTCCATCTACGCGCTCCAGATGCTCGCGTACATGCCGCTGTTCCGCACGGAGCATCACGATGCGGTTGCCTTGATCTACCGTCACGTCGCGCAGGCGCTCCCGCGGCAGGAAGCGATTCAGCTCTGCGGCAAGAAGGCCATCGCGCAGCCGCATCTCGTGCTCGGCGACATGCTCCCCAATCGCAATGCCGCGGACGAGGACGTCGTTTTCGCGATCGGCTGGCTCGAGCTGATGGCGCGGCTTGGTTTTCTGAAGAAGAATGAGAATTGGGTAAAGCTGTACGACCGCTTCCTCGACGATCGCGACGCCGACGGTGTCTGGCATCCGCACAAAGGCACGATCGTGCCCAGGACCTCGAATCCGTTCTTGTGGCCCATGTATCCGCTCGAGGACCACATGAGCGGCGAGGAACGCTGGACCGACGTGACGTTCCGCCTCGGACTGATTGGACGGCTGCTCGGGCGGACGATCGATTCGACTTGAGCCGCGCCCTTACACCGATCGAGATGTTCCCGAGCGGGAACGACACCATCGCCACACGGCTGGTGTCGCTCCCGACGGGCGTACGCGTGCGCGTCGCGGAGTGCGTCGGCGCGCGTGGGGCGCCCGTGGTCATGCTCCACGGCTGGGGCGCGTCGATCTACAGCTTCCGCCACGCGTTCAGCCTGCTGCCGTCGTTCGGACTTCGCGTGATCGCCGTCGACCTGCGCGGCTTCGGCCTCTCCGACAAGCCGCCGGTGAACGGCCGCTACGGTGTTGAAACTTTTATAAAAGATCTGGAATCGCTGCTCGATGTCCTCGAGCTGCCGTCGGCGGCGCTCGTCGGGCATTCCATGGGCGGCGGCGTCGCGCTGGGTTACGCGCTCCAGAATCCCGCGCGCATCACCAAGCTCGTGCTGATCAATCCAACGGGAACGGCACGTCCGACGCTGCTGCCGCCGGTGCGCATCGCGCCCGGACGCGTAGTGCGCGCGCTCGGCCGCGCGCTCGCGCCGCGATGGGTCATCGAGATGATTCTGCGCTACGCCGCCTACGGCGACCCCGACCGTGTGACCGAGCGCGACGTGGACGAATACTGGTCCCCGACTCAACTGCCGGGCTGGGTCTTCGCGGCGCAGGCATGCCTCGCCGAGTTCGATTGGCGCGTCTGGTCGGACGCAGAGGCTGGTTCGCTTCGCGTACCGGCGGCCGTGATCCTCGGCGCGCAGGATCGTCTGATTCGGAACGCCAGACGGTCGGCCGAACGCTTGCGAGGTGCGACGGTGATCAGTGTCGAAGGCGGGCACTGCGCGCACGAGGAGTATCCAAGCGACGTGTATCGGCTGATTGGCGGTTTTCTCCGGTAGCTAGCATTAAGTCTCACAATGAGTTAAATTGATGGGTCAGACACCGCGGCAGGGGTCCCCCGTTGGGGCCGCCAGGAATGTCGCGGGAGCGAGGGTCGACGCGCATGACAAGCGCGGGCCGCAACGGCCCCTCGCGAACACGTGAAGCGGAGTCTTCACGGCTCTCGCCGGTGCGCCCTCTGCTCGCCGGCACGTTTTCGAAGACACCGGTCCTGGGAAGGTCCCTGGAGCGCGGCCCCGGTGCGCAGCGATGGGAATCATGATCACAGAGACAATTGAAGTAGAGCACGACGCCGAGTCCGAGACGCATACGTTCGAGGAGCTCGGACTCTCCACGCCGGTGATGCAGGCGGTCCGCGATGCGGGATACGTGACCCCGACGCCGATCCAGCACCAGGCGATTCCACTCATCCTCAAAGGGCGCGACGTCATGGGACTCGCGCAGACCGGCACCGGAAAAACGGCGGCGTTCACGCTGCCGATCATCCACCGGCTGCTCGACGGCCCGCGCCGCACGCGAGTCCTCGTTCTCACACCGACGCGCGAGCTCTGCGTGCAGGTGGAGGAGAACGTTCACCGCTACGCGGAGCACGCTCCGCTGAATGTGGCGTCGGTCTACGGCGGGGTGCCGCTCGATCCGCAGCAACGAGCGCTGCGTTCGGGCGTCGACATCGTGGTCGCGACGCCAGGCCGCCTGATCGATCATCTCGAGCGCCAGAACGTCGTCTTCGACGACCTCGAGGTGCTGGTGCTCGACGAAGCCGACCGAATGCTCGACATGGGCTTCGCGCCGCAGATCAACCGCATCGTGTCGGAGATTCCGAAATACCGGCAGACGCTCCTCTTCAGCGCCACGATGCCGCCCGAAGTCGAAGCGCTGGCGCGCAAGTATCTGCGCAAGCCCGTCGTGGTGCAGGTGGGCCGACGGTCGCAGAGCGCGGACACGGTCTCACATGCGGTCTATCCCGTCCCGCGCGAGCGCAAGAGCGCGTTGCTCGCGCAGCTCCTCGGCGAGGCACGGTTGGATTCGGTGCTCGTCTTCACGCGCACCAAGCATGGAGCCGACCGGGTCGTGCGCCATCTCGAGCGTGAAGGCATGAACGCGACGGCGATGCACGCCGACAAGACCCAGGCGCAGCGCACCCGCGCGCTCGACGACTTCAAGAGCGGAAAGGTGCGCGTGCTCGTCGCGACGGACATCGCGCAACGCGGTCTCGACATCACCGGCATCACGCACGTGATCAACTACGACGTGCCGCAGCAAGCTGAGGATTACGTGCACCGCATTGGACGCACGGGGCGCGCGGCCAAAGAAGGCGATGCGTTCACGTTCATGGCCCCGGACGAGATCGCAATGGTGCGCTCGATCGAGCGAGTGATCGGCCAGCCGATTCCGCGCATTTCCGTTCCCGGCTTCGACTTCGGAACGGTCGCGGCGGACTGACGGTCGCCAGCGCTCAGATGTGAGAATCCCGGTCCGCGAGGGCCGGGATTTTTTTGCTGCCGTCGGGATCTTCCGCGCGGCTGCGTTCAAACAGTGCGTTTACGTGGTTTGAGCCGACCGCGGAAAAGTCGTCGGCTGCGCAACGAGCCCAGATCCCTCGACTCCGTCGCTGCGCTCCGTCGCTCGGGATGACACGAGGGAGGAGTCGCTGCGCTCCGTCGCTCGGGATGACACGCCGCGCGTTCAGGACTTGTTGTCTTTCACCACCAGCAGGCCGACGTCGCGATCGTAGCTGTCGTGCATGGTGGGCAGCCCCGGGGGCGCCATCCATGGGCCGTCGTCGACGCGGACGTTGATCTGATGGACGCCGGGCGAGAGCGGCAGCGCGAGCTCCCAGAGATCGCGGCCGTGGCGGGTCACAGTGAGCGGCGTCCAATCGCTGAAGTCGCCCATCACCTCTACGGTCTCCACGCCGCCGACGTGGATCACAATTTTCTCGAGTCCTTGCTCCGCCGGGCGCAGATCGAAGCTCTTGAGCAGCGTGGCGTGCGGCAGCGAGACAGGAATCGTGTTGTGCGAGATCGGCCAGTACGCGAGCTCGAGGCCGCCCATGAAGAACGTGCGCGCGGGAAGACCGCGCAGCGGAAGCGCCGGCTGCCGGCCGCCGCCGCCGATCACGGCAACGCGGTCGCTGAGCCAGACCGTCGCCGTCGCGGAGCTCCAGCGCCGCGAATCGGGCGTGACATCGTAGGAGTCGCCGAAGCGGTAGCCGCTCTGCGCGTTGAGCTCGAGCGCGCCGAGCTCCCAATGTACCGAGCCTTCGAGATCGCTGAAGCGCGACTGCCGCTCGCATGCGCTGGACGCCGCGGCGTCGTCGGCGACGAAGCGCATCGCGCTGGCGGCGCCGGGCACCGTGCCGCTCGTCGCGACGGCGCACGAGAGCGCGCTGCTCGCGGTGTCGTGGACCGATGCAACCTTCGTGAATGAGAAGTTCGTGAACGTCGCGGTGAACGTCGCTCCGCCAACCTTGGTCCATGCGCCCGCGTCGGCGACGTCGGCCGAGGAGATTACGGCCACGCGCCAAGGACGCGCGACGCCGCCGCCGAGCCAGAGCCCACCGCGCTGATGGAAGAGCACGTGGACGCGCGTCTGCACGTCGACTTGATCGGTGCCGAGCGAGCGCTCATCGACCGCTCGGCTGGCGTTGCCGATCATCTCGGCGCGTACGCCGTAGACGGTGGGCGAGGTGAACGTGCCGGAGAGGACGCCGTCCGCGATCTGAAGCGACTGTTCGGTGACGAAGGCGGATCCGTGCGCCGTGAGCGTGGCGTACGGCGTCTGGTACTCGAAGGTGGGGGCGAGGCGCAGCGCGCTGGAAGGGACGGTGCCATCGTTCACCGTGAACTGCCCCGCATCGAGCTTGGAAGCAATCTGCGCTGCAAGCTCCCGGTGCGCGGGAACCAGCAGCGCTGCAGTCAAAACGGCGAGGATTGCGACCTTCTGCTCGTTCATGGCATCTCGAGCGTTGGTACCGTGCTATCCCTCGGGCGGCGCACCCTTGCTCTGCGGCGTCCGAACCGGCGTCTCCCGAATCCGATTCTGCAGTGCAGCACCTGGATTCAACCCTTGAGAGATATCGGTCTGGACGCTCTTCCACAACCCATAGAAGATCGCATCGTCCGCTCCGTCCTCCCAGAGCTTGGATATGGCTGAGGAGGCTTCCTCGCTGGGGACGCCGCGGGTGATCAGATCCGCCCAGATCGTGAACGCCTGCAGGTCGCTTCGTCCCTGCTCGCGAGTCTTGAACGCGGCGAGCTGTGCGGGTTTGGCGCCGGCGTTGAGCACGGCGGCGGCCGCTTTCACTTCCTCGTCGCTCACGGGACCGAGCGTAGTGCGCGCGGTCCTGAGGAGCGTGAACTCGCGGCGCACGCGATCCACGATCCTTTTGCCATCGATCTTGAGCGCGATCCCTTCGAGCGCGAGAGAGCGGAGCGCATCGGAGGGAAGTCCGGCGTTCCGCGCCGAGTCGATCATCAGCTCGATCGAAAAGCGATTGTTTGGATCGAGCTTATTGAATGGATCAGTCTCTTGTGCGACGGCCGGCACGGCCGCCAAGCACAGCAGCGCGCCGGCGCGCAACGGGAGTGATCGGAGCGACGAGCGCTTCACGACTATGATCCTCGATTGACGATCCTGACGGAATTCGCGTGGCCGAACCCATCATCGGGCGCGAACGGCGCGTTCGGATCAGCGGACCAGGAATTCCCGTCGACCACGAACGCGTACAGGTGCCGCCCCTCCGGGAGGGGGAGCGTCACGGTCCAGAGGCCGCTGTGCTCGGAGCGGACCATGGGGGTCTTGGATGCGTCCCAGCCGTTGAAATCGCCGACGAGCGATACGTGCTCCGCTTGCGGCGCGACGAAGACGAACTTGACCACCGTGTCAGAAACCGGGAGCCGCTGAGCGGCAGCAAAACGCGGTTGCCCGACCTGATGGCCGTCCCGGTTCATGGCGAATGCACCGGCGATCACGCCGATGCCGACGAGGCCCGCGGCGAGCAGCGTGCTCACGGCGGGGGAGAGAGAGAAGCGCGGCTGGAAGATCGCGGCCCAGACGGAGGAGCGGCGATGCGGCGCCGGCTCGGAGCGTACCAGCGTCATGATGCGCTCGCGCGCGGCGCGGTCCGTCGCGACTGGACGGCGCGCCTCACGGGCGATCATGTCGATGTAGGTATGCTGCTCCGAGTCAATCATGCTTGATCCGCTCCCACCGCTCGCGCAGCCGATCGCATGCGCGCTTCACACGCATCTTCAACGCGGAGACACCGACACCAGTCAAGGCCGACATCTCCTCGTAACTCATCTCTTCGATGTACTTCAGGAGAAACGCTTCCCGCAACAACGGGTCCAGCTCACTCAGGACGCGCTGAACGAATTCCTCATCCTCACCCGACCAACCAACCGAGCGATCCGGCGCGTTCAACAGCAGCGCTTCTTCGCGAACGAACACCCGCTCGCGATGGGCACGACGCGCGGCGATGCTCCGGCATTGATTCACCAGAATCCGATACAACCACGCGCTGAATCGATCACGCTCCTGATACCGATCGAGCGCCCGGTACGCCCGGAGGAAGGTCGCCTGCAACGCATCTTCCGCGTCGTCCCGGTTCCCCAACATCCGGACTGCGAACCGTGCGCATCGATCGTAGTAGCGGTCGACCAGTGCGGCGTATGCGTCAACGTCCCCCGCTAAGACGCGTTGAACGTCGGCGGCATCGTCGCTCATGTCCTTTGTTATAACCCACCCCCCTGCGGCGAGGGTCACATCGGCTATCGCCGAAACCGGCACCGATCCGGGATCAGCGATCAGAAGTATCGAAATACGAATGAGTTGCCGATGCGATCAGCCATGAATCCACCATTGAGCTGCTCAATTCGGCTGCGCAAGAAATTTACGACTCTCGTCTCCGCGCCGCCCAAGAACGCCGCTGGATCGCGCCCATCACCACCTGAGCCGTCCCAATCGGGACATGGTCAACGTGTCAACAATCGCGCCTCGCCGAACGGTGATGGTGAGATTGGAGACACCGTATCCCAGCCCGCGTGGGTCATACACGGTTGAATCCCGATTGGCGCCGAGAACGATCCCGTAGGTGGCGCGAAGCGAGCGCCGGAGCAGCGCCGCGCCATTCGTGCGGAGCTCGACCGTCCCCGCGGCGGTGTCGAGGGCGACGGTCACCAGGGTGCGCCGCATGATCGCGGTCTCGCGCGCGAGGGAAAATGCGCCGGTGACATCGGTCACCGCCGACCGCACCGAAGCGCCGTCGCGAAACGCGGCAAACCGAGGCGCGACGAGCGCGAGGAGGAGGCCGACGATCGCGAGAACAACGGTGAGCTCGAGGAGCGAGTACGCGGCGCGGCGCATGCCACAACCAAACCTCGACGCCGCCGCCATGCGGCATCATTTTGCGCGCATGATCACCATTTCCACTGCAGGTCGAACGGCGCGACGCGCCGTCCTGTCGCTCGCGCTGCTCGGGGCCGCCGGCTGCATCACGCCGCGGCAACAGGCCACGATCGCCCAGGAGCTCAGCGACGCCGCCGACGAGATCGGTGGCTTGAAGAGCGACGTGGCGCAGCTCCAGTCCGATGTCGATTCGCTGAAGCTCGTCGTCGCGCATCAGGATACGCTCATCAGGCGCATTGCCGCCGTGAACGGCGTGCCGATTCAGTGACCGGAGCACTATCTTTGACTGGTCTCCAGCAACGGCATCATGACGATCACGATCGAATACTGCACGATGTGAAGCTACGAACCTCGAGCCGTCAGGTTGGCGGCTGAGATTCGTGAACGTTTTCCCGACGCGACGGTGAATCTCGTCAAATCGAGAGGCGGCCGGTTCGAGATCTCGGCCGACGGCGCGCCAATCTTTGAGAAGTCGAAGCTCGATCGGTTTCCACACCCGGGCGAAGTCGTCGCGGCGCTCGAGCGGCGGCCGACCTGACACTCGTCTCCGCGGTTTGCGCAGGATGCTCCCGAACTCTTCGCCCTGAATGAGGATCGCGATCTCCACCGGCGGCGGCGACGCGCCCGGACTCAACGCCGTCATCCGCGCCGCGGTGCTGACGGCGATCAACCGCGGTTGGGACGTGCTCGGGATCAAGCGCGGCTTCGCGGGACTCATGGGGGAAGACGAAGTCATTCCGCTCACCAAGGATGCCGTGCGCGGGATCGCGCACCTGGGCGGGACGATCCTCCGGACGACGAACCGCGGCAACCCCTTTCACTATCCACGGCTGCAGCCCGACGGCTCGATCGTCGAGGAGGACCGTTCCGACGAGCTGCTCGCCAACGCGCGCCAGCTCGGGATCGACGCGGTCATCTCGATCGGCGGCGACGGGTCGCTCACGATCGCCAAGCTGCTCTGCGACAAGGGCATGAACGTCGTCGGCGTGCCGAAGACGATCGACAACGACGTGAGCGGCACGATCACGAGCTTCGGCTTCGACACCGCGGTGAACACGGCGATCGAGGCGATCGACAAGCTGCACACGACCGCCGAGAGCCACGACCGCGTGATCGTGATGGAGGTGATGGGGCGCGACGCCGGCTTCATCGCGCTCTACTCGGGGCTCGCCGGCACCGCGGACGTGATCCTCATTCCAGAAATACCATACGACATCGCTAAAGTCTGCGAGAAGATCGCGGCGCGCGACCGTGCGGGCCGGCACTTCTCGATCGTCGTCGTGGCGGAGGGCGCGTTCCCGAAGGGCGGCACGGTCACGTTGATCGGCGAATCGCTGCCCGGGCAGGCGCGGCGGGTGGGCGGTCTCTGCGAGCCGATCGCGCGCGAGATCCAGCGTGTCACGGGCAAGGAGACGCGCTCGCTCGTGCTCGGCCATCTCCAGCGCGGCGGCATGCCCACGGGCTACGATCGGCTCCTGGCAACGCGCTTCGGCGGCGCGGCGGTGCGCGCGGTCGCCGAGCAGAAGTGGGGGCACATGGTGGCGCTGCAATCGCCGCACATCGTGACGATTCCCATCGAGGAAGCGCTCAAGCAGCCCAAGCGCGTCGATCCCAACCATGACATCGTGCGCACCGCACGGGAGCTCGGCGTGAGCTTCGGCGATTGAGCGGGGCCGCCGAGTACGGTCCTATGTTTAGGACAGAAATTTCCGGCACACGGGACATCGCGGGGCGTGATATGTATACAGTGTTTCCTCTAAGTCCTTGAAATCGTTACTCTTCCGACTGCGCCGCTGGTGTCGGTGGCTGGCACTCCCTCTGCCATTGAGAGAGGCGCGGCTCGACGTCCGGGTCGCTGATCGGAGGCTGGATGAAGGGGTTGAGCGTTGCATTGAGTGTCGGGCTGTGTCTCGCCGCCGCCGCGCCCGCTATGGCGCAGCGGCGGGATGGCGGCGCGAAGGACAGTGCGAAGAAGGCGGCGGCGATCCCGGCAGACGCGCGCCCGCCAAAGGGCATGTGCCGCATCTGGGTCGACGGTGTGCCGGCCGCGCAGCAGCCCGCGGCCACCGACTGCCCGACCGCGGTCAAGAACCGGCCGGCGAACGGCCGCGTGATCTTCGGCGACGACTTCGTGGACACGTCGAAGAAGGCGAGCGACAAGACCAGGCTCCCGCCCGGCGTGAAGGGCTTCACGGACATCACGACGCCGGTGGTGCGCAAGCCCGAGTAGCGTACTCCGCATACTCCTTGCGCTTCCGGGTCGCGTGACCAGAACCGTCCGCGATCCCTACATCCCGGATCACGCCTCGTTCGTCGAGCGGGAGCCATCGACCGGCCGGGTGATCGTCATCGCGCCGACGCGCGCGGCCTGCGAGACGATCGAGCTCGCGGTGCGGCTCCACATCGATACCTATCTCGAGACGCATCACGGCGAGACGGTGCGTGCACTGGCGCGGAGCGGCCGCGGATTCGGGATCGTCGCCGGTACGGGGACGGGGAAGACGCTCGCGATCCGTCCGATCGTCGAAGAGATCTTATCGACGACCGAGTTGAAGGTCGGCGTCGTGAATCGCGAGCGAGAGGCGACGCCGGAGACGCCGACGTGGAACCTCATCATCGTCACGACGGGCATCGCGCGGCGCTGGTTCGAGGAAGGCGACATCCTTCAGACCGACACGATCGTCGTCGACGAGATCCACCAGACCTCCGCGGAGCTGGAGCTCTGCCTGGCGCTGGGCAAGCGCGTGGGCTGCCGGTTCGTCTGGCTGTCGGCGACGGTGAATCCGTCGTTCTACGCGCGCTATCTCGATTCGGCCGACGTCCTCGAGGTCTACGATTTCGATCCGAACAAGGCGGCGCAGGTGCGCGTCGTCGACAAGAAGCCGTTACAGTTTCTTGATGAGGGTTTTCTACGCCACCTCGTGAAGGAGAAGCGCGGCGTGGCGCTGTTCGTGCCGACGCGCCGCGGCGTCGAGGACGCGGCGGAGCACGTGCGCCGGCTGGCGCCGCGGGTCAACACCGCGTTCTATCACGGCGGCGAGCCGATCCGGATCATCCGGCCCTTTCTCGAGGGCGGCGAGCGGAAGCCGTACTTCCTGGCGATGACCGCGGCGGGCCAGAGCGCGCTCAACGTGCGGGGCCTGGACACGGTGATCATCGACGACGTGAAGTTCTTCAACGTCATCGATCGCGGCCGCAACGTGCTCACGCAGGAGCACCTCGGCGCGAACGAGATCCTGCAGATGGCGGGGCGCGTGCACGGCCGCGTGCCGGGCGGCCGGGTGTTCATTCTCTCCGACCGCGACATCCAGTTCAGCCGCTTGCAGCCGACCGAGCCCGAGTTCCAGCTCGCGGGCGACTCGGAGCGCGTCGCCATCACCTGTGCCGCGCTCGGCGTACGCGCCGACGAGCTCGAGCTGCCCGTGCCGCTCGACACGCTCGCGTACCGGCAGGCGCTGGCGCTGCTCGAGGAGCGCGGGATCGTGGAGCGCGGGCGGCTCACCGGCTACGGCCGCGCCGTCGAGGCGATGCCGGTCGAGCGCGCGTGGGCCGAGCTGTTAGTGAACTCAAATGACGATCTGGTCCCGTTCCTCGCGGTCATGGCGTCGATCGAGTCGCTGCACCGCATGACGCGCGAGGAGCGCGACCTGGACGGATTGATCGTGCCGGGCAGCGACCATCTCACGGCGTACAACCTGTACGCGGAGGCGTACGCGTACGCCGGCCGCATGGGCGAGGTCTACGGCCTGCCGCGGCATCTGTTCGACGAGGAGCGGATCGAACGGTGGGCGGCGCGGCGCGGCGCGCTCGTGAAGTCGATCGAGGACGCGGCGCTCGGCATGGCGAGCATCTATCGCGCGGTCGGCTTGCCGCTGCCGCAGCACATGGACAACGCCGGCGACGAGGTGCTCCGCGGCTTCCAGTCTCTGCTCGCCGCGTACCTGCCGTTCACGCTCGTGATCGACGAGCAGAACGCCGCGGGCGACGAAGTGCGCGTGTCCAAGACGAGCGTGTGCGGAAGCTGGGGACCGATCGCCGGAGAGATTCGCTACTTCGCCGACAAATTCGGGCGGCCGCGCGCGTCGATCGAAGGGACGCAGATTCCGTACGACCTGCTGCGTCCGCACGCCGTCGTGACGGAAGGGGAGCTCGTCTATGATCCAGACAGCCGGCGTGCGCCACTCGTGCTGCGGCGTCGGGTGCGGTATCACGGCTTCGAGCTCGAGCGCGAGATCGAACCCATCGACCGCTTTCCGCCCGAGCTGGCCGACCGCGCGCGCCACGTCCTCGCGGAGGCGCTGGCCCGCGGCGAAGCGCGGCATCCCGGCGCGCGGCGCAACCAGGACGCGATCGACACCATCCGCGAGACCTACCGCCGTTCGGGCGGAACGACGCCGCGTCTCAGCTTCGCGGATCTGACGAATCTGTACGAGACGCAACTGTCGTCGGTATCGTCGCTGACCGAATTCCGACATGCGCCGGTGTACGTCGACGCGGATGCGATCGTTGCGCCGGACGTGCGCGAGCGCTACGCGTCGCTGCCGTCGACCGTGACGGTGCGCGACCGCGACGTCGAGATTCACTACGACGTGGAAGACACGCCGGAGGGCCCGACGGGCGTCGCGCGACTGCGCCTTCCCGAAAAGCTCGCGCGCACGCTGGCGCCACAGGAGCTGCCCACGCTGGATCGGCCGCTGCGGTTCATCGTGATGCGCGGCGCGCGCGGAGCGGCGCGCGCCAACACGCTCGGCGAGCTCCAGGATGAGCTCGAGCGGCCGTTCACGCCCGACGAGATCGCGCAGCTCGAGCGCGCGTACGAAGAGCGGCGGCGCGAGCGGCACGACCGCAAGCATCAGCGGCGCTCGCGCGAGGCCGGGGACGCGCTCAAGGATCAACGCGCGGTAGAGCGGGACGGGTTCGAGGGGCGGCGAAAAAAGCCACGCGGAGGCTTCCGGCCGCCGAAAGGGAAGGGCAAGGGACGGCGGGGCCGGCGCTAGAGTCATTCCGAGCGGAGCCGCGAAGCGGCGGAGTCGAGGAATCTGGGCGCGTTGGGCACCTGTCCTCCACGCGCCCAGATGCTCAAATCTGCATCACGTACGTCTCCTTACGAGTTTCCTCAAAGCCGCGCGCCGTGTAATTCGGGAGCGCGGCGGGTGAATCGAGCGTACACGTGTGCAGCCAGACGCGAGTCGCGCCGCCGGCGAACGCTTCCTCGGCGGCGCGGGTGAGCATCGCCTTGCCGAGTCCGCGGCCGACGAACTCCGGGACGAGTCCGAAGTACGCGATCTCGACCGCGCCATCGTCGCCGCGCTCGAGCTCGAAGTAGCCGGCGCGATCGTCGTCGACCTGGCATATCCACACGCTCACCGGCGGTCGCGCGAGATAGGCCGCGAGCTTTTCGTCCGACCACGCGTTGCGATCGTGCCAGTGCCATCGATCGCCGACCGCACGATAGAGCGTGCGATACTCGGTTGGCGTGATATCATCGCGTCGAATGAACCGAACACGCGGGTCGTCGATGTACGCGGGGCGAAGCTGATCGCGCGGACGGAGCTCCAGATACGTGCGCACGACCTCGACGACGGGACTCAATCGGCTTTCAGCTTTGCTCGATGCCGCGCGGCCTTGGCGCGATTGCCGCACGTGGCCATGTCGCACCAGCGCCGGCGTCCGTTCTTGGTGTTGTCGTAGAACACGCGCTGGCAGCGCGGATCGGCGCAGCGGCGCACGCGAGAGAGCTCGCCGAGGATCAGCGCGTCGGCGGCGGATTCGACGATCGGGATCACGAGTCCGGCGAACGCATCGCCGACGGGCACGAATGTGCGAATGAACGCACCGTCGCCGCGGAGCTCGACCCGACGCGTGCCGGCGCTCCGGCCGAGCACGCGATTGATCTCCATGAGCCCCTCGGCGCGCACGCGCTCGCTGGCGGGGCCGCGCTCGGCGAGCGAGCGCAACGCGGCGCGGACGCGGCGCGCATCGACGAGCGCTGCGGCGGCGCCTGCGGGCTGTTGCTGCGCGCGGCGGCGAATTCCGTTCGCGCGCTCCGTGTCGAGCACGCCGGCCGCTTCGAGCCAGCGCACGAGATGCTCGAAGTCGCGGAGTGAGTCGAACCGACGAATGCCGAACTCACAGTTGACGAAATCGAGCCAGAGTCGTTCGCCGACGAAGACGAAGGGCGATCGTTCGTGGAACGCGCGCGGCGGCGCGAAGGGCGTCACCGCGGCAGAATCGGATGATGGAGTGAGTGTCAGCATCGTCGGCCCCGAGGGACGACAAGCATACGGCGCGGCGCGGCAGGCAGCAAGCGAGCGGTTTTCCGCACGACACTTGACGCGGCATCTAACCGCTCCCGGTGGTTACGACGTACGTTTGCCCGCACTCGCGATGCGAATTAATTACATAATGCTACTTATTTGAATGCGCGCTTCCGAGCTGCGCGACGTGCGCACGATCGCCGTCGGTTCAGCGAATCCGGTGAAGCTCGCGGCGGTGCGCGCCGTGCTCGGCCCACTCGCGCCGAGGGCGCGCATCGACGGCATGAGCGTCGCGTCGGGTGTCGCCGATCAGCCGATGGGCGATGAGGAAACGATTCGCGGCGCGACGACGCGCGCGCACGCCGCGCGCGCCGCGGTCGAGGCGGAGTTGGGCGTCGGGATCGAAGGCGGATGCGTGGAGGAGCCCGACGGCGGCATGCGCACGTGTGCGTGGGCGGTGATCGTCGATGCGCACGGACGAGTCGGCGTCGGCGGATCGCTCGCCATGCCGCTCCCGGCGCGCGTGGCCGCAATGGTTCGCGCGGGACTCGAGCTCGGCCATGCGATGGATCGCTTGATTGGTGAGGACAACACGAAGCACGGCAAAGGCGCGGTCGGAATTCTCACGAACGGATTGGTGGATCGACAGCGGGCGTACGAGATACTCGTTGCGTATGCGGCGGCGCCGTTTGTTATGGGGGAGTACTACACCGACAGGGCTGACGGCGGAGCTGAAGGCTGACGGCGGAGCTGACAGCCGCAGATCCCAGCTCGGCTATTCGCTATCAGCGACAGCTATCAGAGGGATTTGGAAGTGTGTAGTGGGATCGGAGGTCGGCTTCCGGTGGCGGTGTATGCCGGTCGGAGCACGACGGCAAGCTGACAGCGCTGTCTTCATTGAGTGGATACGCGAACGAGCGCGCCGGCCCAGCCCCGCGCTCCCATTCAACGCTTCGTTCCACATTCCTCGGATAGCTGTCGCTGATAGCCAATAGCCGAGCTGGGAACTGGCAGCTTGCTGTCAGCCCAGCTCTCAACTCTCTGCGACCACCGCTCGGTATCCCCCACTCGCCGGCATCCCCGCCTGCTTCGCCACTCGCCGCGCCATCGCCTGGAGACCATCGTACGCCGCGTACTTGTACGCATCGGCCAACGACGGATAGTTGAACACACTCTGAATGAAGAAGTCGATCGTGCCGCCGAATGTGAGGCACGCCATCGCGGTGTGAATCAATTCGCTCGCATTCTCGCCAACGATCGACGCGCCGAGGAGTCGTTGATCGCTGGGGCTGAAGAGCAGCTTCACGAATCCCTCGAGATCGCCGATGATCTGTCCGCGCGGATTGGTGCGGAACCACGACCGCCCGATCTCGTAGTCGATGCCCTTGAGCGCCAACTGCTCCTCGGTCATTCCGACGGTCGCGATCTCCGGAATCGTGTAGACGCCGTACGGGATCACCTCGGCGACGGCCTGCTTGTACTTGAGATCGAACGCGTGACAGACGGCGACGCGCGCTTGCTCCATCGACGTCGAGGCGAGCGCGGGAAAGCCGATCACGTCGCCGGCGGCGTAGACGTGCGGCACCGCGGTGCGATAGTGATCGTCGACGAGAATGAAGTCGCGCGAGTTCGTGGCCACGCCGATCTGCGCGAGCGCGAGCGATGCGGAGGCGCCGATGCGTCCCGCGCTGTAGAGGGCGCAGTCGGCGGACAGTTCCACTCCGCCGCCCAGCGTCACGACCGCGCGGTCGTTCTCGACGGCGAGGCGCGCGACGTCGGTGTCGACGTAGACCGCCACGCCGAGTCGCGCGGTCACCTGTTGGCGGAACGCTTCGCTCACTTCGGCGTCGAGATGGGCGAGGAGCCGTGCCCGCGACGTGACGATCGTCACGCGCACGCCGAGCGCGGCGAAGATGCACGCGTACTCGCAGCCCACCACGCCGCCGCCGACTACGATCATCGACGCGGGAATCTTGTCGAGCGTGAGCAGCGTGTCGCTGTCGAGGATGATCGTGCCGTCGACCTCGATGCCGTCGGGCTGCTGCGGCTGCGATCCGGTCGCGATGAGGAAGACGTCGCCGGTGATGTGCCGCGGCTCGGTGCCGTAGCGCGCCACCTCGATCGTGTGCCGGTCGATGAACTTCGCCGCGCCCTGGATCTGCTCGATCTCGTGCGCCTTGATGTTGTCGTCGATCAACTTCCACTCGGCTTCGATCACCAAGCGCTCGCGAAACATGAAGTCGCCGACGGTGATGTCGTGCTTGACGTGGTAGTCGACGCCGTAGAGGCCGCGCTGGCGGAGGCCGGAGAAGTAGAGCGCCGTCTCGCGGAGGGCTTTGGATGGGATGGTGCCCGTGTTCACGGCGGCGCCGCCCGGCTTCGGCGCGCGCTCGACGATGCAGACGCGCTTGCCGAAGTATGCCGCTTGTGCGGCGCCCTTCTCACCGGCCGGACCGGCGCCGATCACGACCAGGTCGTAGTGCATCAGCCTCCGGTCTCTCGGTCCGGGGATGGGAGGAGCGCGTCTTCACGATAGGCGAGCCAGCCGCGGCTCTCCTCGACCACGAGCTCCACTTCGGTGCCGAACGGCAGCGTCAAATTAGGGTTCTCGTGACCGGCCGGAAAGTCCATGAGCACTGGAACGTCGAGATCCGAGATGAGATCGAGCAGAAAATCCTCGAACTCGTCTTCCTCCGAGCGATCGAGCGACAGTTGGCCGAAGACGATCCCCGACACCTGCTCCAGCAATCCCGCCGCGCGGAGGTGCACCAGCCGTTCGTCGACGACGGACATCGGATCGCGCGTCTCCTCGATGAACAGGATCGCACCCTCCATGTCGATCTGATACGACGTGCCGATCGTCTGCTGCACGAGCGACATGTTCCCGCCGACGAGGCGCCCGGCGGCGCGCCCCGCGACCACACCGCGCGCGAGCTCGCGTCCCAGCTTTGCCGGCGGACACGGCGTCGTCAACGCGGTGACGAGCGACGCCATCGTCGGATCGCGCAAGCTCGGCGTGAGATCGTCGACCGTGGGGCCGTGAAAGCTGCGAAGGCCCGCGCGGCGCATGAGCCAGAGATGCAGCGCCGTGATGTCGGAATACCCCACCAGCGCCTTGGGCGTGTCGTGAAAGACGGACGGATCGAGGTGCGGCAGCAGGCGCACGGCGCCGTAGCCGCCGGTGCTCGCGATGATCGCTTTCACCGACGGATCGACCCACATGCGCATGAGACTGTCCGCGCGACGCACGTCTTCGGCGCGCGTGAAGCGCGGCTGCGTGTAAACCTCGGGGTCGAGCCGGACGACGAAGCCTGCACGCTCGAGCGCGCGCACGCCGCGCTGCAGCCAAGCGACTTTGGGCGCGTACGACGGCGAGACGACGCCGATGGTATCGCCCTTCTGGATCGCCGGAGGGCGGAGCAGTGGTGGCGGCGAGGCGGGCGGGTTCATCGCCGCAAGGTTAGAGACGGCCCGCTAAATTCACAACCATCATGTCGTCTCCCCCTCCAGAGCCATCCACGTATTTCAGAAAGGGCTTCGGCCTCAAAGCCGAGGTCCAGGACGAGCTCGCCGGCGACTACGACGGTCGAATCGTCGATCTGCTGAAGGAGAGCGATTTCGCGCTGACGCTGGGCGACGTCACGATCCGGCTCGCGCGCGAATTCGGCTTCTGCTACGGCGTCGAGCGCGCGGTGGACTACGCGTATCAGACGCGCAAGAAATTTCCCGATCGTCGGATCTTCCTGGTCGGCGAGATCATCCACAATCCGATGGTCAACCGCCGGCTGCGCGAGATGGGAATCGAGATCCTGCTCCGCCCGGAGCCGACCGGTTCGTTCGATTTCTCGCGCGTGACGGCCGAGGACGTGGTCATCATGCCGGCGTTCGGGGTGACGATCGACGACTTCGCGGCGCTGCGCGATCGCGGCTGCGTGCTCGTCGACACGACGTGCGGCTCGGTGCTGAACGTGTGGAAACGGGTCGAGAGCTACGCGCGCGACGGGTTCACGGCGCTGATCCACGGCAAGTACGCGCACGAGGAGACGCGCGCGACCGCGTCGCAGGTTCGCAAGTACGCCGACGGTCACTATCTCATCGTGCGCAACATGGACGAGGCGAAGCTCGTCTGCGCGTACGTCGAGGGCGGCTCGAGTGATGAGGATTTCATGAATCGGTTCGCGCACGCGGCCTCGCCGGGCTTCGTGCCGTCGCGGCAGCTGCGCCGAATCGGCGTCGCGAACCAGACCACGATGCTGGCGCGCGAGTCGCTCGCCATCGCGGCCGAAGTCGGCGACGCGATCGAGCGCGCCCGCGGCGCCGACGCGCGCGCGCGCGATTTCCGCAGCTTCGACACGATTTGCTCGGCGACGCAGGAGCGCCAGGACGCCGTCCGCGAGCTGCTCGAGACCGGCGTCGACGTGATGGTGGTGATCGGCGGCTTCAACTCGAGCAACACGATATCGCTCGCGGCGCTCTGCGCGGAGCGCGTGCCGACGTATCATGTCGAGAGTGCCGGCGCCATCGATCCGGAGAGGCGCTCGATCCACTACCGTGTCGCCGCGGTCAAGCACGCGGAGGCCGACGCGGCCGAGTGGCTGCCCGCCGGCCCCGTGCGCGTGGGCATCACGGCGGGCGCGAGCACGCCGAACAACAAGATCGGCGACGCCATCTCGCGGATTCTCGCGACGCGCGGACTCGCCGTCCCGGTGTGAGCGACTTCACGCGCTACATCGCCCTCGGCGATTCCATGTCGATCGACCTCTATCCGGCCCTCGACGCCGGGGAAGTCGACGTCGCCGTGGCGCTCGAGCGGCAGGCGAGCGTGGGACGCGTCGCCCCGCTGGGCGCGGCGTCGCTCTTGTTCCAGAATTCTGAAGAGCGCTGGCCCGAGGACATCGGCGAGGACCTGTCGTCGCTCTGCCCGGGAATCGAATACCAGAATCTCGCGGGCGATGGGGCCACCCTCGGCGACGTGTTCGGCGAGCAGCTCCCGCAGCTCGAAGACTCTGATGAGCGCATGCTCATCACGCTGACGATCGGCGGCAACGATCTCCTGAGCGCGTTCGGGAACCGGCCGCGGCGTTCACTCGTCGAGCGCATTGGCCGTGACGTGGCCGAGGCCTATGATTTTCTCATCGACACGCTGCGCGGCCGGTTCGGCAACGGCGTGCTCGTCCTGACGACGATCTACGATCCGTCGGACCGGACCGCGCGCATCCCGGGCGTATATGACGACGCGCCGCTGCCGCTCTCCGTGCTCGATGGATTGAACGACCACATCCGCACGCTGGCGCGCGGAACCCCGCAGGTTCTGCTCGCCGACGTCTACGAGCGTTTCCTCGGGCACGGCGCCGCGGTACCCGACGAGGACCGCTGGTACTGGCGCCGCTCGCTGGTCGAACCCAACGCCCGCGGCGCGAGCGAGATCCGGCACGCGTGGCTCGATGCGCTGCGCGCCGCCGGTGAGCTGCCGTAGTCAGTCGCGAGGGGGCGGATGATGCGGCTGGACTCTAGCGATGCCGGCGGCGAGACTACGGTACCATCAAGCTTCGCACATGACGCACGATCTCATTCGTCTCGATAGCGATGCCGTGCGCGGCGAGAAGTCACTCGTTCTCGCGACGCTGATCGCCGCGACCGGCAGCAGCTCGAAAAAAATTGGCGCGAAGATGCTCGTTGGAGAGAGCGGTCGCTTGATCGGCGGCGTGACGATCGGCGGCTGCATCGACGCGCAGGTGATCGAGGCAGCCGACGCGTTGATCGCGAGCGGCGGCCGCCGGCTGCTGTCGATCTCCCTCGACGATGATGAAGCGTGGGAGATCGGGCTCACCTGTGGCGGGAACGTGGAGCTGCTGCTCGAGCGCGTGCAGCCGAGCGACGATTGCGATGCCACGATCGCGGCCCATCGCGCCGCGACGTCGCTCGTCGAACGCGGCGAAACCGCGGTCATCGTGACGCCAATACAGCCGGCGGGCGCCCCGTTCACTATCGCTGAGTCGGAGCTCGCCGGATGGAACGCCGACGGCCGCGTCTTCATGGATCGCATCGCGCCGCCCACGACCGTCGTGATCGTCGGCGCCGGCCAGATCGCGATCTCCCTCGTGGCGTTCGCGCGCGAGCTCGAGTTGCGCACCGTGATCGTCGACGGCCGCGAACGATATGCGACGCCGGAGCGCTTTCCCGACGCGAGCGAGATCAAGATCGGCATGCCGTCGGACATCGTGAGCGCGATGCCGCTCGGCCGCCGCGACGCGATCGTCCTCGTGGCGCACGACTACAAGTACGATCTTCCGGTGCTGCGACACGTGCTGCGATCGGACGTTGGCTACGTCGGCTTGCTCGGCAGCAAGAAGCGCGGCGGGGCGATTCGCGACATGCTGCGCGAGGAAGGATTCACCGACGCGGAGATCTCGCGCGTGCACTCGCCCATTGGATTGGACCTCGGCGGCAAGAGCTCGGCGGAAGTCGCGCTGTCGATCATCGCCGAGATCGTCGCGGTGCTGCACGGCAAGCGTGCGTGACGGCGTTCCGCGCGGCGGTGCTCGAGCACTTCCGGCGGCCGCGAAATCGCCGGGCGCTCGAGGACGCGAACGCCGCGGCCGATGGCGCGAACCCGCTCTGCGGCGATCGCGTCCGCGTGCAGCTTCGCATCGATGACGACGTGATTCGCGCCGCCGCGTTCACCGCCGACGCCTGCGCGATTTGCATCGCGGCGGCGTCGGTGCTCACGGAGCAGGTGCGCGGAATGACGCGCACCGAGGCACGCCAGGTGAGCGTCGCGCACGTGCATCGTGCGCTCGACGGCGCACCGCCGCCGGCGCGCGCGAAGTGTGCATCACTTCCGGTGGACACGCTGCATCGCGCGCTCGATTCCGCGAGCACGTCGTGATCGCGGGACTACTCCTCGCCGCCGGGGGTTCGCGCCGTTTCGGCGCGCAAAAGCTCGTGCAACCACTCCGCGGCAAAGCGCTCGTTCGGCACGCGGCCGATGCGCTGGCGCTCTCCACCGACGCGCTGTTCGTCGTGGTCGGGCATGAATCGGAGCTCGTGCGGCGTGCGCTCGACGGCATGCGTTGCGAGATCGTCGCGAACGCGCATTGGTCCGAGGGACTCTCCGCATCGGTTCGAGCCGGAGTCGCCGCGCTACCGCACGATACGGACGCCGTCATCATTGCGCTCGGCGACCAGCCCGCGATCGGCGCTGACGTCATCGACGCAGTGGTCGCGACATGGCGACACGAGCGTTCGGCGATCGTCGCGGCAAGGTATCAGGGCGTTCGCGGACATCCGGTGCTCTTCGATCGCTCGCTCTTTCCTGAGCTTGCGGAGTTGCGTGGCGATGTGGGCGCCAAGCCGGTGATCGAGCGCGAGCCATCGCGCGTTCGGTACGTGGACGTGGACCAACCGCCGCCGCTCGACGTCGACGTCGCGTCCGATCTGGCGCGGCTCGCCGAGTAAGACCCCTCGCACTGGTCGGCGCGCGGGAGTATGGTAGGTGCTCCGCGACCGGACCTGCCGATGCACGGCCTCATGATGGACTACCAGTTGACGATCCCCGCCATGGCGCGGCGCGCGGAGGCTTTTCATCCGGCGCGCGCGATCGTCGCGCGGGGCGCCGACGGGCTGGTGCATCGTACCACGTATCGCGAGGTGCTCGCGCGCGCGCGGCGGTTGATCGGCGCGCTGCGTGCGCTGGGTGTCGAGCCAGGCGACCGGGTCGCGACGTTTTGCTGGAATCATCATCAGCATCTCGAGGCCTATTACGGCGTCCCGAGCATGGGCGCGGTGCTGCATACTCTCAACGTTCGACTGCATGCCGAGGAGCTGGCATACATCGCCAACCACGCGGGCGACTCCGTGGCGATCGTCGATCGCGTCCTCCTGCCGCAGTTCGAGAAGTTCCGGCGCGACGTGCCATTCGCGCATGTGATCGTCGTCGACGGCGGAGCCGACACGCCGGCAGGGATGCACGATTATGAAACGCTAATAGCCGCGCACGGCGAGGCGCCGTTCGACGATCGCATCGACGAGCGGCAGGCCGCGGCGATGTGCTACACCTCCGGGACGACCGGCCGCTCGAAAGGCGTCGTGTACTCGCACCGCTCGAACGCGCTGCACTCGCTCGCGCTCGGGCTGCACGATGTCAACTTCGTCCGGGAATCCGACTCGATCCTGGCCGTCGTGCCGATGTTCCACGCCAATGCGTGGGGTCTTCCATACGCCGCGCTGCTGCACGGCGCGTCGCAGGTGCTTCCGGGCCCGGCGCTCGATGCGCGCAGCATTCTCGATCTCATGCAGCGCGAGCGCGTGACCGTCGCTGCCGGCGTGCCGACGATCTGGATGGCCGTGCTCGACGCGCTCGACGCCGCGCCGGCGCGCTGGGATCTCTCCGCGCTGCGGCTCATGGTGAGCGGCGGCGCGTCGGTGCCGGATTCGCTGATGCGCGGCTACGAACGTCATGGCATTCTGGTGCAGCAGGCCTGGGGGATGACCGAGACGTCGCCGCTCGGCAGCATGGCGACGCCGACGCACGATCTGCGCGACGCGGCGGATGCCGAGCAGTGGGCGTATCGCAACAGCGCAGGGCGCGCGGTGCCGTTCGTCGAAACGCGCGTGCGCGGCGAATCCGGTTTCGTTGAATGGAACGGCGACGCGATGGGCGAGCTCGAGGTGCGCGGTCCGTGGGTTGCCGGCGCGTACTACGGCTCGTCGGACTCGGCGGACCGCTTCACCGACGACGGGTGGTTCAAGACCGGCGACATCGCGTCAATCGACGCGCGCGGCTACATCACGCTTCGCGATCGCGCGAAGGACGTGATCAAGTCCGGCGGCGAGTGGATCAGCTCCGTCGCGCTCGAGAATATGCTCATGAAGCACCCGAACGTCGCCGAAGCCGCCGTCGTCGGACTCCAGCACCCCAAGTGGGACGAGCGCCCGCTCGCGCTCGTCGTCGCGCGGCCGGGGTGCGTGTGCACGAGCGAGGAGCTCACCGCGCACTTGATGCCGCACTTTCCAAAATGGTGGATGCCGAACGCATTCGAGTTTGCGACCGCGATCCCGCGCACCAGCGTCGGCAAGTTCAACAAGCGCGCGATTCGCGAGATGTACGACGGATACTTCACGCGCGCCGCTGCCGCATCCCTCCCTGCCGAAACCGCCAACGTCCACGTGGTGAACGAATGAAGCGTCTCCTCGCCGTCGCGCTCGCGCTCAGCGCGGCGCTCGCTCCGATTGGCGCGCAGCGCGCCGCCACCATGGCCGGCCGCTCGCCGGTGTACGCCCCGAACGGCATTGCCGCCACGAGCCAGCCGCTCGCCACGACCGCCGCGATCAACGTCCTCGAGCACGGCGGGAACGCGATCGACGCCGCGGTCACGGCGGCGGCCGTGCTCTCGGTCGTCGAGCCGATGATGACGGGTATCGGCGGCGACATGTTTGCGCTCGTCTGGAGCGCCAAGGAGAAGCACCTCGTCGCGCTCAACGCCAGCGGGCGTGCGGGCTCGCTCATGACGCGCGAGGAGCTGATCCGCCGCGGCCACACCCGCATGCCGTCGCGCGGGCCGGAGACGATCACGGTGCCG
Organism: Gemmatimonadaceae bacterium; assembly: GCA_025934775.1. Taxonomy (GTDB): domain Bacteria; phylum Gemmatimonadota; class Gemmatimonadetes; order Gemmatimonadales; family Gemmatimonadaceae; genus JAQBQB01. The sequence continues at coordinate 37,605 of JAICWO010000015.1, read as the reverse complement.
GGCGCGCTCGCCGGATGGAGCACGCTGCTCGCGAAGTACGGCACGATCTCGCTCGCCCAAGCGCTGCAGCCCGCGATCGGCTACGCCGAAAATGGCTATCCGGTCACGCCGGTGATCGCCGGTGACTGGGCGCCGGAGACGAAGATTCTCGCGGCGGACGAAGGCGGACGTACCACTTTTCTCATCAACGGCCAGTCGCCCAAGGCCGGGGATTGGTTCCGCGATCCCGATCTCGCGAACACCTACCGGGAGATCGCCAAAGATGGACCCGGCGTGTTCTACGGCGGCCCGCTCGGGCAGCGCATCGTGGACCACGTGCGCAAGCTCGGCGGCTATCTCACGCTCGAGGACTTGAAGAAGAATCAGCCGACGTGGGTGACGCCGATCTCGATCCCATTTCACGGCTACCGCATCTGGGAGCTGCCGCCGAACAACCAGGGTGTCGCGACGCTCGAGATGCTCAAGATTCTCGATGCGTATGACCTCAAAGCGATGGGCCACAACTCCGCTGCGTACCTGCATCATTTGATCGAGGCGAAGAAGCTCGCCTACGCCGACCTCGCGCGATACGTCGGCGATCCCGATCATCTCACCGTGCCGCCGAGCTATCTGCTCTCCGATCCATTCATCGCCGAGCGGCGGAGTCACATCGACGAGCACAAGGCGCAGGTGCAGGTCGATCCGGGCCCGGGTCGCACCGCGAGCGAGACGATCTACCTCACCGTGGCCGATAAAGACGGCAACATGGTGTCGTTCATCAACAGCCAGTTCGACGAGTTCGGGTCGGGCGTCGTCGTGCCGGGCACCGGCTTCTCGCTTCAAGATCGCGGCGCGGGATTCACGATGGAGCCGAACCTCCCCAACACCGTCGCGCCGGGGAAGCGTCCGTTCCACACGCTCATTCCCGGATTCGTGACGATCCCCGGACCCAACTCGGCGCCCGATGGTACGGGCGACGAGCCATGGATGAGCTTCGGCCTCATGGGCGGCGCGATGCAGGCACAGGGGCACGCGCAGTTCCTGCTCAACCTGCTGGTCTTCGGCTACAACGTGCAGCAGGCGATGGACGAGGGCCGATTCCGCCACATGTCGGGCACGCGTGTGCTCGTCGAGCCGGTCATCGCGGACAGCGTCATCGCCCAGTTGCGCGCGATGGGCCACGACGTTCGAATCGCTCCCGCGTCGGAGTTCGGCGGCAGCCAGGCGATCATCAAGCTCAAGCGCGGCTACGTCGCCGGATCAGATCCGCGGAAGGACGGGCACGCGGCGGGATATTGAACGGCGGAGAGTAGAGTGTGGAGAGCGGAGAGTCGCGCGTGCGGGCCCGACCGTGCCGGGTCGACTCTCCACTCTCCAGTCTCTCCTCTCCACAACGGAACGAGGACTGCACTACGCATCATACATGCGGCGCATCACAGTTCTCATACCCAGCTTGATCGGCTTGCTTGCGGCCGCGGGGGCGCAGGCGCAGTCGCTGCGCGGATCGCCGGCGAGCGTCGACCTCATGTACGGCGACGCGCAGTCGCACGAGCTCGCGTTCCTGCAGACCAAGAACGACATCTACGAGGCGGCGATGGCCGGCGGCCTCATGCTGATCACGGTCAACGAGGATCTCACCCTCGATGATGCGACGTATCCGTTCGTGCTGCCGAACACGCTCGCGTTCGCGGACTCATTGGCGCACGAATATCACATCGCGTGCGGCGAGCGCCTCGTCGTGACGAGCGGTGCCCGCCCCATCGACGAGCAGCCGCCGAACGCGTCGCCCAAGTCGGTTCATCCAACGGGCATGGCGGTCGACTTTCACAAGCCGAGCAACCCCGTGTGCCTCAAGTGGCTGCGGACCAACTTGCTCGCACTCGAGGACAAGCACGTCATCGAAGCGACCGAGGAGCATCATCCGCCGCACTTCCACGTCGCGGTGCTCAAGCAGGCGCCCGAGCCGCGGACGGTGCTCGCCGCGCTGCACCATGAAGCGGCCACGACGACGACGACCGAGTCCGGTGGTGAAGTCGCGAGCGCGTCGTCGGACCAGAGCAAGACGTACAGGGTCCGCGCGGGCGACAACCTCTGGAACATCGCGCGCGTTCACAACACCACCGTCGAGCGCCTGAAGCAGATCAACGGTCTGTCGTCGAGCCGGTTGCGGGTGGGGACGGTCATCAAGCTGCGCTGACCCTACTCCCGGCTTCCCGCCCGCCGTATAATCTCCCCCGAACGCCATCCGGGGAGAACAGCATGCGCAGAACACTGATCGCCATCGCGGCCATGGTTGTCGCGACACCGCTCGCGGCTCAACAGCAGCAGGGCAACGACAAGGACCCGACGATCGCCGCGAAGGGCGGTGGGGCGCTGCCCGCCGGCTGGTCCATCGCGCTCGATCCGAAGGAGATCGCGAAGAGCGCGACGCCGGCGATGGTCAAGTTCGTCACGATGGGCGACGGCTATCACTTCACCACGGGACCGGCCGCGATCTACTATCGCGCGAAGGACGTGACGAGCGGCGCGTACCAGGTGACCGCGACGTTCCACCAGACCAAGAAGAACGTCGGCCACGGCGACCACGGCGAAGCGTACGGCCTCGTCGTCGGCGGCTCCAACCTCGACTCGCCTGACGCGCAGTACCTGTACTTCATCGTCCGGCAGGACGGCAGCTACATGATCCGCCACCGCGCCGGCCCCGACGACAAAACGCAGCTCCACACCATCGTGCAGTGGACCGAATCACCGGCCGTCAACAAGGTCGCCGCCGACGGCAGCACGACGAATACGCTGCTCATTCACTGCGCGGGCGACTCGATCCACTTCCTTGCCAACGGAAAGCTGCTGCAAGGATTCTCTAAAGCCGGGCTGCACGGCATGTTCCCCGAAGGCGTCGCCGGGATTCGCATGAACCACAATCTCGACGTGCACGTGTCGGGCTTCAAAGTCGAAGAGATCAAGTGACGGCCACGGCCGCGCAGTCCGCGACGTTGGCGCCCGGCAGCCCGCCGGAAGACGGGCACCGGGCGGCGGTGATCGCCAGCTTCCTCGGTTGGACCCTCGACGCGTTCGACTTCTTTCTCGTGAGCTTCACGCTCACGGCGATCGCGAAAGAGTTTGGTCAGACCGACAAGGCGATCGCGCTCTCGATCACGCTGACGCTCGCGTTCCGCCCGGTCGGCGCGTTCATCTTCGGGCTCATGGCCGATCGCTACGGCCGCCGCCTCCCGCTGATGATCGACCTGATCTTCTATTCGATCGTCGAGGTGTGCACGGGTCTCGTGCACACCTACTGGTCGTTCCTCATCCTGCGCGCGCTGTTCGGCATCGGCATGGGCGGGGAGTGGGGCGTCGGCGCGTCGCTCGCCATGGAGAAATCGCCCGCCAACCGGCGCGGCATCTTCTCCGGCTTCCTCCAGGAAGGCTACGCCTGCGGCAACCTGCTCGCCGCGGTTTGCTTCTTTTTCATATTTCCGCGCTGGGGCTGGCGGCCGATGTTCTTCATCGGCGGACTGCCGGCGCTGCTCGCGCTCTACGTGCGCTCACACGTGAAGGAGTCCGAAGTCTGGGAGCGCACGCGCCACAAGAATTGGTCCGAGTACGGCCGCGGCATCGCGTCGCACTGGAAGCTCTTCGCCTATCTCGTCGTGCTCATGGCGATGATGAACTTCGTCTCGCACGGCACGCAGGACATGTATCCCACGTTCCTCCAGCGCGACTGGCACTTCGATCCGCAGCGGCGCGCCGTCGTCACGGCGATCGGCAACGTCGGCGCGATCATCGGCGGCATCCTCTTCGGCCACTACTCCGATCGCATTGGCCGGCGCAAGGCGATCGTGATCGCGCTCGTGCTCGCGATCGTCTCGATTCCGCTCTGGGCGTTCGCGCCGTCGGTTCCGCTCCTCATGCTCGGCGCGTTCGTGATGCAGTTCATGGTGCAGGGCGCGTGGGGCGTGATCCCGGCGCACATCAACGAGCTGTCGCCCGACAACGTCCGCGGGTTCCTGCCGGGCTTCGCCTATCAGTGCGGCGTGCTCATCGCGAGCTCGGTGGCGTACCTCGAGGCGGTATTCGCCGAGCACACGTCGTACGCCAACGCGATGTCGCTCGCCGCGATCACCGTCTTCGTGCTCGGGGCGATCGCGGCCGCGGCCGGGCGGGAGCGGCGGGGCGTCGTGTTCGGGGGGTAGAGCGCGCCTCGGTCGATTCTACCGCGGAGGTCGCGGGGAGCGCGGGGGGAACTGCGATTCAATATTTGAAATTAAAGAATTAAAGAATTAGAGAATTAGAGACTGCCCTCGGCGAGCACGCCGGCCCACGCAGTTCCTCCGCGCTCCCCCGCGCCCCCCGCGGTAGATTCGGCCCGGGCGCGCACTACTCCATCCGCAGCGCCACCATCGGATCCACCCGGCTCGCGCGACGGGCGGGAAGATAGCACGCAAGCAGCGCGACCCCGCTCAGCACCGCGACCGCCGCGAGCAGCGTGACCGCGTCCGTCGTGCCAACGCCAAAGAGCTGGCTCCGCATCAGCCGCGCGGCGGCGAACGCCACGCCCGCCCCGAGCGCCAGTGAGATCGCGATGAGCCGCGCGCCCTCGCCCACGACCATCGCCCGCACGCGCCGCGCATCCGCGCCGAGCGCGATGCGAACGCCGATCTCGTGCGTGCGCTGCGAGATCGTGTAGCTCAGCACGCCGTATACCCCCACCGCCGCGACGGCGAGCGCGACGAACGCGAACAGACTCGCGAGCCACATGAGCGTCTTCGGCGCGGTGACCGCGGCGCTCATGTCCTGCTCCATCGACCGGAATCGCCACACCGGCTGATCGCGATCGACCGACCAGATGGCCTGGCGCACGGCGTTCACGTATCGGAGCGGATCGCCGTTCGTGCGCACAACCACGCTTGTGAAGACCTGCGGACGCTGCGCGTGCGGCACGTAGCCTTGGAGCAGCGGCTTCTCGCCGAGCGTGAAGTGGCGCGTGTCCGCCGCGACGCCAATCACCGTCCACCAGCCTTCGCCGAACTGCACGCGCTTCCCGATTGGCGACTCGCCGTGCCAGAGCTGCTTCGCCGCGAGCTCGTTGATCACGATCACCGGCAGCGCGCCCGCGCGGTCGCTTGGCGCGACGTCGCGTCCGGCGAGAATCGGAATCCGCATCGTCGCGAAGTACTGCGGCGTCACGCTGTTGATGAGCATCGACGGCGCGCCGGCCGACGTGTCCGCGGCCTGGCCGTCGATGGAGAACGGGTACTGTTCGCCGTTTCCGCTCAGCGGCGACGCGCGGACCAGCGCCGCTGCTTGCACGCCGGGTACGCTGCGAATCGCGGCGATCGTCTGATCGAACATTGCAGTGATCTTGTCGGGCGAGTCGTACTTCGAGGCCGGAAGTCGGAACTGCGCCGTGAGCACGTCGTCGCCGTCGAACCCCGGATCGACGCGCTGCAGCGCGATGAGCGACCGAACGAGCAGCCCCGCGGATGCCAGCAGCGTCATCGAGAGCGCGAGCTGTACGACGAGCAAGATGTTCCGCGTGCGCGCATGCGAGTTCGCGCCCGCGCGAACGCGCAGCATGTCACCGATACTGACGCGCGATGCCTTGAACGCCGCCGGCAATCCGAACAGCAGCCCGGTGGCGATCGACACCGCCAGCGCGAACGCGAGCACGCGCGTGTCGAGCTGAATCGTCGACGCGTCGATCGGCAGCTGCGGACCAACGAGCGAGACGAGCCAGTGCAGGAGCGGAACCGCGAGCGCTACGCCGAGGGCGCCCCCAACGAGCGAGAGCACCACGCTCTCCGTCAGTGACTGTCGAGCGATCCGCGCGCGTCCCGCGCCGAGCGCCGCGCGCACCGAGAGCTCGCGCGCACGCGACGATCCGCGCGCAAGTTGGAGGTTGGCGACGTTCGCGCACGCGATCAGCAGCACGACACCGACCGCCGCCAGCAGAATCAGCAACTGCGTGCGGTCGCTCGGCCCAACGAGCGCGTCGCGGAGCGGCTGCACTTCCGCGCCGGTGCCCTTGTTCGTGGTAGGGTACAGCGCGGCGAGTCGGTCTTCGATCGCCGACAGATCGTGCTGTGCGGCCGCGACGGTCACGCCCGGCTTCAGCCGGCCAACCACCAACACGCCGCGAGTTCCGCGATCCAGCCCATGAGCATTCGGGTAATAGCCGACGGGTAGCATCACGTCGACGCTGCCATAGACCGCGGGCGTGTTGGGGACGGTGATGCCGACGACGGTGAACGGCGTGCCGTTGAGCACGAGCGTGCGACCGAGCAGCGACGAGTCGGCGCCGAAGCGCGACTGCCATGCCTCGTACGACACGATCGCGACCGGCGCCTTCGTCCGCGGGTCGGTCTCGCGATCCGTGAACCCGCGGCCGAGCGTCATCTTCGCGCCGATCACGCGGAGAAAGCTCGCCGACACGAACGAGCCGATGACGCGATCCGGATGATCGCTGCCCGTGATGTTCACGCTCTGCGGACGAAACACGCCCAACTCGGCGAAGCTCCGATTCTGCTGAACCCAATCCACGTAGTCCGCGTAGACCACGCCTTGCGCGCCGTGTCCGTTCTGCGTCCCGCTCACCATCATCACGCGACTGGGGTCGGGATACGGCAGGGGACGAATGAGCACGCCGTTCACGAGCGAGAAGATCGCCGTGTTCGCGCCGGTGCCCAGCGCCAGCGTGAGCGCCGCGACGATCGCGAACGCGGGCCGGCGTGCGAGACTGCGCAGCGCAAAGCGGAGATCTTGCCGCAGGATGTCCATGTCACTCCTCGGAGCAAAGGGGTTGGCGGCCGACAGCAGGCGCGCGGCGCGCCGCTCGCGAAACAGGTTGCGCCACTCACGCGGCACACTCGCCGAGAGATCTACGGCGATTCGGCAGACGGCGAGCATCGACGCCGCGGTGCCGCGCGCGTCGCGCATCCGCGACTCGGCGAAATCCACCATCTCATCGCCGAAGCGCTCGCGGAACGCTGGCGGATAGAGTCGCAGCGAGAGCCGGTATGTTCGGAATAGCAGCGCGCGAATCATGCGATGCCCGGTCGATGCGCCGCCCGGCGGACGTTGGCGTAGCGCAGCAGCGTCTCGAGGCGCTCGAGCTCGAGCTGCTTGACCTTGTTCCCGAGTGCCGTCGCGCGATAGTAGCGCCGGCGCGCGTCCGCATCGTCCCGCTTCCGCGGATGCGCTTCCTCGATCAGCTTGGCGCCGAGCATCCGCTGGATCGACCCGTACATCGTGCCCGGCCCCACGCGGATCGCGCCGTAGAACTCCATCTCGATCTCCTGCGCGATCGCGTAGCCGTGACGCTCGCCGTCGCCGAGCGCGATCAGGATGTGCAGGACGATCGGCGTGAGCGGCAGGTGCGCTCGGGGGTCGTCGTGTGCCATGACCCACTATATCCGTAACGGATATAGTGGGCAAGTATGGGAATTGTCAGAAGCCGCCGGTCAGAAGCCGAAGAAGAACCGGCCTTTGAAGTTCGGCACCTCGACCATGTTCCGGAGCGGTCCCGGAAGCAGCCGGAGCTGTCCCGGCGTGAGCGTCTTCACGAGGAACGCCTTCTCCGCATAGACCTTGTTCCACATCGCGTTCCCCGCGTCGGTCACGTGCTTCGCCGCTTCGGGCACGTCGAAGTTCGCCGGCAGCGCGACGAGGTACGCCGCGAGTCCAGCGTAGATGCTGTCCGCTTCTGCCTTGAGCACCTTCTGCTCGGCTTGCATCGCCTCCACCTGATCGCGCGACAACGCGAGCGAGTCGGCGAAGTGCAGCATGATCGCGTAGATGTCCGAGAACTGCTGCTTCATGAACCGGGCCTGGATCGAGTCCGCCGTCGCGCGCGTGCCGACGAGATGCGGTTTGACGCGAATGTTCTGCTCGACCTGCTGCTCCTGCGGCGAGCGGCCGAGCGTGAGCGAGAGGTCGAGGGTGATCCGGAACGGCGAACGACGCGTCGTCGTTGCGGGGCTCGTGCTCCCGAAGCGCGGATTCACCTCGTAGATGAAGCGCTTCGCGTTCTGGTCGAAGCCGCGCACCTGATACAGCAACTGATCGGGGAGCGGGAACGTGCCCCACCCGTGCAGGTTGTTCTCGCCGTGCAGCAGCTCGTCCAATCCGCCGGTGATGTTCGCGAAGCTGATGAAGAGGTTCGCGCGGTCGTTCGTGTGCGGCACTCGGAGCCACGCGAAGTTCGCGTTGGCCGTCGCGCTCCACGGACCGACGCAACTGTTCCGGCCGACGATCTCGCCGATCTGCGCGCTCAGGCAGTCGCGCGCGGCGGCTGGCCCGTTTTGCATCAGCGCGCGCAGGCCGCTCGCGACCGTCGGATCCGCCGTCGCGGGATCGAATACGAATGCGCGGTCGTTGGAGCTGCCGTCGCCGTTGATGTCGCCGCCCACGATCGGCGTGAACGGGAAACCCGACTGCACCTTGACCAGCCCCGACGCGCCGAGGTGGCCCTGCATGAACGTTCGCGCGAGCTGCGCCGTGAACTGGTGGCGCGGCGTGAACGGCGCCATCGACCATTCGACGGCGCGCGGATCGCCGCCGGTGCTCTGGTCGAAGCCGCGCCCCTGCACGCGCGCATCAGAGTATGTATATCCAAGAAGTAGAATGCCGAAGCGAAAGGGAAGGTTCGGAATCGCGTAGACCGCGAGCTGCTTCGCGTCGCCGCGCAGATCCGAGACCTGCTCGGCCACACGGCCGAACTCGGCGTGCGACCGCGCCTCGACCGCCGAGACCGCGCCAGTCGACGCGACGATGCTCGTGGGCGCGACGAACACCGGGCGATTCCCTTCGTTCGCGAGCGAGAATTGCGGCGTGCCCGCGAAGTTGAGGTCGACCGTCCCCGGCTGGTGCAGATTCAGCGAGTACGTGCCGTCGATCGACCAGTGGGTGAAGAGCATGTCGGTCGTGACACCGAGGTTCCCGCGCCAGCTCTCGGCCGGCGCGAAGTTTCGGTCGAACAGCGTCACGGCGCGGGCGGTGTCCGCGAGGTTGCCCGTGCCGCCGGTGCACTGGTTGGGAACGGCGCTCACGTCATTCGCGAACGCCTGCCAGTCGGGAACCGGCGCCGCGGCGCCGATGCAGAGCAGTTGCTGCGTGCTCCCCGGCAAGCCAGTCGACGAGATCGCGTCGGCGAGGAGCGTTGGCCGGAACGTGCTCTGAAACTTGCCAATGCCGCCGCGAACCTGAATCGGTCCCGACGAGACGATCGACATCGGCGTGGCCAGCACGGAGTAGCCGCGCTGTCCTTTCATGAGCCAGGTGAAGCCGAGCCGCGGGCTCACGGAAACGCCGCCCGGCGTGTGGTCGGTGCGCGCGCCAAAGAGCTGGTCCACCTGGCTGTTGTACGCCGGCGCCGCCGTGAACGCGTTGGCATCGACACGCACCCCGCCGGTGAGCGTCACCTTGCCAAGATTGAAGTCGCCGCCGAACGCGCCGGCGCCGATCCACTCGCCGCCCGACCGCGACGGCGCGTTGAGCGTTCTCGAAAAACTCGTCGGCGTGTTGTTCGCCACGCCGGCAAGCGACGCGAAGCTGTAGCGGCCGAGCCGGTTCGCCGCGACCGTCTGGTCGAAGCCGTCGAAGCGCGACTGCAGATAGATCTTCATCGGCAAATTCTGCTTGCCGCGCAGAAGAAAATCCGTCTGGTTGATCGTTTCCCACGTCCAGGTGCTCGAGTTGCTCTGGAGCGTGCTGTTGCCGCCGAACGCGAGCGAGCCGAGCCCCGACGCGCCGTTCCCAAGGTCCGACGCGACGAGCACGCTGCCGCTCGGCAGCTCGAGGTACGGCGTGCCGCGGTTGTCGTTCACCGAGACGCTCGTCGTCGTCTCGCTCACGTAGTCGCCGTCGTGGCCGAAATACGTGGAGTAGAGGCCCTGCACACCGGCCATCGCGGTCGTCGTCTTGCCGGAGAACGCCGGCAGCGCCGTCGGCGAGAGCGACGCCGCCTGCGACAGCGAGTAGCGCCCGAACCCCGTCACCGCGAGCGACGCGCCGGGCGGTCCGTTCGGTTTCGTCGGCGAGGCTGGCGCACGATCGACGCGCTCGATGAACGATGCCGTCGTCGTCGTGCGGTCGTCGGGGATGCCGCCCATCGTCACCGGCACGTGCATGCTCTGGAGTAGTGCGATGAGGTGCGCCGCCGAGTCGGGCGAGATGCCGGCGCGCACGAGCGCGCCGGGGTCCAAGTCGAGCAGCGACGCCGTCGACGCCGTCTGCCGCGCGAAGTGCGCGCCGAAATTGTACCAGATGGCGTCGAGCTTGTACGCGCCCTGGCCGCCTTCATCCAGCGCGATGTTCGTGAACTTCTGGCCGGCGCGGCTCGCGACCGGATCGGAGAACTGCATCGCCGGCGCATCGAGCGTCACGTGCCCGCTGCGCCGCGAGATGTTGCCGCCGGACTGCAGCGTGACCGCGGTCTGCACGCCGTTGAAGCCGCCGACCGTCGGATCCCACGGCGAGGTGCGGAAGCGCGTCGTCGTCCGCGCGTCGCGCGGCAGATCGCCGCCGCTGAACGCGAGGCCATTGAGCGTTGTTGAATTATTGTCCGCTCCCAAGCCGAACGCGGAGACGCCGTTTGGCGACGTCGAGAGTCCGGGGATGAGCGATGCCATCGCGTCGAGGTTGCCTTGGAGGTCCGGCGGCAGCGCGCCGTTCACGCCATCGAACGTCTTGTCGGTCGCGTCGGTGCCGAAGCCCGTTTCGTTGCCGATCGTCCGCTGCGGCCGCGCCTTGCGCGCCTGCACCCGTACGCCTGCAACCTGCGTCACCGTCGGGGCGAGCTTGGCATTCACCACCGCGACGCTGTCGGGCGCTTTGATGGTGACGCGCTGGCGGAACGGTTTGCGGCCGAGCGCGCCGATATAGAGGATGTACTCGCCGGTGGGCTTGGCGATCACCACGCGGTACGCGCCGCTCGAGTCGGACTTGCCCGAGATCGTCTCGGCGGTTGGCGCGACCGTGACGATGACGTCGGCGCCCGCGATGGCGGCGCCGCTGTCGCTGGTGACGCGGCCCTGGATGACCTGCGGCCGCTGCGCGCGGGCGGCGGCGGGGGGCGCGAGGCAGAGGAGGACCGCGAGGAGGTGTCGTGCCCTCGGACGGTGTATCGAGCGTGTCATCGGTCGCTTCTCGTCACGCGGTGTGGGAGTCGTGAATGACGTCAGCCAATGGAACGAGCACGGACCAACGCAGCGGGGCCTGGAGAGTTCGACACGACGTTGGCAAGGAGGGTTGCAGGCAGCCGCGGCCTCACGAGCGCCGACGCCGCGCGTGCACGCGCTCGCGCTTCTCGAGCTGCTCGTCGAGCAACGCACGGATGCGCGCGATCTCGTCCGGCTCGAGCTTCCGATCGCGCACGAAATGCGTCAGCAGCGCCTCGGCCGATCCACCGAAGATCGTGTCGATCATACGCGTGAACGCGCTGCGGCCTGCTTCCTCACGCGCGACGAGCGCGCGGTAGCGAAACGCGCGCCCTTCTTCGGTGTGCCCCACGTGCTTCTTCTTCTCGAGGATCGTGAGCATCGTCGCGACCGCGTTGTGGCTCAGCGCGTCGCGCAGCCGCTCGCGGACTTCCGCCACGGTGGACGGCCCGTGCTCCCAGAGCACGGCCATGATGTCCAGCTCGCGGTCGGTGAATGCGACGGGCACGGATCTACTCCTAAAGGTTTAGGAGAAGATACGAAGTGAGGGGACGATGTCAACTAAATCTTTAGGAGTCAGGGAGCTGACAGCGAGCTGCCAGATCCCAGCTCGGCTATTCGCTATCAGCGACAGCTATCAGAGGGAAGTGGAAGTGGTGCATGGGATCGGGAATCGGCTTCCGGAAGCGGCGTACGCGAATCGACGCACGACGGCGCACGCTCACAGATCGCCCGTTCTCGCATTGACGCCGAACGGAGCACGCAGGCCCCGCCCCGCGCTCCCATTCAACGCTTCGTTCCGAATCCCTCCGATAGCTGTCGCTGATAGCGAACAGCCGAGCCGGGAACTGATAGCTCTGCTGTCAGCCCCGCCTCCAGCACTCGGCGTCCTGCTTCAGCAATTCGGAATACTCACCGCTCCTCGCACACATTGGTCTCCTTCCGCTCCAGGAACGTCACCGGTCGGATCGTCCGCGGCACCCGGATCACGTCCACCGGCGACACCACCTCGTTCAAGCATCCGCACCGCGAGCCGTGTCCGCGCTCGCGCACCACCGCGTAGACCCGCTTGTCCTTGTCGCGAAACACGGTGTCGATGTTGATCTGATAGCCCATGCACGGCGCTTGGCCCATCCCGACGACGAGCAGCATCTCGCGCGAGAAATCGACCGACGGCGCTGGTGCGTTCGAGCTCGCGCCGACGATGCGCTTCCAGATCGCGTCCCAATCGGCGGTGTCGAGAATCGCGAGCCGCACCGAGTTCGGGAGCTGGCTTTTCGCGTTTCTATATAAATGATCGACCGACTCGTACGGCTCGAGCCTGATGTCGTCGGCGTGCGCTTCGGTCGCGACCTGCTTGATCGGCGCGGCATTCCCGTGCTCGTCCGGCGTGTGCGACGGATGCACGTAATGCTGACAGCCATACGCAATGATCGCCGCGCTCAGCACCGCGGCTCCGATGATCGTCTTCCGCATCCTGCGCTCCCTCCGCTCCGGCCGTTCAGGTACCCGGCGCATCGCCGGACAAGACCTTCCGTGAGAGAGTATCGGATAGCCGCAGCCGGAACTTGAGCAGTGTCCGTCGGTGGACAGGTAAGTGCACGCCCGGTACGTTGTTGAGCCTCGCATTCACCCTCGCCCTTCCGTCCGTTCGACGCGGAGATTCCATGTTTGCTCGCGCTCGGCGCCGCATTTCGATTATCGGCGCACCGCTCTCGATTTTGATCGTCGCCCAAGCCGTTGCCGCGCAGCAGCCGGCATCGCACGCCACTCGGCAGATGCAACCCGCCGATCTCAAGGCGTGGAAGACGATTCGCCAGCCCGTGCTCTCGGACGACGGCAAGTGGTTCGCGTATGTCCTCGCGCCGAATGAAGGCGACGCGAACGTCGTCATTCGCTCGACCGCGGCTGACGGCAAGGAGATGAGATTCCCGATCGGCAACGCGAGCGGCCCGGGTGGGCGCGGAGGCGCGGCCGCGTTCGGAGGCGGCGGCTCGAGCGCGCTCGCGATCAGCGGCGATTCCAAGTGGGTCGCGTTCACGATCTATCCCAAAGCCCAGCCAACCGGCGGTCGCGGCGCAGGGCGCGGTGGCCGGGGCGGCGCCGGCGGAGCCGCGGCAAGCGGCAGCGGACCGCAGCAGAATAAGCTCGGTCTCGTGAATCTCTCGACGGGCGAGAAGGTCGAGTTCGACCACGTGCGCCGCTTCGCGTTCGATGGCGACAAGCCAATGTGGATCGCGATGCAGAGCTATCCGGAACAGGTATCCGCGGCTCCGGAGGCGATGGGCGCGCGCGGCGCCGCTCCGAGCGCCGCGGCGACCGTGTCACGCTCCACGGGCACCGATCTCCTGCTCTACGATCTCGCCGGCAAGTCGATGGTGAACATCGGCAACGTCGCCGAGTTCGATTTCGACGAGAGCGGCGAATGGCTGGCGTACACCATCGACGCGCACGACGAGATCGGGAACGGCGTTCAGCTTCGGAACATGCGCACCGACGTCGTGCGTCCGCTCGACACGGAGCGCGCGCTGTATCGCCACCTCGTGTGGGCCGACAGCGCACCGGGGCTCGCCGTGTTGCGCGGCGTGCCGGACTCCGTTCTCCACGACACGCTGTACTCGGTGGTGAGCGTCACGAATCTCGCGTCCGCGTCGCCGAGCAAGGTCGTCTTCGATCCGAAGCAGCACGCGGACTTCACGCCCGGCATGGCCGTCTCCGTCAACGAGGCGCCGCGCTTCTCGAGCGATCTCTCGACGATCTTCTTTGGAATTCGCGAGGCGAAGAAGCCGCAGATGATGGCCGCCGGCCGCGGCATCGGGCTGGTGCAGGCGGGCGCGCCGGGCATGGGCGGCACGATCAATCAACCGCGCGTGAACGAATCGCAGGAAGAGAATCCCTCGCTCATCCTCTGGCACTACAAGGATCCGCGCCTGCAGTCGCAGCAGATCGTGCAGGAAGCCCAGGACAAGGCGTACAGCTACCTCTCGGAGTACCGGTTCGCGGATCAGAAGTTCGTACGCCTCGCCGATGACGCACTGCGCACGATCGCGCTCGTCGGACACGAGCACTATGCGTACGGAGTCGACACGCGCGAGTACGACAATCAGGAGAGCTACAGCGGCCGGCGGTACCAGGATCTCTACGCGGTGGATCTCGCGACGGGAGCACGCAAGCGTGTGCTCGAGAAGCACATCGCATCAGCGATCGTCGCGTCGCCGAACGGGCGCGAGCTGCTGTACTGGGACGACAACGCGCAGTGGGCGGTGATGGACGTGGTGACGGGCGACACGCACGAGATCTCCAAAGGCGTGCCGACCGTGTTCGCCGACACGTCGGACGATCACAACAACATCGTCACGCCGCCGGATCAGGTATTCGGCTGGACCAAGGACGGCAGCGCCGTGATCGTGTCAGACGCGTTCGACGCGTGGAAGGTTCCGGTGCGCGGCGGCGCCGCGACGAATCTCACCGTCGACGGCAAGCGCGATCAGATCCGGTATCAGCGTCTCTACCCATTCGAGCAACAGACGACGCGCGGCGCGGCTGCCGGCCGCGGCGGGCGCGGCGGCGGCGGATCGTTCGCCGACGGCATCGATCTGAGCAAGCCGCTGTATTTCGCGGCGTACGGCGAGTGGACGAAGAAGGAAGGCGTGTCGCGTGTGGAGCCGAACAAGCCCGGCGCGCAGCGCCTGGTGTGGGACGATGCGAAGTTCTCATATGAGAAGGCGAAAAACGCCGACGTCTTCGTGTACACGCGGCAGACGGCGTCGGATTTCCCGAACTACTATGTCGCGAGCGCGGATCTGAAAGGCGGCCGCCAGATCACCGACGCGAATCCGCAGCAGAAGGATTTCGCGTGGACGAGCGGGGTGCGCCTGATCAACTACACCAGCGCCAAAGGCGACAAGCTGCAGGGTGCGCTGTACCTGCCGGCCAACTACGAGCCGGGGAAGAAGTACCCGCTGCTCGTGACGATCTACGAGAAGCGCTCGAACCTGGCGCACTCGTACGTCACGCCGAACGAGACGAGCACGCCGAATCGGAGCATCTACACGAGCCGCGGCTACGCGGTGCTCGATCCGGACATCGTCTACCGCGTGAATGACCCCGGGATGTCGGCGGTGTGGTGCGTGATTCCCGCCGTGAAGGCGGCGATCGCGACGGGGATGATCGATTCGGCGAACGTGGGGCTGTGGGGCCACTCGTGGGGCGGCTACCAGACGGCGTTCCTCGTGACGCAGACGCACATCTTCAAGGCGGCGATCGCCGGCGCGCCGCTCACCGACATGGTGAGCATGTACGGCTCGATCTACTGGAACACCGGCGGCGCGGATCAGGCGATCTTCGAGTCGAGTCAGGGCCGCTTCAAGGGCAACTACATCGATAATTACGAAGCGTACATTCGGAACTCGCCCAACTTCCACGCGAAGAACGTGACGACGCCGCTGATCATCCTCTCCGATGACAAGGACGGCGCGGTCGATTTCAATCAGGGCGTCACGTACTTCAACACACTGCGGCAGCTCGGCAAGCAGGTGATCCTGCTGACGTACGTCGGCGAGAATCACGGCCTCGCGCGTTCGATCAACCAGAAGGACTACGCGATGCGGCAGAAGGACTGGTTCGACCACTACCTCAAGGGCAAACCGGCGCCCGATTGGATGACGAACGGCATTCCGCGGATCAAGATGGACGAGTACTGGCAGCAGCTCAAAGCGCAGCAAGCGGGATCCATTGTTCCGTAGCACAGGTTGAACGTGTTGGACTCTTCCCAGGTCACGAGACGTAGAGCATGACGAATCCGCAGCTCCAGCTCGAAGAACCGAAAGACCTCGGGTTCGGCTCCATCGTCGGGGGCGCCAACGAGAAGCGGCTGCTCAACCGCGACGGGACGTTCACGTCGCGCCGCGTTGGGCTGCCGTTCCTCAAGTCGCTGAGCCTGTATCACTACATGCTCACGATCAGTTGGCCGCGCTTCTTCCTGTTCATGATCGCGGGCTATCTGGCGGCGAACCTCGTGTTCGCGCTCGCCTACCTGTCGCTCGGCGTGAACTCGCTGCTGGCGATGAGCAGCGCGCAGATGGGCGGCGCGTTCGGCCGCGCATTCTTCTTCAGCGTGGAGACGCTGGCGACGATCGGGTACGGCAACGTCACGCCGAACGGCGTGCTCCCGCATCTGGTGATGACGATCGAATCGCTCGTCGGCCTGCTCATTTTCGCGCTCGGCACGGGCATTCTCTTCGCGCGCTTCTCGCGCCCCACCGCGGCGGTGATGTTCAGCGATCGGGCGGTCATCGCGCCGTACCGCGGAAAAACCGCGTTCATGTTCCGGACGGCGAACGGGCGGAGCAACCAGCTCGTCCAGCTGGAGGCGATCGTGCTGTTCAGCCGGATCGAGGGCGCGGCGCGCCGGTACGACCAGCTCGTGCTCGAGCGCACGCGCGTCGTGTTCTATCCGTTGAGCTGGACCGTGGTGCACCCGATCGACGAGCGGAGCCCGCTCTTCGGCGTGGAGCACGACGAATTAGTAGCAAAAGATGCCGAATTCATGATCCTGCTCACGGGCATCGACGAGACGTTCTCGCAGACCGTGCACGCGCGCTCATCGTACAAGGCCGACGAGATCGTGTTCGGGCACCGGTTCGGCAACATCTACAATCCCGTCGACGACTCGGGCGTGGTGAGCATCAACGTCCGCAAACTGAGCGACCTGGAGCCCGCGGAAGTCGACGACTACGCACACACGTCGACCTGGCATCATACCGGGCATTTTGCGGGGTACGCGCCGCCGAAGGCAGAGAGAGAGTAGCCCGCCTCCAGCCTCCTCAATTTACTCGCCACTCTCGACTCTTTCCGCCACCTTCGGCCCCTTCTCGAGCACTTCTTTACAACACGCCGCGAGAACGGCTTCGAGCGCTTCGATGCCGTCGTCGGTGGCTTCCATGAAAAGATCCTTTACAACGGACTCGGCGCGCTCGAGTTGGTTGATCAGCATGTTCGCGTGCACGCGGCTCGGCATGACACCGCACACCTTTGCCGTGGCGCGGTTGCCGATCGGCTTACGTAAGACGATGACCGAGCCGCGCTTACCCGGCTGGGTGAAGTAGTCCGATTTATCGATTTTCGCTGTCGCCGGCCGCCGTCTCTGCGGGGGGCGAGCGCCCTTCCGTCCCTGTCGTGCCATCTCACTCCGCTCTCGACGCGGTTGTCGATGAACAATACATCAGGTGGCCTCACCGTGCCCACCCCGGTATACTGCGGCACACCCGCCTCGGCGGGCGAGCACGGTTTGTGCTCGAGGAGGGAACGGTCGTGTCGGCTGGCGCGTTGTGGGCTAACGCACAGCAGTCCCGGATCGTCTGTGCTATGGTCACACTGTGCAGGGCAGTAGTCCGCGGGAGGTTGCTGTGAAGAAGATCCTGTTATTTGTCGGGGCAGTGGTCACGATGACCGCGTGCGCGGAATCGCCCACCGCACCAAGCGCCCAACGGCGCGCACCGTCGTCTGCCGCTCGCGATTTCGAGTGCCGCAGCGGATACGTGATTGCGTACGACTCGAATGGCAATCCGTACTGCGCTCCGGATTCGAACGCGGTGCAGCAGCAGCAGCAGACGCTCGCCGCCAAGCAGCCGTAGCGGCCGCGGTGGCACCGGAGCGCGAGTCTACTCGCGCTCCGCACGCTCCATGAGCGCGTCGATCTGCGCGCTCAACCGAGTCGTGAGCGGACGGTCCTTCGCGGACTCCGCCAGGTCGAGCGCGCGGCGGTAGCATCGCAGCGCGGTGTCGCGGTCGCCGCCGCGTTTCTCGCTGAGTTGGCCCATCAGCTCCAGACACTCCGCCTGGCGCGTGGCGTTGTGCGCGCTCGTGAAGTGTCCGAGTGCTTCGGTGAGCAGCGATTCGGCGGCGTCGAACTGACCGATCGCGGAGTAGGCCGCGGCTTGGTTCTGCGTCGCGGTCAGAAGCAAGTCGAGCGCGTTTTGCCGCCGCGCGATCGCGATCGCTTCCTCGCCGATCGCCAGCGAGCGAGCGGCGTTGTTCTGGTCGAGCGCCGCCTTCGCGCTGTTGCACAACGCCACGGCGAGCCCGAACTCGTAGTCCGCCTCGCGGAATGCGGCGACTGACTCGTTGAAGTAGCGTTCCGCCGTGGCGAACTCTCCGCGTTCGGCGGCGCCTTTGCCGAGGTTCTGCAGCGTGATGCCACGAATCCGCGGCGAGCGCGCGCGGGCGAGTGCCTTCTGGGCGATGAGCTCCGCGGCATCGAAGAACCCCTGCATCTGGAGCGCGCCGACGTCGACGTTCATCGCTTCGGCGGCGACGTCGTCGGCCTCCGCGGAGTCGGCAAGCTCGAGAGCCGCTACGGCCTCGCGGTGCGATTCCTCGTACGACGCCATGGCGCGGTACACGCGTGCGAGCGCCACACGCACTTCGGCTTCCCTCACGGGAGTCGCGGCGTCGTCGAGCGCTTGGGTGTAGACGTCCAGCGCCCGCTCGAGCGCGCCAGCCTGTTCAAAGCGCAAACCGCGCTCGAGCAGGCCGCGGAGCGCTATGTTAGCTCGGCTCGGCTCTGGGGTGGACGCCATGAATCGATGCTGAACCTGGTGTGGACGGGTCGCTGAACAATAGCTTAAGTATCTTTGGTTCGCTCACCTTGCCCGGGGAGTCCACATGGACGAGAAGCAGCTTGCCAAGCTGATCAAGAAGACGGTTGCGAAAGCCTCCAAACCCAAGTCGCAGCCGCGGAAGACGTACGATTCCACGCTCGACGTCACACGCCGGCCAACCAACGAGAAGGACGACGAAGCCGCCGAGCTATTCGAGATCATGAAGAAGCGGGAGTTCTAATGAGCGGGTCGAGCCGGAAGAGCGACGAGGAGTGGGCGAAGGAGCTCACCCCCGAGCAATTCGCGATCACGCGGCGCAAGGGCACCGAGCGCGCCTTTACCGGCAAGTACTGGGACGAGCACACGCCGGGGACGTACAAGTGCGCGTGCTGCGGGACGCCGCTGTTCGATTCCAACACCAAGTTCGAATCGGGGTCCGGGTGGCCGAGCTTCTACGCCGCGATCGAGAACGGTGCGATCGAGACGGAAGAGGACACGACGAATGGCATGCATCGCACGGAGATCCATTGCGCGAAGTGCGGCTGCCATCTCGGGCACCTGTTTCCGGACGGCCCCAAGCCGACCGGGATGCGGTACTGCGTGAACAGCGCGTCGCTCGATCTCGAGCCAAAGGCCAAGTAGCGGCTGCCCGGCGCCATTTTTGTTCACGAAGTGTCAGGATGTTGACACGCGGCGGTTTCGGGGAGTTATCTCAGTAAGAGATTGAGTCCGAAACAACCGGCACCGGGCCATGGCCACTCGACTGATCGACCGTCCCGCCGCGGACGAGCATGCGCCGTATTACGAGAAATACGTCGCCAGAGTCCCCGACGGTGATCTCATTTCCGTGCTGCGCGAGCAGGCGGAGCAGACGACGGCGCTGCTGCGCGGCGTGGCGCCGGAACGCGAAAACTTCGCGTACGCGCCCGAGAAGTGGAGCATCAAGGAAGTGCTCGGGCACATCATCGACACCGAGCGCGTGATGACGTATCGCGCGCTCCGGATCTCGCGCGCCGACACGACGCCGCTCGCCAGCTTCGACGAGAAGGTGTTCGTCGCCAACTCGAACTTCGCGCGGCGTACGCTCGCCGATCTCGTCGAGGAGTTCCAAGTGGTTCGCGCGGCGACGGTGCATCTCGCGAAGCACCTGGATCCCGAGATGCTGACGCGCCGCGGCACGGCGAGCGGAAATCCGGTCACCGTGCGCGCGCTGCTCTACATCGTGGCGGGACACGAACGGCACCACACGCAGCTGGTGCGCGAACGATACCTGTCGCAATAGGATGCGAACGGTATGATGCGGCTCTGGGTGGACTCCTATGCAAAGCGCTCGATGGTATTCACGAGCGCCGGCTTGAGCGTCGTGGTCCACGTCGCGGTCATCGCGGTGTCGGTCGTCGCGACGCTTCCGCCGTCGATGCTGCCGCCGGACGGAATCGCCAACCGTCCGTACTACATCCCGCCGCCGGATCGGTCGATGGGGAGCGGACCGCCGCAGCGTGAGACGGTGCACTACATCGATGTCACGCACTTTGGCACCGGCATGGGCGATGGGCCGCGCATGATGGGCGACGTGCGGCCGACGAATCCTCTCGAGGGACTTGGCCGCGCGAACGCCGACACCGTCACGGCACCCGCCGTCCCGCCGTCGGTCGGACGAGACTCGGTGTTCTCCGAGCTGGAGGTCGACACCGCGGTGGTGCGGCAGGCCAACAGCGCCGCGCCGGCGTATCCGTTGTCGATGCTCGAGAAGAACATCACCGGCGCGGTCGCGGCGCAGTACGTGGTGGACACGACGGGCTTCGCCGATTCATCGTCGTTCCACGTGATCACGGCGACGAACGACGCCTTCGTCGACGCGGTGCGCGCCGCGATTCCTTACATGCGCTTCAGCCCCGCGAAGATCGGCGCGATGAAGGTGCGGCAGCTCGTCGAGCAGCAGTTCACCTTCCGCATCACGCCGCAGGATACGACCATCGCGGCGCTGCCGAAAAAGAAACCGTGAGTCTCGTCACGCCGGCTGTGCGCGCTTCTTGCACCCGCGGCCGGCGATTCGCACTTCGAGGAACTCATGCGTTTAGCAGTTCGGCATATCGCCGTGCTGGCCCTTTTTGCCGCCGCGCCACTCGCCGCGCAAGTCGGTGTGAGCGCCGATGACATCTCGGCCTATCGCGCGCTGATGCTCACGCCGGTCGGCGCGCTGCCGCCGATCGCGACGAGCACGATCACGGGCGAAGTACAATCCGGCGTCGCGTTCGCGGTGCGCTACGGCTACGTCGGCGGCGGGGACAATCTGTCGTCGCTCAACAACTTCGGCGCGACGGCGATTCTGCCGTTCGGTATCGGCACCACGGTCTCGCTCACCGGCGGCGTCGCGGCGATCAGCAACGGGAGCAGCTCGCTGATGCTCTCGATCGGCGGAGACACGCGGATCACGTCACTCCCGTTCGGGAGCGCCGGCGGCTCGCGGCTCGGGATCGGCCTGAACGGCGAGCTCGGCTACGGCAAGCCGCGCGAGAACGACATCGACGAACACGTCGTGAGCCTGGCGGTGGGGCTCCCGCTCTCGCTCCTCCCCGGCACCATGGCCCGCGACGCGATGCGGATCGTGCCATGGGTGACGCCGGCATTCGGATATGGTAATGAGACTTTTGATGACGGCGTCAACCAGACCTTCAGCGGGTCGCGATTCATGATCGGCGGCGGCCTGGGATTCTACAACCCATCGAGCTCGTTCTCGTTCAGCGTCGGCGTGCAGTACGTGTCGATCGCCAACGCGCAGCTCGAGGTGGGCGGCAACGTGGTGCTCGGCGGCCGTTAGCGCGCCAGCTCGGACTCGAGCCGGTCGATGAACGCCGCTTGCGCGGGATTGATCTTCTCCCGCGCGGCGGCGGCCGCGTACCAGGCGCAACGATCGACCTCGGGATACGTGAGCCATCGTCCCGAGCCACGCGGCCATTCGCTGCGCGTGAGATTGCTCTCGATGCGATCCGGATCCGCGTCGGCCTCCCAAGCCCACGCGTGCACCACCTTGCCGGCTTTCTGGCGAATGGACCCGAGTGCGATGAATGGCGGCGACGCGACGATGCCCGTTTCCTCGCGGAACTCGCGGCATGCGCCGTCGATCAGATCTTCGCCTTCGTTCACCGCGCCTTTGGGTATCGTCCACGCGCCGACGTCACGATTGGCCCAGAACGGGCCGCCGGGATGGGCGAGAAAGATCTCGAGCATGCCGCGGGTACGGCGAAAGAGGAGCAGCCCGGCGCTGACGGAGGCGCGCGCGCTCACGGGCGCTCGCCGCTGATGTTGGATTCGGAGGTCGGCATTGGTGTGCGGTCGAATGGTAACTCCATCGACTCGCCAGCGGGGAGTGCACGCCACCGCTCGAACAACGCCGCGCGTGTCGCGCGAATGGTCGCGACCATCGGCTCGGTGAGCTCGAGCGGAGCGCCGAGGCCGCGCTCCGCGCAGTACTCGGCGAGCCGCCGATTCAGCTCGGCGGCGTCGGGCCGCTCTCCGGTCATGCGTTCGAGATCGAAGTACCCGACGATCGCCTCAGCGATGAGCGCTTCGGTCGTGAATTTCGGCTTCATCTCCGCGCGCGCGAAGTCGGAGATGTCCCAGCCGGACGCGAGCAGGCCGAAGAACGCCTCGCGAAGACCAAGCGTCGTCTCGACGGCGTAGTGGGTGAGATCGTGCAGCGGGAAGATCGCGCCGAGCTGTCCGTCCTGCCGCTGCCAGGTGACGGAGCCGTCGGCGCGTGTGCAACTCAGCGCCGCGGAGCCGTCCGTCTTCTTCTTGATGCGAACGGAGAGATCAGGCACGGCTCGAGCGTGCGCGGCGACGGCGGCGGTGCGTCATTTCCCACCATTGGCCGACGCCGAGCCCGATCACCGCGCCGATCGTGGCGCCGGCAATCGCGCCGCACACAGTGGCGACCTCGAAGTCGGCGAGACCACGCGTCACGACGCCGCGGCGAAGGCCGACCAGCACGACGCTCCACGTGGCGAGCCCCCACCAGAGGGCGGCAAAGACGCCGCCGGCGACGGCGAAGCCGTTCGTGAGCGCCTCGCGGCGCGGCGGGTAGTAGTTGTTGGCGATCGTGCCGAGGCGCTCCTGTTCCTCGCGCCATCCGGCATCGCGCCAGCGGCCGGATCGGAGGAGCAGCGTCGCGACGAGGGTAGCGATCACAGCGCCCCAGACGGTGTTCGTCTGGGTGCGCGGGAGCATCGCTTGTTTTGTGTTCTGTAATATCAGAATGATAGTTAGCGCCGCGAGTCCCGCATACGGCGCCCAGCGGCCGACGCCCTCGCCGCGGACGGGGGCGTCCGGCGCGCGAGGGGTCGGCACGGCGGTCACGGCTAGCGCCCGCCGCCGCTGCTGCTCGTCGTCATCGCCGGCGGCGCCTGCTTGTCCCAGACGAACCGGTGCAGGAAATCGCTGCTGTGGTTGAAGATGTCGATCCAGCGCTGGTGGATCAGCGGCTCGTGCACGTCGTCCGGGTTGACCGTGAGCTCGAAGTACACGCCATGCGCGCGGAGCAGGTCGACGAGGCCGATCATCTGCGAGAAGTCGACGTTGCGATCGTCGTCCGCCTGCTCGAGGTACACGGGCGACTTCCACGTGCCGATGTGGCCCGCGGCCGACGACTGGAATGCGAGGCTACTCGAGTCGACGGAGTTGCCGTACAGGTGCACGCCGGCGAGGTCGACGCCGGCGACGAAGATATCCGAGTTGCGCGCGAGGGCCTCGGCGGTGAGTAGGCCGCCGTACGAGAGGCCCCAGATGCCGATGCGCGAGGGATCGACGTCGGGGCGCGTCTGGAGATACTTGGCGCCCGCGACCACGTCCTGGTACTCGGAGTTGCCGCGCGCGTTGGTGTTGGCGGCGCGCTGGAACGACCGGCCGTAGCCGACGCCGCTCCGGTAGTTGATCGACATTACGACGTAGCCCTGCGTCTGGAGCCACTGGTTGAACGCGTACGCCCAGTGGTAGAACTGCATGTAGTGGTACGCGGGGAGCATCTCGCGCGACGGACCGCCGTGCACGAAGATGATCGCCGGCCGCTTCTCGCCCGGCTTCAGATCCTTGGGCAGGAATAGTTGATTATGAATCTCTAATCCATCGGCGGCGTGCGTGATCACGATCTGCGGCGTCACGTGCGCGGCCTGCGGGAAGCTCTTGGGGAGCTGCGGGTAGACGACCTTGGTCGAGCCGCCCGCGGTCGGCACGATGCCGATCGACGCCGGCTGCGCGGCGTTGAAGTAGAGCACCGCCATCTGCTTGCCCGACGGCAGCGGCGTGGGCGAGACCTCCACGCCGTCGTCCGTCGAGAGCTGGTGCGGCGTGCCGCCGGAGAGCGGTACCGCCCAGATGTGCCGCTTCTCGATGTCCTGCGCGTTCGTGCAGTAGTAGAACGTCTTTCCGTCGGGCGAGACCGACGTCGTCACGAACGTGCGGCCGTCGACGCTGTCATTGATCAAGCCGTCGGTCGGCGTGAGCAGCACCGGCTCCGCTTCGGGATTGGTCACGCTCACCGAGAAATAGCGATCCCACTCGTCGTTGGGCCGGTTGGCGGTGAACACCACGCGATCGCCGGCCCAGCGAATGGCGTTGATCGCGCCGAACGTGCGGTCATTCGGCTTGTTGTGCCAGAACTCGTGTCCGTTGCCGGTCGCGACGTCGGCCACCATGAACGCCAGCGTGTAGCCGCCGGGGAACGCCGCGTTGTGCAGCCCGTCGATCACGCGAGGGGTGGTGTCGTTGCCGAAGCCTCGACCGCCGAATCCACCGCGGCCGCCGCCCGGCGCACCACCTCGTCCGCCACGCGCCGCGCCCGCGCCGGCCGGATTACCAATGCCGCCGCTGCCCTGCTGCGTCTGCTGCGCGAACGGAGTGCCTGGCCGGCGGATGAACGCGATCTGCTTGCCGTCGGCGGACCACGTCGGACTGCCGTCGAAGTCCACGCTCGGAGCGAGGAACTTCACTGTCCGCGCTTTCATGTCGTACACGCCAATGAGCGAGTGATTCTCGCGCATGCTGACGAAGGCGAGCTTCGATCCATCCGGCGACCAGACGGGATCACTCTGCCGGCCCCACTCGCGAATGAACGCGACGCCGCCCGTGTCCATCGGCGACGTGACGTTGCGCGCAACGCGCGCGCGATAGATCTGGCCGTCTTTGACGAACGCGACGTACTTCCCGTCGGGCGAGAGCTCCGGGCCGCTGCCGCCGCGGCCAAAGCCGGGGAGCTCGTCACCGGTGATCACAGCAAGGCGCCACGCGCCGCTCCCGTCGGTCTTCGCGGCCCACACCGCGCGCTCGCCGCCACTCGGGTCGTGCGACGGATTCGCCACC
The DNA here is from genome assembly GCA_025934775.1 of Gemmatimonadaceae bacterium. Classification (GTDB taxonomy): domain Bacteria; phylum Gemmatimonadota; class Gemmatimonadetes; order Gemmatimonadales; family Gemmatimonadaceae; genus JAQBQB01. The sequence continues at coordinate 12,512 of JAICWO010000015.1, read as the reverse complement.
CATCCTTCACGATTCTGCGCCGAGCCGCGGACGAAGGTCGCGATCGTGCCGTCGTCCGAGAGCTGCACCGAGGTGACGTCGACGCCGTTGTCCTCGAGAAACTTCGTGAGGCGGACGGCCTTGAAGTCCGGCGCCGCGGCGGCGTAGACGTTGCGCATTCCGCGCTCGTACGTCACCCACGCGATGCGGTCCGCCTTCTTCGCCGCCGTCAGTTCGAGTGGCGACGCGGGCGAGAGGAATTCGGCAATGGTATATGGCGACGCGAAATTCGGTGAGCCTGACGCCGTGATTCGAGCGACGGGACGCACCTGCGCCGCGAGCGGAACCGTCGCGAACGTGAGTGCGCCAAGAGCGAGACGCGTGCGAAGCAGAAGCATGAAAACCTCTGGGAGGGTCGAGGTCGAAGAACCAACCGTTCGTCAGTATGCCAACGCGCCGACCGTCGCGGTCGTTGGCGATTCCTGATTCTGCTCCCGGTGGCATGCTCCCGCTAGACGTGTCACTCCCTCGGTGGCGGTCCTCCGGGGGGCGGGCCGCCCGAGGGCGCACCATCCGGCGGCGGGCCGCCACGTCCGCGTTCCGCACCCGGCCCGAATGGATTCGGCTGTCGACCGACCTCGCGCTCGAGTCGCGACCGCTGGTTGGCATCGAGCATCGGCGCGAGCGCGAGGCGCATGGAGTCCATGCTCGCCCGCAGCCGATCGTTCGCCGCGCGAATGATCCCGTCGTTGCGATCGGCCGTCGTCTGGATGATCGGCCGCAACGAGTCGCTCTGCGCACCGGAGTGCGGCCCGATCACCTGCTCGATGTGCGCCACGAAGCCTGGCGGACGGCGCAGGTCGCGGAGTCGCGCGCGACGTCCGCGCACCAGCGTCGCGTCGGCGAAGAGCCCGAGCGAGAAGCCCACGATCAACGTCACCGCGAGCAGCACGAGCGATTTCATGTTGGCGGTCATGGAGTCTCCACGTTGCCGCCCTGACCGAACAACGCGGCGGGCGAATACGCGGCGGCGAGAGTGACTTGCGGCAGGTTGAGCATCGCGTCGATGGCACCCGTGCCGGCGCGACGCGAGGACCACACGTTGTAGGCGGCGAGCGCGATCGACGCCGCAGCGGCGAGCGGCACGATCCGAACGAACTGCCGCTGGAGCGCGGCGGTGAGCGACGTCGCGCGCTCGCGATGAACGCGATCGATCACGCGCTCGGCGAAGCCCGGCGTGAAGCGCGCCTCGGCGTGCTCGCGCACGAGTACAGCGATCTCCAATTCACGATTCGTCATCCTGCCACCTCCGCGATCGAGCCGCCAAGCATGTACGGTGAGAGCTCGGCCTCGAGCTCCCGGAGCGCTCGAGACAATCGCGACAACACGGTGCCTTCGGGCACGCCGAGGATCGTGGCGGTCTCGCGCGTGGAGCAGTCGTGGAGGAGCCGCAGCACCACGACAGCGCGGTGCTTCTCGCCGAGGCGCGCGACGGCCGAGCGGACGACGTGCTCGAGCTCCGCGGTATCGGCGGCGCGGTCCGGCCCGGGACGCGGCTCCACGTGCTCGATCGGCGTCTGATCGCGGCTCACGAATCGGAGCAGCGAACGGCGCCGCCGGCGAAGGGCGTTGAGGGAAAGATTCATGGCGATGTGCACGAGGTACGTCTTGAGCGACGATTCACCGCGAAATTCAGCGAGCGCGCGGTGGAAGCGAATGAACGTCTCCTGGCCCACGTCTTCGGCGTCGTCGCCGCGGCCAAGCATCGCGATCGCGGCGGCCGCGACGGCGCCCTCGTGGCGTTCCACGAGCATCGCGAACGCGCGATCGTCGCCCGCGCGGGCGCGGGCAATCAACTCGGCGTCGGAGTGCGGCGTGTCGGCCATTCAGAGATCCCGTCGGCGGAAGACCGCGAGCGACGAACCATGGACAACGCGATCGCGCGGTTCATTCCATGGAATGGGCGGCGGCATCGCGTTGTCGATAGGGGGAGACGTATCGCACAACCCTGCTCCGATCGAGGCCTCCATGCAAGTCCGCGCTCTCATCGCCGTCACCGGCGCACTCGCCATCGGCACCGTCGCCGCCTGCGCCGCAGCGAACCCCACCGCCGCGACGACGACGTCCGAAGTGCCGGCCGTGTTCTCGAAGTTCACGAACGGCGTGTCGGTCTCGCTCGACGGCGACCACGTCGTGCTCACCTCCAACGGAGTTCCCGATCACAAGAGCGCGTATTTCGCGAAGAGCGATCCGCGCTACGAGGCGTACAACGGCGCGAATCCGAACTTCAACGCGAACGGGTTCACGATCATGGCGCAGCAGCTCACGTTCCGAATCCCGTTGCATCCCACCGCGTCGTCGAATCACCCGGCGACGCCGCTCGGCCCGATCGGCATCGCGCTGAACGGCGTGCCGATCTTCAATCAATACAACGGCCAGAATCGGCCGCTCACGGTCGAGATCAACTCGTTCGATCAGTACAACGGGCATCCGCAGATGACCGGGCAGTACCACTATCACGTCGAGCCGCTCGCACTGACGCAGAAGTACGGATCGTCGGCGCTGATCGGCTTTCTGCTCGACGGCTACCCGGTGTATGGGCCGGTGGAGAACGGAAAGCGGCTCACCGACGCGGATCTCGACGAGCTGCACGGCCATTTCGGTCCGACCGCGGACTACCCGAACGGCATCTATCACTATCACGTGACCGCCGACGATCCGTACATCAACGGCGCGGGATTTTACGGCACGCCGGGGACCGTCGGCCGATGATCGTCGCGCGATTCGCGGCGGTGTTCGCGGTGGCGATGCCGCTCGCGCTCGCGGCGTTCCACCGGCCGGCGGAGCGAACGGTGCGCGGCTACTACGACGACGGCCGTCCGTCGTACGAGCGCCACTACGTGAACGGGCGCGAGGACGGACTCGAGATCGGCTGGTGGGAGGACGGCTCGGTGAGGTTCGTATTTCATTATACCAAAGGACTCATGGAAGGCCCGGCGCGCGAGTGGTACCTGGGCGGCCGGCTCTATCGGAGCGTGGCATATCGGCATGGGCAGGAGGAAGGCCTTCAGCGCATGTGGTGGCCCGACGGCACGCTGCGCGCGAGCTACGTCGTGCGCGACGGGCGGCGCTACGGCCTCCTCGGCGCCAAGGGCTGCATCCAGACCGACACGGCGGAGGCGAGCCAATGAGCGCGCGTTGGGCATTGGCGCTCCTGCTCGCCGGCGCGTGCGCCGGGCCGCGCACGCTGCCGTACTACGCCGATCGCACGCTCACGCCCGAGTGGCTGGGCGCGCACGCGTCCGCCGACACGCTGCATCGTGTGGGCGACTTTCATCTCGTTGACCAGCGCGGCAGGGCAGTGACGCGCGCGACGGTGGCCGGGCGCGTGTACGTCGCGAGCTTCTTCTACGCGGGCTGCCGGCAGCTCTGTCCCAAGCTCCGGTCGCAGCTCCAACGTGTGCAAGCGTCGTTCAGCCGCGACACCGATGTCATGATTCTCTCACACACCATTGCGCCGGAAGCGGACAGCGTCGCGGTGCTCCGGCGTTATGCCGCCGAGAATCATCTCGATTCGACGAAGTGGCTTCTGCTCACCGGGAAGCAATCGGAGATCGAGCACCTCGCGCGCGACGAGTATTACGTCGAGTTGCGCGACACCGGCGGCAAGACGCTCGGCCGGCTGCTGCACACGGAGACGTTCGCGCTCGTCGATCGAGCGGGCCACATCCGCGGCCTGTACGACGGCTCGCTGCCGTACGACGTCAGCCGGCTCATCGAGGACATTCACACCCTCGAGGGCGAGTGACTACTGCAGCGTGCGCGTGAGGCGATAGAGCAGTACGGCGGCGCGCTTGGTCTGCACCGGCAGCATCCGGAGATCCGCGGTCTCCTTCTCCGAGTGATCGTCGTGCCCCGAGAGGCCGATGCCGTCGATGATCATCGGGACGAACGGCGCGACGAACGCCACGTCGGCAGCACCGGCGCGTGATGGATCGACGGCGACGACGGCGCCCGTACCCAGATCGCGCGCGGCCTTGTCGTACATCGACAGGAGCTTGCGGTTGCCGGCGGTCGGAGCCATCGGCGGATAGCCGTCATCGAACGCGATGCTCGCCGAGGTGCGGGGAAGGTGTTTCGCGACGATTCCTTCCATCGTGCGCTTGGCGCCCGCGTACTGCTGCGGCGAGAGCGCGCGCAGATCGCCCGTCACCGTCATGTGCTCGGCGACGACGTTGCGCTTGCCAGCCGCAGTGCCCTGTGTGCCGGTGGTGTCGACGGCGACGAGCGTGCCGCCCGCGGCCAAGCCTGGATTGAACGTGAGGTACTGTTCCCGCGAGAGCTGCGTGTAGAACTCGTTCAGGATGCGCGCGGCCTCGTATACGGCACCGGCGCCGACCTCGGGCTGAAAGATCTGTGATGAGTGCGCCGGCACGCCCGTGGTGGTGAGCGTCCACGACGCGGCGCCGCGGCGCGAGATGATCGCCGTCTTCGGATCGCCGGCACCATCCTCGAATCCGAGCGCGACGTGTGCGCCACGTGCCGCATCGACGAGCGCTTTGCGCGCGGCGGAGAGGGGCGCGCCGGGCTCCTCTTCATCACCGTCGTAGACGATCGTCACGTTCATACGATCGAGCGCGCCGGCGTCCTTCAGCGCGCGCAGCGCGGCGAGAATGATCACGTCGCCGCCCTTCATGTCGATCACGCCGGGGCCGCGCGCCGTCGAGTCGTTCAGGCGCTCGAAGCGCTGAAACGGGCTGCTCGGCTCGAAGACCGTATCGAGATGGCCGATGAGGAGCAGCTTGGGGCCCGGCCCGCGGTGCTCGGCGACGAGATGTCCCGCGCGGTGGAACGCCGCGCCGTCGACCCAGCGGGTGGTGAATCCGAGCGAGTCGAGCCGCGGACGCAGCACGTCCGTCACCTGCCGCACGCCGGCGAGATTGAGCGTTCCGCTATTGATGTTCACGAGGCGCTCGAGCAATGCGAGCGCATCGGCGTTATGCGAGTCGACCGACGACGCGATCGCGCGCTCGGTCGCGTCGAGTGACGACTGCGTCGATTGCGCTGCGGCAAGCGTTGGTGCGAGAGCGACACTCGCCGCGACGAGGAGCGCGGCACGTGCGCGCGTGGTGAGCGGAGTCATGAGCCGCAATATACGGCGCGCCTTGTGGTCAGCGAACGAGCTCCGGCGGAAGCGAGCGAAGCCATCCCGCCTGGAGCACACCCCACAACCCGATGAGGATTGCCTCCGCGGCGTCGTGCCGGAGTGAGGTCGGCCGCTTCGCGCCGCTCCATGCGATCACGCGTCGCGCGATGCGGCCGGCGACCTCCTTGGCCTGTACACCGCTACGCTGCTCGCGCGAGAGCATGAACACTGGCCGCCACGTCTCGGCCGTGACGCGCACGACGTCCAACGCACTGCGCTCCGCCGCACTCTCCCACGCGTCGGCGAGAATGCCGCCGCCCTCGAGCACCACGCGCGTCAAGTCGCGCGGATCGGCCAGCAGCGCCGGCAGCGCGCGGCGCAGACGTGCGGCATTCCCGAAATTGCGCGAGCGGTACCAGCGGAGCTGCCCATCATCACCGAAGCACGCGAGACCGGTGCGTACGCCGACGTCGACGGCGAGGAGCGATGCCATCGCCGCTCAGTGCGATTCCTCGTCGTCGAGCGGCTCCTGAAAGGCGGCGAGAATCTCGTGGGCCCGATCGAGCTCGTAGTCAGGCACGAGCACGTCCACTCCACGCGCGGTGACCCCTTGAAAGCCCGGACCGAAGATCCCGACGATGTCGTTCCCTTGCGCGACGGCATCGATCCCGGCGGCGTGGAGCTGCTCCACGAGCATGTCGGCCTCGAACGCGGAGCCGAGGTTCACGAGTTTGACGAGGTGTGACGTCATTTGCCTAACCTAACGCGCGCGGCGCCGGGCGCGAGTGAACGGCAGCATTTCGGCCGGCGAGAGCCGATGCAGCTCGGAGTGGCGCGCGTCGCGAATGTGGACGACATCCGCGCCGAGCGACGTGAGCACGTCGGCGATGAGACGGCGATGGCAGCGCCACCAGAGCACCTCCGAGCACATGATCGCGGTCCGCAGCCCCTCGGCGAACATGAGCAGCTCGAACAATCCGTCGGCGAATTCATCGGTCGCGACGTGGTCCGCGTAGGCGCGGAACGCGGGATGTCGCCAACCGACGTTGGGCGAATCGGAGTTGGGCCGGCGTCGTCCGCCGAGCGCCGGGATCCAGACGTAACCCACTCCGTGCCCGGCGAGCGAGTCGGCGAGCGTGGCGGACATGAACTGAGGCAGACGGCGCGATCCGGGAAAGCGGCGTACATCGGCGACCAGCTCGATGTCATACTGCTCGACGATCGCGACGAACTCCTCGATCGAACGCGTCGAATGTCCGATCGTCCAGACGGTCAGCGCCACGCGGCCGCCCGCGCGTTCACACGATCCCGGCTTTCACGACGCGCGCGGTGACCACGAGCTGTCCGACGTGACGCATCGAATGCTCGGCGCCGTGCACGAGGCAGCCGATCACCGTCGACGGGAGCTTCGCTCGGCCGACCGGCCGGAAATCGCCGAGCGTCGAGACGTCGATCGAGCGGAGCTCGTTCACGGCGGCGTCGACGCGGCTGTGCAGCGTCTCGAGCGCCTGAGGCACCTCGTCGAGGCGCAGCGGCTCGCCCTCGGCGCGCAGGGCGGAGAACTGCGCTTCGCTCAGGCTCTCGCCGCGCGCATAGGTGAAGAGCCGGTCGATCACGCCCGGAATGTGCCGGATGTGGAACGCCGCCGATGCGGCGCCGCCCGGCCGCGCATTCCACTGCGCCTCGGTCAGCCCGGCCGCGAGCTCGTCGACGCTTTCGCGAACTTGTAAGAGGATATGCGCAACGGGCTGCAAGAGAGCGGGCACGCCGTCGACCGGGCCGCGCTGCCACCATTCGGTATTTGCCATGTGGGAAAAGCTACCACGCCCGGGCAACGGCGATGCGGTCTTCCGCGCGGTGCATTTACACGTATTTTCACCGACCATATGCGCCCACCTCGAGCGCCCTTGCCGACGCTGCCCTGCTATCCGTGTCCGCACGACGCGTCGTGCTGCGCGTACGGAACGACTCTCACCGACGAAGAGGCCGAGCAGATCGTGCAGACGCACGGTGCCGAGCTCGTGTACCGAACACGATGGGGCGAGTGGCGTACGCGCGTTCGAAACAAGCGCTGCGTCTTCTACGGAAACGGCTCCTGCACCATTCACGATCGCGCGTATTACCCCGTGCAGTGCCAGGCCTTCCCGTGGACCGATCCGGAGACCGGCGCGCGCTACGAGTACGACGTGATGATCTGCGGCGAGTTCGAGCTGCGCCCCGAGCTGATCGAAGCGCACCGCGCGATTCCCGCGGCCGAGGAGCTCGAGTCGGGCGGTTAGCTGGACGCGAGCTCGAAGCCGCTCAGGTCATCGCCCGGCAGCCAGAAAAACAGCTCGTTGCGATCGGGATCCTCGAGCACGAGCGTCGGACGTCCCCAGTCGACGCGCCGCGCCGTGATGCTCCTTGAAGAGAGATGCTCCCGCAGCGGCTCGCGCTGCCCGTCGTCGAGACCAACGAACGCGCGACCATGTCCGGCGCGATCGCTCGTGCGGTCGTGGACTCGATTGAGAATCAGCTCGAAGCCGAACAGGCTGACCTGGCAGACTTCCGTGCGGCCGTCTTCGCGGAAGTCCCAGTCCAGCGAGAAGCCGAGGCGTTCAGTGTAGAAGGCGCGCGACTCGTCGGCGTCCCGTACGAAGAACACGCATCGCGCATAGAGATTATTCATCGGGCTCCTTCTCCTCGGCGGCTCGATCCTCGAGCGCGGCAATCGTCCAGGCCTGTGCCTGTGAGAGAATTTCATTCTTCACGCGCTCTGTTCCCGCCACGAGCGCGTCGGCGATCTGCGCCAACACGGCGCGCGCTTCGTCGGGCGTCGCGGCCGCATTCATCGCGGGTTGAAAGCGCGCCGTCTCTCGCGCGATCATCGCTCTGAGCTCCGCGCGCATGAGTTGATTGAGCGCTTCGGCGCGCTCGCGCGGAATCAGACTCGCCTTGAGCGCTCGCAATTGCGCCTCGGCAGCGACCGCCGCGGCAAGTGCGCGCTCGAGCTCGTCATCGTCCGACGACCGATGTGTTGTCATAGCGTCCAGAGAACTTCGCCGCGAGCGATGGCCGAGGCAATGTGACGACGAGCGCGCCAATCGGCAGCGGCTCGGCGCATGAAGCTTGCCCTCGAGCCGGCCATGATCCGCCCCTTCACCGCGAGCGTCCTCACCGTGGCAGTTGCGGCAACCAACGCCGGCGCGCTGCAAGGGCAGGTCGCGGACACGGCGGTCGCGCGCTCTTCGCTCGCGCCACCGCGTCCGGTCTTCTCGATCGGGCAGCCGCCGATCTGGCGACAGCAGATCTCGGCGCAAGCCACGGCGTACACGCAGGGCAGCCGCTCCGGCGCGACGTTCAGCTACGGCGTGTTCCACGCGTTCAACAAGCCGCCGATCGAAGCGTTCAATCCTCTGCTTGGTCTCATCGGGGGCACGCTCGAAGGGTACGGGACGATCGGCGGTATCGGCGACGAAGGCGTGCGCGCGATGGCGACATCGCGACTGCTGGCGACGAGTGTCGGCGGCGACTGGGACGTTCGCCACGGCCGAGTGAACGCGATCGTGAGCTGGCAGAGCGCGATCCGCCGCGGCGGGCTGCTCGGACGCGGCTCGATGCTGCGCATCGACTGGATTCCAGGGCGCGGACAGACCGTGCGAGTGGGGCTCACCGCGCCGCTGTTCGATCCGCTCGCCGGACGCACACGTCCGCGCGCGACGAGCGTCAGGATTCCCGATCCACCGAAGCCCGCCACGGCGGTGCAGGCCGCGAGTGATCCGATTACACGGCGCCTCGCGCGCGAGATCGACTCGGCGTCGACGGCGATTGCCGCCTATTCAAATCTTTATACGGACGATGCCGTTCGCGCGACGCACGCGATCGGCTACCGCGCGGCGATGGACGAATCGCGTACCGCGCTCGAGCAGCTCTTCGCCGCGGGGCTCGACAGTGCGGAGGCGACGATCGCCGCGCGACGCGCGCGAGCCGCCGTGCTCGATCGCATCATCATCCCGGTCGACTCGGTGTTCGGACGCGCGAAGCGCGTCGATCTCGATCGACTCGCGGGCGGCGCCGCGGCGGATTTCGAGCGATGGCTCAGCGACTCCTCCGGCATCGCGATGGCCAAGCGAGCTAACGCAGCGTCGTCATTCGCCGCCTGGATCGACGCCGTAACGCCGCCGATGCGCGCCATTGTCGCACATCAACGCGACTCGCGCCTCATCTGGCTCCCGATGGATCTTGCGCTCACCTTCGATCAGTACGACGAACAGCTCCAGGTGGACTCCCTGATTGGCCGCGTAGTCGGCCATCCGTTCACGGACGGCAACGCGCTGACCTACCTGCGCAGCACGGATCTCACGCTCGAGGTCGCGCGCTCCATTCTCGCCGCTCGGCAGTACCACGTGCTCTGGACGCACGAGTTCATGGGGCGCGCCTGGTACACGCGCGCGATCGACAACGTGGGCTACACGATGGTGGCGGACGCGTACTTCCCGGCGCTCACCGCCGCCGTGCGCCGCTACGACAGTACCGGCGTGTTCCCGGTGTACATGATCCTGCACGATCAGTACTTCTACGAGACCTCGGACGGACGTCTCTGGCTCACGATCCTCGAGGATCCGCTCAACGCCTCGATGCGCATCAAAGGCGACGACGGCACGCGCGAGCGCCATCTGCGCGAGCGACAAGCGGAGTTGCGGGCGGCGGTCGCCGGCTCGCGACGGCTGCAGCAGGATGCGCGCGCGTCGGGCGATGCGGGCCGATGGCTGCGGAACACGATCAAGGTGCACGTGGACGTCGGGAATCAGTCCGACTTCTCGTTCCGAAGTGGTCGCATCATCCCGGGGATCCCGTTCACGCCAGACAACGTCATGCGCGACCACCGCAAATTAGTGATCTATGATGTGAACGAGGCCGATCCAAGCCGCGGCGCTGTGCTCGTCATGGGCATCGGCATTGGTGAGACCTATTCGAGTGCGTCGTGGGAGGACCGCGGATTTCGCGTACGAGGTCCGGCGACGTTGGAGGCGCGCGCCGCGCTCCGGCAGACGCTCCGCGAGAACGGCTTTTCGGAGAGCGAGATCCCCGCGCCGCTGCGCGCGGTCGCCAGCAAGCGCGCGCAGGAGCAGAAGGCGAACCTGGGCGAGTTCGTCGGCCGCGCATTGCAAGTGCACAACGAGGTGGGGTTTGGCAACAAGCGCTCCTCGATCGCACGGGCGATGCTCTACAATCTCGCGCAGCCGGGCGCAGTGATCATCGTGCCGGACCAACTCTGGTTCAGCGAGACGTGGGCGGGCATGCTCGCCGGAGCGGCGGCGCGAGGCGCGCGCGTGGAGATCATCGCGCCCGCGCTGGCGAACGCGCCAATCCCCGATGCTCCGGCGATGGCGCGCGCGCACGACGTGCTGCTTCGGATGCTCGCGCTGCGCGACAGCATGGCGCCGGCGATGCGCGAGAGTGGCGGCGAGCTGCACATCGGCCTCTTCGCGGCGCACGCGCAGGCCGACGACGCGGCCGGCCGGCTGCGCGAAGTGCGGGCGGGGCTCGCGCGCTATCCGTGGATTCGCGCGGTGATTCCGTTCGACGACAAAACGCTCTCGGTGCTCGATCGCGTGGAGCGCGAGATCGCGAGCGGCGGCCGTCCGGACGCGACGCAGCTCGCGACGAACGAGAAGCCGCATGCGCCGCAGCCGCATCGCAAGACGCAGGTCGTCGCGCGGGCGAGCGCGATCGCCGCGCTGCTGCGCCAGCCGGGATGGGACGAGGTGCTGGCGGACGCGATGCGCGTACAATCGAGTCAGAGCACGAGCTTTGCGGAGCAATTAGGAAACTCGCATCCCGCCGTTGACACGGCCGCGACGCGGCGGGCCGACCAGATGATGCGCGCCTACGAGGCGAGCATCCCGGAGGCGGAGCGCAAGCGCGTGAGCTTCTACTTCGCCGAGGGCTCGCACAACATGGACGATCGCGGGCTGGTATCGGATGGCGAGGCGACGTTGATCGTGTCCGGGCCGCAGGCGGCGGCTGGCCTGGTGGACCTCTTCTATATGATGGCGCGCACGACGTGGGTCGACCGGCCTGCGGAGCTGGAGGCTCTGCTGCCGCGGCAGTCGTCACTCATCAGCCGGTTCGCGAAGTGGGTGCGGGCGGCGTTGTGAGACGGAGCGGGCATCGCGAGTCGCCGCCGTGGCTGGTCGCTGCAGGCGCATGCCGTAGACGAACGCGAGTACGCCGACCGCACCACCCACGCACATCAGCACCACGTCGACGGCGTGGACGTGGTGCCGGGCCGAGGTCAGGAACCAGTGCAGGACATCGCCGGCCAGCGTGGCGCCGAACGAGATCAATCCGAGTGAGAGGAGCCCTGACTTGGCATTGGTCACGGGCGTTTCAGAACTCCAAAGTAGAACACAACGAACACGACCACGATCCCAAGGTTCACGATCAAGCGTGGCCAGAAGTGGTTCTTGAAGAACAACACGTCGACCGCGACGATCAGAGCAATCATCACGAGGACGTAGAGGGCTGTTCCCGCGTTGCCTCTCACTGCTGCCTCCATTCAAAGGACCAGCATCGAAGTTCGGTGGTCAGAGGCGCTTCGACCAGACGAGCTGCACTTCACTGGGAAGCGCCGGATATGCGTGCCGTCGCACTCGCGCCAATCGAAACCCGCACGCAGCGTACAAACGGCACGCGGGGACGTTGATCTGTTGTGTCTCGACGCGAAGCTGCGTCGCCCCGCCAAGCCTTGCTTCGCGAATCACCTGCTCGAGAAGTGCCGCGCCAACTCCCCGGCGCCGCAGCGCTGGTGCGACCCGAAGATCCCATAGTAGTGCAGAGTCCGCGCGCTCGCCAATGCGCCGGAGGTCCGCACAGCCGCATGGTACCAGCGCAGCGCCGCCGGCGCGCTGGCCGTTCAGGAAGGCGGTGAAGAATTTCCACGCTGCGACGTCGAAGCGTTCGGCCCAGTCCGTCGGATGCGCGCCTGGATAGCTATCGTAATCCTTCCAGTAGGGCGCCGCGGTGGGTATCGCGGCGAATGCGGCGCCGTGAAGCGCGGCATCGATGGCGGCGTCGTCCAGCACTTCGGCCACCGTGAAGCCGATTGGGATTTGTGAGTACTCGGCGAGGCACTCGGCGGATTGGCGGACGATCACCAAGCTCATGAGTGTTCACCGAATCCTACTGCCAGTCCTGCGTCCACGCAGCGGCTCGCGGTCAGCCGCGGCGCGGTTGATTCACACACGCCACGCGCCGACGCCGCCTAGGTCTTTGACCGAGTAGAGAGTTTCGTTTGATAGCCGAACTTGCGTCGTGCGTCCTTTCGCGTGAACCGCCACTGAATTCTGGTGCGAGCATGATTAGCACGTGTCGTCCAAGCGTGGGTCTCGGTGCGGAGGTGGTC
>JAICWO010000007.1 GCA_025934775.1 Gemmatimonadaceae bacterium | reverse complement strand
TTCCTCCCGGGCTCGCAGATCGCGCTCCGGCGCGTGCCGAACATCGACGAGCTCCTGGGACAGAAGTTCGAATTCAAGATCATCAAGCTCAACAAGCGCCGCCGCAACATCGTCGTCTCGCGCCGGGTGATCCTCGAGAACGAGCGTGCCGGCAAGCGCGAAAAGCTGATGAAGGAGCTCGAGAAGGATCAGGTGCGGAAGGGCATCGTCAAGAACATCACCGACTTCGGCGCGTTCATCGATCTCGGCGGCGTCGACGGCCTGCTCCACATCACCGACATGTCGTGGGGCCGCATCTCGCACCCGTCCGAGCTCGTGCAGATCGGCGCGGAGCTCGAGGTCAAGGTGCTCGACATCGACTGGACGCGCGAGCGCATCAGCCTCGGTCTCAAGCAGCTCCAGAGCTACCCGTGGAAGGACGTCGCGGAGAAGTATCCGGTCGGCACGCGCGTCACCGGCAAGGTGGTCTCGATCACGAACTACGGCGCGTTCATCGAGCTCGAGCCGGGCATCGAAGGCCTCGTGCACATCAGCGAGATGAGCTGGACGCGGAACGTTCGCCATCCGAGCAAGCTCGTCTCGATCGGTGAGACCATCGAGGCGGTCGTGCTCAAGGTGGATCCGAACGAAGAGAAGATCTCGCTCGGCATGAAGCAGACGGAGCAGGATCCGTGGATGGTGCTGCCGCTCAAGTACCCGGTCGGCACGCGCATCTCGGGCAAGGTCCGCAACCTCACGAGCTTCGGCGCGTTCGTCGAGATCGAGCCGGGGATCGACGGCCTCATTCACATCTCCGACATGAGCTGGACCAAGCGCGTGCAGCATCCGTCGGAAGTCGTGAAGAAGGGCGACACGGTCGATGTCGTAATCTTGAATATCGATTCTGAGAACAAGCGGATCTCGCTCGGCCTCAAGCAGGCGGAAGAGGATCCGTGGCTCCGGATCGGCGAGAACTATCCGGTCGGCACCGAGCTCACGGGCTCGATCGTCCGCCTGATGGACAAGGGCGTCGTCGTCGACATCGGCAACGACATCGAAGGCTTCGTCCCGCTCTCGCAGCTCAACCTGACGGGCAAGGCGATCAACAGCCCGGCGGACATCGTCTACGAAGGAATGCGCCTCGACATGCGCGTGATGGAGGTGGATCCGATCCACCGCCGGATCGTGCTCGGCGTGACCAACATTCCGGAAGAGCAGCCGCCGCGTCCGGAGACGCCGTCGAAGATCATTCCGATGGAGTCGGAGACGGACGGGTATCCGCCGGTCGATATGTCACTGGCGGACGTGGGCGAATAGCGCGCGATTCAAGAATTGAAAACGCCCCCGGATTCTCCGGGGGCGTTTTCTTATTCTCCGCCCGCGTTCATGCACGCCACGTCGAAATGCACCCGCGACATGAGATCGCGGTAGCCGCTCGCCGTGCCCATTGGCACCCCTGCCGGCAGCCGCGCTGAGAACACGTAGCCGTGGCTCGAGTTGTTGATCAGTGGCAGTTCCGTGATTCCCGGCCGAGCCGTCCCGAGCACGATCGCGGAGCTCGCGGACGAGCCGCCTTTCGTGGCGGCAATCTCCAGCGCCGTCTCACTCTCGTTCGTGACGCGAAGGAACTGGGCATTCGGGCAGGACTGCGCGGTGGGCGCCGGGCTTGGCCGGCCGCACGCGACCAGGGCACCGATGACGATGGTCGTCAACGCACAGTTCGCAACGTGTCGCATGAACATGGATGCTCCAGCGGTGGGTCCGTAACTATGCGAAGTCGGATGCGCCGCGGCTAGAACCAGCCGCCCGGCGCGGATAACTTGTCCCGACGATGACCATGCGCGAACAACTCGAGCTCCTCGAGCGCCGCGTCGCCGAGTCGGAGCAGGGCGGCGGCGAGCGGCGCCTCGAGGCGCAGCACGCGAAAGGAAAGCTCTCGGCCCGCGAACGACTCGATCTCCTCCTCGACGACGGCACGTTCGTCGAGTTCGATCGGTTCGTGGTGCACCGCTCCAGCGACTTCGGCCTCGAAGACGAGAAGTACTACGGGGATGGTGTGGTCACCGGCTACGGCCGCATCGACGGCCGTCTGGTCTACGTCTTCTCGCAGGACTTCACCGTGTTCGGCGGTTCGCTGTCCGAATCCTTCGCCGAGAAGATTTGCAAGGTGATGGACCTGGCGATGCGAAACGGCGCGCCGGTGATTGGACTCAACGACTCCGGCGGCGCGCGGATCCAGGAAGGCGTCGTCTCGCTCGGCGGGTACGCGAACATCTTCCTGCGCAACACGCTCGCGTCGGGCGTGATCCCGCAGATCTCGGCGATCCTCGGCCCCTGCGCCGGCGGCGCGGTGTACTCGCCGGCGATCACGGACTTCATCTACATGGCGCGCGGCACGTCGTACATGTTCGTGACGGGACCGAACGTCGTGAAGACCGTCACGCACGAAGAGGTGACGATGGAGCAGCTCGGCGGCGCCGACACGCACGCGAGCACGTCGGGCGTCGCGCACTTCGTGTACGAATCCGAGGTCGCGACGATCAGCGCGATCCGCGAGCTGTTCCGGTACATCCCGCAGAACAACGTGGACGATCCGCCGCGCGGACGCGGGACGGATCCGCGCGACCGGCGCGACGAGGCGCTGCTCGACGTCGTGCCGGACAACGCGAACAAACCGTACGACATGCACGACGTGATCCGCCGCGTGATCGACGACGGCGAGTTCTACGAGGTGCAGCGGGAGTACGCGCAGAACATCATCTGCGGCTTCGCGCATCTGGGCGGGTACAGCGTCGGCGTGGTCGCGAACCAGCCCGCCGTGCTCGCGGGCGTGCTCGACATCAGCGCATCGCTCAAGGCGGCGCGATTCATTCGCTTCTGCGACGCGTTCAACATCCCGATCGTGACCTTTGAGGACGTGCCGGGCTTTTTGCCGGGCACGGCGCAGGAGTACGGCGGCATCATCAAGCACGGCGCCAAGCTGCTGTACGCCTACTGCGAGGCGACGGTCCCCAAGCTCACCGTGATCACGCGCAAAGCGTACGGCGGTGCGTACGACGTGATGTCGTCCAAGCACATTCGCGGCGACTACAACGTCGCGTGGCCGACGGCGGAGATCGCGGTCATGGGGCCCAAGGGCGCAGTCGAGATTCTCTTCCGCAAAGAGATCAACGAGAGCGGCGATCCGACCGCCGCGACCGACGCGAAGGTCGCCGAGTACACGGCGAAGTTCGCGAATCCGTACGTCGCGGCGAGCCGCGGCTACGTGGACGACATCATCGATCCGCGCGACACGCGGCCGCGGTTGATCGACGCGCTCGAGACGCTGCGGACGAAGCGCGACCGGAACCCGCCGAAGAAGCATGGGAATCTGCCGCTGTGACGCCGAGCGCACGTCGCGGCACGCGGCTCAACGAGCCCAGATTCCTCGACTCCGCCGCTCCGAAGCTGCGCTCGCAATGACAACTTATGTTTTCTAAAATCCTCATCGCTAATCGCGGCGAGATCGCGGTGCGGATCATCCGCGCCTGCCGGGAGCTCGGCGTGCGGTCGGTGGCGGTGTACAGCGACGCCGATGCGGGCGCGCCGCACGTGCGCGAGGCGGACGAAGCGGTGCACATCGGGCCGCCGCCGTCGTCGGAGAGCTATCTCAAAGGCGACCGCATCATCGAGGCCGCGCGGCGCGTCGGCGCCGAAGCGATTCATCCGGGCTACGGCTTTCTCTCCGAGCGCGAGTGGTTCGCGCGCGCGGTGCGCGACGCCGGGCTGGTGTTCATCGGGCCGCCCGCCGAGGCGATCGCCGCGATGGGCAGCAAGACCGCGGCGCGCCAGCTCGCGATCGCGGCGAACGTGCCCGTCGTCCCCGGCACGACGGAGCCGCTTCGCGACGCCGACGAAGCGCGCGAGATCGCCGAGCGATTTGGTTACCCAGTGCTACTAAAAGCGGCGGCCGGGGGCGGCGGCAAGGGGATGCGCGTCGTACGGGAATCCGGCGAGCTGGCGTCGTCGCTCGAGACGGCGCGGCGTGAGGCGAAGAACGCGTTCGGCGACGACGCGGTCTACGTCGAGAAATACATCACGGGACCGCGGCACGTGGAGATTCAAGTGCTCGGCGATCAGCACGGGACGATGCTCTCGCTCAACGAGCGCGAATGCTCCGTGCAGCGGCGGCATCAGAAGATGATCGAGGAGGCGCCGAGCGTCGCGGTCTCGCCCGCGCTGCGCCGCCGCATGGGAGAGACGGCGGTGCGCGCGGCCAGCGCGGCCGGGTACACGAACGCCGGCACGTGCGAGTTCCTGCTCGACGCGGACGGAAATTTCTATTTCCTCGAGATGAACACCCGGCTCCAAGTGGAGCACCCGGTCACCGAATTCGTAACGGGGATCGATCTCGTGCAGTGGCAGATTCGCATCGCCGCCGGCGAGCGGTTGCCGTTCAAGCAGGAGGAGATCGTGCCGCGCGGCTGGGCGATCGAGTGCCGCATCACGAGCGAGGATCCGGCGAATGGCTTCCTGCCATCGACCGGAAAGATCTCGTATCTGCATCTGCCCAGCGGTCCCGGCGTGCGGTGGGACGGCGGGATCGAGGTCGGGAGCGAAGTGGGACTGTTCTACGATCCGATGCTCGCCAAGCTCATCGTGCACGCGCCGACGCGCGACGCGGCCGTCGAGCGGATGCACCGCGCGCTGCTCGAGCTCACGATCGAGGGCGTGGAGTCGTCGCGCGACTTTCATCTGCGGGTGATGGAAGACGCCGAATTCCGCGCGGGCGACATCTCGATCCAATGGCTCGAGCGGCGACTCGAGTCGCTCGTGAATGCTGCTCCGTCGGCGGATATCCGCACGGCGGCGGCGATCGCCGCATTGATCGCCGATCGCGATCGGCACGCGCCGCGGCGCGCCGCGGCCAACGGCTCCAGCGGCACTGGCGCGACGCCAAGCGGTCCGACCGCGGATGCGTGGACGCGCGTCGCGCGGCTCGAGGCGCTCCGATGACGCATGCCGAAGTGTCGATCGAAAGCATCGCGGCCGGCGGCGACGGCGTCGCGCGCGCGGACGGCGTCGTGGTCTTCGTGCCGCGCACCGCGCCGGGCGATCGGGCGCGCATCAGCTTCGAGACGAGGAAGCGATTCGCGCGCGGCGAGATCGACGAGTTGCTCGCCGGCGCGCAGTCGCGCGTGAATCCGTTGTGCTATCACTATCGAGTGGATCGCTGCGGCGGCTGCCAACTCCAGCACATGCGCTACGACACGCAGCTGGAGGCGAAGGCGGGGATCATTCGCGACTCGCTCACGCGCATCGGCAAGCGGTCCGTGGCCGCGCCAGCGATCGAGGCGAGCGACAAGCAGTGGCGCTATCGGAGCAAGCTCACGTTGGCCATGCGCCGCCGCGACGACGCCCACTGGACGATCGGCCTGCACCCGTACGACGATCCGACGGCGGTCTTTCAACTCGCCGATTGCCCGATCACCGATGATCGCGTGCTGGCGGTCTGGCGTGAGATCATGTCGGCGCGCGCGCACTTTCCGCCGGCCGACGAGCTGCGCGCCTCCGTGCAGCTCACCGAGGGCGGCGCGTCGGTCGTGATGCAGGGCGGCAATACGTGGCCGGCGCGCGGCGCGTTCTTCCAGGCCGTGTCGCTCGCGACCGCGCTCTGGTGGCGGCCGGCGCACCGTGCGCGCATGCTCGTGGCCGAACGCGGCGCCGACGCGGCGAGCGCGTCGTTTCTCCAGGTGAATCGCGGCGTTGGCGCGTCGTTGCACGCGTACGTGCTCGAGCGCGCACGCGCGCACGATCCACGAACCCTCATCGACGCCTACGCCGGCATCGGCGCGACCGCGATTCCGCTCGCGCGCGACGGCGTGCGGGTCGTGGCGATCGAATCGGATCGCGACGCGGCCGCGCGCTGTGCCGCGTCGCTTCCCGAAGGATCGTACGCGATCCCCGCGAAGGTCGAAGACGCGCTGGCCCGCGCGCTGCCGGCGGACGTCGTGCTGATCAACCCGCCGCGGACGGGCGTGCACGAGCACGTCTCCGCGATGCTCCAGGCGCAGGAGCCGCCGCCGCGGGCACTGGTGTACGTGAGCTGCGATCCGGCGACGCTCGCGCGCGATCTCGCGCGCATGCCGCGGTATCGCATCGCGTCGCTCCGCGCATTCGACATGTTTCCGCAGACGGCGCATGTCGAAACCGTCTGCGAGCTCGTTCCGGAGGCGGCATGAGATACTTCGTGCGAATCGGGGGCGAGGAGCACGAAGTCGTGCTCGACGTCGACGGCGTTCGCGCGGGCGAGGAGACGCTCGGCGCCAGTGTGACACCAGTCGCGGGAACGCCCGTTCGGGTGGTGAAGATCGGCGATCGCGTGCACCGCGTCGTCGTGCGGCCGGGCGCGTCGCGGGGGCAGTACACGCTGTGGGTGGAGGGCTATCGCTTCGAGGTGGAAGCACTCGACGAGCGCGCGCGAGCGATTCGTGAGCTCTCGGCCGCGGCGGCCGGTCCGAGCGGGCCGGCGCCGCTCGTGGCGCCGATGCCGGGACTCGTCGTGCGCGTGCACGTCTCGATCGGAGACGACGTGTCGGCGGGGCAGGGACTCGTCGTGATGGAAGCGATGAAGATGGAGAACGAGCTCCGCACACCGGCGGCCGGCCGCGTGAAAGCGATCCGCGTGACGCCGGGCACGGCGGTCGAGAAGGGTACGCTACTCATAGAACTGGAATAACAATTTACTAACGGAGGCCGCATGCCTCGCAGCGCCATGTTCGCTGCCGTCGCCGTTGCTGCGTGTGTCGCCGTGCCGACCGCATCCGCGCAGTCCGGGCCGCCGAGCACCGATATCTTCCTGGCGCCGATCTCCGCGCGCGAGGGAATCCCGGTGGTCGGAACGCCGATGCCCGTCGCCACGTCGCCCGGCTACGACAACCAGCCGTCGTTCACTCTTGACGGCCGGTCGATCCTCTACACGTCGATCCGCGGCGACGGCCAGTCGGACATCTATCGCTACGACGCCGACTCGAAGCGGACGACGCGTGTGACTGCGACGCCCGAGAGCGAGTACTCCGCCGCGGTGACGCCGGGGCGCGATCGATTCTCCGTCGTGCGTGTGGAACCCGACTCGACGCAACGGCTCTGGAGCTTCGCCCTCGACGGTACGAACCCGCGGCTCGTGATCGAGTCGCTCAAACCCGTCGGCTATTACGCGTGGGTCGACGCTACCCACGTGGCGGCGTTCGTCCTCGGCCGGCCCAATGCGCTTGCGCTGGTGGACCTGAGCAACGGGCACGCCGACACGCTGGCGCGGAACATTGGCCGCTCGATCGCGCGCTTGCCCGATGGGAGCGGCTTCTCGTACGTGCAGATGCGCGACTCGACGGCGACGCTCATCGTGCGCCGCGGCTCGAACGTGCAAACGTGGGCCGTGCTGCCGCGCGGCGCCGAAGACGTCGTGTGGCTTCCGTCGGGTGTGGTGCTGGCGTCTTCCGGATCGAAGATCTATGTCTGGCGCGCCGGAGACCACGCGTGGTCGCTCGCCGCCGATCTCGCGCGAGACGGCCTCACGCAGATCACGCGCATGGCGATCAGCCCCGACGGCTCGCAGCTCGCGATCGTCGCGATGCGAGGGCAGCCAAAGCACAACCGTTAGCTCGCGCCTCCAACCCCCGCCGTTCTCGATTGACACGCCGTAAGTGCTTATCTAGCTTACAGGTCTGTCAAAAAATGCCTTTAATGGCTGCCGAGACCCGGGTTGCGTCCCGCACCGGTGAGGCGCAGGTCCCATTTTGGTTTGGTCAGGCAATGAAAACGTTTTCCGCCACCCCCTCGGATATCGAGCAGCGGTGGTACATCGTGGACGCCGAAGGCATGGTCCTCGGCCGTCTCGCGACCGAAGTCGCGCGAATCATCCGCGGCAAGCACAAGCCGATCTTCACACCCCACATGGATACCGGTGACAACGTCATCGTGATCAACGCGTCCAAGGTGAAGGTCACGGGCCGCAAGGCCGAGCAGAAGAATTACTTCCGCCACACCGGCTACATGGGCCATGAGCGTTTCACGCCCTACGGCACCATGATCGCCAAGCACCCCGAGCGGGTGATCGAGAAGGCCGTCTACGGCATGCTGCCCAAGACCGCCCTCGGCCGCCAGGTGCTGCGTCGCAAGCTTCGCGTGTACGCGCACGCCGAGCATCCGCACGTGGCGCAACAGCCCACGCCGCTGACCTTCACCAAGAGCGAGAAGTAATCCATGGCCGACATGCAGACGATTCATGCGATCGGCCGCCGCAAGGAAGCGGTGTGCCGCGTGTACATCAAGCCGGGCTCCGGCAAGTGGGACGTGAACGGGCGGACATTGGGCGACTACTTCCCGCGTCCCGCGCTGGTCACGGCCATTCAGCAGGCCTTTGTGGCGACGGACACCCTCGGCCGTTACGACGTGAAGGCGAACGTGGACGGCGGCGGCCAGACGGGACAGGCCGGCGCGCTGCGGCTCGCGGTGGCGCGCGCGCTGGTGAAGGTGGACGAAGTGCACCGTCGCAAGCTGCGCGACCTGGGGCTGCTCACGCGCGATGCTCGTTCCGTGGAGCGCAAGAAGCCGGGCCGTCCGAAGGCGCGCAAGCGGTTCCAGTTTAGCAAGCGTTAACAAGCGGTCCGCGGTCGTTGGTCCCTCGTCCGTCTGCCACGGACGAGGGACCACGGACCACGGACCAATCACTCAGGCCGCCTGAGCCGGTGCCCGGTGTCGAGCAATCGACTGGCACAGCAATGACGGCGGCCGACGACAAACCACTCGAGGTGTTGCACAGCATGTCCGAACAGACCACCAGCAATCAGCCGACGCTCGAGCAGCTGCTCGCGGCCGGCGTCCACTTCGGGCACCAGACCCGTCGTTGGAACCCCAAGATGCGCCGCTTCATCTTCGCCGAGCGGAACGGCATCCACATCATCGATCTTCAGAAAACGCTCCGGCAGATCGAGCTCGCGCAGAAGCTCGCGCGCGACGTCGTGCTGCGCGGTGAGAACGTGCTCTTCGTCTGCACCAAGCCGCAGCTCGCCGCGATCGTCCGCCAGGAGGCGGAGCGGTGCGGCGCGCTGTTCATCACCGAGCGCTGGCTCGGCGGCCTGCTCACCAACTATCAGACGGTGAAGAAGCAGGTGCGCCGCATGAAGGAGCTCGAGTCGGGCGGCGAAGAGGGCGGCGAATTCGAGAACTACACGAAGAAGGAGCAGCTCATGCTCCGCCGCGAGCGCGAGAAGCTCTCCAAGTATCTGAACGGCATTCGCAACATGGGCCGCCTTCCCGGGCTCATGTTCGTGGTCGACTCGAAGAAGGAGCGCATCGGCGTCAGCGAGGCCAACAAGCTCAAGATTCCTATCGTCGCGATCGTCGACACGAACGCCGATCCGGATCTCATCACGGTGCCCATCGCCGGCAACGACGACGCGATCCGCTCGGTGGAGTTGATCACGCACGCCGTCTCCGAGGCGATCATCGAAGCGCGGCGCGAAGCGCCCGTGCGCGAGGAGCCGGAAGAGGGCGAGAGCTACACGTACAGCTCCGACCGCGGCGCCGAGCCGGCGGGCGAGGAGGATCGCAAGCGTCGCCGCCGTCCGCGTCGCCGCCGTGCGAAGCCGGAAGCGATCGCCGCGCGGCTCAAGGGCCCGGGCGAAGAAGGGGCTCCCGAGGCGGGTGAACCCGCCGAGGCCGTCGAGGCCGAGTAGATTACGACGTCATTCCGAGCGAATCGAGGAATCTTGTGTCCTCGTCGACATCTCGGACACGCTGAGTAGATCCCTCAGTCGCTTCGCTCCCGCCTCGACGTCGTTCGAGGCGGGCTTCGGGATGACGCATCGCCGCCGGTGGTACACCGGCGGCGTTCTCACGAAACACTCCGCTGGACACCAGAATGGCCACCATTACCGCGAAAGACGTTGCTGCCCTCCGTGAGCGTACCGGAGCCGGCATGATGGACTGCAAGAAGGCGCTCGAGGAGACGAACGGTGACATCGACAAGGCGGTCGAACACCTGCGCTCGAAGGGCGCCGCGAAGGCTGAGAAGCGCGCCGGTCGCCAGACCAAAGAAGGCATGATCGCCCACTACATCCACCACAACGGCAAGATCGCCGTCCTGGTGGAGCTCAACTGCGAGACCGACTTCGTCGCGCGCACGGACGACTTCCAGCAGCTCGGGAAGTCGATCGCGGAGCACGTCGCGGCCGCGGCGCCGATCGCCGTCGACAAGGATCAGGTGCCGCCGGAGAAGGTCGAGTCGGAGCGCCGGATCTTCGTCGAGCAGGTCAAGGCCGATGGCAAGCCCGAGCACATGATCGACAAGATCGTGGAAGGAAAGGTCCAGGCGTTCTACAAGGACGTCGCGCTGCTGCATCAAGCTTGGGTGCGCGACCCCAAGAAGACGATCGGCGATCTGGTGAAGGAGACCTCCGCCAAGACCGGCGAGGCGATTCAGGTGCGCCGGTTCGTGCGGTATCAGTTGGGAGAGTAAGGCTCGTCCGTGGACCGTCGTCCGTAGTGCACGGTCCACGGTCCATGGTCCACGGACGACAGATGCCCTCGCACTAAACGCTCATGAGCGATCTGCAATACCCCCGCGTTCTGCTCAAGCTCTCCGGCGAAGCGCTCGCCGGCGACAAGGGATTCGGCTACGACTTCGAGACGGTCAGCCGGCTGGCCGACGAAGTCGTGGCCGTGACGCAGACCGGCGCTTCCGTCGGTCTCGTCATCGGCGGCGGCAACATCGTGCGCGGCTCGCAGTTGTCCAAGACCGGCATGGACCGCGTCGCGGCCGACTACATGGGCATGCTCGGCACGATCATCAACGCGCTGGCCGTGCAGGACGTGCTCGAGCGTAAGGGCGTCGACACGCGCGTGATGACGGCGATTCGCATGGAAGAGCTGGCGGAGCCCTACATCCGCCGCCGCGCCATCCGGCACCTGGAGAAGGGGCGCACGGTCATCTTCGCCGCGGGGACCGGCAACCCCTATTTTTCGACCGATACGGCCGCGGTGCTGCGCGCCATCCAGATCAAGGCGAACGTCATCATCAAGGCGACGAGCGTCGACGGCGTGTACTCGGCGGACCCCAAGCGCGTGCCCGACGCGAAGCTGTACGAGGAGATCAGCTTCCGCGACGTCATCATCGATGAGTTGAAAGTGATCGATCACACCGCGATCACGTTGTGCCGTGAGAACTCGCTTCCCCTGATCGTCCTCAACATCCACCGTCCAGGCGCGATCGTCACCGCGGTTCGCGGCGAGCGCGTCGGCACCCTGGTTCGATGAGCACAATTCCACAAATCCTGAAGGACGCGCGCGGCTCGATGGACAAGGACATCGCGCACGTCAAACACGAATTCTCGTCGGTGCGCTCGGGCAAGGCGACGCCGAACATGCTCGACACGGTCCGCGTCGAGATGTACGGCCAACAGATGCAGCTCAATCAGGTGGCGACGATCAACGCCCCCGAGCCGCGCGTCCTGATCGTGACGCCGTTCGACAAAGGTCAGATCAAGATTGTCGAAAAGGCGATTCGTGAAGCGGACCTCGGCCTCGAGCCATCGGCGCAGGGGAACATCATCCGCGTGCCGCTCCCGGCCATGAACGAGCAGCGCCGCAAGGAGCTCGTGAAGGTCGTGCACAAGTACGCCGAGGACGGCAAAGTCGCGATCCGCCATGCGCGCACGCACGGGCGCGAATCGATGAAGAAGCTCGCCGGCGTCTCCGAGGACGACGTGAAGCACGCCGAGAAGGAGCTCCAGAAGCTCCACGACGACTACATCCACAAGATCGACGAACTGATCAAGGCCAAAGAAGCCGAGATCATGGAAGTGTGAGCTCGGAGCTCACACGCCGCGTGCTCTTCGGAGTGATCGCGGCTCCGGTCGCGATCGCGATCGTGCTCGCGGGCGGAGCTCCGCTGGCCGCGCTTCTCGCCATCGTCGCGGCGCTCGGCGCGTGGGAGCTGTTCCGCATCGCGCGCGCGTCGGGTCTCACGCCGCTGGACGACGTCGGCATCGTCATTGCCGGCCTGATCCCGCTCGGCGTGCACGCGCGGTATCTGCATATCTATGATCCGTCGACGAACACGTTTGGTGCGGTGACGATCGCGACGCTCGTGATCCTGCTCGTCTTCGCGCTCACGATCTGGATGCGCGGCGTGGCCGGCAAGCCGCTCTCCGCCGCGGCCGTGACGCTCTTCGGCGCGGCGTACGTTGGCGGCACGCTGAGCTACGCCTACGCGATTCGATATCACGAATACGCCTTCGAGCCGGTGCCGGTCGCGATCGGCGGCCACACGTTCCAAGTCCCGTCGGGCGGCCTCCTGCTCCTCCTGCCGCTCGTGGCGACGTGGGCGTCGGACATCGGCGCGTACGCAATTGGTCGCACTTTGGGACGAAATAAGCTCCTCCCGTCCATCAGCCCCGCAAAGACGGTCGAGGGAGCGATTGGCGGCGTGCTCGCGACCATGCTCTGGTCGTGGGCGTACACGCACTGGGTGCTTCGGCCGATGACGCACCTGGATTTCAAGTGGCCGCCGGCCGGGGTCCTGCTCTTCGCCGCGATCGTGAGCATCGTGGCGCAGATCGGCGATCTCGCCGAGTCGATGCTCAAGCGCGAGGGCAGCGTGAAGGACAGCTCGCGACTCTTGCCCGGGCATGGCGGCATTCTGGACCGGCTCGACAGCTTGTTCTTCGTGCTGCCGGTGTCGTACGTCCTGCTGAGCGCGTTTCTCACATATGCGTTGTAGGCGAGATGGGTGAGCGGCGCGGAGTCGCGATCCTGGGTTCCACCGGGTCGATCGGCACCACGGCGCTGCGCGTGCTCGGGCGGCAGCGCGATCGATTTCGCGTCACGGCGCTGACGGCCTTCAATAACGCCGAGCTGCTCGCGCGCCAAGCCGCCGAATTCGAGCCGGCATTCGTCGGGCTGGTACGGAACGACGGGAGTGGCCGCGAGCAATGGCGCGAGGGAGCCGGCTGTCTCGTGGAAGCTGCCTGCAGAACGGACGTAGATGTCGTGCTCAATGCCGTGGTCGGAGCGGCCGGACTCGATGCCACGCTCGCGGCGCTCGAATGCGGCAAGCGCGTGGCGCTCGCGAACAAGGAGACGCTCGTGATGGCGGGGCCGCTCGTCGCCGAGGCGTGCGCCGCCGGTGGCGGCGAGATCGTACCGGTCGACAGCGAGCACAGCGCGATCCTGCAGTGCATCGCCGGGCGCCCTGGTGTGGACGTCAAGCGAGTGATCATCACCGCCTCGGGCGGCCCGTTTCGCTCGTGGACGGCCGAGCAGCTCGCGACGGCCACGCTCGATGACGCGCTCCAGCATCCCACCTGGCGGATGGGAAAGAAGATCACGGTCGACAGCGCGACGCTCGCGAACAAGGCGCTCGAGGTGATCGAGGCACATTTCCTGTTCGGGCTGTCGTACGATCGAATCGAGGTCGTGGTGCACCCGCAAAGTGTCGTGCATTCCTTCGTGGAGTTCGTCGATGGCAGCGTGCTCGCGCAACTCGGCGTGCCGAGCATGGAGCTGCCGATTCTGTATGCGCTCACGTACCCGGATCGCGTCCCCGACAGCGGGGTACCGCAGTTCGACCCCGTGACCCTCTCACCGTTGACCTTCGAGCCCGTGCGGATCGATCACTTCCCGGCCTTCGCGCTCGGCGTGGCCGCGGGCCGGCGCGGCGGCGCTGCGCCGGCCGTCTTCAACGCCGCGAACGAAGCGGCGGTCGCGTTGTTTCTGAGGGATCGCATCACGTTCGGCCAGATTGGCGAGGCGATCGGCGCCGCGCTCGAGCAGTTCGGCGCACTTCCGGCCGATTCGCGCGACGCCATCCTCGAGGTCGACGGCGCGGCTCGGCGGTTCGTGCAGGAACGGTACGCATGCTAGCGATCCTCGCTCCCGTCCTCGTGTTCGGGCTCGTGATCTTCATTCACGAGTTCGGGCACTTCATGGCCGCGAAAGCGACGGGCGTCTACGCGCCGCGCTTCTCGATCGGGTTCGGCCCTGCGATTTTCAAGTTTCGTAAAGGCGAGACCGAATACGTGCTCGCGTGGCTGCCGCTCGGCGGCTACGTGCGCATGGCGTCGCGCCACGACGCGGAGACCGCGTTTCTCGAGGGCGGCTCGGAAGAGGAGACCGCGCGCCACGAGGCGGATCCGAACTACGATCCCGACGCGATGATCCCGTTCGGGCCCAAGCCCGTGCCGGAGAATCGGTGGTTCGAGAGCAAACCGCTCTGGGCGCGCATCATCGTGATGATCGCCGGCGTGTTCATGAACTGCGTGCTCGCGGTGGTCGTGGGGATGACGCTCGCGATGCACTATGGCCAGGTGGTGTGGCCATCGACGGTGGTGGGGAGCGTCGACGTGCCGGCGAGCGTGCCGGCGCTCGCGCGCATCCAGTCCGGCGACTCGATTCGCGCGGTGAATGGCCACGCGGTGAGCACGTGGAATGACGCGATCGAGCGCATCGCCGGCAGCGACAACTCGGTTCAGATCACCACGCAGCGCGGCACGTTCGATATCCCGCTCCGGAACGTGACCGCGGCCCAGGAGGCCGCGGGGAGCCTGGGCTATCGCGTGCCGCCGGTGATCGACTCCATCGTGCCCGGCGACCGAGCCGCGCAGGCGGGATTCCAGCGCGGCGACTCGATCGTGAGCGTGGACGGCCACGCGATCCGCTCCTGGGCGGACATGGTCGCGATCGTGAGCGCGTCGGCGAACAAGCTTATCACGTTCATCGTCCATCGGCGCGCGGGGATGGATACGCTCAACGTGACGCCGCGCGCGGCGACGGAGCCGGATCCCGCAACCGGTCAGCCGCGCACCGTCGGGAAGATGGGAGCGGCGGCGAAAGACCTGAGCATCAAGGAGTCAGTCGGACTCGTGGCGTCGATTGGCACCGGGCTGCGCCTCACGTGGGTGGATGCCACCGCCGTGTTCCGCGTGCTCCACGAGATCGGAACCGGGGCGGTGTCGGTTCGCGAGCTTGGAGGTCCGATCGCGATCACCCGCGCGTCGGTCTCCGCGGCGAGAAACGGGATCGATCAGCTCTTCGAACTCATTGCGCTGCTGAGCATTAACGTGGCGGTGCTCAACCTGCTTCCGATTCCGATTCTCGATGGGGGGCAGATTCTCATCAACGTACTGGAATCGGCGAAGGGAAGCCCGTTCAGTCTGCGGACGCGGGAGTACATCCTGCGCTTCGGGCTGCTTGCGATCGCGCTGCTGTTCGCGATCGTGATGTACAACGACACGCGATCAGCGTTCGCGAAGCTGTTCGGGTGGATCGGGCACTTGATTGGCGCGTGAAGCGCTGCTGTAAGTCAACACTTTACAACGCGTTACTTGCTGATTACGCTTCTGAGCTACCAATAAATCGGCACAACGTACACCGCCCAAATGGCGGGGAAATCTCAGGACATGGCTTTCGACAAGACTCCGACGATCGAGAAGTACCACACGCACGACGGCGACACCGGGTCGGCTCGCGTGCAGGTTGCCGTGCTCACGGACCGGATCAACTATCTGACTGAGCACTTCCGCGCACACAAGAACGACCACCATGGTCGCCGCGGACTGCTGAAGATGGTCGGAAAGCGCCGCCGTCTGCTGAACTACATGAAGCGGACAGACGTCGACGGCTACCGGAAGATCGTCCAGGAATTGGGGCTCCGGTACTAGTTCACACGTGTGCACGATCGCGCGGGCGCAATGGTTGCAGCCCGCGCGTTTTGTTATTCCCCATCAGGCTGTCGAACAGCCTTTCCAAGGCACAAAGCAATGACGCAACGCGTTGAGAAGACGTTTGCAGGGCGCAAGCTCGTCATCGAGACGGGCCGCATGGCCAAGCAGGCCGCGGGATCCGCGCTCGTCGCCTTCGGCGAGACGATGGTGCTCGCCGCCGTGACGGTCAGCGAGACGCAGAGCCCCCTGGACTTTTTCCCGCTCCTCGTCGAATACCGCGAAAAGACGTACGCCGCGGGCAAGATTCCCGGCGGCTACATCAAGCGCGAAGGCCGTCCGAGCGATGCCGAGATCCTGTCGGCGCGCATCGTCGATCGCTCGATTCGTCCGCTCTTTCCCGAGGGCTTCAAGAACGAAGTCCAGGTCTTCATCTACGTCATCTCCGCGGACCAGGAGAACGCGCCAGACGTTCTCGCGCTCGTCGCCGCGTCGGCCGCGCTGAACGTCTCCAAGATTCCATTCACGACGCCGGTCGCCGCGGTCCGCGTCGGACGCATTCAGGACAAGTGGGTGCTCAATCCCACCTTCGAGCAGCTCGCCTACAGCGATCTGGAGATCATCGTCGCGGGCGGCTCCGACTTCATCAACATGGTCGAAGGCGGCGCGCTCGAGGTGTCTGAAGAAGACATGGTCGAAGCGCTGACCGTCGGCCAGAAGGGCATTCGCGAGCTGGTCGCGGCGGAGCAGGAGCTGGCCAAGCAGCTCGGCAAGGATCGCCCGGCCAAGATGGAATGGGTCAAGCCCCAGGTCCCCGATGCCGTCAACACCCGCGTGAACGATCTGGCCAACGCCAAGATCAAGGACGCGCTCAATCAGAAGGACAAGCACGGCCGCATCGCCGCCGTCGAGAAGGCCAAGAAGGACATCGCCGAGCAGCTCGTCGCCGAGTTCCCGGACAACGGCAAGGACATCAAGCAGCTCCTCGGCGACGTGGAGTACAACCAGCTCCGCTCGCAGGTGCTGGACACGGGCCTCCGCGTCGACGGACGCCGCGTCAATGAAGTTCGCCCGATCACGATCGACGTCGGCGTGCTGCCGCGGGCCCACGGCTCGGCGCTCTTCACGCGCGGCCAGACGCAGGCGCTCGTCGCCGCGACGCTCGGCACCGCGAACGACGTTCAGCATTACGATTCTGTGAACGAGCCGAACGAAGGCTCCAAGTCGTTCATGCTGCACTACAACTTCCCGCCGTTCTCCACGGGCGAAGTGCGGCCGATGCGCGGCACGTCGCGCCGCGAGATCGGCCACGGCAATCTGGCCGAGCGCGCGATTCAGGGCGTGCTGCCGGCGTTCGAGGAATTCCCGTACACGATTCGCATCGTGTCCGACGTCCTCGAGTCGAACGGCTCGTCGTCCATGGCCAGCGTATGCGGCGCGTCGCTGTCGTGCTTCGACGCCGGCGTCCCGATTCGCGGCGCCGTCGCCGGCGTGGCGATGGGCCTGATCAAGGAAGGGAAGAAGTACGCGATCCTCACCGACATCCTCGGCACCGAGGATCACCTGGGCGACATGGACTTCAAGGTCGCCGGCACGCGGAACGGCATCACGTCGATCCAGATGGACATCAAGATCGAGGGGCTCGACCTCAAGATCATGTCCGAAGCGCTGGCGCAGGCAAAGGAAGGCCGCATGCACATTCTCGGCGAGATGGACAAGGCGCTGCCGGAAGTGCGTAGCGATCTCTCGCCGTGGGCGCCGCGCATCGTGACAATGAACATCAGCCCCGAAAAGATCGGCGACCTGATTGGTCCGAAGGGCAAGACGATCCGCGGCATTCAGGACGAAACGGGCGCCGAGCTCACCGTCGACGACTCCGGCCTGGTGACGATCGCGGCCGTCGGCGGCGAGTCGATGGAGCGCGCGCGCCAGATGGTGCAGGCGCTCACCGCCGAGCCGGTGGTCGGCGAGACGTACGAGGGCGTGGTGAAGACCACCACGCCGTTCGGCGCGTTCGTGGAGATCATGCCCGGCACCGAAGGACTCGTGCACATCTCGGAGATGCGCCATGAGCGCACCGAGAAGACCGAGGACGTGGTGAAGAAGGGCGACCGCGTGAAGGTCAAGCTCATCGATCGCGACGAGCGTGGCCGCCTGCGCCTCTCGATGAAGGCGCTGACGCCGCGGCCTGAAGGGATGCCCGAGCCGGACCCGAACGGCGGCGGCGAAGGCGGCGAGCGGCCGCGTCGCGAAGGCGGCGACCGCGGTGATCGCGGTGATCGCGGCGGACGTCCGCGCCGCGGCAGCGGGCGCGGTGGCGAGCGCTCGCACCGCGAGTGACGCTGCATCGAACCGTCCTTGCGAACGGCCTGACCGTACTCTCGGAGCACATGCCGGGAGTACGGTCGGTTTCGTTTGGGGCGTGGGTGCGCGCGGCATCGCTCCACGAGTCACCCGAGCGCATGGGTGTGTCGCATCTGCTCGAGCACATGGTGTTCAAGGGCACGGATCGCCGCAGCGCACACGAGATCGCGCTGTCGCTCGAGGCGCTCGGCGGCTCACTCGATGCGTACACGTCTCGCGAGCACACGGTCTATCAGGGCCGCGTGCTCGATGAGCATTTGCTCGAGGCGGCGGACGTCATCGGCGACATCGTGTTTCGTCCCACGCTGCGCGAATCGGATCTCGCGCTCGAGCGGAAAGTGATTCTCGAGGAGATCGGCATGGTGGAGGACACGCCGGACGATCTCGTGTTCGAGCTGCACAACGAGCTGCTCTGGGGGCCGCATCCCTATGGCTACTCGATCCTCGGGACGCGCGAGACCGTCTCCAAGCTGGGCGTGAAGGATCTGCGGACGCTGCACGATCGCGCGTATCATCCGGGCCATCTCGTGATCGCCGCCGCCGGCAACGTGGAGCACGAGCGCCTGCTCGACGTGCTCGCGAAGACCGGCTGGGTCGATGCGGCGCCCCGCGATGCGACGCCGCTAGTCTCGCCCGCGCCGGTGGTCCTGCCGCCGGCGAGTCGGTACGTGGCGCGCGAAGGGGCGCAGACGCACGTGGTGATGGGCACGGAAGCGGTGCCGCATGGAGATCCCTGCCGCTTTCCGCTGTTGCTTCTGAGCATGCTCCTGGGCGGCGGGATGAGCTCGCGGCTCTTCCAGCGTGTGCGCGAGGAGCTCGGGCTCGCGTACAACGTGTACACATACCAATCCTTTCACGCCGACAGCGGATTGCACGGCGTGTACGTGGCGACCGCCCCGGAGTCGGCCGGTGCGGCGCTCGACGCCATTCGCGACGAGCTGCGCCGCGTCGTCGAGGAGGGACTTCCGAGCAGCGAGATCGCGATGGGACGGCAGCAGCTCAAAGGCCAGGTGACGCTCTCGCTCGAGAGCGTGTCGTCGCGGATGTATCGCGCGGCGTCGGTGGAGCTGTATGGCGAACCGTTCCGCACCCTTGACGAGCTGCTCGTACTGATCGACGCGATCACCGATGATGACGTCGCGCGCGTCGCGCGGGAGTTCTTCGATCCGGATCAGATGTCGGTGTTGAGCCTCGGGCCGCAGGCGCCGGAGTAGCCGGGCCGCAGATTCCATTCGACCGCGGGGGACGCAGGGAGCGCGGAGGGAAAAGCGGTGGCGGTGCGGGGGTGCGCCGATCGAGCTGCGATATGGAGCCACAGACCCGCTTTTGCCTTTTCCTCCGCGACCGCCGCGCACTCCGCGGTGAATCGCGGTACCAGACGGTCTCGGCGCCCGAGCCGTCCAGGGATCGATTACTTTCCAAGCGCGATTGCAGGCACACCAACACTCAGCCATTCACCCGACAATGAAGATCGGCGTCCCCAAGGAAATCAAAACGAACGAGAACCGGATTGCGCTCGTACCGGCAGGTGCTGAAGCGCTGATCGGCGCCGGACATTCCGTTCTGATGGAAACCGGAGCAGGCCTGGGCAGCGGCTTTCCGGATGAAGCGTATTCCGCGGTTGGCGCCAAGATCGCGCCCGATGCCGCGACGGTGTGGAAGGACAGCGACATGATCATGAAGGTGAAGGAGCCGATCGAGAAGGAGTGGCCGCACATGCGGCGCGGTCAGCTCATCTTCACGTACTTCCATTTCGCGGCGGACGAGAAGCTGACGAAGGCGCACATGGCGAGCGGCGCCACGTGCGTGGCGTACGAGACGGTGGAGCTCCCGTCGCGCGAGCTGCCGCTTCTCACACCAATGTCCGAAGTGGCGGGGCGCATGGCCGTGCAGGAAGGCGCGAAATACCTGGAGAAGTTGTACGGCGGCCGCGGCGTGCTGTTGGGCGGCGTGCCCGGCGTGGCACCGGCCAAGGTCGTGATCCTCGGCGGCGGCATCGTCGGTATCAACGCCGCGAAGATGGCGGCCGGCATGGGCGCCAAGGTCACGATCCTCGATCTCTCGCTCGAGCGGCTGCGCTATCTCTCCGACGTGATGCCGGCCAACGTGGTGATGATCTACTCGAACCGCCACAACATTCTCGAGCAGATCGAGACGGCGGATCTCGTCGTCGGCGCGGTGTTGATTCCAGGCGCCAAAGCGCCGAAGCTCGTGCGCCGCGAGGATCTCAAGCTGATGCAGCCCGGCTCCGTGATCGCGGACGTCGCGATCGATCAGGGCGGCTGCGTGGAGACGATTCACGCGACCACGCACGAGAACCCCACGTACGTAGTCGACGGGATCATTCACTATGGCGTCGCGAACATGCCGGGCGGCGTTCCGCGCACGTCGACGCTCGCGCTCACCAATGCAACGCTCCCGTACGCGATGCAGCTCGCGAACAAGGGGTGGAAGCGGGCGCTGCGGGAGAATCCGGCGCTGCTCAAGGGGCTGAACATGACCGAGGGACGCGTGACGTATCCCGGGGTCGCCGAAGCGTTCGGAATGACGTACGAGGATCCCGCGAAGTTCGTGGAGTGAGTCGAGTGAACGGTACGGAACGTGACCAGGGAACGGCTGGTGCGTTAGTGATGCGGGGCGCTCAGAGCGGCGCCCCGTTTTGCTGCAAGGCCACGACGGACCGGCTCGCGGGTCATGTGCGCCGGCGACCGTGCGAATATCGTAGGTTACGGCGCCTCAATATCTTGTAGTCACGACCTTGGATCTTTAGTTTAACCGCTGTCCGCCGGGGTGGACGCGCGAGGACGCGCCGGAACGACAGCTCGAAGACGACTCCCAAGACTGGATGCGCTGGCCATCTTTCATGAAAACGGGGGCATTGTTCCCCGCGAACGCCATTGGTGTCGACCTCGGCACGGCGAACACCCTCATCTACGTGAAAGGCGAGGGGATCGTCCTGAACGAGCCGTCGGTCGTGGCGATCGACCGCGAGAGCAAGAAGATCAAGGGCGTCGGGCTCGAGGCCAAGCGCATGCTCGGGCGCACGCCCGACGGTGTGATCGCCGTGCGGCCGATGAAGGACGGCGTGATCGCCGACTTCGACGTGACCGAGAAGATGCTGCGGTATTTTCTCACGCTCATCATCGAGAACCACGTCTTCAAGGTGAAGCCGCGGGTCATCGTCTGTGTGCCTTCTGGTATTACCGAAGTGGAAAAACGCGCGGTGCGCGACTCGGCGCTCGGCGCGGGGGCCAAGGAAGTGTTCATGGTCGCCGAGCCGATGGCGGCGGCGATCGGCGTCGGGCTGCCGGTGGAGACGCCGACGGGGAACATGGTGATCGACATCGGCGGCGGCACGACCGAGATCGCGGTCATCGCGCTCTCGGGCATCGTGAGCGACACGTCGATCCGCACCGGGGGCGACGAATTGGATACGTCAATTGTCCAATTCATGCGCAAGAATTATAATTTGCTCATTGGCGAGCCGACCGCCGAGCAGATCAAGATCCAGATCGGCTCGGCGGCGCCCGTGGGCGAAGAGCGCGAGATGGAAGTGAAGGGGCGCGACCTCGTGTCGGGCATCCCGAAGACCGTGCGCGTGCACTCGAGCGAGATCCGCGAGGCGATCCAGGAGCCGATCCAGCAGATCGTCGACGCCGTGCGCCGCGCCCTCGAGATCACGCCGCCGGAGCTGGCGAGCGACATCGTCGACCGCGGCATCGTGATGACCGGCGGCGGCGCGCTCATCCGCGGGCTCGATCTGCTCCTGAGCCAGGAGACGAGCCTGCCGATTCACGTCGACGAAGATCCGCTGACCTGTGTGGTGCGCGGCACGGGGCGCATTCTCGACGACGAGGAGAAATACTGGTCCGTCCTCAGCGCGTGAGGTAACGAAGGCATCGTGGCAACCGCGGCACGTCTTGGAAGTCGCGTCGATGCCGGCCTCCTGGCCGGCTGCGTCGTCTTGTCACTGATCGCGGTCGCGCTACCGGACGCCAATCGCGAGCCGATCGCGAGCGCGCTTCGCCGGACCATCGTCGCGCCGCTCGTCGCGCTCGAGCAGGGCGCCGAGCGGTGGCGGACCGCCTGGGTCTCGAGCCAGCGGCGGCAGATTCTCACCGATTCGCTCGCGATGCGCGCCACCAGAGTGCCCGCGCTCGAGACCGAGAACGACCAACTGCGCAAGCTGCTGGGGCTAGGGTCTCGCCTCGAATGGGGCTTCGTGCCGGCGGAGGCGCTGAACAGCGCGGTGCCGACCGGCGACGTCGTCACGTCGATGACGCTGACCGCGGGCAGCAGCGCCGGCATCCAGCCGTACGATCCCGTGGTCGCGCCCGAAGGGCTCGTGGGCACGATTCGCAAAGCCGATCCGTCGATCAGCATCGCGATTCTCTACACCGACGCGGATTTCCGCGCGAGCGCGGTGACGGCCGACGGCGCGACGTTTGGCATCGTGTACCCGCACGCGGGGCGCTCCGGCGGCGGCGACGCGTACATGCTCGAGCTGCACGGCATTCCCACGCGCGTCACGCTCAAGCCGGGGTCGATGATCTACACCTCGGGACTTGGCGGCACGTTCCCGCGCGGCATCGCGATTGGCACGGTGGTGCAGGAGATCAAGACGAGCGAGGTGTGGACGCGCACGTATCTCATTCGGCCGGCGGTGCTCCCGTCGCGCGTGACCTCGGTGCTGGTGCTCACCGCGCAGCGCGTCACGCAGGGGACCGGGAACGTGTGGGGCGCGGCGGTGAACGCGGATTCGGCGAGCAAGCGGATCGCGGCGGCCGGTGATTCGATTCAGCGCGAGGCGGCGCGTCTCGAGGCCGAAGCGCGGCAGGCGGCGCTCGACTCGGTGCGCCGCGCCACGATCGATTCGGTGCGCCGGTCGCTGGGCGCGCCGCCAATGGCGGCGGACAGCGCGGCCCGCGCGCAGGCGGCGGCGCAGGGCGCAGGGGCGCCGGGCGCGGCGGCACCGGGCGTGCGTGACAGTGTGCGGCGGCCCGGGCTCGTTCCCACCGTCCCGAGACCCGTGCCTCATCGCGACACGCTGCACATTCGTCGCGATACGACTCGCCCTGATACCACTCGAACGTCTCGCCAATGAACTGGACCAGCGCCGCGCGAACGATCATCGTCTGCGCGATCCTGATCGTGTTGCACTATTCGCTGCGGCCGCTGCTCGGTTGGCGCGCATCGATCGACTTTCTGATCGTGGCGCTCCTGTTCGGCTCCGTGCGGCTGCGGCCAGGGGCCGCCGCGGTCTACGGCTTTCTCCTCGGCCTCGTGGCGGACTCGCTCGCCGTGAGCGGATTCGGCGCGGCCGCGCTCGCCATGTCGATCGTCGGCTTCGCGGCATCATGGTTGAAGGCAGTGTTCTTCGCGGACAATCTCGTGTTGAACGGCTTTTTCCTGTTCGTGGCCAAGTGGGTGTTCGATCTGATCTTCCTGCTCGTCGGACATCGGACGGGCGGGGCTGAGCTCGCGATGCAGCTCTTCGTCTGGTCTCCGCTCTCCGCAGCGGTGACGGCGGTGGCCGGCGTGATCGCGTTGTCGCTTCTGAGACCGCTGATGGAAGTGCGAACGGCGTGAGCTTTCATCCGAACGACATCGTCCGTCGTGGACGGGCCGCCAGCCTGTTGTGCTGCGGCGTGCTGCTCTTTCTGCTCAGCGCGTTCTTCCGCGCGCAGGTGGTGCACAACCAGGACGCGCTGCTCCAATCCGAGGAGAACCACCTCCGGCAGATTCCGACGCCGGCGCCGCGCGGCAAGATTCTCGATCGCAACAACAAGCCGATCGCGGAGAACGTCGTCGGCTACTCGGTCGCGCTGCTCGTGCAGCGCGAGGACTCGCTCCGCGCCACGCTCACGCGTCTGCGCGGCACGATCCAGCTCACCGATCACGACCTGCAGGATGCGATCAAGCGCTTCCGTCGCGACCACACGCGGCCCACGGTGATCATCCCGGACGCATCGTTCGACGTGGTGTCGGTGCTCGAAGAGCACCACATGGATTTTCCGAGTCTCATCATCCAGTCGGCGCCGAAACGGATCTATCCCGACGGGGAAGCGGTGGGCGCGTTCTCCGGGTACATCAGCGAGATCAATGAAGCCGAGCTCGCGAAGATGGCGTCGGACGGCTACAAGCCGGGTCAGTTCGTCGGCAAACAAGGATTGGAGAAGGAGTACGAGAAGGAGCTCCGCGGCCGCGAAGGCGTGCAGTTCGTCGAAGTGGACGCTCACAATCGCGTGGTCCGGAACGGCCGCGTGCGCGAGGCGATCACGCCCGCGGAAGGACCGCCGCTGTACACGAACATCGATCTCGATCTGCAGGAGTACATCAATTCGCTCTTTGGCGACACACTCTCCGGCGCCGTGGTCGCGATGGTGCCGCAGACGGGCGAGGTGTTGGCGCTCTACAGCTCCCCGTCGATTGACCCGAACCGGTTCGTGGGTGGCGTGTCGCAGGCCTACTATGACTCGCTTCGCACCGATCCGCGCCAGCCGCTCTACAACAAGGCGCTCCAGGCGGAGCAGCCGCCCGGGTCCACGTTCAAGCTTGCGACGGCGGTGATCGGCCTCGAGGACAGCCTGATCACGATGGACTCGCGCATGCCGGAGCCGTGCACCGGATTTTACTACTTTGGTAATCGGGTCTGGCACTGCTGGAAAAAAGACGGCCACGGGAGCCTGAACCTCGCTGGAGCGATCGAGCAGTCGTGTGACGTCTACTTCTATCAGTTGGGCCAGAAGATCACGCTCAGCCGGCTCGTCGCCGGCGGCGTGTCATTGGGGTTTGATAAGAGAAGTGGTATCGACTTGCCGGAAGAGAACAAGCCCATCTTCCCGTCCACCATCGACTACTTCAATCAGAAGTACGGCCCGCGCGGCTGGACGGCCGGTTCGACGGAGCTGAATCTGGCGATCGGCCAGGGGGAGAACTCGCAGACCGTCATCAACATGGCGCGATTCTACAGCGCCCTCGCGACCGACGGCAGCGAGCCCACGCCGATGATCAAGCGCGGGAAGCCGGAGCGGACGGCGGCCATCCGGCTCGCGCCGGACGAGCTGGCGGCGCTCCGCCAGGCGATGATGGGCGTCGTCGCGGCGGGCGGCACCGCCGCCGGTGCGGCGATCAAGGGCGTGACCGTCGCCGGCAAGACCGGCACCGCGCAGACGATGCGCTACGACAAGAACGGCAAGCCGCTCTATTACGCGTGGTTCGCGGGCATGGCGCCGGCCAATGATCCCAAGATCGTCGTCGTGGTGATGGTGCCGAACGTCACGTTCGAGGGCGCCACGTCGGCGACGTTCGCGACCAAGATCATGGCGCACTACCTCCACGTGCCGATCACGAACCAGGTCGAGAACACGGGCTGATGGCGGCTACGCGACGGATCAACATCGACATTCCGCTCCTCATCGCGGCGGCGCTGTTGACGCTCTACGGCCTCGCCATGGTATTCTCGGCTGGACAGACCGACGTCCGCACGCCGGCGAACGGCATGTGGAAGATGCAGATCGCGTGGTCCGTGGTCGGCGTCATCGGCGCCTTTGTCGTGTCGCGCGCGTCGGTGCGCCTGATCGAGTGGCTCACGGTGCCCGTGTATGTCCTCACGATCGTTCTGCTCGTCGCGCTGTTGATTGGATTTGGTTCGGGCGCCGGCACGGCGTCGAATACGTCGGGGTGGCTCACGATCGGCGGCCATCGCCTCGGTCAGCCGGCGGAGTTGGCGAAGCTCACGGTCGTGCTGATGCTCGCGCGCGTGCTCGGTCAGAATCGCGTCGCGCCGAAGTCGATGCTCGAGCTCTGGAAGCCGATGCTCGTCGCGGGGCTGCCGCTGCTCCTGATCATGGCGCAGGGCGACCTCGGCACCTCGATCGTGTTCGTGGGAATCTTCTTCGCGATGCTCTTCTGGGCTGGTGTGGAGTGGCAGCTCCTGCTGCTCCTCGCGAGCCCGGTGATCAGTCTTATTCTGGGCTTCGACGCGCGCATCTGGGGCGCGTGGTTCCTGCTCCTGCTCGCGCTGATCGTGTGGTACAAGCCGTTCATCGGCGAAGCGGTGTTCATCATCGTCGCGAACGTGATGATGGGCATCGTCGGCCCGCTGCTCTGGGAGCACATGAAGCCGTATCGGCAGAACCGGCTCAAGGTGTTCCTCGATCCGTCGGTCGATCCGCGAGGCAGCGGCTATCACGTGATCCAGTCGAAGATCGCCATCGGCTCGGGCGGATGGTTCGGCCGCGGCTACTTGCAGGGGCCGCAAAAGCGCCTCGCGTACCTCCCCGAGCAGTACACTGACTTCATCTTCGCCGTCGTCGGCGAGGAGCTGGGCTTCATCGGCGTGACGGTGGCGCTGACGCTCTTTCTCTTTCTCTTTCTGCGCGTGATCCGCATCTCGGAGCGCGCGAACGATTCGTTCAGCAGCCTGGTCGCGTTTGGACTGCTGGCGAGCTGGTTCACGCACGTGCTCGAGAACGTTGGCATGACGCTGAACCTGATGCCGATCACGGGCATCCCGCTGCCGTTCTTCAGCTACGGCGGATCGTTCATGCTCGCGTGCTGGCTGTCAGTGGGCGTGCTGGCGAGGATCTCGAGCGAGGGACGCGGCGGGCAGTCGGCGATGCTGAAGGTGTGAGTTGTGCGCGCACGACCCTACAGCGAGCGCAGCGAGCGACCCTACAGCGACCGCAACCCCAGGCCCCTCACCGCGTTACAGAAAGCAAGCCCTAGCCTGAACTCCCTGGCTCCGCCAAATTCCTCCCATGGCATGGTGGAAAAAATCCGAGAAAAAGGCTCGGCAACCGCGTCGTGAACGCCTCGAGATCCCGGCAGACGTCTGGGAGAAATGCGAGGCGTGCGGGCATACCGATATCCGCGAGAAGTTCGAGCGGAACCTCAACGTATGTCCCAATTGCGACTATCATCGGCGCATTCGGGCCGCGGACTATTGCAATCTCATGCTCGATGACGGCTCCATGGAGGAGCTCGAGGTCGAGCTGCGCTCTACCGATCCGCTCGGCTTTCCGGATTATCCCGCCCGCCTCAAGAAGGCGATCACCAACGCCGGCGACACCGACGCGCTCCTCGCGTGCACCGGGATGCTCGATTCGCTCCCCGTCAACATCGGCGTGATGGACTTCGCCTTCATGGGCGGCTCCATGGGTTCGGTCGTCGGCGAGAAGATCGCGCGCCTCGGCGTGCGGTCGCTCGAGCGGAAGTATCCGCTCATCGTCGTCTCCGCCTCGGGCGGCGCGCGCATGCAGGAAGGCGTGCTGTCGCTCATGCAGATGGGCAAGGTGTCGGCGGTGCTCGCGCAGCTCGCCGAACGGCGCATTCCGTACATCTCCATTCTCACCAACCCCACCACCGGCGGTGTGAGCGCGAGCTACGCGATGCTCGGCGACGCGATCATCGCGGAGCCGGGCGCGGTGATCGGCTTCGCCGGACCGCGCGTGATCAAGCAGACGCTCGGCCAGGATCTGCCAGAGGGATTTCAGACTTCTGAATTCCTGCTCGACCATGGAATGCTCGACTCCGTCGTGCATCGCCGCAATCTCAAGCGTACGGTGAGCCAGCTCCTTCGCCACATGTCGGGCCGCCCCGCCGCAACGGGGTGGGCGGCGTCCTAAGCGCCGAGCGGCACCGCTCGACGATGTGATGAACGCCGCGGCGCTGGCCAATTATCGGGACGCGCTCGACTACCTGTTCGCGCGCACCACCGGCGGATTCAAGTTCGGTCTCGAGCGCACGATCGCGCTGCTCGAGGATCTCGGAAATCCGCATCGTGCGTATCCGTCGCTGCACGTGGCGGGCACGAACGGGAAAGGGAGCAGCGTGGCGACGATGTCCGCGCTGCTGGCGGCGCGCAGCCTGCGCGTCGCGACCTACACGTCGCCGCACCTGGTCGATTTTCGCGAGCGGATGATCGTCGCGGGCATGCCGATTCCCGCCGGGGACGTCGCCGACTTCGTCGCGAAGTACACGCCGCACGTCGAAGAGATCGGCGCGAGCTTCTTCGAGGCGACCACGGCGATGGCGTTCGACTACTTCGCGCGCGCGCGCTGCGACGTCGCCATCATCGAGACCGGCCTCGGGGGGAGGCTCGATTCGACGAACGTGCTGCTGCCGCTCGTTGCCGGCGTGACCTCGATCGGACTCGATCACACAGAATATCTCGGCGACACCCTCGAGCAGATCGCGGGAGAGAAGGCGGGCATCTTCAAGGCGGAACGCCCGGCGGTGATCGGTGAACGTGAGCCGTGCATCCGCGATCTGCTCGCCGATCGGGCGCGCGCCGCGGGCGCAACGCCGGTGCGCGTCGTCGACGACGAGATCACGATCGACCGCGTCGAGGTGCACGACGGCGGGACCACAGTCGATCTGTGTTGGCGAGGCGACCGCGCAACCCTTACGACACCGCTCACCGGTGCGCACCAGGCCGCGAATCTCGCCTTCTCGCTCGTGATGCTCGACGCGGCCGGCCCCCCGTACGCGACGACGCTCACGGAGGCGGCCGCGTCGCTGTCGCGAGTGCAAATTCCAGGTCGTTTTCAGCACACTGGACAGTTCATCTTCGACGTCGCTCACAATCCTGGCGGCGCAGAGGTCCTGGTGCAAACGGTTACGGCGGTTTCTCCGCCAACGCCGATCGCGGTCGTGCTCTGCGTGCTTCGCGACAAGGACTGGCGCGCGATGATGCGCATCCTGAGCGCTGTCGCGACTCGATTCTTCGTGACGATGGCGCCCACCGCGCCGGCCAGCCGCGCCTGGGATCTCGACGAAGCCGCGGCGTACGCGCAGTCACTCGGCATTCCCGTCGAACGCGAGCCGGATTTCGCCGCAGCACTCGATCGCGCGCGCAGCGAAGCGCGCACCGTGCTCGTCACAGGGTCGTTTCACACTGTTGGCGATGCGATGTCGCTGTTGCAGGTGTCACCGCTGTCCGGATAATTTTGTCGGATGGCCCAAGGCGCACTTCCCGGTTTCCGAGATTTCTATCCCGAACAGTTCGCCGAGCGCGCGTACATCATGGGAGTGTGGCGTGACGTGGCGCGCCGCTTCGCCTTTGTGGAGTACGACGGGCCGCCGCTCGAGTCGCTCGAGCTCTACACGAAGAAGAGCGGCGACGAGATCGTCGGGCAGCTCTACAACTTCACCGACAAGGGCGGTCGCGAGATCTCGCTCCGTCCCGAGATGACACCGACGCTCGCGCGCATGGCGGCGGCGAAAGCCAACGCGCTCCGCAAGCCGGTGCGTTGGTTCTCGATGCCGCAGCTCTTTCGCTACGAGCGCCAGCAGCGCGGCCGCCTCCGCGAGCATTTCCAGCTCAACGTCGACATCATCGGCGAGCCCGACGTCACCGCCGACGCGGAGCTGCTCGCCGTGGCGATCGAGATCATGCGCGAGTGCGGGCTCACGCCCGAGGACGTGCGCGCGCGCGTGTCGGATCGCCGGCTGCTCACGGGACTCTTGCGGGCGATCGGTGTGAGCGACGCGCAGACGCCGGCTGTCTTCGGCATCATCGATAAATGGGAGCGGCGGCCGCTCGAGATCTCACGTGAAGCGCTCGCGACGCTCGGGCTGAACGACGATGCCGTCGCGAAGATCATCAACGTCGTCGGGGGGCAGCCGACGCTCGACGGACTCGAGTCCGCATACGGCGAGCATCCCGACGTGCGCGCGGTGCTCGGCGATCTGCGCCGGTATCACGAATATCTCGAGGCGCTCGGTGTGGGCGACTGGGTGACGCTCGATCTCAAGATCGTGCGCGGGCTCGCGTACTACACCGGGATCGTGTTCGAGCTGTTCGACGCGAAAGGCGAGCTGCGCGCGATCTGCGGCGGCGGCCGCTACGACACGCTGCTCGGCGCGCTGGGCGGCGCGGATCTCCCGGCGCTCGGTTTCGGCATGGGCGACGTGGTGCTCGCGGAACTGCTGCGCGAGCGCGGCTATCTTCAAGAGCACGCTACGCTCGCGCAGCCGGACTTCTGGGTGGCGTCGGAGAGCGAAGCGGATCGGCGGCTCGTCGCTGGCGTCGCGACGGCGCTGCGCCGCGCCGGCGCCGCGGTGGAGTACGCGCTCCGCGAGCAATCGGTGAGCAAACAGCGCAAAGCGTCACATTCGGCGGGCGCCACGTACTTCGTGACGCTCGCGCCGGACTTCGCAACGAATCACAGGCTCACGATCGACGCGTTCGCCGAGACGGCGTCGCCGACACTCGCCGAGCTGGTGGGCGGTCAGCCGACGATCGAACGGCTGGTCGAGGTCATTCGCGAGCATCCGCAGCTTCTCTCGAGCACTCTGTAAGCAGGCACTCATGGCTGACGACAAGAAACTCACGACGCGCGCGGCCGACTTCAGCGCGTGGTACAACGAGGCCGTGCTCCGCGCCGAGCTCGCGGACTACTCGCCCGTGCGCGGCTGCATGGTCATTCGGCCGAACGGCTATGGCATCTGGGAGCGGATGCAGCGCGCGCTCGACGACATGTTCAAGGCGACGGGGCACAAGAACGCGTATTTCCCGCTCTTCATCCCCGAGAGCTTCCTGCACAAGGAGGCGCAGCACGTCGAGGGCTTCGCGCCGGAGACGGCGGTCGTCACGCATGGGGGCGGCAAGAAGCTGGAAGAGCCGCTCATCGTCCGCCCGACCTCCGAGACGATCATCTACTCGATGTTCGCGAAGTGGGTGCAGAGCTACCGCGACCTGCCGCTGCTCATCAACCAGTGGGCGAACGTCGTGCGCTGGGAGATGCGGACGCGGCTCTTCCTGCGCACGCTCGAGTTTCTGTGGCAGGAGGGCCACACGGCGCACGCGTCGCACGACGAAGCCGAAGAGGAGACGCGGCGCATGCTCGGCGTGTACCGCGACTTCATGGAAGGCTGGATGGCGATGCCCGTGATCACCGGGCAGAAGACGGACGCCGAGAAGTTCGCCGGCGCGCTGCGGACGTACGCATGCGAGGCGATGATGCAGGACAACAAGGCGCTCCAGGCCGGCA
Source organism: Gemmatimonadaceae bacterium (assembly GCA_025934775.1). GTDB lineage: Bacteria > Gemmatimonadota > Gemmatimonadetes > Gemmatimonadales > Gemmatimonadaceae > JAQBQB01. The sequence goes on along the minus strand of JAICWO010000007.1, from coordinate 240,776 downwards.
CGTCGCACAACCTGGGGCAGAATTTCGCGAAAGCGTTCGACCTCAAGTTCCAGGCGGAGCACGGCGGCCAGGAGTTCGCGTGGAACACGAGCTGGGGCGTCTCGACGCGGCTCGTCGGCGGCCTCGTGATGACGCACGGCGACGACAACGGCCTCCGCGTGCCGCCGCTGCTCGCGCCGATCGAGCTTGTCATAGTTCCGATATATAAGACTGATGATGAGCGTTCTCGTATGCTCGAGGCGGCGGAGCGCATCGTCCAGACCCTCACCGAGTGGGAGCGCCGCGAGCCGGGCCGGCTCCGCGTGCACCTCGACGACCGTGACGGCATCAAGCCGGGCGCCAAGTACTACGAGTGGGAGCTCCGCGGCATTCCGCTGCGCATGGAGCTCGGACCGCGCGATCTGGAGAAGAATCAGGCGGTGCTCGTCCGGCGCGACACGCGCGAGAAGAAGCCCGTCTCGCTGAACACGATCGGCGAGGACGTGGCCGATCTGCTGATGCGCATCCAGGAAGACATGCTCATTGCCGCTCGCGAGCGGCGCGAGCAGAACAGCGTTCGGCGTCCCATCAGCTACGACGATTTCCGCGCCCTCATGGACGGGCCGGGCGGCTTCGTGTACGCCGGCTGGTGCGGCAGCCCGGAGTGCGAGACGAAGGTCAAGGAAGACACCAAGGCCACGGTTCGCGTGCTGCCCGACGAGGAATTTCGCTCGGCGGAGCCGCCGGCGACCTGCTTGCGATGCGGGCGGCCGGCGATCGCCGAGGCGGTATGGGCCAAGGCCTACTGAAGAGCGGATTTGCGCGGGTGGACGGGGTGATGTGCTGCGAGGGCGTGTCCCTCGAGCAGATCGCCCGCGACGTCGGCACGCCGGTCTACGTCTACAGCGCCGCCACGATCCGCGATCGCTACGAGCTGCTCGATCGAACGCTCGCCCCGGTCCCGCATCGCGTGCATTACACGCTCAAGGCGAACACCAGCCGCGGCGTACTGCGCGTCCTGCGCGATCTCGGCGCGGGCGTGGATGTCGTCTCGGGCGGCGAGCTCCATCGCGCGCTGCGCGCCGGCTTCGCCCCCCACGACATCATCTTTGGCGGCGTCGGGAAGACGGAGCGCGAGCTCGCCGAAGCGCTCGACGCGGGAATACTGCTCATCAACGCCGAGAGCGAGCGCGAGGTCACGCTGATCGATGCGCTCGCCGGCGAGCGTGGCGTCACGGCGCCGGTCTCGCTCCGCGTCAATCCCGAAGTCATGCTCGACACGCCGCACGAGTACATCAAGACCGGCGGACGCGGGCACAAGTTCGGCGTTCCGTACGACCAGGTCGTGCACGTCGCCGAGCGGATCGCCGCGTTGGCGCACGTGAAGCTGCTCGGCCTCGACATGCACATCGGGTCGCAGCTCTCGCGCATCGACCCGTATCGCGAAGGGACCGAGCGGCTCGCGTCGATCTTCCACGAGCTTGGCGCCAAGGGGATCGACACCCTCGAATATCTCGACATTGGCGGCGGTCTCGGCGTCCGCTACGACACGGAGCAGCCGCCCGATCTCGAGCGCTTCGCGGAGCTGGTGCTCCCGGCCGTGCGCGACACGGGACTGCGGCTGATCATGGAGCCGGGTCGCTTCGTGGTCGGCAACGCGGCCGCGCTGGTCACGCGAGTGCTCTACCGCAAGCACAGCGGCGGCAAGGATTACGTCGTCGCGGATGCCGGGATGACGGAGCTCTTGCGGCCGTCGCACTATGGCGCGTACCACCGCATTCTGCCGATGCGCGAGCGTCCCGACCATGCGACGGTGGACGTCGTGGGTCCCGTCTGCGAGAGCGGCGATTTCCTGGCGCTCGACCGCGAGCTGGACGATGTTCAACCCGGCGACGAACTGGTCGTGTGCGACGTCGGCGCGTATGGCTACGCGATGGCGTCCAATTACAACAGCCGATGCCGGCCGGCCGAAGTGCTCGTCGATGGCGACCGCTACGCGGTCATCACGGCGCGCGAGCAGTATGAAGACCTGACGCGGCTCGAGATCGCTCAACCGGAGTGGACCACGGTGGAGGGGAGGAATCGCTGATGCGCGTTGGACTGATCGCGGATACGCACGATCGATTGCCGGCCGTCGCCGAGCTCGTGCGACAGATGCAGGCGGCGGGCGTGGGCATGGTGCTCCACGCCGGCGACTACTGCGCTCCGTTCGCGCTGCGCGCGTTCGAGGATGCGCACCTGAGTCTCGCGGGCGTGTTCGGCAAGAACGACGGGGACCGCCAGGGATTGATCTCGCGCGCGCAGGCGGCGTTCGGCGCCGAGCTGTTCGAGTCGCCGCACTCGTTCGAGATGGGCGGCCATCGCGTGCTCCTCGTGCACGACATCGGCGACGTGAGCAAACGCTCAATCGCGTCGCACGAGATCGTGGTGCACGGCCACACGCACCAGCAGGAGATGAAGACGCGCGGCGACACGCTGATCGTCAATCCCGGCGAAGGGTGCGGCTGGCTGTACGGCACCCCCTCGGCGGCGATCCTGGATCTCGACAGCCGGAACGTGGAGTTCCTCACGCTCACCGGTCCGGAGTGGAAGACCTGACGCCTCGCCCATCCTCATGCCTCCCTCGCGCCCGCCCGTGTCGTCCCGCATCCTGATCATCGATTACGGTTCACAGTTCACTCAACTCATCGCGAGGCGCGTGCGCGAGGCGCGCGTCTACTCGGAGATCCACCCGCCGACGCGTTCGCTGGAGTGGATCCGCGACTGGAACCCGACGGGCATCATCCTCAGCGGCGGACCGAGCTCGGTGTACGAGGAGGGCGCGCCGAGCGCGGACCCCGGGTTGCTCGACGTGGCGCCGGTGCTCGCGATCTGCTACGGGATGCAGGTCGTCGCGCAGATCTCGAACGGCGAGGTGATCGGGGCGGGGCGGCGCGAGTACGGCCGCGCCGAGCTCGAGATCGAGGAGCCGCGCGGGCTCTTCGACGGCTTCTCGGCGGGCGAGACGATGACGGTCTGGATGAGCCACGGCGACCACGTCGACGCGCCGCCGCCGGACTACGTCGTCACCGCGTCCAGCGCGAGCGTGCCGATCGCCGGGATGCGGCATCGGGTGAAGCCGATCCACTGCGTGCAATTCCATCCCGAGGTGGCGCACACGCCGCGCGGCGGCGAGCTGATATCGAATTTCTTATTCAATATCTGTCATGCCGAGGCGTCGTGGACGCCCGGCGCGTTCATCGACGGGGAGATCGCGAAGATCCGCGCGCAGGTCGGCTCGGCGCGCGTGATCTGCGGCCTGTCGGGCGGCGTGGACTCGTCGGTCGCCGCGGCGCTGGTCCACAAGGCGATCGGCGACCAGCTCACGTGCGTCTTCGTCGACACGGGACTCCTGCGCCTCCACGAGCGCGAGCAGGTCGAGCGCACCTTCCGCGCGAATCTCGGCCTCGAGCTGATCACGATCGACGCGTCGAAGCGATTCCTCGATGCGCTGGCCGGAATCGAGGAGCCGGAGCAGAAGCGGAAGGTCATCGGCCACACGTTCATCGACGTCTTCGAGGAAGCCACGAGCGGGGCCGGGAAGGACGCCGAGTTCCTCGTGCAGGGCACGCTCTATCCCGACGTGATCGAGTCGTTCTCGCCGCGCGGCGGACCATCGGTCACGATCAAGACGCACCACAACGTGGGCGGCCTCAAGCCCGACATGAAGTTCAAGCTCATCGAGCCGCTGCGCGAGTTGTTCAAGGACGAGGTGCGCAACGTGGGCCGCGAGCTCGGATTGCCGGAAGAGATGGTCGGGCGGCACCCCTTCCCGGGGCCGGGGCTCGGCATCCGCGTGCTCGGCGCCGTGAGCGAGCCCGCGCTCGGCCTCTTGCGCCGGGCCGATGAGATTTATCTTCAGGAAATTCGCGACGCGAATCTCTATAACGAGATCTGGCAAGCCTTCGCGGTGCTCCTTCCCGTCCGCAGTGTCGGCGTGATGGGCGACTATCGGACGTACGAGAACGTCGTCGCGCTGCGCGCGGTGACGAGCACCGACGGCATGACCGCGGACTGGTACCCCTTTCCGTACGACGTGCTCGGACGTATCTCCAACCGCATCATCAACGAAGTCCGCGGCGTGAATCGCGTGGTCTACGACGTCAGCTCCAAGCCGCCGGCGACCATCGAATGGGAGTGATGCTCGAATGCCGTCTCTGCGCGCACCGAAAGCGATCGTCGGCAAGCTGCAGCCCCCCGAACCGCGCTCGGTGGCGTGCCTGAATTGTGGCACCCCGCTCGCCGGGCCGTTCTGCTCGGCGTGCGGCCAGCGCGACATTCCTCCGTATCCCAGTGTGCGCGAGCTTGCGATCGACGCCTTCTGGGAGCTCTCCGGGTGGGATGGGCGGTTCGCCGCCACAGTGCGAAAGCTCGTCACCACCCCAGGCGCGCTGACGCGTGATTTCCTCGAGGGCCGGCGCGCGCGATATCTCTCGCCGGTCCGGCTGTACCTCATGGCGAGCCTGGTCTACTTCGTTCTCGCGGCGGCGGCGCCCGGCGCGCCGGGCAGCAACACGACCGTCGCCTTGGGCGGAGTGCAGATCGGCGGCGGCGCGTCCGCGGCGGGGCGGGTTTCGATTCGAGAACAGGTGGCGATCAATACCGGGCACCCGCTGACCGGAGCGAAGCGTGACTCCGCGCTCGCGGAGATCGCGCGCGCGCCGAAGGTGTTCCGGCCGCTGCTCCGCCGCGCGGTCCTCGATCCGGTGAATTTCAAGCAGGGCATGAAGGAGACGATGCCGCGCATGCTGTTCGCGCTGCTGCCCGTGTTCGCGGCGATCGTCGCGATCTTTTATCGGAAGCGGAACTACCCAGAGCACCTGTACTTCGCCGTGCATCTGCACGCGTTCGTTTTCCTGGCGCTCACGCTCGGCGTGCTCGCGCGCTTCACGCATTCGGACGCGGTGCTGAGCGTGGCGCAGCTCGCCGAGCTGGTCTGGATTCCGGTCTACGCGACGATCGCGTTCCGCCGCACGTACGGCGGCAGCATCAGCCGAACGCTCGCGAAGGAGCTCGGCATCGGTTTCATCTATTTCTGGGCGGGAACCGCCGGGCTGCTCGCGACTGTGTACTGGGTCGCACTCTTCAGCTAGACGCCTTTTTCCTCGAGCAGTGCGAGGAACTGCTTCGGCTCGGTGATCTCGAGCAGTCGCTGCGGCACGTCGGGCTCTTTGCTGAACTGCGCGATCTTCCCGAGGACCGGGAGATACTGGTTCGAGACCTCGAGCGGAGGGGCGACGATGAGAAAGAAGAAGTGCACCGGCTTCTCGTCGATCGCCTTGAAGTCGACACCTTCCTTCTTCCGGCCGAAGGCGACGCGAAGCTTGTTCACGACGAGCGAGCGGCAGTGCGGAATGGCGATTCCGCGTCCGATGCCCGTGGAGCCGAGGTTCTCGCGGCGCTTGAGCATCTTGAACAGCATGCCCTCGGATTTCTCGTCGAGCTTCAAGAGGCCGATGAGCTCGCGGAGAATGTCGTCTTTGGTCGTGCCCGCCAGGTCGAGCTTGATTGCGTCTTCGCTGAAGAACTCGCGCAGTTCCATCTATCTATCCGCCTGTTCGCGGTCGTTGTCGTCGATTGAATCTGCGAAGTTATCCAGGCCCGGAACGTGTGTCAAATGCTGATATTGCTTGCACTTCCGCGTTCTCTTAACTTGAAGGCATGAAACGGTTTCCGTTCCCGCTCTCCGCGGACGTTCCGCTCTACCTCGCGCCGATGGCCGGCGTGTCGGAATCGCCGTTCCGCCGGATCTGCCGGCGCTTTGGCGCGGACGTCGTCGTCACGGAGTTTCTCTCGGCCGAAGGCATTCGTCGCGAGAATCCGGCGACCGTGAGCAAGCTGCGTTTCGGCGACGACGAGCGGCCGATTGGCGTGCAGATTTTCGGCGCCGATCCGAACGGGATGGGCGAGGCCGCGGCGTTCGTGACGGACGTGTTCCAGCCGGAGTTCATCGACATCAACTTCGGCTGTCCGGTGAAGAAAGTCGTGAAGCGCAACGGCGGCTCGGGATGTCTCAAGGATCTCGATCTCGTGCAGGAGATCATTCGCGCCGTCTCGCGCAGCACGCACCTGCCGGTCACGGTCAAGACGCGCAGCGGCTGGAACGAGGACACACGCGATCCGGTCGCCATCGCGCTCCGCATGCAGGACGCCGGCGCGCGCGCCTTCACGCTGCACGCGCGCACGCGGACCCAGATGTACAGCGGAAGCGCGCGTTGGGAGGAGATCGCCGCGGTCGTCGACGCGCTCGAGATTCCGGTGCTCGGCAACGGCGACATCAAGAGTCCCGAAGACGCCGTGCGCATGCATCGCATCACCAACTGCGCCGGGATCATGATCGGGCGCGGTGCGTTCGGACAGCCGTGGATCTTCGATCAGACCAAGGACCTGCTCGCGGGCCGCGCGAAGCGTCCCGATCCGCCGGTCGAGGAGCGATTCGCGATCGCGCTCGATCACGCGCGCATGGCGAACGACTACGAGCCCGACCGCCGCGGTGCGGCGATCGAGTTCCGCAAGCACCTGGGTTGGTACGTGAAGGGACTGCCGGCATCCGCCGAGCTGCGCAAGCGGCTGCACGCGGTGACGTCGCTCGGCGAAGTCGAGGGGATCTTCGAGGACTATCTGCAAAATCGCGAGCGCTACGTCGCCGGCGACGATCGAGACGGCGCGCCGGTCGAGCCGCTCGAGGCGGCGTAGCATGCATCGAGAGCACGTCCGCGACCTGCTGCACGGCGTCGCGGATGGATCGGTCGACGTCGCCCGCGCGCTCGACACGCTGGCGTTCGAGCCGGCGGAAAGCCTCGCGTTCGCGACGATCGATCACCATCGCGCATTGCGGCAGGGCTTTCCAGAAGTCATATACGGCGCGGGGAAGACTCCGGAGCAGATCCGCGCGATCGCCGAACGCATCGCCGAACGCGGCGATGGTCTGCTCGTCACGCGGCTTCCCGCCGGCGCGGCGGAGCTGCTCGTCGAACATCTTCCCGGAATCGAGATCAACGCCCTCGGCCGCACGGCGTATCTCGCCGCCGCCGCGCCGCCGCCGAGCGGCAAGGGAATCGTCGCCATCGTCACCGCCGGCACGAGCGATCTCCCCGTCGCCGAGGAAGCCGCGGTCACGCTGGGCGCGCTGGGCGACTGCGTGGCGCGCATCACAGACGTGGGCGTGGCGGGGATCCATCGTGTGCTCGCGAAGCGCGAGGAGCTCGCGTCGGCGGCGGTGGTGATCGTGATCGCCGGCATGGACGGCGCGCTGCCGTCGGTGGTCGGGGGACTCGTTCGCTCGCCGGTCATCGCGGTTCCCACCAGCGTCGGGTATGGCGCATCGTTCGGCGGCATCGCGCCGCTCTTGACGATGCTCAACAGTTGCGCCGCGGGAATCACGGTCGTGAACATCGACAACGGCTTCGGGGCGGCCGTCGCCGCTTCACGTATCACGCACGGGTAGGCCACGCACCTCATTCAGAGTTTTCTCACCGTCGTGCTGCCGGCGGCAGCCGTGGGCGTCGCGATCGGCGCTCTCGCCGGGCGCGCCTGGCGCCGCCGCGGACGCGACGAGGCGCGGCAGCGTTCCGCGGTGTCGCGCGTCGAAGCGCACCTCGCCTCGTCCCGCAGCCCGGCGTTCACGCCCGCCAAATCCACCGCGCTCCGCCGCGACGTCCAGGAGCTGGTCGAGAGCAAAGAGGCGACGTACGATCTCGAGGTGCTCGACCGCGTGCTGCGCGACATTCGCGATCTCGCGAACGCGGACGAGGCGATCTTCTGGCGGTGGGTCGAATCGCGGCAGACGCTCGTGCCGAGCGCGTGGTCCACCGAGGGCGAGCCGCGCCCGGCGCACTTCGACGTGCGCGCGTGGGGCCCGATCGTGCGCTGGAGCGCGGAGGAGACGAGCGTCCAATTCGCGGGGCTGGATGAGGCGCCGACGCTCGCCGCTGCGCCGGTGAGCGGTCCGTCGCACGTGTACGGCGTGTTGACCGTGAGCTCCGCGACCGGCATGCGCTTCGATCGCGAGGCGGCGCGCTCGTGGATGCCGCGCTTCGCCGCGCAGGTCGCGAATCTCATTCAGCTCTTCGACCTGCGGCGCGAGTACGGACGCCACATGCGCCAGAGCGGCGCGCTGCTCGATGCGGTGCGCCGGCTGCATGGTCATCGCAGCGTGGAGGCGCTCGGCCAGGCGCTGTGCGAGACGGCTCGCGACGTCACGTTGGCGCCGCTCGCTGGACTCGTGCGTTGGAACGCCGTGGCGGAGCACGGCGTGCTCCAGGCGATCTCGCCCGCGGGCGATCTCGAGCCGGGCTTTCACGTCACCGCGGATTCGCTCGTCGGAAAGGCGTGCATCTCAGGCCTTCCGATGACGCTCGACGACGCGCGCGCGGCGACCGTGTCGAGCTGCGCGTTCGGAGGCCTGCCGCGCGAGACCGGCTCGGTGGTCATCGCGCCGATCATCAGCGCCAGCACGACGATCGGCGCGCTGGTCGTGGAAGGAAGGAACGCCGGCGACGCCGGGCAGCACGAGGCGCGCAACGTCGGCCTGCTCGCCGCGATCGCGCGCGGCCCGCTCGAGATCGTGTGGGAGATCGAAGAGGTGAGCATCCGCGCGCGCACCGATCCACTCACCGGACTCGCGAACCGCCGCCACTTCGACGAGCAGCTTCGGCGCGTGGTGGCCGAAACCGATCGCTTCGGCGGATCGTGTTCGCTCATCATGGTCGACCTCGATCACTTCAAGGCGATCAACGACAAGCTCGGCCACGACGCGGGCGACGCCGTCCTCAAGCACGTTGCGCAACTGCTCCGCGAGGCGATCCGAACCGTCGACCTGTGCGGGCGGTACGGAGGTGAGGAGATCGCGGTGCTGCTGCCGCAGACGTCGGAGCAAGGGGCGGTCGAGCTCGCGGAGCGGCTACGGGTCGCGCTCGACGCAAGGCCGACGCGCCACGGGAGCGAGAGCATCCCGGTGACAGCCTCGCTCGGCGTGGCGACGTACCCATCGCCCGTTCCGTATGGCGATTGGCTGATGCTGGCGGCGGATCGCGCGCTCTACGAAGCGAAGTCTGCGGGGAGAAATTGCGTGAAGCTGATCAGGCCAAGCCATGTGACGCCAGCACTTTACAAGGCGAAATGAAGCGCCGGCCGGTTGATATTCCTGGCCGGACCGACTAGCTTTAGTCTTACGGGGGCGACTGGCTTCGACGGGGTAAGTGAAGCCGTGGCTGCGTGCCCAGGTCGTCGGGAACCTGGTAAAACACTCGACAAAATTCCAACTGCGAACAACAACTTCGCCCTTGCCGCGTAACTTCTAGCTACGCCTGCAAGTGCCTAGGAGGAAGCCCGCCCGGGGCGGCTTCTTAGGTATCGGAAATCCGGGATAGCTGGCACGACCGCCTCCGGCGGGCCGGCGAGATCAAGGAGGCTCATCCGCGAGTGGGTCGTCTGCTAACCAGCGCGCGGAGACATTCAATAGCGGACTACGCACGTAGGAGCTGTGGTCGATCTATTCTCGGACCCGGGTTCAATTCCCGGCGCCTCCATATGAGAAAACACGAAACCCGCGCAATCGCGCGGGTTTCGTGTTTTCATCCGCCGCGCAACGCCTCGCTCACGGCGCCGAGCAGCGCGTCGCCCTGCTCGCGCAAGAAGAAATGTCCACCCTCGACGATGCGCACCGTGCAGCGGCCGGTCGTCTCGCTCTCCCAGGCTGTCATCTCGTCCGGCTTCGCATCGGGATCCTTCGTCCCGCCGAACGCCGCGATCGGCATCTCGAGCGGCGCTTCCTCCCGGTACTCGTACCGCTCGCACAACGTCATGTCGGCGCGGAGGAGCGGCAGGAAGAACGCGAGCGCCTCGCGATCGGCCGCGATCTCGGCGGGCACGCCGTTCCACGTGAGCAGCTCGCGCACGAACGCATCGTCGTCGAGGTGGTGGATCGGCGCGCGGCGGGACGGGATCCGCGGCGATCCGCGCGCGGCGAGCAGGAGACGCGTCGGGTGCGGTGCGCCGCGCCGTCGCAGCTCGCGCGCGAGCTCGAACGAGACGAGCGCGCCCATGCTATAGCCGAAAATGGCGTAGGGCACATCGAGCCTCGGCGCGACCGCGTCGGCGAGCGCTGACACGAGATCGGACATTCGCGTGTACGCAGGCTCGCGCAGCCGGGCCTCGCGGCCTGGAAGCTGAACCGGCTGAACGTCGATGTGCGGGAGGCGTGCGGACCACGGTCGGTACACCGATGCGCCGCCGCCAGCGTGCGGCAGGCAAAAGAGGCGCACGTCCGCTTCGGCTCGCGCCGGCGTAGACGCGAACCATCGATTGGCTGGGGGCATCGGGTGAGGTGCTACTGGCCAAGGGCGCGCTCGTGCGAACGGCGCGCCCTCGGCCGCGGTGAAGCTTACTTGGCCGGAGCCGGCTTCCTCGTCCCGATCGTCTCGGACACGACGCGCTTGCCTTCGGCGTACTGCTGCGCGAAGTAGGCCTTGACCTTGTCCGGATCGAAGTCGAGGAACGTGCCGCCGGATTCGAAGTGTTGAATGAACACTTTCGCAACGGCGTAGCTGCTGGCCGCCGCCGAGGCGGGCATCGCCGCGTACGCGAGCAGGGTGCCCGCCACGGGGATCAGCTTGAGCGCCGAGGCGAGGAAGGTGTCCGCGAACCAGCGGGCGCCGACGCCGCCCACCAGCGCGCCGAGCAGCTTCTTGCCGACATCCTCGCGGAACGGCACGTCGTAGATCCGCGAGAGGTCGTGCAGCATGTTGAGCTGGATTCCGGCGATTGCCGCGACGTCGAACGCGGGCGACGGAACGAAGCCGGCGCCGAACGACCAGAGCATCGCCTGGCGCATGGCGTGGTCCGCGCGCTCGGCGCGGGTGAGACTCGGGACTTCGGGTGCGATGGGTTCTGCCGCTGTAGCCATTTCTGCAGATCTCCACGAAGGGATAGCCGGGCGACAGACCACCATCGGTTCGTCTTCCGCCACGGGTGCTGCGCTTCCACAAATACTAACATGGGCAGGCCAGGTGTCTCGTGCCAGTGGCAATTTGCCAGTGGCGAGACCCGGCCGGCCGCGGAAGGCCGGAATTCCACGCGCGGCGATGACCGTCTTCTTGTCCCGCGAGGCCAAAGGGCGTAGAATGTTCGGCGGTCGGCGACGGCGCCGATGCGGCTCAGTCCTTAGAAATCCCTCATCATTCGGAGTGGCCCCGATGCCTTCAAAGGCTGCAGAAGCGCTGGCGATCACGCGGAAGTATGCGGTCTACGGAGCGGGCGCGGGACTGATCCCCATCTTGCCGGTCGAGATGGCGGTGACGATCGGCGTGCAGGTGAAGATGATCGCCGAGCTGGCGAAGCTGTACGGCGTGTCGTTCGAGGAATCGCGCACCAAGGTGCTCGTCATCGGCCTGATCGGCGGCTTCACGGCGTTCAGCCATGGCGTGCCGGGCTACGTGGCGAGCCGGTTCCGGTGGCTCGGGCCCGTGGGCGTGCTCCTCAAGCCCATCTACGCGACCGTCGTCACGTACGCGATCGGTAACGTGTTCATCACGCACTTCGAGCTGGGCGGGACGCTCGAGAACTTCAACCCCGCCGATCCGGCAGTGGCTCGCGCGATGCGCGAGGGCGTCAAGGCGGCGCCGCAGAGCGGCGCCGTCGCGCAGCCCGCCTGATCGACCGCTCCACAACGAAAGAAAAGCGGGACGCTTCGCGCACTGGCGAGGCGTCCCGTTCGTCCATCCGGTCGAGTGGCAATCAGAAGTTGATCTGAATGCCCGAGGTCAACTCGTCGAGGGCGCGCTTGATCGGGGTGGGAAGGGTGCTGTCGTAACGGCGGCTGTAGCCGATCGACAGGCCGAACCGTTTGCTCACCATGCCGATCAGATTGGCGTTCCCGGTGTACTGCAGCCGCGGAGTGCCGTCGAATCCGTGAATCATGAGTAAATCCTGATCGAGCGCCAGGCCGTCGAGCACGGTCAGGGAGAGCGCTTCGTACGCGCCCATTCCCAAGCCGTTGGCGTCCTCGAAGGCCCCGCCGGCGACATTCCGGATGCGCGACGAATCCGGCGCTTGCTCCTGGGTGTAGGCGATGCCTGGCGCGAGCAGGAACCACGTCGTCTTCGTCGCGATCGGATTCCAGCCGAGCCCCACGTGCTCCGTGAAGCGGTAGTCGATCTCCTGGAGCCGGTTCCGCTCGAGATCCGATTCGCTCAGCAGGTGGAATGGGCCGCTGATCGAACGCGTCAACAGGAGCGACGCGTCGCCCTCGTCGACCGACGCCGGGTTGGGCGACGTCTTCTGGTAGGACGACGTTGCGCGGAACGTCTCCGACGCGATTGCGCTGCGGCGCGAGACCTTGACGTCGACTTGGAGGCCCTTGGTCTCGCCGATGTAGCCCGGGACGACGGCGCTCGAGTACATGCCGCGCAGCGTCGCGGTGCGCGTCCAGTGCACCTTGGGCGCGGCGGACGAGGTAGGGGCGCCGCCCGACAGCAATTGGGTGACCTTGTCGCGAGGAATGGTGACCACGCCAAAGAGCTGGGTGTCGAGCGTCACGTTGGCGTCGTCCTGCTTCACGACCCGGCCGACGACGGTGCTGCCATCGGCGAGCTTGAGCGAGACGATCGGGCCGGTCGGGGCGGCGCCCTGCGCGCGCGCCGCCGGCGCGGCGGCGAGGCTCACGGCGGCGAGGAGGCCGAGCAGCGCGGCGACGCGCCGCGCTGTCGTTGCGGAGAGGAGAGAAACGGGCATCCAGTGGGGGGCTATCGGGGTTCCAGCGCGCTGCGGCTGCCGGCGACCGTCTGCCGCGCGACGCGCTTGCCTTGGGCGTAATAGTGGGCGAAATGATTGCGCACGCGGCTCGGCTCGAAGTCGAGGAAGGTGCCGCCGCTTTCGAAATGTTGAATGAATATTTTCGCAAGAGCGTACGTCGTCGCCGCGGCGGAGGTGGGCAGCGTCGCGTAGGCGATCACGTTGCCGACGAGCGGGACGAGCTTGGCGCCGGTGCCGATCACGCTGTCGGCGATCCAGCGCGCCGAGACGCCGCCGAGAATGGCGCCGATCACGGATTTCCCCCAGTCCTCGCGGAACGGAATGTCGTAGAGCTCCGCCAGGCGGTGCAGCATGTCGAGCTGCACGGCGGAGATCCCGGCCACGTCGACCCAGGGCATGGGGATGAAGCCCGCGCCGAACGAGAGCAGCATCGCGCGGCGCATCGCGTGTTCGGCGCGCTGGGCTCTGCTACGCTCGGCAACTTCGGGCGGGAGGGGAGCTGCGGCGGTCGTCATGGGACCTCCGGTGGGGTGCGGGGAGGCTTCAGCGAATGCCGTTCGTCTTCAGCCACTTCTCGCGCGCGCGCTCGAGCTCCTTGTCGCGGAGGTCGGGATCCGGCGCCGAGAGAATGAGGATGAGGCCAATGACGATCGGGGTGAGAAAGATCGAGAGCAGGAAAAAACCCCAGAAGCGGAACACACGCCGCCGGCCGAAGAATCCGACGAGCACCGCGCCCGCGATGTAGATCGCGGCGTAGAACGGATTCTGTAAGATGGATAATGGCACGATGGTTCTCTCCTGTTCCGGAATCCTACGGGATTTCCTTGTTGAGCAACAGCGGCGTCTGGCCGATGCCCGCGCCGAAGAGGATGAGCTTCGCGTTGGGCGACTTGGCGAAGGCTTCCGCCGCTTCGATCTGGCGAAGGCTCAGCGCCGGGATGCCGCTGATGCGCGCAAAGTCGGCGTAGCCTTGCGCCTCGGCGGCTTTGCGCTGGGCTTCGCCGAGCGCGGTCTGGATGCGATAGCCCTGTGTCTTCGCCAACTGCTGTTGCGCGATCTTGTATTGAATCGCGCGCTGGATGGAATCGGGGAGCGTGAGCTGGAGGATCTTGATCCCGTCGTACTTGATCGCGCTCGATTCGCCGCTCGCCGTGTACTGGAGCGCCTGCAGGACGCCGCTCTCGTCGGTGGCGTAGATGTTGTCTTCGTTGTAGTTGCCGATCACCGATCGCACCGCCGCAACGACGTCCGGATACACGATGCGCTTGATGTAGTCGGGGCCGACCGTCTCCTGGAGGCGCGCGACCTGGCTGCGGGGGACGTGGAACTGCGTCGACAGCAGAATGTGCAGCTGGAGCCCGTCCGCCGCGTACATGTCGATCGTATCGGTGCGCTGCTGCACGCGCGTGTCGTAGATGAACATGTGCTCCCACGGCCACATCCACTGGAATCCTTCGTCGTACACGCGGCCGGTCCTGGTGCCGGTCAACCGGCTGAACTTCACGCCGACGTCGCCCGACCCGATGACGATGGCGATCCGGCTCGAGAAGAGCACGAACACGCCGAGCAGGATCAGCGTTACGACCGTCAATCGGAGCCGGTTGCGGTGGATCCAGCGCCGAATGGCGAGAACGAGCTTACGCATGCGAGGTCCGGCTCCGGGTGCGTGTGCGTTTGGGGGGAGTCGCCTCGATGGAGCGCATCATGCCGTACTCCATGCGGACGACGCGATCGGCGAGGTGGAAGTACCGGTCGTCGTGCGTCACGGCGATGACTCCCCGTCCGTTCGCTTTGAGCCGCGGGAGAATGATATTATAAAAATGCTCACGGAATTCGGGATCTTGATCGGCCGCCCACTCGTCGAAGACGTAGAACGGCCGATCGAACAGGAGCGCGATGGCGAGCGCGAGGCGTTTGCGCTGGCCGGTCGACAGCTCGATGGTGGTGAACCGCCCGTCGATAAGCGCGGTCTTCCGGTCGAGATTCATCTCGCGCAGCAGCTCGTCGAGGCGCGGCCGCACGGCTTCGGCATCGACGCCGTACAGGCGGCGAAAGAGATGGAAATCGTTGAGGATCACGTTGAACTGCTCGCGGTAGCTCTCGATCACGCCGCGGCCGACCTCGCGGCCGTCGGCCATCAAGCGGCCGGCGCTGAACGGATAGAGCCCGATGAGCATCTTGAGCAGCGTGGACTTGCCGCTGCCGTTGCCGCCGACGACGAACAGGATCTCGCCCGTCCGCGCGCTCACGTCGATCGGGCCGACGGTGAATGTGCCGTCGCCGGCATCGGGATAGCTGAACACGGCTCCCTCGAGGCGCACCTCGTGGATCGGCGTCGCGAGCGGGATGACCGTCGCCGGATCGGGCGCCGGGACGGAGCCGCGCGCGAGCGTCTCCTCGAGCTCGACGATGTTGCCCATGGCCACGTTGGCCTTGTTCCAGGCGGGGAACGCCCCGACGACGTTGCCGAGCGGGCCGACGATGAAGAGGATCGTCGTCGCCAGCTCCTGGATCACCAGGCCGTACGATGGGACGACGCGTGGGAGCACGAAAACGATCGCGCCGACGAGGCAGAGAAAGAAGCTCTGCGAGAAGATGTACCGCTGAATGAAGATGCCGAGCGCGTCGACGTTTACATCGCGCACGGCGCGCGAGACGGCGTCGAGCTCCTCGCCCATGCCGGCGGCTCGGCCGCGATCCATCTTGAGCTCGACGAAGCCGTCGATCTCGTCGGTCACGGCGTTCACGAACTCGACTTCCTTGGCGGCGGCGCGCTGGTGGGCGGCGGTCGCTTCGCGCTCCGAGCTCTGATAGATGAAGAACCCGACGATGACGACGGCGATGGTCAGCAAGAGCGCGGCGACCGACAGCGTCGCCATGTAGACCATGGCGAAGGCGATGAGCAGCGCCGATTGCAGGGCCGCGATCAGCGTGCCTTGCTTCTCGCTGAGGACGGCGGCTTCGCGCGTGAGCCGCTCGTAGAGCACCGATTTGCCGAGCTGCTCGATGGATAGCAGCTCGGATTCGCGGATGCGTGCCGCGAGGCGGCGGCGCAGGTTGTCGACGACGCCTTCGGCGATCAGGGCGCTGCGCTCGTAGAGATAGCGCTGCGCGATGATGAACAGCGAGAGCGTGATCGCGAAGAGAATCAGCAGGCGGAGGCTCACGCCATTCGCGGCGGCCGATTCGGCCGCGGCGTTCACGATGGCGAGGAGCGCCGCGTTGGCGAGTCCCGAGATGCCGGCCATCGCCACCAGCCCGCGGCGCTGGCCGGTGGTGGCGTCGAGCAGGATACGGGCGAGCGGTGGGGGAGACGATGAACGCAGCGTTATTCCGGGCAACGGCGGCGCTGACAAGGGTTGTCGGTGGCGATAAGTTGTACGCCCGAACCGACCGTCGTGCGACCCATGCCGCCAGAGGTGAGATCGTGGATGACGAACGAGACGATACTACACTCTATAAAGTCGTAGTCAATCATGAAGAGCAATATTCCATCTGGCCCGCGAGCCGCGAGAATGCACTTGGCTGGCGCGACGCGGGCAAGACCGGCACGAAAGCCGAGTGCCTCGCGTACATAGAAGAGGTGTGGACCGACATGCGTCCCCTCTCGTTGCGCAGGAAGATGGAGGAGCTGGAGCGGGCACGCGGCGAGAGTTGATAATACAACCCGGGAGCATTCACGTCTGGGCGACGCGTCTCGACGCGGGCCCCGACGCGGTGGCGCGCGCCGCGCGAACGCTGTCGCACGACGAGCGTGAGCGCGCGGCCCGCTATCGCGGCGATCATCTGCGGCGCCGGTTCGTCCTCGCGCGCGCCGCGGTGCGGACCGTGCTCGCGCGGTATCGCGGCGAAGATCCCGCCGCGATCACGTTCGAGCTGGGATCGCATGGCAAGCCCCGCGTCGCCGGCGACGCGCCGCCGTTCAGCGTCTCGCATTCCGGCGACGTCGCGGTGATCGCGGTGTCGGGCGTCGGTCCCGTCGGTGTGGACGTCGAGGAGATCCGGCTCATTCCGGAGCTCGAGTCGCTCGCGGCGCGCACGTTCGCGCGCGAGGAGGCCGCCGCGCTCGGGGCGTGCGACGCATCGGAGCGCGTACAGGCATTCTTCCGCGTCTGGACCGCCAAAGAGGCATACGTGAAGGGGATTGGCGTGGGGCTGACGATTCCGCTCGACGGATTCATCGTCGACAGCGAGCGTCCCGCGGCGGTCACCGTCCGCGACACGGCGCGGCTCCCGGTCGCGTGGTGGACGCGTCACTTCGAGCCGTTTCGGGGGTTCGTCGGAGCGATCGCGACGCCGGCGGCGGATGCGTCGCTCGTGACGATGGGACCGGTCGAATGAAGCGCCGCCGTCCGTTTTGCGTCGTGCTGCTCGGTCCGGACGGCTCGGGCAAGACGACGGTGGCGGAGCAGTTGGCGCGGCAGCCGGACCTTCCGTTCGCGCAGCGGCAGGTCGTGCGGTGGTCGCTCAACGTGCTCCCCCCGTTCGAAAGCATCTTTGGCGGCTTCATCATGTGGTGGGAGCGCCGGCACCCGACGCCGCCGAGCAATGTCGCCTCGCCGCCGCTGCCGGCCTGGCAGTCGTTCATCGTGGTCGCCTACCATGCGGTCGATATGGGTTTGTCCAGACTTGCGCTTCGGCGGAAAAATGCCGAGGATTTGCTCATATTCGATCGCTCATACTTCGATTTTCATTACCTGTACGGGCATCGCGCGCTGCCGCGCCGTGTGGTACGTTGGCTTGAATCGCTGGTTCCTCAGCCAAACCTGATGTTGTTTCTACAGCGCGACCCCGCCCTCATTCAACGCGACAAACCGGAGCTGCTCCACAGCGAGATCCGACGCCAGCAGGCGATCATCGAGGATCTCGTGTCGACGCACGCCCCGTCCGAACGGATCGCGCTCGAGGGCATCGATGCGGTGGTCGCCCGCGCGGTCGAGCTCATCCGCCGCCACGCGGAGGCGGCGTGACCACGCTTGCCACCGCAGTGACGCACGCGCCGAGCGCCGTGCGCGTGCCGGACGCCGTTCCGGAGTATCCGACCGTCCTCGAGACGATCGTCGCCGTGGCGAGCGCGGCGCCACACGCGCCAGCGATCGACCAGAACGGGCGAGTGACCACGTACGCCGCGCTCCTCGCGAGCGCGGACGCGATTCGCCAGACGTTGCGCGATACGGCGCTCGAGACCGGTGCGGTCGTGGCGGTCGGTGGCCGGTCGCGATCGCCGGGGCTGATTGCGGCGATGCTCGGCGTGCTCGCCGCTCGCGGCGTGCTCCTGATGATCGACGCGGAGTTCCCCGATGAACGCTTGGCGTCGTTGGCGCGGCGCGCGAACGCTCGGCACGTGGTGTGGGTGGGACGGCGCGGGCTGCCGGCGTGGGCACGCGAGCTTCCGCACACGATCGCCTCCGCCGATTGCGACGCGCGCGGAACCGAACGGAGTCCGGCCGAGCGTTGGCACGATGGACCGGAGCGGCGCGACGCCGCGTACGTGTTCTTCACGTCGGGATCGACGGGAGCGCCTAAAGGCGTCCTCGGCGCGCACCATGGCCTCGCGCATTTCATCGCGTGGCAGCGCGAGACATTCGACGCCTCACCCGCCGACCGATGCGCGGCGCTCACGCGCGTGTCGTTCGACGTGATGCTCCGCGATGTGTTTCTGCCGCTGACGAGTGGCGCCTGTCTGCTGCTTCCCGATCAGGCCGATGAACGTGCAGACCGCGTCCTCGCCTGGTTGCAATCGACGCGAGCCACGTGGGCGCACCTCGTGCCATCGCTCACGCGAGTCTGGATCGAGAGCGCGCCCCGCGACGTTGCGCTGCCCATGCTGCGGAGGACGTTCTTCGCCGGCGAGCCGCTCACCGACACGCTCGTTCGGCAATGGCGAGGGATCGCGCCGGCGAGCGCGGTGATGAATCTGTACGGCCCCACCGAGACGACGCTCGCGAAGTGCTGCGCGGTCATCGGACCGGCGCCAGAACCCGGCGTGCAGCCGGTTGGGTTTCCGCTGCCGCACACGGACGTGGTCGTGCTCGAGGGTAGCGATCGCCTCTGCGCGCCCGGCGTGCTCGGCGAGATCGGCATCCGGACGCCGTTCCGCACGCTCGGGTACCTGGATGGGACGGCGAGTGCCGCGGACGCCCGGCGTTTTCGCGCGTCTCCGGGTGCGCGCCACGGCGACCTGATCTACCTGACGGGCGATCTGGGCCGGATGCGGAGCGACGGACAGCTCGAGCTGGCGGGCCGTGCCGACGACCAGATCAAGGTGAACGGCGTCCGGATCGAGCCCGGCGAGATCGAGCGTACGCTCATGAGTATATGCTCATTGCGCGACGCCGTCGTGACGGCCGCGGGCGCCCCCGGCGAGCCGCGCCACCTGGCGGCGTACGTCGTCGCCGGCGAGCGCGCCCCGACGGCGGGCGAGATGCGGGCGGCCCTCGCGGCGGTGCTCCCGCGCGCGATGGTGCCGTCGATCTACGTCTACGTCGACGCCATCCCGCTCAACGCCAACGGAAAGCGAGATCGGCGGGCGCTGCCGCCCATTGCTGCGAGCGAGATTCCGCGCCAGCCGCACGACCCACGCGTCGACGGCGCCGACGCGGCGACGGAGCTCGAGTCGCGGATCGTGGCCATCTGGCGGGCTGCGCTCGGACGGTCCGATGTGTCACCGGCCGACGACGTATTCACCCTCGGCGCGACATCGGTCGTCGCGCTGACGGTCGCCGCGCGACTCAGCGTGGAGTTCGGCCGCGAGGTTCCGGTCGGCACGATCCTGAACCGGCCCACGCCGAGCGGGCAGGCGGAATGGATTCGCGAAGTCGACGGCTATTTGGCTCGACATGCCAACGGCTTCGGCGTACGTTACGGCGCCGACCGGCCCGCCCTGGCGTTTGCGTTCCCGCCGCTGCTCGGCTACGGCCTGGCGTTTTGCGGTTTGGCTGCCCACCTGACCCGGCACGCATTGCATTCATTTGACGTTCCCGACACCGGCGATCCGGTGCGTGAGCTCGCGGACGCCGTCCGCGAAGTCGACGCGCGCGGGCCGTATACGTTCGTCGGCTATTCCGCGGGCGGAAACCTCGCCTTCGATGTCGCCGTCGCGCTCGAGCGCGAGGGAGGGCGCGTCGATCGTATCGTGATGCTCGACGCCAAGCGCCGCGATCGACCCGAGGCGTTGTCCGAGGCGGCAATTGACGAGATCGTGTGGGGCAACATCGAGAACCTCGCAGGACTGATGCGCGAGACGGAGCAGTTTCGCGATTTCGTACGCAACGAATTTCTGATCGAGCGCATGTCGCTCAAGATGCGCGCGTTTCTCCGGTACGAATCCACGACGGCGAACGCCGGCCGCACCAAGGCCGACATCCACTTCGTGCATTCCGACGATCGCGAGCCGTGTCTCGAGTGGCGCGATACGACGACGGGCGCCTTCACGGTGCATGCCGGGAGTGGGAGCCATCTGGAGATGACGCTCGCGCCGCACGCCGAGGCCAACGGCCGGTTGCTCGATCAGATCCTCCACACCAGTCGTTAGGAGGCACACGTGATGACCGATCCGAGACACATCGATCCTTCGCCGTCGGCGCTCTGGCCGACGCGTGTTCCCATCGAGCGCGTCTCCGGACTCACACGCGACGAGTTCGAGCGCCGATTTCTCTCGAGCAACGACGGCGCGGGAGCGCCGGTGATCGTCACCGACGCGCTCGCCCGGTGGAAAGCGAAGGACTGGACGCTCGACCATTTCCGCCGACGGTTCGGCGAGGCGCGCGTGCGCGCCTGGTGCCGGAGCTCGCGCCGGAAGCCGTATCAGCCCGTCGGCTACGAGATGCCGCTCGCGACGTACATCGATTACGTGGAACGCGGCGATCTCAGCAAGCCGCCCGCCGGCGCGACGCCGGTGAGCGACGCGACCGAGCTCGAGTCGGCGATGGGGACGCTCTACTGGTACGAGAATCTCGCGCGGCCGGAGTTCGCGCCGCTGCTCGAGGAGTTCGACAACGACCTGTATTTCATCGACAATCTGCAGGCGCGGCTCGCCGGCGATTGGAAGCGCGCGATTTTCTATTTCCCGTTCAGCAACATCTTCATCGGCGGCCCCGGTACGTGCGTGGACATGCACAAGGATTACTGGAGCAGCCACACGGTCATCGCCGAGATCGTGGGTGCCAAGCACGCGATCCTGTTTCCGCCGGGCGACGAGGCGTATCTGCACAACGCGAGCGGCGAGCCGGTCGATCCCCGGAACTTCGATCCGGCGGAGTATCCGGAGTACGCCAACTGCACGCTCTACGAGGGAACGCTCGAGGGCGGGGAAATGCTGTTCATGCCGCCGAACTGGTATCACGACGTGCTGGGGCTGGAACCCAGTCTGGCGATCGGCATGAACTTCTTCACGGTGCACAACATCGGCGAGTACCTGCCGAATCTCTTGTCGTATCCGCTGCAACTGTACTCAGTGCTGGAGAAGCATCCCACGCTGCGCGCACAGCTCCACGATGCGGAGGGGCGGCTGTTGCCGGTCGCGCCAGCGACGAACTCCTGACTGAGGCGCGGCAGTCCATGTCAACGAATTCGCTTCCCGGCGACGGTGCCGGTACCGACAGCGTGGTCATCGTCCTGCGCCAGCGTGCGGCGCGGCAGGCGGATCGCGTTGCCTACCGGTATCTCGCCGACGGGGAATCCGAGTCGGCGACGCTGACGTATGCGGCGCTCGACGGTGCCGCGCGCTCGGTGGCGGCCGCATTGCAGGCGGTGGCCGAGCGGGGCGACCGCGCGCTGCTGCTGTATCCGCCCGGGCTCGAGTTCGTCGAGGCGTTCTTCGGCTGTCTGTACGCGTCGCTGATCGCGGTGCCGGCGTATCCGCCGACCGGCCGCAAGACGTCGATGCAGCGCCTGCTCGGGATCGCGCGCGACTCGGGCGCGACGGTCGCGATGACGACCGGCGCGCAGCTGCCGAACCTGAGCGCGCTCGCGGCGGCGACGCCGGGGCTCGAGCACCTGCGCTGGATCGCGACCGATGCCGTGGCGCGCGAGGGCGCGGCCGACTGGACCGCGATCGCCCCCGGATCGGCCGATCTCGCGCTGCTCCAGTACACGTCGGGATCGACCGGAACGCCGAAGGGCGTGATGGTGACGCACGGCAACATCGTTGCTAATTCGCTCATTATACAAGAAGGATTCGAGTTATCTGATGCATCCGTCTCCGTCACCTGGCTGCCGAGCTTCCACGACATGGGGCTCGTGGACGGGATCATCCAGCCGGTGTTCACGGGCTTTCCCGGGGTGGTCATGCCGCCGGCGGCCTTTCTCCAGCGTCCGGCCCGGTGGCTCGAGGCGATCTCAACCTACGGCGGCACGCACGCCGGCGGCCCGAACTTCGCCTACGACCTGCTCGCCCGGCGCGTGACGCCGGACGAGCGCGCGCGCCTGCGACTCGACACGTGGGCGAGCGCGTACAACGGCGCGGAGCCGGTGAGCGCCGAGGTCATCGAGCGGTTCGCGGAAACGTTCGCGGATGCGGGGTTCCAGGCGCGCTTCTCGTATCCGTGCTACGGCCTCGCCGAAGGCACGCTGATGGTGACCGGCAGCGACATGGCGGATGCACCAGTGACCGCGTACGTCGACGCGGCCGAGCTGCGTGCCGGCGCGGTGCGACTGTCGGACACCAGATCGAGCGACGGCTCCGCGACGCGCGCGCTCGTCAGCTCGGGGCATCCCTGGCGCGACACGCGCGTGGCGATCGTCGATCCGGCATCGCACCGCGAGCTCGGCGAGCGGGAGATCGGCGAGGTCTGGGCGTCCGGTTCGACGATCGCGGCGGGTTACTGGAACCGTCCGGAGGACACCGAGGCGGTGTTCGGCGGCCGAATCGCCGGCACGAACGAAGGTCCGTTTCTCCGCACGGGCGATCTTGGCTTCGTCCACGAGGGCCTGCTGTTCGTCACGGGACGAATCAAGGATCTGATCGTGATCCGCGGGCGCAATCATTACCCGCAGGACATCGAGACGACGGTGGGGCGCTGTCATCCCGCGCTGCGCCCTGGTTGCGGCGCGGCATTCGGTCTCGAGATCGACGGCGAAGAACGGCTGATCGTGGCGCAGGAGGTCGAGCGGCAAGCGCTCGCGCACCTCGACGCCGAGGCGGTGTTCGCCGCGGTGCGTCGCGCCGTCGCCGAAGAGCACGAGGTTCAGGTCGAGCGCATCGTGCTGCTCAAGACCGCGACGGTGCCGAAGACGTCGAGCGGGAAGATTCAGCGATCCGGCTGCCGTGCGATGTATCTCGCGGGCGAGTTGACGATCGTCGCCGAATCGGCCGGACCAGTCGTCCGCGCGAGGATCGCCCACGATGCGCCAGCTTCCGTCGGCGATGCGGCGGGCGTTGACCCGGTGACTGTCCGATGGCTGCGCGAGCGGGTCGCCGCGCTGCTCTCGATAGCGCCCGAGCGCATCGCGCCGCGCGAGCCGCTCGCGCAGTACGGGTTGGACTCGCTGCGCGCGGTGATTCTCTCGGGCGAGATCGGCGGGCGTCTGGGTGACGGCCGCATCGTGCCGCCGACGATCGCGTATGAGCATCCTTCAATAGACGCGCTCGCCCGGTACATGACGGGCACCAGCGTACCGCGCGCGGAGCCGCCCGTCGCGGAAGCGGGCGAGGCCCTCGCGATCATTGGCATGTCGGCGCGGTTCCCCGGTGCTCCCGATCTCGATTCGTTCTGGGCGCTGTTGCGATCGGGCGGAGACGGTGTGCGCGCCGTGCCCGAGGCGCGGCGCGGCTGGGCATCGCCGTTCGATGGTGTGGACGCGCCGAGCGGCGCGGCGCAGCGGGCGGGATTTCTCGATGCGATCGACGAGTTCGACGCGGAGCTGTTCGGGATCACGCCGCGCGAGGCGGACGCGATGGATCCACAGCAGCGGCTCCTGCTCGAGGGGGCGTGGCAAGCGCTCGAGCACGCGGGGATTGCGCCGACGCGTTTGGCGGGCACGCGTACGGGCGTGTTCGTCGGCATCAGCTCGCAGGATTATTTCCGGCGCCAGGAGCGCCGGGCGCCGGCTGAGCTCTATACCGGAACTGGCAACGCGCTCTCGGTCGCGGCGAACCGGATCTCGTACGTGCTCGACCTCCGCGGGCCGAGCCTGGCGGTGGACACGGCGTGCTCGTCGTCGCTCACCGCGCTCCATCTCGCGGCGGGTGCGCTGCGGCGGCGTGACTGCGACGCGGCGCTCGTTGGCGGCGTGAACGCGCTGCTCGATCCGGCGCTCACCGCGGCATTCACAGGCGCGGGGATGCTCGCGCCCGACGGCCGATGCAAAACGTTCGACGCCGGCGCCAACGGCTACGTGCGCGCGGAAGGCTGCGGCGTCCTCGTGCTCAAGCGGCTCGTCGACGCGGCTCGCGACGGCGATCGCATTCTCGCCGTCGTGCGCGGCACCGCCGTGAACCAGGATGGGCGGAGCAACGGACTCACGGCGCCCAATGGCGCCGCGCAACAGGCGGTGATCGAGGCGGCGCTCCTCGATGCTGGCGTCGCGGCCGCTGACGTCGGCTACGTCGAGGCGCACGGCACCGGTACGGTCCTCGGCGACCCGATCGAGATCGGCGCGATTCAACAGGCGTTGGGCACCGGCCGCGCGCCGAACCAGATCTGTTATGTGGGTTCCGT
Source organism: Gemmatimonadaceae bacterium (assembly GCA_025934775.1). GTDB lineage: Bacteria > Gemmatimonadota > Gemmatimonadetes > Gemmatimonadales > Gemmatimonadaceae > JAQBQB01. The sequence continues at coordinate 216,345 of JAICWO010000007.1, read as the reverse complement.
GAAGACGAACGTCGGCCATCTCGAAGCCGCGGCCGGGGTTGCCGGCGTCATCAAGGTCGTGCTCGCGCTCCAACAGGCGCAGATTCCGCCACACGCGAACGTGCGGTCGGTGAATCCCGCGATCCACCTGGACGGGACGCCATTCGCGATCCCTCATGAGCAAACGGTGTTCGCGTCGCCGCGCCGTATCGCCGGCGTGAGCGCGTTCGGGTTCGGCGGGACCAACACGCACGCGGTGCTGGAGGCCGCGCCCACTGCGATCGCGCCGACCTCGCGCGAGGACGGCGCGGCGACGCCGCACCTCGCGCTGGTGTCGGCGCGGACGCGCGGCGCTCTGGCGGGGAATGCGGCGCGACTGTCGGCGCACCTGCGCGCGCACCCGGAGCTCTCGCTCGGGTCGGTGTGCGCGACGCTCGTGCATGCGCGAGCGGCGCTGCCCGAACGGCTCGCGATCGTATGCGCCCGTCCATCGGAGCTCGTGGAGCAGCTCGACGCGTTCGTGGCGAGCGGCAGCGCGGCGCACCTTGGCCGCGCCCGGAACGACGCGCTCGCGACGCCGCGTGAGGCGGAGCGGACAGAGCCAGGGCTGCGCCGATTCGCCGAGGCATGGATCGCCGGCGAGGTGGACGCCACGCACGCATTATACGAGATACGGGCGGCGCGTGCCGAGCTTCCGACCTACGCGTTCGATCGGCGGCGGCACTGGTTCCATGCGGTCGAGGCCGGGCCGGCGGTGGTGTCCGCGCCGGCCGTCCAGGCGGCGAGTCCGTCGCATGGCGCCACTACAGGCACCGCGCTCCGCGCGGCGCTGCGGCGCGCGAGCGCGGAGCATCGCCGAGCGCGACTTTCTGAATTTCTCGTTGGAGAAGTATCACACGTGAGCGGACGCACCGGCGGTATCGACGTGACGGCGGGCTTTTTCGATCTCGGACTCGACTCCCTCATGGCGGTGGAGCTGCGCAATCGCATCGAACGCGCCCTCGCGGTACAGCTTCCCACGACGGTGGCGTTCGACTATTCGTCGATCGAGGAGCTGGCCGAGTATTTGTGTCGAGCGATCGACGCGGACCCGACGCGCCCGCGCAACGACGGCGCCGCCGCCGCCGCGCCGCGCGGCGTGCCGTCGTTTCCCGTGACCAACTCGGCGTTCGATGCGGAACGCGAGCTGGAGGAAGTCGAGCGGCTGCTCGCCGCGGACGATCGGAGCTGAGATGTCGGCCGCCGGAACCAACGGGCAGGACGCGCGCATGCTCAACGCGCTGCGCGACGCGCGCGCGCGACTCGAGCGTGCCGAGCAGGAGCGCTTCGGACCGATCGCGATCGTCGGCATGGGGTGCCGGTTTCCCGGGGGCGCCGATTCTCCATCGGCGTTCTGGGAATTGCTGTCCAACGGTCGCGACGCCATTCGCGAGTACCCGGACGAGCGCGACGCGGACGTCGCGCTCGCGTGGTCGCGGGTCGGCGCGCCGTATCTTCGGCGCGGCGGATTCCTCGAGCGGATCGACGAGTTCGATCCGGCGCTCTTTGGAATCTCTGATGCCGAGGCGGCGGGCATGGATCCGCAGCAGCGCGCGCTGCTCGAGGTTAGCTGGCAGGCGCTCGAAGACGCAGCGATCGATCCGCGCGCGCTGCGTGGGAGCAAGACCGGGGTGTGGGTCGGCATTTCCAACGCCGATTACGCGCGCAGCCAGATGCATGCCTCGAACGGCATGCTCGACGCATACACGCTCACCGGTTCAGCGCTGAGCGTCGCCGCGGGCCGGCTCTCGTACGTGTTCGGGCTCCGCGGGCCGGCGATGGCGCTCGACACGGCGTGCTCGTCGTCGCTCGTGGCGCTGCACCTCGCGGTGCAGAGTCTGCGCTCGGGCGAGTGCGAGCTCGCGATCGTCGCCGGCGTGCAGCTCATCGTCGAACCGGAGGTCGCGATCGGACTCGATCGCCTCGCGGCGCTTTCGCCCGATGCGCGCTGTCGAACGTTCGACGCGGGCGCGAATGGATTCGTGCGCGGCGAAGGCTGCGCCGCCGTGGTGCTGCGGCGTGCGGACGACGCGCAGCGCGACGGCGACCCGGTGCGGGCGCACGTTCTCGGCTCGGCCGTCAACCAGGACGGGGCGAGCACCGGCCTCACCGCGCCGAACGGGCGCGCGCAGCGCGAGGTGATTCGCGCCGCGCTCGCGAACGCACGCGTCGACACCAGCGCAGTGAGTTACATCGAGGCGCACGGCACCGCGACGGCGCTCGGCGATCCGATCGAGCTGCATGCGCTCGGCGACATCTTCCGCGCGCAGCCGCTTGCGATCGGCTCGGTGAAGACGAACGTCGGCCATCTCGAGGCAGCCGCGGGGCTCGCGGGGCTGATCAAGATCGTGCTCTCGATGGAGCACGAAGCCATCCCGCCGCATTTGCATCTGACCGAGCGCACGCCGCGCTTCGATTGGGATCGCTTCGCGTTCGACGTGCCAACGACTCTGCGTCCGTGGGCGTCGCTCGAGCGGCGGATCGCGGGCGTGAGCTCGTTCGGGTTGAGCGGAACGAACGCGCACGTGGTCGTCGGTGATGCGCCGCGGGGCGTTGCATCAGTAAACTCTGACGACGGTCCAACACTCTTCGTCGCGTCTGGCGCCGACGACGAGCGGGTCGCGGCGCTCACCGGTGAGTGGATCACGGCGGGCGAGGATCTCGGCGCCGGTGCGGCCGCACGCACCACTCGACTCGGTCGCGCGCATCTGCGCTCGCGGCGCGCCTGGGTGCTCGACGCCGCGCGGCCGCTCGCCGAGCAGCTTCGCGTGGCGCGCGCGATCGCGCCGAGTAGCTCGGAGGCGGGAAAGGTCGCGTGGCTGTTCACGGGACAGGGCTCGCAGTACGCAGGAATGGGACGCGCGCTCTATGAGTGCGACCCGCTGTTCCGCGGGGCACTCGACGAGTTGAACGCGCTCACTGCGACGCGACTCAGTCAGCCGCTCCACGAGCTGCTCTTCGACCTCGACGACCACGGCATCGCGCAGACCGCCGCGGCGCAGGTCGCGATCGTGGCGCTCGAGCTCGCGCTCGTTCGCGTCTGGCGTCGCGCCGGGGTGCGGCCCGATTTCGTGATTGGACACAGCGCAGGCGAGCTCTCCGCGGCGTGCGCCGCCGGCGCGCTCGATGAGGCAGATGCGATCGCCATCGCGGCGGCGCGCGGGCGCGCGATGCAGGCCGTGCAACGCCGGGGCGCGATGTCGGCGGTGTTCGCGCCGGAGCAGCGCGTTGCGCCGCTATTGCGCGCCGCGTCGGGCGTCGTCGTCATCTCCGGCGTGAATGCACCGGACGCCGTGACGATCTCGGGTGACGTGGAAGCCGTCGCGGCGGCGGAGCGTGCGCTCGACGATGCGCACATCCGCCATGCGCGGCTCGATGTCTCGCACGCGTTCCATTCGCCACTCATGGAGCCGGCGTGCGCCGAGCTGCGTGCCGCGTTCACGGATGTCGCGTGGAACGACGCGGCGGTCCCGATCATCTCGACGGTTTCCGGTGAACCGCTCGCGCCGAGAGCGATGGCCGACCCCGAGTACTGGACGCGGCAGGCGCTCGCGCCCGTGCGCTTCGCTGACGCGATTCGAGCGGCGGACGCGCTCGGCGCGCGAACGTTCCTCGAGCTGGGTCCGTCGTCGGTGCTGACCGGCCTCGGAATGCAGTGTGTCGCGGCGCCGGGACGGGACTGGATCGCATCGATGCGTCGCGGCGCTGATGCACGACGGCAGTGGCTCGAGGCGCTGGGCCGGATGTACGTGAACGGCGCACCGATCGCGTGGCGCGCGATCGAGAGCACACCCAGCGCCGTTCGTGTACGAGGCGCGGCGTATCCGCTCGAGCGCCGTCGATTCTGGCGCCACGGTGGAACGGCGGCGACCCTCGAGCGTGCGCGGGAACCCGACACCGCGGTCGATGCCGCGGGCGCCGTACTGGATCAGCCCCTGCTGAGTGTCGCCGACGTGCTCGCGGCGCTGACGTCGATCATCGCCAGCGTGGGCGGCCCGGCCGCAGCGATCATCGACGCCGACGCGAATCTGTTCAGCCTTGGCATCGATTCGATAATGCTCATTCAAGCTCGGCAATTGATCGTGCGCGAGCTTGGCGTGGAAGTGGAGCTGAGCCGTTTGCACGACGAGGCGTCCACGCTGGCGGGGCTCGCCGAGTACGTGGCGTCGCGCGGGGCGCGACGGGCGAGCGGCGGCGCAAGGGCGGCCGCGCCGCGAGCGCCGGCGCCCTCGCCGAAACCGCCGGCGCGCGAGGCGGTGCTGCCGAATCGTCCGGGGAAGTCGACGCTCTCCGAAGAGGCGGCGGCGCGACAGCGCGAGCACATCCGCGACATCGCGCCGCGCTACGCGGCGCTGACCGGTGAGTCGAAGCGGCGCGCCGACGCGAACCGAGCGCCGTTCGCGTCGGGGCGCAACCTCGCGGGTTTCCGCGCGGATTGGAAAGAGCTGATCTATCAGATCGTCGCCGGTGAAGGGCAGGGCGCCACGATCACCGACGTGAACGGCCGCGTCTATCGCGATTTCGCGATGGGCTTCGGCGTCGCGATGTTCGGGCACAATCCGTCGTTCGTGCGCGACGCGCTGCAGCGGGAGGTCGCGCGCGGGATGCCGCTCGGGCCGCTCTCGGATCGCGCCGGCGAAGCGGCGCGGCGCGTGTGCGAGCTCACGGGCGTGGATCGCGTCGCGTTCTTCAACACCGGCAGCGAAGCGGTGATGAACGCGGTGCGCATCGCGCGATCGGTGACCGGACGATCGACGATCGCGCTGTTCGAGGGCTCGTATCACGGAACCTTCGACGGCGTGCTGGCGATTGGCGACGACACGGAAGTGGTGCCGATCAGCCCGGGAACGCCGCGCGGCATGGTCTCCGACGTGATCGTGCTGCCGTACGGCGATCCGGCGGCGCTCGACATCATCGAACGACGCGGCGCCGAGCTCGCGGCGATTCTCGTCGAGCCGGTGCAGAGCCGGCGTCCGCACGTGCAGCCCGACTGGTTCGTGCGCGACCTGCGCGAGATCACGGTCCGCACGGGTTCCGCGCTGATCCTGGACGAGATGATCACCGGCTTCCGCTGCGATCCCGGCGGCATCCAACGCCGATGGAACGTTCAGGCCGATCTCGTCACCTACGGCAAGATCCTCGGCGGCGGCATGCCGGTCGGCGCGGTGGCGGGGAAGCGCCGGTTCATGGATGCCGTGGACGGCGGCGCGTGGCGCTACGGCGACGACTCGGTGCCGGAGGCGGGCACCACGTTCACGTCGGGGACGTTCTGCAACCATCCGCTGACGATGGCGGCGGCGTGCGCGGTGCTGGGCGAGCTCGCGCGCGACGGGGCGCCGGCGCTCGCGCGCGCGGAGCGCCTGACGGCGCGGCTCTGCGCCGAGCTCAACGCGTTCTTCGACGCCGAGTCGATGCCGGTGCGCATGGTGTCGTTCTCGTCGCTGTTCCGCTTCGTCTTCGAGGCGGATTTAGAATTGTTGTATTACCATCTGCTCATGCGCGGCATCTACGTGTGGGAGGGCCGGAACTGCTTCGTCTCCGCCGCCCACACCGATGCCGACATCGACGCCTTCATCGAGGCGGTACGCGATGGGCTCACCGAGATGCGCCACGCCGGCCTCGTGCCGGAGCGCCGCGCCTCGGCGGGGCGCGGGGCGCCGGCCACCGTCGAAGCGGCCGCGTCGCGGGCGCAGCGGCGGCTGTATCTGCTCCACGCGATGGGCGACGGCGACGTCGCGTATCATCTGCATCAGGCGCTCGAGGTCTCGGGGCCGCTCGACGCCGACCGGCTGGCTCGTGCGTTCGGCGCCACGCTCGCGGCGCACGATGGATTGCACACCGTGTTCGGCCTCGAGGGCGACGCGGTCGTGCAGCGCATCGTGCCGTCGGTCGACGCGCGCCTCGTGCGGCTCGACATGCCGGAGGCGCCGCCCGAGGCCGCGATCGAAGCGCTCCGCGCCGCGCTCGTGCGGCCGTTCGACCTCTCCAACGCGCCGCTCGTGCGCGCCGGGCTCGCGCGCATCGCCGACGACCGGCACGTGCTGCTTCTCGAGGCGCATCACATCGTGTGCGACGGCATCTCGATGACGGTGCTCGTCGAGGATCTGTTCGCGCGCTATGACGGCGCGGCGGCTCCAGTCGGCCGTCCGTATCGCGATCACGCACGGCGGCAGCTCGCGCTCGAGCAATCGGACGAGATGCGGCGGCAGGAGTCCTACTGGGTCGCGCGGTTTGCCGACGACGTGCCGGCACTGGATCTCCCGACGGATCGTCCGCGGCCCGCGGCGCTCAGCCTCGAGGGCGACATCGTCCGCGCCACGATCGCCGCCGAGCGCGTTGCCGCGCTCGGTCGAATCGCGCGCGATGCGGGCACGACGCTGTACGGCGTGCTCCTCGCCGGATACAGCGCGCTGCTATACCGGCTATGCGGGCAGCGGGACGTCGTGATCGGGATGCCGATCGCGGGACGTCCGGGCGGCGACTTCGCGCGCACGATCGGCATGTTCGTGGCCACGCTGCCGCTGCGCGTCCGCCTCGACGGCGACGCACCGTTCCAGCAGCATCTCGCCGAGACGACGCGTACGCTGTTCGGTGCGCTCGACCACGCGGACTATCCATTCGAGCGGCTCGTCGAACAGCTTGGCCGGTCGCGCGATCCGTCGCGCAATCCGCTCTTCGACACGATGTTCGAGTTCGAGACGAGCGATGGCGATCGGCAGCGCGTCGGCGATCTCGACGTCGCCGCGCTCGCACTCGACGACGCGTCGGCGATGTTCGATCTCGACGTCGAGGTGGTGCACGCGGGCGAGGAGCTCCGCGTCGCGTTCCGGTATCGTACGCGGCTCTTCGACCGCGCGACGGTCGAAGCGTTCGTCGACGCGTACGTGGAGCTGCTGGCATCGGTGTGCGCTGATGTGAATATCAGCATCGGCGCGCTGCCGATTCTGTCCGCGCGCGCACGGCGCGACGCGCTCGTTACATGGAATCAGACGTCGGTCTCGCGGCCCGATTGCACGCTGCACGCGTTGATCGCGGAATCCGAGCGCTCGTTCCCCGATGCTATCGCGCTCATCCACGAAGATGAAACCGTCACCTATGCCGAGCTGGCACGGCGCGCGCACATCGTCGCGCGGCGGCTCGTGGCGCGCGGCATTGGCCCCGAGTGCTTCGTCGGCATTCACATGGAGCGATCGACGTCGCTGTACGTCGCGTTTCTCGCGGTGCTCGAGGCTGGAGCCGCGTACGTGCCGCTCGATCCGGAGTACCCGCGCGAGCGGCTGCGCGTGCTCTGCGACGAGCTCGACGGTCCATATGTGATCACTCAACGGCGACTCTCAGCGGCGCTCGACGGGGTCGTGCCTCCTGAACGGCTGCTCGAGATCGAAACGCTCGAAACGACCGATCGGGACGGCGAGGCGGGTCGCTCGGCGCTCCCGGTCGTCGATCCGTCGATGGCGGCGTACGCGCTGTTCACGTCCGGCTCCACGGGACGCCCGAAGTGCGTCGTCGTGCCGCATCGCGCCATCGTCAATCACACGCGCTGGTACATCGAGCAGTTCGGCGTCACGCGCGCGGACACGATGCTCCAGAAGACCGTGTTCACGTTCGACACCTCGCTCAGCGAGATCTACGCGTCGCTCGGCGCCGGCGCGCGGCTCGTCGTGCCGCGGCCGGGCGAACACGGCGACCCCGGCTACATCGTGCAGCTCATTCGCCGCCACGGCGTCACGATTCTCGAAGACGTGCCGTCGTTCACCGAGCTCCTCGTGCAGGAGCCCGGGTTCGAAGGCTGTCGCACGATTCGATGGCACAACCCGGGCGGCGAAGCGCTGAGCACGTCGCTCGTGCGGCGCGCCGTGGCGAAGCGACCGGTGCGGATGGCGAATCTCTACGGTCCGACCGAGGCCGCCGTCGATACGGTATTCAAGATTGCTGATCCAGAAGCCACGACGGCCGCCGTGCCAATTGGCCGGCCGGTGTCGAACGTCCAGGCGTACGTGCTCGATGCGCGCATGGAGCCGGTGCCGATCGGTGTCGTTGGCGAGCTCTATCTCGGCGGAACGAGCCTCGCGCGCGGCTACTACGGTCGCGTCGGTGCGACCGCGGAGAAGTTCGTGCCGAATCCATTCGCGCGCACCCCGGGAGAGCGGCTCTACCGCACGGGCGATCGCGCGCGGCGCGTCGCGAGCGGCGACATCATATTTCTCGGGCGCGCGGATCATCAGACGAAGATTCGCGGTCTGCGCATCGAGCTCGGCGAGATCGACGCCGCGCTGCTTGCGTGCTCCGGGGTGAGCGGCGCGGTCACGATCGCGGATTCGGACACCCGCGGGACCCCGCGACTGATCTCGTACGTCGCGCCGGCAAGTGCTTCAGTGGACGCACTGCGCCGCAGTCTCGCCGAACGGCTGCCGTCCTACATGATACCGTCGCGGCTCGTTCCGCTCGACGCGCTCCCGCTGACGCCGAGCGGCAAGATCGATCGGCGCGCGTTGCCGGCGGCCGACGGCGTGGTGGTATCCGCCGCCGCTCTCCGGGCGCCGCGCACGCCGGCGGAAGAGATCGTGGCGCGGCTCTTCGCAGAGCTGCTGCGCGTGCCCGCCGTCGGGATCGATCAGGATTTCTTTACGCTCGGTGGACATTCGCTGCTCGCGGCGCAGCTCGTGTCGCGCGTGCGCCAGGCGTTCGGTGTCGAGCTGTCGTTCCGGGCCGTGTTCGCGACCCCAACGGTCGAAGGAATCGCGCGCGCCATTCACGGGAGCGCCGACGCGCTGCCACCGGTGGCGCACGTGCCCGACGCGGCACGCTATCCGCTGTCGTTCCCGCAACGCGCCATCTGGACCGCGTGCCAGGTGCAGGACGATGCGCACGCGTACAACATGTCCGAGGCCTACCGCGTGAGCGGTGCGCTGGACCTGACCGCGCTGCGGCTCGCGATCGACACGCTGATTGTCGAGCATGAGATTCTACGCACGGCGTTCGTCGCGGTGGGCAGCGAGATCGCGCAGCGCGTGTGCGATCCGTTCGCGAATGCGCTGGAGCATATCGACCTGTCCAGAACGCCGAACGCGGAGGCTGAGGCGCTGCGCCGATGTGACATGGCATCGCGACAGCCTTTCGATCTCACGAGTGGACAGATGCTGCGTGCGCTCGCGATCACGCTCGCGCCGGGCGAGCACGTGCTGCTGTTCACCGTGCATCACATCGCGTTCGACGCATGGTCCGCCCGCGTGTTGATCGACGATCTCCTGTCGGCATACGACGGGGCGGTGCGGGGCGAGCGTGCCGCCGAACCGACCGAGCGACTGCAGTATCGCGATTTCGCGGTTTGGCAGCAGGCGCTCATTGGTACCGGGGCGCTCGCGGGCGCTCGCGCGTACTGGGAGCGTGTCCTCGGTGACGCCGCGCCGGGCCTCGAGCTGCCCTCCGATCGTCCGCGCCCGCCGCGACGATCGCTGCTCGGTGGGCACGCCACGCGGACGCTCGATGGCGGGGCGACGGAGGCAATTTTTCACATCGCACGCGACCATGCGGCCACTCCGTTCATCGTCGTACAGGCGCTCGTCAAGACGCTGCTCTACCTCTACACGGGGCAGCGTGACATTACCGTCGGCACGCTCACGGCGGGACGGGTCGACGAGGCGCTCGAGCGCCAGGTCGGGTGCTATCTCAATACGCTCGCGCTTCGCGACCGGATCGATCCCGCGCTCGGCTTCTCCGATGCGGTCGCACGCGTGCGTGAGACGACGCTCTCGGCGTTCGAGCATCAGTTGTATCCGTTCGACAAGCTGCTCGCCGATCTTCACGTGAAGCGCGAAGCGGGGCGCCAGCCGCTCTTCGACGTCATGGTGAACGTGCTCGACGCCGAGCTGACGGCCGCGGACCTCGCAGACGCGCGGTGGGAGAGTGGAGCGGGGGAGTTGCGCGTTACGCGCCTTCCTCTGGCCGGACGCGATGCCAAGTACGATCTCACGTGGAACGTGGAATCAAAGGCCGATCGCACGAACATCACGCTCGAGTACAGCGCTGACCTGTTCGATCGCGGTACGGCGGTCGCAATCCTCGACCGGTTCTGCTGGCTGATCGATGCCGTCACGACACGGCCAGAGCCCGCAATCCGCGAGCTTGCCGTGGAAGCGTCGATGCCCGCGGCGCGGCTCACCGCGCGTCCGCGAGCGACGCGGACGCCGAACGAGACGCTGTACGAGCGGTTCGAGCGCGGCGTGCGCGCGACTCCAGATGCCACCGCCCTGTCGGATGGCGAGAGAACGTTCACGTACGCGGAGCTGGATCGCCGGGCGACTGCGCTCGCGACCGTGCTTGCGACGCACGGCATCACGACGGAGTCGCGGGTCGCGGTGTGCGTCGATCGATCCGCGGAGCTCGTGATCGCGATCATGGCCGTGCTGCGCGCCGGTGGCGCGTATGTGCCGATCGATCCCGATTATCCGGCGGAGCACATCGCGTACATCGCTTCCGACAGCGGGGCGCGCGTTGCGATCACGGACGGTGTAATTGGTCGCGACTCGCACGGCGCCGCGGTGGATGCGCTCGAGCGCGCCGGTCTCACATGTATCGCCGTTGGCGCGACGACCGGCGAACGTGCGGCAGCTCGCGCATGGCCGGCGTCGGACCCGGAGCAGGCGGCGTACGTCATTTACACCTCTGGCTCGACCGGCAAGCCGAAGGGGTGCGTCGTGAGCCACGGGAACGTGGTGCGATTGCTCGACGCGACCCAGCAGGCGTTCGCGTTCGGCCCGCGCGACGTGTTCACGCTCTTTCACTCCTGCTCATTCGACTTCTCGGTATGGGAGTTGTGGGGAGCGCTGGCGTACGGTGGGCGTCTAGTGGTCGTGTCGCGAGACACGGCGCGCGATCCGGCGGCGTTCGTGGCGCTGCTGCGCGCCGAGCGCGTGACGGTCCTCAACCAGACGCCATCGGCATTTTACAGAATCGTCGATGAGGTGGCCGAGAACCCGGGTGCGGTGCGGGTGATCGTGTTCGGCGGGGAGGCGCTGGATTTCTCGCGGCTCCGCCCGCTGGTGCGCGAGGAACGGCGGATGCCGATGCGCCTTGTGAACATGTACGGCATCACCGAGACGACGGTCCACGTGACCTACCGCGAGGTCGCGGTCGACGACGTGCTGTTCGGCGCGACCAGCGCGATCGGCGAACCACTAGACGATCTAGCGGTGTACGTACTCGATCCGGCGCTCGAACCGGTCGCGATCGGTGCGGCCGGGGAGATCTGCGTCGCCGGCGGCGGCCTGTCCCGCGGATACCTCGGCCGCGCCGCGCTGACGGCGGAGCGGTTCGTGCCGAATCCGTTTTCCCCGCGGCCCGGCGACCGGCTATATCGATCGGGCGACCTGGCACGGCGCCTCGCGAACGGCGACATGGAGTACATCGGCCGCGCCGATCAGCAGGTCAAGATTCGCGGCTTTCGCATCGAGCCGCGCGAAATCGAGTCGGCGCTCCTCTCGCATCGTGGCGTTCGCGCGGCGCTGGTGATGGCGTTGCGCGTGGGCGACGGCGATCCGCGGCTCGTCGGGTACGTCGTGCCCGCGCTGCCAGGCGCGCCGGCTCCAGCGACGGAGCTGCGCGCGCATCTCCTCGCGCGGCTTCCGGCGCACATGGTGCCGGCGAGCTTCGTCTCGATCGACGCATTCCCGCTCACGAAGAATGGCAAGATCGATCGCGCGGCGTTGCCCGTGCCGGACCGCGAGGGCGATGCACCCGTCGTGGTGCCGACCACCCCGGTGGAAGGAGCGCTGGTGGAAATCTGGCGCGAGCTTCTTCGGGTATCGGAGGTCGGCGTTCACGACAACTTCTTCGAGCTCGGCGGCGACTCGATCCTCTCCGTGCAGATGGTGTCACGCGCGGCGGCGCGCGGCATTGGCCTCGGCGCGCAGGCGGTGTTTCAACATCAGACCATCGCGGAGCTCGCCGCGGTCGCGACGATGTCGGTTACGAACACGGCGGAGCAGGGCGCGATCGTTGGCCACGTGCGCCTCGCTCCAATTCAGCGTTGGTTCCTCGACGGACCGATGCCGGATCGCGCGCATTTCTCACAGTCGCTGCTGCTCACGATCGATCGCGCCGATCTCGGCGTGCTGACGCACGCGCTCGAGGCGGTGATCGCGCACCACGACGCGCTGCGGCTGCGTGTGTGGCGCGAGGCGGACGAATGGCGCGCCGAGATCGGCGCGCCTGGTGCCCCAGTAACAATCGAACGCGCCGATCTCTCGAGCCTGCAGACCGTAGCGCGAGACGCCGCCCTCGGCGAGCAGTTGCGCGCGGCGTGCGCGGCGCTCGACCCTGCGCGCGGCCACATGGTGGCTGCTCGTGTCCTCCGTGGTGCCGCGGGCGAGGCCGACCGGGTGCTGCTCGTCATCCACCATCTGAGCGTCGACGCGGTCTCCTGGCGCATTCTCGCCGAGGATCTCGATGCGGCGTACTCGGCGATCGCCGGTAGCCGCGCGGTACACTTGCCGCGGAAGACCACGTCCGTCCGCGAGTGGGGTGCCCGGTTGCACCAGCTCGCGCTGGCAGCGGAGCAGGATGCCGAACGGGCCTATTGGCTGGAAGTCGCGTCGCGCCCAGTGGCGCTGCCATGCGACCGCCGTGTGGGCGCGGCGAGTGGCGGGCACGAGGGCGGCACGCACCGGTCGCATGTCGGTCGCGCGACGACGGCGCGGCTGATGTCGGTGCCGCGGGAACGGCGCGCATTGATTGATGAAACACTCATCGCGGCGCTCGCGGACTGCTGGCGCGCGGCCGGGGCGCGCGGAATGCGGATCGACGTCGAGGGCCACGGGCGCGACGTACTGGGCGCCGGGCTGGACGCCGGTCGCACCGTGGGTTGGTTCACGTGCCTCTACCCGGTGTGGCTCGCATTCGACAAATCGCACGATCTCACCGATGCGGTGCGCGGTGCCATGCGGAGCGTGCCGCGCCAAGGCTTGGGCTACGGCTTGCTTCGGTACGTCGCGCGTGACGCGGCGTTGTGCTCGGCGCCGGAAAGCCGCGCCGTGTTCAATTTCCTCGGCGTCGTGGATCGCGCGGCGGCAAAGGGCGCCGTGTTCGGCCTCGCGCCCGAGTTGGCCGACGACGCGAGCGACGCCGAGCACCGGACGCACGCGCTCGAGATCACCGCGTCCGTGCGCGACGGGCGGCTCGACGTCTGCTGGAGCCACGATGGGACTGTCGAAGGCGGAGCCGTCGCGCGGATGGCGGCGGACTTCGAGGGACATCTCGCGGCGCTGCTCGACAGCCGGGGCGCCGAGATCGTGCCTCCGGAGCACGGCAAGCCGGCCATCGCGGAGCCGGATCTGGACGATCTGCTGAGCGACATACCAGAACCTGAATGATACAACTGGTATGACGACCGTCGAGCGCCGCCAGCGGCCCGAATCCGCCGTCCCGTTGACCCCGATGCAGCAGGGCATGTTGTTTCACGCGCTGCTCGAGCCCGCGTCGCGCGCCTACGTCGTCCAGATTCGCTGCACGCTGCGCGGCCCGCTCGACCCGGCGGCGCTCCACCGCGCCTGGCAGCACACCGTCGATCGTCACGGGATGCTCCGCACCGCGTTCGCCTGGCAGCGCGCCGAAGGGGCACTGCAGATCACCTGGCCGCGGGCCACCGTGCCGTGGCGAGAGCTCGATTGGAGCACAACGCCGCCGGAGCACGTCGAGGGCGCGCTCGAGGAGTTGCTCGCGACCGACCGTGAGGAAGGGTTCGATCTCGCGCGTGCACCGCTGTTCCGACTCACGCTCGTTCGCCTCGGCGCGGAACGCCACCTGCTCGTCTGGACGATGCACCACATCATCCTGGACGGGTGGTCCGTCGCGCGGGTCCTCGATGAAGTGATCGCCGAATACGGCGGAGGCGCCGTGCCGCCCGCGCCGCCGCGGCCGTTCACGGAGTTCGTCGCGTGGCAGGCGGACCGTTCGCGATCAGCCGCGGAAGACTATTGGCGCTCCGCGCTCCGCGGTGTCGAAGAAGCGACGTCGCCATTCGGCCGCGCGCGGGGCAAGCCAAATGTCGTGCAGCCCGCTGACGTGGTTCGCGCGCTCGATGCGCATCAGACGCGCGCGCTCGTTGAGCTTGGAGAGCGCGCACGCGTGACGACGAGCACGATCGCGCTCGGCGCGTGGTGCCTCGTGTTGAGCCGCGCGAGCTCGCGACGCGATGTGATCACCGGGATCACAGTGGCCGGTCGTCCGCCCGAACTGACCGGCGTCGACGAGATGGTCGGGCTCTTCATCAACACGCTGCCGTTCCGTGCAACCGTCGATCAGAGCCTCGCGCTTCGCGATTGGCTCCGGGATCTCCAGCGACGCGCGGCCGATCTCCGCGAGCACTCGCACGTGCCGCTCGTCGACGTCCAGGAGTGGAGCGGCCTCGCGCGTACCAGTCCGCTGTTCGATCATCTCTTCGTCTTCGAGAATTATCCCGTCGGTGACGCCGCCGGAACGATCGGCCAGCTCACGATCGAGGATGTGCAGTCGGTCGAGCCCACGGAGTATCCGCTCACGATCGTAGTCGTGCCGGGCGCCGAGCTGTCGATTCAGTTCTCGTACGACGCCGCCCGGGTCGCGCGCGTGGAAGTCGAGCGCCTCGCGGACCAGTTCGTGTCCGCGCTCACGTCCTTCGCGGCCGCGCCCGAGCTTCCGTTGTGGAGGCACGTGTCGTCGAGCGACGAGGATCGGCGACGCGTGATCGGCGAGTGGAACGCGACAGCGTGCGAGTGGGCCGAGACGATCGTGCCGCACGAGATGTTCGAGCAGCAAGCGCGCCGCACGCCCGGGGCGCCCGCGCTGGTGTTTGGAGCGGAGACGCTCAGCTATGCGGATCTCGATGCGCGCGCGAATCGACTTGCGCATTATCTGATCGAGCACGACGTCGGTGTCGAGTCCAACGTCGCCATCTTCATGCAGCGCTCCCTCGACATGGTCGTCGCGGTGCTGGCGATACTCAAGGCGGGCGCGGCATACGTTCCGCTGGATCCTGCCTATCCCGCGGAGCGCCTCGCATTCATGGCGGCCGACGGCAGCCTCGCGGCGTTGCTGACCGAGCGCGCACTGGCGGCACGCGCGCCCGCTGGTGCGCATACCGTCATCGTCGTTGATGATGAATGGCCGGCGGTCGCCAATCGATCGCCGGAGCCGACTGGCACGACGATCGATCCTGACTCCGCACTGTACGTGATTTACACGTCCGGATCGACAGGCAGACCGAAAGGCATCGTCCTGTCCCACGGCGCGCTCGGCAATCTCATTCGATGGCACGCCGCGGCGCTGCGTCCCGCGCCGCACATCCTCCAGTTCGCATCGTTGAGCTTCGATTCGAGCTTTCACGAGCTGTTCGCGGCGTGGGTCACGGGCGGCTGTGCCTATCTCATCACCGATGACCAGCGGCACGACGTCGACGCGCTGCTGCACGTCGTGGCGTCGCATCCGATCGATCGTGTGATTCTTCCGGTGGTCGTGTTGCAGCGCTGGGCCGCGGAGCACGGCGACGATCTCGCGGCGTTCGCGAACTTGCGCGAGATCATCACGACCGGCGAGCAGTTGCAGATCACGCAGCCGATCGTGCAGCTCATGCGGCGGTTGCCGCACGCCAAGTTGCACAACCACTATGGCCCGGCCGAAACGCACGTCGTCACGGCGTTCACCCTCGGCCCCGATCACGATCGCTGGCCGACGTATCCGCCGGTGGGTGCGCCGATCGCGAACAGTACCGCGTACGTGCTCGATCCGTGGTTGCTGCCCACATCGGTGAACGTGCCGGGAGAGCTGTATCTCGGCGGCGCCAATCTCGCGCGCGGATACGCGGGGCGACCGGCGCTCACCGCGGAGAAGTTCGTTCCCAACCCGTACGGTCCGCCGGGCAGCAGGTTGTATCGTACCGGCGATCAGGCGCGATGGTTGCCCGACGGTACGTTGGAGTATCTCGGCCGCCTCGATCTCATGGTGAAGATTCGCGGCAATCGCGTGGAGCTTGGCGAGGTCGAAGGCGCGCTGGGTGCGCACCCGTCCGTCGGTTCATGCGCCGTCGCCGTGCACGAGCGCGCGCCGGGCGACAAACGGCTCGTCGCGTATTGCGTTGCGGCTGAGGCGCGCACGCTCGACTTCACCGAGCTTCGCGCGCACCTGGCATCGCGACTGCCGGACTACATGCTCCCGACTGCATTCGTGTCGCTGGCATCGCTGCCGTTGACGCAAAACGGGAAAATCGATCGCCGGGCGCTGCCTGCGCCGGGCGAGCACCGCGAAGGTGACAGCCGTGCCGCACCGCCGCGCGATGTCGTCGAGGAGGCGCTCGTGCGCGCGTGGACCGACGTGCTCGGCGTGAGTCGCGTGAGCATCTACGACGATTTTTTCGAGCTCGGCGGCCATTCGTTGACGGCGGTGCAAGTGCTGGCTCGCGTCCGCGAGACGTTCGGCGTGGTTCCTCCGCTCCGCGCGCTCTTCGATCGCCCAGTGCTTGCGGACTTCGCTGTCGCAGTGCGCGACTCGCTCGGAACCGCGGCGCCGGCGACCGTTCCCATCGAGCTGCACGACGAGGAATGCGGGCCTGCGCCGCTCTCGCCGGCGCAGGAGCGCCTGTATTTCCTGCAACGACTCGATCCCGGGTCGACGGCGTACAATCTCGCCGGGCGCGTGCGCATCGACGGTCCGCTCGACGTCGCCGCGTGCGAGCGCGCCGTGCGCGAGATTATCGAGCGGCACGATGGCCTGCGCACCCGCTGCACGAACGTGGACGACGTCGTTCGGCAGCAGGCTGACAGTGCCGATGCATTTGCGCTTCGACGGATCGACCTGACGATGCTCGATCCCGCGACCGCGTTGTCGGAGCTCGACCGATTCTGCGCACGCGAGCTGGCGCGGCCATTCGACCTCGAGCACGAGTGGCCGCTTCGCGCCACGCTCATCGCGGTCTCGGCAACGCATCACGAACTGTCGATCACGCTGCACCACATCGCCGGCGACGGGTCGTCGATCGAAATATTTCTCGGCGAGCTCGCGGCGGCGTACGAGCGCGCACTCGGCGGCGCGCCGCTTCCAGTGCGCCGAGCACTGTCGTTCCGCGACATCGCGGCACATCTCAATGCTCGCGGCGGGCGCGCCGAGGCTGAGTCGCTCGGCTACTGGCGCGACACGCTGGCAGACGTCGAGCCGCTGGAGCTGCCGACCGATCGCGCGCGGCCGCCCGTCGCGCGCTTTCGGGGCGAGTCGATCGAGTGGAGCATCGGCTCCGAGTTGAGCGTCGCGATCGACCGGCTGACGCGCACCGCAGCGTGCACACCCTCGGTCGTCTTTCTCTCCGCGTTCGCCGAGCTGTTGCGGCGGTACGCGCGCACCAACGATGTCGCAGTCGCGATGCCCGTCTCGCTGCGCGACCGCCCCGAGCTGGATCGCGTGATCGGGCTGCTGCTCAACACGATCGTGCTGCGGCTGCGGTCGGACGGCGGAGCGCCCGTTCGACAGATGCTGGCGAAGACGCGAAACGAACTCCTCGACGCGTTCGCGCACCGCGACGTCCCGTTCGAGCGAGTCGTCGATGCTCTGCGCCCCTCGCGCGATCGCAGCAGGGCGCCGATCGCGCAGGTCATGTTCGATTTCCACGCCTGGCGGCAAGACGACGTGCACGCCGGCGGCGCACGCTTCTCGCTCGAGGACGTTCCGGCGCACACGACGAAGTTCGATCTCACACTCGTGGTCGAGCGGCGCGATACCGGCTATTCCGCGACGCTGGAGTACGATCGCGACCTCTTCGATCGTGAGTCGGTCGAGGCGATGCGCGACCATCTCGAAGCGCTGTTGCGCGGATTCTCGGCCGGTCACACGCTGCCGGTTCGCGACATCGAGATGACGACGGAGCACGAGCGCGAGCGGTTGCGCACGTGGGGCCGCCCGACCCGTTCGAACGCCGACGCCACGACGATAATGCCGATGCTGGAGGCTGTCCTGCGCGCGGCACCGGATGCGATTGCGCTCACCGACGACCGCGGCACGCTGACGTATCGCGAGCTGTGGCTGCGCGTCGACTCGCTCGCGAGCGCGCTACGGGCGGCGGGCATTGGCCGAGGAACGCTCGTTGGATTGCAGATGGATCGATCGCGCGAGCTCGTCATCGCGCTGCTCGCGGTGCGGCGGAGCGGAGCCGCATTCGTTCCACTGGATCCGGCGGCTGCACCGAATTATCGAGACGGGATCATCCGCGACGCGGGTATCTCGCTCGTGCTGACGTCCGACACGTTCGATCCGACCACGAACGAGACGTTCCCGAGCCATCCAGCCGTGGATCGCGAGCCGCCGAGCGGCGACGACCTCGCGTACGTGCTCTACACGTCGGGCTCGACCGGTGCGCCGAAGGGATGCCAGATCTCGCATCGCGCGTTGGCGGAGTACGTCGGATGGGCGTCGCGGTTCTATTTCGCCGATGATCGAGCGGATGCGGGCGATTGCGCATTGTTCACCGCGCTCACCTTCGATCTCACGATCACCAGCCTGTTCCTCCCGCTCGTGCGCGGCCACGCGCTCGCGATCCTGCCGGCGGAGCTCCCGGCCGCGTCGCTGCCTGCGCTGGCGCTGGAGCGGGCGGACGTCGTGAAGCTCACGCCGTCGCACGTCATGCTTCTGGCCGACGCCGTGCCGCGCCCCACGGTCCGCGTGGTGATTCTCGGCGGCGAGGCGCTCACGCGGGAGCATGTGCGGATTCTCGAGCGCGTTACGCCGCGCGCGGCGCTGTTCAACGAGTACGGCCCGACCGAGGCGACCGTCGGCTGTGTCGTCGCCCGCGTGACCAGCAGCGATGAGCGTATACTCATTGGCACACCGGTAGATCACGCCGGCGTCGCCGTGGTCGACGCGGACGGCCGGTTGACTCCGCCCGGGGTTTTCGGCGAATTGCTCGTCGGCGGATCGGCGCTGGCGCATGGCTACGTCGGCCGGCCGGCGCTCACCGCGGAGCGGTTCGTGCCAGATCCGTGGTCGCGCGATCCCGGTCGGCGGCTCTATCGAACGGGCGACCTGGCGCGCTGGACCCGCGACGGCGCGCTGGAATACGCCGGCCGCGCGGACGATCAGCTCAAGCTGCGCGGCTTCCGCATCGAGCCCGCGGGCATCGCGGCTGTGCTCGAATCGCATCCGAGCGTCACGCGTGCCGCGATCATCGGCGATCCGGCCGGCGCGTCACCGACGCGATTGGTGGCGTACGTCGTCACCACCGCGCCGACGGAGCCGCGGGAGCTTCGCGAGTACCTCGAGACCCGGCTGCCGGCGTACATGGTCCCCGCGCTGTTCGTGACCGTCGACGAGATTCCGCTGACTGCACACGGGAAGCTCGATCGGCGCGCGTTGCCCGCCCCGGATCGCGACGCGGCGACGCAGGCGCATGCCGTGGAGCCTCGGACTCCTACTGAGCGAACGCTCGCCGACATCTGGCGCGAGCTGCTCCGCCTCGAATCCGTCAGCGTGCACGACAACTTCTTCGAGCTCGGCGGCGACTCGATCGGCTCGATGCAGATGATCTCACGCGCGGTAAGCCGCGGGGTTGCTGCCGATCTCGATATGGTGTTCCGGCTCCAGACGATCGCGAGCATCGCTGCCGCGGCGGACGCCCGCGCGTCGGGCGCGTCGGGCACAGCGCCGTACCCACACCGCGCCGTCGCTGGTCCCGTGCGTGCTACGCCAATTCAATGCTGGTTCTTTGAACAGCATCTCTCGAACCCGAACCATTTCAATCAGGCCGCGATCCTGAACGTCGCCGACGCCAATGGGCCGGCGATCGAGCGGGCACTCCAGGCGCTGTACGAGCATCACGATGCCCTTCGTCTCATCGCGCGCCGCGAGCCAGACTGGTCGCTCGAGATCGCGGATCCCGGCGTGGCTCGGCCGGTCGCGCTGCAGACGATCGATCTCTCGCGGTGCACGCCGGACGAGCGATCCGCTGAGGTCGAGCGCCGCGCGGCGGCGGCGCAGGCGACGATCGATCTCGAGTCCGGTCCGCCGCTCGTGGCGATACTGTTCGACTGTGGAGCGGGGGAGCCAGCGCGGCTGTTCATCGCGATTCATCACCTCGCGGTCGACGCGGTCTCATGGCGCATTCTACTCGAAGATCTGGAAGCCGCATATGCGGCGCTCGTCGCCGGCCAGCCAGTACATCTGCCGCCAAAGACGACGTCGATCGTCGAGTGGTCGGAGGCATACGCGAAGCTTGCGCGCGAAGTCCCCTCCACGACGTTGGAGTCGTGGACCCGCACGTCGAGAGGCGGGCTCGCGCGCGCGCTCGGCCACACCGGTGCCCCCGATCGCATTGCCGATGAGATCGAGATCGTCGTCACGCTCGAGGTGGACGAGTGCACGGCGCTGAGCCGTCGTGCGCGCGAGCTTTGGAGCGCGCGCATCGATGACGCCTTGCTCGCCGCGCTCGCGATTGCGATGCAGCCCCGGTACGATGCCGACTTCACGATCGAGGTCGAAGGGCACGGCCGCGCACCGATGCTCGGCATCGATTGCTCGCGAACGGTCGGCTGGTTCACGACGATCGCCCCCGTGACGCTTCGCACCGCGACCGGCGAATCGCATTCGGCGCTCGTACATCGAGTGCGCGACAGTCTTCGCGAGGCGACGGGCCGCGCGCATGCGTACGGCGCGCTGCGATATCTGCACGACGATGCCTCGGTACGGCAAGCCGCTCGCGACCTCGGCGACCCGACCGTGCTGTTCAACTTCCACGGCGATCTCGACGCCGCGATGATCCCGGGTGGTGCGTTCACCGTCGCGCCCGAGTCGCCCGGTCCCGAGAAGGACCTGGGTGGGAGACGGTCACACGCCATCGAGATCACGGCCGCGGTGAGCGGCGGGCAATTGCGCGTGTCGTGGACGTTCAGCCCTCGGTGCATCGACGAGGCAACGATCGCCGAGCTCGCCGACGCGCACGCGCGCGCGCTACGAGCGCTCGCGCGTGACTCCAACCCTGTGCCGGAGGCCGACCAACCGGCGGCGCTCGCGCTCGACGAGGACGAGTGGTCCGCGTTGGAGGCGGAGTTGCTTGACTGACTCCGTCGCGCAGGTCCGCCGTTCCGCGCGCCGGATTGAATCAGCGTATCCCCTCACGCCGGCGCAGGAGGGGATGCTGTATCACACGCTGCTCGAGCCGGGGAGCGGCGCGTATGTCGCGCAATCACACTGTACGCTCGACGGACCGCTCGACGCGCCCGCATTGCGTACGGCGTGGAACGCCGTGCTCGCCCATCACGCCGCGCTTCGTACGGCGTTCTCCTGGGAGAAGCGCGCGCGGCCGATCCAGGCTGTCGTGAGCAGTGCCGACCTGCCGTGGTCCGAGCTGGATTGGAGCGACGTACCCGCCGGAGAACGCGGCGAGCGGCTCACGGAGTTTCTCGCCGCCGATCGCGCGCGCGGATTCGATCTCAAACGGCCACCGCTCATGCGCGTCGCGATCGTGAAGTACGCGCGCGAGCAGCACGAGTTGATCTGGACCGCGCACCACATGCTGCTCGATGGCTGGTCGACGGCGATCGTGCTGCGCGACGTCCGCGCTGCATACGCCGCGCTCAGCACAGGCGCATCACCGTCGCTGCCGCCATCGCGGTCATTTCGAGAGTTCGTGGATTGGCTCGAGCGGCGGCCGGCGGAGGCGTCCACCACGTACTGGTCGCGCGCGCTCGCCGACTTTCCCGGCGCCGCCGAGCTCGCGCTTCCGCGGCCGCATGGTCGCGCGCACGACGATCGCGGCGAATCGCACATCGATATCGCGCACGATTGCTCGGCGGCGACGACGGCCGCGGTCCGCGCGCTGGCGGCGTCGGCGCGAATCACCGAAGGCACGATCGTATTCGGCGCCTGCTGCGCCGCGCTCGCGAGGTACGCGGATCGCGACCGGTTCGCCGTCGGCCTCACCGTCGCCGGGCGGCCGGCCGAGCTGCCCGGCGTCGAGAACATGGTCGGCCTGTTCATCGCCAGCGTCCCGATCGTCGTTGACGCGCATCCTGACGCATGCATCGACGAGTGGCTGCGCGTGCTCCAGCAGCACGTCCGCGACGCGCACGAACACTGTGGCGTGAGCGCCGCGCGACAGCACGACGCAGCCGGACTCGCGAGCGGCGAACGCCTCTTCGACTGCCTGTTCGCGTACGAGAATTATCCCGACGCGCCGGCGCTCGCGGGGGCTGACGACGTGAGCGGATTGCGTGTGGGACCACTTCGAGGCGTCGACCGGCCCGACTATCCGCTCACGATCGTGGCCACGCCCGGCGACCGGCTGCGCTTGACCGCGATCGCCGACGAGCGGAGGTATGAGCATACTCATATCGCGCGATTCCTCGAGCACGTCGAACGCGCGCTCGTCTCGATCGCGCGTCGGCCCACGGGCCGGCTGCGCGATCTCGAGGTGTTGTCGGCGGCCGAGCACTCTCGGCTCGATGCGTGTGCGGGCGGTGCGCGGCCGTACCCGCGCGATGCGACCCTGTACGCGCTGTTCGATCAATGCGCGCGGGCGCGGCCGAGTCTTTCGGCGGTGCATCGCGACACGGCATCGTGCGAGTATCACGAGCTCGCGGCGCGCGCCGAGCGCGTGCACGCGGCACTCGCCGCGCAAGGGGTCGATCCGGGCGACCGCGTGGCGCTCCGCCTCGGTCGCGGCATCGATTTCGTGGCCACCATGCTGGGAGTGCTCCGCGCCGGCGCCGCGTACGTGCCGATCGCGATCGATACGCCCGATTCACGCGTCGGGCTGATCGTCGCAGACGCCGGCGCGAAGCTGCTCGTGGTCGACGACGCCTTAGAGAGGATGCACTGCGCCGGATGCCGGTGTGTGACAGCGCGGTCGCTGAGTGAAACTCGTGATCCAATACCCGAACCGGCGACCGTGGACGGCGGCGCGGTTGCGTACGTGATCTACACGTCCGGGTCGACCGGACGGCCCAAGGGGATCGCGGTCCCGCATCGCGCCGTGTCGCGCCTCGTGCTCGAGACGAATTTCTTGATTCTGCCGCCGGAGCCGAAGGTCGCATTCGCGTCCAACGTCGCGTTCGACGCGTCGACGCTCGAGCTCTGGGCCGCGCTGCTTCGCGGCGGAACGCTCGTCACCATCGAACAGGACACGCTGCTCGACGCCGTCGCGCTCGCAGACGCACTCGCGCAATCGCGAATCGATTTGCTCTGGCTCACGTCGGGTCTGTTCAGCGAGATCGCGCGCACAGTGCCGTCCGCATTCGGCACAGTGGGAACGCTGATCGTCGGCGGCGACGTCGTCGATCCCGCGACGGTACGCGCCGTCGCCGCAGCGGGTGGGCCGGCGCGATTGCTGAACGGCTACGGACCGACCGAAAACACGACGTTCACGACGACGTTCGACATGGCGTGTCTCTCGCCCGACGCGTCGACGATCCCGCTCGGCGCCGCGATCGCGAACACCACGGTGCGCGTGCTCGATCGACACCTCCGACCCGCGCCGATCGGAGTTGCCGGAGAGCTCTACACGGGCGGCGACGGTCTCGCCATCGGGTATGTGCGCCGCCCAGGCCTGACGGCGGAGCGCTTCGTGCCGGACGCGTGGAGTGATCGCGCCGGCGCACGACTATACCGCACCGGCGATCTCGTACGGTTCGCGCCCAACGGCACGCTCGAATTTCTCGGCCGCGCCGATGAGCAGGTAAAGATTCGCGGCTTCCGCATCGAGCCTGGAGAGATCGAAACGGCGCTGGAAGCGATTCCCGGTGTGGAGCAGGCGCTCGTGATCACGGAGGGTGCGCGAGCGGCCGAACGCCGCCTCGTCGCGTACGTCGCTGGGCGCGAGCTTCCCGCGGCGACGGTGATGCGTGACGCGCTGGCCACGTCCCTTCCGTCGTACATGCTTCCGGCCGCGATCGTGCCGCTGGAGGCGTTCCCGCTCACGGCGAACGGGAAGGTGGACCGCCGCGCGCTGCCGTCACCGGCAGCGTCGGACACGATCGTTCATGGGGCCGTCGCGAAGACGGAGCGCCCGACGCGGACCATTCTCGCCGGCATCTGGGCAACGCTGCTGCACGTCGACGCGATCGACGATGACGACGATTTCTTCGAGCGCGGCGGACACTCACTCGTCGCGATGCAGCTCGCGTCGCGCGTCCGCGACGCGTTCGGGATCGTCATGCCGCTGCGGCTCGTGTTCGACGCACCCGTGCTTCGCGACCAAGCGGACGCGATCGACCGCCTGCGCGCGAAAGACAAGCGCGCCGTCGCGCCGCTCATTGCCGGCGAGCGGCCAACCGATGTGCCGCTCTCATTCGCGCAGCAGCGGCTGTGGTTCCTCGATCGCTTCGCGCCACTCAGCGCGGCGTATCACGTGCCGCACGCGATTCGCCTGCACGGCGAGATCGACGCGCCCGCGCTCGAGCGTAGCCTGACCGACATCGTCGCGCGGCACGAGTCGCTGCGAACGATCGTCGCCGTTCGGAGCGGACGCGCGGCGCAACTCGTTCTCCCGCCGGCCGACGTGGCGCTCACCCGCGTCGATCTCTCGGCGCTGCCGGATCGAGAGCGTGAGCTCGCGCTCGAGACGACCCTCGAGCAGCAGTTCAGCGCGCCGTTCAATCTCGAAACCGGCCCGCTCGTTCGCTGCGCCCTCGTCCGCCTCGCGGCCGCCGAGCACGTGCTCTGCGTGACGATGCACCACATCGTGGCCGACGGATGGTCGATCGGAATCTTCACGCGCGAGCTGGGTGCCTGCTACGAGGCGCGACGCCAGGGCCGCACGGCCGCCCTCGGGCCGCTGCCGGTGCAGTACGCCGACTTCGCCCTCTGGCAGCGCGCGGCGCTCGACGGGGAGGGGCGCGCCGGCGCATTAGCGTTCTGGCAAGCGCATCTCGTCGATACGCGCGCGACCGAGCTGCCGTCGGATCATCCGCGGCCGGCGACGCAGTCGTTCCGTGGCGGCACCGTCGAGGCGGAGCTTCCCGCCGACCTCGCGGCGCGCGTCGCGTCGATCGCACGCGCGAAGGACTGCACGCCGTTCATGGTGCTGTTCGCCGCCTATCTCGCCTTCGTGTCGCGGCTGAGCGGGGAAGACGACCTCACCGTCGGCGTCCCGATCGCCGGGCGCACGCACGAGCATCTCGAGCCGCTGATCGGCTTCTTCGTCAACATGCTGCCGGTCCGCGTGCGCGTCGCGGCCGACGATACATTCGACACGCTTCTGACTCGCGTTCGTAAGGCGTCGCTCGACGCCTTCGATCATCAGGACGTGCCCTTCGAAGCGATCGTCGATGCGGTCAACCCGCCGCGTGACGCGAGCCGGCAGCCCCTCGTGCAGCTCACGTTCGCCGTGCACGACTTCGCGGACACGGAGCTCGAGCTGTCGGGTCTCCGGACCGGCGATGTGCGCACCGATCTCCACTGGGTGCGATTCGACGCCGAGCTGCACTTGTGGCATCGCGACGGCGGCCTGCGCGGCTACTGGGCGTACGCCGCCGATCTGTTCGACCGTTCGACGATCGAAGCGCACCACGCCCGATTCGTCCGGCTGCTGTCGTCCGCGCTCGGCGACACCGCGCGCGCGGTGCGGTCGCTCGCGCTGCTGGACGCGGCGGATGAGCATATGCTCATTCACGCGTGGAATGCGACGGACGCGCCGTATCCGCACCACACCGTCCACGAGCTGGTCGCCGCGCGCACGTCGGGCATCGACGCCGCACCGGCCGTGATCGACGACTCCGGCACGATGTCGTTCGGCGAGCTTGCCGGTCGCGCCCGCATGGTGGCGCGCACGTTGGTCGCGCGGGGAGTTCGCGCCGGCGACACGGTCGCGATTCTCCTCGACCGCGGCGCCGCGCTCGTCGTCGCCATGCTCGGCGCGCTGGAGGCCGGCGCCGCGTACGCTCCGATCGATCCCGATCAACCGCACGAACGTGCGCGCCACATGCTCGACGCGGCGTCGCCGGCGGCCATCATCACCAGTGGGGCTCACGCGGCTCGACTCGCCGACGAGCGGCGCACGGTGATCGTGGATGCGGGCGGAATCGTCGCCGATGCGGCCGCTGACGACGTGTCACTGCCAGTCGTCGACCCCGAGCTTGGCGCGTACATCATCTTCACGTCGGGGTCGACCGGCGTGCCGAAAGCCGTGCTCGTGCCGCACCGCGCCATCGTGAACCACATGACGTGGATGGGGAAGCGCTTCCCCCTCGAGCCGCACGATCGCGTGCTCCAGAAGACCGCCGTCACGTTCGACGCATCGGTGTGGGAATTCTGGGCGCCGCTGCTCGCCGGCGTTCCGCTGGTGCTCGCCGCTCCCGGACGCCACGCCGACGCTGGCTATCTCGTCGAGGCGATTCGGCGGCACCAGATCAGCGTCATCCAGCTCGTACCGTCCGTCGCCGAGCTGCTCGTGCGCGCGCCGGGGTTCGACGAATGTCACTCGCTGCGGCGAATCTTTCTCGGCGGCGAGGCGCTGGACTGGTCGCTCGTCGATCGACTGCACGCGGCGCTCGATGCGGAAGTCATCAATCTCTACGGTCCGGCCGAAGCCACCGTCGACGCCACGTTCGCCGTCTGGCCGCGCGGCGGCGAGCGATCGCACCGGCCCATCGGGAGCCCGGTCGACAACGTGCAGGCGTTCGTGCTCGACCGAGACCTTCAACCCCTTCCCCTAGGCGTGCCAGGGGAGCTCTATCTCGCGGGCGACGCGCTCGCGCACGGGTACGTCGGTCAGCGGGCGCAGACCGCCGAGCGATTCGTGCCGAATCCATTCGCGGGCGCTGGCGGCGGGCGCATGTACAAGACCGGCGATGTCGTGCGGCGTCTGCGCGATGGGCAGATCGAGTACGTCGGGCGGCGCGATCATCAGGTGAAGATTCGCGGCCAACGTACCGAGCTGGGCGAAGTGGAGTCGGTGATCCGCCAGGTACCCGGTGTGCGCGAGGCGGTCGTCGCGATCGCGGACGATGGTGAATCGCTCATCGCGTGGGTCACGGTCGACGACGGGCACTCACCCGGCGCGACGGACGGCGCGCGCGTCGAGCAGTGGCACGAGCTGTATGAGGAGATCTATCGCGCGGACACCGACGACGGCGTCGACGTCGCGTTCGACGTTCGCGGTTGGAACGACAGCATCACCGGTGCGCCGATCCCGCCTGCGCAGATGCGCCTCTGGCTCGATACGACGTTGAGTCGCATTCGCGATCTGCATCCGCGCCGCGTGCTCGAGATCGGCGCCGGATCGGGCCTGATTCTCTTCGGCATCGCTCCACACGTCGAGCAATACATTGCGACGGATTTCGCCGGCGCGGCGGTTCAGCGGCTCCGCCGGCACGTCGCTTCGCGCGCGTTGCCGAACATCGAGCTCGCGGCCGCTGCCGCGATCGACACACCGGCGATCGTCGACTCCGGCGCGCCGGTGGATCTCGTGATTCTGAACTCGGTCGTCCAGTACTTTCCGTCCGCGGCGTACCTCGTCTCGACGATCGAGCGCGCGATTGCCGCCACGGAGCGCGGCGGCGCGGTGTTCGTCGGTGACGTGCGGGCCCTGCCGCTGCTCGATGCGCATCTCGCCGAGATCGAGCTCGCGCGCGCGAGCGCCGACACGCGCTGTAGCGACTTGCGTCGCCGGGTGCGCCAGCGCCGCCGCGCGGAGGAGGAGCTGGTGCTCGACCCGCGCTTTTTCGCGGCACTCCAAGCGCGCATTCCGCGCATCAGTCGAGCGGTCGTGCAGCTCAAGCGCGGCACCGATCGCAACGAGCTCACGCGCTTTCGCTATGACGTCGTCCTTCATCTCGACGATGCGTCGGCGATCCATGGCGGCGAGACCACGATCGCCGAATGGAACGGAGCCGCCGCGCTCGAAGCGCTGATCGAGCGCGATCGCCCGGAGCGCCTCTGCGTCGCCAACGTGCCCAACGCGCGGACTGCGCGGGCGCTCGCGCTCGTGGAGGCGCTCGACAGCGGGCGCTTCGCGCGCGTCGACCAGCTCCGCGTCCATCTCGATGCGCTCGACGACGCTGGCGAGGAGCCGGAGCGGTTCTGGCGGATTGGCGAGCAGTTCGGCTACGACGTCACGGTCGAGTGGGCCGATAAGCCTTCTCATATACGAGTGCTCATGGTGCGCCGCGATAGCCTCGACAGCCACGACAACCGCGACCTCCGCGATGGCGCGCAACCCCGAGCGGATGCCCCGGCCCCAACGGCGCTGCCGCCGCTGCACGCGCTCGCGCACGACCCGGAACGAGCACGACGGCTGCGCTCCGCGCCGGCCGCGATTCGCGCGAGCCTCGAATCGCGCGTGCCGCGCTACATGATTCCAAGCGCGATCATCGCCCTCGATGCGCTGCCGCTCACGCCGAACGGAAAGGTCGATCGGCGCGCGCTTCCCGTGCCCGATCCCGAACGCGCCGACTCAGCCTCCGAGTTCGAGCCGCCGAAAGGAGACCTCGAGGCCGCCCTCGCCGCGATCTGGCGCGAAGTACTCGACCTGCACGCCGTCGGCGCGCGCGATGATTTCTTCGAGAGCGGCGGCAACTCGCTCTCCGCGGTCATGCTCGGAGCGGCGATTCGCGACCGGCTCGGCGTCGATCTCCCCATCGCGCGGCTCTTCACGGCGACCAGTGTCCGCGAGCAGGCGAGGGCAGTGGAGGAGGCGCGTGCCGGCCGGCGGCCGCCCGTCGCGCCGTTGGTATTCGGGGATCGCTCCGCGCGGCCGGTCTTCTGCTTTCCACCGCTCGCGGGCTATGGCTTGGCGTTCAAGACACTCTCGACCGGCCTCGGCGCGTACGCGCTGCACGCTTTCGATTTCCCCGCGGACGATCCCGCGCCGATCGAGTCGCTCGCCGATGCGGTGTGCGCGGCACAGCCCGCGGAGGCGCTCGTGTTCGCGGGATATTCCGCCGGCGGACCGCTCGCGCTCGAAGTGGCGAAGGCGGTCGCCGCACGAGGCCGCGTGGTGTCGGATGTGGTGATGATCGACGCCGCCGTCGTCTCGCGTCGCGCGCGCCTCTCCGACGCCGACCTCGACGCCGTGATCGCCGAGAATCTCGAGTATTTCGAGAACGTGATCGTGAGCGACCCGGAGCTCCGCGCACGATTCGGCGATACCTCGGGGCGCACCGCGATGGCGTCAACGATGCGCCGGTACGCCCGCTTCCTCGACGATCTCACGCACGAAGGGCGCATCGATGCGGCGGTCCACGTCGTGCGCGCGGGCGAGCAGAATCCAGCGTCGGAAGCGGATCGACAGCCATGGACCGAACACACGACGGGCGCCGTCCACGAATACGCGGGTGTCGGGCCGCACGTCGACATGCTGACGGTGCACGCGGCAGAGAACGCGAAGATCGTCGCCGCGATCCTCGAGCGAATCGCGCCGGTGAGCGGCGGATCAGCCGCCGGCTGAGAACGCGGCGAGAAGCGTGGTGAAAACCGATCGGGCGAAGTCGCGCTCCACCTGCGGCGGGTTGGTCGCGAGCCACGCCGCGTGGTCGGGCATCCGATCGTTGAATACCGCGCGGTACATGGGGAGCAACGTCGCGGATGTATCGAACGCAGCGCCCGCGGCGCTCTGGCCGACGAGACTCACCCATGGCTCGATCGCCGCGTCGCGTAACGAGGCCGGCGCTTCATCGCCCGCGCACGCGATGAAGTGATGCGCACTGAAGAACGGATGCGCCACGGCGACGTCCGACCAATCCAGAAACGCGAAGCCGTCGCCAAGGTCGATCACATTCCCGGGCTGAAAATCGTCGTGCACAAGCGAGTCGGGGATGCCGCACTCGGCGAGCCGCTCACACAATGCCGCG
Organism: Gemmatimonadaceae bacterium; assembly: GCA_025934775.1. GTDB lineage: Bacteria > Gemmatimonadota > Gemmatimonadetes > Gemmatimonadales > Gemmatimonadaceae > JAQBQB01. The sequence goes on along the minus strand of JAICWO010000007.1, from coordinate 186,532 downwards.
GCGCGCGGGACGTAGCCGGCGAGGGCGATCGCCTCCGCGTCCGAGAGTACGCCGCCGCGCCGCAATTGGCTGGGAATGTCCACGAAGATGCGTTCGATGCGCTCGCGCAACACCCGCGGCCCCCGATCCGTCAGACCGAGCGCGCGCCACTCACCGGCGTCCGATGCCTCCGCTCGCTGCAGGTCGCCGAACTGCCGGAGCGCCGCCGCGAACCGCGGCGGTGCGACCCGATGGCCCGCCGCCGCGCGCATCAGTATAATGTTATTCGTATTATCACATGCGACGACGTCCGGAATCGGCCGGCCGCGCTCATGGAGGGCGGCGAGCACCGCCGGCTCCAACGAGCCAGGCGCCGTCGCTTTGAGGTACATGATGCCCGCGGTCGAGTCGGCGACGAGCACGGCGGAATCGGCCCACACGCCCTTGACCTGCCGGACGGGCCGCGTGCGGACGGCGCCGATGTCGGCGAGTCGCGCGTCCATCCAACGCACCGCGTCGAGGAACCAGCCGCGCACGCTCCACGCCGGGGCGTCGGCAGCAGACACGTGCGACAGCCAGCGTTCGATCGTGGCACGGTCTTCAGAGTCCGCGAAAGACTCGGTCACCGCGGCGAGATCCACGAAAACGCCGCGCGCGTCGTTCGGCGCTGCAGACAGGCATTCGAGCTCCGCGATCCGGCGCTCGGCGCCCCCCGCGAGCTCGCGCAGCACGACCGCGTCGATCCCGAGCGCATCGTACGCGGCGGCTTGAATCGTCCCCACGTCGGCCGCGACCCAATCGCGCTCGATCGTCACCATCGGCAGCCGGAGCGCCGCGCCGTCGCGCATCATCAATAGCTGACGGCGATCCGCCGACGGGATCACGAGCGTACACGCGGGCATTCGCGGGCCAGCTAGACGGGCGCGTTGTTGGCGCGCGAGTGGAGCTCGAGCCCCTTGTCCTCCGCGCGCACCACCTGCTTCCGCTTGAAGATGAACTCCGGCGCGAGCGCGACCCCGAGCAGCGTCACCGGAATGATCTGCTGCGTCTGAATGAGAAACGCCACCGCGATCGCCTGGTCCTTGTTCATCCCGAAGCTCACCGCCGCGATCGCGTACACCGCCTGAAAGACGCCGACGTTGCCCGGCGTCGCGCGCACGGCGAAGCCCAGGTTCACGAGGAGCAGTGCCGCGACGGTTCCGACGAGGGAGAGATTGAAGTTCGCGGCGCGCGCGGTCCACGCGTACGTCCACAATTGCATCGCCCAGATGCCGACGCTGAGCACCATCGCCGCCCCGAAACGTGGCCCCGTCGATAGCCCGCCGATCGTCTTACCGAAATGCTTGAAGTACGCACCCAGCCGTCCGCGCCACGTGCCCGGCGGCGCCGTGAGCTCGACGACTACCTCGTCGAGGCTCGGCCGGCGCACCAGGTACACGAGCAGCGCGACCACGCCCGCCAACGCAAGCCACGCGATCGGGCGCGTACGAGCGAGCGCCGGCGGCAGCTCGAGGAACGAGACCGACAACGCGAGGAGCACCACGTAGCCGATCAACTCGAACAATCGCTCGAGCGCAAGCGTCGCGAGAATCTTGGCGCTCTGCACGTGCGCCGCGCGCGCCACGAACACCACGCGCGCCGCTTCGCCGCCGTTCGCGACGAGCACGTTGTTCAAGCCGGCACCGGCAAACGTCGCGCGCAGCGCCATCCAGAGCGAGTCGGCGCCCACCGGCCGCAGAAACACCCACCAGCGGACGCCTTTGAGCGCGAGCGACGCGAGGTTTACCAGCGCGGCCGCGAGCAGCACCCACCAATTCGCGTTCAGGATGCTCGCCCACGTCGTATGCCAGTTCACCTTGCGCGCGAAAACGACGAGCGCGGCGATGATCACCACGCTCAATGCGATGCGAATCGTGTGCGATACGGCTTTCTTCATGCGGCGTCCACGCGCTCGAAGCGATAGCCCTGCTCCAACAAACGATCGACGATCAGAGGCACCGCGCGTGCCGTCTGCACGCGATCGCCGCGAGGATCGTAGCCGTCTCCGTCGTGCAGGAGAAGAATCGACCCCGCGCGCGCTCCGTTCACGGTCCGATCCGCGATCACGTCCACCCCCGGCCGATCAGAGTCCCATACGCCAAGCGACCAGCCGACCGTGCGCTGGCCGAGCGAGCGTGCGATGCGCGTGACCCACGGACTCCGGAAGCCATGCGGCGCTCGAAAGACCGTGGGCCGCACGTGCGCCGCCGCTTCGATCGCGCGCGTGCCGAGCTCGAGGTCGCGCCGCACGTACGCCGGCGACTTGAAGTGGAGTTTGCGATGGAAGAAACCGTGGTTCCCGACCGCGTGGCCTTCGTCCGCGACGCGCTTCACCAGATCCGGCCACGCCTCGGCGTGGCGTCCGAGGATGAAGAACGTCGCCTTCACGCCGCGCGCGGCGAGCGCGTCGAGAATGAGCGGCGTCGCGTCGGGATTCGGGCCGTCGTCGAACGTCAGCGCGACGACGCGCCCGGGTGAACGGAGGCGGGTGATCGGCCGTCCGAAGATTGGACTATTTCGATGAAACGCGCCGTGCGCGGCGCCGCCGACGAGGACGACGCCCGCGCCGAGGCCGAGCATCATACTCCGACTGCGACGCGACCGAGAACGTTTTGATACACATCGAGCACGCGAGACGTGACACGGGGCCACGAATATTCGAGCGAATTCTGACGCCCGGTGGTGCCCATCTGAATCGCGAGCCCTTGATCGTCGAGAATGCGCACGAGCGAATCGGCCAGCGCGTCGCGATCGCCGCACGGCACCATGAGCGCCTCGCGCTCGTTCACGACCACGTCGCGGAAGCCGAGGATGTCGGAGCAGACGACCGGCGTCTCGCACGCCATGGCCTCGAGCAGCGTGATCCCGAACGACGCTTTCGTCGTGGGGCACGCGTAGACGGAGCTGTGCGCGTAATAACTCGGCCGGCCCTCGAGGACCGCACCGACGAAGACGATGTCCTTGTCGCCGTCCGCTTGCTTGTAATAGTGCTCGCGGAGCGGTCCGTCGCCCACGACGACGAGCCGCGCCTGACGGCCGCGCGTGCCGCGCGATTTCACGCGACGGAACGAGTCGATGAGCGTCGTGAGTCCGTTGCGCGGATCGAACCGGCCGAGGAAGAGAATCGTCGGAACGTCCCGCTCGAGCCCCGGTGGCGGAGGCGCACTCGGATGAAAGACGTCAGTGTCGATGCCGTTGGGAATGATCTGCCAGTCGGCCTCGAAGTACCGGTTGAGCGCGACAGTCGTGCTGTGCGAGACCGCGACCGCGGCACTCAGCATGTCGAGCCGGCGCTGGAAGAACCGGCGACCAAGCGTGTAGCCGACCGAGCGATCGAAGTACGTATGGAACGTACCGACGACGGGGCAGTCGGCTTCCTCGATCGCCAGAATCGGCAGAACGGGCGTGAGCGGCGAGTGCACGTGCACGATGTCGTACTGGCCCTCTCGCAGCACGCGGCGCACGTCGCGGCGGAGATTCCACCCGAGCGTGATTCGCGCCTGTGAGCCGTTCGCGTACACGGGCTGGCTGCGGCCGAGCCGGATCACGTGCGGCTGCGGCTGCGCACCGGGGATGTTCGACGTGATCACGTCGACGTGGTGTCCGCGGCGGCGCGCTTCGCGCGCGAAGAAATGCACGTGCTCGCACACGCCGCCGAGGTGCGGGTAGTAGTACTCCGTGACCAGGGCGATGCGGAGCGGACGCTCGTCGCGGGTCAATGGCAGCGTCGGCAGCTCCGGGAGAGCGGGATGGCTACGACGTCGTTTGAGCTGGGCGGGTGGGTTCAAGAGCGGCATGGGCTGCGGCGAGGCGTGCGATTGGAACGCGATACGGTGAGCAGGAGACGTAATCGAGACCGATCGTGTGGCAAAACTTCACGGAACGCGGTTCGCCGCCATGTTCTCCGCAGATACCCACCTTCAACTGAGGGCGGACGCTCCGACCGGCAGATACGGCAAATCCAATCAGCTTGCCAACTCCATTCTGGTCAAGGACCTGGAATGGATCGTCGGGAAGTATACCACGATCGATGTAATTGGGTAGGAACCGTCCGGCATCGTCCCGACTCAGGCCGAACGTGGTTTGGGTTAAATCATTGGTGCCAAAGGAAAAGAATTCTGCTTTCGTCGCGATCTCGTCAGCGGTCAACGCGGCGCGCGGCAACTCGATCATCGTGCCGATGGTGTAGGGCACATCCTCTCCCATACCCCCCAACACCTGCCGGGCCACCTCTTGGAGGATGGCTCGCTGATTTTCGAACTCGGCGAGCGTCGCCACCAACGGGATCATGATCTCAGGACGGACATCGATGCCTCTGCGTTTCGCTTTCACAGCGGCCTCAAATATTGCCCGGCCCTGCATTTCCGTGATTTCCGGGTAGGTAATACCCAGCCGGCACCCCCGATGTCCCAGCATCGGATTCGTTTCGCGTAAAGATTCCACAATGCGCGACAGATCAGCTCGCGACACGTCGAGCGTGCGCGCGAGGAGCTTGCTCTCCTCGCCGCCGTGCGGCAGGAATTCGTGGAGCGGCGGATCGAGCAGCCGAATGGTGACCGGCAGTCCGTCCATTGCCTCGAAGATGCCGTCGAAGTCGCCGCGCTGCATCGGCAGCAGCTTGGCCAGCGCACGCCTCCGGCCGCCTTCGTCGCGCGCGACGATCATCTCGCGCATCGCCGTAATGCGATCGCCCTCGAAGAACATGTGCTCCGTCCGGCAGAGCCCGATCCCCTCGGCGCCGAAGCCGCGCGCGATGCGCGCATCGTGCGGCGTGTCGGCGTTCGCGCGCACCTTGAGGCGGCGCATCTCGTCCGCCCAGGAGAGTAGTCGCGCAAAGGCGCGGTAGTTGGGCGCCGTGCGCTCGTTGCGCGTCCCGCGAATCACCTGCACGACTTCGCTTGGCGTCGTCGGCAGATCGCCCCGGTAGACCTTCCCATTCGCGCCGTCGACAGTGATCCACTCGCCTTCAGAGATCACCTCGTCGCCGATGGAGAAGCGCCGATGCTGCAGATCCACCGACATCGCCTTGCACCCGACCACCGCGCACTTGCCCATGCCGCGCGCCACGACCGCGGCGTGGCTCGTCATGCCGCCCCGCGCGGTGAGCACCGCCTTCGCGGCGACGATTCCGTGGAAGTCCTCGGGTGTCGTCTCATCGCGCACGAGGACGACTTGCTGCCCGCCGGCCGCGCGCTGCTCGGCGACGTCGGGATCGAACACCGCCATGCCGCTCGCCGCGCCGGGGCTCGCGGGAAGTCCCGTGCATAGGGCAGGGGCGCGGATGCCTTCATCGATGACGGGATGCAACAGTTGGTCGAGCTGCTCGGGCGCCACGCGCTTCACCGCCGTCGCGCGATCGATCAGCCCTTCGTCGACCATGTCGTTCGCGACGCGGACGGCCGCGAGCGCGGTGCGCTTGCCGGTGCGCGTCTGCAGGAGATAGAGCCGGCCGCGCTCGACCGTGAACTCGATGTCCTGCATGTCGCGGAAGTGCTTCTCGAGCCGGTCTTCCGTGGCGCGCAGCTCCGTGTACGCCTCCGGCAGCCGATCCGCCATCTCGTCGATGCTGAGCGGAGTGCGAATGCCCGCGACGACGTCCTCGCCTTGCGCGTTGATCAGAAACTCGCCGTAGAACTTTCGTTCGCCAGTCGACGGGTTGCGCGTGAACGCGACGCCGGTGCCTGAATCGTCGCCGAGATTTCCGAACACCATCGACACGACGTTCACCCCCGTGCCGAGCTCCTCGCTGATTCCGTTCACACGGCGGTAGTCGACCGCCTTCTTGAGCGTCCACGAACGCCACACGGCTTCGATCGCGCCCCAGAGCTGCTGCTCCGGGTCCATCGGGAACTCGCCGCCGGTCTTGGCGCGCACGAGCGCCTTGTACTCCTCGACCAGATTGCGGAGCGTCTGTTCGTCGAGCTCCGCGTCGGTGGCGGCTCCGGCCGTCATGCGCTTGGCCGCGAGGAGGTGCTCGAATTGGGAGAACGGAACGCCGAGCACGACGTCGCCGTACATCTGGATGAACCGGCGGTAGGAGTCGTACGCGAATCGCGCGTTGCCGCTCGCGCGTTCGAGCCCTATGACAGTTCTATCATTGAGCCCGAGGTTGAGAATCGTCTCCATCATGCCGGGCATGGAGACCGGGGCGCCGGAGCGCACGGAAACGAGCAGCGGCTTGCCCGGATCGCCGAAATTCTTGCCGGTGACCTGCTCGAGATGCCGGAGCGCGTCCGCGACCTCGGCGCGCAGCGAGTCGGGAATCCGATGCTCGCGGAGGTACGTGATACAGCGCGAGCACGCGATGGTGAATCCCGGCGGAACGGGCACGCCGAGGTTCGTCATCTCGGCGAGGTTGGCGCCCTTGCCGCCGAGCACCGCCTTCATGTCCTTGGTGCCGTCCGCCTTCCCGTCGCCAAAGAAATAGACCGCGCGACTCTCGTCGCCGGCGCGGGGCTGTTCGTCCAACGCGGCGGCGGGCGCCGCCTGCGCGAGGTTCGTCGATGAGGCCATGATGTCCGTTCCAGGTGGAGCGCCCGCTCCGACTGCGGGTCAACAGCCGCAGCCGAACCGAAGTTTGTCAGGGTCGGTGGGCGGTGGCGTCGGGTAGTCGCCGGAAAAGCACGCGTGGCAAAAGCCGTGCGGGCCCGACGGTACGGACTCCAGCATCCCCTCGAGCGAGATGTAGCCGAGCGAATCGACGCCGAGGTGGGTGGCGATCTCCGGAATCGTGTTGTTCGCCGCGATCAACTCCTCGCGAGACGGCGTGTCGATGCCGTAATAGCAGGGCCCCGTGACAGGCGCGGAGCTCACCCGCATGTGCACCTCGCGCGCGCCGGCGTTGCGGATCATCGCCACGAGCCCGCGCGTCGTCGTGCCGCGCACGATCGAGTCGTCGACCATGACGACGCTCTTGCCCTCGATCACCTCGCGCACGGCGTTGTACTTCACCTTCACCTTGGCATCCCGTCCCGCCTGCGTCGGCTGAATGAACGTGCGCCCCACGTAGTGATTGCGAATGAGCGCGAGCTCGTACGGCAGCCCGCTCGCTTCCGCGAAGCCGAGCGCCGCGGAGTTCGACGAATCGGGGACGCTGAAGACCAGTTCGGCCGTCGGCGCGGGGTGCTCCTGCGCCAAACGCCGGCCGAGCGCGCGCCGTGCGCGATCGACCGAGCCGCCGAACACGCGGCTGTCCGGCCGGGCGAAATACACAAATTCGAATACGCACTGGTGCAGCTCGCGCGCGGGCAGCGGGTGCAGCGAGTGTATCCCGCTCGCGTCGACGGACACGATCTCGCCCGGCTCGACGTCGCGCTCGAACGTGGCGCCGACGATGTCGAGCGCGCACGTCTCGGAGGCGAAGACGACGGCGTCGCCGAGCCGGCCCATGGCGAGCGGACGCCAGCCCCGAGGGTCGCGGGCCGCGAGCAGCGTGTCACCGATCGCGACGATGAGACTGTACGCGCCTTCGACATCGCACAGCGCGTCGGCCAATCGCTGCGCCGGCGTGGGCGACGTGGAGCGCGCCAAGCGGTGCACGAGCACCTCGGAGTCGCTCGTCGACGCGAAGATCGACCCCTGGTCCTCGAGCGCGAGGCGCAGCTCGGCGGCATTCACGATGTTGCCGTTGTGCGCCAGCGTGAGAAAGCCGCCCTTCGAGCGCGCGACCACCGGCTGCGCGTTCTCGATCGTCGACGATCCGGACGTGCTGTACCGGGTGTGTCCGACGGCCATGCCGCCGGGAAAGCGCGCGAGCTCCTGCGCGAACGCGTCGTTGAGCGTGCCCATCGACCGCACGGGGTGCGCCGTGCCGTGCTGGTCCACGGCGACGACGCCGACCGATTCCTGCCCGCGGTGTTGCAGCGAGTAGAGCCCGAGCTGCGCGATGTGGCCCGCGTCCGGGTGTCCCCGGACGCCAAAGATGCCGCACATGTCTATGCCGTCCCGCGGTCACGGCCGCAGCGATCGCTCGTCATGATGATACTCCAATACTACTATTGTGATGCGACGGCGCGGGACATCGCGCGCGGAATCGCTTCGTGATAGGCGTCGTCCAGCCGCGCGAGCGAGATCTCGAGCGGCGCGCCACCCGTCGTAATGTGCAACGGTGAGCCGGCGCCGCGGACGTGCCCGACCACCCGGGCCGGAATTCCGTGCCCCTTGGCGATCGTGATGACCGTATCCGGCGAGTCGCTCGTGACCACCACGCGCCCCTGCGCCTCGCCGAAGAGCACGGCGCGTTGCGGCAGCGTTCGCCAGGCGGAGAGATCGACGTGCGCGCCGTGCGGCGCGCCGCGATCCATGATGCAGCACTCGGCGAGCGCCACCGCGAGCCCGCCGTCGCTGCAATCGTGCGCCGAACGGACCACACCGGAGGTGATCGCCTCGAGCAGCGCGTCGATCAACGCGCGCTCACGATCGAGCGGACAGGCGGGGGGCGCGCCGGCAACGACATCATGGATCCGCGCCAGATACTCGCTCGCGCCAAGCTCCGCGGTCGGCTCGCCGAGGAGGACGATTGCGTCCCGCTCCTGTTGGAACGCCGACGCTGTGATGTGCACGAGCGAATCGATCACGCCGACCATGCCGATCACCGGGGTCGGATACACCGCGCCGCCGGGGTTCTCATTGTAGAGCGAGACGTTCCCGCCGGTCACGGGCGTGCCGAGTGCGGTGCACGCTTCGCCCATGCCGAGCACGGCCTCGCGGAGCTGATAATAGACGTCCGGCTTACGCGGATTGCCGAAATTGAGATTATTGGTAATCGCCATCGGACGGCCGCCGGCGCAGGCCACGTTGCGCGCCGCTTCGCAGACGGCGATCTGCGCGCCCAGCCGCGGATCGAGGTACACGTAGCGCCCGTTGCAGTCGGTCTTGAGCGCCAGCGCGCGGTCAGTGCCGCGCACCCGCACCACCGCCGCGTCGCCGCCGGGGCCGATCACGGTATTCGTACGGACCGTCGTGTCGTACTGCCGATACACCCATGTCTTGGACGCGATCGTCGGCGACGAGAGCAGTTGCTCCAGCGTCCACGCCGGATCGCGCTCTTCGGGCCGTTCGGCGATCCGACTCACGTCGCGGAGCCGGAGTCCCGCCACAGCCGCGCTCTCGACCGCATCGGGCGTGTACGTCGGACAATCGGTGACGAGCCGCGTCCCCGGGAACTCCGCGACAACGCGCTCGCCCTCGGTCACGCGATAGACTGGCTCGGCGATCACCTCGCCGATCACGGCGGTGGTGAGATCCCACTTCGACAGAATGCGCTCGACTTCCGCTTCGCGCCCGCGCTTCGCGACGACGAGCATGCGTTCCTGTGACTCGCTGAGCAGAATCTCATACGGCGTCATCCCGGACTCGCGTGTCGGCACGAGCGTCGTGTCGATTCGAATGCCGACGTCGCCGCGCGCGGCCATCTCGGCGGATGACGACGTCAGCCCCGCCGCGCCCATGTCCTGGATGGCGACGATCGCGCCGCTCCGGATCAGCTCGAGGCTCGCCTCGAGCAGAAGCTTTTCGGTGAACGGATCGCCGACCTGCACGCGTGGACGCTTGGCTTCACTCTGCGCGGACAGGTCCTCGGACGCGAACGACGCGCCGTGAATGCCGTCGCGGCCGGTGCGCGCGCCCACGGCGATGATCGGATTTCCGACGCCCTGCGCGACGGCGCGAATCAGCTCGTTCTCGTGCATCAATCCCACGCACATCGCGTTGACGAGCGGATTGCCTTCGTACGACGGATCGAACGCCACTTCGCCGGCGACGGTCGGGATGCCGACGCAATTCCCGTAGTCGCCGATCCCCTTCACGACGCCGCCAAAGAGGTACCGCACGCGCGGCGATTCGAGCGAGCCGAAGCGGAGCGAATTGAGCATTGCGATGGGACGTGCGCCCATCGTGAACACGTCGCGCAGGATTCCGCCGACGCCGGTCGCGGCACCCTGATACGGTTCGACGGCGGAGGGGTGGTTGTGCGATTCGATCTTGAATGCCACGGCCAGGCCGTCGCCGATCGAGATCACGCCGGCATTTTCACCGGGGCCCTGGAGCACGTACGGTGCTTTAGTGGGGAGATTTCGCAGCAGCGGCCGGGAATGCTTGTACGAGCAGTGCTCGCTCCAGAGCGCGCTCACGATGCCCAACTCGGTGAACGTCGGCTCGCGGCAGAGCATCGCGACGAGGCGATCATGCTCCTCCGCCGTGAGCCCGTGTTCCGCGATGAGTGCCGGCGTGATCGCCGGATCGCCCGGGCGCGGCTCGACCGTGGTGTGGGTGGGCATCAGCTCTCGGGCTTCTTGGGCGGCGTCGTCGGCATCTTGAGCGGCGCCGTCGGCTCGCCATGCCGCGCTTGCGCGGCCGTGATCATCGTGGGCGAGCTGCTCTGTCCCGAGTAGCGGCGCGCGTGCGACCGAAAGACCGCGTCGACCACCTTGCCGCTGTCGAGCACGACGATGTCGTTCATGCCGCAGGTCTTCTCGCAGCCGTTCTTGTAAAAGAGATACGTGTGCCCGTCCACGCGGTGCGCGGAGAGCGGCACGCCGAGCGCGGCGACGACCTGCGCCTGCGTCATGCCGGGATCGATCGTGGCCGGCGCCCTCTGCGCGGCGAGCGGCATGGCGATCGTTGTTGCCAACAATAGTATTATCGCTTTCATGTAATAATCTCCTTATGCCGCGACACGGGCGAGCATCGACTCGAACACCCCGAGACCGTCGGCGGAACCCAGCAGCGGGTCGACCGCGCGCTCGGGGTGGGGCATCAGGCCGAGCACGTTGCCGGCCTCGTTCACGACGCCGCCGATGGCACGCATGGAGCCGTTTGGACTCCACCACTCGTCGGCGTCGGCGGGACCGCCCACGTACCGGAACGCCACGCGGCCTTCCTGCTCCAGTCGATCCAGCGTCTCGTCGCTCGCGGTATACCGGCCGTCGCCGTGGGCGATGGGAACCCGGATGATCGCGCCGCGCTCGTAGCGGTTCGTGAACAGCGTATCACTGTTCTCGACGCGAAGCTGTACCGTCTCGCAGACGAACTTGAGGCTCGCATTGCGCAGCAGCGCGCCCGGGAGCAGTCCTGCCTCGCAGGCGATCTGAAATCCGTTGCAGATGCCCAGCACCGGACCGCCGCGCTTGGCAAAGGCGATCACATCCTGCATCACGGGGCTGAACCGCGCGATCGCGCCCGCTCGCAGATAGTCGCCGTAGCTGAAACCGCCCGGCAGAATGATGACGTCGCTCTGCTTGAGGTCGTGCTCCTTGTGCCAGAGAAACACCGCGTCCTCGCCAAGTCCTTCGACGACGGCTTGGTACGCGTCGTAGTCGCAGTTGGAGGCTGGAAACGTGACGATGCCGAACTTCATGACGCCTCCACGCTCGCGATCTCGAAATCTTCGGTGACGGGATTCGCGAGCAGGCGCTCGCACATCTCGCGCGTGGAGCGCTCCGCTGCGCCGCGATCCGCCGCGTCGACGTCGACGATGATGTGCCGGCCCACGTGCACGTCGCGTACGGCCGCGAAGCCCAGCGTGTGCAGCGCGTCGGCCACCGTCCGCCCCTGTGGATCGAGAATGCCGCGGCGCGGCGTGATGTGAACGGCAACGCGATAGCGATTCATTCGCTTGAACCCGAGGATCGATCGGATGGAGGAGAAGAGGGAGGCGAGGACGCTCCGCCGCCCGAAGCACCGGGCGGATTCGTTCCGGGCGGACGCGTGCCTCCCTTGCCACGACGGCGACGACGGCGCCTGACGCCGCCGTCATCGCGGCGTTCGGGACGCTCGCCACGATCGCTGCGCTCACCGCGCTCGCCGCGTTCCTCGCGGCGTGTTTCGATCGGCGCGACGGTCGTGGTCGTCGTCGTGCTCGCAGCCGCGACGCGGCTGGAGGGCGGACGCCGGTGCTCACGTACGCGCTCTTCGCGGATTGGCGGCGCCTCCGGCGGTTCCTCTTCCCAGAAGATCTCGTCCGGCGTGCTCGATCGACCGAGGAAGCCGAGGATCACCCACTTCAGCGCGCCGTACGCCACGTACGCGAGCAGCGCGGGGAAGATGAACTCCTCACGCCGCACGAGCAGCAGCACCACCGAGCCCACGACGACGACGGTGCCGAGCAGGCGGCGAATGCTGCGAAACCCGATCGACGGCACCGCGGGATACGGAACGTCGCTGATCATGAGCGCCGCGAGCACCGCCATCAGCCACTGCATGATGATGTGCCACGGCAGATCCGAGATGGTCTTGCTGCTCGTGAACAGAATCACCGTCTGGTTGTAGAGCGGTGTCTGGCTGAACCAGTAGTACGTCGCGAGCGTGAGCCCCGCGGCCGGGCTGGGAAGTCCGTGGAAGTACGTCTTCTTGCGCCCCGCCTGTTCGACATTGAATCGCGCGAGCCGCATCACCGCGCACGCGGTGAAGAGGAACACCAGCAGCCATTGCAGATTCCCGCGGCTCGGCAATCCGAGATAGACGATCAGCGCCGGCGCAAACCCGAACGAAATCGCGTCGACGAGGGAATCGAGCTCCTCGCCGAATCGGCTGCCGGTGCCGGTCGCGCGCGCGACGCGCCCGTCGAGCGCGTCGGCGATTCCGCCGAGGACGATCAGCGTTGGCGCGGAGGCGAAATCGCCCCGCGTGGCGAGCACGATCGCGTAGATGCCGCAGAACAGGTTGATCAGCGTGAGACCGTTCGGCATCAAGACGACGGCGCGGCTCATCCCGCGTCGTCGATGCGACGGTTGGCCATGGCGTCGGAGGGCATTCATCGGCCGTTCAGCTCCGCGAGGACGGTGGTTCCAGCGTAGACCACGTCACCCGGCTTGATCCGGAGCGTGGAGCCAACGGGGATGAACACGTCGACGCGCGAGCCGAACCGGATCAAGCCCATGCGATCGCCTTGCCGCACTTGCTCGCCGTCGTGCGCGTCGGTCACGATGCGCCGCGCGATCAAGCCGGCGATCTGCCGCACGAGCACCTCGTTCGATCCGGTCTCGATGCCGACGGAGGCCTGCTCGTTCTCGAGACTCGCCTCGTCCCGCGCCGCATTGAGAAAACGTCCCGGCTTGCGTTCGACGAAGCGAACCACGCCGCTCACCGGATACCGATTCACATGGACGTTGAACACGTTCATGAAAATCGAAACACGCGTCGCGCGTGATTTCAGGTACATCGGCTCGTCGACCTCCGTCACCATCACGACTTTCCCGTCGGCGGGCGAGATCACGAGCTGGTCGCCGCGTTGTCCGGTGCGCGTGGGATCGCGAAAGAAATACGCGACCCAGAGCGCGACGACCGTCAAGAGGAATGCGAGCAGCCAGAGCGGCCACGATCGCCGGCTCAGCGCCACGCCGAACGCGCCAACCGCGACCAGCGCCGCGATGAGGATGAAGCTCAAGCCTTCACGCGCGAAGTTCACGAGATCCCCGTGGTGTCGAGCTCATGGCCGGTGATGCGGCGGAACGCGTCGAGGTACCGGGCGCTGGTTGCGTCGACGACCTCCCGCGGCAGCGTCGGCGGCGGCGCGTCGCCGTTCCAGCGCCCCGCGCGGCGCTCGCCATCGAGATAATCGCGGAGCGGCTGTTTGTCGAAGCTCGGCTGGCCGCGCCCAGGCTCGTAATGCTCGGCTGGCCAGAACCGCGAGCTGTCGGGCGTGAGCACTTCGTCGATCAACGTGATCCGGCCTTCCCGATCGCGACCAAACTCGAATTTGGTATCTGCAATGATGATTCCGCGCTCGGCCGCGATCGCGCGCCCGCGCTCGTAGACCAGGCGGCTCAACCGCTCGAGCTCGCGGGCGACGTCGGCTCCGACGATCTCCGCCACGCGAGCGACGGTGATGTTTTCGTCGTGCCCCGCCTCCGCTTTCGTCGCGGGACTGAACAGCGGGGGAGCGAATCGCTCGCTCTCGCGGAGCTTGGGCGGCATCTGTTCGCCGGCCAGCGTCCCCGACTCGCGATACTCTTTCCACGCCGATCCGGCGAGATAGCCGCGCACCACGCACTCGATCGGGAACACGTCGGTGCGCTTGCACAGCATCGCGCGGCCCGCGAGCTGTCCGACGTGGCCGCGGAGCGACGACACGGCATCGGCGATTGTTCCGGCGTCCGCCGCAATCATGTGATGGTGCACTTCGGACGCGAGCTGGCGGAGCCACCACGCGGTGATCTGCGTGAGGACGGCGCCCTTGTAGGGAATGGGCTCGTTCATCACCACGTCGAACGCGCTGACCCGATCGGTCGCCACGAGCAGCAGGCGATCGTCGTCAACGATATAGACCTCGCGCACCTTGCCACGACGGAGGTGCTGGAGCGGCAGCGGCTCGAGCTGGGCGATTGTCATACGCGAACCTCTTCAGCGGCCGCTTCGATGCGCGGGATGCCCGCGAGCAGCGGGTCGATCACGTCATTCAAGAATTCGTCGACCTGTTCCGGTGCGCGGCCGATGAACCGCTTCGGATCGAGCGCCGCGCGCATGTCGGCGAGCGACACGCCGAACTCGGCGTCGGCAGCGAGTCGATCGAGAAGATCGTTCCGCTCGGCGCCGTTCTTGATCGCGCGCGCGGCTTCGATGCTCGCCTGACGAATGCGCTCGTGCGCAACCTGGCGATCGCCGCCGGCGCGTACCGCGCGCACGATCAACTCCTCGGTCGCCATGAACGGCAGCTCGTCGGCGAGACGGCGGCGAATGCGGGCCGGATGCACTTCCAGGCCGGAGACGACGTTTTCCATCAATACCAGAATCGCGTCCGTCGCGAGAAAGCTCTCTGGAATCACGAGCCGCCGATTCGCGCTGTCGTCGAGCGTTCGCTCGAAGAATTGCACCCCGTGCGTGAGATTCGCGTTCGGCTCGAGCGTGATGACGAATCGCGCGAGCGACGCGATGCGCTCGGAGCGCATTGGGTTGCGCTTGTACGCCATCGCGGACGAGCCGATCTGCTCCGACTCGAATGGCTCCTCGATCTCGCCTACGGATTGCAGCATGCGGATGTCGCCGCTCGCCTTCATCGCGCTCGACGCAATACCCGAGACGACGCCGAGGACCTGCGCATCGAGCTTTCTCGAATAGGTCTGGCCGGACACCGGGATCGAGTGCGCGAACGCAATCTTGCGCGCGACGCGCGCGTCGAGCTCGCGTACCTTCGCGTGATCGCCGCCAAAGATCTCGAGAAAGCTCGCCTGGGTGCCGGTCGTGCCCTTCACGCCGCGGCAGGGCAGTGTCGCGATCCGCTGATCGACGTCCGCGACGTCGAGTACGAGATCCTGCATCCACAACGTCGCGCGCTTGCCGACGGTCGTCGGCTGCGCGGGCTGAAGGTGCGTCGAGCCGAGCGTTGGTTCGGCGCGCCACTCGCGGGCGAATGCCGCGAGCGCGCGCAGCACGCGCACGAGCTTGCCGCGCAGCAGCTCGAGTCCGCGGCGCATGAGAATGAGATCCGCGTTGTCCGTGACGAACGCGCTCGTTGCGCCGTAGTGAATGAATCCGCGCGCCGCGGGCGCGACGTCGCCAAAGGCGTGCACGTGCGCCATCACGTCGTGGCGAAAGCGGCATTCGTACGCCGCGACCGCGTCGAAGTCGATGTCCTCGAGGTGCGCACGCATCTGCGCGATCGCCTCGTCCGGAATCGGCACGCCGAGCTCCTTCTCGGCTTCGGCGAGCGCGAGCCAGAGCTGCCGCCAGAGACCATGCCGCGTCGCGGGCGACCACAGCTCCAACATCGCCGCCGACGCGTAACGCTCGGCGAGCGGCGACGAGTAGCGCGTCTGTGTCGTCATCGGACGGCGAACTCGGTCATGTACATCTCTCCCTGCCGATCGATCACGAGCCGCAGATAGGTGCGGCCGCCGTACTCGTCGATCGCGCGCGCGGCGTCCTGCGCGCTGCGAACGGGCGTGTTGTTGATCTGGAGAATCACGTCGCCCTGCTGAATGCCGGTCTGCTGCGCGATGACGTCGCTCACCTTGTACACGAGCGCTCCCCACGCACGCTGCAGACCGCGCTCGGATGCAATCGCCGGCGTCACGGTCACGAGTTGGAGATCGCGCAGCACCTGCACCTTGGGCGCGGTGACCTCGGGGAGGTCCGCGACCGCGACCGTCGCGTCGAACTCCTGCGAGCCGCGCCGAACGCGGAGATGCGCCGGCGAGCCCACGCGCAGGTCGAGCAACGCGGCCTGCCAATCAAAAAAATTGTGCACCTGGCGATTGCCTTCGCCCTCGATCACGTCGCCCGGGCGGAGGCCCGCCTTTGCGGCCGGAGATCCCGGCGCGACCGACGCGATCACCGCGCCTTGCGTGAGCGCGTCTCGCGGATTGGACGAAGTGGACTGCCGCAACCCGACGCCGATCCAGGGGCTTCTGATCGAACCGTGCGTGAGCAGATCGTCGACGACACGCGCCACGCGGTTGATCGGGATCGCGAAGCCGAGCCCCACCGAGCCGCCGTTGGGCGAGAAGATGCTGCTGTTCATCCCGATCACTTCGCCGTCCGCGTCGACGAGCGGACCGCCGGAGTTGCCCGGATTGATCGCGGCGTCGGTCTGAATCATGTCGAAGTACGAGCTCTGGCCCTCGCTCGGCGCGACGAGATTCCGGTTCGTCGCGGAGATCACGCCCACGGTGACGCTCGGCTCGCTGTTGCCGAGATAGAAGCCGTAGGGGTTGCCGATCGCGATCGCCCATTCGCCGATCACGAGACTGTTCGAGTTGCCGAGCTTCACCGTCGGCAGGCTCTTCGCATCGATGCGAACGACGGCGATGTCGTTCGTCTCATCCTGGCCGAGCAGGGTGGCGGGATAGACTTTGCCGTTCCGCATCATCACCGAGATCTTGCTCGCACCCGCGACGACGTGCGCGTTGGTGACGATCACGCCGTCGGACCGCACGACGAACCCGGTGCCGAGTCCCGCCTGGGTCTGCGTGCGGGGTTGGCCGCCGAAGAAGATGTCGAACGGATCTTCGGGCGCCTGCTGGAAGACTTCCGTCTGCACCGTGACGACCGACGGCGCGACCTTGGCGACGGCGTTCGTGATGGCGTTCTGGCGGCTCTGCGAGACCTGATTGTTGGTCGAGACGGTGACGCCCGACTCCTGCGCGGAGGAGGGGGCGGGCGAGCGCGAGCAGCCGATCAGCACCGCCAGGCAGACGATGCGAGTCGGGACATTAGAGAAGTGGAACGTCATGGCACGCAGTACAGATCGCGCGGATACTCGACGCGATCGAGAAAGAGGGCATGAGGGGCCGCCGGGGACGACGTCTCGCGATTGTCGGCGGCGGCGAGCAGCCGCGGCACATCGCCGACCGGGCGCCGCCCGCTCGCGACATCGAGCATCGTTCCGACGAGGAATCTCACCATGTGGTGCAGGAACCGGTTGGCTTCGATCTCGAACACCAGCCCGCCCGGGCGATCGAGCCATCGCGCTTCGCTGACGCGACAGCGGTGATCGTCGTGCGGGGGCGCCGTACCGAGTACGGCGAAGCCCCGGAAGCAGTGTTCACCCACGAGGTGGGCGGCCGCCGCATCCAGAGCGCCCCGGTCCAAGGGCTGCCCGAATGCGAGCTCGTAGCGTCCACGAAAGGGTGAATGCGTCTCGTCATCCATGCCGACGTAGTAGCTGTAGCGTCGGCTCACCGCACTGTAGCGCGCGTGGAACTCCGCGTCCATCTCGTGGACCGTCGCGACCCACACATCCGCCGGCAGGATTGCGTTCAGCGCGCGCCGCAACTTCTGAACGTCCCACCGCTCCGGTACTCGAACGCCGACCGCCTGGCCTCGCGCATGGACGCCCGCGTCGGTTCGACCGGAGCCAAGCGCGGCGACGGGAGCGCCGCACAAGCGGGCGAGTGCCTCTTCCATCACACCCTGGACCGTCCGTTGCTCCGGCTGGCGCTGCCATCCGCTGAATCCGGCCCCGTCGTAGTGCAAGACGAGTTGCACGGTGCGCTCAGCCATTGCTCGAAACTTACCCCCACCGGTAGGTGTGTAAAGGGTCTCGCGCACGACGTATGATGCGACGCGCGGCGGTCGAACCGATTGACATTGCGTGAGCTACACGCTCACATTTGGCCGACAACTCCGCCGCGTCGCGCGCGCCGTCGCGTGCGGCCATTGCCTTCCGATGCCGCCGCGCACGCTCGCTTCGCTCGCTCACGCGCTCACCGTCTCCGCCAGTCCGGATGCCGCTCTTCAGGCGCTCGGCGAGGCGCTCGCGGAAGTCGACCGGTTCGCCCAGCTCGCGTTCGTCACCTTTGACGAGCGCAAAGGGATGCTGCGCGACCGTGCGCTGGTGCGGAGCACCGGCATCGAGCACCGCGCGATCGAGACCACGTTCGACCACCTGCCCACGCGCGAGCGCGCCTCGATCGCCGCCGGCGGCCAGTTCGTGGACTTTGGCGACACGAGCGACGAGTTCGCTCGGCTCCTCCAGCTTCCGCTCCTCGGCGAGACCGGATGGCTCACGATCCGCGGACTGCGCTACGAGGGCGCGTTGAGCGCGATGCTCCTCCTGTACGAGTCGCGCAAGCTGTTCGGCGCGCGCACGGCGGAGCGGTTCCTGCCCGCGATCGCGCTATTCGAGCTTGCTCATGTGAGATTCCTCGAGCAGGCCGCCCGCCAGGAGGCGGTGCGCACGCTGGAGGACGTCACCGGCCGCGTCCACGACGAGTACGAACGCCGCCTCGCGGCGCTCGAGGCGCGCCTGCTCGACGCGAACGCCGCGCGGACCAGCGACACGCCGGCGCGGCACCTCGCCCTCGAGCGCGAGCTCGCGCAGGCGAACGAAGATGCCCGGCGCGCGCTCAAGCGCGCCGCCGCGGTCGAGGCGACGATCAGCTCGGCGGTCGAGCAGCTCGAGAAGGCGCACGTCGAGTTGCATCGCCGCAGCGAGGGGCTTCGGCAGAAGACGCGCACGATCTATTTGATCGACCGTGTGCTCACCCTCGACGCCTCGACGGACGATCCCCGGCAGTTGGCCGACGGGCTGCTTTCGCTCGTCGGCGACGACATGCACGCGCATCGCTGTTCGCTGATGCTCCGTACGCCCGACGGCGAGTCGCTCTATCTCGCCGCGGCGCGCGGCGTGGCGCCCGGGATCTCCGAAGGCGCCCGGGTCGCGATGGGGCAGGGCGTCGCCGGCCGCGTGGCGGCGTCCCGCGAGCCGCTCCTGGTCCGCGACGTCTCAGAGGCCAAGCAGCACCCGCTTCTCCACGATCAGTATTTTACGACCGGCTCATTCATCAGCTTTCCACTCATCTATCACGACGAGCTGGTCGGAGTGGTGAATCTCGCGAACCGCGCGCAGCATGGCGTATTCGTGGAAGAAGACGTCGACCGCGTGCGGCTGCTCGGCCTCGTCATCGCACTCGTCGCCTCCAACGCGCGCCTGCCCGAACGACTCGTCGAAGCACTCAGTGTCCACTAGTTCCGCCCCCAACGCACTTCTCGCCACCGTGAAGCAGCTCGCGGCAGGCGAGCCGCCGGATCCGGACGCGCTCACCGCCGCGTTTTCCGTGGTGCTCGCCGGCGACGGCACCCCCGCGCAGATCGCCGCGCTCCTGATCGGCCTCCGTGTGAAAGGCGAGACGCCCATCGAGCTCGCGGCCGTCGTCCGCGCCTTTCGCAAGGCGATGGTCGAGCTTCATGCCGATGACCCGGACGGCCTCGTCGACACGTGCGGCACGGGCGGCGGCACGATCAACACGTTCAACATCTCGACCGCCGCCGCGCTTCTTGCCGCCGGCGCCGGCATTCGCGTCGCCAAGCATGGCAACCGCAGCTATACCACGCAGTGCGGCAGCGCCGACGTCCTCGAGGCGCTCGGCGTTTCCATCGATGCGCCAGTGCACGTGATGGAGGCCGCGCTCCGCGATGCGGGGATCGTGTTCATGTTCGCGCCGCTCATGCACCCGGCAATGCGCCACGTCGGACCGGTGCGTCGCGAGCTCGGCGTTCAGACAATCATGAATCTCGTCGGACCGCTCGCCAATCCGGCGCGCGCGGGGCGTCAGGTGGTCGGCGTCTCGGATCCGCGCCGCGTTCCGCTGATCGCGGGCGCGTTGCGCGAGCTCGAGAGCGTGCACGCGCTCGTCGTGCATGGTGCCGGCATGGACGAGATCTCGCCGTTCGTCCCGTCAGAGGTCGTCGAGATCGTCGATGGCGCGATGCGTGAGTGGACGATCGACCCGGCACGTTTCGGCTTCGGCGGCGGCACGCCTGAACAGATTGCTGGGGGGCCGCCCGCCGAGAATGCCGGCACTGTGATGCGCGCCCTGCGTGGCGAAGCGACGGAACCAGCGAATGCGGCCGTCGTGCTCAATGCGGCGGCTGCGTTTTATGTAAGCGGCGCCGCGCGAAGCTACGACGAAGGCGTCGAAGCGGCGCGCGACGCGATCGCGTCAGGCGCGGGACTCGTTGCGCTCGACCGGCTTCGCGTGGCGTTCGCCCGGACCGGCGCTCAGTAGCGCCGCAACACTCCGACGACGATTCCCTGAATCGTCACGTCGTTTTCGTGCACGTAGATCGGCTGCATGGTCTCGTTCGCCGGCTGTAGACGAATGCGGCCGTCGCGCTCGCGATAGAATTTCTTGACCGTCGCTGACGTGCCGTTGACGAGCGCGATGACCATCTCGCCGTTGTCCGCCCGCTGCCGCTCGGTCACCACGACGAAGTCGCCGTCGCGGATCTGCTCATCGACCATCGAGTTGCCGCGGACGCGAAGCACGTAATGGTTGCCGCTCCGGCCTACCATCGCGTCGGGCACACACAGGGTCTCGTTGTGCTCGAGGGCCTCGATGGGGATGCCGGCGGCGACGGTGCCGAGTAGCGGCAGCTCGATCGCCCGCGGCGACGCCTCACTCGGCAGGATCTCGATCGCGCGGCTCTCGTTGTAGCTGCGTTTGATGTAGCCTTTGCGCTCGAGATTGGTGAGGTGCTCGTGCACGGTCGCGAGCGAGTTGTAACTGAAGTTCTCGGCGATCTCCTCGAAGCTCGGCGCGAAGCCGTTTTGCTCCGAGTATGCCGTGAGGTAGTTTAGTATTTCGCGTTGACGCTTCGTGAGCGGCATGAGCTGACCCGAAAAGGGTACGAGTTGTGGCGACGGGGAATGTTGCCCGAATAAGCCCCGAATACTACGATATCCGAAGAAGGACCGAAGTGCAAGCATCTCCCACCTGGACACCGCCCGGCGGCACTCTCGGCAGGATCGTCTCGGAAGCCGAGCGGCGCGCCGACGCATTGTCGTCTCGTGAAGCCGAGCTCGTCGCGCAGGCAGGCACGGCATCCGGCGCGCCGTCGTTCGGCGACGCGTTGCGCGGCACGAGGGTGGGTCTGATCGCGGAGATCAAGCGGCGATCGCCTTCAAAGGGCTCGATCAATCCAAGCATCACCGCGCCCGGTCAGGCGCGTGCCTACGTCGACGGCGGTGCGGCGGCGATCTCCGTGCTCACGGAGCCGGAGCATTTTGGCGGCTCCGTGCAGGATCTGGTCGATGTTCGCGCGGCGGTTCGGGTGCCCGTGCTCAAGAAGGATTTTCACGTCCGCCCCGTACAACTGATCGAGGCGAAGGCGATCGGCGCCTCCGCGGCGCTGTTGATCGCGCGCGCCCTCGCACCTGGTCAGCTCCGCCGAATGATGGAGTGCGCGCGCGACCTCGCATTCGAGGTGCTCGTCGAGATCCGCGATGAAGAGGAGCTTGCACGCGCGCTCGACGCGGGTGCGCGCGTCATCGGGATCAACAACCGGAATCTGGAAACGCTCGAGATCGACCCACATCGAGCGGAGCGCCTGCTCGCTCAAATTCCGTCGGAGATCGTGGCGATCGCGGAGAGCGGCGTCTCGCACCGGTCGGACATCGAGCGAGTGGCGCAGGCTGGTGCGGACGCGGTGCTCGTCGGATCGGTGATCTCAGCGTCGACGGATCCGACGGCAGTGGTTCGGTCGTTGGCCAATGTTCCGCGAGTGCCGCGTGGCGGTTGAGATCAAGTTCTGCGGCCTGACCCGCGCCGAGGATGCGCGACAGGCGGCGGCCCTCGGCGCCGCGTACGTGGGAGTGATCTTCGCCGGCGGACCGCGCATGCTCACGGTGGATTGCGCGCGCGCCGTACTCGCCGACGTTCCGATCGGCGTGCAGCGGGTCGGCGTCTTTGCGGATCAGACGGCGGAGGAGATTGGGCAGGCCGCGCGCGCGCTGTCGCTCAGCGTGGTGCAGCTACACGCCGACGCGAATCCGGGACGCATGTCCGAGCTGCGGGCGCACTTCGCGGGGGCGATCTGGCCGGTGCTTCGGGTGAGCGGCGGCGACCTCCCGGACGCTGCGGCGGAACTCGCGCGGCTCGGCGACGGTTTGCTGCTCGACGCATACGTGCCCGGGTCGCTGGGAGGCACGGGCGTGTCGCTTCCGTGGAACGAGCTCGCGGCGCGAGTGGCAGAAGTGCGGCAAAATCGTCAAATCATACTTGCCGGTGGACTGCGTCCCGAGAACGTCGGCAGCGCGATCGCCTCGTTGATGCCCGATGTGGTGGACGTGTCTTCTGGCGTCGAGCGGTCGCCTGGCATCAAAGATCATGATCGCATGCGCGCGTTTCGCGACGCGGTATTGAACGCCTCAGTGCCCACATGACCACAGCGCAAACGGATCGGTTCGGAATTTTCGGCGGGCGGTACGTGCCCGAGACGCTCATCCCCGCCATCGACGAGTTGGAGCGCGCGTACGACGCCGCACGTCTCGACCCCGCGTTCAACGCGGAGCTCGAGCACATGCTGCGCACGTATGTCGGACGGCCGTCGGCGTTGAGCGACGCTCCGAGATTCTCGGAGCACGTCGGCGCGACGGTGTGGCTCAAGCGGGAGGATCTCAATCACACCGGCGCGCACAAGATCAACAACACCGTGGGCCAGGTGCTGCTCGCGCGCCGCATGGGGAAGACGCGCATCATCGCCGAGACGGGCGCGGGACAGCACGGCGTGGCGACGGCGACGGTGTGCGCGCGGTTCGGGCTCCAGTGCGTCGTCTACATGGGCGAGGAGGACATGCGGCGGCAGGAGCTGAACGTCTTCCGCATGCGCCTCATGGGGGCAACGGTCGTCGGCGTGTCGAGCGGCACGCGCACGCTCAAAGACGCGACGACCGAAGCGATTCGCGATTGGGTCACGAACGTCAACGACACCTACTACATCATCGGCTCGGTGGTTGGCCCGGCGCCCTACCCGAGAATGGTGCGCGACTTACAGTCGGTGATCAGCCGCGAGGCGCGCGCGCAGATGCTGGCGCAGGCCGGACGCCTCCCGAAGACCGTCGTGGCGTGCGTCGGCGGCGGCTCCAACGCCATGGGCGCGTTCCACGAGTTCGTGCCCGACGCCGAGGTGGAGCTGGTCGGCGTCGAAGCGGCGGGCCAGGGGCTCGACAGCGGACTGCATTCGGCGTCG
This sequence comes from Gemmatimonadaceae bacterium, assembly GCA_025934775.1. GTDB lineage: Bacteria > Gemmatimonadota > Gemmatimonadetes > Gemmatimonadales > Gemmatimonadaceae > JAQBQB01. The sequence continues at coordinate 163,108 of JAICWO010000007.1, read as the reverse complement.
CTGTCGCGCGGCCGCCCCGGGGTGCTCCACGGCTCCATGAGCTATCTCTTACAAGACGACCACGGGCAAGTGCATCCCGCGCATTCCATCTCGGCGGGTCTCGACTATCCCGGCGTGGGACCCGAGCACTCGTATCTCAAGGAGACCGGGCGCGCGGAGTACGTCTCCGTAACGGATGACGAAGCGCTTCGCGGCTTCCAGCTGCTCAGCCGGTTGGAAGGCATCATCCCGGCACTGGAGACCGCGCATGCCGTGGCCTGGATCGCGTCACAAAAGGGCCGGTGGAAGCGCGATGAACCCGTGCTGCTCTGCGTGAGCGGTCGCGGGGACAAGGATGTGGCGCAAGTCAGTCAAATGAATATCTTCGGATCGTGACCTCCCCGTCTCCGCACCTGTCCGGGCCAGCACGGGAGTCGGAGCCGCAGGAGCCGCCGTTCGCGCCGGCTCCGGTCGAGGAAGTGCTCCGCCTGATCGTCAAGGCGGCCCGGGCGCAGCAGCTCTACTTGCCGAACAATCCGATCTACCGCGGCGCGCTCGACGTGCTCCGCGCGGCGTTTGCGGCCGTCTGGGAGGAGACCGACGAGCTGCCGCTCACGATCGGCGAGAGCGAGCTGCAATGGTACGGCACGCCGGTTGGCCGTGACGCGAACACCGCGGCGAAATCGACCGACAATCTCGCGTGGCTGTTCTACAAGGACGGCGTACGCGAGATCAAGATCATGAAAGGATTCGAGGAGAGCGAAGTCGTGAAGCTCCTCGAGATCATCAAGCGCGCCCGGAAAGCATCGCCCGACGAAGACGATCTCGTCACGATGCTCTGGGAGGCGGATTTTTTGACGCTCACCTACAAGTACGTCGATCTCCTGCAGGAGGGTGGCGGCGGAGAGCTCGCGGACGGCACCGATGCCAACCCGGCGAGCGCCGGCGATGTGCAGCGCGCGACGCATGAAGCGGTGGAGGAGTCGCGCGCCGGCGGCATCGTCAACATGTCGGATTTCGACGCGACGCTCTATTTCCTGGACGAGCGCGAGATCACCTACATCCAGGACGAGATCGCCCGCGAGTATCAACAGGATCTGCGGCTCAACGTCGTCTCGGGGCTGCTCGACATCTTCGAAGCACAGTCCGATCCGGAGATCCGGAGCGAAGTGCTCGACGACCTGCACACGACGATGCTGTACCTGCTCACCGCGACGCACTTTCGCGGCGTGGCGGCAATGCTGCGCGAATCGCAGGTGGCGGTGCAGCGCGCCCCGGATCTCACCGAGGAACAACGGCAGCGCCTCTCGCAGTTGCCCGATCGGCTCAGCGCGGCCGACGTGCTCTCGCAGATGCTCCAGGCGCTCGACGAGGCGCCCACACTCCCCCCGCAGCCGGAGCTCGTCGAGCTGTTCGACCAACTCCGACCGGCGGCGCTCGCGCCGGTCTTCCTCTGGTTGAACAGGATTCAGAACGAGCGCCTGCGGCCGCTGCTCGAGGCGGCCGCGGGACGACTCGCAGCGGCGAATACCGCGGAGCTCGTGCGGCTCGTGCAATCTCCCGAGCGCGAGGTTTCGTCCGAGGCGATCCGCCGCGCGGGCGCGCTCAAGGCGCAGGCGGCCGTCCTCGCGCTCAGCAAGATTCTGAGCGAGCCCGAGCTGGCGCGCCGCCAGATCGCCGTGCAGGCGCTGACCGAGATCGCGTCGCCCGGCGCGCTGCAAGCGCTCGAACGGGCGATCGATGATGGCGACCGCGAGGTGCGCATGACCGCCGTGCGCGCACTCACGTCGCGCGCCTACCGTCCAGCGCTCGCGCGCCTCGACGCGGCGGTGAAAGGCAAAGCCATTCGTGACGCGGATCTCACCGAGAAGATGTGTTTCTTCGAGGGGTACGGCTCGCTCTGCGGCGACGCCGGCGTGAGCTACCTCGACTCCATCCTCAACGGCAAGGGATTCCTCGGCCGACGCGAGGACCCCGACGTGCGCGCGTGCGCCGCGGTGGCACTCGGCCGCATCGCGACGCCCAAGGCGATCGACGCGCTGCGCAAGGCCTCGTCCGAGAAGGACATCGTCGTGCGGAACGCGGTGAATCGCGCGCTGCGTGGGCCGGGCGTATGACCGCGCCGCGCACGCCGGCGTCGGCCCAGCGTTCCAGCTCGGGAATGAATCCCGGAGAGCCGTCGAGCGACTCGTACGTACGCCGCGCCGGGCGGCATCTCATTTTCGCGACCTACGGTGCGTTGCGCGCGGTGAAGCTGTACCCGGTCGAGAACGCCGCGGTTCAGAAGGCGCTCGCCGAAGTCACGAACCACGCACAGGAGATGCTGACGAGCGAAGGGGAGCTCGAGCTCCGGATGTCGGGCGAGTTCATCTTCGTGAACCAGACGCGGCTCCGCCTCGACCTCGACAACTTCGCGAGCTTTAGTCACCTTCTGTCACTATTTCGCGCCGCCGGCATCGGCACGCTCACCGTGGCGGACGGCGTGGCGCCAAAGGACTGGCTCGTCTTCCTGTCGCTGCTCCAAGCGCCCGGCTCGGACGATCCCGCCGAGCGTCTGGCGCAGCTCATGGCAAAGCTCGAGGCGGCGAGCGTGCGGGCGTTCACCCTCGCCCCGCAGGCGGAGCAGGGCGAAGGCAACAAGGAAAAGGCCAAGGAGCGCGCCAAGCGCACGTACGCGCAGTCGATCGCGGCGACGCGCGATCTGATGTCATCGGTCCGGATGGGCGGCAGCCCCAACATCAAGAAGATCAAGCGCGTGGTGCAGGGGATCGTCGACCAGATCCTGAACGAGGAAACCTCGCTGATCGGCCTGACGACCATCCGCGACTACGACGAGTACACGTTCACGCACAGCGTGAACGTCTGCATCTTCTCCGTGGCGCTCGGCAAGCGCCTCGGCTTGAGCAAACTGCAATTATACGATCTGGGTATGGCCGCGCTGTTTCACGACATCGGGAAGTCGCGCGTGCCGCAGTCCATCCTGAACAAGTCGGGCGGCCTCACCGACGAGGAATGGCGGCTCATCGCGTCGCATCCGTGGCTCGGGGTGCTGGCGCTCTTCCAGGTGCGCGGCGCGCAGGAGCTGCCGTATCGCGCCATGGTCGTGGCGCACGAGCATCACATGAAGCGCGACCTCACGGGCTACCCGCGGCCGATTCGCGAGCGGCAGCTCAGCATGTTCAGCAAGATCGTCGCGATCGCCGACGGCTTCGACGCGGCGACGTCGCGGCGCGCGTACCAGACCGTGCCGTTCACGCCCGCGCAGGTCATGCTCGAGATGCGCGACAATCCGCGGCGCGGCATGGACCCGGTGATCGTGAAGGCCTTCATCAACCTCACCGGCATCTATCCGGTCGGCACGCTCGTCGTCCTCGACACGTTCGAGCTGGGCATCGTGCACGCCGTCAATCCGATCCAGGACATGCTCTCGCGGCCGATCGTGCGTGTGATCAGCGACGCGCAGGGCAACGTCGTCTATCCGGGCGAGCTCGTCGATCTCGCCGACCAGAGCGCGGAGGGCGTGTACCTCCGTACGATCATCAAGACCGAGAATCCCGAGCGGTATGGCATCAGGATCGGTGACTATTTCGTCTGAGGCCTTCCCGGCGCAGCACGGGATCGCGGAGCGGTTCGCCGCGCTCAAGGCGCACGGGCGGCGCGCGCTCGTGCCGTACATCACGGCCGGTCACCCGGACCCGGAGCGCACGGTCGCATTGATCGGCGCGCTGGAGCAGGCCGGCGCCGACGTCATCGAGCTCGGACTGCCGTTCTCCGATCCCATGGCCGACGGTCCGATCATCCAGGCCAGCTCGCAGCGCGCGCTCGAGCTCGGGGTCAACTTCGATCGCGTGCTCGCGCTGGTGCAGCGCGCGCGGCCGGGCATTCCACTCGTGTTATTCAGCTATTTGAATCCGCTCCTCGCCGGCGGCGGCGACGCGCTCACCCGCGCCGCCCAGGCCGGCTTCAGCGGGGTGCTCGTCACCGACTTGCCCGTCGGGTCGGATCCCGAGCTCGAGGCGCGCATCGGCGACGGACCGCTCGCGTTCATTCGGCTCGTCGCGCCGACGACGCCCGCCCCGCGGATGCGCGAGATCGCGGAGCACGGAAGCGGCTTCGTCTATCTCATCAGCCGCCTTGGCGTGACCGGCGTGCGCGACGATCTGCCGGCCGAGCTTCCAGAGACGGTCGCCCGTCTTCGCGGCGCGACGACGCTTCCCGTCGCGGTCGGGTTTGGCGTGTCGCGCCCGGAGCAGGCGGCGGCGGTGGCACGCATCGCCGATGGCGTCGTCGTCGGAAGCGCGATCGTGCGCGCCGCGGGCGAGGGAGTCGATCAGGCGGCGAAGCTCGCGGCCTCGCTCCGCGCCGCGATCGACACCGCGACTGACACGGCCTGAGCCGCGCGCCCGTGTACGAGATCACACTCCGCGCGATGCGCTTTCACGCGCTCGTGGGAATACTGCCGCACGAACGCAGCGTCGCGCAGCCGATCGAGGTGGATCTGCGCGTGCGCGTCGCACCCGGCGATGTCGTCGTCGACTACCGCGGATTGTATGACCTCGTCGCGACCGTGATCAATTCCGGCTCCATCGACTTCCTCGAGCAGATCGGCGACCGCATCGCGGACGCCGCGATCGCGCACAATGCGCGCGTCCGCGCGGTTCGTGTGGCGGTGCGCAAACCGCACGTCGCCCTCGGCGGGCCGCTGGTGTACGCGGAAGTCGTCGTCGAACGCCAGGCGAATGATTGACGTGGCGTACGTCGCGTTGGGCTCGAACCTTGGCGACCGGGCGGCGTATCTCACTCGCGCGCGCGCCGCGCTCGCGGCACTCCCGAATACGGAAGTGATCGCGGAATCATCGATCGAGGAAACACAGCCACTCGGTCCCGTCGCGCAGGGCGCGTATCTCAATCAGATGGTCGCGCTGCGGACGTCACTCACCCCCGGCGAGTTGCTCGACCGCCTGCAGGCGATCGAGCGTGCCGAGGGGCGTACGCGCGATGTGCGATGGGGACCGCGTACGCTCGACCTCGACATCGTCCGCTTCGAGCATCAGCGCGCTGACGAACCCGGACTCCGTGTGCCGCACCCGGAGCTGCCCAATCGCGATTTCTGGCAGCGGGAGCTGAGCGAGCTGGGAGTCGATCGATGACAGGCGCACAGCAATTCGCTGGCACGACCGGCGACGTCTCGCTGCCGTCGTGGGCCAACGTCACCGACAAACGCCTGCAGCACATCACGCGCGTTTGTCGAATGCTCATGCACTGGGCGGCCGCGATGCACATCCCGGCAGACGAAGCGGATGCGTGGTATAGCGCGGGCTACCTGCACGACGCGCTGCGCGATGCGCCCGAGTCCGAGCTCCGCGAGCTGGCGCGCGACTACACGCGCGACGAGGAGCTGCTGCACGGGCCCGCGGTGGCGAACCTGCTCGAGACGCGGGGTGAATCCACCCCGGGCGTTCGACTCGCGATCCGATTTCACACGGTCGGCGCGCCCGACTGGGATCGCACCGGTCGCGCGCTCTACATGGCCGACTTTCTCGAGCCAGGCCGCCGGTTCGCGCGCACCGATCGCGCCTTTCTCGCGCACCAGGTACCGCACGACTTCGATGGCGTCTTTCGTCAGGTCGTGCGCGCGAGGCTCGAGTACGCCCTGCGGGAAGGGTTCACGCTCTTTCCCGAAACCGTCGCGCTCTGGAACGCGATCCGATGAACCGCGCGCGCCTGCTCGCGATCCCACTCGGGCTCGCGATCCTCCTCGGCGCGGGCGCGGTGGCGCGAGCGCGGTTGCGGCATGATGGGCCCCGCGCGGCACGTAGCGAGGCGCGAGCACCCGAGGGTGTTCGCATCAAGGTGGAGGTGCTCAACGGCACGAACGTGCGCGGGCTCGCGCGCCGTGCGACGATGCTGCTGCGCGACCGGGGCTTCGACGTCGTCGAGTCGGGGAACGCGGCCGCGCAGCAGGACACCACGCTCGTGCTCGACGTGAGCGGGCATCCCGATTGGGCAAACCGCGTCGCGAAAGTGTTCGGTGCGGCCAACGTGCGGCCGCGCGCCGACAGCTCAAGCTACCTGGACGTCACCGTCGTGATTGGGGCGACGTGGCGGCCGCCGGCCGAGCCGTTCTACCCGTAGCTGTCCGCACGCCGCCGCGATGTCGACGCCGCGGCTCTTGCGCACCGCGACCTCCACGTCGTCGGCGCGCAGCTCGCGCGCGAAGTCGCGGATGCGGTCCGGCGTGGACGGCGTGAAGCCCTGTGCGCCGCCCGGATGTAGAGGAATCAAATTCACGAATGCTCGACACTCGTTCGCGAGCCGCGCGAGCTGGATCGCGTGCTCCTCGCCGTCGTTCACGCCGCCGAGCATCACGTACTCGAACGTCACGCGCCGGTCGAAGACCTTCGCGGCCTCGATCACGTCGGCGAGCGGGTACTTGGTGTTGATCGGCATGAGCTCGCGGCGAAGCCCGTCATTCGGCGCGTGAATCGAGATCGCCAACCGGAACTGCTCCGGCCGCTCGCCGAGCGCGACGATGCCGGGGAGCACTCCAACCGTCGAGATGGTGATGTGCCGCGCCCCGATACCGAGGCCGTTCGCGTCGTTGAGAATGGTGAGCGCCGGATCGACGGCCTTCCAGTTCATGAGCGGCTCGCCCATGCCCATGAACACGATGTTCGTCACCTTGATCGGCGGATCGAGCAAGCGCATCTCGCGCACCTGACCAGCAATCTCGAAGACCGTGAGATTGCGGCTGAACCCCATCGCGCCGGTCGCGCAGAACGCGCATTGGAGCGCGCACCCCGCCTGCGACGAGATGCAGAGCGTGAGGCGATCGCCCTCCGGAATCGCGACCGTCTCGATCGCTTCGTTGTCGTGCAACCGAAACAGGAACTTCTCGGTCCCGTCGGTGGACGTCTGCCGCGCGGCAATCTCCAGCCGCGGCAGGTCGAAATGCTCCGCGAGCACTTCGCGCAGGCGCTTGGGGAGATCCGTCATCGCATCGAAGCTCGCCGCCGGCGTCTGCCAGAGGTGTCGAACGACCTGGTTCGCGCGATAGCTCGGCTCGCCGATCCCGGCGAAGAATTCACGCAATCGCTCGCGCGCCGCTTCGGGCGTGAGGTCGAGAAGATTGCGCTTTGGCGTCGTCGGTGCGGCGTTCGTGTCGGTCAACGGAATGCTCTGGTGAGAAGAAACTGCGTGCTCGCGCCGAATCCCGCGGCGCCGTCCTCACGCCCGATCGCCACGGTATACCCGGCATAGTGCAAGCCAATACCAAACCGCCAGCGACGATCGGAGCCGCCGTAGATGTTGGTTTCGGCAACGCCGCCGTTCGCTTCGAGCGCCGCGTACCGCAGCGACGCGAAGCTGTATCCTTCGCGGCCACGCCCCGCCGTGCGACTCAGCGAATACCCGCCGCGAATCGCCAGCGTCGAATCGCGCCTGAAGAGCGGGAGATCGGCCGCCGCCGAGTACGTTGCCGCATCCTGCGAGCGATTCGGAGTGAACAGGAACGTGGAGAGCGCGACCCGCACGGGAATGGGCCCGAGCCGATCGGCGACGATGCCGCCGTCGAGCGCGAAGCTCTGCGCATGCTGCTCGTCGGCGATTGCCCAGCGATAGCGCGCGTCGATGCCCGCTTCGAGAAACGAGCGGCGTTGCGAGATGCCCGCTGAAAGCAGCGTGGTGCCGTACGGAATCTCCGAGCCAACCGACTGCGGGTCTGTTTCGGTGCGTACGATGTCGGACACCGACGCCTGGACGACAGAGAAGCTCGCGGTCGTGCTCGAGCTGGTGCTGGACCGAAGGCGATAGGCGCCGGACGCCATCTCGAGACGCACGCCCTGATCTTGAGGCGTGGTCAGTCCGGCGAAGCCGATGCGCGCGACGGTGTCCGCGCCAAGCGCCGCGGTGGCGGGGTTCCAGAAGCCGCCGCCCATCTGCGTGCTGAGCGGAGCGGGCTCGGCGAGCAGCCCGATCGGGAACTCCAGCAGGTCGCGCCCGGGTACTTGCTGCGCCGCGCCCGCACTGGAGACGACGATCGAGGCCAGCGCGGCAAAAGCCAAGCGTGACATATACTTGACGTTATCGGAGCGTATGCGGCTGGTCAAGCGAAATGACTACCGTCGCGCGCTCATCGGACCTACATTCCAAGGACTGAAATGATCGATCGATTGAAGCAACTCCTGCTTCCGGTCCGGCCTGAGCCGGACACCCGGCCCGCCGACTGTCCATCGGACAGCTCGCGCTGACGGCCTATTTCGACTCGGCCAAAGACAGCGTCGCGCGGACTGGTCCATTTCGCGCGGTACGTGAGCCGACGGTTCCCCGATCACACTCCTTGATGAGTACCAACTCTCTCGCCACAACCCATCGTACCGATCTGTGTGGCGCGCTCCGCTCGAGCGACATCGGCCGCCACGTACGCCTCGGCGGCTGGATCCATCGGAGCCGCGACCTCGGCGGCCTGACGTTCATTGACCTGCGAGATCGCGCGGGAATCGTCCAGGTATCGTTCGATCCGACAAACTGCTCGCCCGAGGTCTACGCGACCGTCGTTGGCGCGGGGCAGGAGACGGTCGTTCTCATCGGTGGAGACGTGGTGGCGCGGCCGGAGGCGATGCGCAATCCGGATCTCGCCACGGGAGACGTCGAGGTGCGGGGGACTACGATCCAGATCGTGGGGCCGGCCACGCCGCCGGCGATTCCAGTCGCCCGGGCGCGCAACGAGAATCTCGCGGCGGAGGAGTTGCGGCTTCGCCACCGTTTTCTCGACCTTCGGCGCCCGGAATTGCAGGAGAACATCTTGCTTCGACATCGCCTCATGCAGGCGACGAGGCGATTTCTGAGCGAGCGCGGCTTTTTCGAGATCGAGACGCCGATCCTCACCAAGCCGACGCCGGAAGGCGCACGCGACTACCTCGTGCCCAGCCGCGTGCATCCCGGCGAATTCTACGCGCTTCCGCAGTCGCCGCAGCTCTATAAGCAATTGCTCATGGTCTCGGGCTTCGATCGATATTTCCAGATCGCGCGCTGTTTCCGCGACGAGGACCTGCGGCAGGATCGGCAGCCGGAGTTCACGCAGATCGACGTCGAGGCGTCGTTCGTCGCGCAGGACGACATCATGCGTCTGGCGGAGGGTTTGATCGGCTCGTTGTGGAGCGAGGCAGGCATCGAGATCCCGAGCGAGTTTCCCCGCATGACGTACGCGGAGGCGATGGAGCGGTACGGGATCGACCGGCCCGACTTGCGCTACGATCTCGCGATCATGGATGTGAGCGACGTCTTTCGCGGCGCGGACTTCGGTATCACGCGCTCGGCGCTCGAGCAGGGCGGGCGGGTGCGCGGCATTCGCGTGCCCGGCGGCGCGTCGCTGTCGCGCAAGCAGGTGGACGAGATCGAGTCGGCGGCGAAGAAGGCCGGCGCCATGGGCTTGTTGCGCCTCAAGGCCGCGAACGGCGTGCTCGAGGGACCCGTGGCCAAATTTCTGCCCGAAGGCTCCGCGGCGCACCTCGGTCTCTCCGACGGCGATCTCGGGCTGTACGTCGCCGGCGCGGATCGCGTGTCGAGCGCGGCGCTCGATCGCGTACGGCAGGACGTGGCGCGTCGTATGAATCTCGTGAAGGAGGCCGAGAATCATTTTCTCTGGGTGACCGACTTTCCACTTTTTGAAGAGGATCCGGTGACCGGTGCGCTCGGCGCGGTGCACCACCCGTTCACCTCTCCAATGCCCGACGACCTCGCGTTGCTCGACCGCGCGCCGGAGCGCGCGCGCGCGCAGGCCTACGACTGCGTGTTGAACGGAACGGAGCTTGGCGGCGGAAGCATTCGTATCAGTGATCCCGCTCTCCAGGGAAAGATCTTCTCGCTGCTCGGTATCGACGAGGCAACGGCGCAGGCACGGTTTGGATTCCTGCTCGAAGGCCTGCGCGCCGGCGCGCCGCCGCACGGCGGGATCGCGTTCGGCTTCGACCGGATCGCGATGCAGCTCTCGGGCGCATCGTCGTTGCGGGACGTGATCGCATTTCCCAAGACGACCGCGGCGCGTGCGCTTTTCGAGGGCGCGCCGTCGTCGGTTCCGAGCGACGATCTCGCTGACCTGCACATCGCGGTGACAGGAAGCGACGCGTGAGCGACGAGACTATCACGCAGAAGCTCTCGGCCGAGGGGGCCGATCCGCTCACGCTCGCCGGCGTCAACGACAGCAATCTGATCGAGCTGTCGCGCCTCGGCGGCGTGAAGGTCACGCTCCGCGGCGATACGCTTTCGATCTCCGGCACGCCGGAGTTCGTCGAGCGCGCGGTCGCGATCGCGAACCGGATGATCGACGCCGCGCGCCAGCGCCGCGAGCTCACGCCGGACGACGTACTGCGCATGGGCGACGTGGTCGACAACGGCGAGCGAGACGAGGACGAGTCCGGCGACGGTGTCGCGGGGCCAAGAATCGCGCTCCCCGGCATCCGACGCGTCATCACGCCAAAGACGCCCGGACAGGCGGAGTACCTGAAGGAGATTCAGGACAACGACATCGTCGTTGGAATCGGACCGGCGGGAACTGGCAAGACGTATCTCGCGGTCGCCGCGGCAGTCGACGCACTCACGAGAAAGCGCGTACGGCGCATCGTGCTCGCGCGTCCGGCCGTGGAAGCGGGCGAGAACCTCGGCTTTCTCCCGGGGGACATGCAGGCCAAAGTCGATCCGTATCTGCGGCCCCTCTACGACGCGCTCGATGACATGATGCCGTTCGAGCGCATTCAGCGTGCGCTCGAGCAGCGCGTGATCGAAGTCGCGCCGCTCGCGTTCATGCGCGGCCGCACGCTCGGTGACGCGTTCGTGATCGTGGACGAAGCGCAGAACGCGACGACGATGCAGATGAAGATGGTGCTGACGCGCCTCGGTGTGAATTCGAAAATGGTGATCACCGGCGACAAGACGCAGGTCGATCTGCCGCGGCGCGAAGATTCGGGACTGATGCAGATCGAGCGAATCCTGCCGGGGATCGACGGCATCGGATTTCACTACTTCAACGAAACGGACGTCGTTCGGCACCGATTGGTGCGTGATATCGTACGCGCCTACGCCGTCGACGCCGGGGAGTAGAACACCGTGCCCGTCGAGGGGCGGATCACGAGTCGAGCGCTGGTCAATTGGCCGCCGAACCGGCCCACGCTCGTCGCGCACGCCGCTCGCCTGGGCATCGCGCTGCTCCTCGCCGTGCTCACCTACGTGCTCTTCCCGGCATCGCCGGCGATCGACTTTCCGATCTACGAAGTCGGGTCCGTAGCGAGCGACAACGTCATCGCGCCGTTCGCGTTCAAGGTCATGAAGACGCCGGCGGAGTTGGCGCAGGAGCAAGCGCAGGTCGTCGCGGGCGTCGAGCCGGTGTTCCAGTTCCTGCCCGCGGCGCTCGATTCATCGCGCGCCGCGCTCGACGGCTTCAACGCGGCCGTCACGCAGGCCGCCGCAACGAATCCGCAGCTCGCGACCGCCAGCGTGCAGCGCGCCGCGGAGAGCTGGGGCATCCCGCTGACCGCCGGACAGGCCGCGTACCTCGCGATGCCCCGAAAGCGCGGCCCGCTCTTCCTCTCGCTGCATCGCGTGTTCGACCGCTGGCTCAGCGAAGGCGTCGCGAGCGCGGGGACCCTCGATTCCGTGCGCGGCGAGATCGTGATTCGCTCGGGCGGCGAGGACCACCGCGTGTCGTCGGACAGCGTGCTGACGTTCAACATGCTCGTGAGCCGCGCGCGCCTCGTGCACCCGGATCCCGGGTCGGCGACCGGCGATTCGCTCTACATGAGACTTCTCGCAACGTTCTTCCACCCGACCATCGTGCCCGACCGCGCGACGACCGAGCTGCGGCGCGAGGACGTACGGCGGTCGATTCCCGCCGCGAAGTACAGCGTCCAGGCGGGTGAGAAGATCATCGGCGCAAACGAGGTGGTTGGGCGCGAGCAGAACGAGAAGCTTCGCGCGCTGCACGACGCGGCGGATCAGTATCGCGGCTCGCAGCGCGGCGCGCGGCGGATCGTCGGGTCCATCGTATTCAACTTTCTATTGATCGCGCTGCTCGGCGTTCCGTTTCTCGTCTTTCGAGCGGACGTGTATTACAGGCTGCGGTCCTTGATGACCGTGGCGGTGCTCACGGCCGTCGTGCTGGCGGTCGGCGCGATCATCGCCTACGTGCGGCCCGTGATACCCGAGCTCGTGCCCGTGGCGCTCGCGGCCGTCGTCCTCAGCGCGCTCTTCGGGCGCCGCATCAGCATGATCTCGGCGATGGTGCTGACGACGCTCGTCGCGGGGCAGAGCGTTTTCCGCGGCACGAACGCGCTCTTCATCAACCTGGTTGGGGGGGCGGTCGCGGCGCTCACCGTCGGCGAGATCCGCCGGCGCAACCAGTTTTATCAGTGGATCGTCACGATCGGCGGCGCCTATCTGGCCACCGCCGTCGCAATCGGACTCACGCTCGATCTGTCGTCGCGCGCGATCCTCGCCTCCGCCGGGTTCGGTGTGCTCAATGCGCTCGGCTGCGTGCTGCTCGCCGTACTGCTGCTTCCGATGGCGGAAGCGTTCACCGGCATCGAGACCGATCTGACGCTGCTCGAGTGGTCGGACCTCAACCGGCCGCTGATGCAGCGCCTCAGCCTCGAGGCTCCGGGCACCTATGCGCACACGATCGCGATCGCCAATCTCGCCGAGGCGGCGTGTCGCGCGATCGGCGCGAACGCGCTCCTCGCGCGCGTCGGCGCCTATTACCACGACATCGGCAAGATCGCAAAGCCGCAGTATTTCGTGGAGAACCAGTCGAAGGGCCGCAATCCGCACGATGCGCTCAGGCCCGACGCGAGCGCGCACATCATCCGCAACCACGTGCACGAAGGGCTGGAGCTCGCGGCGGAGTACAAGCTGCCGCGCGCGCTGCGCGCGTTCATCACCGAGCACCACGGCACCGGCACGATCTCGTATTTCCTGGACAAAGCCAAGCAGAACGAGAGCTCGCCGCTCGACGCGCGGGAGTACGCGTATCCCGGGCCGCTGCCGCAGAGCGCCGAGACCGCGGTCGTGATGCTCGCCGACGGCATCGAGGCCGCGACGCGCGTGCTGCACGAGCCCACGCCGGATCGCATACGCGACGTGATCGATCACATCGTGAAGCAGCGCGTGGAGCAGGGGCAACTCGTCGACGCACCGCTCACGCTGCGTCAGATCGAGACGATCAAGGACGAGTTCACCCGGGTGCTCGTCGGCATGTATCACAATCGCATCGAGTATCCGGCGGCGAGCGGCGGCGTGACGTCGGAGTTCGCCTCGACATGAGCCTGAACGTCGACGTAGCGAGTGACGGCGTCCGCGCGCCGCTCGCGCGTGCGCGCATCGCGGAGATCGCGCGCACCGCGCTCCGCGCCGAGCACGTGCGCAACGCGCTCGTTTCGGTCACGCTGCTCGACCGCCGCGCGATCGCTCGCATGAATCGCCTGCATCTCGACCACTCTGGCGCGACCGACGTCATCTCCTTCGGCTTCACACGCGCATCGGACCGGGATCCCATCGTGGGCGACATCTACATCGCGCCGGAAGTGGCGCGCGACAATGCGCGCGCGAGGCACGTCTCCGTTCGCGAAGAGCTGGCGCGGCTCGTCGTGCACGGCGTCCTGCACATCCTCGGCTACGACCATCCGGAGGACGACGGCCGCGAGCGCGCCCCGATGTGGCGGCGACAGGAGCAGATTCTCGGGCGCGCGCTGCGGTCGGTGCGACGATGACCACGCTGATCGCATGGCTGGTCGGCATCGGGAGCGCACTCGTCGCGGGACTGCTCGCGACGGCCGACAGCGCGCTGCTCGCGTTTCACGCGTCCGAGGCCATGGAAGCCACCGACGCGGAATTCACCGAACGCGAGCGCCAGCATCGCGCACTGTCCATGGGCCGCGTGCTCGTGTACACGGCCGCTGGTGCGTCGATGGCGCAGGCGCTGCACCTCGCGTCACTCTCGATCGGTATACGGATCATCGTTGCGGCGGTTGCCGTCATCGTGATCTGCATCGCGTCCGAAGGCGTGGCGCGCGCGATCGGATACGCGAATTCGGCCGAGACCTACCGGAATCTCTCGCCGATGATTCATACGGTCGGCCTCATCTTGCGCCCCGCGGTCGCACTCGGCGCGACGATCGACCGCACGTTGCAGGCCTTGATTCCACCAGGCACGCCCAACGCCGAGGAGCGCGAAACGAGCGCGGAACAGTTCCGCGAAGTCGTCACGGCCGAAGCCGAGGTCTCGTCGGCAGAGGAAGAGCTCATCCACGGCGTGTTCTCACTCGGCGAGACCGAGGTGCACGAGATCATGGTGCCGCGCGTGGACATGATCGCGATCGAGGCCGAGACGCCGTGGTCCGAGGTACTGGACCGTATCCGCAGCTTGGAGCACGCGCGGTTCCCAGTCGTTCGCGAGACGCTCGACGAGGTCGTCGGCATTCTCTACGCGAAGGACGTGCTGCCCGCGATCGTCGCCGACGAAGAGCCAGCGTCGGGATGGCTGTCGCTCGCGCGGCCGCCGTCGTTCATTCCGACCTCCAAGCGCATCGACGCGCAGCTTCGCGAATTCCAGGCGACGGGAACGCATATCGCGATCGTGAGCGACGAGTACGGCGGAACCGCGGGACTCGTCACGATCGAGGACATTCTCGAGGAGATCGTCGGCGATATTCGCGACGAGTACGACGTCGAGGAGCCGCAGATCCGACAGGAAGGCAATCGCTGCTACTGGGTCTCCGGCCGCGTAACGCTCGACGAGCTTTCCGAGCGGCTCGGCGCCAATTTCGAGATCGATGATGTGACCACCGTTGGTGGTCTCGTCTACGCGCTCTTCGGGCGCGTGCCGCGCTCCGGCGAGTCGCTCGTGCATAGCGGATTCCGAATGGTCGTCGAGCGCGTGCGCCGGCGGCGCATCGAGCGCGTCTACTTCGAACGGCTGGAACCGGTCGGCACGCCGGAGTCCGACTGATGTTGACGCTTCCGCTGCTCGTGGCACTCGGCATCGTCGCGCTGCTCACCGCCGGCGGCATGGCCGTTCGATCGGTATCGCGGATCTGGCTGCGACACTGGGCCGAGCGACAACTGCGTGGATCAGCCGCGGCGGTGACGTATCTCGAGAAGCCACATCGGTTGCTCACGGCGGCGAACGTCGGCGTGGCGCTCACGCTCCTCGTCGCTGGAATCAGTCTCGGCGTGGACGCGCGGGGATTGGGCGTGCTGTTGGACGCCGCCATCTTCGCCGGCGTGGTCGTCGTGATCGGACAGCTCGTGCCGAGAGCGATCGCGCGGCGCTGGCCCGCGGGGGTCGCGCCCGTCGTGCTCACCGTTCTTCGTCTGGCGGATGTCGTGACCGCGCCGATCGCCGCCGTGGGGCGTGGGATCGCGCGACTTTTCGTCCACGAGCGCGCCGCGCCAACTCCACCGCCGGAACGCGATGCCATACAGGATCTCCTCCGCGAGGGTGAGCTCGAAGGCGTCGGCGAGCGCGAGGAGATCGCGATCATCAGCGGCGTCGTGGAGTTCAGCGAGATGATCGTGCGTGACGTGATGACGCCTCGCTCGGAGATGTTCGCGCTGCCTTCGGGCGTGGACCCGCACGCGCTGGCGAGTCAGATCGCGCAGTCGCGCTACAGCCGCGTGCCGATCTACGATGGAACGCTCGACCGGATCGTCGGGATGGTGCATGCGTTCGATGTGATCAAGGCGCGCGGCGAGATGCCGGAGCGCCTCCGCCCGGTCGCGTTTTCCGCTCCCGACGCGCCATGCAACGAGCTACTGTTCCGCATGCTTCGCGAACGACTGCATCTCGCGATCGTGCGAGACGAATCGGCACACACGCTCGGCCTCGTCACATTGGAGGATCTGCTCGAGGAGCTCGTCGGTGACATCCGCGACGAGCACGACGAGCCCGAGCCGCCGCCCGCATCGACGACGCGATGACCGCGACGCTGGCGCTCGATCGGGAGAGCAAGCTCTTCGCGGATTTCGACGCGGGACACACCGCCGCGCTCGCGCGCGCAGTCAGCATCGTCGAGAATCATCGCAATGGCTTCGATCGGCTGCTCGCGCGTCTTCAGCCGCGGATCGGACGGGCGCGACGCATCGGAATCACCGGACCGCCGGGCGCGGGCAAAAGCACCCTCACCACGCGCCTCGCGATCGAGTACCGCGCCGCTGGGCTCACCGTCGGCATCGTCGCGGTCGACCCGACGTCGCCGTTCACCGGCGGTGCGCTGCTCGGCGATCGTATCCGCATGGAGACCGTGGCGCTCGACAAGGGCGTCTTCATTCGCTCCATGGCGACGCGGGGCTCACTCGGCGGACTCGCCGCGACGACGCGCGAAGTGGCCGACGTGCTCGACGCATTTAGTATCGATCGGATACTAATTGAGACCGTTGGCGTGGGGCAGAGTGAGCTGGACATCGCGCGCACCGCGGATACGAGTCTCGTCGTGCTCGTGCCGGAGTCGGGCGATTCGATCCAGACGCTCAAGGCGGGGTTGATGGAGATTGCCGATGTGTTCGTCGTGAACAAGGCCGATCGGCCGGGGGCCGATCGCCTCCGCAATGAGCTCGAGCTCATGCTCGGGCTGCGGAACGGCGCGACGCTCAAGCACGTGCCGGCGCACCACGGGGTCGATCTCCGGCGGCCGCTCACCAAAGCCGAGCAGTTCGCGATGAACCCCGGCCGCGCCGCGCGGGCCGCGGCGAAGGACGAGCACGCGGAGGAGTGGACGCCGCCCGTGCTGCGCAGCGTTGCCATCAAGGGCGAAGGAACGGCCGACGTGATCGGCGCGCTCGATCGCCACTTCGCTTATCTTGAGACGAGCGGCATACTTGCGACACGCCGGCGTGCGCGGTTGCGCGAGCGGGTCGTGGACGTCGTTGAAGAGCGGGTCCGTATGCGGCTGTGGCGCGACCCTGGCACGAACGCATGGCTGGACGAGCAATTGCCGGCGCTCGAGGCGGGCGGGACGAATCCGTTCGCGGTCGCCGACGCGCTGCTCGCCCGGAGCGCAAACCTCCTGACGCGGAATGATCGATGACCTCCACGCGAGACCTGACCGAATCGCCCACTGAACAGCGCGCCGAGCTGGAACGCCTGCGCGCCGAAGTCGCGGAGTGGCGTCGCCGGTACGAGCGCGGCGAGCTGCGCGACATTGCGTTCACGAACTCGGCGAAGGAAGTCGAGCCGCTCTATACGGCGCTCGACGTCGGCCCCGCGTCGGCGGAGGAATTGGGCGTTCCGGGGACGTATCCGTTCACCCGCGGCATTCACCCGACGGGCTACCGCGGCAAGCTGTGGACGATGCGCCAGTTCGCCGGCTTTGGCAGCGCCAAGGACACGAACGCGCGATTCAAGTTCTTGCTGGAGCACGGCCAGACCGGCCTCTCGACTGCGTTCGATTTTCCGACGTTGATGGGCTACGACTCGGATCACCCGCGCTCCGAGGGCGAGGTGGGGAAGACGGGCGTCGCGATCTCGAGCCTGGCGGACATGGAAGTGCTGTTCGACGGCATCCCGCTCGACCAGGTGTCGACGTCGATGACGATCAACGGCCCGGCGATCATCCTCTGGGCGTTCTACATCGCGGCGGCGGAGAAGCAGGGCGTATCGGCGGACCAGCTCCGCGGCACGATCCAGAACGACATTCTCAAAGAGTACATGGCGCAGCACGCGTGGTGCTTCCCGATCGAGCCCGCGCTGCGCCTGATCGTCGACTGCTTCGAGTGGGGCGCGAAGCACGCGCCATTATGGAACACTATTTCCATTTCTGGATATCACATTCGTGAAGCGGGCTCCACGGCGGCGCAGGAGCTGGCGTTCACGCTCGCCGACGGCTTCACCTACGTGGAGCGCGGCATTGCCCGCGGGCTGGACGTGGACGAGTTCGCGCCGCGGCTGTCGTTCTTCTGGGACATACACAACGACTTCTTCGAGGAGATCGCCAAGCTCCGCGCGGCGCGCCGCATCTGGGCCCGGCACATGAAGGAGCGATATCACGCGAAGTCGCCGCGCTCCTGGGTGATGCGCTTTCACTCGCAGACGGCGGGCGTGACGCTCACCGCGCAGCAGCCGATGAACAACGTCGTGCGTGTCGCGTATCAGGCGCTCGCCGCGGTGTTGGGCGGGACGCAGTCGCTCCACACCAACTCGATGGACGAGACGCTCGCCCTGCCCACGGAAGAGGCGGTGCAGGTCGCGCTGCGCACGCAGCAGGTGCTCGCCTACGAGACCGGCGTGCCGAACGTGATCGATCCATTGGGCGGCGCGTACTACGTCGAAGCGCTGACGGATCAGCTCGAGGCGGAGGCGGAATCGCTATTCGCCGAGATCGACGAGGTGGGCGGCGTCGTGGCCGGCCTCGAGACGGGCTGGCTCCAGCGCAAGATCGCCGAATCGGCGGCGCGGCAGCAGTGGGAGATCGAGCAGCACCGCCGCGCGATCGTCGGCGTCAACGAGTTCGTCACCGATGAGCCCGAGCTCACGATCCCCATCTTGAAGGTCGGCGAGGACACGGAGCGGTCGCAGCGCGAGCGTATGGCCAAGCTCCGCGCCGAGCGCGACGATGCGGCGTGCGAGGCCGCGCTCGCCCGCCTGCGCGAGGTGGCGTCCGGCAATGGGAATACGATGCCATACATTCTCGAATGCGCACGCCGGTATTGCACGCTGTACGAGATCCGCGCCGCGCTGGAGAGTGTGTTCGGGGCGTACCGCGAGCCGGTGTTCTTTTAATGTTCTGACATGAGTCGGCGCGCGCGCGGAGATCGGTGCGCCGAATCGGCTTGGAATGAATTGGGAACGCCGATTCCACGGGAAACGGCGCACCGCAACCGACGCGCCAAGATCAAGTCATGGAATGGTGGCAGTCTTACTTCGATGCCCAGTACCTGCTCGAGTACGAGCCCCTGTTCGACGTCGAGCGCGACCGGCACGAGGTCGCACGACTGATCGACGTGCTCGGACTTCCGTCCGGCGCGCGCGTCCTGGACGTACCGTGCGGCCAGGGGCGACACGCGCACCTGCTCGCCGAAGCGGGATTGAACGTCGATGGTCTGGATTATTCCCGCGATCTGCTCGCCAGAGCGCGTGCGCGCGGCACGGGAACAACGCTCCGCTACACACGCGGCGACATGCGGCAAATGCCTGCGCGCTGGACGGGGCGCTTCGACGCCGTCGTGAACCTGTTCACGTCGTTCGGGTTCTTCGTCGATCCAAGAGATGATCAGCGCGTGATCGACGAATTCGCGCGCGTGCTCGCGCCGGGCGGCACACTCGTCTGGCATGGCGGCGATCGTGATGGCGTCATGGCGCGCTTTCTCCATCGCGATTGGTGGCAGACGAAGGACGGCACGCTCGTCGCCCAGGAGCGGCACTTCGATCCGCTCTCGGGAATTCTCACGGTGCTGTCCGTATGGTCGGGGCGAGGGGCGAGCGGCTCGCGCGAGCATCGGATCCGCCTCTACACACCAACGGCGCTCGCGGCGCTCTGCGCGCGCGCCGGCTTGATCGTGGAGGAGGCGTACGACGGATTCCGCGACGCGCCGCTTGGCCGGCGCTCGAGCGAGATGATGCTGGTCGCGCGAAAGGCACATCCGTTGCCTCGTCGTCGCCGCAACCGCTAGCTTTGACTGCAGCGGGCGCGCGGCCGTACCCCGAGCACGCCCTCATACGACTCTCGATACCGACGGAATGCGTCCCATTCGCGTGCTGGTTGCCAAGCCGGGCCTGGACGGACACGATCGCGGCGCAAAAGTCGTCGCCGCCGCGCTCCGCGACGCCGGCATGGAAGTGATTTACACCGGGCTGCACCAGACGCCCGAGATGATCGCCACGGCGGCGGTGCAGGAAGACGTCGACGTCGTCGGACTCTCGATCCTGAGCGGCGCCCACATGACGCTTTTTCCCCGCGTGCGAGAGCTGCTGCACGAGCAGGGGCGAGACGACATCCTCATCACCGGCGGCGGCATCATCCCGAAGGAAGACATGGAGGAGCTGCACCGGCTTGGCGTCGGACAGCTCTTCGGCCCAGGCACCCCGACCACGGCACTGATCGAATACATCCGCGAATGGTTCGCGGAGCACGAGCGGCAGGACGCCGCGCTGAACACGTGACGCGAGCGTGAGCACACGGCTCCGTGAGCTGAGCGACGAGGTCCGCGCCCTCGAAGCGCGGCTGCGGGAAGGCGGCGGGGCGGAGAAGATCGCTCGCCAGCACAAGCAGGGGAAGCTCACCGCCCGCGAGCGCATCGAACGGCTCTGCGACCCTGGCGCGCGATTCCTCGAGATCGGGCTGCTCGTCGCCTACGACCAGTACGACGGGCAGGCGCCGGGCGCCGGCGTCGTCACCGGGATCGGGCGCGTCCGCGACCGGGAGGTCGTGATCGTGGCCAACGACGCGACGGTGAAAGCCGGGTCGTGGTGGCCCGAGACGATCAAGAAGATGCTGCGCGCGCAGGAGATCGCGATGCGGTGCCGCATCCCGATCCTCTACCTCGTCGACTCGTCGGGCGTCAATCTGCCGTATCAGGGCGGCGTCTTTCCCGGGCAGTACGGCGCGAGCCGGTTGTTTTACTATAATTCTATAATGCGTAAATACTTACGCATTCCGCAGCTCGCGGCCGTGATGGGCCCGTGCATCGCCGGGGGCGCCTACCTCCCGGCGCTCTCCGACCTCATCGTGATGGTCAAGGGGACGTCGTTCATGGGCCTCGGCGGTCCGAACCTCGTGAAGGGCGCCACCGGGCAGACCATCGACGGCGAGACGCTCGGCGGCGCGGTCACGCACACCGAGGTGAGCGGCGTGGCGCATTATGCCGTGGACGACGACGATGCCTGCCTGGCGAAGCTTCGCGACCTCGTCGCGATGCTTCCGGTGCAGCACACGGAAGGTTGGACGCCCGGCACGCCGGCTGACGCCGATGCGTCCGGCGCGTTGTACGATCTCCTCCCGACGGATCACCGCATGTCGTACGACATGCACGAGCTGCTCCGCGTCATTCTCGACGAGGGAAAGCTCGACGAGTTCCAGGCGGGGCTCGCGCGTGAGATGATCTGCGGCGATGCGCGCATCGAGGGGATCGCGGTCGGCGTGATCGCGAATCAGCGGGGCCTGATCAAGGGCCGGCCCGGCGAGAAACCGCGCTTCGGCGGGATTCTGTACGCCGAGAGCGCGGAGAAGGTCGCCTACTTCATCGAGCGGTGCGATCGCGAGCGGATTCCGCTGCTCTTCGTGCAAGACGTTTCGGGCTTCATGGTCGGCCCCGAAGCGGAGCACGAGGGGATCATCCGCGCCGGCGCGCGCTTCGTCGAAGCGATGGCCACGGCGCGCGTCCCCAAGATCGTACTGACCGTCAACCACGCGTCGGGCGCCGGCTATTACGCGATGGCCGGCCAGGGCTTCGATCCGGATTTCATCTTCAGCTGGCCCACCGGCCGCATGGCGGTGATGGAAGGCGAAGCGGCCGTCCACGCGGTGCACGGTCCCGCGATGGAAGCAGCGAAAGGCAAGAAGCAGCCGCTCCCGGCCGACGTGGCGCACAGCGTCGACGAGATGCGCGCGGACTACGAGCACCAGCTCGACGCCCGCTTCGCCGGCGCGCGCGGCTTCATCGATGCGATCGTCTACCCGGAAGATACGCGCGACGTGCTCGCGCTCGCGCTGCGCGCGGGCCTCCAGAATCCGGGTCCGCACCTGGGCGCGTTCGTCCTCCCCGCACACTTCACCGACGCATGAGCAAATCATCAATACCGGCCTCGGGCGAGAAGATCGTGCGCGTCGCGTCCGGCCAGGGTTTCTGGGGCGACTGGCTCGAGGCGCCCCGCCGCCAGGTCGAAGGCGGCGACGTCGATTATCTGATGCTCGACTACCTCGCCGAAGTCACCATGAGCATTCTGCAAAAGCAGAAGGAGCGCGACCCGAAGATGGGCTATGCGCGCGACTTCATCGGCGCGGTCGAGAGCGTGCTCCCCGCGGTGGCGAAGCGAGGCGTGCGCGTGATCGCCAACGCCGGCGGCGTGAATCCGCCCGCGTGCGCCGAGGCTGTGCGCGCGGTCGCGGCCAAGCACGGCGTTTCGAGCGACGTACGCGTCGGCGTCGTCACGGGTGACGATTTGCTGCCACGCCTGGACGAGTTGATCGCGTCGGGCCACGCGCTCGCGAACATGGAGACGGGCGAAGCGTTGTCGACGGTGCGCGACCGCGTCCTCTCCGCCAACGCATACATCGGCTCGACCCCGATCATCGACGCGCTCGGCAAGGGCGCGAACATCGTCATCACCGGACGCTCGACGGATACCGCGCTCACGATGGCGCCGCTGCGCTATGAGTTCGGCTGGGGCAACGCTGATTGGGACCGGCTCGCGGCGGGCATCGTCGCCGGGCACATCATCGAATGCGGCGCGCAGTGCTCCGGCGGCAACTGCCTCTACGACTGGCGCAACATTCCGGATCTCGCGAACATCGGCTATCCCATCGTCGAAGGGCACGCCGATGGGAGCTTCGTCATCTACAAACACCCGCATACCGGCGGCCGAATCTCGGTGCCGTCCGTGAGCGAGCAGCTCGTGTACGAGATGGGCGATCCGCACTCCTACATCACGCCCGACGTCATCGCGGACTTCACATCGATCCAACTCGAGCAGGCGGGCGAGAATCGCGTTCGGGTCTTCGGCATCAAAGGCAAGCCACCGACCGACAAGCTCAAGGTGTCGATCGCGTATCGCGCGGGGTACAAGGCGGTCGGTACGCTTGTCTATGCGTGGCCGGATGCGCTCGATAAGGCGAAGCTCGCCGATCGTGTGCTGCGCGAACGCCTCGAGCGGCTCGGCCTGCGTTTCGATCACATCCTCACCGAGTTCGTGGGTGTCTCCGCGGCGCACGGACCGCTCGCCGGCGAGACGCACGACGCGCCCGAAGTACAGCTTCGCGTGGGCGTTCGGGGCGGCGACAAGGCGGCCGTCGAACGGTTCACGCGCGAGATCGCGCCGCTCGTGCTCAACGGCCCGCCGAGCGTGACGGGATTCGCCGGCGGCCGGCCCAAGGTCGAGGAGATCGTCGCCTACTGGCCGGCGCTCATCGACAAGTCCGTGGTGCAGACGCGCGTGGAGGTGCTCTCGTGAAGATCCGCCTGCTCGACATCGCGCACGCGCGCTCGGGCGACAAAGGCGACACGGCCAACGTGGGCGTCATCGCGCTCGAGCCGCGCTGGTATCCCGTGCTCGCCGAGTATCTCACGCTCGATCGCGTCCGCGAGCACTTTCGCGGCGTGATCACCGGTCCCGTAGAGCGATATGAGTTGCCTAATTTGAAGGCGCTCAACTTCCTGCTGCACGGCGCGCTCGACGGCGGCGGCACGTTGTCGCTCAAGACGGACGCGCAGGGCAAGGTCTTCTCGACGGCCATGCTCCGCATGATCCTCGACGTGCCGGACGATCGAGCGAAAGCGCTCGGATTGCCCGGCCACAAGGAATGGCCGACGTACCAGCGATCGCCCAAGGAATGAGATGAAGCGCCGCACGGAGGCGCAGCTCGCCCTGCTCGGGATCGGCGTCGTCGTGTGGGGCTACGGACAGCGGATCGACGACGAACGGCTCCGCTGGATCGGGATCGCCTTCTTCGCGGCGGCGGCGGCGATGCGTTTTCTCAAGCGTCGTCGGCACGACGAGCCGACCGAGCACGACGAGTCGCCCTGACCGCTGGGACGCGCGCTCGCGTTCGGTACGAGGGCTGTAAGCTGTTATATTTCAACGCTTATGGCACACCGACGCATCCCTGAGCTCCTCGCCCCCGCCGGTTCGCTCGACGCGGTGCGGGCCGCCGTCGCGAATGGCGCCGACGCCGTGTACATGGGCGCCTCGCGCTTCAATGCACGCGACGAAGGCGCGCAGCTCAGCCTCGAAGAGCTCGGTGAGGCGTGCCGCATCGCGCACGAGCGCGGGCGGCGCATCTATCTCACGCTCAATGTGCTGATCAAGCCGAGCGAGCTCGTCGATGCCCTAATGTTCTTAGGGGAAGCGGTCGATCTCGGGATCGATGCCGTGATCGTGCAGGACGTTGGGCTCGTGCGGCTGATCGAGCAGATCTATCCCGGCCTCGAGATTCACGGCTCGACGCAGATGACGGTGCACGACGCAGCCGGCGCCGCGGTGATGCGCGAGCTGGGCGTGCAGCGCGTCGTGCTCGCGCGCGAAAATACGCTCGACGACATTCGAGCCATTCGCGACGCAGTCCCGGAGGTGGGGCTCGAGTCGTTCGTGCACGGTGCGCTCTGCATCTCGTATTCGGGGCAGTGCTACATGTCCGGCATGATCTCCGAGCGGAGCGCCAATCGGGGCTCGTGCGCGCAGTCGTGCCGCAAGGACTACGTGCTCACCGACGCAGCGACGAAGGACGAGCTCGATCGCGGATACCTGATCTCGACCAAGGACCTCGGCGCGTACGATCACCTCTCCGAGATCGCCGACGCGGGCATCGTTTGTCTCAAGGTCGAAGGGCGCAAGAAGCGTCCGGAGTACGTCGCGACGGTCACGCAATCGTACCGCGAGTTCCTGGATCGCGTCGAACGTGGAACGTTTACTCCGCCGACTGAAGCCGAGGTTCAACCGCTCGTCCAGATCTACAGTCGCGGGTTCACCGGCGGTATGTACGGCGGTCGCGCGGGACGCGACTACGTCACGCGCACGCAGCCGGACAACCTCGGCACCGTGCTCGGCACGGTCGTGGGACACGATCGCGGCGAGTTGATCGTGGAGGTGAGCGAGCCGGTGCAGGTGGGCGATGGCCTTGGCTTCGAGGCGCCCGAGCACGTCGGCGGTCCGACGTCTGGCTTCACGGTAACAGGCGTGCGGACGATCGCATCGCGCGCCACGATTCGGCAGGCGCTCGAGACGCGCATCCGCATTGGGGCTGGCTGGCGGGTGGTTCGCACCTCGCAGGCCGCGCTCCTGGAGCGGGCGCGCGCGAGTTATGCCGCGCTCCCCACGGAGATCCGCGCGCGCAAATCGCGGCTCGACGCGCGGGTGTTCGGCGCGGCGGGCACGCCGCTCAAAGCGGTCTTCTCGTGCGACGGCGATGCGGTGACGGTACGAAGCGAGATGACGCTCGCACCGGCGAGCAAGCGCGCGCTCGACGCCGAGTCGCTCCGCGCGCAATTCGGCCGCCTCGGCGACACGCCGTTCGTCCTCGGCGCGCTCGACGTGACCGGTCTCGCCGAGGGGCTCTTTCTACCCGTGAGCGAGCAGAATCATCTTCGACAGCGAGCCGTCGAGCAGCTGATGCTGCATCGCGATTGGGCGTTCGAGGCAAAGCAGGCCGAGCGACGCGCCACGGTCGAGAGCGCGGTTTCCGCGGTGAAGACGAGCGCGCGAACCGAGACCGGCGCAGGAACGCGCCCGTTCTCGCTCGCCGCCCAGGTATACAGCCTCGATGACGCCGAGCGCGCGGCAGATACGGGGGCGACGGAGATCTGCTTCGATCCATTTCTCCGACACCCGGCGCCTCCGCTCGCCCGCATTCGCGCCTTGCGCGAATCGCTCGCTGAACGCGGCGTCGCGCTTCGACTCCGCACGCCCACGATCGTGCGACCGGAAGAGCGAAAGAGTATTCAGAAATGGCTCGACCTCGAGCTGCCGATTCTGAGCGGCCACGTGGGACTCGTCGCCGAGCTCGCGCGCGGCGGCCGCGACGTCACGGCGGATTACGCGGCGAACGTCTTCAACGCACACACCGCCGCGGAGCTGTTCCGGCTGGGCGCGCGCCGCATCGTCGCCTCCGTCGAGCTCACGACTGAAGAATTGTCGGAGCTTGTGGCGCCCTGGGACGGCGAAGGGTTCGACGTGTTCTTGTACGGCCGGCCCGAGGGGATGACGATCGAGCATTGCGTGCTGTCGGCCGCATTCGATCGCGAGCCCACCACGTGCCGCGATCTGTGCGTGCAGAAGCACGCGAACGTGGAGCTCACGGATCCGGCGGGATACACGTTCCCCATCGCGACGGATTCGGCGTGCCGGAATCGGCTGCTGCACTCGCGGCCGGTGGACGGCTCGGAGTTCCTGCCCAAGCTCTGGCGGGCCGGAATTCGCGGCTTTCAGCTCGTGTTCAACGTTCCTGGCGATGACGTCGGCGCGATCGTGCGCAGCTACCGCGAAGCGCTCGGCGCGCTCGCGGCCGGATCGCGGCCCGACACCGACGCGGTGCGGGCGATCCTCGGCGGCGAGTTCACGCGCGGCCATTTCGCGCGTGCGGTGTAATGGGTGTGCGGGCGTTCCTACGATGTCATCCCGAGCGCGGCGAGGGATCTAGCTTGCCGGTCGGATACCGCGACCAGGAGGGAAGATTCCTCGCTCCGCCCAGAATGACACGATGACCCACACCCTCGACGACGCGCGCGCCGCGCTGCGCGAGCACTTCGGCTACCCGGCGTTTCGTCCGGGGCAGGAAGCCGCCGTCGACTCCGTGCTGGCCGGGCGCGATACGCTCGTCGTGCTGCCCACTGGCGGCGGCAAGTCGCTGTGCTATCAGGTGCCCGCGCTGATGCTGCCCAAGCTCACCGTGGTGCTCTCGCCGCTCATCTCGTTGATGAAGGACCAGGTCGACGCGCTCACGGCGCGTGGGCTCCCGGCCGCGTTCGTCAACAGCACGCTCACGTCATCACAGATCTCTGATCGGCTGGCGCGCGCGATGCGCGGCGACATCAAGCTGCTCTATGTCGCGCCGGAACGGTTCGACGCCGGCACGACGGCGGAGCGGCTGCGCGACGCCGGCGTGTCGCTGCTCGCCGTGGACGAAGCGCACTGCATCAGCGAGTGGGGCCACGACTTCCGGCCCAGCTATCTGCGCATCGCGGAACTCCGCGCCAAGCTCGGCAATCCGCCCACGGTCGCGCTCACGGCGACGGCGACGCCGCACGTGCGCACAGACATCGTGTCGCAGCTCCGGCTCGAGTCGCCGACCACGATCATCACCGGGTTCGATCGCACGAATCTCACGTACCACGTCCTCTCGAC
Organism: Gemmatimonadaceae bacterium; assembly: GCA_025934775.1. Taxonomy (GTDB): domain Bacteria; phylum Gemmatimonadota; class Gemmatimonadetes; order Gemmatimonadales; family Gemmatimonadaceae; genus JAQBQB01. The sequence continues at coordinate 136,095 of JAICWO010000007.1, read as the reverse complement.
GCGCACCGATCACGAGAAGGACGACGCGCTCGTGCACCTGCTGCGATCGAGTGACGGGCTCGCGGTCGTGTACGCGTCGACGCGCAAGGCCGTGGAGCGGATCACCGCGCTGCTCGACCGCGCGCGCATCCCGGCAGCGGCCTACCATGCCGGTCTCGATGACGCGCGCCGGCACGACGTGCAAGACGCGTTCATGTCCGAGCGCGTGCGCGCGATCGTGGCGACGAACGCGTTCGGCATGGGAATCGACAAGGCGAACGTGCGGCGCGTGATCCATTGCGCGATGCCTGGCTCGCTCGAGGCGTACTACCAGGAGGCCGGCCGCGCGGGCCGCGACGGACAGCCGGCCGCGTGCTATTTGCTGCACGCGTTCCCCGATCGCTTCACGCACGAGTTCTTCATCAAGTCGGCGTATCCCGAGCGCGCGCTCGTCGAGGAGGTGTATGACGTCCTCCGCAAGAACGCCGACCGCGCGGGCCTCGTCGATCTCGGGCCGGACGACATCGCGACGCGGCTCAAGGGCAAGACGTCGGGACGCGAGGTGGAATCGGCGCTCCGCATTCTCGCGCAAGCCGGTGCCTATCGGACCGATCAGGACGACCGCACGCGCGTCATCGTGCGGTTGCTCGCCACGCCCGAGCGGATCAAGCGCGAGCTTGGGGCGAGCGGCGCCGGAAACGATTCGCTCGAGCTCGGGATTCTTCGCGCGATGTGGCGGGTGGCGGGAGCGTCGCTCAACGAGGGGGCCGCGATCGATCTCGACGGCCTGCCGCCCGGCTTCGGTGGCGCGACCGGCGCGATGCCGCTGCTCGACGCGCTGCAATCGCGCCAGTTTCTCGAGTGGCGTCGAGCCGGCGCGGGCGCGCAGCTCGCGCGCGCCGACAAGCCGCTCACCGCATTTCGTATCGATTGGTCCATAATTGACCGCCGCCGCCGCGCCGATCTCGCCAAGCTTGATTCGATGCAGCAGTACGCGTACACGAAAGGTTGTCGCCGCGGATTCGTGCTCAGATATTTCGGCGATCCCGCGGCGCGCAGCTCGTGCGGCGGATGTGACAATTGCCTCGGCACTCGCATCGAGGTCGAACCGGGTGCGGCGCCGTCGTCGGATGCGCGCGCCCGCGGCAAGCGCCGTCGTTCGCCGGCAACGGAGCGTGCGCCGGAAGACGCGCCGGCGCTCACTGGTGCGGATGAGGCATTGCTCGCGCGGCTGCGCGATCTCCGCCGTACGATCGCGCGAGAGGAGCAGGTGCCCGCGTATGTCGTGTTCCCTGACCGCACCTTGGCCGAGATGGCGCTGCGCCGGCCGTCGAGCGAACATGCGCTGGGCGAGATTCGTGGTGTGGGTCCTGTGAAAATCGAACGCTACGGCCAGCGCTTTCTCGACGTTCTGCGCGCGGCCGACGACACCGAGGCCGCCTGACGCATGGATGACGCGCTGTACTTCACCGAGCAGCACCTCGCCACGCGCGAGATGGTCCGTGAGTTCGCCCGCGACGAGGTCGCGCCGGTCGCGGCCAAGTGCGACGCCGAGGCGAAGTTCCCCTGGGAAAACATTCGCAAAATGGGTGAGCTCGGGCTCCTCGGCGTGCCGTGGCCCGAGCAGCTCGGCGGAGCGGGGCTCGATCTGATCAGCTACATGATCGTGATCAACGAGCTCGCGAAGGTCGACGCGTCGCACGGCCTCACCGTGTCGGCTCACACCACGCTCGGCACCTCGCCGATCGTGAACTTCGGCACCGACGAGCAGAAGAAGCGCTACGTGCCGTTGCTCGCGAGCGGTCGGGTCATGGGCGGCTTCGGGCTCACCGAGCCCGAGGCGGGGAGCGATGCCGGCGGGACGCGAACGACCGCCGTACGCAAGAACGGCTGCTACGTGTTGAACGGTGTGAAGCGGTTCATCACGCACGGCAGCGTCGGCGAGATCTTCGTCGTCACCGCGGTCACGAGCCCGGGCCAGGGCACGAAGGGGATCAGCTCGTTCATTCTCACCAAACCGACCAACGATCTCGCGGCGGCCGAATCCGTCGGCGTGGGACACGAGCCGTCGCTCGCCGCCATGCCCGGCTTCAGGGCGGGAAAGAAGGAAGACAAGCTCGGATGGCGCGCCTCGGACACGGCCGAGTTGATCATGGAGGATGTCGAGGTCCCGGCGGAGAACATGCTCGGCGCGGAAGGGCAGGGCTTCGTCAACTTCATGAGAACTCTCGACAGCGGCCGCATCGGAATCGCGTCGCTGTCACTCGGCATCGCGGAAGGCGCGTTCCAGCAGGCGCTGGTGTACACGAGCACGCGCAAGCAGTTCGGGCAGCCGGTCGCCAACTTTCAGGGCGTGCAGTTCAAGCTCTCCGATCTCGCCACCGAGATCGAGGCGGGCAAGCACCTGATGTTCCACGCCGCGTGGCTGGCGCAGCACGGGAAGACGTACAGCAAGGAAGCGGCGATGGCCAAGCTGTTCTGCTCGGAGCTCGCGATGCGGGCGACGATCGCGTCGGTGCAGCTGCACGGCGGCTATGGCTACACAAAGGATTATCCTGTCGAGCGGTTCATGCGCGATGCGAAAATCTGCGAGATCGGCGAAGGCACGTCGGAGATTCAACGGATCGTGATCGCGCGCCATCTATTGGGGAGCATCTAGCTAAGTCATTGCGGAAACGCCAGTTCGCTCGTTAATTGAATACTCAGTGACTGACTCCCTGTTTTTCACCGCGTCATGGCCGGTCGGCGACTCGACCTGGCCTGGTCGCGAATCGCGCCCGTCCACCGTCGACGCCGTTTTGGCGGTGTTTCGCGCGCTCGTCCTGTTCATCGTGCATGGCCTATCACGTTGGGCCGATCGCACGTCGCTCCGTATCTCGCTGGTTTTGCCGTGGACCGATCGGTCCGCGTCGGCGCCTGAGCGCGCGTTCCAGCCGGAGACGATGTGGACGATCACACGGGAACCTCGGACCCATTTCTTCCGTGCGGCCGCGCGCGTTTCAGAGCGCGCGCGGTTGACCACACACCTTTTGCATTGCCCGCACGCCGCGTCCGCCGAGTCGCCGGGACGCGCGTTGGTGCCGGACACCGATGAAACGAGAGATATTGATCAACGCGAACCCGCGCGAGACGCGGGTCGCCATCATCGAGGACGACCAGCTCGTTGAGCTTCTGGTCGATCGCCCCGAGGCGCGCCGCATGGTCGGCGACATCTACCTCGGCCGCGTCGAAGCTGTACTGCCGGGCATTCAGGCCGCGTTCGTCGACATAGGAACGGAAAAGAGCGCGTTCCTCCACGCGTCGGATCTCGTGTTCCCGGAAGACGAATCCGAGGACGAGCACGACGACGACGCCGATGACGACGATGAGTCGGAGCATGGGGGTGGCAGTCGCCGTCGCCATGCCAAAGCGCCGCCGATTCAGGATGTGCTCAAGCGCGGCCAGGATCTGATCGTCCAGGTCTCCAAAGAGCCGATCTCGACCAAAGGACCGCGCGTGACGGCGCAGGTCTCGCTCGCAGGCCGCTTCCTGGTCTACATGCCCTTCGCCGAGCGCGTGGGGGTGAGCCGCAAGATCGGCGATCGCGAGGAGCGGAAGCGCCTTCGGGCGCAGGTCGAGGCCGTGCTGCCCAAGGATGCGGGCGGCGTCATCGTCCGGACTGTCGGCGAGGATGTCACGAAGGACACGCTCGAGCGCGAGTTGACGACGCTGATCGGGCAGTGGAAGCGCATCAAGCGAAAGACGCACTTCGTGCGCGCGCCGGCGCTCGTGCACCGCGAGACGAGCCTCACGCGCGGACTCATGCGCGACGTGTTCAGCACGAAGGTCGAGCAAGTCACCGTCGACTCGAAGCAGGTCTACAACGAGATTCTCGAGTACCTCAAGGGAATCGCGCCGGAGCTGGTCGACCGCATCAAGCTGTACGAGGAACAGACGCCGTTGTTCGACCAGGCGAACATCGAGCAGGAGCTGCGCGATCTCTTCAAGCGCCGCTGCGATCTGCCGTCGGGCGGCTACCTGATCATCGAGCCGACGGAAGCGCTGGTCTCGGTCGACGTGAACTCGGGCCGGTATACGGGCAAGAAGGATCCTGAGAAGACGATTCTGAAAACGAACCTCGAGGCGGCGCGCGAAGTCGCGCGCCAGGCGCGGCTTCGCGATCTGGGCGGCATCATCGTCTGCGACTTCATCGACATGGAGACGAAGGCGAACCGAGACAAGGTGCTCCAGGAGCTGCGCATGCATCTCGGCCGCGATCGCGCGCGGACGAAGGCATTCGCGGTCAGCGATCTGGGGCTGATCGAGATGACGCGGCAGCGCGTTCGCCAGAGCCATCTGCAGAGCATGACCGAGCCGTGTCCGACGTGTCATGGCACCGGCCGCGTGTTCACGGCGGAAACGATCGCGCGGCGCATCGAACGCTCCATCAAGCGGGTCGGGCTGGAGGGTCGCAAGGACCCGCTCCTGGTGCGGATCCACCCGGACGTCGCGATGTACGTCCTCGAGAACGAGAAGGATTTTCTGAAGAAGCTGGAAAAGGCGACCGGGATCGCGCTCGAGCTGCGAGACGATCCGCTGCTCAAGCCCGACGAGTTCAAGCTCGTGGTGAAGAGCGCGGGCCGGGACGTCACCGGCCAGTACGCGGTGGCCTAGGTCGAGCGCACCCGGTGCACGGCAACACGAGGCTAGTTGACACAACTCACTCGCTGACCTAGCTTTATAGGCTCACCACGTCACGCATTTTCTCATGGCTTACGCAATCATCCGCACCGGCGGCAAGCAGTTTCGTGTCGAGCCGGGCCGCACATACAAAATCCCCTCGGTCGTCGGCGAGGCGGGCGGTACGATCGAGTTCAACGACGTCCTGCTCGGCAACGACGGCAATGCGGTGAAGACCGGCATCCCGGCGCTCACCGGCGCCAAGGTCACTGGCGAGATCGTCCGCCACGGCCGCGGCGATAAGATCGTGGTGTTCAAGCAGAAGCGCCGGAAGAACTACGCGCGCAAGCGCGGGCATCGGCAGGGCTTCACCGAAGTTCGGATCAACGATATCTCCCTCGGCTGAGCGAGGTTCCCAATGGCACATAAAAAGGGCGTCGGCTCCTCGCGCAACGGCCGCGATTCCAATCCCAAGTACCGCGGCGTGAAAAAGTACGGTGGCGAGCGCGTCGTCGCGGGCAACATCATCATCCGCCAGTGCGGCACCAAGTGGCACCCCGGCCGCAACGTTGGCCTCGGCACGGACTACACGATCTATGCGCTGGTCGACGGCATCGTGAAGTTCGAGCACCACAGCAAGAGCCGTTACAAGGTCAGCGTCTACCCGGCGCAGGCCACCGAGACGACGACCGCCGCGTAAGCAGCTCCCGAGCGACGCACGACGAAGGGCCCCTTCTGGGGCCCTTTTTTTCATGCCCAGTATTGCGTTGCGCTGAATCGATCGGCGCCGGCAGCGCGTATGATTCTCAGAACTGGACGCAAGCGGAACGCGCCGTGCATCCCGGCGCGTCCGCGACTCGGCAGCCCCACGCGATTTCGAGAGGAGCCTCGACCATGGCCTTGTTCGACCGTCTACGGCAGGAGCTCGATCGCGCCGGCCGGTCCGCGCAGCGGGCGCTCGACGAAGGAAAACTGCGCATCGAGCTGTTTCGTGCGAGACAATCCGTGGACAGATTTGCGCAGCGATTGGGTTACGCGGTGTATCGCGCGAAGAAAGCGGGCGGAGAGATCGCGCCCGAAGAGCTCACGGCGCACATGAACAACGTCACCGCCGCCGAAGCGGAAGTCGCGCGTCTGGAAACGCTGATCGAGGAAGCGACGGGCGCTCGCCGCTCCGCACCACCGCCTCCGCCATCGGCGCCTTCGACGCCGGGCGGGACAACGGGCGCCGCTTAGGCGATCAGCTCCTCGAACTCGCGAACGTCGTCGCCGCACAGGCCATCGACGCGGAGGGCGGCGAGCGATGCCGCGCTCCGACGGTCGTTCACCGTCCAGGCGATCACCCGCGCGCCGAGTGCGTGGGTGCGCGTCACGAGCTCACGATCGATCAGCTTCCAATGCGGCCACACGTCGCGTGCTCCGGTGCGCCCAACGAGCGCCTCGAGATCCGGCGTGCTGCCGTCGAATAGTACGCCGCGCGGAAGCTCGGGCGCGAGCGCTCGCATCGTGACGATCGCGGCGTGATCGAACGAGTGCACGGCGCACGAGACGCGAGCGCTCGCCAATACCTGTGCGACGAGCCGCTCGATGCCCGCGCCTTTGATCTCGACGTAGATCGTCGCGTGCGGGGGCGTGATCGCGATGACCTGCTCGAGCGTCGGGATAGACGCGCCGCCGCCGAGGTCGACGGAGCGAAGGTCGTCCCAGCGCGCGCCGGCGATCGCCGCCGTCGTCATGCCGTCGATCCGTACCTCGGGGTCGTGGTGGACGATGACGATGCCGTCTCCGGTCGAGTGCACGTCGAGCTCGACGGCGTCGGCGCCGCGTTCGAACGCGCGCTGGAAGGCGGGAATCGTGTTTTCGGGGAATTCGCGTTTGGCGCCGCGGTGGGCGATTCGCTGCACGGAGTTTGACTCGCCGTTGGGCTTGTATATTGTCGGCCGCGGCCGCCGCGACGCTATCTCCGCGGCGGACATGGACGTGGCCGATGCGTCAAGCGAAAAAACCTTAACGGGGCCGGCCTCGTGGCGTCTACCTGTTGGACGGAATGAGCGAATCGGTGAGGGGTAGCGATGACGAGCGGGACAGGGAGCTCATCGCACGGTGGAAGGGCGGGGACGAACGCGCTGCGACCGAGCTCGTCCAGCGGCATTCCCAGGCGCTCGCGCGGTTCGCGGTGGCGTCAGGGGAACGGAACGAGGTGGACGAGCTCGTACAGGACACGTTCGTCCGAGCGTTCAACTCCCTCGACGGCTTCCGCGGCGACAGCTCGTTTCGCACCTGGTTGTTCACGATCGAGCGGCGGCTGCTGCTCGACCGGCGGCGAGCCGACAAGCGGCGGCGCGACCGCAGCGAGATCAAGGAGGACGACGCGGCGACCGAATACGACGCATTGGACTCGGTCGTGGCGGACGAGATGCAGGAGCGATTGCAGGCGGCGGTCGGCAGGCTGTCGCCCACGCAGCGAGAGGTGTTCACGCTTCGCGTGGCCGAGGGTTTGTCGTACAAGGAGATCGCCGACGCGGTCGGCACGACGGAAGGAGCCGCACGAGTGCATTATCACAACGCCATGCGCGCGGTGAAGGAGTTTCTCGATGAATGACTGCATGAACGCGGAGGTCCGCGATCGACTGCCCGAGCTGTTGCACGAGCGCCTGGACGCCGCCGAGCGTGCGTCGGTGCTCGCGCACGTGGAGATGTGCGTCGATTGTCGCGCCGAGCTCGAGCTGCTGCGGAATACACGCGCGATGATGGTGGCGCGCACGCCGCGCGTCGATGTGAACTACGTCGTACAGGCGCTGCCGAAGAGCTACGCGCGCGTCGCGCGACTCACTCCGCATCGTCGTGTCTGGGCGGATTGGCGCGTCGCCGCGGCGGTCACGCTGCTGGTTGCGGGCGGCACGTCCATGGCCGTGTTGAACCGGGGCGCCGCCTCGGTGCCGGCGACGACGCCATCCGCGATCGTCGCGCCGGTGGCGGCCGCGCCAGGTACCACCGCTCCGGCTCCGACCACTGTCGCGCAGACGCCAACTCCCGGCGAGAGTGCGCCCGCGGCGTCGAAGGCGGCGCCGCATCACACCGACGCAGCTGGCGCTACTGCCGCAAATTCCGCCGCAAATTCCGCGACAGCCGCGGAGCTTGCGACCGCGGAGTCGCCGACCGCGACGACCGATGTCGGCGCGCAGCTCGGGGATTTGAACGAACAGCAGCTTCAGACACTGCTCAAGGACATCAACAATCTGAAACCAGTGCCGGTGACCGATCCCGATCCGGTCACGTTGCGCGTGACCACGTCGTCGTCCGAAGGAGACGACTTATGATTCGCCGCACGGCGACGATCGCGGCCGCGGTGCTGATGGCGGTTGCGTCGCTGGCGGGCGCGCAGCGCGGCGAGTCAGCCACCGCACGGCCGCTCGCACCGCGCGGCGCGCGCCGGGCTGACGCGCGCGACCAGCAGGCGCTCGTGCGCCGCGTACGTCAGGCGTTCAGCGGCGTGGTGAAGCGGCAGCTCAACTTGAGCGATGACCAGACGCAGCAACTCCAGCGGGTCGAACTGAAGTATCAGCGACAACGCTCCGAGCTGCAGCGCCAGGAGAAGCAGGCGCGCGTGGCGCTCGCCAACGCGATCCTCGATACCACGAGCGCCGCCGATCAGAGCAAAGTGGCGGGCTACATGGACCAGCTCATCGCCGCGCAGCACAAGCGCGCCGACCTGCTCGAGGCCGAGCAGAAGGATCTCTCCGCGTTTCTCACGCCGCTGCAGCGCGCGAAGTACCAGGGGCTCAAGGAGCAACTCAACAAGCGCGTGACGCAGATGCGGCAGCAGGGTGGTGCGGCGCGTGGAGCGCCGCCGCCCGACGAGCGTTGAGCGGTCGAGCCGTGAAGGCTAGATTTCACCGCCCACGCCCAGGTGGTGGAATTGGTAGACGCAGGGGACTCAAAATCCCCCGACCTTCGGGTCTTGCGGGTTCGAGTCCCGCCCTGGGCATTCGCCTGACGGCATGTGCGCCGCGATGCTCGTGGAGTGTCGCGGCGCTTTTTTCTCCGCGCACCGCGCCGCGGCTTTCACAGTTCGCTTGATCGCGTTTCCGAGCGCCGATACCTTTCGGCGCTCGACCTTTTTGCGCCTCGAACCCGCGCCGCTCAATGGCAACGTACAAGCTCTCCACGGTCCCAACGCAGGGCGACCGTATCACATACGAGAACGGGACCCTCGAGGTCCCGAACAATCCCATCATTCCGTTCGTCGAAGGCGACGGCACCGGCGCCGACATCTGGCGCGCATCCGTCCGCGTGTTCGACGCGGCAATCGACAAGGCGTTCGGCGGCGAACGGCGCGTCTCGTGGATGGAGGTGTACGCCGGCGAGAAGGCGTTCACGCAATTCAAGGATTGGCTGCCGCAGGAGACGATCGACGCGATGCAGGAGTTTCGCGTCTCGATCAAGGGGCCGCTCACGACCCCCGTCGGCGGCGGCATCCGCTCGCTGAACGTCACGCTTCGACAGGTGCTCGATCTCTACGCGTGCATTCGGCCGGTACGCTACTTCGAGGGCGTCGGCAGCCCGATGAAGGATCCCGGGAAGCTCAACATCGTCGTCTTCCGCGAGAACACCGAAGACGTCTACGCGGGCATCGAATGGAAGGCGGGGTCGCCGGAAGCGGAGAAGCTGCGTCTGTTCATCGAGACGGAGCTCGGCAAGCACATTCGCCCCGATTCGGCGATCGGCATCAAGCCGATGTCGGAGTTCGGCTCGAAGCGGCTCGTCGCGATGGCCATCGAGTACGCGCTCAAGCACGGGCTGCCGTCGGTCACGCTGATGCACAAGGGCAACATCATGAAGTTCACCGAAGGCGCGTTCCGCGACTGGGGCTACGAGGTCGCGCGCGACCAGTTCGCGAACAGCGTGGTGAGCGAAGGCGATCTCTCCAGGGGCGGCGCGAACGCGCGCGCCGACGCGGTGATCATCAAGGATCGCATCGCGGACTCGATGTTCCAGCAGCTGCTCCTGCGCCCTGATGAGTATTCTGTCATCGCCACCCCGAACCTCAACGGCGATTACGTCTCCGATGCCGCGGCGGCGCAGGTTGGCGGCCTCGGGATCGCGCCCGGCGGCAACGTCGGCGACGGCGTGGCGGTGTTCGAGGCGACCCACGGCACGGCGCCCAAGTACGCGAATCTCGACAAGATCAATCCGGGGAGCGTGATCCTGTCGGGGGTGATGATGTTTGAATACATGGGTTGGAATGACGCGGCCACGCTGATCGTGCGCGGCCTGGAGAACGCGATCAAGTCCCGCCGCGTCACGTACGACCTCGCGCGGCAGATGCCCGGGGCGACCGAGGTCTCGACGTCGGCGTTCGGCGATCAGATCATCAAGGGCATGTCGGCCTGAGGGCCGGTTCACCTCGTCCCACGCTCGCAATGACGCTCGCAATGACGCTCGCACTCACCGCCGCCGCCCCGGATCTGGGCACGCTCGAGACGCCGCTGCTCGTCATCGCGCTCCCGAGCGCCCCGACGCTGTCCGGCGAGCTGCAGCCGGCCGACCAGGCCGCGAACGGCGCGCTCGCGCGCGCGCTCGCGCGCCGTGACTTCCGCGGGGGCCGCGACGAGGTGCTGTTCCTCGCCGGCGGAGAGCGGGGCATTCAGCGGCTGCTGCTCGTCGGCACGGGCAACGCCTCCGATCGCGCCGGCGGACTGCGGCGCGCCGCGGCGCTCGCCGCGCGTCAAGCCGGACGGCTGGGCGTCGGCCAGCTCGCGTTCTTCGCCGGATCGCTCGCGGCCAACGAGGTGGAGGCGGCGGGCGTCGGACTCGTGGCCGGCGCGTGGGACTTTAGAGAAATGAAAAGCGCCGCGCCGGCCGACGAGCAGCGCGCCCCGCTCGAGTCGGCGGTCGTTCTCGCCGCGGATGCCGGCGCGCGCGACGCGGGCATTCGCGGCGCGCAGGCGATCGGCGCCGGCCACTCGCTTGCGCGCCGCCTCGGCATGCTCCCCGGCAACGTCTGCACGCCGGACTATCTCGCCGACACCGCGCGCGACATCGCGAAGCGGCTCGGGATGTCCGTCACCACGCTCGATCGCGCCGCGATGCAGCGCGAGAAGATGGGATCGTTCCTCGCCGTCGCGCAGGGCACCACGCAAGACCCAAAGCTGATCATGCTCGAGTACCGTCGCGGCCCCAAGGACGGGAAGCCCGTGGTGCTCGTCGGCAAGGGACTGTGCTTCGATTCCGGCGGCATCTCGATCAAGCCGGCGCAGGGCATGGAGTGGATGAAGTTCGACATGTGCGGCGCGGCGGGCGTGCTCGGCGCGATGGAAGCGATCGGCCGACTGGAACTTCCCGTGAACGTCGTGGGTCTCATTGGCTCGACGACGAACATGCCATCGGGCGAAGCGATGAAACCGGGCGACGTCGTGCAGGCGTCGAATGGCAAGTTCATCGAGATCATCAACACCGACGCCGAAGGACGACTCGTGCTCGCGGACGTGTTGTCGTTCGCCAAGCGCCTCTCGCCGGAGGCGGTCATCGATGCGGCGACGCTGACCGGAGCGTGCGTCATCGCGCTCGGGCACACCGCCACCGGCGTGATGGGGACGGACGACCGGTTGGTGCAGGACGTGCTGGACGCGGGCAAGCGCGCGGGCGAGCCGGGGTGGCCGCTGCCGCTGTGGGACGATTACAAGGATCTCATCAAGTCTGACGTCGCCGACATCAAGAACTCCGGCGGCCGGCCGGCGGGGACCATCACCGCCGCGCTCTTCCTCAAGGAGTTCGCCGAAGGATATCCATGGGTGCATCTCGACATCGCTGGCACGGCGTACACGGAATCGGATCTCGGCACGGTGCCGCGTGGTCCGACCGGTGTTCCCGTCGGCACGTTCGTCGAGTTCGTGCGGGGGCGCGCACGCTGATTTCGCGGCTGCGTTCCTCGCTCATACTCTGTGGCCTCGGCCTGCTGGTCGGGGCCGTTTTGCAGCGGCCGTTGCAAGCGCAGGTCGATACCACCCGGCACCGCGACACGACGCTCGCGGTGCCCGTGCCGGTGCGCGCGGACTCGATTCTCAAGGACAGCCTCGCCAAGCTCGCCCGGCAGGACAGCATCAAACGCGCGACCAAGCCGGATACCATCAAGCCGCCGATCGCGCACGCCGAATTGCCGATGGACATCGGCATCGCGCGCAAGTTCTACTGGAATCGCGACTCGCTCTTCGGCACCGGCGCGGTCACACTCGCCGATCTGCTCGATCGCGTGCCCGGACTCACCATGCTGCACGCTGGTTGGATCGCGGCGCCCGCGATCGGATCCTACATGGGCGACGTGCGCCGCGTCCGCGTGTTCTACGACGGGTTCGAGATGCCTTCGCTCGACCCACGCACCGGCGGCGCGCTCGACCTCACGCAGATCAATCTGTGGTCCGCTGAAGACGCGCTCATCGAGCAGGCGCCGGAAGAGATTCGCGTCTATCTCCGCAGTTGGCGCGTGCGCTCGACCTCCGCGGACACGCGGACCGACGTGAGCACGGGCGACCAGCAGACGAACCTGTATCGCGGCTTCTTCGGCAAGCGGTTCCAGGGGGGCGGCGATCTCCAGTTTGGCGCGCAGCAGTATGGCACCACGCCGCCGAGCGTGTTCGGCGCGAGCTCCGATCAAACCGGGGTCGTGGGGCGCGTGGGGTGGGCCGATTCCACGTGGAGCGTCGACGCATTCATCACGCACGTGGGGCGGCACCGAGGTGTGATCACGCCGGACGTTCGAGTCGCGCCGACGGCGGATTCGCTGCCTGGCGTCGAGTCGTCGCGCAACGATGCGTACGTCCGAGTTGGCCGCGGTGATCCCGACACGAGCCGGGTCTGGGCGCAAGCGATGATCGTCGAGTCGAAGTACGACTACACGGGCATTCGCACCGACTCGATCGCGCAACCGAAGACCGCCAAGGACTCGGCGTTCAACAAGACGTCGCTCGACACGAGCAACGCGCGGACGCAGTACATCGTCACCGCGGGAACGACGCGTGGGCCGCTGCGCCTCAGCGCGACCGGCCGCGCGTTCACGGGCGGCGGCCGAAGCATGCTGTCGCCTTCCGTTCGCGCGAGTTACATGCTGCCACGGCTCGCGGTCAGCGCGTTCGGGCAGGGGAAGGGACTCGATTCCGTTTCGCGCGCCGATGTCACGGCGCAGCTCACGCCGCTGCCGTTTGTGAGTATTCTCGCATCGGCCGGCCGAGCCAGCGACTCGCGGGTGAAGGACAGCAGCTTCGCGGCCAACTATGTGCGCGGCGAGGCGGGCCTCCGCGTTCGCAACATCTGGCTGCTGGGCGGCGTCATGCGCCGCGACAGCGTCCGCCTCTCGCCGCCGCGCGCCTTCGATACCACCTTCGTGCCGGCCGGGGACGCCGCGGCGACGGGATTGACGGTCGGCATCCGCGGACAGCTCTGGCGACTCATCCACGCGGACGTCTCGGCGATTCGGTGGAATGATTCATCCGGCTTTTACCGGCCGCGCTATCAGACGAGGAGCGAGTTGTATCTGCACACCAACCTGCTTCAGCGTTTCCCCACCGGCGATTTTGGGATTCTTGCCTCGGCGGTGCACGAGTATCGTGACGGCGTCCGCTTTCCCACCGCGAACGGCGTGGCGTTCACGCCCGGCTATCGCACGATCTCGACGCTCCTCGAGATCAGAATTCTCAGCGCCACCATTTCCTGGCAGTTCCGGAACATTCTCGGTGAGCGCTACGCGCAGGTGCCCGGGCTGATCATGCCGCGCCAGACCAATTATTACGGTGTGCGTTGGCAGTTCTTTGATTGACAAAATACGTTGCTGCCTAATACCTTAGGCGACTCTATATGATAAATAGCATGACGGGATTTGGATCGGCGGATGGAGACGCGGGCACCGCTCACGTTTCCGTCGAGGTCCGCTCCGTCAACCATCGCTACTTCAACCCGTCGCTCAAGCTTCCGACCGAGCTGAATCGGTGGGAAGGTGAAGTGCGCGATGCGATGCGTCGCGCCGTCTCGCGCGGCCACGTCACGCTCTCGGCGCGCATCGACCGGCGCGCGTCGGACGGCGGCCAGATCGACGAGGCGCAATTCGCGGCCTATGTCGACCAGCTCCGCCGGCTGCAGGATCGCCACCTGCTCGGCACCACGCTCGAGGTCGGCGCGATCCTGCGGCTGCCGAACGTGATCGTGTCGAGCGCGGAGGAGGCGACCGGCAGCGCGAGCGAGCTCGTGGCGATCGTCGAGCGCGCGCTCGCAATGTTGAACGACATGCGGGCCGCGGAAGGGGCGCGACTCGCCGCGTATCTTCGCGAACGGCTGTCGCTGATCGAAGCCGCGGTCGAGCGGATCGCGAGCCGCGCGCCGGCGCGGCTCGTCGAGCAGCGAGACCGGCTTCGCGCCGCGGTGCAGGAGCTCGCGAATGGCGTCGCCCTCGACGAACAGCGACTCGCGCAGGAGATCGCGGTCCTCGCCGACCGCCTCGACGTATCCGAGGAGATCAGCCGATTCCACTCGCACTTCGCGGCTTTTCGCGCGACGCTCGACCGTCCACCGGCCGAAGGTGTCGGCAAGCGGCTCGGCTTTCTTCTCCAGGAGCTGCTGCGCGAGGCGAATACCACCGGCAGCAAGGCGAACGACGCCGCGATGCTCGGCGACGTGATCGTGATCAAGGAGGAGTTGGAGCGGATCCGCGAGCAGGTGGAGAACCTCGAGTGAATCCGTTTCCCATCATCCTTTCGGCGCCGTCCGGCGGCGGAAAAACGACGATCGCGCGCCGGCTCCTCGAGCGGCGGTCCGACGTGGGCTATTCGGTCTCGTGCACGACGCGCACGCCTCGGCCGCGGGAGCGCGACGGCATCGACTACCACTTCCTCACTCGAGACGAGTTCCTGCGGCGGCGCGAGCTGGGCGAGTTCGCCGAATCGGCGGAAGTGCACGGCAATCTGTACGGCACGCTGCGAAGCGAGATCTCCCGGGTGCTCGGCTCCGGGCGGCACGTGGTGATGGACATCGACGTCCAGGGTGCGCGACAGCTCCAGCGCGTCTTTCCGGACTCGGTGACCGTCTTCGTGCTGCCGCCGTCCGGGGAAGTGCTGCTGGAGCGGCTCAGAAAGCGGCAGACGGAGTCCCCCCAACAGCTCGCAAAGCGGTTAAATTCAGCGCTGGAAGAACTTCGGGCGGTCGAGGAGTACGAGTACGTCGTCGTCAACGACGACCTGGAGAACACGGTACTCCGGGTCGAGGCGATCCTCGACGCCGAAGTCGTCAGCCGTGAGCGGGTCAGCGGTCTCAGGCATCAGGTCGAAAGCCTGGTCCAGCGACTCGAGCAGGAAATCGGACAACCTTCATGACGGATTGAGCCATGCGAGTCTTTACCCCGGGCGAGATCGCCAATCACGCCGCGAACAAGTACCTCGGCGTCCTCGTGGCGGCGAAGTATGCGCGCGTGCTGAACGAGTTTCCGCGCGACCGCTCGTCGTCGCGCGAGAAGAAGCTGACGACGCGCTCGCTGGAAGAGTTGGCGAAGGGCGACATCGAGTATCACGTGGTGCCGCGCCGCCGCACGGAGTAGCGCGATCCGTCCGTTCGACGGCACTCGCGTCCTCCTCGGAATCACCGGAGGAATCGCCAGCTACAAGTCGGCGTGGCTGGCCCGGCTGCTGACGAAGGCGGGTGCCGAAGTCGATACCGTGATGACGCCAGCGGCGCTGGAGTTCGTCGGGGCGATCACGCTGGAAGCGCTCACCGGGCGCCCGGTACACACGGGCCTCTTCGATCCGGGGCGAGCGCTCGACCACATCAAGCTGGCGCGAGCCGCACGGGCGATGGTCGTCGCCCCCGCGACGGCGGATTTTCTGGCGCGCGCGGCCGCCGGGCAGGCGAACGATCTGCTCACCGCGTGCCTGCTCGCCGCCGATGGTCCGGTGCTCATCGTGCCGGCGATGAACGATCACATGTGGGCGCATCCGCAGGTGCAGCGCAACGTCGCCCACCTGCGCGGCCTCGGCTACCGCGTGCTGGAGCCGGACGAGGGCATGCTCGCCGCCGGCGAGGGGCATGGTCCGGGGCGAATGCCAGAACCTGAATCAATCTTTGCTCACATAGGCCGCCTATGCGAGGCCCCGGGCACGCTCGCGGGCACCCGCGTTCTCGTGACGGCGGGACCGACGCGCGAGCCGCTCGATCCCGTGCGCTTCATCTCCAATCACAGCAGCGGGAAGATGGGTGTGGCCCTCGCCGCGGCCGCCTGGCGTCGCGGCGCCGAGGTCGACCTCGTCGCCGGCCCCATGTCCGTGGAGCCGCCGCTCGGCGTGACCGTGCACCACATCGAGTCCACCGATCAGATGGCGGCCGCGATCGAAGGATTGCTTCCGCAATCGGACGTGTTGGTGATGGCCGCGGCGCCGGCCGATTTTCGTCCGGCGCATCCCGCGACCTCCAAGATCAAGAAATCGAATACGCCGCCCAACGTGCCACTCGTACCAACGCCCGACATCCTCCTCGCCACGAAAGCCTCGCGCCGGCCGAACGCCGTCATCGTCGGCTTCGCGCTCGAGACGAACGATGCGCTCGAGAATGGCCGTGCGAAGCGATCGGCCAAGGATCTGGATCTCATCGTCGTGAACGATGCCACGGAAGCCGGCGCGGGATTCGGCGTGGACACCAACCGCGTCACGCTGGTGGCGCGCGACGGCTCCGAGGACCTCTTGCCGCTCATGGCCAAGACCGAAGTCGCGGACGCGATTCTCGACCGTGTGGAGGCGCTGATCGGTGGACGCTAGAGAAGCGCTGCGCCGCTACCTCGAGCAGCGGCGCGAGATGGGGGAATCCGAGCTCGTGCTCGATTCGCTGAGCGTGGAGGAGACGCTGCGGTTGCTTGGCGCCGCGGGCGGAGCGCCGACCGAGGCCGCGTCGACCAGCGGCGTGGAATCAGAGGAGCGCGCGGCGATTTCGCGCGTCGTGGCGGCGACCGGTGATTGGCGTGAGACACTTCGCGCGGCCGGCGCCACGCCGGACGCGAGCAAGAAGGCTCTCGTCCGCGAGGCGGCCGAACCGGCGGCGGCACCCGTGCCCTCTGTCGATGCGCCGATTGGAATCTCCGTCGGCGGCGCCGGGCGCGAGTTATTCGGCGGAGACCTGGAGTCGCTCGATTCCATCGAGGCAATCGCGACGCACGTCGCGTCGTGCACGCGATGCCCGCTCTACTCGACGGCGACGAATCACGTCCCGGGCGAAGGCAGCGCGCAGGCGGACTTCATGTGCGTCGGCGAAGCGCCAGGTGCCAACGAAGATGAAACGGGGCGCCCGTTCATCGGAGCGGCTGGGCAACTGCTCACAAAAATTCTCGACGCGATCCAGCTGCGGCGCGAAGACGTGTACATCTGCAACGTCCTCAAGCATCGTCCGCCGGGCAATCGCAATCCGCGGCCCGAAGAGGTCGCCGCGTGCAGTCCGTATCTGATACGACAGATCGAGTTGATTCGTCCCAAGGTGATCCTGGCACTCGGCACGTTCGCCGCGCAGACGCTCCTCGACACCAAGCTGTCGATCGGTAAATTGCGTGGGCAGGTGCACCGCTACTACGGCGTGCCGCTGATTGTCACGTACCACCCCGCAGCGCTCCTCCGTAATCCGGGCTGGAAGCGCCCCACCTGGGAAGATGTCCAGCTCGCCCGTCGAATACTCGATAGCGCCGCAAAGTCTGGCGCGTGATCCCTACCGCGACCGGCGTCCTCCGTATTCGGAGGACGCCGAGCAAGCGGTGCTGTCGGCCATGCTCATCGATCAGGACGCGGTGCTCCGCGCGGTCGAGCACGTGGATGACACGATGTTCTACGCCGAGCGGCATCGGCGCCTCTTCCGCGCGATGGTCACGATCGCGGAGCGCGGGAGCGTCGTCGATCCGCTCACGCTCTCCGAGGAGCTGAGCCGCCGCGGCGAGCTCGACGCGGCGGGCGGCAAGGAATACATCGGCTTCCTCGTGGATGCGGTGCCGACCGCGGCGAACATCGAGTACCACGCCGCGATCGTGCGGGAGAAAGCGATTCTGCGGCGGCTCATCGAAGTCTCGACGTCGATCGTCGCCGAGGCGTTCGAGGGGAAGTCGACCGCGAACGAGCTGCTCGACGAAGCCGAATCGAAGATCTTCCAGGTCAGCCAGCAGCAGACGAAGGACGGCTTCACGCGAATCAAGGAGCTGCTCTGGCCGACGATGGAGCGGATCGAGGCGCTGCAGCGCGGCGGCAAGACCGTCACCGGCGTCGCGAGCGGATTCAACGATCTCGACGAGATGACGTCGGGCTTCCAGCCGGCGGACCTCGTCATCGTGGCCGCGCGGCCGTCGATGGGCAAAACGGCGTTCACGCTCAACGTGGCGCAGTACGCGGCGATCGAGCACAACGTGCCGGTCGCGTTCTTCTCGCTCGAGATGAGCAAGGAGTCCCTCGTTCAGAGAATGCTCACGTCCGAGGCGCGCATCGACGCGCAGCGGCTGCGGAAGGGCATGCTCCGCGACGACGACTTCCCGCGCCTCGCGCGCGCCGCCGGCATTCTCAGCTCGGCCCCGGTGTGGATCGACGACACGCCGGGCATCACGCTGCTCGAGATGCGCTCCAAGGCGCGGCGCCTCAAGGCCGACGCCGGCGTGGGGATGGTGATCGTCGACTACCTGCAGCTCATGCAGGGCCCGGCGCGTTCCGAGAGCCGGCAGCAGGAGGTCA
Organism: Gemmatimonadaceae bacterium; assembly: GCA_025934775.1. GTDB lineage: Bacteria > Gemmatimonadota > Gemmatimonadetes > Gemmatimonadales > Gemmatimonadaceae > JAQBQB01. The sequence goes on along the minus strand of JAICWO010000007.1, from coordinate 117,730 downwards.
GCCAGATCTCGCGCGGGCTCAAGGCGCTCGCCAAGGAGCTCAATGTCCCGGTGATCGCGCTGTCGCAGCTCTCACGCGCGCCCGAACAGCGCACGGGCGACAACAAGCGGCCGCAGCTCTCCGACCTTCGCGAGTCGGGCGCCATCGAGCAGGACGCCGACCTCATCATGTTTCTCTATCGACAGGAGTTTTATGACGGTCCTGCCGACAAGGACGGCAACTCGCTCGAGGGGAAGGCCGAGGTCATCGTCGGCAAGCAGCGCAACGGCCCGACGGGGATCGTGAACCTGTTCTTCCACAAGCAGTACACGCGCTTCGAGAGCTATTCGCCGCAGCGCGGCTGACGTCCCCGGTCGCGATCACGCGGCGAGCGTCTGCCCGAACAGCGTGAGTAGCGACTCCCAGTGCCGCTCGGCCTCCACGGGATCGTGGACGGGCGTGTCGGCCGGGACCCAGCCGTGGCGGGCGTTGTACGTCGTGACCACGTGGTCGACGTTCGCCTCGGTCAGCGTGCGCTCGAGCAGCGCCTTCTGCGCGTCGTCGAACCCCGCATCTTCGATCGCGCCGGCGATGTAGAGGCGGGCGCGTATCCGCGGCGCGAGCGCGTGCGGGCTGTCGGGCGCGTCGGTGGCCATGCGCGAGCCATGGTACGACGCCGCGGCCGCGACGCGGTCGCCGTAATGGCCCGCGGCATAGATCGACAGGCGTCCGCCCATGCAGTATCCTGTAATACCAATTTTATCATCGTTGGCCCGTGGCTCGGCGGCGAGATGCGCGAGCAGCGCGTCGGTGTCGCGCATGACGTTGGCCGTGGTCGCGGACGGCAGGATCCGCGTCACCAGGTCCTCGCGCGCCTTGGGGTCGGAGAACACGTTGACGCCGTGCTCCGCGTTGTACCCGACCCGATAAAAGAGATTCGGCGCCGCCACGTAATAGCCGCTCGCCGCGATCCGCGCCGCGATGGCGACGATCGCGGGCCGCATGCCGATGCCGTCCATGTACACGATCACCGCCGGCCACGGGCCCTCGCCGTCGGGATGGAAGATGTGTGTCGGGCAGACGCCGTCCGGCGTCCGCAGCTCCAGCGTTTGATGCTGCATCAAGGCCTCCGAGTGTCGTGCCGGTCGCGATTCACGTGATCGACGGATCGCGATCATCATAATGACCGGAGCGGCGCGTCGGTTCCAGGCGTGATCGTGCGCCGCTCGGCAATCGCGCGGACCAGCGAGGTGCCCGAGTCGTCGCTAGACTTCGGTATGCCGAAGACGAAGACCGTCTATCGCTGCACGGAATGCGGCGCCGACTACTCGAAATGGCAGGGCCGCTGCGACACGTGCGGCGAGTGGAACGCGCTCGTCGAAGAGACCATCGCGCCGAAAGTCGCGGCGAGCGGCGGATCGTCGCGGCGCATTGGCGGCGCGCGATCCCTGGCGGAGGGCGGCAGCGTCGCCGTCACGCCGCGGCTCCGCGACGTGAAAGGCTCGAACGCCCAGCGGTGGAAGACCGGCATCGACGAGTTCGATTTCGTCCTCGGCGGCGGCATCGTTCCGGGCTCGATGATTCTCGTCGGCGGTGAGCCGGGCATTGGGAAATCGACGCTGCTGCTCCAGGTCGCGGCGCGTCTCGAGGCCGAAGGCCACGCGACGCTCTACGCGTCGGGTGAAGAATCGGCGCTCCAGGTGAAGCTTCGCGCCGATCGCCTCGGTGACAGCGCGGGCGACGTGTCGCTCTTGAGCGAGACGAATCTCGAGACGATCCTCGCGACATCGGCCGCGGCGGGTCCCGAGGTGCTGATCGTCGACTCGATCCAGACGGTGTTCACCGCGGATCTCGAGGGCGCGCCGGGGAACGTCGGTCAGGTGCGCGAATGCGCCGCGCGGCTCATGCGCTACGCGAAGGAGAGCGGCACCACGGTCTTCGTCGTCGGGCACGTGACGAAGGGTGGAGGGATCGCGGGACCGAAGACGCTGGAGCACATCGTCGACACGGTGCTCTACTTCGAGGGCGAGAGCACGCTCGACCACCGCGTGCTCCGCGCGACGAAGAATCGGTTCGGCAGCGTCGACGAGATCGGCGTGTTTCGCATGACGGAGCAGGGGCTCGAGCCGGTCGCGAACCCGTCCGAGCTGTTCATGGGCGATCGGACGAGCCACGCATCGGGCAGCGCGGTCACGGCCCTTCTCGAGGGAACGCGCCCGGTGCTCGTCGAGATCCAGGCGCTCGCGGCGAAGGCGGGGTTCGGCACGCCGCAGCGTGTCGCCACGGGCTTCGACGGGCGGCGACTCGCGCTCTTGCTCGCGGTCCTGGATAAGCGCGCCGGCCTCTCGTTCGCGCAGCTCGACGTGTTCGTGAACGTCGTTGGCGGTATGCGGCTCGTCGAGCCGAGCGGCGATCTCGCCGTCGCCGCGGCGCTCGCGTCGAGCGTCTACGATCGCGCGCTACCGAGCGATGCGATCTTCGTCGGCGAAGTGGGCCTCGGCGGCGAAGTGCGCACCGTCTCGCAAGCCGATCGCCGCGTCGCCGAGGCGACGAACATGGGGATGAAGCGCGTCTACGTTGCCGAACGCGGCATCCCGAAGCGCGTGTCGCGCGACGTCGAGCTCATCGGCGTGCGCACCATTCAAGAGCTCTTTCGCCGATTGTTCGCATGAGCGTTTTAGAAAGACGCGACGTCGGCGTGGTGATCGTCGCTGGCGGAAGCAGCACGCGAACCGGCGGCGAGGAGCTGAAGCAATTCCGTTGGGTCGCGGGAAAGCCGGCGCTGCTGCACAGTCTTCAGACCTTCATGGCGCGCGCCGACGTGGTCTCGGTCGTCTGCGTGCTGCCGATGTCGCACGCCGCGGATCCGCCGCCCTGGATCTTCCAGTGTGACATCGATCGGCTCATGATCGCGCCCGGCGGCCGCACGCGCACCGAATCAGTCGCCAATGGCCTCGACGACCTTCCGGATGAAGCGGAGATCGTGCTCGTGCACGACGCCGCGCGGCCGCTCGTCGGCAACGAGACCATCGATCGCGTGATCGCCTCGGTGCGCGGCGGCCAGTGCGCGATCGCCGCCGTGCCGGTGGTCGACACGCTGAAGGAGGTCGACGACGCGGGACGAATCACGCGCACCATTCCTCGCGAGCATCTCTGGCGCGCGCAGACGCCGCAGGGTTTTCCGCGCGCGGTGATCCAGCGCGTACACGGCGACGCGAGGGCGCAGCACATCAGCGCCACCGACGACGCGGCGCTCTGCGAGCAACTCGGGATCCCCGTCGCGGTGGTGCGGGGAAGTGAGCGCGCGCTCAAGATCACCGACGAATCCGACTTTGCGCGTGCGGAAGCGCTCTTTATGCTTCCGGAATGAGGACGGACGCGCTCTCGATTCCGTTCTGGTCGCCGGAGGAAGTCGGATCGGCGTTTCGTCCAGCGCTCGCGCAGATCGAAGCGCGCCGCGTGCTCGCGTATCCGACCGAAACCGTGTACGGCTTCGGCGGCGGCATCGATCGCGATTCGGTGGACGCGCTCGTGGCGCTCAAGCGCCGCCCGCTCGGCAAGCCGTTCCTGCTGCTCATCGCCGGCCCGGACATGATCGAGCGACTCAACCTGCGTTTGCCGAGCTATGCGGCCAATCTCGTCGCGCGCCACTGGCCGGGCCCGCTCACGCTCGTGCTCTCCGGAGGAGAGCGGCGCGTTCCGGAACGGCTCCGCGGACCGGAGGGTGGAGTCGCCGTACGCTGGACGAGTCATACCGGGATCGCGCGCCTCATTCGCGCGCACGGTGACGCGATCACCTCGACGAGCGCGAATCGGCCAGGGGTTCCGCCCGCCACGTCCGCGGCCGAGATTCTCTCGCAGTGGAGCGACGCGGTAGCGCGCGGCACGCTGCGAGTCCTCGACGGCGGCACGCTCCTGCCCTCGAAGCCATCGACGGTGCTCGACTGTACGGGCCGCCTGCCGCGCGTGATTCGTCCGGGGGCGATCTCCGCGAGCACGTTGCGCGAGAGCGTTCCCAACCTGATCGGAGATGCGTAGCCTCGGTTTATGAAGATTCTCTTCGTCTGCACGGGCAACACGTGCCGCAGCCCCATGGCCGAGGCGATCGCGCGCAAGATCGCGATCGAGCGGGGGCTGCAGGATGTGGAGTCGATGAGCGCCGGAACGAGCGCGCACGACGACGCACCCGCCAGCGACGGCTCGCTGCTCGTCGCGATGGAGCGAGGCATGGAGCTGGGCGGACACCAGGCGCAAACGCTCACGCGCACTCTCGTCCGCGAAGCCGACCTCATACTGGCGATGGGTCCGCACCACCTCGAGCGGATCGAGGCGCTCGGCGGCGCAGGAAAGTCGTTTCTGCTCGCGGACTATGCGTCGCACGGCGCGTCGACGCGTCCGATCAGTGATCCCATAGGCGCGGAGCTGGACGTCTACCGCGCGACCGCCGACGAGCTCGAGATCGAGATTCGTCGCGTGCTCGATCGCATCACGGCCGAGCGCGGCTCCGGAAAGGATTGATGCGAGAGCCTGGGCGCCTGGTGCTCCTCGGGCATCCGGTCAGCCAGTCGCTTTCACCACGATTCCAGAACGCGGCGCTCATCGACGCAGGTTTGCCGCTACGGTACGAAGCGATCGACGTCGAGCCGAGCCGATTCGAGGCGGTGCTCGGCGATCTCAGAGCCGAAGGCGTCGCGGGAAACGTGACCGTGCCGTTCAAGGAGCGCACGCACGACGCGTGCGATCGGCTGACGCTGCTGGCCGAACGCGTCGGCGCGGTGAACGTGTTCTGGGTCGATGCCGACGGACAATTGATCGGCGACAACTCCGACGTGGGCGGGTTCGACGCGACCGCGCGAACGCTCCTCGGCGACATACCGCGTGATCTGAGCGTCGGCGTGCTCGGCGCCGGCGGAGCCGCGGCGGGTGTGCTCGCCGCGGTGGAGCAGTGGCCCGGATGTGTCGCGCACGTCTACAACCGAACGCCCGAGCGCGCACGGCAGCTCGCGGAGCGATTCGGGACCTTCGCGCAACCAGTCGATGACATAGGCGTGGTCGCGGGCGCCGATCTTGTGGTCAATGCAACGTCGGTCGGCCTTCGTGATGATGCTCTGCCCATCGATCCCGCGCTCATCCCGCGCGGTGCGCGCGTCATCGATCTCGTGTACAAGCGTGGCGAAACGCGATTCGTGCACGCGCTTCGGGCGCGCGGAATTCGCGCGTGCGACGGACTCGAGATGCTCATCGAGCAGGGCGCGCTCGCGTTCGAGCGCTGGTTCGGCATCGCGCCCAACCGGGCGGTGATGTGGGAGGCCGTTCGGCGGTAATCGCGCTTCGCCGCGCCACAGCGCCCATGCTCGAGTTGCTGCTCCCGCGCGCGTGCGCGGTGTGCGAGCGGCTGCTCGATCACGACGAGCGCGGTGTGGTGTGCGGCCGGTGTTGGGCTCGTCTTCCCGTACTCCCGTGGCCGCAATGCGAACGGTGCGGGCATCCCACCTATGGCCACGCGTGCCGATGGTGCGAGCTGCTGCCGGCGCACGTCCGGTGCGCGCGCAGCGTGTGCTGGGCGAACGGTGAGATCGGGCTCGGCACAGTCCACGCGCTCAAGTATCAGGGCTGGCATCGCGTCGCCGACGAGATGGCCGCTCGACTCGCGCGCCTGAGCTGGCCGCTCGACGTGATCGAGGAGCGGCGCGCGCTCGTCCCGGTGCCGCTGTCCGCCAAGCGGCAGCGCGAGCGCGGCTACAACCAGAGCGAGCGACTCGCGCGCGCGCTCGCCGACCGCTGGCGCATTCCCGTGTGGTCCGATGTGCTCGCGCGAACGCGACATACGGAGACGCAGACGCGATTGACACCAGGGGACCGACTCCGCAACGTTTCAGGCGCATTTCGCGCACGCGAATCGGCGCGAAACATGCTTCGCGGCGCGCATGTGGTCGTCGTCGACGACGTCGTCACCACGGCCGCCACCCTGAACGCGTGCGCTGCCGCGCTCTGCGCTGGCGGTGCACGCATTATTAGTTTCGTGACATTCGGCCGGGCGCCGGCACTGGGCGACCGGTGGTAACCAGAGGAGAAGACGGGATGGCAATCCGGGTGGGGATCAACGGCTTCGGTCGCATCGGACGGCAGGTGCTGCGCGCGGCCAAGCAGCAGGACGTGGCCGACATCGAGGTCGTCGCGGTGAACGACCTGACCGACACGAAGACGCTCGCGCACCTTTTCAAGTACGACTCGGTCCACCGCACGTACCACGGCGACGTCGAAGCGGCCAGCGGCGCGATCATGGTCGACGGCGACGAGATCACAGTGTTCGCCGAAAAGGATCCGGCAAACCTGAAGTGGAAGGACCTGGGGGTGGATCTCGTCCTCGAGTCCACCGGCAAGTTCACGGACGCGACCAAAGCCAAAGCGCACCTCGACGCCGGCGCGAAGAAGGTGATCATCTCGGCGCCCGCCAAGAACGAGGACATCACGATCGTGATGGGCGTGAACGAGTCGAAGTACGACGCCGCCAAGCACACGATCATCTCCAACGCCTCGTGCACCACGAACTGTCTCGTGCCGATGGTGAAGGTGATCAAAGACAACTTCGGGTTCGTCCGCGGATCGATGGTGACGATCCACAGCTACACGAACGACCAGCAGATCCTCGACTTGCCGCACAAGGATCTGCGCCGCGCCCGCGCGGCCGCGCTGTCCATCATCCCCACCACGACGGGGGCCGCGAAAGCGACCTCGCTCGTGCTGCCGGAGCTCAAGGGCAAGATCGACGGCATCTCGATCCGCGTGCCAACGCCCGACGTGTCGCTCACCGATCTCGCGGTCGTCGTGGACAAGCCGGTGACGGCGGAGCAGGTGAACGCGGCGTTCAAGGCCGCCGCCGACGGGCCGATGAGCGGAATTCTGGCGTACACGGAGGAGGAGCTGGTCTCCTCGGACTACATCGGCAACTCGTGCTCGTGCATCCTCGACGCGAAGAGCACGAACGTCGTCGACGGCCTCCTGATCAAGGTCTCGGGCTGGTACGACAACGAATGGGGCTACTCGTCGCGCTGCGTCGACCTGCTGCGGTACGTGGCGGCGAGAATGTGAAAAGGGAAGAGAGTGGAGAAGGGAGGAGAGTCGAGAGTGGAGACATCCACGCTCCTCTCTCCACTCTCAACTCTCTAATCTCCATTTATGAATAAACAAACAATCAACGACCTCTCCGACGCGCAGGTGCGCGGGAAGCGGGCGCTCGTCCGTGTGGACTTCAACGTGCCCCTCGAGCACGGACGGGTCGCCGACGATACGCGGATTCGCGCCGCGCTGCCGACGATTCGCGCGCTGCTCGATCGAGGCGTTCGCGTCATTCTCCTGTCGCACCTCGGCCGCCCGAAAGGCAAGCCGGAACCCAAGTACTCGCTCGAGCCGGTCGCCGCGCGGCTGGACGAGCTGCTGCCGAACGAGCACGTCGTGTTCGTGGAGAGCACCGACACCGACGAGGCGATCAAGGCGACCCACGATCCGGCGAACCGCGTCGTCCTCCTCGAGAATACGCGCTTCCTGGGCGGTGAAGAGACGAACGACGAGCGCCTCGCCCGCGGCCTCGCCGAGCTGGGCGACTTCTACGTGAACGATGCCTTCGGCTCGGCGCATCGCGCGCATGCGTCCACGGAAGGCGTGGCGCGCTACCTCCAGCCCGCCGTCGCCGGGCTCCTCATGCAGAAGGAGCTCGATTACCTGGGCCGCGCATTAGAGAACCCTCACCACCCCTTCGTGGCGGTGCTGGGCGGCGCCAAGATCTCCGGGAAAATCGACGTCATCGAGCAGCTCCTGCCTAAGGTCGATCACCTCGTCATTGGCGGCGCCATGGCCTGTACGTTCTTCAAGGCGATGGGCCTCGAGACCGGCAAGTCGCTCGTCGAGTCGGATCGCGTCGACATGGCCAAGGAGCTGCTCGCGCGCGGCGGCGACAAACTCGTGCTCCCCACCGACGCGACTGTGGCGCCATCGCTCGACGCGCCGCAGTCAGCCCAGGCGGTACCGCGCGACGCGATTCCCGCTGACCAGGCGATGTTCGACGTCGGCCCCAAATCGGCCGCGGAGTTCGCTCGCATCATCAGCGGCGCCAAGACCGTGCTGTGGAATGGGCCGATGGGCGTGTTCGAGACGAAGCCGTTCGATGCCGGGACGCGCGCCGTTGCCGAGGCGCTCGCCGCCGCGACGGGCAAGGACGCGACGACGATTGTTGGCGGAGGTGATTCCGCCGCGGCGGTCGCCGATCTCGGGCTCGAGGACAAGATGAGCCACGTATCGACCGGCGGCGGCGCATCGCTCGAGTTCCTCGAGGGCAAGGTGCTCCCCGGCGTCGCGGCGCTCGACGACAAGCGTTGATGCGGCGTCCGGTCTTCGCGGCGAACTGGAAGATGAATCACGGGCCCACCGCCGCCCGCGCGTTCGTCGCTGGTTTCACCGCGCGCTGGTCGCCGCGCGATGACCGCACGGTGCTGCTTTTTCCGCCGGCGATCTCGCTCACGACCGTGGTCCACGCGCTCGGCAGCCGCGAAGACATCGGCGTCGGCGTGCAGAACATCTGGACCGACGACACGGGCGCGTTCACCGGCGAGTCGTCCGCGCCGATGGCGAAAGATGCGGGAGCGCGCTTCGTCCTCGTTGGCCACTCGGAACGCCGGCACGTGTTTGGAGAGACCGATGCCGAAGCGGCGAAGAAGTGCGCCGCTGCCGCACGCAATGATCTCACGCCAATTCTCTGCGTCGGTGAACTGCTCGCCGAGCGCGAGTCGGGCGCCACGTTCGACGTCGTGCTTCGGCAGCTCGATGCGGGACTCTCGCTGCTCGACGCCGATGCGATCGCGTCGATGGCGATCGCGTACGAGCCGGTGTGGGCGATCGGGAGCGGCAAGACCGCCACGCCGAGCGACGCGTCGGCGGTGCACGCGCAGTTGCGCCACGCACTCGAGAAACGGGTCGGCGCCGCGGCGCGAGCGATCCCGATTCTCTACGGCGGCAGCGTAAATGCCGGCAACGCGACGTCTCTTCTTTCGGCCTCGGGCGTTGATGGCTTGCTCGTTGGCGGCGCCAGTCTGGAACCGGACACGTGGGTGTCGATCTGCGAGGCTTGACGAAGTGGGCTAAGTGTCGTGATATTTATGGCTTACATATCGTCAGACTGAGCCCGCCTCGATGCTGTATACCATCCTCCTCATTCTCCTGATCATCGATAGCCTGATTCTCTGCTTCGCCGTGCTGCTGCAGGCCGGCCAAGGCGGAGGCATGGCTGCGTCCTTTGGCGGCGTGAGCAGCTCCGCGAGCACCTTCCTTGGCACACGCCAGACGGGAAACCTGCTCACCAAAGCGAGCTGGTGGTGCGGTGGCATCTTCCTGGGGCTCGCGTTCGTGCTCTCACTCGCGTCGTCGCGCACGCGCGCGCCGAAGTCGGTGCTCGATCAGACCTTCCAGCAGCCAGCACCCGTGAGCGCGCCGGCAGGCGCGGCAGCGAATCCAGGCGTCCAGCTCGCACCAGCACCGGCCGCCGGCAAAGCGGCGCCGAACGGCGCGGCGCCCGCAACCAAGAACCAGACGGCGCCGGCCACTCCGGCCACCAAGAAGCCGTAAGTCGTGACGTCTCGTCGCGAGCAACCAGGGTTCCTCCTCCTCGAGGATGGAGCCCTTTTTCGCGGGACGCTGTTCGGCAACGGACCCGCGGTCGCCGAGGTCGTGTTCACCACGAACATGAGCGGCTACCAGGAAGTCTTCACCGATCCGTCGTATCGCGGACAGATCGTCGTGATGACCGCACCGATGATCGGCAACTACGGTGTGAACGTCGACGACCCGGAGTCCTCCGGCCCGCAGGTCGCCGGCGTGATCGTGCGCGAGCTCTCGCGCACGCACTCCAATTGGCGCGCGAATGGCGACCTCCTCGGCTGGCTCGAGGCCGGCAACGTTCCGGCCCTGGAAGGCGTCGACACGCGCCGGCTGACGCGGCACCTGCGCACCGTCGGTGTGATGCGCGGCGTGATCGCCGCCGGCACCGAACCCACGCGCGAAGCGCTCCTCGCGCTCGACGCCTGTCCGCCGATGCAGGGACTGGATCTGGCGAGCGTCGTCTCCACGGAACAACCGTACGCGTGGGGCGATGAGAATGCGCGCTACCACATCGTGGCGTACGACTTCGGCATCAAGCGCAATATTTTGCGCCTCTTCGCGGAGCACGATTGCCGAGTGACGGTGGTGCCCGCCGCGACTCCCGCCGATGAAGTACTCGCGCTCGAGCCGAACGGCGTGTTTCTCTCCAACGGTCCGGGTGATCCCGAAGCGGTCGGGTACGCTCCAGAGGCCGTCAAAGCAATAGCGGCGAAAGGGGTTCCGATTTTCGGCATCTGCCTCGGCCACCAGATCCTCGGCCTGACTTTCGGCGGCCACACCGTGAAGATGCCGTACGGCCATCGCGGCGGAAATCACCCCGTGAAGGAGTTGTCGACCGGACGCGTGCTCATCACCTCGCAGAATCACGGATTCGCGGTGGCGGGCGGGGAATCAGACATCCCCGGCGCGCCTGAGCTCGCCGTCACGCACGTCAATCTGAATGACGGAACCGTGGAAGGACTGCGTCATCGGTCGTTGCCGATCTTCGCCGTGCAGTACCATCCGGAGGCCGCGCCAGGTCCGCACGACGCCAGGCCCGTGTTCGACGACTTCCTGGAAACGGTCAAATCGCACGCAGCCCAAAAGTGACTCAAACTCTTGACACGTAAGAGTTAACGTCGCTAAGTTCGGTAAGCGTTCCCACCTCCTCGGGCGCCTGAACACGAGGCTTTTCGCATGACCAAAGCTGACCTGGTCGAGAGAGTCACAGCCCAGATTTCACGCACCGCTGGGCCGATGATTTCCAAAAAAGATTGCGCTCGCGTCGTCGATGCGTTCCTCGAGTCGATCAAAGAGGCGCTGCAGAGCCAAAAGAACATCGAGGTGCGCGGCTTCGGCACGTTCAAGATCCGCCACCGCAAGACGCGTATGGCTCGCAACCCTCGGACGGGCTCGCCCGTCGAGGTCTCGGCTCGGCCGGTTCCAGTGTTCAAGCCGTCCAAGGAACTTCGCGCGATGGTCGCCGGTGTCGACATCTCGCAGCTCGAGGACGACGTGGAGGAAATGTCGGAGGCGTAAGCACTTCGGCGTGCGTTGTGTCAGCGGCTCGACGTGTTCAGCGCGTCGGGCCGTTCGTCTTCCCGGTTGAGCGAATCATCCCTAGGCTTCTCTTCATGACCGTGACGGTCCTCTTGTTCGCATCGTACGCCGACGTACTGGGTCGCGGTTCGCTCTCGCTCGATCTGGCGAGCGGCGCGACCGTGCGCGATGCGCTGCGGGAGATTCAATCAATGCCAGGCGCCGAACGACTGCCGATGCAGCCCCTCGTCGCCGTGAACGAGCGCTATGCTCGTGTGGATCGCGTACTTGCGGATGGCGACGCGCTCGCGGTCATCCCCCCGGTGGCGGGCGGCTGATGCGCGCCGCGCTGGTCCACCGCCCGATCGACGCCGCCGCGCTCACGAAGGAAGTCGCGCGTCACGCCAACGGTGCCACGCTCCTGTTCATCGGCACCGTGCGCGACGTGAACGATGGCCGCGGCGTAACCGGCATTGAATACACAGCATACGAGTCGATGGCGGAGCGCGAGCTCGCCGACATCGTCCACGAGGCGAGCGCAGAGTTCGCAACAACCGACATCGTGGTCGAGCACCGGCTGGGCGCGCTCGATCTGGGCGACGCGAGCATCGTCATTGCCGTGGCGCATCCGCACCGCGGCGCGGCGTACGACGCGAGCCGCTACGTGATCGAGCAGATCAAGCGCCGTGTTCCGATCTGGAAGCGCGAGCACTACGTTGACGGTACGAGGCAGTGGGTTGGCGCATCGACGAGCGCACGCCCCGTGACGGACGCGGTGGAGACTGGATGACAATGGCCGAGTCGAACACACCGGGCGCTGCGCTGCGCGACCAATTCGGCCGCAGCATCGAGTACCTGCGCATCTCCGTCACCGACCGCTGCAACTTCAGGTGCCTCTACTGCATGCCGGAAAGCGGGCTGCAGTGGCTGCCCAAATCGGACATTCTCTCGTACGAGGAAATCGCCGAGGTGGTGCGGCAACTCGCGCCGCTCGGCCTGCGCCGACTGCGCATCACCGGCGGCGAGCCGACGATCCGTCCGCAAATTCACGAGCTGGTGCGCATGCTGCGCGCGGTCGGTGAGATCACGGACATCGCTCTCTCGACGAACGGCGTTCGCCTGCCGCAGCTCGCGCCGCTGCTGCGCGAAGCCGGACTCGATCGCGTGAACATGAGCGTCGACAGTCTGCGCGCGGAGCGAATCGCGGAGATCGCGCGGCGGAATCTCGCATTCGATCCGGTGACGTCCGCGCTCGCCGCCGAACACGCGGGACTCGGACCGATCAAGCTCAACATGGTCGTGATGCGCGGCATCAACGACGACGAGATCGAAGACATGGCGCGGCTCACGCTCGAGCATCCATGGCACGTGCGATTCATCGAGCTGATGCCCGTCGGCGACATGCGCGCGCTCACGTGGTCGCACGTGCTGCCGAGCGATGAGCTTCTTGCTCGACTCGCGGCCATCGCGCCGCTGCAACCGTCCGACGGACCGCCGCGCGGCAATGGACCGGCCGCGTACTACCAGTGGCCCGACGCGCGCGGCACGATCGGCGTGATCACGCCGATGACGCACACGTACTGCGCGTCGTGCAACCGCGTGCGGCTCACGGCCGACGGGCGACTTCGCACGTGTCTCTTCGGCGATCACGAGGTCGATCTGCGCGAGCCGCTGCGCGCCGGCGAGCGTCTCGAGCCGCACTTCCGCCGCGCGCTCGCCGAGAAGCCGAAAGAGCACGAGCTTCTGCAGATGAAAGTCGGCGGATTGCGCGCGCTCTCTCAAGTCGGCGGCTGAGCGCGCGCGCGCCGATTCGGCTTTGATCTCCGGCCGGTTCCATTAGGTTTCGCTTCGTATTCACCTTCCAGCGAAACCAACCATGGTCAATAAAATCACCGTCGTCGGCGCCGGGAACGTGGGCGCGACGACTGCGCAGCGTGTCGCGGAAAAGGAGCTGGCCCGCACCGTCGTGATGGTCGACGTCGTCGAGGGCATTCCGCAGGGCAAGGGACTCGACCAGTGGCAGTCGGCGCCGATCGAGGGCTTCGATTCGCGCATCGTCGGCACCAACGGCTACGACGAAACGTCCGACTCGGACATCGTCATCATCACCGCCGGCATCGCGCGCAAGCCCGGCATGTCGCGTGACGATCTGCTCAACACCAACGCCAACATCGTCAAGCAGGTCGCCGAGAACATCAAGAAGTCCTCGCCGAACGCGATCCTGATCATCGTCTCGAATCCGCTCGACGTGATGTGCTACGTCGCGAAGCAGGTGTCCGGCTTCCCGCGCGAGCGCGTGCTCGGCATGGCGGGCGTGCTCGACACCGCGCGCTACCGCGCGTTCCTCGCCGAGGCGCTCGACGTCTCCGTGCGCGACATTCAGGCGATGGTGCTCGGCGGACACGGCGACACGATGGTGCCGCTGATCTCGTACACGAGCGTGAGCGGCATTCCGATCACGCAGCTCATCGACAAGGCCAAGCTCGACGCGATCGTCGATCGCACGCGGAGCGGCGGCGCCGAGATCGTCAAGCACCTGAAGACCGGGTCGGCGTACTACGCGCCGTCCGCGGGCGCCGTGCAGATGGCCGAGGCGATCGTGAACGATCAGCGTCGGATCCTGCCGTGCGCCGCGTGGCTCGATGGTGAATACGGGATGAAGGGGCTCTTCCTCGGCGTGCCGTGCAAGCTGGGACGGAAGGGACTCGAGCAGGTGATCGAGGTGCAGCTGACGTCGGACGAGCGCGCGGCGCTGGAGAAGAGCGCCGAAGCGGTGCGCGAGCCGATGAAATCGGTGAAATTGTAGCGCGAGGTTGGAGGTTGGACGCTGGAGATTGGCCGCGGATGTCGCTGATCTCCAATCTCTAATTTCCATTCTCTAATCTCCTGTCATGCATCCCCTCGCGTTCTACCGGTCCACGATCGGCAAGAAGATCATCATGGGGGTCACGGGGCTGATTGGCATCGCCTTCGTGATCCTGCACATGGCCGGCAACCTCCAGGCGTTCGCCGGCCCGCGCAAGCTGAACGCGTACGGCGCCATGCTGCACGGCCCGCTCAACGAGCTGCTGTGGGTGCTCCGGATCATCCTGATCGTCGCGGTAATCCTCCACGTGCTCATGGCGTACCAGCTCACGATGCGCTCGCGCGCCGCGCGCCCGATCGGCTACGAGCACCGCGAGCCGCAGGTCTCCACCCTCGCGGCGCGCACGATGAAATGGGGCGGCGTCCTGCTGCTCGCGTTCATCATCTTCCACATCCTGCACTTCACGACCCAGACCGTGGACCCGGCCGGCATGCGCGGCATGACGGACGTCGCGGGGGACCGCGACGTGTACGGCAACATCGTCGCGAGCTTCCAGATCTGGTGGGTCGCCGTCTTCTACATTGCCGCGATGATCGCGCTCGGGCTGCACTTGTACCACGGCGCCTGGAGCTCGATCCGCACGCTGGGCTACGCCAAGGCCTCGCCGAACCCGCTGCATCGGCGCATCGCGCTCGTCGTGGCGATCGTCGTCTGGCTCGGCTTCACGCTCGTTCCGCTCGGCGTGATCGCCGGCATCATTCGATAACGCCCATGGAGCTGAAATCGAAAGTCCCCTCGGGGCCGATCGAACGCAAGTGGGACAAGCACCGCTTCGAGATGAAGCTGGTCAGTCCCGCGAACAAGCGAAAATTCACCGTCGTCGTGGTGGGGTCCGGTCTGGCCGGCGGAGCGGCGGCCGCGACCATGAGCGAACTTGGATACAACGTCAAGTGCTTCTGCTTCCAGGATTCGCCGCGCCGCGCGCACAGCATCGCCGCGCAGGGCGGGATCAATGCCGCCAAGAATTACCAGAACGACGGCGACTCGGTCTACCGGCTGTTCTACGACACGGTGAAGGGCGGTGACTTCCGCTCGCGCGAGGGGAACGTCTACCGCCTGTCGCAGGTCAGCGTGAACATCATCGACCAGTGCGTCGCGCAGGGCGTGCCGTTCGCGCGCGAGTACGGCGGACTCCTCGCCAACCGGTCGTTCGGCGGCGCGCAGGTGTCGCGCACGTTCTACGCGCGCGGCCAGACGGGCCAGCAACTGCTCCTCGGCTGCTATCAAGCCCTCGAGAAGGAAGTCTCCAAGGGCGGCGTGACGATGTACCCGCGCACCGAGATGCTCGATCTCATCGTGATCAGCGGCCGCGCGCGCGGGATCGTGGTACGTGACATGGTCTCCGGCGAGATCTCGTCGCACCTCGCGGACGCCGTGGTGCTCGCGAGCGGCGGCTACTCCAACGTCTTCTATCTTTCGACGAACGCGAAAGGGTCGAACGCGACCGCGATCTGGCGCGCGTACAAGCGCGGCGCCGCCTTTGCCAATCCGTGCTACACGCAGATCCATCCGACGTGCATTCCCGTGAGCGGCGACCATCAGAGCAAGCTCACGCTCATGTCGGAGTCGCTGCGCAATGACGGCCGCGTCTGGGTGCCGAAGCGCAAGGAGGATTGCGGCAAGCGCCCGC
The DNA here is from genome assembly GCA_025934775.1 of Gemmatimonadaceae bacterium. Lineage (GTDB taxonomy): Bacteria > Gemmatimonadota > Gemmatimonadetes > Gemmatimonadales > Gemmatimonadaceae > JAQBQB01. The sequence continues at coordinate 102,086 of JAICWO010000007.1, read as the reverse complement.
AGGACATTCCGGACGCCGACCGCGATTACTACCTCGAGCGCAAATATCCCAGCTTCGGCAACCTCTCGCCGCGCGACATCGCGTCGCGCGCCGCGAAGGAAGTCTGCGACGAAGGTCGCGGCGTGGGCCCCGGCGGCCGCGGCGTGTACCTCGATTTCGCCGACGCGATCAGGCGCCTCGGCAAGGAGAAGATCGCCGAGCGCTACGGAAATCTGTTCGAGATGTATCAGCGCATCACGGATGAGAATCCGTACGAGGTGCCGATGCGCATCTACCCGGCGCCGCACTACACCATGGGCGGCCTCTGGGTCGATTACAATCTCATGAGCACGATCCCCGGCCTGCACGTGGCCGGCGAAGCGAACTTCTCCGATCACGGCGCCAACCGCCTCGGCGCGAGCGCCCTGATGCAGGGGTTGTCCGACGGCTATTTCATCGTGCCGCTCACGATCGGCGACTACCTCGGCTCGAACAAGCTCGAGCCGGTGTCGGTCGACAGCCCCGAGGTGAAAGCCACCGAGGCGGCGGTGCGGCAGCGCACCGAGAAGCTGCTGTCGGTGCAGGGCAGCCGCACGGTGGCATCGTTCCACCGCGAGCTCGGGCGCCTGATGTGGGAGTACTGCGGGATGGCGCGGAGCGCCGAAGGATTGAAGCAGGCCCTCGCGGTGATTCCCAAGCTGCGCGACGAGTTCTGGCACGATGTGCGTGTGCTCGGCACGGGCGCGGAGCTCAATCAGTCGCTCGAGCACGCCGGACGCGTGGCCGATTTTCTGGAGCTCGCGGAGCTCATGTGCATCGACGCGCTGCACCGCGAGGAGTCGTGCGGCGGGCACTTCCGCGTGGAGCACCAGACGCCGGACGGCGAGGCGCTCCGCCACGACGAGCAGTTCGCCTACGTGGCCGCCTGGGAGTACGCCGGCGACGCGCAGCCGCCGGTGCTGAACAAGGAGCCGCTGGTGTTCGAGAACGTGCCGTTGTCGCAGCGATCGTACAAATGAGGAGAGCGGAGCGTCGAGAGTGGAGAGTCGATGCACTCTCGACTCTCCACTCTCTAATCTCCACTCTCATATTATGAATCTTACATTACACGTCTGGCGCCAGCCCGGCCCCGATGCCCGGGGCGGCATGGAGCGCTACGAGGCCCGCGACATCAGCCCCGACATGTCGTTCCTCGAGATGCTCGACGTGGTGAACGAGAGCCTCGTCGAGAGCGGCAAGCCGCCGATCGCGTTCGATCACGACTGCCGCGAGGGCATCTGCGGCTCCTGCGGCATGATGATCAACGGCGTCGCGCACGGACCGATGCGCGGCACCGCGACCTGCCAGCTCCACATGCGCAGCTTCGGCGACGGCGACACGATCTACATCGAGCCCTGGCGCTCGCGCGCGTTCCCGGTGATCAAGGACCTCGTCGTCAACCGCAGCGCGTTCGACCGTATCATCGCCTCGGGCGGGTTCATCACGGCGCCCACCGGCAGTCCGCAGGACGCCAACAACATTCCCGTCGCCAAGCGCGACGCCGACGAAGCCATGGACGCGGCCGCCTGCATCGGCTGCGGCGCGTGCGTCGCGGCATGCCCGAACGGCTCGGCGTCGCTCTTCACCGCGGCCAAGATCTCGCACCTGGGCCTGCTCCCGCAAGGCCAACCCGAGCGCGAGCGGCGCGCCACCCGCATGGTCGCGCAGATGGACGCCGAAGGCTTCGGGCACTGCACGTTGTACGGCGAATGCCAGGAGGCGTGCCCCAAGCAGATCAGCATCGACACGATCGCGCGGATGAATCGGGACTTCCTCGTCGCCACGCGCCACGAGCACGAGGAGAAGGTTCTCGGCGGCGGCTGAGTCTCGCGTCGCCCGCGGCATTCGCGTGATGGCGCGGGCTGTGCAGCGGCAAGTGCCTCAGCGAGTGAGGCGGAATGAGAGAACCAGAATCGAGCGAACATCGTCCGGGTGACAATGGCGGCCAATTCCCGGCCGGCCGCTATCGCGATCCGGAAGCCCAGCTGGGCGGAGCAGACGCCGTCGAGAAGACGACGTTCGTGACGGGGGAAGGAACCTCGCCCGAGGCGCGGCATCCACGCGGCGAGCCCGCCGCGAACGTGCCCGCCAACCCGGGACGGAACGCCATCTTCTGGATCGTGCTCGTGGTGGTCGTGCTGCTCGCGATCGCCTACGCCGCCGGCTTTTTTCGCTGAGGCGGCGCGCCCGCCGTCAGAGCTTGGGCAGGGTGACGCCCACCTGGCCCTGGTATTTGCCGCTCTTGTCGCGATAGGAGACTTCCGGCTCCTCTTCACCGCGGAAGAAGAGCACCTGCGCGATCCCTTCGTTGGCGTAGATCTTCGCCGGGAGCGGCGTGGTGTTCGAGATCTCGAGTGTCACGAAGCCTTCCCACTCCGGCTCGAACGGCGTGACGTTGGTGATGATCCCGCATCGCGCATACGTCGACTTCCCGACGGTCACCGTCAGCACGTTGCGGGGAATGCGGAAGTATTCCACCGATCGCGCGAGCGCGAACGAGTTCGGCGGCACGATGCACACGTCGCCCTCGTATTCCACGAACGACCGCGGGTCGAACGCCTTGGGATCGACGATCGAGTTGAGAACGTTGGTGAAGATCCTGAACTCGCGCGCGACGCGCATGTCGTAGCCGTAGGAGCTCACGCCGTACGAGATGACGCCTTTGCGCACCTGCCGGTCCTCGAATGGTTCGATCATCGCGTGCTCGCGAGCCATGCGGGTGATCCAGCGGTCGGACATGATGGTCATGGAGGCGTCGGGGCGGAGGGTGTGAAGGGGAGCGCGCGCGCGTGCCAATCAACCAACGCGGCGGAACTTATCGACAATTGGCGAGCGACGAAACGCCGCGTGCAATGCGTCGCACTTCGTGCGATTGCGTGGCTCAACTCGGTTGACCCTCGTTCCTGGCTCCGATAACTTTCCGCCGCTGGACTTAGTGAAAGTTTTCACGAAGTAGGAGAATATGCTTCACACGTACTTTCCAGTCCTGCTTCTCCTCGGCTTCATCCTCGTGAATGCGGTCGTGATGCTGGGGCTGTCGCACCTCACCCTCCGGCCACGCCCGACACCGATCAAGCAGGTACCCTACGAGTCGGGTATGCCGCCGCTCGGCGATGCGCATGAGCGCTTCTCCGTGAAGTTCTACATGGTGGCGGTGCTGTTCATCATTTTCGATATCGAAACCGTCTTCATGATTCCGTGGGGCGCGTACTACCGGCAGCTCTCGTGCACCGTGCCCCTCGCAAACGACATCTGCCCCTCGGGCCAGATGTCGCTGTTCGGGCTGTCCGAGATGATCGTGTTCATGATCATCCTGCTGGTCGGCTTCATCTACGTGTGGAAGAAGGGAGCGTTGCAATGGGATTGAGTCGGAGCGAGCCGGCGAACACCGTGGAGATGCAGAGCGACGTCCCCTGGATGACGACGACGCTCGACGCGCTCGTGAACTGGGGTCGCAAGAATTCGCTCTGGCCAATGCCGTTCGGCACGGCGTGCTGCGCGATCGAATTCATGGCCACGGCGGCGAGCAAGTACGATCTGGCGCGGTTCGGAATGGAGCGCCAGGCCTTCTCGCCGCGACAGGCCGACGTGTTGATCTGCGCCGGCCGCGTGCCGTTCAAGCTCGCGCCGGTGCTGCGGCGCATCTGGCAGCAGATGCCGCAGCCCAAGTGGTGCATCTCGATGGGCGCGTGCGCCTCGTCGGGCAACGGCATCTTCGACAACTACGCCGTGGTGCAAGGCATCGACAACATCATCCCCGTGGACGTGTACGTGCCGGGCTGCCCGCCGCGGCCCGAAGGTTTGCTGTACGGGATCATGCTGCTCCAGAAGAAAATTCAGAACGAGCGCTCGAGCGACGCCTCGCTTCGCAACGAGATGGAGCCGGATCCAAGCAGCCAACTGTATGTGCCGCCGTCGGTGATCGACGAGATCTCCGAGCCGTTCGGCAACTCGGTCCACCAGACGCGGTCCGGCCTGTGAGCGGCGGCTTCACACCCGCCGTCGCTGGCAGTGCTCTCGGCGCGAGCGCGCCAGCGCCGGTCTCACCCAAGAACGTTCCGCATCGCGGCGGCGACGCGAATCCGTCGGCCGACGCCCTGCGCGAGAAATTCGGCGCGGCGCTCCGGCGTGTCGTCGTGATGTGGGGCGAGACCACGGTCTACGTCGATCCCGCGCGGGTGCACGAGATGGTGCAGTGGCTGCACGACGATCCGTCGCAGCGGTACGACTACCTGTCGGACGTCACCGCGGTCGAGTATCGCGATCTCGAGCAGCCGATCGAAGTCGTGTGGCATCTCCGCTCGCTGCCGTATCGCCGATTTCTGCGGATCAAAGTCGAGATGCCGCGCGGCGCGGCGCTCGAGGTACCGAGCGTGTGGGACATCTATCGCGGCGCGGATTGGCTCGAGCGCGAGTGCTACGACATGTTCGGCATTCAGTTTGTCGGACACCCGGACCTGCGTCGACTCCTCATGTGGGAGGGCTACAAGGAAGGCTTTCCGCTGCGCAAGGACTTTCCGCTCCGCGGCCGGTTCAGCCGCTCGGAGCAGTTGCGGCAAGCGCTCGCGGCCAACCCGGAAGCGCGCTACTCGCGTGACGAGCTGTCGATCGCCGAGGCGTACGAGGACTTGCCGGACGACATGAAGCACCGGTTGAACGCCGGCGAGCGGACGGGAGAGTAGCCGATGGCGACGACGAAACGGACGGTCGAAGTCGAGCTGTCGACCACTGGGCTCGACGCGCAGGGCCGGCCGCAGCGCGTTCCACTCGCGGTGGACGCCGGCGGCAACGTGGTGACGGTCGAGGCGCCCCCGGCGATCGAGCCCGGTCTCGATGGTGAGCATATGCTCATCAACATCGGGCCCCAGCATCCGGCGACGCACGGCGTGCTCCGGCTGGTTCTCGAGCTCGACGGCGAGACGGTGGTGCGCTGCATCCCGCACATCGGCTATCTCCACTGCGGCTTCGAGAAGACGGGCGAGTACCGGCAGTACAACCAGATCATCCCGTACACCGATCGTGAGGATTATCTAAACTCGCCGGGCAACAACGTCGCCTTCGCGCTCGGCGCCGAGCGGCTGTTCGGCATCGAGATCACGGAGCGGTGCAAGGTGCTGCGGGTGATCGCGATGGAGCTCTCGCGCATCATCTCACACCTCGTCTGGCTCGGCACCACCTGCATCGACATCGGCGCCTACACGCCGTTCCTCTGGGCGTTCCAGCAGCGCGAGAAAGTGTACGAGCTGCTGGAGGCGTGGGTCGGCGCGCGTCTCACGACGACGATCACGCGGGTCGGCGGCATGGCGGCCGACATCCCGGACAACTGGATCGAGGGGCTCACCGCGTTCACCAAGGGCTTCCCCAAAGTCGTCGACGAGATCGAGCGCGTGATCACGCGCAACGGCATCTGGGTGGGACGCACCGTCGGACTCGGCGTGATGTCGCCGGACGAGGCGGTGAACTACGGGCTCTCGGGCCCGATGGCCCGTGCGTCCGGCGTGGCATTCGACGTCCGGAAGGATTTTCCCTATCTCGACTACGAGACGTACGATTTCGAGGTGCCGGTCGGTACGCACGGCGACGTGTACGATCGCTACCTCGTGCGGGTCGACGAGCTGCGGCAGTCGACGCGCATCATCGAGCAGGCGATGAAGCGGCTGCCCGACGGCCCGGTCAACATCGACAATCACCGTGTCATTCTTCCGCCCAAGAGCAAGGCGACGAGCGACATGGAATCCATGATCCATCATTTCAAGCAGGTGATGGAAGGTCCGCGGCCGCCGCTCGGCGAGTGCTACGTCGCAGTGGAGAGCCCGAAAGGCGAGAAGGGATACTATATGGTGTCAGACGGCTCGTCGAAGCCGGTGCGTTGGCGCATTCGTCCGCCGTCGTTCGTGAACCTGTCGGCGATTCCGCGCATGGTCGAAGGCCACATGCTGAGCGACGTCATCGCCATCAACGCCTCGATCGACATCGTGATGGGAGAGATTGATCGATGAGCGCCAGCGACGATCCCGCCTACTTCCGGATGCATCGCGAAGCCGGCGACCTTCGCGCGCCGGCCGACGCCTCGCACGGCGACCACGAGCACGGGCCGTACACGCCGGTGTTCACGCCGGGGAGCGCGCGCCGCAAGGAGCTCGACGACGTGCTGTCCCGGTATCCGACCAAGATGGCCGCACTGCTCCCCGCACTGTGGATGGTGCAGCACGAGCGCGGCTGGGTCAGCGACGACGGCATGGCGGAAGTGGCCCAAGTGCTCGAGCTCACGCCGGCGTACGTGAAGGGCGTCGTCACGTTTTACACGATGTATCATCAGCATCCGGTCGGCCGCCACTTCATTCAGGTGTGCACGACGTCGCCGTGCAACGTCTGCGGCGCCGACAACGTCGTTGAGTCTTTCCTCAAGCACACCGGCTGCCAGGAGCTCGGGCAGACATCGGCGGACGGCAAGTACACGGTCATCGAAGTGGAATGTCTCGGCGCCTGCGGTTTCGCGACGCCGATCATGATCAATGAAGATTTCGTCGAGTCGGTCACTCCGGAGCGCGTCCCGGAGATCCTCTCGGAACTCGAGTAACAGCGCAGCGACATGGGCTATCCGCACACACCTCACGAGCGCGAGACCGTCCTGCTCTCGAAGTACTTCGGCGATCCCGAAGCGCGCACGCTCGACGGCTGGAAGAAGCGCGGCGGCTACGCCGCGCTGAAGCAGGCGCTCGGCACGCCGCCGGGCGACATCGTCAACGTCGTGAAGGCCTCCGGGCTGCGCGGCCGCGGCGGCGCCGGATTTCCAACCGGCGTGAAGTGGTCGTTCATGAAGCTGGATGACGGCAAGCCGCACTACCTCTGCTGCAACGCCGACGAGTCGGAGCCGGGCACGTTCAAGGATCGCGAGATCATGCGGTGGACGCCGCACGCCCTCGTCGAGGGCTGCGCGATCGGCTCGTACGCGATCGGCGCCGAGACGTGCTACATCTACATTCGCGGCGAGTTCACCGAACCGACCCTTCGCGTCGAGAAAGCGCTCGAGGAGTGCTACGCGGCCGGGATCCTCGGCAAGAACGCGATGGGTTCCGGCAAGACGATCAACATCTACGTCCATCGCGGCGCGGGCGCGTACATCTGCGGCGAAGAGACGGCGCTGATGAACTCGATCGAGGGCCGCCGCGGAAACCCGCGCATCAAGCCGCCGTTCCCGGCCGTCTCCGGCGTGTTCAAGTCGCCGACGACGATCAACAACGTCGAGACGCTCGCCGCCGTGCCGCACATCCTCACCAACGGCGCGGACTGGTACAAGCAGTGGATGCGGCCCGACAACCCGAAGAGCACCGGCACCAAGCTCTTCTCGGTGTGCGGCAACATCCAGAAGCCCGGCAACTACGAAGTGGCGATGGGCTTTCCGTTTAAAGATTTCTTATATGACCTCTGTGGCGGGCCGCTGCCCGGCCGCAAGTTCAAGGCGATCATCCCGGGCGGCATCTCGGTCCCGATTCAGACCGTCGAGGAAGCCGATGCGTCGTTCATGGATTACGAAGGCTTCGTGGCGCAGGGCACCATGCTCGGATCGGGCGGCGTGATCGTGATCGATGACGCACAGAACCTCGTGAAGCAGATCGCGCGCGCCGCCCGCTTCTTCGCCCACGAAAGCTGCGCGCAGTGCACGCAGTGCCGCGAAGGCACCGCGTGGACCACCCGGATCCTGGAGCGGATCGTCGCCGGCGAAGGGACGCCGGAGGACCTGGACACGCTGCTCGACATCGGCGAGAACATGACCGGAAAGACGATCTGCGTGCTCTCGGACTCGTGCGCCACGCCGGTGTCGTCGGGCATCAAGAAGTTCCGCGCCGATTTCGAGGCGCTGATCAAGAAGAAGAAGGTTCACCTCGTGCCGGCGGTGGCGTGATGGCTGAAGCACCAATGGTCAACCTGACGATCGAGGGGCGCCAGGTCAGCGTACCGGCCGGCACGTCGATCCTCGAGGCGGCCAAGTACGCGGGCGTGCTCGTTCCGCACTACTGCTACCACCCTGGACTTCCGGTGGCCGGCGTCTGCCGCATGTGCCTCGTGGAAGTCGAGAAGAGCCCCAAGCTCGCCCCGTCGTGCGCGACGGCCGTCGCCGAAGGGCAGGTGGTGCACATCCATTCCGACAAGGCGCTCGACGCACGGAAAGGCGTGCTCGAGATGCTGCTGATCAATCACCCGCTCGACTGCCCGATCTGCGATCAAGCGGGCGAGTGCGAGCTGCAGGACTACACGTACCAGGAAGGCCGGGCCGAGGGCCGCCTCCGCGATCCCAAGCGCTTCAATCCCGCGGAAGACTTCGGCGGCGACGTCATGTACGTCACCAACCGATGCATTCTCTGCACGCGCTGCGTGCGTTTCATGGATGACATCGCGCACGAGCCGGTGCTCAACGTCAGCGAGCGGGGCGACCGCGCGGTGATCGGCAAGTTCGAGGGCAAGGATCTGACGCATCCCTGGGCGGGCAACGTCATCGATCTGTGTCCGGTCGGCGCGCTGCTCTCCAAGGATTCGCTGAACAAGGCCCGCGCTTGGGAGCTCGATCGCACCGGCTCGATCTGCCCGAGCTGCTCGCAAGGCTGCAACATGATCGTCGAGACGCGCGACAACACGGTCATGCGCCTGCGCCCGCGGCCGAACGAGAAGGTGAATTCCTATTTCATGTGCGACCACGGCCGCTTGAACTACCGGTGGATGAACCGTCAGGACCGCGTGGACGTCCCGATGGTGCGCCGCGGCGCGACGCTCGCCGGCACCGATTGGGAGCTCGCGATCGCCGAGGCGGCGCGCGTCATCAGCGGGAAGCGCGCGTTCGTGCTCGCCTCGCCATCGCTCTCGAACGAGTCGCTCTTCCTGCTCTCGCAGCTCGCACAGAAGACGGCGGGCGCCGGCGCGATCCGGGTGGAGCAGGGCGACGAGGCGCCGCTACCAGGCGTTAAAGATCTCTCATTGCGGGCCGACCGCGCCGCCAACGCGCGCGGCGCGGAGCTCGTCGGCTTCACGCGAGACGCGGCGCCGCTCTCCAAGCTTGGCGCCGGCGACGTGCTCGTCGTCGCCGACGAGGAGCTCGCGGGCGTCGACGCGCCCGACGTCGCCAAGGCTTCGGCGATCATCGTGATCGGCACGACGCTCCCGGCCTGGGCACGGCACGCGGCCGCGGTCGTGCTCCCGATCGCCAACATGGTCGAGGAGGAAGGCACCTTCACCAACCTTCGCGGACGCGTGCAGCGCTTCATGCAGGCGAAAGCGGCGCCGGGCTTCGCGCGGCCGAGCTGGTACGTGCTGAGCGACCTGCTCACCGCGATCGGCGTGACGAGCAACTACTCGCTCGCGAGCGAAGTGTTCGCCGCACTTGCCGCGGCCAAGTCCGAGTTCGCCGGAATGTCCTACGACACGCTCGGACTCCGGGGCACGGTCGTCGCCGGCGAAAAGGCGCCCGCGGGAGCGAGCGCATGATGTCATTCGCACTGCTGCAAGCGGCCGCCGCGGGCGCCACACGCACGAGCAGCGGCCTCGAGATCCTCCCGCCGCCGCCAAGCGGCGGCGTCTGGTTCCTCGCCACGATTGTCAAGATGCTCATCACGTTCACCATCTATATGGTCGGCGTGATGCTCGTGATCTGGGCCGAGCGCCGCATCTGTGCGTTCATTCAGGATCGACGCGGCCCCAATCGCGTCGGGCCGCACGGATTGCTCCAATCCGTCGCCGACGGCGTCAAGAACATCATGAAGGAGGAGACGTACCCCGGTCAGGCGTACCTGCCGCTCTTCGTGCTCGCGCCGGCGATGTCGTTCACCACGGCGCTGCTCGTCTGGGCCGTGATTCCGTACGGCGCGCCGTGGGAATCGAGGTGGGGAACGATCGACATGGCGTTGGCGCCGCTGCCCGTCGGCTTCCTCTACATCCTCGCGATCGCGTCGCTCGGCGTGTACGGCATCGTGCTCGCCGGCTGGTCGTCGAACAACAAGTACGCGCTCCTTGGCGGCCTGCGCTCGAGCGCGCAGATGATCTCGTACGAGATCTCGATGGGCATGGCGATCATCCCCGTGCTCATCCTCGCCGGGAACGTGTCGCTGAGCCGGATCGTGTCGCAGCAGGCCGGCCGCGGGCTCCACTGGAACGTGCTCACGTGCACGATCGCCTGGTTCATCTTCTTCGTCTCGGCGTTCGCCGAGACGAACCGCGTCCCCTTCGACCTCCCCGAAGCGGAGTCCGAGCTGATCGCCGGATATCACGCCGAGTACAGCGCGATGAAGTTTTCGATGTTCTTCATCGCCGAGTACGCGAACGTGATGACGTCGTGCGCGCTCATGTCGACGCTGTTCCTGGGGGGCTGGGACATTCCGTTCACCGTATGGGACAACGTCGCGCCGCACACGTTCCTCAAGACCCTCGTGACGTTCGCGTTCTTCTGGGCGAAGATCCTCTTCTTCGTGTTCGTCTTCATTTGGGTGCGCTGGACGCTCCCGCGCTTCCGCTACGACCAACTCATGGCGCTCGGCTGGAAGATCATGCTCCCGACGGCGCTCGCGTACGTCGTCTTCATCGCGGCGATGACCCTCGGCCTCGACGCGGCGGGCATTCATCCCGCGTCGTGGCAGTACGCGGTGATCATGCTGGCCGCGAACATCATCATCGCGGTGCTGCTGTTCACGTTCCTCGACAAAGGCCGCTTGGTGAGCCCGGCATACTCGCGGCTCGACAAGCGGAATCTCGAGAAGCTGCGGCAACTGGACGCGCGCCGCGCCCGGCTCGCCCCGGCTCACAGTGAAGGAGGCGCCGACTGATGGCGATCAACGTCAAGGTTCTCGACCGCCCCATCCCGCAGACGAGCTACGTGCGCGCGACGATCAGCGGCATGGCGCTCACGCTCAAGCATCTGCTGGATCGCGACAAGGTCACGATCCAGTATCCGGAGCAGAAGCTCGGCGTCTCGCCGCGCTGGCGCGGCACGCATCGCATGCTGACGACCGAGGACGGCAAGGCCAAGTGCGTGGCCTGCGGCCTCTGTCCCACCGTCTGCCCGTCGAACTGCATCAAGCTGGTCCCCGGCGAGGACGAGAACGGGAACCGCTATCCGCTGTTGTTCGAGATCGACGAGTTCCGCTGCATCTTCTGCGGCTACTGCCAGGAGGTGTGCCCGGAAGAGGCGATCCACGTCGGGCGGCATTACGAGAACTCTGAATACAGCCGCGAAGGCTTCGTCTACGACCTCGAGCGCCTGATGTCGCAGACGCACCCGGTGTGCGAGATGTGGGACCCCGCCGATCCGAAGGGCGAGTAATGCAAACACTCGGCATGCCGCACGGGACGCTCTCGCTCTTCTACATCTTCCATTTCTACCTGTTCGGGTTGATCGGCGTCATCTCCGCGCTGCTGTTCGTGACGCGCAAGAGCCCCGTCGCCGCGGCCCTGTGGCTGGTGTCGACGATGTTCTGCCTCGCGGCGATGTACATCCTGCTCGACGCGCAGTTCATCGGCGCGGTGCAGGTGCTCGTCTACGCCGGCGCGATCATGGTCGTGTTCCTCTTCGTGATCATGCTCCTCAACCTCGGCCAGGGCGAGGGCATCGACGTGCGCGGCGTCGGCTGGAAGATCGTCGCCGGCGCCATCGGGCTCGGCATCCTCGCCCAGGTCTTCGCCCTCACGCGCGCCAAGACTCCGGTCAACCTCACGCTCCCGCAGGGCTACGCGGCCGAGCAGGTCGCGCAGCACGGCGCCGTCGCGCCGATCGCCGCGCCACTCTTCAACGAGTACCTGCTCGCCTTCGAGGTCACGAGCATTCTGCTCCTGGCCGCGATCGTCGGCGCGGTGCTGCTCGGCAAGCAGAAGGAGGCTCGCGATGTTGCCTGAAGCGCTCTTCTTCTCGGCGGTGCTGTTCGTGATCGGGGTGTTCGGCGTGTTGATCCGGCGCAACGCGATCATCGTCTTCATGTGCGTCGAGCTGATGCTCAACGCGGTGAACCTGACGTTCATCGCGTTCGCGCAGGTGTATGGTGTCGCCGGACAGGTATTCGTGTTCTTCGTGATGACCGTCGCTGCGGCGGAAGCCGCGGTCGGCCTCGCGATCATCATCGCGCTCTTCCGTCATCGTCAGACGGTCAATCTTCAGAACATCAACCTGCTCAAGGGCTGATGCTTCCTCTCTTGCAGGCCGCCGCCGCGGGAACGCACCCGCTGCAGGGCACCGCCGCCTCGTGGCTCTGGGCGGTGCCGCTGCTGCCGTTCCTCGGCTTCCTGATCAACGGCGCCTTCTCGATCGTCAGCGCCTATCACGCCGGACCCGCCGATCCGACGCTCGCTCACGGCGACGGGCATGGCGACAGGCACGGCACCCACGACGAGGAGCACGGCGCCCATGGCGACGATCACCATCAGGTGAAGCGCCATCCGTTCGCGATGCTCACGAGCATCGTCGGACCGGGCGTGCTGCTGCTCTCGTTCATCCTCACGGCGGCGATTTTCTTCGCGATGCACGGGGCGGGGGAGATCGCGACGCCGTTCATCCAGCGCTACTTCTCCTGGATGCCGGTCGGCGATCTGAAGCTGGATGCGGCGTTCCAGCTCGATCAGCTCTCGATGATGATGATGCTCGTCATCACGGGCGTCGGCACGCTGATCCACTTCTTCAGCGTCGGCTACATGCAGGACGATCCGGGGTACCCGCGCTACTTCGCGTACCTCAATCTGTTCGTCTTCTTCATGCTGCTCCTGGTGCTCGGCGCCAACTTCCCGGTGATGTTCATCGGCTGGGAGGGCGTTGGGACCTGTTCGTATCTGCTCATCGGCTTCTGGTTCAGCGACAAGGCCAATGCGGACGCGGGCAAGAAGGCGTTCATCGTCAACCGCATTGGCGATTTCGGCTTCCTGATCGCGATGTTCCTCCTCTTTGCGAATCTGGGAACGCTCGATTTCGACGCCGTGCGCGCCGCGTCCACGTCGCTCCAGTTCGGCGGGGCGCTCGTCACGGCGATCTGCCTCTTCCTCTTCCTCGGCTGCGCGGGCAAGAGCGCGCAGATCCCGCTCTACGTCTGGCTGCCGGACGCCATGGCCGGCCCGACGCCCGTATCCGCGTTGATCCACGCCGCGACGATGGTGACCGCCGGCGTCTATCTGATCGCGCGGACGGGCTTCCTGTTCTCGATCGCGCCGGTGGCGCAGATCGTCGTCGTGATGATCGGAGCGCTGACGGCGATCTTCGCCGCGTCGATCGGGCTCAAGCAGTGGGACATCAAGAAGGTGCTCGCCTATTCGACCGTCTCGCAGCTCGGCTACATGTTCGTCGGCGTGGGATCGGGCGCGTACGTGGCCGGCGTGTTTCACCTCGTGACGCACGCCTTCTTCAAGGCGCTGCTGTTCCTGGGCTCCGGCTCGGTGATCTTCGCGATGCACGAGGCGTATCACCACACCGGCAGCCACGAAGATGCGCAGGACATGCGCAACATGGGCGGACTGCGCGCCTACATGCCGTGGACGTGGGCGCTGATGTGGATCGCGACGCTCGCGATCTCTGGCGTGCCGCCGTTCGCTGGCTTCTTCTCCAAGGACGAGATCCTGGGCGGAGTGTTCGCCCGCGCGCAGCATTCCACGATCGCCGACGCTCACCTGTTCGGCATCTCCGGGTCGGCGTGGCTGTACTTCGCGTACCTGCTCGGCATCGTCGCGGCGTTCATGACGGCGACGTACATGACGCGGATGATGATCTACACGTTCCACGGGCCCAATCGCACGGGCGACAAGGAACGCGAGCACCTGCACGATGCGCCGTGGATCATGACGGGGCCGCTGCTGGTGCTCGGGATTCTCACCTTGGCCGGCGGCTGGATCAACATTCCGGAGTTCGCGCGGTTTCTCGGACCGGTCGGCGCCCTCGAGCGCTGGCTCGATCCGGTCGTCGGTGCGTCGACGCAGCGCGTCATCGCCGGGGCCGCCGAGACGTCGCCAGGACTCGAGTACGGGCTGGTCGGCCTCGCGGTGCTGATCGCGATCGGCGGTATCGCGTACGCGGCGACGCGGCTCGATCCCAAGTCGCTCGTGCCGAAGCGCGAAGCCGTGCCGGAAGAAGGCTTCGAGAAGGTGCTGCTCGACAAGTACTACGTCGACGAGATCTACGACGCCGCGGTGGTCACGCCGGTGGTCGGCACGTCGCGCGGGCTGCTCTGGCGCGGCGTGGACGCGGGTCTGATCGACGGGCTGGCGGTGAATGGCTCGGCGCTCTTCGCCCGGTTCGTCGGCTGGATCGGGTCGCAGCTCCAGTCCGGGCAGCTCGGGACCTATGCCTGGGTGCTGGTGATCGGGGTGCTGTGCGTGCTGGGGGCTGTCACGATTCGCTAATAGTGGCCGGGCGCAACCAATCGGTTGACTGAGTCAACCATTGGCCCGGCCGATCAACGAGCTCACGTCTCATACATGTCCGCTTTCCTGACGTCCATCGGGTATCAGCACTGGGTGTTGCCGGCGCTGCTCGTGATCCCGCTCGCCGGCGCCCTGGTGATCTGGGTGCACGGCGCGGTCACGCGCCCGCGCTGCGCGCCCGGCGGCGACGAGGTCGCCACCGGCGTTGCCGCCGCCCCGCGCGGGTGGGCGCTCGCCACGTTCGCGATCGAGTTCGTCGTCTCGCTCGGCCTCTGGTGGAGCTTCGACCCCGGCAACACCGGCTGGCAGAGCGTCGTCGACTGGTCCTGGATTCCGATGTGGGGCATCCGCTTCACCCTCGGCATCGACGGAATCGCGGTCATGATGGTGCTCCTCACGACGCTCATCATGCTCCTCGCCGTCGGCGGGAGCTGGACGAGCATTCGCGCGCGCACCCACAGCTACTACGCGCTTCTGCTCGTGCTCACGGCCGGCATGCTCGGCGTCTTTCTGGCGCTCGATCTCTTCCTCTTCTACGTGATGTGGGAAGTGATGCTCGTGCCGATGTATTTCATCATCGGCATCTGGGGCGGCGAGCGGCGCATCTACGCGAGCCTCAAGTTCTTCCTCTACACGATGGTGGGCTCGATGCTGATGCTCGCCGCGATCGTGTATCTCGGGCTCGCGGCGCGGGATCCGGCGACCGGGCTGCCGAACTTCAACTACGACTGGATCCTCCAGCACGCGCTCGTCGGCTCGACGACGGCGAAGTGGCTGTTCGGCGCCTTCTTCCTCGCGTTCGCGGTGAAGGTGCCGATGTTCCCGTTCCATACGTGGCTGCCCGACGCGCACGTCGAGGCGCCGACCGCCGGCTCGGTGGTGCTGGCGAGCATCATGTTGAAGCTCGGCACGTTCGGGTTCATCCGGCTCGCGGTGCCGCTCTTCCCGGCCGCGGCGATGAGTCCCACGATCCGCTCGATCATCCTCCTGCTCGCGGTGATCGGCATCGTGTACGGCGCGCTCGTTTCGCTCGTCCAGCCGGATTTCAAGAAGCTCGTCGCCTATTCGTCGGTGAGCCACCTGGGCTTCGTGATGCTCGGCATCTTCGCCCTCACAGTGCAGAGCGTGCAGGGCGCCCTGATGGTCATGATCAACCACGGCATCTCGACGGGCGCGCTGTTCTTCCTGATCGGAATGATCTACGAGCGGCGGCACACGCGTCTGATCGACGACTACGGCGGCATCGCGCGGGTCGTTCCGATGTTCGCGGCGATGCTCACCATCGTGACGTTCAGCAGCATCGGCGTGCCGGGGACCAACGGGTTCGTCGGCGAGTTCCTCGTGCTGATCGGCTCGTTCCGCACGGAGCCGGTGTTCGCGCTCGTCGCGACCACGGTCGTGATCATTTCCGCCGCGTATCTGCTCTGGGCGATTCAGCGCATCCTCTTCAACTCGCTCGACAAGCCGGAGAACGAGCACGTGCCGGATCTGAACAAGCGCGAGCTCGCGGTGCTCATCCCGCTCGTCGCGTGCATCGTATGGCTCGGCGTCTATCCGGCGCCGGTGCTCAGGCGAATGGAAGGCGCCGCGACCAAGTTCGTCTCGCAAGTCGACGCGCGGCGTGACGCCATGGTGACCGCGGACGCGCAATCGGCGCCCGAGGTACAGCCATGATCACCACGCTCGACGTCACGGTGCCGGCGCAGTTGACGCTGGCGCTCGTTCCCGATCTGGTGCTCATGGGCGGCGCGATGATCCTGCTCGTCTGGTCCGCGCTGCGGCCGGAGAGCGACGCGCACCAGCGCAGCGTCGGCGTCGCCAGCATCATTCTCGCCGGCATCACGATGGTGCTCGTCCTGGCGTGGGCCAACCGCTACGACGCCGGCCCGGGCCCGATCGCGGTCGACAATTTCCGCTGGCTCGTGGACATCATCGTGCTGCTCGGGACCGTGTTCGCGATCGCGCTGAGCATGGACGACAACATGCGCAACGGGATCCGCGCGGCGGAATCGCACGTGCTCATCCTGCTTGCCTCGTCGGGAATGATGCTGCTCGCCGGCGCGCGCGATCTGATCATCGTGTTCCTCGGCATCGAGCTCATGTCCGTTGCCGTGTACGCGCTCGCGGGCCTCAACCGCCGGAGCGAACGTTCCGCCGAGGGAGCGCTCAAGTACTTCCTGCTCGGCGCGTTCTCGACGGCGTTCCTGCTCTACGGCATCGCGCTCGTGTACGGCGCCACGGGGACGACGAACCTTCAGCTCATAGGCGGACGCGTCGCGATGTTCGCGCTCGCCGGCAGCCCGCTGCTCGTCGCCGGCGTGGCGTTGATGCTGATCGGATTTGGATTCAAGGTCGCGCTCGTGCCGTTTCACATGTGGGCCCCGGACGTCTACGACGGCGCTCCATCGGCGGTGACGGCGTACATGGCGGCGAGCGTGAAGGCCGCGGCGTTCGCCGCGTTCATTCGCGTGTGGCTCGAGGCGTTTCCGTACTCGTACAGCGCGTGGCACGGCGCGCTCGCCGGGCTCGCGATCATCACGATGATCGTCGGCAACGCGATCGGACTGCAGCAGCGCAACATCAAGCGGCTCCTCGCGTACTCGAGCATCGCGCACGCCGGGTATCTCATGGTCGCGATCGCCGCGGCGTCATTCCAGGGTTCGTCGGCGATGTTGTTCTACCTGCTCGTCTACACGCTCGCGACGTTCGGCGCGTTCGCCGTGGTCGTGGCGTTGACACGCGATGGACAGGAAGCGGTGATGATCGAGGACCTCACCGGTCTCTGGAGCGTGCGTCCGTGGCTCGCCTTCGCGATGGCCGTGCTCATGCTCGCGCTGCTCGGCTTCCCGATCTTCGGCGGCGCCGGATTCTTCGCCAAGTGGTACGTGCTCGAGGCGGCACTGCAGGCCCCGGTGCCGCAGACGACGCTGGCGATCGTGCTCGTGCTCACCACGGTCGTGTCGGCGGGTTATTACTTGTACGTCGTGATGGTCATGTTCATGCGGGCGCGCCCCGACGGGATGCCGGCCCCCGAACGCGCCGGCGGCCTGACGCGCATGGTTCTCGCAATCACCGTCGTGCTGATCCTCGTGCTTGGCGTGGTGCCGAACGGCGTCGCGAATCTCGCGCGCGCCGGCCGGCCCCGCATCGACGTCGATCCGACGCTGACGACCCTGCCGCGGCGCATCTCGACGGCGCCGCCCGACACGGCGCCTCGCGTCGCCGACGCGCGAGCGGCCGAGCCAAACCGGTAACCGCACGGGGCCGCGACGCGGCCCCGTCGTGTTTCAGAGGTCTCTGATGAGCATTGCGGCAGGCATCTTCCGGCAGTACGACGTGCGCGGCATCGTGGGCAAGGATCTCACCACCGAAGCCGCGCGCGCGCTCGGCCGCGCCTACGCGGCGTACGTCTCGGCGCGCGGCACGCGGGGCGCCATCGTCGTCAGCCGCGACAACCGGCCGAGCGGCGCGGCGCTCCGCGACGCCCTGGTCGACGGCATCACCGCGGGCGGCTTGGACGTGATCGACATCGGCGTCGTGCCGACACCACTCAATTATTGGGCGCTGCACCACCTGGCGGTGGTCGGCGGCATCCAGATCACCGGCTCGCACAACCCGCCGGAGTACAATGGATTCAAGCTCTCCGTCGGAACGGGGTCGCTGCACGGGGAGGAGATCCAGGCGCTCTATCGGCTGACGCAGCAGCCGCTCGCGGATCAACCGCGCGGCACGGTGCGCAGCGAAGAGATCATCGACTGGTACATCGACGACATCGTCGCGCGCATCGGTCCGCTCGCGCGTGAGATCCATGCCGTGTACGACTGCGGCAACGGCGCTGGCGCGCTCGTCGCGCCGGCGCTCTTTTCCCGGCTTGGCGTGAAGGGACGCGGACTTTTTTGCGAGAGCGACGGCACCTTTCCGAATCACCACCCCGATCCGACCGTTCCGGAGAATCTCGAGGACCTCATCGCCGCCGTGCGCGCGGACGGTGCGGAGATCGGCATCGCGTTCGACGGCGATGCGGATCGCATCGGCGTGGTGGACGGCGCGGGCGAGATCATCTGGGGCGACCGTGTGCTCATTCTCTACGCGCGCGACGTGCTCGCGCGCACTGGCCGGGGGCAGCCGATCATCTTCGACGTGAAGTGCTCGCAAGCGTTGCCGGCGGCCGTCGAGCAGGCGGGCGGCAAGCCGGTGATGTGGAAGACCGGCCATTCGCTGATCAAGGACAAGATGAAGGAGATGCACGCGCCGGTGGCCGGCGAGATGTCCGGGCACATGTTCTTCAGCGAGGGATTCTACGGCCACGACGACGCGCTCTACGGCGCGGCGCGGCTGCTTCGCATCCTCGCGGACTCCGGGCGCACGGTGTCGCAGATGCTGGCCGATGTCCCCGACTTCGTCTCCACGCCCGAGCTGCGCATCGAGGTGCCCGAGGAGATCAAGTTCGATCTCGTGGACAAGGCGGTGCGGCACTTCCGCTCGACGCACGACGTGATCGACGTGGACGGCGTACGCGTGCTGTTCGGCGACGGCTGGGGTCTCATTCGCGCGTCGAACACGCAGCCCGTGATCGTTGCCCGCTACGAGGCGGCCACGCCCGACCGGCTTCGCGAGATTCGCGGCGAGATGGAAGGGTGGCTCCGCGCGCAAGGTGTGAGCGTGTGACATGAGCACGCGGCGGTGGCTCATGATCGTTCTCGCGGCCGCCGCGGTCCTGCTCGTCCTCGGCCGGGTCGTCGCCGGCTCCTACGCCGATTACCTGTGGTACGAATCGCTCGGTGCGACCGCGTTGTGGCGGATGCGCATCGAGGCGCTCACGACGCTTCGCGTGAGCTTTGCCGCCGCCGCGGCGATTTTCGCATTTCTGAATCTCTACGCCGTGCGGCAGTCCGTGGTCTCGCTCGTGTTTCCGCGCCGGGTCGGAAATCTGGACATCGGCGAGGAGGTGCCCGGACGATATCTGCTCGGTGCGGCGGTGCTGCTCGCGCTCGTCCTCGCCGTGCTCCTCGCGCTTCCGCAGGGCGATTGGAGCACGTTCGAGCTCGCGCGCAACGGCCGCGTGTTCGGCGAGCTCGATCCGTACTTCGGCGCCGATCTCGGATTCTTCGTGTACTGGCTGCCGTTCGAGGGCGAGCTGTGGAGCTGGGCGTTCGGTTGCACGGCCGTCGTCTCGATCACGGTGGTGCTGCTGTACGCGCTCACGCCAAGCCTCAAGTGGCAGCGGGGATCGCTGTACGTCTCCACCTACGTTCGGCGTCATTTCACGGTACTCATTGGAATATTCGTACTGCTGCTCGCGTGGAGCTTTCGGTTGGAGATGTACTCCCGGCTCGCGAGCGGCAGCGGCACGGGCGGCGCGTTCACGTACGCCGACCACCGCGTTGGCATTCCCGGCGACCTGCTGCTCGCGCTCGTCGCGTTGGGCACGGCGCTCATCGTGATCTGGGCCGGGTTCGTCGGGCAGTTCCGCCTGGCAGGCGTCTCGGTGCTCTGCCTGGTCGTGCTCGCGGTCGTGATTCGCGAGGTGGCGCCGCTCGTCGTCGATCACACGGGAACGGACGCCGAGCGCCTCGAGCGCGAGCAGCCGTACACGGGGACGCGCGCGACGTACTCGCGCCGCGCCTACGCCGTGGACGCGATCGTGCCGGCCGACACCACGATGTCGTATCCCTCGTTCAATGCGGCGTTGCCGTACGTGTCGATCTGGGACCCCCCGGCGCTCGCGTACGCGCTCGACGCCGAGCGGCCGCCCGAGGATCGCATCTCGCGCATCGCCTGGCGCGCGCTGCCGTCGGCGCTCGCCGCGGAGCTCGTCGATCCGCCGCCCGCTGGCGCCCCGGAGCGCGCGCCGTGGACGATGTCCGGCGTGCTCGCCGCGGGCGCGGACGATCGCGGCGCGCCGCTCCGGCTGGCCGACGCGATCACCGGCTCGACCGACGACGAGGCGCTCGATGCGCCGCTCATGTACCCGAACGCCACGACCGTCGCGGTGATCGCCGACTCGCTGCGCCGCATCGTCGGCGTGCCGCTCGAATCGTTCGCATCGCGGCTCGCCAACGCGTGGACCTGGCAGAACTTCTCGATTCTCTCATCAGATCTTCCTCAACCCCATCCGACGATCCTGACGCATCGCGACGTGCGCGACCGCGTCGCCAAGTTCGTGCCGTTCTTCACCCAGGGGCGCCGCGTGCAGCCGCTGCTGCTCGGCGACTCCCTCTACTGGGCCGTGCAGCTCTACGCCACGTCCGACGAGTATCCGCTCAGCCGGCACGTGCTCATGATGGGCGAAGACCGGAGCTACGTGCACCACGCGGGCGTCGCGATCGTGCAAGCGTCGTCGGGCGATATCTCCGTCGTCCCCGACTCCGTCCTGGATCCAATCGCCCAGAGCTGGGTGCAGCGCCTGCCGTCCGTGTTCACGTCGTGGACCGCCCTCCCGGCGGGGCTGCGCGAACAGCTCGCGCCGCCGATCGACGGACTCTACGCCCAGGCTGCCGCGTTTGGCGAGTTCGGCATGCGCACCGATAGCCGCGCCCCGCGGCGCGTCCCGGTGCTCGACGGCGCGGACAGCGCGCTGGCCGGCGACGACATTCCGCTCGCGCTCCCCGCGCGCGGGACGACCGCGCTCGCGCTGCCGCTGATCGACGACAGCGATCGACTTCGCGGAATTCTCATCGGCACCGGCGGCGCGAATCCGGTGACCGCGTGGGCACCACTGCCGTCGCCGGGCGGCCGCTGGAGCGCGGTGATCGACCGCCTGCGCTCGATCGACAGCACCGGGGGCGCCACGCGCGAGGGCCCACTGGCGCACGGGCGCGTGCGAACGATTCCGCTGCGGAACGGACTCGCGTTCATCATGCCGACATACCACTGGCGCCCCGAAGGCGCGCCTTCGTTGAGCCGCGTCGCCGCGCTGGCGGGCGACAGCGTCCGGCCCATCGTCCCCAACGCGGCGATTCTGCGCGCCATCACCGGAATGCCGGCGATCGGACCGGCGCCGTCGCTGCCCGCGCTGTATCAGGCGATGCGCGATGCGCTGCGCCGCGGCGACTGGGCCGCGTTCGGCCACGCGTTCGACGCCCTCGGCAAAGCCATCGAGCGGAGAGCCCGGCCGTGAGCGGCGCAGAGCTCACGCACCGGCACGAGCGGACGGCCGTCGTCGCGCTCGGCGGAAACGCCCTCGCGCCGTCGGGCGAAGCGTCGACCATCTACGATCAATTCCGGCATACGCGCGAGAGCCTTGGCTCGATCGTCGAATTGGCGCTCGCGGGATGGAGCGTGTGCGTCGTGCACGGCAACGGCCCGCAAGTCGGCGATGAGCTGGTCCGAAACGAGGTCGCTCGCAATCAGGCGGCGCCGCTGCCGCTCGGCGTGCTGGTCGCCGCGACAGCGGGGTGGATCGGCTATATGATTCAGCAGTCGCTGGAGAACGCGCTCCGTCGCGCCGGCAGTCCGCGGAGCGTGGCGACGGTGATCACGCAGGTGCAGGTCGATCCCGCCGATCCCGCGCTGCGGCGGCCGACGAAGTTCATCGGTCGCGCGCTTGCACCCGAGCGGGCGCACGAGCTCGAAACCGAAGGACACATGGTGCGCGCCGACGGACATGGTAAGTTGCGACGTGTCGTCGGCAGTCCGGCGCCGCTCGGGGTCCGCGAGCTGCCGGTGATCAAGACGCTGGTGGAGGCTGGCATGCTCGTCATCGCCTGTGGCGGTGGCGGCGCGCCCGTGTACGAGCATCCAACGCTGGGATGGGAAGGCATCGATGCCGTGGTGGACAAGGACCTTGCCGCCGCGGTGCTGGCGCGTGATCTCGATGCCGAGCTGTTGCTGATCCTCACGGACGTCGACGCGGTCTACGCCGACTGGGGCACGCCGAACAAGCGCGTGCTGCGGCGGCTCACGGCCGACGAGGCGGACCGAATGGATCGAGAGCAAGCATTCGGTGAAGGCAGCATGGCGCCGAAAGTCCGTGCGGCGATCGATTTCGTGCGCCGCACGGGAGGTCGGGCGATCATCACTTCGCTCGCGAACGGCCAAGCGGCCGTGCACGGCGAAGCTGGAACGACGATAACCGCAACCGCGGAGAGCGCGTGAACATTCACGAGTATCAAGCGAAAGAGATTCTTCGAAGGGAAGGAGTGCCGATTCCTCCGGGCGATGTCGCCACGACACCGCAGGAGGCGGAGAACATCGCGAAGCAGTACGGCGGCACGGTCGTGGTCAAGGCGCAGGTGCACGCCGGAGGCCGCGGCAAAGCGGGCGGCGTGAAGCTCGCCAAATCACCGTCGGAGGCGAGAGAGTTCGCGAGCAAGATCCTCGGCATGCAGATCAAGGGCCTCACCGTGCAGAAGGTGCTCGTCACGCCGGCCGCGGACATCGCGAGCGAGGCGTACGTCGGCATCATTCTCGATCGTGCCTCGAAGAAGCCGGTTTTCATGGTGAGCCCTGCCGGCGGAATCGACATCGAGGAAGTCGCCGCGACGACGCCTGAGAAAATTCTCAAGCTGCCGATCGACACCCGGTACGGGCTGCAGCCGTTCCAGGCCACGCGTCTCGGCTTCTTTCTCTTCGACGACATCAAGAAAGTCCGTCAGGCGGCGAAGATCATGCAGCAGCTCTACGCCGGGTTCATGAAGGCCGGCTGCTCGCTCGCCGAGATCAATCCGCTCGTGGCCACGCCCGCCGGCGACGTGGTGGCGCTCGACGCGAAGATGGTGATCGACGACAACGAGCTCGATCGGCACCCGGACATCGCGGCGCTGCGCGACGAGAGCGCCGAAGCGCCGAGCGAGGTGCAGGCGCGGAACGCGAACCTCACGTTCATCAAGCTCGACGGCGACGTGGGTTGCGTGGTGAACGGCGCCGGCCTCGCCATGGCGACGATGGATCTCGTGAAGTACTACGGCGGCGAGCCCGCGAACTTCCTCGACATCGGCGGATCGTCGAACCCCGAGAAAGTCGTGAACGCGCTCAAGATCATCACCGCCGATCCGAATGTGAAAGCGATCCTGTTCAACATCTTCGGCGGCATCACGCGCACCGACGACGTGGCGAACGGCATCGTGACCGCGACCAAACAGAACCCGCTCAAGGTGCCGATCGTGATTCGGCTCACGGGCACCAACGAAGAGATCGCGATGAAGATTCTGCAGGAGAACGGATTCTCGGCGTCGTCCGACATGGACGAGGCGGTGAAGAAGGCCGTCGCGCTGGCGAAGGAGGCGGCGTGAGCATCTTCATCGACGACAACACGACGCTCATCGTGCAGGGGATCACGGGCCGCGACGGCTCGTTCCACGCCAAGCAGATGATCGAGTACGGCACGAAGGTCGTGGCCGGCGTCACGCCCGGGAAAGGCGGGCAGCGCTTCGAGAACACGGTGCCGATCTTCAACACGGTCGCGGATGCGGTCGCGGCGACCAACGCGAACACGTCCGTGATCTACGTGCCGCCGATGTACGCCGCCGACGCGATCCTCGAAGCGGTCGACGCCGGCGTGAAGCTGGTCGTCGCCATCACCGAAGGCGTGCCGGTGCTCGACATGACGCGGGTCTACCCGTTCGTGAAGGAGCGGGGCGCGCGGCTCATCGGGCCCAATTGCCCAGGGCTCATCACGCCGGGGCAGTGCAAGGTCGGCATCATTCCGGGACGCATCTGCACGCCGGGGAGCGTCGGCGTGGTGAGTCGTTCTGGAACTCTAACCTATGAAGTAGTATACCAGCTTACTCGCGCCGGGCTGGGGCAGTCGACCTGCGTCGGCATCGGTGGCGACCCGATCAACGGGACAAACTTCATCGACTGCCTCGCCGCCTTCGAGGCGGATCCGCAGACCAAGGCCGTCGCGATGATGGGCGAGATCGGCGGCACGGACGAGCAGGCCGCCGCCGCGTTCATCAAGCAGAACATGAAGAAGCCGGTCGTCGGCTTCATCGCCGGCCAGACCGCGCCGCCGGGCCGCCGCATGGGCCACGCCGGCGCCATCATCTCAGGCTCATCGGGCACGGCCGCGGAGAAGATCCAGGCATTTCAAGATGCGGGCATGGGCGTCGCGAAGCGGCCGATGGACTTCGTCGAGCTGCTGAAGGCGCGCTTGTAGCCGATGAAGGATCCGCGAGAGGGCGGCCGTGCGTGGACCATCGCATGGTTCGCCCTCGCGCACCTGCTGCTCGTCGCGGTCGTCTTCGAGCTGATCTACACGAGCACGTACGGCGACTTTGCGATCTATTGGCGCTATGGCCGCAACGTGCTGCTCGGCCATCTGCCGTACGCCGCATTTCCGGCTGAATATCCGCCGCTCGCGTTTGTTTTCTTCGCGCTGCCGACATTCGCCAGCTTCGGAAACATCGGCGTGTTCTATCCGGCGTGGATCGCTGAGGTCTACATCGCGGACGTCGTGGTGCTCGCCACGCTGTACGGCATGGCGCAGCGGCGAGGCGTGTCACCGTTCCTCGTCCTCGGCGCGTACACGGTGCTGTTCGGGCTGGTCGGTCCGCTCACCGTGCGCGAGTTCGACATGTTCCCGGCGGCGCTCACGCTGCTGGCGCTCAGCGCGTTCGAGGCCGGTCGCGAGCGGCGCGGCTGGTTCTGGCTCGCGCTGGGCGTGATGACGAAACTCTATCCGATCCTGCTCGCGCCCGTGATCCTGCTCCGGAAGGGCGGGCGAGTGTCGGGTCGCGAGATTGCGCGGGGAGCGGCGATCGGCATCGGGACCTGCCTGGCGTTGACGCTGCCCTGGATCATCCTC
Organism: Gemmatimonadaceae bacterium; assembly: GCA_025934775.1. Taxonomy (GTDB): domain Bacteria; phylum Gemmatimonadota; class Gemmatimonadetes; order Gemmatimonadales; family Gemmatimonadaceae; genus JAQBQB01. The sequence goes on along the minus strand of JAICWO010000007.1, from coordinate 76,942 downwards.
GCGCCGAAGAGTCTGCTCGGATTCGTCCGCTATCATGCCGAGCGTGGTCTCCAACTCGAGTCGACGTACTCGAGTGTGGTGCTCGCGGCGCGCGCGCTGCATCTCGCCTCGGCGGCCACGGCGAATGGGTTCGGATCCTGGAACGTCACCGGCGCGGCCGCCGCGGCCGCGTTGCGCATGTCGACGTTCGTGCTGGTCGTCGCCCTCGTCGCCGCGTACGCGGTGTGCGCCGTCGCCTTTCGTCGCGGGCGCCAGACCGACGCGCTGACGCAAGACCACGCGCTGCTTGCGGCGTGCTGCGCGCTCGTCGTGCTCGCCGCGATGATCACGAGCAAGGTGCTGTCGCCCCAATACCTGGTCTGGGTGCTGCCGCTGCTGGCTCTGGCGACGGGACCGGGACGCATGCGCCGGTGGGTGCTGTTCGGAGCGATCGCGATCGCGACCTACTACATTTTTCCGCGTCACTACAGGGCGCTGATCACGATGCAGCCGGTCCCGGTCGCGGTGCTCGTCGCTCGAAATCTGATGCTGGTATCGCTCACCGTGCTCCTGGCCATCGACATCCTGCGCCGCCATTCCGCTCCGCGCGCCGCGGCGGCCGCGTGAAGCTCGCGCATTTGCTCGCGCCGTCGCGCGTGGTGCTCACGCTGGGCTGCGAGTCGCTCGACGAAGCGCGAAGCGCGCTGCTCGAGACGCTCGTCGCCTCGGGGGCGATCGACGACGTCGATCGGCTGCAGGGGCGCGTCGCTGAAGAGCGTGGCGAGGACATGGTCGCGATCACCGACCGCGCATTCCTGCTGCACTATCGCACCGATACCGCGGCCATGCTCCAGGCGGCGATCGGCGTGTGCGCCAGCGGCGTACGCCGCGTTCTCGAGGACGGAAGCGAGCAGCGCGCGCGCGTCGTGGTCGTCGTCGTCGGTCCGCCGCGCCAGGCGGTGCGTCATCTCCAGGTCGTGCGCGCGTTCGGCAGACTTCTGTCGAAGGACGATGTCGTCGAGGCGTTCGTCGCCGCGCATTCGTCCGAAGCGCTGATCGAGCTGCCGGTCCTTTCCGATCAGGAGCTTCCGCAGCAGCTGCTCGTCCGCGACCTCATGACCGAGCGCCCGCGCACGACGACGGGCGACGTGCCGCTGCGCGCCGCGGCGCGGGAGCTGATTCGCACCGGGCTCGCCGCGCTCCCCGTGGTGGACGACGATCAGCAGTTGCTCGGCATGTTGAGCGAACGCGAATTGATGCGACACCTCCTCGCCACGGAAGCGCTGACCGACGCCTCGCCGAGGCAGGCGGCGCCGTTCTCGCGCGATCAGCGCACCGTGCGCGACGTGATGACGCGCCAGGTACTGTGTGTAGCCCCCGGGCAGCCGGCGGCGGAAGTCGCCGCGCTGATGAGCAACAAGGACGTCGAACGCGTGCCCGTCGTGCGCGAGGGAAGGCTCGTCGGCTTTCTCACCCGCGGCGACATCGTTCGCAAACTCATAGGATCGTGATCATGGCAGGCAATACCACGTTGACCATCATCAAGCCCGACGCGTTCGGCAACGCGAAGACCGGCAAGATCATCGCGCTGCTCGAGGAGCGCGGGTTCAGGATTCTGGCGTCGCGCGTCATGCACATGTCCAAGGACCAGGCCGGCGAGTTCTACGCCGTGCACAAGGGACGGCCGTTCTATCCCGAGCTCGTCGAGTTCATGACGTCCGGTCCGTGTATGCCGATGGTCCTCGAGAAGGACGACGCGGTCGCCGCGCTTCGGGGCGCGATCGGCGCCACCGACCCGGCGGAAGCCGCTCCCGGCACCGTGCGGAAGCTTTACGCCGAATCGAAAGGTCGAAACGCCATTCACGCGAGCGACTCCGACGAGAACGCGGTGCGCGAGTCGCGGTTCTTCTTCGCCGAGACGGAGATCTTGGCGGCGAGGTAGGGGCTATGGGCTAAACCCTACTGCTCCATCAACTTGTAATGCGCACCAGAATCGTCTATTTTTGATGGATGTTGTTCTTTGACATCCGGTCGCTCGAGAACCACGCTGTCGTCGTCGATGAAGAGCTGTCGAACGACGATCCGGTCTGGTTGGCGGGCGATCCGAAGCCGGTGGGCGCGGTCCATGTGACCGGCCGCCTCTCGGCGGCAGGAGCGGGCCGGTTCTACTGGCACGGCCGAATCAAAGGCGACGTCGTGCTCGCGTGCAGCCGCTGCCTCACCGAGGCTCGGGCGCATGTCGAGGACGAAGCGCACCTCATCTTCGCCGAGAGTGGAGCTGAGGAGACCGACGACCCCGATGTGTACGAGCTGGACCCGCGCGCCGATGAGCTGGACCTTCGGCCGGCGATCCGCGAGGAGTGGCTGCTCGCGGCGCCGAACTACGCGGTGTGCCGCGAGGACTGCAAGGGCCTGTGCCCGCGCTGCGGCGTGGATTTGAACGCTGGACCGCATGATTGTAGTCAGCGCGACGCAGACCCTCGCTGGGACGCACTGAACAAGCTCGGCTCGCAACACTGATCTCGCACCCCACACAGAGCACCTAGACCCATGGCCGTCCCAAAGCGACGCACCTCGAAGCGGAAGAAGCGCGCCCGCAACACCCATAAGACGGCGCCCGCCGTCGCGATCCAGTCCTGTCCGAAGTGCGGCGCGCCGAAGCGCCCGCATCGCGTGTGCGGCGAGTGCGGGTACTACGGCGGTAAACAGCGGGTCGCAGCCAAGGAAGCGTAGCCTTGGCGCGCATCGCGTTGGACGCCATGGGGGGCGACTTCGCTCCCCAGGCGACCGTTGCCGGCGCGCTGCTCGCTCTCGCCGAGCTCGATCCCGCACACTCGATTCAGCTCGTCGGACGCACCGCCGTCATCAGCGAACAACTCCACGCGTTGCTCGCCGATCCGCAGTTCGCATCGGTCCGCGCCCAGCGAAGCCGATTGAGCTTCGTCGAAGCGCCGGACGTCATCGAGATGACGGACAAGCCCAGCGCGGCGGTCCGCGGAAAACCCAACAGCTCCATGCTCGTCGGCCTCAAGCTGCAGGCCGACGGGAACTCCGACGCGTTCGTCTCCGCCGGCAGCACTGGCGCGCAGATGGCCGCGTCGATGCTCGTCCTCCGCCTCCACGCAGGCCTCAAGCGGCCTGCGATCGTCACCAACTTTCCCGCCGCGCAAAAATCCGTCTGCGTGCTCGACTCGGGCGCCAACGTCGATTGCGGACCCGACGAGCTCGTACAGTTCGCGAAGCTCGGTGTCGTCTACGCCGAAGACATCCTCGGCCGAAGCAATCCGGCGGTCGGACTGCTGAGCATCGGCGAAGAGGCGGAGAAGGGAAACGCCGTCGTCAAAGAGGCGCACCAGCTCCTCCAGAGCGCTGGTCTCAATTTCGTCGGCAACGTGGAAGGCCGCGACCTGCCGAATGGCGCCTGCGACCGCGGCGCCTTCGACGTCGTGGTCTGCGACGGCTTCGTCGGCAACGTGGTGCTCAAGTTCTACGAGGCGATCGCGCCGTTCATCATGCGCCTGCTCGCGCAGGCCGGCGTCGATCAGGAAACCATGAAGAGCGCGCTCAAACAGCTCGACTACTCCGAGCACGGCGGTGCGCCGCTGCTCGGCGTCAACGGCGTCAGTATCATCTCGCACGGCAAGTCGAGCCCGCGTGCCATCAAGAACGCCATCAAGGTCGCCGTGCAGGCGATCGATACGCGGATGGACGAGCACATCGGCCGCCGCCTGCAGGAAGGAGTCGGAGCCGAATGAAGCGACCGCTCGCGTACATCGCTGGAACCGGACGCGGACTGCCCGCCACGGTCATGACCAATTTCGATTTCGCCAAGATCGGAATCGAAACGACCGACGAGTGGATCACCGACCGCACCGGGATCAAGCAGCGCTACATCGCGAAGACGGAGAGCGCGACGGATCTCGCCGCCGCCGCGTCGCGGCGCGCGATGGAGAAGGCGGGCATCACCGCCGGAGAGCTCGATGTCATCGTGCTCGGCACCGCCTCGCCCGACCGCCTGCTGCCCTCGGCCGCCGTTGATCTGCAAGCGGCGCTTGGCGCCGGCCGCGCCGCGGCGTTCGACATCGGCGCGGCGTGCGCGGGATTCATCTACGGCGTCACGGTCGCCGAGGCATTGATGTGCACCGGCAACGCCGAGACGGCGCTCGTCGTCGGCGTGGAGAAGCTGAGCGCGATCACCGACTGGACCGACCGTTCGACGTGCGTGCTGTTCGGCGACGGCGCGGGCGCGGCGGTGCTCAAGCGCTCGAAGCAGCACCGCGGCATTCTCTCCACGTTCATTCGCAGCGACGGCTCGCTGGGCGACCTGCTCTGCCGCCCCGGCGGCGGCGCGCGCGAGCCGTTCTCGCAGAACGTGCTCGACACGCGCTCGCAGTACATCAAGATGAACGGACGCGAGGTCTTCAAGAACGCCGTGCGCTCGATGTCCGAGGCATCGGCTCGCGCGCTCGACGCGGCGAAGCTCACCGGTACGGACATCGATCTCATGATCCCGCACCAGGCGAACATCCGGATCATCGAGTCGACGGCGAAGTATGCGAACATCCCGATGGACAAGGTGTTCGTCGACGTCGACAAATACGGCAACACGTCGGCGGCATCGATCCCGATCGCGCTCGACGAAGCGATCGAGCAGGGGCGCGCCGGCGAAGGATCGCTCGTGCTGCTCGTCGGCTTCGGCGCCGGCTTCACCTGGGGCTCGATGGTCGTTCGACTCTGATCGACGAATTATGGACGTAGTGTTACTATTTCCGGGCCAGGGCTCGCAGAAGCCGGGGATGGGGCGCGATCTCGCGGAGGCGTTTCCCGCGGCGCGCGACGTCTTCGCGCGCGCCGACGAGGCGCTCGGCGTTGCGCTCTCGCGGCTGTGCTTCGAGGGTCCGGCCGACGAGCTCACGCTCACGCACAACGCGCAGCCGGCACTGCTCGCGCACGGTGCCGCGGTCTGGGCCGCGACGCGCGACGCGATCGGTGCGAGCGTGCTGGCCGCGGCCGGCCACTCGCTCGGCGAGTTCACCGCCTATGACGCCGCCGAGTCGATCGGCCTCGAGGACGCGCTCCGCGTCGTGCGCCGGCGCGGTGAGCTCATGTACGAGAGCGGGGTGAAGCGACCGGGCGCGATGGCGGCCATTCTCGGCGAGACGAGCCGACCGATCGAAGACATCTGCGCCGACGCGACGCGCGACGCGGGGCTCGTGGTGCCGGCGAATTACAATTGCCCGGGCCAGCTCGTGGTGAGCGGCGAGGAGGCCGGCGTGGAGCGCGCGATGGCGCTCTGCAAGGAGGCTGGCGCCAAACGCGCGGTGCGCCTCAACGTGAGCGGCGCGTTCCATTCGCCGCTGATGGAGTCGGCGGCAGAGGGACTGGCGGACGCGCTGGATCGCGCCAGTTTTGAGGATCCTCACTTCGCCGTCTACGCGAACGTGAATGCGGAGCCGGTCATTCACGCCGACACGGCCAAGCAGTTGTTGCTGGAGCAGCTCTCGAAGCCGGTGCGCTGGACCGACGAGGTCCGAGCGATGGCTGAGCGATATCCTGACGCGTTATACGTCGAGATGGGGCCGGGAAGCGTGCTCGTCGGCCTCGTGAAGAAGATCGCGCCGTCGGTGAAGACGGCCACCTGCGGGACCGCCGCCGACGTCGCACAACTGCGGGAGCTCGTCGCACAGTGAAGATCGACTTGTCCGGGCGCACGGCGCTCGTCACCGGCAGCACGCGAGGAATCGGCCGCGCGATCGCGGAGACGCTCGCGGGCGCCGGCGCACGCGTCGCTGTCGTCGGGCGCGATCAGGGGCGCGCGCAGGAAGCCGCCGCCGCAATCTCGTCCGAAGCATGGGGCTTTGGCTGCGACATCGCCGACCCAGCCGCGATCACGGCGCTCATCGACGCGGTCGAGAAGGAATTCGGCGCGATCGACATTCTCGTGAACAACGCGGGGATCACGCGCGACAACATTCTGTTTCGCCTGAAGGACGACGACTGGGACGCGGTGCTCGACGCCAATCTGCGCGGTGCGTTCATCGCGATCCGCGCCGCATCGCGCGGGATGATGAAGCGCCGCTGGGGGCGGATCATCAACATCGCGAGCATCGTCGGCATCGTCGGCAACAAGGGACAAGCGAATTACGCGGCGAGCAAAGCGGGCCTCATCGGCTTGACGAAGTCCGTGGCCAAGGAGCTCGCGTCGCGAAACATCCTCGCCAACGTCGTGGCGCCGGGCTTCATCGAGACGGACATGACGGCGGCGATCACCGACGAGGCGAAGAAGACGCTCTTCACGCAGATCCCGTTGGAGCGTCTCGGGACTCCCAACGACATCGCTGGACTCGTCACGTTTCTCGCGTCCGACTACGCCTCGTACGTCACGGGACAAGTGTTCGTGGTGGACGGAGGGATGGTGATGTGAGAACGGCAGAGAGTTGAGTGTGGAGAGTGGAGAGCGGCAACCGCGAAATGCGCGCTGTTTCGCCTTCTCTACGCTCCACTCTCCACTCTCCACTCTCCCCTCCGTGCACGCTAGATTTCGACGTCTATAACCAACCTCATTCGAGAGAGAGGAATCACTCCCATGGCCGACAACGCTCAGAAGGTCCGCGACATCATCGAGAAGGAACTCGGTGTGGAGCGCGAGAAGCTCACCGACGAGGCCAGCTTCATCGAGGACCTCGGCGCCGACAGCCTCGATATCGTCGAGCTGGTCATGGAGTTCGAGAAGGAGTTCAACATCGACATCCCCGACGAAGACGCGGAGAAGCTCCGCACCGTGGGTGACGCGATCAACTATCTGAACTCGAAGATCGGGAGCAACGCGTAATGCGTCGGGTCGTCGTCACCGGCATGGGGGCGATCACGCCAGTCGGCAACGACGTGGCGACGACTTGGCGCGCCATCATCGAGGGCGTCTCGGGTGGCGCGTTGATTACCAAGTTCGACCACAGCACGTTCCCGGTGCACTTCGCCTGCGAGGTGAAGGGCTTCGATCCGCTCATCTACATGGAGCGGAAGGAAGCGAAGCGCGCCGACCCGTTCGCGCAGTACGCCATCTGCGCGTCGGTGCAGGCGATGACCGACGCCGGCCTGGATGACGTCTCGAAGTACGATCCGGAACGCCTCGGCGTCATCATCGGATCGGGTATCGGCGGGCTCAAGACGTTCGAAGAGCAGCACGACGTGTATCGCGAGCGCGGGCAGAGCAAGATCAGCGCGTTCTTCATTCCGATGTTCATCTCGGACATCGCCGCCGGTTTGGTGTCGATGCGCTACAACGCCAAGGGCCCCAACTACGCAACGATCTCCGCCTGCGCGACGAGCGCGCACGCGATCGGCGACGCGTACCGCACGATCCAGTATGGCGACGCGGACATCATCATCACCGGGGGTTCCGAAGCGACGGTGACCCCGATGGCGATCGGCGGCTTCGCGAACATGAAAGCGCTCTCCGAGCGAAACGAGTCGCCGGCCACGGCCATGCGCCCGTTCGACGCCACGCGCGACGGGTTCGTGATGGGCGAAGGCGGCGGCATCGTGATCCTCGAGGAGCTCGAGCACGCGAAGAACCGCGGCGCCAAGATCTACGCCGAAGTCGTGGGCTATGGCGCGACGGGCGACGCGTACCACCTCACGGCGCCCGCGCCCGAGGGCGAGGGCGCCCAGCGTGCCATGCGCCGTGCCCTGGCTGACGCCAAGCTCTCCGCGGCCGACATCGAGTACGTGAACGCGCACGGCACGTCCACACCGCCGGGCGATCTGGCCGAGACCATGGCCATGAAGGCCGTCTTTGGCCCGTGCGCGAAGCACGTCAACGTGAGCTCCACCAAATCGATGACGGGGCACATGCTCGGGGCGGCGGGGGCCGTGGAATTCATCATCACGAGCCTCGCCTTGCGGGACTCGGTCGTGCCGCCGACGATCAACTACGAGACGCCGGATCCGGAGCTCGACCTGAACTACACGCCGAACCAGGCCGTGAAGCGCGAGCTGCGCGCCGCGTTGAGCAATAGCTTCGGCTTCGGCGGCCACAACGTAACGCTCGCCATCAAGCGCTTCGAGGAGTGACGCCGTGCCAACCGCCGTTCAGCTCGACCGTGCCCTGATCAGCGACTCCTCGCTGTACCACATTGCTGACAAGGTCGAGCGCGGAGAGCGCCTCTCCACGTCCGACGGCGTCGCGCTCTTCGCGACCGGCGATCTGGTCGGCGTCGGGCACATGGCCGACGCGGTCAACCGCGCGAAGAACGGCGACCGGGTCACGTTCGCGGCGAACCACCACATCAATCCGACGAACATCTGCATCCTGCGGAAGACGTGCGTCTTCTGCTCGTACGCGCGCCTGCCGAAAGAAGAGGGCGCGTACCGGTACACGATGGAGCAGGTGTACGCCGAGGCCGCGACCTCGAACACGACGCTCACGCGAGAGTTTCACATCGTGGGCGGCCTCGACATGCACGCGGGGCTGGACTACTACACGGAGATGTTCCGCGGGCTCAAGGAGCGCTACCCGCATGTGCACATCAAGGCGCTGACCGCGGTCGAGATCGCGCATGTCGCGCGCGTCTCGAAGCGCTCGGTTCGCGACACGCTGATCGCGCTGCGTGATGCGGGGCTCGACACGATGCCCGGCGGCGGCGCCGAGGTGTTCAGCCCCGGCGTGCGCGCGACGATCGCCGACAAGAAGCTCTCGGGCGAAGAGTACATCAACGTGCACCGCGAGGCGCACGAGCTGGGCATCCGCAGCAACTGCACGATGCTCTACGGCCACGTGGAGACGTACGAGGATCGCATGGCGCACCTCGCGATGCTCCGCGATCTGCAGGACGAGACCGGCGGTTTTCTCGCCTACATCCCGCTCGCATACCACCCCGACAACAACGAGCTGGGCGAGACGCTGCATCGCGAAGGCACGGCGACGAGCGGCTTCGACGATCTCAAGAACCTCGCCGTGGGGCGGCTCTTCCTCGACAACTTCGACCACATCAAATCGCACTGGATCATGGTCACGCCGTTCGTCTCGCAGGTCGCGCTGCACTTCGGCGTGAACGATCTCGAGGGCACAGTGGTGCGCGAGAAGATCTATCACGAGGCGGGCGCGCACACCGAGCAGCGGATGACGCTCGAGCAAATTCTCAAGCTGATTCGCGGCGCGAAGAAGGCGCCCGTCGAGCGCGACTCGTTCTACAACGTGCTCCGCACCTTCGAGGCGGCCGCCTGACCATGCGCGTCGGCCGCATCCCGTACATCAACTGCTACCCGGTCTACGGCGCGATCGACCGGGGCGTCGTCCCGCTCGCGGCCAACCTGGTCGACGGGGTGCCCACGGCGCTGAACCGCGAGATGGCGGCGGGCACGCTCGACGTGAGCGTCATCTCGGCGGTGGAATATGCACGAGATGCTACTAAATACCTGCTCCTGCCCGATCTCTCGATCTGCAGCGACGGACCGGTGCGGAGCGTCGTGCTCTTCTCCAAGCGGCCGGCCGCGGAGCTCCACGGCCGGCGCGTGCTGGTGAGCCGCAGCTCGATGACGAGTGTCGCGCTCCTCGAGCTGCTCTTCGAGAACGTGTGGGACGCGAAGCCGGCCTTCGTGCCCGCGAACGCGGAGCTGGTCGACATCGCGCGCTTTGGCGATGAAGAGCACGACGCCCGGCTCGTGATCGGCGACGCGGCGCTGCACCTCTGGTCGCGCCTTCGCTCGCCCGAGCTGTATCCGGATTCGGAGCGGCTCGCCACCTATCGCTACGCGTACGACCTGGGCGGCGAGTGGAAGGCGTGGACCGGGCTCCCGTTCGTGTTCGCGGTCTGGGTCGCGCAGCGCACATCGCCCGTCGCAGAGGCGCTCTCCGTGCACGCCAATCTCATCGCGTCGCGGAACTGGGGGCTCGAGCACCTGGACGCGCTGGCGGCGCAGGCGGCCATCGCGACGGGTGTGAACAAGGCCGTGTGCCTCGAGTATCTCTCCGGGCTCGATTACGGCCTCTCCTATCAGCACCTGGCGGGTCTCACGGAGTTCTTCCGGCGGCTCGTCGCGGCCGGTAAGGTTCCGAACGGCTCGCTCGCATTTCTTCCGGCGGCATGATGAACGACATCCTCGATTTCTACACGAACGCCTCGCTCCTCGAGCTCGGCGCCGAAGCGGACCGCATCCGGCGGGAGAAGCATCCGCACGACACGGTCACGTACATCGTCGACCGGAACATCAACTACACGAACGTCTGCGTCGCCGACTGCGGCTTCTGCGCGTTCTACCGGCGGCCCAAGCACGGGGAAGGGTGGACGCTGTCGTACGAGCAGATCGGCGCCAAGATCGACGAGGCCAAGGCGCTCGGCGCGATCCAGATCCTGATGCAGGGCGGGCACAATCCCTACATCCCGTTCGACTGGTATCTGGATCTGCTCAAGTACATCAAGACGTATCACCCAATTCACATCCACGGCTTCAGTCCGAGCGAAGTGGACTTCTTCGCGAAGACGTTCCGGATGGATGCGCGCGACGTCATTCGCCAGCTGATGAAAGCCGGCCTGGATTCGATTCCCGGCGGCGGCGGCGAGATTCTCGTCCAGCGCGTGCGCGATGAGGTCGCGAAGAAGAAGGCGGGCGCCGACCGCTGGCTCGAGATCATGGAGTTGGCGCACCAGGAGGGGATGAAGACCTCCGTCACGATGATGTACGGCATCGGCGAGACGCTCGCCGAGCGCATCGAGCACCTGGAGCGCGTGCGCGACGTGCAATCGCGGACGAACGGCTTCACGGCGTTCATCTGCTGGCCGCTGCAGCCGGAGAACACGCCGCAGATGTCGCACATGCCCAAGACCGACGCGATCGAGTACCTGCGCACCGTCGCGGTCGCGCGCATCGTCCTCGACAACGTGCCGAATCTCCAGGCGAGCTGGGTAACCATGGGCATGAAGGTCGGGCAGATGGCGCTGCGCTTCGGCTGCAACGATTTCGGATCGCTCATGATCGAGGAGAACGTCGTCTCCGCGGCGAACACCACGCACCGCACCACGACGGCCGAGATCGAGCGCTTGATCACCGACGCGGGATTCAACGTCGCGCGACGCCGGCAGGATTACACGATCCTGCCGCTCGAGACCGCGGCGGCCTGAGAGCGCGCCATCGGCGTTCAGCCTTCCGCCCGCGTCGGCATCGGCTACGACTCGCATCGCTTCGAGCCGCCGGGTCCGCTGATCCTCGGAGGCGTACCCATTCCGAGCGACGTGCATCTCGCCGGTCACTCCGACGGCGACGCGGTCGCTCACGCGATCACCGACGCCGTCCTTGGCGCCGCGAACGCGGGGGACATCGGTGAGATGTTCTCGGATCGCGACCCGGCGAACAAGGGCAAGGACTCACTCGACATGCTCCGCGCCGCGGTCGACCGCGTGCGCGATCGAGGTTTCGCGATCTCGAACGTCGACGTGACGATCATCGCCGAGAGACCGCGCGTGTCGTCGCACCGTGAGTTGATGAAGGCACGACTCGCCGGCGCGATGGGGATCACGACCGAACAAATCAGCATCAAGGGCAAGACGAACGAAGGCATGGGCTGGATCGGCCGCGCGGAAGGCATCGCATGCATCGCGGTCGCCATGCTCGCCGCCGGCGAGTGATGCGATGCTCGAGGAAGGCGCAGTCCTCCGTTTTCAGCTCGAGCGTTTTGGCGATTTCCTGACGTTGGAGGAGGGCACGTCACCGCGTACGCTCGAGGCGTACCGCCGTGACGTCGAGCGGCTCGTGGAATACGCCGTCGTGAAGGGCGCGAGCACACCCGCCGACTTCACGAGCCGGATGCTGCGGGAGTTCGTGTATCACCTGAAGGATCTCGGCCTAGCGCCCGCGTCGATTCGCCGGAACATCTCGGCCGTGCGAACCTACTTCCGGTTTCTGCTCTCCGACGGTGTCGTCGCGCGCGACCCGAGCGAACGGCTCGAGACGCCCAAACGGTGGCGTACGCTCCCCGACGTGCTCACGGTGGACGAAGCGCTGAAGCTTCTCGCCGCGCCCACGCTCGACGATCCACTCGCGTTCCGCGACCGCGCGATGCTCGAGCTGGCGTACGGAGCGGGGCTGCGCGTGTCGGAATGGATCACGCTCGGGCTCCGCGACGTGCTGCTCGAGGACAAGCTCGTCCGCGTCTTCGGCAAGGGCAGCAAGGAGCGTCTCGTGCCCATCGGGCGGTCGGCGATCGGCGCCGTGGCCACCTACATGCGCGAGCTTCGTCCGCGGCTCGAGAAGGGCGCCGGCCAGGGAGTGCTTCTGCTCAACGCGCGCGGCGAGCCGCTCACGCGCATGGGGGCGTGGAAGATCCTGCAGAAGCACGTGGAGCGTGCCGGGATCACGAAGCACGTATCGCCGCACACGCTGCGGCATTCGTTCGCGACGCACCTGCTCGAGGGCGGCGCCGATCTTCGCGCCGTGCAGGAGATGCTCGGCCATGCGGACATCTCGACCACGCAGATCTACACGCACGTCGATCGGGAGTACCTGAGACGGGTGCACAAGCAGTATCATCCTAGGGGCTGAGAGCTCGTCCGTGGTCCGTGCGTCCACGGACTACGGACCACGTACCACGGACCACCTGTGCTCCTCGTCATCGACAACTACGATTCATTCACGTACAACCTCGTGCAGTACCTGGGCGAGTTGGGCGCCGACGTCGTCGTGCGTCGCAACGACGCGGTGACGGTCGACGAGATTGGCGAGATGGCGCCGAGCGCGATCGTCCTGTCGCCGGGACCGTGCACGCCGAAGGAAGCTGGCGTGAGCGTGGACACGATCCGCCGGTGGGGGAGCTCGATTCCGATCCTCGGCGTCTGCCTCGGGCATCAAGCAATCGGCGAGGCGTACGGTGGTGAAGTGGTCCGCGCCGACCGCGTGATGCACGGCAAGACATCCCTCATCGAGCACGATGGGACCGGCGTGTTCGCGGGCCTGCCGTCGCCGATGGAGGTGATGCGCTACCACTCGCTGATCGTCGACCGCGCATCGCTTCCGGAGTCGCTCGAGATCGTCGCCGTCGCCAAGGATGATCCCAACGAAGTGCATGCGGTCAAGCATCGCGAGCATCCGGTGTACGGCGTACAGTTTCATCCAGAATCTGTGATGACGCCGCAGGGGAAGGTGCTTCTCCAGAATTTTCTGGAGCTTGCGCCGTGATTCGTGCGGCGGTGTTCGGAGCCCTGCTGCTGGCGAGCGGGGCGCTCGGAGCGCGCGCGCAGATCGCGATCCACGTCGTCGATTCGGGTCCGGCGCTTGCGGCGCGGATCGTCGCGAGCGCAGTGACCGGACCGCACGACGTCGTCGGACCTGACTCCACGCCGGCGGTGCTCACGCGCGAGCGCGAGCATCCCCGGTCCGTGGTCGTCGTCGCGCGCGACGTCGTCGTGGAAGGGCGCGTGGACGGCGACGTCACCGCGATCGGCGGCAACATCATCATGCATCCGGGCGGCTCCATCGCCGGCCGCGCGGTCGCGATCGGCGGCGGCGTGTATGAATCATCGCTCGCGCGCATCGGCGGCGGCGCCGAGGAGTTTCGAGATTTCACATACGACGCGGCCCGCGTGCCCGATGGTGTGGCACTCAGCTACCGCGCGTTGCGCGCGGATGACGTCGCCGTCGCGCAGCCGATCGGCGTTGGATTCAGCACTCCGACGTACGATCGGTCGAACGGGATTTCTCTCGGTCTCGGACCCGACGTCCAATTGGCGCGCTGGTCGACATCGATCGAGGCCCGCATCACGTACCGCTCGCAGCTCGGCGCCTGGGATCCATCCTTCACCGCCACGCACCGACTCGGCGCACGCACGTCACTGCGGCTCGGCGCGCGCCGCGGCACGTTCAGCAACGACGATTGGATCTGGCCCGATCTCGTCAATTCGTTCGAGACGCTCCTGCTCGGCGAGGATTCTCGGAACTATTACCGCGGCACACGCGAGCGCGCGTCAATGGATTGGAAAATCGATCGCGCGACCGCGGTCCTCAAGCCGTACGTCGCGTTCGCGCACGAGCACACGGGGAGCGTTCGGCCCGCGTACGCCGCGGCTGATGGTCCCTGGTCGCTGATCGGCCGACACGGTCGCAACGACATGCTGCGACCGAACTTCCAGGTGCTGCCGGCGCATCTGTACTCCGCGCATGCCGGGCTGCAACTCGACTGGTCGACGCAGGGCATTGCCTCACACGCGTCGCTCGATCAAGAGGTGGGGCGATCCTCGCCCGATTGCATCGCATGCAGCGCCGTCGCTCACGGCGCGTTCGCCCAAACGACCGTTGACGGTTTCATCACGTTCCCGACATTCGGCACGCAGAGTCTCCGCTTCGACGTGCACGGGGTGATGACGAGCCATGGCATACCGCCGGAGCGGCGTATGGTCTTTCTCGGCGGACCAGGCACTCTGCCCACCGAACCGATGCTGGAACACGGCGGAAACGAGCTCCTGTTCGTCGACGCCCGGTACGAGATCCCGGTGCCGCGGGTGAGCGTCCCGATCGTCGGGCCGCCAACGCTGGCGCTGCGGACCGCTCTGGGGGGCGTCACGGTCAACCAATTCCCGTCGCTGACCCAGCTCGTCGGCGTTCGCCTCGCCGCCGGATTCATCTACGGCGAGGTGCTGATGGAGCCGGCCACGAGGCACGCGCACGGCGACATCGGGATCACCATCGGACGCTGAGCGGCGCGTTTGCGCCGGTCTCCGCTCGCGGCTACATTGCAGCACGTGATTGTTGCTGCCGTGTGCGCCCCCCGAACCTCTCCCGAGCGCCGCGCATGAGGACGCTCGCCGTGATCCCAGCTCGACTGGGCGCGACGCGTCTCCCCCGAAAGCCCCTCCGCCTCCTCGCAGGCGTCCCGCTCGTGATTCGCGTGTGGGAACGGGTGTTGGGACTCGACGTCGTCGACCGATGTCTGATCGCGACCGATAGCGATGAGGTCGCGGAGATCGTCAACGAGCACGGCGCCGAGGTCGTGATGACGCGCTCCGATCATCCCTCGGGCACGCACCGCGTCGCCGAGGTCGCTGCGCTGCCCGAGTATTCCGACTACGAGATCATCGTCAACGTGCAGGGCGACGAGCCGTTCGTGCCCCGCGAGGCGATACTCGGATCAGTACGCGTGGTGAACGAATCCTTCCCGCTCGGCACGGCGGCGGTGCGAGCGGACGCGTCGATTCTCAGCGATCCGAACGTGGTGAAAGTGGTCGCTGCTCGGAACGGACAGGCCATGTATTTTTCGCGTGCGGCGATTCCGTTCCTCCGAGACGCGCACGACGCTCCGTTGCAGCGGCCGCTCATCTGGCAGCACATCGGCGTGTACGCGTACCGGTGGACGGCCCTGCGCGATTGGGTCGCGCTGCCGGAGCCGCCTCTCGAGCACGTGGAGCGGCTGGAGCAGCTCCGACCGCTGTACGCAGGCATCCCGATGGGTGTGTCGTTGATCGACGAGCCGATGCGCCCGGGCATTGACACGGAAGAAGATCTCGAGCGCGCCAACCGCGACTGGATGGCTTTCACCACAGGATGACTTCGATGCAACTCGCGCCTCGCCCGCACCCGACCAAGTACATCTTCGTGACCGGCGGTGTCGTCTCGTCGCTCGGCAAGGGCATCGCGGCGGCGTCATTGGGTCGATTGCTCGTCGAGCGCGGACTGCGCGTGCAGATGCTCAAGTTCGATCCGTACCTCAACGTCGATCCCGGCACCATGTCGCCGTTCCAGCACGGCGAAGTGTTCGTGACCGACGATGGGGCGGAGACCGATCTCGATCTCGGGCACTACGAGCGGTTCATCGATCGCGCGCTCTCGCAGTCGAACAACGTCACGACCGGACGCATCTACCTCAACGTGATCACCAAGGAGCGCCGCGGCGAATTCCTTGGCGCCACCGTGCAGGTGATTCCGCACATCACGGACGAGATCAAGGCGGCCATCAGGCGCGTGACGCCGGAGACGGATGTCGTGATCGTGGAAGTGGGCGGCACGGTTGGCGACATCGAGTCGCTGCCGTTCCTCGAGGCGATCCGCCAGTTCCGCCACGACGTCGGACGCGAGAACGCGCTGTTCATTCACCTCACGCTGATGCCCTTCATCGCGGCGGCGGGAGAGCTCAAGAGCAAGCCGACGCAGCACTCGGTGCGCGAGCTGATGCAGATCGGTATTCAGCCGGACATTCTGATCCTCCGCACGGAGCGGCCGATCTCGGACGAGATCAAGCGCAAGATCGCGCTCTTCTGCAACGTCGAATTCGGCGCGGTGATCGAGAGCCCCGACGTGCGCACGATCTACGAGATCCCGCTGCGCTTCAACGAGCAGGGGATGGACGAGAAGATCGTGCAGAAGCTCGGGATCGAGCGGCCGGCGCCGTCGCTCTCGGCCTGGCGCGATCTCGTGCAGCGCATCCTCGTGCCGCGCGAGCGCGTGCGTATCGCCGTGGTGGGCAAATACACGGACTACGCCGACAGCTACAAGAGCGTGCACGAGGCGCTCATCCATGGCGGCATCGCGCACGACGCGGGCGTCGACATTCAGTGGATGTCGAGCGAGGATTTCGTCGGCGGCGATCGCACGGCGGAGATTCTTCGCGGCGTGGACGGGCTGCTCGTTCCCGGCGGCTTCGGCGTGCGCGGCGTGGAAGGCATGGTCGAGGCGATCCGCCACGCGCGCGAGACCGGGCTGCCGTTCTTCGGGATCTGCCTCGGCATGCAGACGGCCATCATCGAGTTCGCGCGCAACGTGTGCGGGCTCGATGACAGCCACTCGTCCGAGTTTGCGCCCGAGTGTGATAATCCTGTAATATCACTCATGGAAAGTCAGCAGCACGTCACGGACATGGGCGGCACCATGCGCCTGGGCGCGTACCCGTGCCGGCTCGCCCGCGGCTCCAAGGCGGCCGAGATCTACGGCCAGCCGGAGGTCAGCGAGCGGCACCGGCACCGGTACGAGGTCTCGAACACGTATCGCGACCTCTTCGTGCAGCACAGCATGCGGCTGAGCGGCCTGTCGCCGGACGGACAGCTCGTCGAGATCGTGGAGCTGGCGAATCACCCGTGGTTCATCGGCTGCCAATTCCATCCCGAGCTCCAATCGCGCCCCACGCGCCCGCACCCGCTCTTCGCCGGCTTCATCGGCGCCGCCGTCCGCGCCAAGCGCGGCACCTCGGACGCGAGCTCGTCCCTCGTCGAAGCCGCCGACTGACCCTCCCGTGCACTTTCATCGCGACAAGCTGTTTCTCATCGCCGGTCCGTGCGTGCTCGAGGATGACGCGCTGAATCTCCGCGTCGGAGAACATCTCGCGCGATTGGCGGAATCGGTCCCCGGCGGGATCATCTTCAAGGCGAGCTTCGACAAGGCGAACCGCTCCAACCCCGGCGCGCATCGCGGCCCCGGCCTCGACGATGGCCTCGCGGCGCTCGCGCGCGTGCGCGCCGCGACCGGGCTGCCGATTCTCACGGACGTGCATCTCCCCGATCAATGCGCGCCGGCCGCGCAGGTGGCCGACGTGCTCCAGATCCCGGCGTTTCTCTGCCGGCAAACCGATCTCCTGGAAGCGGCTGGACGCACGGGCGCGTCGGTGAACGTCAAGAAAGGACAGTGGATGCACCCCGAGGGGATGCGAGGCGCCGTACACAAGGTGCGTGCATCGCGCGACGCGAGATCCGCGAACGATGTCGCGGTCACGGAGCGGGGAACCTTCTTTGGCTACGGCGATCTCGTCGTCGACATGCGCGATTTCGTGCGCATGCGCGAGGCATGCGACGCGCCCGTGATCTTCGATGCGACGCACAGCGTCCAACGCCCGGGGCAGGGCACCGGCGGTGCGAGCGGCGGCGCGCGTGAGTTCATTCCGCCCCTCGCGCTCGGCGCGGTGGCCGCGGGCGCGGACGGACTGTTCATGGAGACGCATCCTGATCCCGATCATGCGCCGAGCGATGGGCCCAACATGGTGCCGCTCGACACGCTCGATGATCTGGTGAAGCGCGCGGTCGAGGTCTGGCACCTGGTACGACGGTGATCGATCCCTCGTTGGCGCGTTCGATCCGGCTCGTCGGCTTCGATGTCGACGGCGTGCTCACCGACGGCGGCATTTACCTGGGCGACGTCGATGGACGACGGTTGGAGCTCAAGCGCTACGACATTCAGGACGGACTCGGCATCACGATGCTGCGCCGCGCGGGACTGCGCGTGGCGATCGTGACCGGACGCGTCTCCGAGAGCGTACGCCTGCGCGGCCAGGAGCTCGGCGTCGACGATGTCGCGCAGGATCCCGACGGCTACAAGATGGGCGCGTTTACCAGAATGCTCTCGAAGCACGGCGTCACGCCGGCGGAGTGCGCGTTCGTCGGCGACGATTTTCCCGACCTCGCGCTCCTCCGGATCGTCGGCCTGCCCGTGGCCGTTGGCAACGCGGTGCCGGAGGTGCGGCACGTCTGCCGCGTTCACCTCGAGCATGAAGGCGGCCGCGGCGCCGTGCGCGAGTTTTGTGAGAAATTCCTCAAGGCGCGCGGTCAATGGGACGCCGCCTGGCAGGGCTACGTCGCCGAGCGCTCCGACCCCGCGGGATCGCGATGATGGCCGACCGGGAGATCATCGAACGCGGCAAGCGCGTGATTCGCATGGAACGCGAAGCGCTCGACGGGATCGAGGAGCGCCTCGGCGCCGAATTCGCGCGTGCGGTGCGGCTGATCGCCGAGTCGTCGGGGCGCGTGATCGTCGCCGGAGTGGGGAAGTCCGGACTGATTGGGCGAAAGATCGCCGCCACGCTCACGTCGACGGGCACGCCCGCGGCGTTTCTGCATCCCGTCGACAGCGTGCACGGCGATCTGGGCATCGTTGGTCCGCACGACGTGGCGATTCTGATCTCGAAAAGCGGCGAGTCCGACGAGCTGTTGGCCCTCTTGGCGCATTTGAAAGGCTTCGGTGTACGAAGCATCGCCGTGACGGGCCGGACGGAGTCGGCGCTCGCGAGGAACTGCGACGTCGCGCTCGACGCGGTCGTCCGGGAGGAGGCGTGCCCACACGACCTGGCGCCCACGACCAGCACGACGGCCGCGCTGGTGATCGGTGACGCGCTGGCGGTGGCGCTGCTGCAGGAGAAGGGATTCAATCGCGAGGATTTCGCTCGGCTGCATCCGGGCGGAGCACTCGGCCGTCAGCTCGTCGTACGCGTCGAAGAAATCATGCTCCAAACCGACCTGCCTGTCCTGCGAGACTCCGACTCGATGCGCGAAGCGATCGTGATGATCGCCCGGCGCCGCGGCATCGCCGTCGTCGTCGGCGGCGACGGCTCGGTGGCCGGCGTGCTCACGGCGGGCGATCTCAGCCGCATGATCGAGCGCGGCGGCGACATTCTTCCGGTACCAGTTCGCACCGTCATGACCACCACCCCGAAAATCGCCCGTGTCGGCGAGCTGGCGAGCGCGGTCGCCTACCGCATGGAGCAGCACGGCATCATGGCGATCCCGGTCGTCGACGACCACGATCGCCTTTCAGGCGTCGTGCACCTGCACGACCTCATGCGCGCGAGGGTGATTTGATGCGCCAGCTCGTCCTGTGCGTCGCCGCAGCCGCGGCGATCGCCACGCTCGCATGCGGAAAATCCACGACCCCCGTGACCGCCAAGCCGGGCATTGCCGACAGCGCGGACCAGGTGCTGTTCCACACCCGCACGGTGCTCACGAACAGCGGGATTCAACGCGCCGAGTTGTTCGCCGATACGACGTACGTGCTCGACAACCAGACACGCTTCGACCTGCGCCGGGTCAAGCTCAACTTCACCAAAGACAACGGCGCGCCGAACGGCACGATGACGGCGGACCATGGCGTCTACAACGTCAACAGCCGTCTGCTCGAGGGCTGGGGTCACGTCGTGATCAACCTCGTCGACGGGCGGACGCTTCGATCGCCACACGTCATCTACAATCAGCCGCTCAACCAGATCTCGAGCGACACGACGTACACGCTGAGCAACGGCGATCGCACCGCGACAGGTGTTGGCTTCAACGCCGATCCCGGCTTCACGCATTACCAGTGTCTGCGCCAGTGCGGCGGCTCGGCCAACGTCACGATTCCAAATCGATGAAGCTCGGCGGGATCTTCACCGCGCTGGTCGCGATCGTGGCGACGCCGCTGGCGCTCGCCGCGCAGGAGTCCCGCTGCGAGTTGATCGGCAGCGCGTCGACTCGGCAGACCGCGGACACGCTCATGGGCGGGCGCAGCTTCGTGGGCGGCGGTGTGCTCGTGAAGTGCCCGTCCCGCAACATCACCCTCCGCGGCGACAGCGCCGAGATATACAAGGATCGGTATTACGTCGTTGGCAACGTGCACTACGACGAGCCGCGGTTCAGCATGACGTCGGATTTTCTGAATTACTTCTTGACGGACGACCGGATCGTCGCCGCCGGCAACGTGCACGCGAAGCTGCCGAGCGGCTCGACGCTCGTCGGACCGCAGGCGGAGTACGATCGTCCGGTTCCCGGACGGCCGGGTCGAGAGCGGCGCCAGGTTCATGCGCTCGCGCGGCCGACGATCACCATCGTGCAGCCCGACTCGCAGGGCAAGCCGACGCCGCCGATCACCGTGGTCGCGACGACGGTGTTCATGGACGGCGACAGTCTGGTGTACGGCTCCGGGCAGGTGATCATCACGCGGCCCAACATCACCGCGACCGCGGACTCCGCGTTCATCGATCAGACGCACGAGACGATGCGTCTCATGCGCAATCCGCAATTGACCGGGAAGAAGGACCGGCAGTTCACGCTCCGCGGCGACCTGATCGACATGTACTCGAGCAATCGCAAGCTCACGCGCGTGATCGCGCGCGCGCATGCGACGGCGGTGAGCGATTCCCTGACGCTCAAGGCCGACACGATCGACCTCCGCGTCACGGATGACGTGCTGAATCACGCGTACGCGTGGGGGCGGATCAGCCGCGCGCAGGCATTGTCGCCGTCGCAGAACCTGACCGCGGACTCGCTCGACGTCACGATGCCCAACCAGCAGGTGCGCCTCGTGCGCGCGCTGCGCGGCGCGTTGGCGCAGGGCAAGCCGGCGGACACGACACAATTCCACTTGGTGAAACCAGATACGCTGAACTGGCTCGCGGGCGACACGATCACCGCCCACTTCGACACCGCGGCCACGAAGGACACCTCCCACACGCCGGTCATCAAGCAGCTCGTCGCCGACGGCCACGCGGCGGCGTGGTTTCACATGCCCGCGAGCGACACGACGCTGCATCTGCCGGCGATCAATCAGGTCAGCGCGCACATCATCACGATCGCCTTCGACAGCGCGCAGAAAGTGGCCACCGTCGACGCGCGGGATTCGGTGCAGGGCATCTACGTGGAGCCGAAGCCGGACAGCACGGCGCGAAAGGCAAAGGCCGCACAGACGAAGAAGCCGGGCGCGCAGAAGCCCGGACAGACGCCCGCGGGTCAGAAGCCGAATACGACGGCCGTCCCGTCGCGCGTTCCTCTCCCACCCAAACGTCCGTGACCGGACCCTCTGAACCGTCTCGCATCCGCGTACTGGTCGACCAACTCGCGCACGGCGACCGATCGACCGCGCTCGCGCTCCACGCGTTGATCAGCACCGCTGACAGCAGCGGCCGCGCCGATTTCGACCAGGCCGTGCTCGCCTATCGGAACGATTACCTCGCCGCCGTGCGCGCGAGCGGACGGGATGCCGAGCGCGAAGCGGGTCGGCTGAGCCTGGACGAGGTCCGCGACCACCTCGCGCGATCCGTCCTCCCGCGCCTTGCCGCCGAGGGCGTCATTCTGCTCTCGGACGAAGCCCTCGGCGCTGGAGCCTCCGTTCAGTTCACGGAACGGATCTGGGCGGACATCAGCAGCACACGTGACGCGGTCGCGAGCGCGTTTCGCGACACCGGCGAGCATCCGCGCCCGGTCGCCGAAGCCAGCGCGCCGACTGGAGTTGCGCCCGCACCGACCAGCGGCGGCAGCGTCCTCGAGGCCCATGGATTGGTCAAGACGTACCGCCGGCGCCGCGTCGTGAACGACGTGGCCCTTCGATTGCAACAGGGAGAGATTGTCGGACTGTTGGGGCCGAATGGCGCCGGGAAGACGACGACGTTTTACATGATCGTCGGACTCATCGAACCGCAGGCCGGCAAGATCGTGATGGACGGCGACGACATAACGTCGATGCCGATGTACAAGCGGGCGCGGCGGGGCATCGGGTACCTCTCTCAGGAGCCGTCCGTCTTCCGCAAGCTCTCGGTCGAAGACAACATCCTGGCGATCCTCGAAACGCTGGATCTGTCGTCGAGCGAACGGCGAGCCCGGTTGGAGACGCTGCTGGACGAGCTGAGTATCAAGCACCTTCGGAACAGCAAGGCATTCGCGCTCTCCGGCGGCGAGCGTCGGCGTCTCGAGATCACGCGCGCGTTGGTGACCCAGCCAAAGTTCATGATGTTGGACGAGCCGTTCGCGGGAGTCGATCCCATCGCGGTCCATGACATTCAAACCATCGTGTCGGACTTGCGTCACCGGAACATCGGCGTGCTGATCAGCGACCACAACGTGGAGCAGACCCTGGACATCGTGGATCGCGCGTACATCATGTTCGACGGCCAGGTGAAGGTGTCTGGCACCGTCCGGGATCTCGTGTTCGACGACACCGTTGCGGACATCTATCTCGGCCCCACGTTGACGGCGCGCCTGCGCGCTCGATTCGCCGCGGCCGATGAAGGGGAACGACATCCGTCATGAAAGCTGGACTCTCCCAGAACACGCAGCTGAAGCAGGAGCTCAAAATCAATCCACGCCTGTATCAGGCGATGGACCTGCTCTACATGCCGCTTCTGGATCTCCAGCAGCACCTGAAGCAGGAACTGCTGAACAATCCCTTCCTCGACATGGTGGAGCCCGACGAGGAGGAGGAAGAGACCGAGGAGGAGACCGCCACCGAGGCCGAAGCGCCCGCGGAGGAAGAGAAGAGCTCGAACGACGAGATCGACTGGGAGGAGATCCTCCTCGACGGGTTCGACGCCGGCGGCCGCCGCGAGGAGCACGAAGAGCGCGAGTACTACGAGCCCGTCACGGTCGACAGCCGCAATCTGTCCGACCACCTGATGGACCAGATCACGCTGCTCGATCTCACGCCGCGCCAGCAGTTCCTCGCCGATGAGTACATCGGGAACATCAACGAGGACGGCTACCTCGCCTGTCCCGTCGAACAAATTCTCTCCGGTGTGAACGACGAAGTCATTCGCGCCGCCGAAGCCGTGGATCGCGACATCGACGACCTGCCGCTCTACACGCGCCAGGAAGTCGACGAGATGCTCACGATCATCCAGAACCTCGATCCGCCGGGCGTCGGCGCGCGCGATCTTCGCGAGTGCCTCATGCTCCAGCTCCGCGAGGCTGGACTCGAGCAGTCGGTGCCGTTCCGCCTCGTCCGCGACTGCTTCGACGAGTTGATCAACCACCGCTGGAGCGAGATCTCGAAGCGGTTCGGCATCAGCCCGGCCGACGTGCAGAAGGCCGCCGACGAGATCAAGAAGCTCGACCCCAAGCCGGGGCTGATGTATTCGGACGCGAGCGACAACTACATCATCCCGGACCTCATCGTCGAGAAGATCGACGGGAAGTATCACGTCTTCCTGAACGACGCGAACCTGCCGCGGCTCAAGCTGAGCCGCGCGTACCAGGAGATCGCGCGCGACAAGAAGAAGTTCGAGGGCGAGAACAAGGAGTTCATCTCCTCCAAGCTCAACTCGGCCAACTGGATGATCCAGGCGATCGAGCAGCGCCGGCAGACGATGCTCAAGGTCATGAACTACATCGTCGACCGGCAGCGCGACTTCTTCGAGAAGGGCGTGCAGCACTTGAAGCCGCTCACGCTGCGGGAAGTGGCCGAGGTGATCAACATGCACGAGTCCACGGTCAGCCGCGTGACGAACGAGAAGTTCGTGCAAACGCCGCGGGGCGTGCTTCCGCTCAAGTTCTTCTTCTCCTCCGGCCTCTCCACCACCCAGGGCGAAGACGTCTCGGCGCGCGGCATCAAAGCGCAGATCGAGAAGCTCGTCGCGGAAGAAGACGCGAAGCATCCGCTCACGGATCAGGCCATTGTGAACATCCTCAAGGAGAGCGGAGTCCAGATCGCGCGCCGCACCGTGGCCAAGTACCGCGATCAGCTCGGCGTACTCTCCGCCCGCATGCGCAAGCGAGTATGACCCACATGACCGGCGGCTCCGTGTCCGGCCAGTACACACATATTCCAAAGCGCGACGCCGCGACCGCGGTCGATGTCTCCGTGCTCGTCCCCGCCAAGGACGAGGCGGAGAATCTGCCGCTGTTCATGGAACAGGCGGCGGCGGCGTTCGCGGATCAGCCGCACCGGTACGAGGTCGTCGTCGTCGACGACGGCAGCGTCGACGGCACGTGGGCAGTGCTCCAGGATCTCGCGCAACGCTACGCCTTCCTGCGGCTCGCGCGTCACCGCGCCAAGCGCGGCATCGCCGACGCGCTGCGCACGGGGTATCTCAACGCGCGCGGCGACGTGCTCGTGTTCTACCCCGCCGATCTGCAGTTCAAGCCGGAGGACATTCCGCGCCTCGCGGGACCGATCCTCGCCGGCGAATCGGACATGGTCACGGGGTTCAAGGAAGGAAAGTACGAGAAGGCGTTCGTGTCGGGCATCTACAATCGCCTGAGCCGCACGCTGTTTCACGTGCCGGTCAAGGATTTGAATTCTGTAAAGGCCTACCGCCGCGAGATCATGGACGCGCTCCCCGTGCGGCCGGACTGGCACCGGTACATGATCGTGATCGCCGCCGCGGAAGGATTCACGGTCACCGAGATCCCGGTGCCGCTGTATCCGCGGCACGCGGGCCGGTCGAAGTTCGGGCTGTCGCGCATCCCGGTCGGCGTGCTCGACATGCTCGCCGTCTGGTTCGAGCTCCGCTTCGGGCAAAAGCCGCTGCTGCTCTTCGGGATGCTGGGCGCCGGCCTGTTCGCCCTCGGCGCGCTCGCCGGCATCGTCGCGCTCGGCGTGTACTTCGCCGTGGGCTACGGAATTCGTCCCATCTGGACACTAATTCAGACCTGCCTCATTCTCGGCAGCATCTTCTTCTCGACGGGGCTCATCGGCGAGCAGATCGCCGGACAGCGCGCGCAGCTTCGCGAGATCCGGCGCCAGCTCGATGAAGCGGCCGCCGAGCGGATCAAAGAACGCTAACGCATGAAAGTCCTCTTTCTGACGCACTCGTTCCCGCGTCACTCCGGCGACGCCGCTGGCTCGTTCGTCCTCCGTCTCGCCACCGCCCTCCGCGGCGAAGGCATCGAGACGAGCGTCGTGGCGCCGTCGGCGCCGGATCTCGTGGGACGTGAGGCGCTCGATGGCATCGCCGTCGACCGGTTCCACTACGCGCCGCGGCGCTTCGAGACCCTCGCCTATACCGGCACGATGTCGGAGCAGGTGAGCGCCTCGTGGGGCGCCAAGGTGACGATGCTCGGCTTCCTCGGCGCCGAGTTCCGCGCCTCGGTCCACGCGCGCCGCTCCTTTCAGCCCGACGTCGTGCACGCGCACTGGTGGTTCCCGAATGGCCTCGTCGGCACGTGGCTCAGCCGAATGGCGAACAAGCCGTTGGTGACGACGCTGCACGGCACCGACGTTCGTCTCGCGCGCGCGGTGGCCTTCGCGCGTCCGGGCTTTCGCCACGTGATGCAGCACTCGGCAGCCGTGACCGCCGTCTCTCGCTGGCTCGCCGCCGAGGCGCAGCAGATCGTCTCCGCGCCGTCGCCGACCGTCGCGCCAATGCCGGTGGCCGTCGAGCTGTTCTCGCCCGGCGGGTCGCGCGAGCACAAGCGTCTGTTGTTCGTCGGGCGACTCAATCGGCAGAAGGGGATCGAGGTGCTGCTACACGCGTTGAGCCGGATTCCCGATCGCTCGATCGAGCTCGACGTCGTTGGCGACGGTGAGGACCGCGAGACGCTGCAGGAGCTCGCGCGCGCGCTCGACATCGGCGATCGCGTGTCCTGGCATGGTGCGCTGCCGCAGCAGGCGCTCGCGGCGTACTATCGGCGGGCGGCGGCGCTCGTCGTGCCGTCGGTGAACGAGGGGCTTGGACTGGTTGCCGTAGAGGCGCAGCTCTGCGAGACGCCGGTCGTGGCGTTTGAATCGGGCGGCTTGCCGGATATCGTACAGCACGACCGCACCGGGATCCTCGTGCCTGAAGTCGACGCCGGGGCCCTGGCGGCGGCACTCGTGTCGCTCCTCGCGCGTGACGATCGCGGGGCGTCGCTGGGGGCCGCCGGACGCATGCACGCTCTCGCCACCTTCGCCCCCGAGTCGGTTGCCCGACGCTACGCCGACATCTACCGCGCCGCCATCGCCGCCTCGCCAACGTAGACCGTGGGTGCTGGCGGGCCAGTTCGTGCTGGCCGCCGTCGTTCTCTATTTCATTCTCGCATCGGTTCAGCGGCAGTGGACCGATCTCCGCGCGCACTGGCAGGGCGCGCATCCGGGATGGGGGCTCATCGCCGCGTCGACCGCGGCGGTGCTCGCGACCTACCTCGTGCTCATCCAGACCTGGCGCGCGATCATTCGCCGCTGGGGCAGCGAGATCGGCTTCGGCGACGCGGCGCGCGTCTGGTTCGCGTCGAATCTGGCGAAGTACATCCCCGGCGGCGTGGCGCAGCTTGGCGCGATCGGCGTCATGGCGCGCAGCGACCGGCTCACCGGCGTCGCCGCGAGCGGCGCCGCGGTGCTCAACGTGCTGGTCAACCTCGCCACCGGAATCGGCATCGCGCTGCTCGTCGGCGCGAGCGCGCTCCGGCGAGTGAATCCGTATTATGAAACACTCGCGGCGGTGCTCGGCGTCGCGTTCGTCGTTGCGCTGGCGGCGCTTCCTCGAACGCTGCCGCGCATCGTGGGGCTCGCCGGCCGGATCACCGGGCGAACGCTGCACGTCGATCGCTTGCCTCCACGCGCGCTCCTCGATTCCGCGGCGGGGAACCTCGTCGCGTGGGTCGGGTACGGCGGCGCGCTGCAGCTGCTCGCGGTGGGGCTGCTCGGCACGCATGACGGGAACCTGATCGACTACACCGCGGCTTTCGCGGCCGCGTACGTCGTGGGTTATCTTGTGCTCGTCATGCCGGGCGGTCTCGGCGCGCGCGAGCTCGCGTTGGTCGGCGTGCTTCCCGTGCTGGTGCCGAGCATCACGGCGGTGGAGGCAGGGTTCGTGGCCACCGTCTCGCGGGTGATCATGACCGTGCTCGATCTCGTTCCCGGTTTCCTCTTTCTCGCTCACTCGGCGGCGCTGCGGCGACGTCAGGAGAGACCCCACCGCGATGGCTCGACCTAAGGACGTGCCCAGCCGCGCCGCGGCGACGCTCCCACTCGATGATCAGGCGCCGCGCTACGCCGGCTGGTGGGCGGCGCTCGTGTACGTCGTCTCCTCGCTGCTGCTCGGCTATCCCGCGCTGGCCGGGAAGTTCCTGATCAACGCGCGCAGCGATCAGTATCTCGCGGGCTACGCCTTCCGCGAATTCGCCGCGCAAACGCTCAAGAGCGGGCACGGATTCCCCCAGTGGAATCCGTTCCTGCAGGGCGGCCTGCCGTACATCGCCGCCATGCATGGCGACATCTTCTATCCGACGTTCCTGCTCCGGATGATCATGCCCACGGACATGGCGATGACGTGGGAGTTCGTGATTCATCTCTTCCTCGCCGGATTGTTCACGTACCTGTTCCTCCGTGCGTGGCGTTTTGGATTCTGGCCGTCGCTGATCGGCGGGCTCGCGTACATGATGGGCGGGGCCGTGGCCGGCCTCGCGTCGCCGGGACACGACGGCAAGCTGTTCGTGGAGACGCTCACGCCGCTCGGGCTGTTGCTCGTCACGCGCTGCGTGCGCGACGGCCGCCGCTGGGCGTGGGGCACGCTGGCGATCGTCGTCGGACTCGCGTTCCTCTCGCCGCACCCGCAGCTGTTTGAGTATTTCCTCATTCTCTCCGGATGCTTCGCGCTGTACGTGGCGTTCGCGACTCATCCGGGTACGGGCAAGCTGCCGACCGACGTCGCCATCCGCCGTCTCGCGCTCGCGCTCGGGTGCGTGGTGCTGGGCTGTTTGATCGGCGCGGTGCAGTACTGGCCGTCGCTGATCGAATACAAACCCTGGTCGCCGCGGGCGGCGGGGCACAGTTGGGCGGACGCGACGAGCTACTCGTATCCGATTGAGGAGATTCTAAACTGGTACTGGCCGCAGTTCTCGGGCATTCTCGACAGCTACTGGGGCCAGAATGGAATCCATCTGCACAGTGACTATTTCGGAGTCATCGTGCTGCTTCTCGGCGGCGCGGCGTTCGGGAAGAGTCCGCGCGCATCATTTCGCCGCTTCTGGTGGATCACCGGCCTCGTCTCGCTGATCTGGGCGCTGGGCGGGTTCACGCCATTTTACCACGTCGTCATGGCCATCGTGCCAATGACGAAGTACCTGCGCGCGCCGAGCACGATGATCTACGTGACGTCGCTCTCGGTGACGGTGTTGACCGCGATCGGTGTGGAGCGCATGCTCACCGGGCAGCTCTCCCCGAAATACGCGCTCTCCTGGATCGCGGCGGCCGGCGTCTTCGCGATCTTGATGTCGGTCGGCGGGTATACCGGTCTCTCGACCGCGGCGATCGATGCCGGCGCAAACCACTTGATGTCGATGAACGGCTATCCGCCGGACGCGCACGCGCAGATCGTCGGCATGTTCGCACCGAAGGCGCAAGCGAACGCACCGGACGCCATTTTCGGCGTCTGGCGCTCGTTCCTCTTCGTGCTCCTCGGCGCCGGCGTCCTCTTGGCGCTCGCGATGGATCGCATCAAGCTCCGCGTCGCGGCCATCGCGCTCGCCGTGCTCCTCGTCGTCGATCTCTGGAGCATCGAGCACCTGTACTGGATCTTCTCGCCCCGCGCCGCGCAGCTCTTCACGACCGACGCCGCGATCGACGCCATCAAAGCCGACATCGCGAAGGACGGCCCCGCTCGCGTGCAGAACCCCACCCTTGGCGGCGATCGCATGGCGCTGGAGCTCGGCCGTTCGGACCGCGCGTTCTCCGGCGACAAGCTGATGATCTTCGGTTTGCGACTCGACACCGGATATCACGGCAACGAGTTGGGCATGTACGATCGTCTCACCGCGCTCACCGCGCCCGATTCGATCCCGGTCCGCTACACGCCTCAATTCTGGCGCCACGAAAACGTGCGCTACTGGTACACGGTCCTCGGCGACACGGACATGTACCGCTTGTCGACTCAGTTGAAGGCGCCGCCGTTCACCAGGCTCGCTGGACCCGTGAAGGACGCCGCCGGATCGATGGTCTACGCGTACAAGCTTCCGGAGCCCAATCCCCCCGCCTGGGTCGCGTCGGCAATCATCAAGGCGCCGCAGGATCGCGCGCTTGGCGCGGTGCTCGATCCGTCGTTCGATCCGGCCACCGTCGCCGTCGCGGATACGTCGGCGGCGAACATTCCGGCCGCGTCGCTCCAGGCGCTCCCCGCGCCGACGCCGATCACGGCAAACGTCACCTCGTACGCTCCCGGCGCGATCGACGTATCGCTGAGCCAGCCAACCGCCGCGGGACAGGCGCTCGTCGTGTCCGAGAATTATTATCCCGGCTGGCACGCCACTGTCGACGGCAAGGGTGCGCCAGTAGGATTGATGAATTACAATTTGATTGGCGTCGCGTTGCCCCAGGGTGCGCGAGCGGTGCAGCTCCGCTTCGACGACGCCGCGTACGAAAAAGGCAAGGTCGTCACGTGGATCGCGCTCCTGCTCGCGGTCGCGTGTTTGGTGATTGGTATCATCGCTGACCGCAGAATAGGATACGCACATGCGACCGCGTAGTCGGCGCCCCGCGCGCCTCGTCGTCACCGCTTCTTTCGCCGCCTTCGCCTTTGCCGCCGCATGCGGCGGCTCGACGGAGCCGAGCAACACTGGCGGCGGCGGCAACAATCCGCCCCCCAAAGACGTCACGCCGGCGAGCATCACGGCCTCGAGCACGGACACGCTGCGCGGCGCCGCGGGCGCGCCGCTCGCCACGCCGCTCACGGTCACCGTGAAGAACAAGGCCGGCGATCCGCTCGATACGATTCTGGTCACGTTCGCGGTGGCCTCGGGCGGCGGCTCCGTTGGCAATCTCACCGTCCGCACCAACGCGTCCGGCCAAGCCTCGAGCAACTGGATCCTGGGCTCAGCCGCCGGCGTGCAAACGGCGACGGCGACCGTTGCCTCGCTCCCGGCGGTGACGTTCACCGCCGTCGCGGCTTCCGGCGCCGCGGCGACCGTGGCCAAGGTCGCGGGCGACAATCAGACGACCGTTGCCGGCGGCTCGGTCTCAGTCGCGCCGTCGGTGAAGGTCACGGACCAATTCGGGAATCCGGTGTCCGGCACGCTCGTGACGTTCATCGTCGCGAACGGCGGCGGCGCGGTGACCGGAGGACTTGTCAACACGAACAGCGCCGGAGTCGCGACCGTCGGCGGTTGGAAGCTCGGCGCCGCCGCGGGGACCAACACGCTGACCGTGACGGCGGGGAACCTCGCACCCCTGACGTTCACGGCCACAGCCGTCGCCGGCCCGGCCGCGCAGATCGTGTTCACCAACACGGCGCCGCAGTTGGCCATCGGTGACACGTTCCATCTTGCGACGAAAGTCACCGACGCCAACAACAACGCCATCTCCAACGCCGCGATCGCGTTCTCGACCAGCGACGCGACCGTCGCCGCGGTGAGCACGAGTGGCACGATCACCGCCGTCGGTGCCGGGACCGCGACGATCACCGCAACCACGGGCACGCTCACCGCGAAGCAGACCGTCAGCGTGAGCGGACATCCCGCGGCCTCGGGACCGACGGTGCTCCCGGCGGACACGATCGGAAAATCGATCACATCGCTCACCGTCGTTGGACACACGGCGCTCCTCGGGCTCCTGAACCCCGGCGGCGGTGTGGGCGTGAGCGACGTTCCGGCGACGCTGCCGCGCGGGATCATCGCGCTGCCGCAATCGCCGGTGGACGTGGCGGCGAGCGCCGACGGCTCGGTGATCGCGGCACCGGCAGGGAACTCGAAGGTCTATTTCGTGAATGGCGCGTCGCTCGCCATCGTCGATTCGATGTCGCTGAACACGGCGCCGTACAAGGCCGCGATGAACTCGACCGGCACGCGGCTGTACGTCGCGCTCAATGATTTCAACTTGCTCATGATCGATGCGCCCAGCCGCACCGTGCTCACGCGCTCCGCGCTCGGCGGGACCGTGTTCAAGATGAAGGTCGTCGGCGACACGTCGCTCTTCGTCGCGACGATCGAGGGGTTCATCTACCGCGTCGACGCACGTACGGGCGCGGTGCTCAAGCAGATCGCGCTCGGCAGCATCAGCGACTTCGACGTGTCGAGCGATGGCAAGACGGTGTTCACCAGCAATGGCGGACTCTCTGTCACGATGACCGCGATCGCGTCGGGTGGCCTGAGCGGCACGGTGACGTTCCCGCAGCCCGTCACGGGTATCGCGATCGCCCCCGACATGCAGGCGCTCTGGGCGAGCCAGGGCGACGGCTCGCTGTTCGACGCCCCCGCGATCGGCTCGACGTTCCAGACTACTTTGGTGAAGAGCCGTATTACATTGCCGGTGGGTGTGAGCCCGGGTCAGCTCGCGTTCACGCCGCTCGGCGACTACGTCGTTGTCGTCGATAAGGTGAACAACAACCTCATCTTCGTGCACTGACCCGTGAGCGGACCACTACGGGATGGCGGCGGAGGCGGGGTGTAACGCGCGACGGGAATGGCCATCCCTGTACGGCAGGCAAGCAGCGGTGATTCAGAGGGCGCGCCCGGCAACGAGCGCGCTCTCGTTATCGTGCCCACCTACAACGAGCGCGAGAACATCGCGCGGCTCATCGACGCCGTCCTGAGCAAGGATCCTCGACTCGAGATCCTCGTCGTCGACGACGGCTCACCTGACGGCACCGGCGACATCGTCGAAGGCATCATCGCCGAGAGCTCGCGCGTTCACATCCTTCGTCGCCCAAGGAAGATGGGGCTGGGGACCGCGTACGTGGCGGGCTTCCAGTGGGCGCTCGAGCGGGCGTACGACCTCGTGTTCGAGATGGACGCCGACTTCTCACACGATCCAGCGCATCTGCCCGATTTCCTCCACGCGATCGAGCGAGCAGACCTCGTCATCGGCTCGCGCTACCGGCAGGGGAAGGTCACGATCGTCAACTGGCCCATCAGCCGGCTGCTGCTGAGCTACACGGCGAACGTGTACGCGCGGTTCGTGACGAGGCTTCCGATCTGGGACACGACCGCTGGCTTCAAGTGCTTTCGCATTGCTGTACTCGAAGCCGTTGATCTGAATAAGGTTGTTTCGAACGGCTACGCCTTTCAGATCGAGATGCACTTTCGGGCATGGAAAAAGGGCTTTCGGCTCGTCGAGATCCCGATCGTCTTCGTGGACCGCACCGAGGGTCAGAGCAAGATGTCAAAAGCCATCGTGCGCGAGGCCTTCTGGGTGGTCTGGCGCTTGAGGTGGTGGGCCATGACCAACCGCCTGTGAACACTGACCTCAACATTTGAGGGAAAGAGCGTGATTCGGGCCGGCCGATCCTTCTACAAGATGAGCGGGTCGGGGAACGACTTCGTCATGGTCGACGCCCGCCATGAGCCCGCCGGGCGGCTCGCCGAGGCGGAGGTCGTGCAGCGGATATGCGCCCGCGGCACCGGTGTTGGGGCAGACGGTGTCGTGTTCCTGGAGCCGTCGAACCGAGCGACGATCAAGCTCGTCTACCTGAACGCGGACGGCGGCCGCGCCGACTTCTGCGGCAACGCCACGCTGTGCACGACACGCCTGGTTGCGGAGCTGGGCATCGCGTCTGACCACGACGTCACGATCGAGACCGACTCGGGCGTGGTCAAGGCGCGGATCGGCCCCGACGGTTTGCCTGAGATTGATCTGCCGGAAGTCACCGACGTCTCGGCGGCGGCCGCCGCGATCAGCACGCAGGTGGGCGAGCGGCGTATCGGATTCGCGCTCGTCGGGGTTCCGCACCTCGTGATCCAATGCGACGACGTCTCGACCGTTGATGTCGCCGGACGCGGCCGACCGCTCCGGCACCACGCCAGTTTGACGCACGGCGCCAACGCAAACTTTGTCTCCCAGAGCAGCGCCCACGGCCGGTGGCGCATCCGGACGTACGAGCGCGGCGTCGAGGCGGAAACCCTCGCGTGCGGCAGCGGCTCCGTTGCCACGGCGATACTGCTGACGGCGTGGGGCGACGCGACCGGGCCGGTTGCGCTCGAAACGAAGTCCGGCCGCATCCTTCGCGTTCGCCTCGAGCGATCTGGCGCCGCGTGGCTACCCAGCTTGGCCGGCGAGGGGCGAGTGGTCTTTCAAGGACTACTTTCGGAGATATAGCGCAAGCTGTTGAATTTCAGCGGCTTGATGAACCAAGAGCAATTTATGGCGGCTGTGGAGAACGAAGTTCTCCACAGGATTTCCCCGGATGCAGTTTACATAATACATCTTATACGAACTATGTGGAATCCACGCCATCAAGGCGCCAATTGATGCTGTCGTCTTTGTGCCTCTGTACTGCACACATCTGATGCTATGGCCGTTTTGGCGCCTCAAATGCGCGTGCCTCGCACGTCAGCACAAGGCAAAAACAGGCTCGGCGCGCGAGCGCCGAGCCTGTTGAACCAGCCGAGCCGGGTTTCGGTGCTACTTCTTCGCGGGTGCCGCCGTCAGCTCACCGAGTCTCACTTTGGCTTCCGCGGCCACAGTGGCAGCCTTCGGATCGTCCGAGAGCGCTGCCCAGATCTTCCGGGCGCTCGCGGTATCGCCGCTCGTGGCGTACGCCCGCGCGGCTTTGGCCTGTTCGTACGACCGCTCGATGTCACCAAGCGCGGCGGTGGCGGCATCCTGATACGCTTTGGCGGCCTGGCCGGCCTTGCTCATCTGCATGTAGCCGTCGCCTTCGAGGCTCAGGATGGCGGTCTGGTTGCGCGACGCGCCGCTGCTGCCGGCTGCCTTCTGGAGCAGCGAGATGCCGTCCTGGTACTTGGCGGCGTCATAGTCCATCTGGGCGAGGAGCATCGCCGCCTCGACTCCCGCGGTCGTCGAGCCGTACTGGGAGAAGACCTTCTGCAAGTCGCTCTGGGCGAGCGCTTGGTTCCCCGCGGCGATCGACTGCTTCGCGCTCAGGAGCGACTTCTCGGCGTTCGCGGACTTGATCTCCTGCTGCCTGAGGTAGAACCAGTACCCGGCGGCCGCGACCAGGACGATCACCGCTCCCGTGGCGAGAGCCTTGGCGTTGATCTTGGTCCAGTCCAGAAAAGTCTGCGCGCGTTCCGCGGCCGCGGAATCGATGTCGGTGCGAATGCTTGTCATGGATCGATCGTGGTAAAGAGCGAGCGGAAGTGCCCCAGTGCCCCTGAGAGGATTCGAACCTCCGACCAACGGTTTAGGAAACCGCTGCTCTATCCATCTGAGCTACAGGGGCGTCCGACCGTCCGGGTACAGTCAACTAAGATAACGTTTCTCGCGGATCAACGCGACCAGTTCACCCGGGTCAAAATGTGATGGTGGAATGAATTGGCGTTCCCGCGACGCGCTCGCGCCCCGGGAGAAACGAGAGCGTGATCAGGAACGAAAGCCCGACGACGGTGGCGCCAAGAGCGTTCACCAGCCGCCGCGTAGCATCCGCGGTGCCGCCGGTCGCGAGCACGTCGTCCACGATGAGTACCCGCGCGCCGCTGTCGCAGGCATCGGCGTGGATCTCGAGCGCGTCCGAGCCGTACTCCAACGCGTACTCCTCGCGGCGCGTCGCGCTCGGCAGCTTCCCCGGCTTTCGCACGGGGACGAACCCTGCCCCGAGCCGCTGCGCGATCGGGCCGCCGAGAATGAAGCCGCGGCTCTCGATGGCCACCACGTGAGTAACGGCGGAGGCTTCGAACGGCCGCGCCATGTCATCGGTCGCGGCCGCGAACGCGGCCGCGTCGCCGAGCAGCGGAGTGATGTCCTTGAAGAGGATCCCCGGCTTGGGATAGTCGGGCACGTCACGAATGAGCCGGCTGAGGCGCTGCGCAAGATCGAGGTCCGTCGGTGCGAGCGGCATGCTCCATTACCTCAGAATCGTGAAAGGTTGCTCGAGCTCGATCGTGGACTGCTCGAGCTCCTGGAGACCTGCGACTGACGCGCCGGGCGGCCCCTCGAGCAATCGCTCGCGGAGTGCGCGAATCGCGTCGTCAGGCCCCTCGGCGGCGACTTCGACCGAACCGTCGGGATCGTTGCGCACCCAGCCAGACAGGCCGAGTCCGCGTGCAGCTTCGCGAACGAACCAGCGAAATCCGACTCCCTGCACCCGGCCGCGAACGCGAACGTGCAAGTGCATCACGACCCGGGCTGCTTGCCCCATCCGTGCGATCCGATCAGCGGCACGAATCGCATGGGTGCTTCCTCGCGCATCACGATCTGACCATTGGTGCGCGTCGCGATGACGAGCTTCTGCTCGTCGCGATCGCCGACCGGGACGAGCAGACGGCCGCCTTCGGCGAGCTGCTCGAGCAACGGCTGCGGAATCGACGGAGCACCGGCGCTGACGAGAATCGCGTTGTAGGGCGCGTACTCGCGCCAGCCGATGGTTCCATCGCCCATCAGCAGCGAGACGTTGTTCGCGCCGGCGCGCTGAATGTTCTCGCGCGCTAGCTGAACGAGCGCGGGAATTCGCTCGATCGAAAAGACCTGCGCGACGAGGTGTGACAGCAGCACCGTCTGATAGCCCGATCCGGTCCCGATCTCGAGTACGCGCTCCTTGCCCGCGAGCTGCAGCAGCTCGAGATAGCGCGCGTGCACCCAGGGCTGAGAGATCGTCTGGCCGTTGCCGATCGGAAGCGCCGAGTCCTCGTAGGCACGGTGGCGAATGCCCGTGGGCACGAAGGCGTGGCGCGGCGTGAGCTCGAACGCGCGGAGCACGGCGAGATCGCGAATGCCCTTCTCGCGCAGCGTCTCGACGAGGCGCTGCCGCGCGCCGCGGAGCTCCGTGTCTACAGGTCGCGCCACCACGAGCTCGCTCCGCGAAGTACGTCGAAGTGCGTCAAGTCGAGGTGCAGCGGCGTGACCGAGATGTACCCTTCGTCGATCGCGCGGAAATCGGAATCCGGCTCCCCGCTCCACGTGATCTCACCGCCGCCGATCCAGTAGATCTGCCGTCCCCACGGATCGCGCATCGGCGCGACGGATGTCGAGTAGACGCGGCGGCCCAGGCGCGTGAGGCGCACGCCTTTCACGTCGTTCGCCGGAACGGGCGGAAGATTGACGTTGAGCAGCGTGTCCGCCGGGAAGTTGGGAAGCGACGTGAGATGGGCGAGCAGCGGCGTGAGCACCTTCACCTGCTGCTTCAACTGGCTCACGTCGGTTCTCAGATCGCCGCCGGCAAACGACACGGCGATCGACGGAACGCCGAGGGCCAGGCCCTCCATGGCGGCCGCGACAGTGCCGGAATACAGCACGTCCTCGCCCATGTTCTGACCATGGTTGATGCCGCTCAGCACGAAATCCGGGCGCTCCGGCATCAACGTTTCGATCGCGAGCATCACGCAATCCGTCGGCGTGCCGTCGACTTGCCAGCGCCGCTCGCCGCGCTGGATCGGCCGCAGCGGATGGTGGAGCGTCAGCGAGTGGCTCGTCGCGCTCTGCTCGCGATCGGGCGCGACGATCGTGACGTCACCGAGCGGCTCCGCGGCAAGGCATAGACACTCTATGCCCTGCGCGAGAATTCCATCGTCGTTGGTGAGGAGAAGGCGCATCGGAGTCAGTCGGCGAGAACGGTCGAGCCGAGCGCCACGATCAGATCTTTGAGATCCGACTCCAGCGACTCGAGCGCCTGCACCGTGAGCGCGCCGCGTGCCACGACCTTGAGATCGCCGCCCTTGCGGTGCTCATCCACTTTCTGGCGTGCGCCTTCGATCGTGTACTTCTCATCGTACAAGAGGTGCTTCACGAGCATGATCAGCTCGACCTCGCGCCGCTGATAGACGCGGTTTCCCGATCGATTCTTGGCCGGACTCAGGAATCGAAACTGGCTCTCCCAGTACCGCAACACGTGCGGCTTGAGCCCGGTGAGATCGCAGACCTCTCCGATCGAGAAGAATTCCTGAATGGGTTCGGACGTTGTAGGACTCACAGGTCTTGCTCCGATCGAAGCTCGCGGGCCATGAGCTCGGGAACGGCGTCACGCGCCGCCTGGCCCTCGAAAAGAATTCGGAACACGGTGTCGGCGATAGGCATCGATACGTCGTGTACGCGGGCGAGCTCGCGCGCGCTCGCGGTGGTCAGCACGCCCTCGGCGACGGTCTCCTTGCCGGCGAGCGCCTCGTCGAGCGTGGCGCCCTGCCCGATCTCGATCCCGAGCGCACGATTGCGGCTCAACGCGCCGGTGCACGTCAGCACGAGATCGCCGAGCCCGGCAAGCCCGGCGAAGGTGGCGCTGTGCGCGCCCAGCGCGACGCCCAGCCGCGTCATCTCATGGAGCCCGCGCGTGATCAGCGCCGCGCGCGAGTTGAAGCCGAGTCCGGCGCCCTCGACCATCCCGGTGGCGACGGCCATGACGTTCTTGAGCGCGCCGCCAAGCTCCACGCCAATGACGTCGTCGTGCGTGTAGACGCGGAATCTCGAGCTGCTGAACGCGCTCTGCACCGCGATGGCGGCCCGTTCGTCGGCCGAGGCCGCGACGATCGCGGTCGGCTGACCCGCGGCGACTTCCGCGGCGAAGCTCGGCCCTGAGAGCGCCACGACGGGGCACCCCGGAAGCTCCACCGCGGCGACCTCGCTCATGAGCGCGAGACGCCCCTGCTCTATTCCTTTCGTCGCGATGACGACCGTGGCGTTGCCGGTGAGCCGAGGCTTCGTCTCAGCCGCGATTCGTCGCAGGTGGTGCGAGGGCGTCGCATAGACCACGAGCGCTGCGCCCTCGACCACGCGCGCGAGATCATTCGCGGCGCAGAGCGAGCTCGCGAGGGCGAAGCCCTTGAGAAAACGCGAATTCTCGTGCAGCTCGTTGATCGAGCGGACGACGTCCGGCTCGAGGGCCCAGATCGACGTTTCGTGGCCGTTGCTCGACAGGAGACTCGCGAGCGCGGTGCCCCACGCGCCCGCGCCGACGACCGCGCAACGCATCAGGCGAACCTCGCGGCGATCAGCACCGCGAGCACGATCACGAGCGTGATCGCGAGCGTCGCGGCCGGACGCTTGGCCGGCACGCCCTTCTTTCCGAACCGATGTTCCTCACCGCGGCGAAGCCGGCCGATGTTCGCGCGATGCGTCCAGAACACGAAGATCGCCACCAAGAGCGCGATGACGAACACGGGCGACCGCGCGCCGACGGTGATCGCGAGCAGCACCGGCAGCATCGTCGCGCTCGTCAGCGACCCGAGCGAGACGAAGCCGCTCGAGAGCAGCACGACGGCGAAGATGATGAGCGTGAGTAATGTCTGAACCGGCGCCAGCGCGACGAACACGCCAGCCGCGGTCGCGACACCCTTCCCGCCCTTTCCGAATTTCAAGTAGACGGGCCGGACGTGGCCGATGATCGCGGCGACGCCGCAGAGAATGGCCGTGATCGTCGGATCGCCGAACGGAGCGATCGCGTCCGGCACGTACCGCGAGAACACCGCGACTGGAATCGCGCCCTTGGCCATGTCGAACGCGAACACGGCGAGCCCGATCTTGGCGCCGAGCACGCGAATGACGTTCGTCGCGCCGAGATTGCCGGATCCGTGTTTGCGCAAGTCGACGCCCTTGGATTTGCCGGCGATGTATGCCGCGGGAATGGACCCGAGCAGATACGACGCGACAAGGGCGGCGACGAGCGGGAGCATCAACTCGCTTTGCGGCGGAGGATGATGCGAAGCGGATTCCCCGTAAAGCCCCAGTACGAGCGAAAGCCGTTGTGCAGGTATCGCACGTAATGCTCTTCCACGAGATCCGGCGCGTTGCCGAAGACGACGATCGTCGGCGGATGCGTCTCGACCTGCGTCGCGTAATTGAGCTTGATCTCGCGACCAGCGGCCTGTGGTGGTTGGCGGCGCGCGAGCAGCTCGTGCAGTTTCGCGTTGACCTCCGCGGTCGCGACGCGCTTGCCGCGCTCCTGTTCGACCTCGAGAATCAGATCGAGAATGCGCGAGACACGTTGGCCGGTCAGGGCGGACGTAAAGACGAACGGCACGAAGCCGAGAAACGGCGCCTTCTCGGCGGCCTCTTTCTGATACTTCGCCGTCGCCTTGTCATCCTTCTCGGCCAGATCCCACTTGTTGACGACGACGATCAGGCCGCGCCCCGATTCCCAGGCGAGATTCGCGATCTTGAGATCCTGATTCTGAATCTGTCCTTCGGTCGCGTCGACGACGAGGACGCAGATATCAGCGCGCTCGATCGCACGGCGCGTACGCAGCGACGAGTAGAACTCGATGCCTTCGTCGATCTTGCTCTGGCGGCGCAGGCCCGCGGTATCGACGAACACGAACGGCCGCCCGTGATAGCGCATCGGCGTATCGATCGCGTCACGGGTGGTACCGGGGACGTCGGAGACGACGAGACGTTCCTCGCCAAGCAGCCGGTTGACGATCGACGATTTGCCGACGTTGGGCTTGCCGATCACCGCGACCCTGAGCGTCTGTTCGGCGTCCGGCTGCACGTCCGGCAGCGACGCGACGACTGCGTCGAGCAGATCGCCCGAGCCCTTGCCGTTGATGGCCGATACCGGAAAGACCTGTTCGACGCCCAGCGAGTAGAACTCGTAGAAGTCCGTGGCGCGCGGATCGTCGACCTTGTTGGCGACGAGCATCCACGGCTTGCCCGAATTGCGGAGCAACTCCGCGACGTGATAATCGCTCGAGTGGAGACCAACGCGCGCATCGACGACGAAGAGGAGGAGAT
This sequence comes from Gemmatimonadaceae bacterium, assembly GCA_025934775.1. Taxonomy (GTDB): domain Bacteria; phylum Gemmatimonadota; class Gemmatimonadetes; order Gemmatimonadales; family Gemmatimonadaceae; genus JAQBQB01. The sequence continues at coordinate 37,021 of JAICWO010000007.1, read as the reverse complement.
CCGCTTCGCCGATCGCTTGATCGACCTGTTTCCGGATCTCCACGTCCATGGGCGCGCGCGGGTCGTCGGCGACGCCGCCCGTGTCGACGAGCCAGAAGGTGTGCCCCGCCCAATCGGTCTCGGCGAAGTGTCGATCGCGCGTAGTGCCGGCTTCCTCGGAGACGATCGCGCTATCGTCGCCAATGATGCGGTTGAAGAGCGCCGACTTGCCAACGTTCGGGCGCCCGATGAGCGCGACGACGGGTACGCCGCTCACGCCGCGGCCTCCTGCGGCTCGCCTTCGTGCACCAGTGCGTCGATGAAGTCGTACGACGGATACACCGGGATCGGCAGCTCTTCGCGCAACGCGATGAACTCGACGTCGTCGAGGAACACGCCGTTGTCGTTGATCGATTCCGCGGGAATCAACGCGAGGTCGAAATCGGTGCGTTCGGCAAGGACGCGGCGGATGTCCGCGCCGACGAGCAGGCCGGCGGTCGTCGTCGTCGGACCGAACAACGAATTCTCAGCGACGATCATCGTGAAGTGCCCACCCGTTGCTTGAGCGAGCTGCTCGAGCAGATCAGGCATCAGGCTCGACATGGACATCCCGGTGACGACCGCGATGTGCTTGCCGTCCAGGCGCGGCAGCGACTCGAGGCCGTCGCGCACACGCTGGCGCAGCGACGCGACCGCGCCGACGCCGTTCTCGATCTGCGGGAACTCGCCGTAGAACTCGGCGTCCGGCAGCGACCGTTCGGCGAGGAGATAGAGCTCGTCCGATCCATACACCCACGCGTCGCCGCGTTCGCGGCGCGCGCGCTCTTCCCAGTGCTCGACGGCGCCCAGCAGGGCGCGCGCGGAGTCGCGATCCATGGATTTTCCAGTGTATAAATGCGAGAACTGGGTGAGGCCGACCGGCACGACTGCCACGGAAAGGCACGCGTCGCCGAACGAATACAGATCGGCGAGCGACTGCTCGAGCACCTCGCCGTCGTTGAGACCCGGCACCACGACCATCTGGCCGTGGAACTGGATCCCGCCGTCGGCGAGCCGCGTGAGCTGCTCCATGATGTTCGGCACACGCGGGTTGTTGAGCAGGACCTTGCGTGCTTCCCACGGCGTGGCGTGCACCGAGATGTAGAGCGGCGAGAGCCGGTACTCGAGAATCCGCTGGATGTCGCGCTCCTTCACGTTGGAGAGCGTCGCGAAGTTGCCGTACGTGAACGACAGGCGGTAATCATCGTCGCGCACGTAGAGATTCTTGCGCAGGCCTTTCGGCAGCCCTTCGATGAAGCAGAACTCGCAGCGGTTCGCGCAGCGGCGCACCGTGGGTGCCTCGAGCTCGAGGCCCATGCTCTCGCCTTCCGGCCGTTCGATCTCGTACACGATCGCTTCGCCGTCCGGGAGCTTGGCTTCGATCACCAGCTCGTCATCGGCCGTCAGGAATTCCCAATCGAGAAAGTCGACGAGCTCGCGGCCGTTGACCGAGAGCAGCTCGGTCCCGGGCTCGATGCCCAACTCCTGCGCGATGCTCGCTTCCCGTACGCTCTTGACCCGGACCATTCGCCACCATTGCAACGGGGGAAGACCAGACACCGGGTCTCCCCCCAATCGACTCGAATCGTGCTCGCCGCAGATTCGGCGATAGCTCATGCAATCTAGGAGCTCACGGGGCCGAAATCAAGCTAAATGACTGACTTGTGCTCTGCGACCAACGTATGGCGGCACGGTCGCGACCAAAGAAAATGCCCGCTCTTTCGAGCGGGCATTCACTTCGTCCGGAACTCCTAAATCCTTAGTTGACCGAGTATTTGAACGCCACGATCCCGGCGCCCGTCCCATCGATCTTGAAGTTCCCCGAGTCGTGCGGTGCCACCGGCCCGACGCTGACATCCTGCGTCGCAACGACGTTCCCGGTCTTGTCCAAGAACTGGATGTGGAGCGTGAACGTCTTCTGCGCGTCGGTCTGGTTGAGGACGCTGCCCGCCACCGTCGCCTTGGCATCGCCGGGCGTGAACTCGCTGAACGAAACGCGAGCGGGCAGCTTCGTCATCAGATCGTTGTACTTCAGGGCGGAGTCGACCGCCGTGCGCGACGAATCGCCGTAGGCCTTCATTGGCGCAGCCAGCTTCGCGGCCGCGTCGACCGCGGCGCGCACGACCTTCGGCGACTTGGACGTGTTCGCCGTCTTGCCGAGCGCCTTCGACGAATCGTCGAGGACCTTTTCCTTCGCGTCGTACGTCTTTTTCACACTGGCGTAGGCGATCGCGAGGAGCTGGTAGTTGTCGGGGTTCGACGGGTCGACCGCGATCAGCTCTTTCGCCATCGGAATGCCTTTGGCGTAGGCGCTGTCGAGCAGGTAGAGCCGCGCGAGGTTGTAGAGCACGTCGCGGTGATACGGATTCTGCGCCTTGGCCGCCTCGAACAACTTGATGGCGTCGTTGTTCTGATTCGCTCTCGCCGCGGCCACGGCCGCCTGCATGAGCGCGTTGTACGAGAAGCCGCTCGGGTTGGCCAGCGCGTCCTGGTACGAGGCCTTGATGGCGGCCGTATCGCCGCTGGCCTGCGCGACCTTCGCCTGACCAGCGCGTGCGAGGTCGGCGAACTTCGTCCCGGGGTCCTTCGCGAGCGCGTCGAACGCCGACTTGGCTTCGGCGATGTACATCTGCTTGTCCGCCTTGACCGAGTCGTTCTCGGCGGCTTCAGTCGCCAGGTTGCCGAGCTGATTGAGCAACTGGCGCTTCGTATCCGCCTGCGCGGTGTCGCGCGACGCGGCATCGATCGCCTGCTTGTAGTAGGCGATCGCTTCCTTCGCCTTGTTGTTCTGCGCGGCGCCCTGCGCGAGCACCATGTAGCCGTACGGGGCGTACGGCGACAGTTGCAGCGCGCGCTTCGCGATCACGGCCGCGGAGTCGGTCTTGCCCGCATTCGCCAGCTGGATCGCGCTGTTCACGAGATCGACCCACGCCTGCGAGTGCTGCCGCCACGCCTGCGTCTGCGAGACGCACTCCGGCATCGCGGTTTCCACGATCTTGAATGTCGAATCGATTCCGGCGATGAGGTCGTACGGCGCAGTCGGGTTGTCCTGGAAGCCCAACGCACCGCGGGTGCTCATGCCATTGGTGATTCCGGGCTGGCCGAGCCAGCTCACGAGCGTCTCGCCGAGGACGAACGCGCGCCCAGTCGGATTCTTGCTCATGTCGCCTTCGCCGAGGAGCTTGATCGCGTCCTTCAGCTTGGCCGCCACTTCTTCCGGCTTTTGAGAGCTCTGTGATAGTCCGATGTCCAGCTTCGCGCGCGCGACCTGGTTCGGCGAACCCTCATCAATCTCACACGCTTTCTGCTGCGCACCCGCGGTCGCGGTCATCGCGACCAGCATCAGCGCCGGCAGTACCCTTCCCCCCAGAACGGGCATCGTTGATCTCCTGAATGTCCACTCGAACTACCTGGGCACTCGCCCAGGTTCGGTACACTACCGTTCGAGACAGCGTTCCGCTTCCATGGCGGCCAACCGGGAAATATCCTGCAGAGGCCGTCCTGTCGCCAGTGCGACGCGTTCCACATCGGCAAGCTCGGGCTTTGCGCGACGCTGCCCATTCGGAAGGCGAACGACCTTGGCCGAGATTTCGTGACCTGCGACACGAAATCGCACCAACTCGCGCTCGAGCGCGCGACGCGAGACGACGCGACGGCGTACACCGATCGTCGACGTTTCCGTCAGCAGCAGCGCCTCGAGACGCGCGGCGTCCGCGGGACGAACCAACAGCTCCACGCGCGTGCCCTGCCGGCCACGCTTCATGGTCGTCGCGATCGACACGACGTCGAGCGCGCCCGCGATACGCAACCGATCGGTTGCATATGCGAGATGCTCCGCGGGCATGTCGTCGATGTCGCACACCAATTCGACAAGAGCCTCGTGCACGGCTGACTCGGACAATTCGGCCAGCACGAGGCGCAGCGCGTTGGCGCGGCCGACGAAGTCCTTGGTCCCGGCGCCGAAGCCGCTCTTCACCGGCGTGTACTCGGTCGGCGGCGGTCCGGCCGACAACGTGCGAACGAGCGCGGCGCCGGTCGGCGTCACCAGCTCGCCGGAGCCGTCCGGGCCCGGGCGTACGGGATGGCCTTCCAGCAGCTTGAGCGTGGCTGGCGCAGGCACCGGCAAGATGCCGTGTGCGGCGCGAACGGTGCCGTCGCCGAGCGCGATCGCGCCGCAGTACACGCGCTCGACGCCGAGCTGCTCGAGTCCCCAGATCACGCCGACGACGTCGAGAATCGCGTCGACCGCGCCGACTTCGTGCAAATGCACCTCGTCCGGCGACATGCCATGAATCGCACCCTCGGCCGTCGCGATCGCAGTGAAGGCGCGATCGGCCAACTCGCGCACTCGGGGTGGTGCACCGCTCTGCGTCACGAGTTGTCGAATCTCGCGGATGTGCCGACCGTGCGGTTGCGGCGGAATCTCGAAGTCGACTTTGCGACACACGATCTCGCCGCGAATCACTTCGCGAATCTGGACGCCGACGTTCTCGAGTCCGAGGACTCCGGGCAATGCCCGGAGCCACTCGGGATCGAGACCGACGTCGAGCATCGCGCCGAGCGTCATGTCGCCGGCGATGCCGCTGAACGGATCGAGAATCGCGATGCGCATCAGCTTCGATCAGACGCGATCAGACGCGATCAAAAGCGATATGATGCGCCGCTGCCCGTGTTGAACACGAGCACCTCGGCATCCTTCGGGATCCGGCCGGCGGCGACGAGCTCCTCGACGACGGCGAGCGCGCACCCACCCTCGGGCGCGGCATCAACGCCACTCGAGCGCGAGAGACGCAGCGTCGCGGCGCGAATCGTGTCTTCGCTCACCGCGTGCGCATCGCCGTTGCTCTCCCGAAGCGCGCGGAGGATGAGGCGGTCGCCCAGAGGCCCCGGCACGCGGAGACCGCTCGCGTGCGTCTGTGGATTCTCCCACGGCGTCGCGTGATCCTTGCCCTCTTTGAACGCGCGCACGATCGGCGCGCAGCCAGACGCTTGCGCGACGACCATGTGCGGCATCGTCACGTCCTTCGGGAGCCAACCCCAGTCGCGCATTTCGCCGAAGACTTTCCACATGCCGATGAGGCCCGTTCCGCCGCCCGTCGGGTAAATGATGTGCGTCGGCAATTTCCATCCGAGCTGCTCGGCGAGCTCCAAACCCATCGTCTTCTTCCCTTCGATGCGATACGGCTCGCGCAGCGTGGAGACGTCGAAATAGCCGGACTCGTTCGAGAAGCCGCGGGCCTGCTTGCCGGCGTCGCCAATGTGTCCCGCGACGAGCTGGAGATCGGCGCCCAAGGTGCGGATCGTATCGAGAATCGGCTTGGGCGTCGTCTCGGGCGCGTAGACGCGCACCGGGATTCCAGCCGCGGCGCCGTACGCGGTGAGCGCGGCGCCGGCATTGCCGGCGGTGGGCACGACGAGACCGGGCACTCCGAGCCCGCGTGCCCGCGTGACGGCGGCGCTCATGCCGCGCGCCTTGAACGACGCGGTGGGATTCAGCCCTTCGTCCTTCACCCAGAGGCGCGCGACGCCGACTTCCTTGGCGAGCGTGGGCAGCTCGTGCATCGGGGTGAGCCCTTCGCCGAGCGAGACGGGAGCCTCGCCGTCACGGAGCGGCAGGACCGGCGCGTAGCGCCACATGTCCCAGCGCGGCGTCAGCGCGTCGCGCGATGCCTTTAGAGAATCATAAATGACGAGAAACGGCTGTCCGCATTTCGGGCAGACCGTGGCGCGCGTATCGCCCGCTTCGCGGACGTCGCACGCCGAGCATTCGAGATGCCAGGTGCTCACGTGAGTTCGGTGGAAGAGTCAGAGGAAGATTCAGATCCCGCGGGTGCGCCCGCCGGTTCGGCCGGTTCGGACGCGGTGGACGACGGAGCTGCGGTGGGGGCGGTCGCGCGCAGCCCTTGCAGAATACGCTCGGCGGTCTTCCGGCCAAAGCCCGGAAGCGCGGCAATCGCCTCGAGCGAGGCATCGCGCACGCCCTGCAAGCTGCCGAAGCTCTCGAGCAATTGCCGCCGCTTGGATTCGCCGATTCCCGGGATGCGGAGCAGCTCGGAGGTGACCGTGCGCACCGTGCGGCGCTTGCGTTGGAAGGTGATGGCGAATCGGTGCGCCTCGTCGCGCGCCTGCTGCAGCACGCGGAGCGCCGGCGAGCGGCGCGAGAGCCGGATCGACTCGCTCCGGCCGAGGAGGAAGATTTCCTCTTCGCGCTTGGCGAGGCTGATCATCGGCAGCGCGCCGAGTCCCATGGCATCGAGCGCGGCGTGCGCCGCGTTGAGCTGGCCCTTGCCGCCGTCGATCATCACGAGGTCCGGCAGCGGTCGGTCTTCCTCGACGCGGCGCACGAAATAGCGTCCCACCACCTCGTTCATCGACGCGAAGTCGTCGATGCCCTCGACGCTCTTCACCTTGAACTTGCGGTATTCGGCGCGACACGGACGGCCGTTCTGAAACCAGACGCACGAGGCGACGGTGTCCGTCCCCTGCGCATGCGAGATGTCGAAACAGACGATCGAGCGCGGCACCTTCTGCAGACCGAGCTGGCGCTGGAGCTCGTAGATCGGATCGCCGGCGCGCTCGTCGGCTTCTTCGCCGGTGAGGCGCAGCTCCTCCAGGAGGTGTCGCGCGTTCTGGGTCGCGAGGTCGACGAGCTCGCGCTTGGGGCCGCGCTGCGGCGCGTGCAGCTTCGTACGCTCGAGCGACGCTTCGACGAGCTCGCGCTCTTCGGGCTCGAACGGAATCAGGACCTCGCTCGCGCGGTCCTCGAGCGGCAGGTACTTGCTCACGAGATACGCTTGCAGCGCGGCGGCATCGCTCTCTTCCTCGAGATTCTCGAGATAGTGATGCTCGCGCGCGAGCAGCTTGCCGCCGCGAATGCGCATCAATGCGACGACCGAATCGTCGCCGTCGCGCGCGTAGCCGAGCACGTCCCGATCGCCGCCCTCCACCTCGAGCACGACGGTGGGCTCCTCCATGCGCTCGAGGTGCAGCAACGCATCGCGCAGCTCGGCGGCACGCTCGAAGTCGAGCGACTCGGCGGCGAGCTCCATGCGGTCGCGCACGCGGCCGATCACCTCGTTCGTCCGGCCGTCGAGGAACGCGAGCACCTCGTTGATCATCTGGCGGTATTCGTCAGCCGATTGCGCGAGCACGCACGGGGCTTTGCAGCGCTTGATGAAGTAGTCGAGGCACGGGCGTTCGGGCGCGACGGCCGGCAGGTCGTAGTTGCACGAGCGTACGGTGAACACTCGCCGCACGACATTGAGCGCGCGGCGCATGGCGCCGACATCGGTGTATGGACCAAAGTATCGGCTGCCGTCGTTCACGAGGTGCCGCGTCACGTACACGCGCGGAAACGGCTCCTGTACCGTGACCTTGATGTACGGATACGATTTGTCGTCGCGGAGCGCGATGTTGTACTTCGGGTGGTACTCCTTGATGAGATTGGCCTCGAGGATGAGCGCGTGCGCTTCGCTCGGCACGACGATCGTCTCGAGGGCGGCGACCTGGAGCATCAGCGCGCGCGTCTTGATGCTCTCCGCGTGATCGCTCGTGACGTAGCTGCGCACTCGCGAGCGCAGCCGTTTGGCCTTGCCCACGTAGAGGACGGTGCCGTCCCGATCGCGCCAGAGATAGACCCCGGGCGACTCCGGAAGATGCGGAATTTTCTCGAGGACGGACTCGGGCACTGCCATGGGTGAATTATACCCCACCGCGGCGCACCTGCCTCGCTATATGAAGCGGCGCACCTGCGCGAACATCTGGCGGGATTCGGGAACCTTGAACGCTCCGGTCACCGCGAAGTAAACGATCCCGTAGACGGCGACGACGGCGGCGCCGGTGTAGATGGGATGCGTCCCTGGCAGCAGCAGCTTGGCGCCCCACGCGGCTGCCGCCGAAACGCCCGCGGACAACCAGAGCAGCGCCACGAGCGACTGCGGCACGCCGGTGCGTCCAATGCGCTTGTTCAGCGTGCGCCGCAGGAGCGTGAACTCGACCCACGCCGCCATACCGGCGGATGCGGTGAGCCCGGCCGCGCCCCACTTGGGGTCGTAGCTGAACCAGCGCGGAAACCACACGGCCAGAATCCAGCCGAGCACACCCGTCAGCGCCACGCGGATAGCGGCGAACACGAGCGGCGTGCGTGTATCGCGCAGCACGTAGTACGTCGACGAGTAGAGTCGTCCCATAGTCGCCGCGAGAAGGCCCACGCCGGACCCGGCAACGATGCTCCACGTCAGCTCGCTCTGTGCGCGGCCAAAGCGGCCGTTTTGAAAGATCAGCGCGACGATCACGCCGCCGATCGCAAAGAACGCCATCGCCGACGGGACCACGAGGAACGCGATCCGCCGGAGGCCGGCATCGAGGCGCGCCCGCAGCGTGGCCGCGTACGCCTCCTCGCCCGCTGCCCCGCTCACATGGGACATCTCCGCGAGCTCCGCCGCTGAGATCGACATGCCGAACAAGCTCACGGGCAGCATATACAAGTTCTGTGAATAGCCGAGCAGCCCCGCCAGTGTGTTGGGGAGATAGCTCGCGATCCAGAGATCGATGAATCCGCTGATCTGATTCACTCCGCGCCCGATGAACGCCGGAATCGCGTTGCGCAGGACCACCTGCGTCGGGCCGTGCGAAAAGTCGAGTGTGAGGTGAAGACGCTTGACGAGGCCGAGCACGCGCGGAAGCTGGACGAGGAACATCAGCGCGGCGCCGAGCACATAAGCCCAGGACACGCGCTCGACGATCTGATCCAGATTCGGATCGTGGCGATACATGAGCAGCGCGGCGATGATCACGACGTTCCAGATCGCCGGCACCGCGTACGACATGAAGAACCGGCGGTGGCTGTTGAGAATGCCGAGGCACCAGGCGGACATGACGAACAGGCCGCCCGCGGGAAAGAGAATCCGCGTGAGCTCGATCGTGAGCGCGCGCGTCGCCTCTTTGTCGGGTGTGTTGAGCCCGCTCGCGATCACCGTCGTGATGGGAGCTGCGAACGCGACGCCGAGCGCCACCCCCACCGCGACGATGAGCGCGAGCGCGGCCGCCACCGCGCCCGCCGTGCGGCCCGCCTCGACGTCGTCGCCGTCGCGCACGAGCCCGGCGTAAACCGGAATGAACGACGCCGAGAGCGATCCCTCGCCGAACAGGTTGTTCAGCATATTGGGAATGCGCGTCGAGTACACCCACGCGTCGGCAGCAATTGATTGGCCGAGCGCGCCGGTCAGAAAGTGCGTGCGGACGAGCCCGAGAATCTTCGAGAGGAAGATGCCCGCCGCAATGAGCACGGCGCCGCTTCGTCGCGGCGGTGGTGGGCTCGCCGGACTTGTCTCCGAGTCGCCCGGTGCTGCGACCGCGCTCATACCGCGGCCGGCGCCGACCGCGCGGAGGCCGGCATCGCCGCCCCACGTCCGATCACCTCGCGCGCATGCGCACGCGCCGCGTCCAGCATCTCGTCCACGAGCGGTGTGCCGTAGCGAGCGAGAAACGGAATGAACGCGAGCTTGCGCTCCTGTCGCGTGCCATGCGGATAGAGCGCGCCGCGCGCCGTCGAGAGCTGGCGCATGATCTCGGTCTCGCGTCGCTTGACGCTCGCGAGCAAACGGCGCTCGAGCCGGTCGAGTCGATGTTCGATCGAACGCTGTGCGCCGTCGAATACGGGCTGTGGAAGCAGATCGTTCGCCACGCGGCGCAGGTTGGCGATCTCCGTGCCCGTCGCGGCGCGAAGAGCGCTCAGCGCGGCCGCGGCTTCCGGCGAGAGACGCTCCCGGGCGAGTCTGCCCTCGACCGCGTGCACGTCGGCGAGCGACCCGGGGTCGACACGCAGCGCGTCGAGCAGGCGCTGAACGCGCGGCTCGATGATCGTCGTCGACCAACGGGGCACGACGAGCGGGCGCGGTGCGCCGATCGCGTCGGCGACCGCGCTTACCTGTGCGAAGTACGCGACTTCGCCCGGACCGCCCACGTACGCCGCCGTCGGCAGCAGCGAACGCTCGAGCACCGGTCGCAGCAGCACGGTCGACGAAAGAAACTCTCCGGCGCCGAGCGCGCCGAGTCGACTGGCCTCTTTGAGCGAGAGCCGCCGTTTCGTGCCGTTCTGATTGAGGAACACGATCGACAGGCCCGCGACCTCTTCGACCTGCGGATCGAAACCCGCGCCGCGGATCTCGGCGCTCCGCTCCGATATCGCGTTTGCGACGTGCTCCGCGCGGCGCGCGGCTCGGCGCAGCAATTCCGACGACGCATCCTCGACGCAGGGATGCGAGACGTCGAGCACCGCGATGCCAAGCGGCTCGAGTACGCCGCGCAGCGTCTCGACGTACGCGCTGCCGACGGTCGCACCGTCGCGATATGCGTGCTGCGCAAGCTCGACGAACGGGTGATGCGCCGCCGAGCCGCACGCCTCGCGCAGGCGCGCGACGAGGGGATCGAGATCGTGATCGAGGACGACGCGCGACATGGGTGTGCCGGCCGGCGCGCGACGCTCGAGGCGCAGCTCCAGTGCGCCGCCGTCGACGGAGACGGAGACCACGGACGCTTCGTCGAAGTCGGCGTCGTCGGTCGCGGCCCAGAACACGGGCGCCACCGGAATGCCGATCAGCGACTCGAGCTCGTCGGCGAGCGCGCGTGCGGTGAGCGCCTTCACGAACGTCATGAGCGGGCCGCCGAACAATCCAGGCTGCTGGCCGGTCGTGATCACGAGACCACTGCCCGCCCCGGCGCGGGTCAGGCGCTCGCGCGCCGCACCGTTCGGCTGGAACGCCGGCATGAGCTGCTCGAGCCAATCGCCGCGCACGGAGGCACGGACGTCCTGCGCGTGACGTTCCCAGCTCCGCGCGTCGCGCGGCACGTCGGGATACCATTGCGGCAGCGCACCCGCGCGCGCCGCGCGCGACAGTGCGGATCCACCTAGAGGCTCGGTGAGGATCGCGGGTCCGGTCACGCGGCGGCCCTCGCTGCTCCCGAACCGGCTATTTGTGGTACGGCTCGCCGCGGATGATGGTGCCCGCGCGATACAGCTGCTCCGCCAGCACCAGCCGCGCGAGCTCGTGGGGCAAGGTCCACGGGGCCAGCGACAGCACGGATGTCGCGCGCGCGCGCACGGCATCGGCCAGTCCGAACGCGCCGCCGATCACGAAGGCGACATCGCGCGCCCGCTCCCTCAGCTCCTGCAGCCAGCGGGCGAACTGCTCCGACGTCATCGCCCGGCCATTTACATCGCATGCACAGACCTGCGCTCCTGATGGAATGACTGTAAGCAGCCGTTCTCCTTCGCGTTGACGGACGAGGTCCGCGGAACCCGATCGTCCTGGTTCGTCGCGGACCTCGTGAACCTCCAGGGGCCAATATCGCATGGCCCGCAACTCGTACTCGCGAATCGCGCCGCCAAGGTGCACATCACGCGGCTTTCCGACGACGCCAACCGCGAAGCGCATCGGTCGGCGGCGCCGGTGCTACGCGTAGATGCCGCGCAGCCGATGCACCGTCGCGACGCGGCTGATCGACAGCATGTACGCCGCGGTGCGCATGTTCACCTTGTGCTGCTTCGCGAGCTGGAGCACCGCCGCGAAGCTGTTGCACATGATCTCGGTCAGGCGGTTGTTGACCGTCTCTTCGGTCCAGAAGTAGCCGCCGCGGTCCTGGACCCACTCGAAGTACGAGACGGTCACGCCGCCCGCGTTCGCGAGGATGTCGGGAACCACGAAGATCCCCTTCTCGTCGAGGATGGAATCCGCGCCGGCGCTCGTCGGACCGTTGGCGCCCTCGCAGATCATCTTGGCCTTGATCTTTCCCGCGTTCTTGCTCGTGATCACGTTCTCGAGCGCCGCGGGCAGGAGCACGTCGACCGGCGACTCGAGTAATTCCTCATTCGAGATCTGATCACCGCCGGTGAAGCCCTCGAGCGAGCGCACGCGCTGGACGTGTTTGATGGCCGCGTCGATGTCGACGCCGTTCTTGTTGTAGTAGCCGCCGGTGCGATCGCTGATCGCCACGATCTTGCATCCCTCGCGCGACAGCAGCTGCGCCGCGACCGAGCCGACGTTCCCGAAGCCCTGCACGGCGACGGTGGTGCCCTGCGTCGACATGCCCAGGTGCTTGAGCGCTTCCTTCGTCACGATCATGCATCCGCGGCCCGTCGCTTCGCGCCGGCCGAGCGAGCCGCCCATCTCGATCGGCTTGCCCGTGACGACCGCGGTGACGGTGTGGCCCATGCGCATCGAGTAGGTGTCCATCACCCAGGCCATGACGCGCTCGTTCGTGTTGACGTCGGGCGCCGGCACGTCGGAGTCGGGGCCGAGCGTCGCGATGATTCCCGCGGTGTAGCGGCGCGTGAGCCGCTCCAGCTCGCCCGCGCTCATCTTCAGCGGATCGCAGACGACGCCGCCTTTCGCGCCGCCGAACGGCAGGTTGACCACCGCGCACTTCCAGGTCATCCACGCGGCGAGCGCTTTCACTTCTTCGATCGACACGTTCATGTCGAATCGAATGCCGCCTTTGGCCGGTCCGCGCGACGTGTTGTAGAGCACGCGGTGGCCGATGAACACTTCGACTTCGCCATTGTCCATCATCACCGGAATCGACACGGTGATTTGCTTCTCGGGGTGCCGGAGCACCTTGTACAGTCCCGGCTCGAGGTCGAGTAGTTCCGCGGCGCGATCAAAGCGCGACATCATCGCTTCGAACGGGTTCTCTTCGTCGAGAAAACGATCCTTGTCCGGGCGTACGATTCTATCGGTGGGGAGTCTGAGGTCGGTAGCCATGGGGAAGCGATGCGGGCCGGCATCAGCCGGCTGTGGGAGGCGTTCCGGAGCGCATGCGCATGACGTCGTCGAGCAGCCGCTCGAGTCCGCCGACTCCGCGCTCCACCATCACCTGCTGAGAAACATACCACAATGGCGGAGCAAGGCGAGGCCATTCCGGCGCAAGCTTGACCGCGTCTTTCAGGGTGCACACGGGCCACTCGCCGGCCGTCAGGCTGCGCACCACCCGACTGACGTCAGCGGCGCTGAAGTGATGATGATCCGGGAAGATCACGGGACGAACGCGCGCGCCCGTCGATTCCAATTGTCGTACGAACGAACGGGGATCGGCGATCGAGAGCACCGCCGCCACCGACGCGCCGGCGAGGGCCGACAGCGGGCGTACCTGCGACGCGTCGTCGGCGCGCACGAGCTGCTCGAGCGCGAGGCGCACGCCGACGCGCGGCACACCGGGCGCCACCCGCGCGATGGCGGCGTGCACCGCGTCGACGACCGCGTCGCTCGCCGTTTTGCGGGTGACGATGATCATCGTCGCGCGACGGAGCGCGCCGAGCGGCTCGCGGAATGGCCCCGCGGGCAGCAGGTGGGCCTCCCCGCGCCAGCGATCGGCGCTCACGAGCACGATGTCCGCGGCTCGGCGCGCGCGGCGGTGCTGAAACGCGTCATCGAGCACGGCGACGGTCGCGCCACGCGCCGCGGCGGTCTCGATCGCCTGCACGCGATCCGCGCCCGTGACGACGGGAACCGCAGGGTTGAGCAAACTATGAACAAGCGGCTCGTCGTCGCCGTAGCCGCGCAGCACGATCGCCGGCCGCGCGCCGCGCGCCGCCAGCTCGCGCGCGACCCAGGCGGCGATCGGGGTCTTCCCGGTGCCGCCCACGGTGACGTTCCCGATACTGATCGCCGGAATCGCCGTCGGCGACGTGCGCAGCCAGCCGGTGTCGTACAACATCCCGCGCGTGCCAACCGCCGCGCGAAAGATCCCCTCGAGCGGGCGAAGCGCCGCCCGCAGGGTTCGGGAGAGCCGGTCGTCGCCGTACCAGACGCTCTCGACGAACTGACGCTCACCCACGCGCGCGCTCCTCGGCGGCCGCCATCGACGCTTTCGCGCGATCCACGAACGCTTCCGCGTCGCGCGGCGTGGCGCCATCGACGAGGAGCGGGTCGGCGTACGCGACGCGCACGCGCGCGAACGGCTTGGGGATGAGAAACCGGTCCCAACTCCCGAGCCGCCACGCTCGGCTCACCGACGCCGACGCGCAGATCACCGGCGCGCCGGAGCGATGCGCGACAACGAGCGCACCCGCGGCGAACGACTTCGCCGGACCGCGGGGTCCGTCGGGCGTGACCGCGACATCGCCTCCATCCTCGAGCACGCGCGCCAGACCGAGGAGCGCGCGCGCCGCGCCGCGCGACGTCGAGCCGCGCACCGTGGAGTATCCCAGCCGCTGCGCGATACGCGCGATGATTTCGCCGTCGGCATGCTCGCTCACGAGAATGGCCACGCCCTGCCCGCGATGATAGTAGAGGAGCGGCAGCAGTTCACCGTGCCACAACGCGAAGATGACCGGCCCTTCGTCGCGGAGGCGTTTCACCTCCGCGTCGTGCGTCACGTGAAAGCGCCACGTGGCGCCGATCGCGCGCACGAAGAGCGCGCCGAGTCGCGCGGCCCACGCGATGCGCCGCTGCCCCCGCCGATCATCGGGCATCGGCGTCCTCCGCCCCGCTGCTCCGCCCGGCGAGCGTCAATGCCATCTCCGCCACGCGCGACGCGGCACCCTGCGTTCCCAGCGATGCGCGGACGGCATCGAGAGCGTCGACCATCGCGCGCCGCGTGTCGCTGGACGGATCGAGCAGCGGCTCGAGTCGTTCGGCCGCGGCGAGCGGGGTGAGCGCGTCCTGCACGAGCTCCGGTGCGATCTCGCGGCCGGCGACGACGTTTACCAAACCGATATGAGGAATCTTTACCAACCGACGCGCCGCGGCGTACGTCAACGGGCTCGTGCGGTAGGCCACGACGAGCGGGCAGCCGGCCACGGCCGCTTCGAGCGTGGTCGTGCCGCTCTTGCACAGCGCGGCATCCGCGGCGCGAAACACGGTGAAGGACGCCGAGTGGACCATCGGAAACGGGCAGCGCGCCTCGTCGAGAATCACGTGCGGCGCGACGCTCACGACGACCTTCAGCGACGGATCGCGCCGCTGCAGCGTTCGCGCGGCCGCGACAAAAATGTCCAGGTGGCGCGCGATCTCCTGCTCCCGACTGCCGGGAAAGAGCGCGAGCACGCGGTCGTCGGGCGCAAACCCCAGCGCCGAACGGGCTTCGGCGCGGTCGGGCAGCCGCGCGAGGCGATCGAGCAGCGGGTGGCCCACGAACGTGGCGTTCACGTGATGCTCGCGCAGCAGCTTCTCCTCGAACGGCAGAATCACCGCCGCGCTCGTGACCGTGCGCGCCAGACGCTCCAAGCGGTCGGATCCCCACGCCCAGACCTGCGGCGTGATGTAATACAGTACCGGCACACCTGCCGCGGTCGCCGCCTCAGCGACCTTCATGTTGAACGTCGGGTAGTCGATGAGTATCACGAGCGCGACACGGCCGCTTCGAATGCGCTGCTGCAGATCGCGGAGCAACAACCAATGTTTGGGCACGTGCTTCAGCACCTCGACGAAGCCCATGACCGCGAGCTTCTCGACATGCTCGATGAGCTGGACGCCCGCCCCGCGCATCTCCTCGCCGCCGATGCCGATCAGGCGATAGGGCGCGCCTCGGCGCGCGAGCTCGTGCGCCACACCCGCGGCGTGGAGGTCGCCGGACACCTCGCCGGCGACGATGAGGATGTCACGCACCGCTGGCCGCCGGCGCCGGTCCGGCCATTCGCGTCAGCGAGCGGTCGATGTCGTGCACGATCGTCAGCGCGACCGCGAGCGCTTCCCGACCGTCCTCGCCCGTGACGGTGACCGGCATCTCGCCGGCGACGGCCTGCACGAACGACTCCAGCTCGAGCCGGAGCGGCTCGCCTTCCGGCGCCTCGAGCGCGATCCGTTCGACGAACGACTCGAGCGCCTGCGCACCCTGCGCCTGCTGCACGAACGCGGCGATGTCCAGATCCTTCTGCAACCGGTAGAACTCGCCCGTGCCCGCGCCGAGATCGAGCGAGAGATAGCCGCTCTGTTGAAAGATGCGCAGCTTGCGCATGCGTTCGCGCGAGACGCGGCTCGCCGTGATGTTCGCGACCGCGCCCGCCTCGAACGCGATGCGTGCGTTCGCGATGTCGACGAACGGCGTGAGCACCGGGACGCCAACCGCCGCAACGGAGCCGATCCGCCCGCCGACGAACGTCCGCACGAGGTCGATGTCGTGAATCATCAGATCGAGCACGACGGCCACATCGGAGCCGCGTGGATTGAATGGCGCGAGCCGGTCGCTCTCGATGAATCGCGGACGGTCCACGTACGGCAGCGCGGCGCGCACGGCGCGGTTGAACCGCTCCACGTGGCCAATCTGCAGCACGGCGCCCGTACGCTTCGCGATCGCGAGCAGGTCGTCGGCCTCCTCGAGCGTGACGGCGATCGGCTTCTCGAGCAGCACGTGCAGGCCGCGCTCGAGCGCGGGCGAGGCAACGCGGTGGTGCGCGGGCGTCGGCACGGCGATGCTGACCGCATCGACGGAATCGAGCAGCGACTCGAGCGAGGCGAACGACGAGACCTCGAGCTCCGCGCTCACCTTGTCGGCGCGCTCGGGATTCGCGTCGTGAAACCCGACGAGCGCCGCGCCGGGCACGTCGCGCAGAATCCGCGTGTGGTGATACCCGAGCGCTCCCGCGCCGACGACGCCAATCCGTACGCTCATTCAGACCACCGAGCCGCGATCGCTGCGGTCGAAGAACGCGAGGAATTCCTGAATTTCGGAGAACGGCTGCAGCTCGGCGAGCGCTCGCTCGCGCGCCTGGGAGAGATTGAGCTCCGACTTGAAGAACAGCTTGTACGCGCGCTTCAACTCGCGGCGCACGTCGTCCGGAAAGCCGTTGCGCTCGAGCCCAACGGAGTTGAGGCCGTACAGTTTGATCGGATTGCCGACCGCCTTCACGTACGGCGGCACGTCCTTGGCCACCCGCGAGCAGCCGCCGATGAAGCAGTAGCGGCCGATGGTCGCGAATTGGTGCACCGCGACCAGCCCGCTCAGGATCGCCTTCTCGTCGATCGTGACGTGCCCGGCGAGCTGCGTTCCGTTCGAGATGATCACGCCGTCGCCGATGTGACAGTCGTGCGCCAGGTGGACGTACGACATGAGGAAACAATTCTTGCCCACGGTCGTGTGAAACGACTGCGACGTGCCGCGGTTGATCGTACTGTACTCGCGGATCGTCGTGCCGTCGCCGATCTCGACCGTCGTCCGTTCGCCCTTGAACTTGAGATCCTGCGGGTCGCCGCCGAGCACGGAGCCGACGCCGATCTTGACGTCGCGGCCGATCGTCACGTAGCGCTCGAGCGTGGCGCGCGCGGCGATCACCGAGCCGTCGCCGACGACGCAGTCCTCGCCGACGATCGCGAACGGGCCGATCTCGACGTCGTCGCCGATCTGCGCGGACGCGTGGACGATGGCCGACGGGTGGATGACGGCGCTCATCGATCGCGCACCATGGCGCCCATCTCGGCCTCGGCGACGACCTCGCCGTCCACCCTCGCGACGCCCGACATCTTGCACATCGTCCCGCGCACCTGGAGCAGCTCGAGCTCGAACCGGAGCTGGTCGCCCGGCTTCACCGGGCGGCGCCACTTCACATTGTTGAGCGAAGTGAAATATACAACTTTTGATTCGGGATTTGGTACGGCTCCCATCAGCAGCATGCCGCCGACCTGGGCCATCGCCTCGATCACCAGCACGCCCGGCATGATCGGATGCCCCGGGAAATGCCCCTGAAAGAACGGCTCGTTGATCGTCACGTTCTTCAGCCCCACGATCCGCTTGCCGTCCTCGATCTCGAGGATCCGGTCCACGAGCAGAAACGGGTAGCGGTGTGGCAAGATCTTCATGATCTCGTCGATATCGAGCACGGTGGTCTCCTTGGCGATGGCTTCGTTCAACGCCCGCACGAACAGCACGGTCCCGCGGTGGCTCGGCTTGACCGCCGTCACGCGCGCGCGCACGCGCGCGCCAGCGAGCGCGAGATCTCCCACACAGTCGAGCGCCTTGTGGCGCACGAACTCGTCGCGCCACCGGAGCGGCGCGTTGATCACGCCCTGGTCGTCCAGCACCACGGCATTCTCCAGCGACGCGCCCTGGATCAACCCCTTCGCGCGGAGCGCCTCCACCTCGTGGACGAAGCCGAACGTCCGCGCGGCGGCGAGGTCGCGCGCGAATCCGTCGCGTGTGATCCGATAGCATCCGTGCTGCCGCCCGATCGCCGGATGCGGAAAGTCGATCGTGACGTTCAGCTCGAGATCGGGCGCCGGACATGCCTCGTAGGTCGATTCGCCGTCAGTGAGGCGCACGGGACGCCGCAGCGTGAGGTATGCCGCATCGCCCGGTTGTTCGACGACCCCGGCCTCGCCGAGTGCGCGGAGGAACGGCGCCGCGCTGCCATCCATGATCGGCGGCTCCGCGGCGTCGAGCGCGATCTCGACGTCATCGATGCCCGCACCGGCCACCGCCGCGAGCACGTGCTCCACGGTGTGCACCGACACCGGGTCGCTCCCCAACTGCGTCCGGCGCTCCGTGAGCACGGCGCGCGCGGCGAGCGCCGGGATCGCCGGGCTCTCGGGCAAGTCGGAGCGACGGAAGACGATCCCCGTGCCGCTCGGCGCGGGGAGAAAGGTCAAACGGCATGCGGCGCCCAGGTGCAACCCGATTCCCTCGAGCGACACCTGGCGGCCGATGGTGCGACGGCTCATTCCTGTTCTGGTTTACTGTCGAGCAGACGCTCGATGCGACGGAGCAGACTGGGGAGCTTGAAGAGCGCGGCCTGGGCCCGCAACGCTTCCTTGTGCGGACGCGCGGGATAGCCGGACCACGTTTCACCGGCTGGAATATCGCCAAAAACGCCCGCTTGTGCAGCGAGCCGCGCCCCGGCGCCGATCGTGTGGTGCCCAGACACGCCCACCTGCCCCAGCAGCATGGCGCCGTCCTCCACCCGCACGGAGCCCGCGATCCCCGCCTGCGCCATGATGAGGCACCGCTTCCCGATCCGGACGTTGTGCGCGATCTGCACGAGATTGTCGATCTTGGTGCCGGCGCCGATCACCGTATCATCGATGCTCCCGCGATCGATCGTGGTGTTGGCGCCGATCTCGACGTCATCCTCGAGGATGCAGCGGCCCACATGAGGAATCTTTAAATGCGACCCGTCCGCCGCCGGCTGCACGTAGCCAAAGCCGTCGGAGCCGATCCGCGCGCCCGAGTGCACGATCACGCGATCGCCCAGCCGCGCGCCGGAGTACAGCGTGGCCGACGGGTACACCTGGCAGCCGGCGCCAATCTCGACGCGATCGCCTACGACGACGTGCGCGCCGATGACCGTGCGCTCGCCAACGACGACGTTCTCGCCCAGGACGGCATACGGGCCGATGGAGATGCTCGACGCGAGCCGTGCTCCGCGCCCCACGATCGCCGTGGGATGCACCCCCGGCTCGGCGCTCGGCGCGCGGTGGAACGCCGGCAGCAGCGCGAGCATCGCCTCCTGCGGCTTGGCGACGATGATCCGCGCCGGCACGTCGCTGGCCGTCTCGGCGAGCTCCGGCGCGACGAGCACGATGCCGGCGCGCGATGCGCGGTACGCAGAGGCGTATTTCGCGGCGCCAAAAAAGCTGACATCCTGCGGCGTGGCGCGGTCGAGCGGCGCGACCCCGGAGACGGCGATCGCGCCATCGCCGATCAACCGGCCGGAGACGGTCTCCGCAATGCGCGCGGCGGTGAGAGCGATCTCGCCCCCACCGCCGCCTTCGTGCTCGCGTGTCGAGCCGTCGATCACCGCGTCGGCGGCTTCTTCGGCGTGGTCACGCCCGCGGGTGTGCCGGGCTTGCCTGGCGTCGTTGCCGCGGCGGGTCTGGTCGCCGACACGGTGCGCAGCCGCGCGACCACGCGGTCGGTAATGTCGAGGTTCTTGTCCGCCGCGACGATGGCCGAGCCACCCGGGTCATTGGCGAAAATGACGGCGTAGCCATCCTCGGCGCGAATGTCGTCCAACACCTTGCGTACGGACTCGGTGATCGGCGCCATCACCTCGTTCGTCCGCTGCTGAAACTGCTGCTGGAATTGAGTATTTTTTGATTGAAGATCGTTTTCCAGCGTGCTGATCGACTTCTGCGCCGCATCCTTCTGCGCCGCCGTCATCGTCGGCTCCTTCTTCTGGTAATTGCTCATCGCCGTGTTGAGCGAGTCCTGCAGCTTCTGCAGCTGCGCGCGGAAGCCCTCGCCCTCGCGGTTGAGCAGCGAGTCCGCCTGAGCGCGGCCGGGGGCCGCCGCCATCAGCGCTTCAGTGTTGACATAGGCGATCTTGAGCCCGCCCGACTGCGCCTGCGCGACACCCGCGGCGAGAACGAGACCAAGCGCGGCGCCCGCCGCTCGAACGATGGAACGCATGAATACTCCGAATTAGAAGATCTGACCGAACTTGAAATGAACCTGCCACTTGGGGTCCTTGTGGCCGAACTGGTCGACCCGATCGAACCCGTAACCGAGATCGACGCCGAGCGGACCGAGAGGAGTGACGAGCGCCGCGCCGAATCCGGCACCACGGAACAACCTGGTGGGATCGAAGTCCTGCGGCCGCTCGTACAGGTTGCCCGCGTCGTAGAAGCCGTCCAGATACAACTGCTGGCTCACGCGAAGGCCCATCTCCACCGTGCTCGTGAAGAACGAGTTGCCGAACGAGCTCCGCTGCGCCTGGAATTGATCGGCGTTCGGGATGTAGCCGCGCGGCGTGATCGAGAACTCCTCATACCCGCGGAGCGGCTCGCCGTACTGCACGCCGCCGAGCGAGAATGCCTGCGAAACGAAGAACGGTCCGGGATCGCCGAACAACGCGCCGGCACGAAGGCTGAGTCCCGCCAGCAGCACCATCGGCTGCGGCCCGGAGCCAAACGTCGCGAGCGGCGTATACCCGCGCATCTCGGTCGTGAGCCGTTGGAACGACGCGCTGCCGCCGAGCGGGCCGCCGTTCATCTGCAAGCTCACATCCTCGTGCACGCCGGCGTACGGGAATGGAATGCCCTGCCTGGTGTCGTGGTCGAGCGTGAACCCGAGCGTCGAGCGGAAGCAGCCGTTGCAGTTGATCGTCGAGACGAGACCGTCACCGCCGTAGCTGACGCGCTCGCCGCCGTAGCTCACGTAGAATCGCGTCCAGCGTGAATCACGAACCGGGAAGCCGAATTGGAGCTGACCGCCGCTCGTCTTGGATTGCCCGATGTCGCGAATGATGAACCGCGATGACTGGTTGTACGCCGTCACCGTTCCCGACACGTTCGACTGCTTGATGCGCGGATCGGTGTAGCTGAGGCTCAGATCGTGGATGTACTGCCCGAACTGCCACTGGAACGAGCCCTTCTTGCACTCGCCGAACAGGTTGGGCTGATCGAAGCCGATGAACCCGCCCACACCCGTGCCCTGGCCCACCGACGCGCCAAAGTTGACGTTGCCGGTGCGCTTTTCCTTCACGTGGAAAATGAGGTCGATGTCGCCCTGATCGTTCGCCGGGTTGGTCGTCGGGGGCGGCATGTCCTGATCGAAGAAGCCCAGGTTCGCAATGTTGCGATAGCTCTGAATGAGCAGATCGCGATTGAACACCTCGCCCGGCAGGATCGTGAGCTGGTCGCGGATGCACGTCTCGTCCGTGACGTCGTTGCCGACGATGTCGACACGGTTCACGATCGCCGGCGTCTGCTCGTCGATCTCCCAGCGCAGATCCACCGTCGGCACCGAATCGGGCCCGACGCGCCGACGATCCACGATCGGGTTGACCGAGGCGCGAATGTAGCCGTCGTTGGCGTATGCGTCAGAAACTTTGCCGGTCGCGTCGTTCCATGCGCTCTCGTTGAAGACGTCGCTGTTGCCCGTGCCGCGCCCGATCAACCCCTTCACCGCTTCAGTGACGCTCGTCTGGTGCTCGCCGAACGGATAGAACTTCGAGATCTGTTCATTGGAGAAATGCTTCGCGCCGTTGACCTCGAAGTCGCCGATGCGATACTGCGGCCCTTCGTTCACCGTGAGACGCACGAGCGCTTTGCCCTTCGTGCGGTCGATGATCAACGTGTCCTTCACGACTTGCATGTCGATGAAGCCGTGCGAGGCGTACAGCTCGGGGATCGTCTTCGACAGATCCTCGTTGTACTTGTCCTGATCGAACTCGCCGTTGCGCCACCAGAAGAACCCCTCGGGCTTCGTCGCGATCGCGTGGACGATCTCCTTCGCCGAGAGCGCCTTGTTGCCCACGATCTCGACGCCCGAGATCGCGAGCCGCCGCCCTTCGTCGACGTGGAACTCGAGCGTCGTCGCTTGCTTGTTGATCGGATCCTTCACCGTGTCGACGGTGATCTTGGCAAGGTAGTAGCCTTCGGCCTGATACAACGAATCGATGCGCGCCACGTCTTTCGCGACCTGCGCGGGATCGATGGGCTTGCCGATCAGGAGGTCGACCCGGTCCTTCACCTGGCTCGGTGACACGCGGTCGGCGCCCGTCACTTTGATGTCGCTCAGGACCGGGCGGACTTGCACGTTGAAAATGAGGACGGATTTGCCGCTGACCAGCTCGCAGCTCGTCCGAATGTTCGACTCGAATTGATTGGTCGCGTACAGATCGCGAATCGCGCGGATCAGCGTCCGTTGGTTGATCGCCGTCTTGGGCGTGATCCCGACGTCGGCCCTCAGGACGTCGTCGGTGAGGCCGCGTTGCGCGGCGTCCGGCGGAAGACCACGGAATGCCACGCTATCGGGCGTGGCGCACGGGCCGATGTTGGCCTCTTGCTGGGCGTGCGCGGTGGTCGCCGCCATCGCGAGCCCAAAGGCTGCGAGCACGAAACGCGTCTGTCGCATAGTCCGGAAATATACACAAAAGGCGGTCGGCGAGGTCCCTACTGGGACCTGCCGACCGCCTTCTTAACGACTGCTTTACGCCTTGGTGCTGCTCGTCAGGACGCGGAACTCGAGGTGCTCGCCGGCCTGGGCGACGTCCACTTCGATCTCGTCGCCGCGGCTGAACTCGCCCATCAGGATCTTCTCGGAGAGCGGATCCTCGATGAACTTCTGGATCGACCGCTTGAGCGGACGCGCGCCGTACTGCTCGTCGTAGCCGTGCTTCACCAGGAAGTCGGTCGCGGCATCGGACAGCTTGAGCGTGAGCTCCTCCTCCGACAGGCGCTTCCGCACGTCCTTGAGCAGCACGTCGACGATGCGCGAGATGTGCTCGCGGTTGAGCGGATGGAACACGATCGTGTCGTCGAGCCGGTTCAGGAACTCGGGATTGAATACGTTCTTGAGCTCGTCCCGCACCTTGTCGGCGCGCCGCTCCCAATTCTGTTTCTCGTCGCCGCTCGTGAAGCCGAGTGACTTGGTCTTCATGAGATCACGCGCGCCAACGTTCGACGTCATGATCACCACCGTGTTCTTGAAGTCGATCACGCGGCCGTAGTTGTCGGTCAGGTGACCTTCATCCAGCACCTGCAGCAGGATGTTGAACACGTCCGGATGCGCCTTCTCGATCTCGTCGAGGAGGATCACGGAGTAGGGTTTCCGGCGCACGGCCTTGGTCAGCGTGCCGGAGTCCTCGTAGCCCACGTAGCCCGGCGGCGCGCCGATCAAGCGCGACACGGAGAACTTCTCCATGTACTCGCTCATGTCGACGCGGATCAGCGCCGATTCGTCCGCGAACAGGAACTTCGCGAGCGCGCGCGCCAGCTCCGTCTTGCCCACGCCCGTCGGGCCGGAGAAGACGAACGAGCCAATCGGCCGGCGCGGATCCTTGAGCCCCGCGCGGCTCCGCCGAATCGCTTTCGAGATCGCGGCGATCGCCTCGTCCTGGCCGATCACAGTTTTGTGAAGCTCGTCCTCCATCCGCAGCAGCCGCGAGGTCTCGGCTTCCTGCAGGCGCGTCACCGGAATGCCCGTCCACCGGCTGACGATGAACGCGATCTCCTCTTCGCCCAGCACCGGACGGTGCGACTGGCGCCGCGCTTCCCACTCGGCCTGCTTCTGCTTGATGTTGGCCTGGATCTCTCGCTCCTTGTCGCGGAGCGCGGCGGCCTTCTCGAAGTTCTGATCGCGAACGGCCGCTTCCTTCTCGCCGTTCACTTTCTCGAGATCGGTCTTGAGCTCCGCGACTTCCGGCGGCGGCGCCTGCGCGGCGAGCCGCGCGCGCGCACCCGCTTCGTCGATCACGTCGATCGCTTTGTCGGGAAGGAACCGGTCGGTGATGTACCGCTCCGAGAGCTTGGAGGCCGAGACGAGCGTCGTATCGGGGATCGTGACCTTGTGGTGATCCTCGTACTTCTTCCGCAGACCCTTGAGGATCTCGACCGTCTCGTCGACGGACGGTGGATCCACGATCACGGTCTGGAAGCGGCGCTCGAGCGCGCCGTCCTTCTCGATGTACTTGCGATACTCGTTGAGCGTGGATGCACCGACGCACTGCAGCTCGCCGCGCGCGAGCGCCGGCTTGAGCATGTTCGACGCGTCGATGGCACCTTCAGCCGCACCCGCGCCGACGAGCGTGTGCAGCTCGTCGATGAACAGGATGATCTGCTTGTTCTGCGCGATCTCGTTCATCACGGCCTTGAGCCGCTCCTCGAACTGACCGCGGTACTTGGTGCCGGCGATCACCGCCGCCATGTCGAGCGAAAGCACACGGTGGTCGCGGAGCGACTCCGGGCACTCGCCGTTGGCGATGAGCTGCGCGAGCCCCTCGACGATGGCCGTCTTGCCCACGCCCGGCTCGCCGATGAGCACCGGATTGTTCTTCTTGCGCCGCGTGAGGACTTCCATCACGCGTTGAATTTCCTTCGCGCGTCCGATGGTCGGATCGAGCTGGCCTTCCGCGGCGAGCTGCGTCAAGTCGCGGCAGAAATGATCGAGCGCCGGCGTCTTGGACTTCTTCTCGCCCTTGGGCGGCGTCTGCGCCTGCGGCGCACCTGCCTGTTGGCCCTGAGCACCACCCTGTGGCATCTCCGTGCCGAGGATGCGCAGTGTTTCGGCGCGGGCGGCGTCTAGATTGACGCCCGCGTCTGTCAACACCTGCGCCGCAATCCCCTTTTCTTCGCGGAGGAGACCAAGCAGGAGGTGTTCAGTGCCGACATAGCTGTGGTTGAGCTCGCGGGCTTCGCTCATGGCGAGCTCGAGCACTTTCTTGGCGCGAGAGGTATACGGGAGATCGGGACCGGTGGTCTGACCGGCTTTCCCCTTCTTCACCGTCTCCTCGATCTTCTGCTGGATGTCATCCAGCTCGACGCTCAGGTTCTGAAGAACCGTCGCCGCAACGCCCTCACCCTCACGAATGAGCCCGAGCAGGATGTGCTCCGTGCCCACGTATTCGTGATGCAGTCGTGCGGCCTCCTCGCGCGCCATCGCGAGGACCTTCCTCACCCGCTCGGTGAAGTTGTAGCCGTTCATGATTCCCTCACATCCGGGTGATCTAGCGTATCAGCCGACCGAGCCCGCTTCCTCTTCCAGCGCTTTACGCACATACCGTGCGCGCGCCAGGTTGGTTTCGCTTTCCGTCAGAGCCCGGCCTTCGGCATACGCCAGGTGCGCGGCCTGCGAAAAAATCAGGAGCTTGTTGAGGGTATATACACTCAGGCTGGAAATCAGTTTCAATCCGACCGCCAGGCGCACGCCGCTCAAATAGTTCATCGCCTCGTCGAACGTGAGGCTGCGAGCGTATCTGAGCGTGCCGTATGCGCGCCACAGCTTGTCCTCGATAATATAGCCCGCGTCGCGCAATAATACACGACGCGCTTCCGCTTCCCGCTCGACGACGTGGCCCACCACCCGTAACAGTTGGTCGAGCAAATCCTCTTCGGATCGTCCCAACGTCGTCTGGTTCGAGATCTGAAAGAAATTCCCGACGACCTCACTGCCCTCGCCATATAAGCCTCGGTACGTGAGGCCCATTTGCTGAAGGCTCGCCAGCACCTTGCCGATCTCTTTTGTCAACACGAGCCCCGGCAGGTGAATCAGCACCGACCCGCGCATCCCTGTGCCCACATTCGTCGGACACGCGGTCAAGAAGCCAAACTCGTTGTGATACGAATACGGCACCCGCGCGCCCAATTCGCGATCGAGCTTGTCGACCGCCGCGAACGCCTCCTGCAGCGCGAACCCCGAGCGCAGCGCCTGGAGCCGAAGGTGATCTTCCTCATTGACCATCACACCCAGACCATCCGCGAGGAACACGGCGGCGCCGCTCCGCAGCGGATGCTGGCCGTCGAGACCAGCGAGCTCCTTGCTCACGAGGTGGCGTTCGTGCAGCAGCGCGCGCGCCGTCGGCGGCAGCTCGTCGAGCCGATAGAGCACGGCGTCATGCAACCCGGGCACGCCCGTCACCGCTTCGCGCACCTGCGCCAACACGCGGAGCCGCTCGCCATCGCGTGCCCGCGCGGTGAATGCGTAGCCGTCCACGTTCCGCGCCAGCCGAATGCGCGTGGACAGCACGATGTCCGCATACTGCCCCGACGCGTCGAGCCAGCCGACGCCGCCGTCCGGGAGCAACGAGAGATCGACCGTCATTCGAGCACCCGGATCCGGTCGCGCAGATCCGCCGCGAGCTCGAACTGCTCGCTCTCGATCGCGCGCCGCAAACGATCCTTCAACTCGCCAAGCACCGCGGCGCGTTCCATCGTCTCGGTCATCGGCGGGTGGTACACACGGCCCGTGTGGCGCGAATTGCCGTGCACGCGACGAAGCAGCTCGCGAATGCCGGCCTCGAAGTTCGTGTAGCAGCGAGCGCATCCCCACCGCCCGGTGGCGCGGAAGTCGGCCATGGTGCTATTGCAGAAGCTGCAGCGAACCGCGTCGTTCGCCCCGCTCGCGACCTGCTCGTGCACCGCCTGCAAGAATTCGCCGAGCGGATGCTTGGGCGCCGCGACGGTCGTCTCCACACCGCGCTCCGCCGCGCACCGCTCACAGAGATGAAGCTGGTGCACCGCATTGTTCTCGATCGTCGTGAGATGCACGACGGCGTCGCGCTCTCGGCAGCTATCACACAACATCAGGGTACGACCTCGCGCACACCCGTCTCGGTGAGACGGCCCTCCTCCAACAACATCGTTCGATCGGCCCGCGCGGCCAGTGACCGGTTGTGGGTCGCGATCACCATGGCCGTCTCGAGATCGCGCGACAGCGCGACGAAGAGATCGTGCAGCCGCTCGCTGTTCGCGTGGTCCAGATTGCCCGACGGTTCGTCGGCCAACAGCACCGCGGGGTCGATCGCCAGCGCCCGCGCGACCGCGGTTCGCTGCTGCTCGCCTCCCGAGAGCTCGCTCGGCTTGTGTCCCGTCCGCGCACCCAGACCAACCCGGTCGAGCAGTTCCGCCGCTCGGGCGCGCGCGCGCCGGTCATCCCACCCCGCGATCCGCAGCGGCATCATCACGTTCTCCAGCGCGGTGAACTCGCGCAGCAGGTGATGAAATTGAAACACGAAACCCACGGAGCGGTTCCGCAGCGCGGAAACCTCCTCATCACTGAGGCCGTCGAGTGCCTCGTCGGCGATGCGCACCGCGCCGCGGGTCGGCCGGTCGAGCGCGCCGAGCAAATGGAGGAGCGTGCTCTTGCCCGCGCCGCTCGCTCCGACGATTGCGACCATCTCGCCGCGATTGACCCGCAAGTTGATCCCGTCGAGTACGGTGATCTCACCACCATCCCCGCCGCGGTACACCTTGGCCAGGTCCACCGTCTCCAGCACGATCATTCGTGTCGAATCGCCTCTACGGGATACAACTTCGCCGCTTGCAACGCGGGGTAGATCGTCGCCACCGCGGCCACGGCCAGACTCGCCAGCACGATGAACCCCACGCTCATCGGCTGCAGTGAGATCGGCAGGTGGTCAATGAAATATACGGACGGATCCAGCGCGATCAGCTTCTCCTTGCCGATCAGCGTGCCGACCGCGAGCCCCAGCAGCAGACCGAAGCCGGTGCCCACGATACCGATCACCACGCCCTGCACGAAGAACACTCGGCGGATGGATTTCGCCGGCATTCCCATTGCTCGCAGGATGCCAATCTCCTTCGTCTTGTCCGTCACCACCATGATCAACGTGCTGATGATGTTGAACGCCGCGACGAGCACGATGAGCAGCAGGATCACCGTCATGCCGAGCTTCTCGAGTTTGAGCGCCGAGAAGAGCTGACTGTTCTGCTGATGCCAATCGATGACTCGAAACGGCATGCCGAGCGTGTCCTGAAGAATCTTTCCGACGTCCGGCGCGTCGAACCGGGTCGGCGTGCGTACCTCGAGACCCGTGACCGCGTCGCCGAGCTGCGCCAGGTCCTGCGCAGCCGCGAGCGAGACGATCACGTAGCTGTTGTCGTACTCGTACATCCCGGTGTCGAAGATCCCGGTGACCTCGAACCGTTCGGTATGCGCCTTCGGTATGCCGGTAGCGGGGTCCATCTTCGACGGATCGATCGTGAGCAGCGTGATCGAGTCCACGCCCGGCGTCACGTTGAGCCGGTCGGCGAGCTTCGAGCCGAGCACCGCGCCGTGGCGCGTGCCGTCGAGCGTCGCGAACGAGAAGTCGCCCGCGGTGACGCGGCTTCGAATCGACGTCGTGTGTGGTGTCGTCGGGCCGTCCGGCAGGATCCCGTACACGTACACGCCTTCTTCGTACTGATGCCGCAGCGGCTGGACGAGCGCCTGGGTGTAGACGAAGGGCGCCGCCGCGACGACGCCGTTGACCCGGCGCACCCGGGCCAGCGTCGCACGCCAGTTGTCCATGACCATGTCTTCGCCGTACGTCTGGATCCGGATGTCCGGACTGCCGATGAGCAGCTTCTCGCGCAGGTCGTTCTGCAGGCCGTCCATCACCCCGGTGATCACGATGAGCGCACTCACCGCGACGACGACGCCGCTGATCGCGATCGTGCTGATCAACGAGAGCAGCTTCGATCCGCGGCGGCTGCGGAGATACCGCCAGGCGATCGCCAGCTCGAGGCGTCTCATCGCCCGCTCACTCCGGCCGCAGCGTGGGAAATAGTATCACATCGCGAATATTTGCCGTGTTCGTGAGGTACATGAACAGCCGGTCCAGGCCGATCCCCACCCCGCCCATCGGCGGCATGCCATACTCCATCGCGCGCAGATAATCTTCATCTACACCCGACGCTTCTTCGTCGCCGGCGGCGCGAAGCCGCGCCTGTCCCTCGAAGCGGCGGCGCTGGTCGATCGGATCGTTCAATTCGCTGAACGCGTTCGCCAGCTCGCGCCCGCGCGCGAAGAGCTCGAAGCGCTCCGTCAGCGCGGGATTGCCGCGCTTCGGCTTGGCGAGCGGCGACAGCTCGACCGGATAGTCGACGACGAACGTCGGCGTCTCGAGCGTGGACTCGACGAGCGCCTGAAACATTTCGTCGAGCAGCTTGGGCCGGCTCAGCGTCTCCACCTTCTCGACGCCGATCCGCTTCGCGCGCTCGCGCAACGCCGCGTCATCGAGCGCCATGGAATCCGCGCCGAGCGCCGCGTTCAGCGACGGCACCCACTGAATTCGCGGGAAGGGCGGCGTGAAGTCGGGGACGCCGTCGGTCCCGTGTTCTACCGCGCCGTGCGCGGTGGGCGGCGACCAGACGCTCCGCACCGCGTGGGCGGCGCGCACGACGAGCGACTCCACACGCTCCATCATGACGGTGTAATCCGCGTACGCCTCATAGAATTCGAGCATCGTGAACTCGGGATTGTGCGTCCGGTCGATCCCCTCGTTCCGGAAGTCGTGCCCGATCTCGTACACGCGGTCGAACCCGCCGACGATCAGTCGCTTGAGGTACAGCTCATCGGCGATGCGCAGGAACAACGGCATGTCGAGCGCGTTGTGATGCGTCATGAACGGACGCGCGAGCGCGCCGCCGTATTGCGGCTGGAGCACCGGCGTCTCAACCTCGAGATACCCGAGATCCTCGAGACCGCGGCGAATCTCCGTCGTCATGGTGGAGCGCGCGCGGAAGAGCGCGCGCACTTCGGGATGCACGGCGAGATCCGCGTAGCGCTGGCGGTACCGCTGCTCGGGATCAGAGAATCCTGAATGCCGGACCGTCACGCCGTCCACCGTTTCTTCCTTGCCGAACGGCAGCGGACGGAGCGATTTCGCGAGCATGTGCGACTCGACGGCCCGCACCGTCACTTCGCCCGTCCGCGTGCGGAACAACGGTCCCGCGACGCCGATCACGTCGCCGATGTCATAGAGATCGAGATCGGCGTATGCCTGATCGCCAAGAAGATCCTTCTTGAAATAGAGCTGCAGCTTGCCGGTGTCGTCCGCAATGTGCGCGAAGGTCGTCTTGCCGTGCGCACGCCAGGCGACGATGCGGCCGGCGACGCGCACCACGTGCCCTTCCTCGCTCTGACCCTCGGGCTGGAGGCCGTGCGCCTCGGCGAGAGTATGCGTGCGATCGAAGCTGTACGCGAACGGCTGGATGCCGCGCGCGGCGAGCGCGTCGAGCTTCTCGCGTCGCGCGCGCTGAACGAAGTTCAGGTCGTCGCTCACGCCGCGACACTCCCGGCCGTGCCGTTCTTGAGGTACGCCTCGATGAACGGATCGATGTCGCCGTCCATCACGCGCTGTACGTCGGGAATCTTGAGCTCCGTTCGATGGTCGTTCACCATGGTGTACGGCTGGAACACGTAGCTGCGGATCTGGTTGCCGAAGCTCACGTCACTCTTGGTTGCGTCGAGCTCGGCCTTCTTCTTGGCTTGCTTCTCCGCCTCGAGTTGATAGAGCCGGTTCTTCAGCATCTTCATCGCGACGCCGCGGTTCTTGTACTGCGAGCGCTCCTGCTGCGACGCGACGACAATGCCCGTTGGAATGTGCGTCAGTCGCACCGCGGAGCTCGTCTTGTTGACGTGCTGGCCCCCCGCACCCGACGCGCGGAAGACGTCCATTTTGATGTCTTCGTCGCGGATGTCGATGTTGATCTCCTCGTCCACGACGGGATAGACGAACACCGACGCGAAGCTCGTGTGTCTGCGCGCCTGCGCATCGAACGGCGAGATGCGTACGAGCCGATGCACGCCCGTTTCCGCCTTCAGGAAGCCGTACGCGTACATCCCCTTGATCTCGAGCACGGCGCCCTTGATGCCCGCTTCTTCGCCGTCGCTCAGATCGAGAATGTCGACGGTGTAGCCCTTCCGCTCTGCCCACCGCGTGTACATGCGCATGAGCATCGCTGCCCAGTCCTGTGCTTCGGTGCCGCCGGCGCCGGCGCTGATCTCGAGCTGCGCGTCGCGGAAATCGTCAGGGCCGGCGAGCAGCGAACGAAGCCGGAACGCTTCGAGATCGCGGCCGAGCGTCTCGACCTCGCGATCGATCTCGGCGGAGAGATCGTCATCGGGTTCGGCGGCGAGCATCTCCTCGAGCTCGCGCGAGCTCTCCACGCGCCCGTTGATGGCGTCGAACGGCTCGACCCACGAGCGCACGGTCTTCACTTCCTGCACGACGTTCTGCGCCGACTGCTGATCGTTCCAGAAGCCCGGCGCCGACATGCGTTCCTCGAGCCGCCTCAGTGTGTCGCGCTTGGCATCCAGGTCAAAGATACCTCCGCAGCTCCGCAAGCCGCTCGGCGTATTGCCTGAGCTGTCGCGCGCGCTCGCTCTCTGCCATGTGCCTCTCCGGTATGAGACGAGCCGTCCCGCGGCATGGGCGGACGGCTCGTGGTTGAACCTCTCGACGCTTGTCTAACATAGCGCGCGAAGCCGAGATCGTGTACCCCGACGCGCGGCGCGGGCGCGCTCTAGAAGAGCGGCTGGCCGCCGGCGAGGATGTCGTTGAGCGCTTCCTGGAAATGGGTCGTCGACTCGGCGAACTCCTTCCCGATCTGATCGACATACTCCTCGTAGCTCTTCTTGATCTCTTCGCGAAAGAGCTCGCGGAGCGTGCCGTCGCGCAGACCTTCGTCCCGTCGCTGCGGAAAGTACGTGACGAGATCGGAGATGAGCGCGCGCGCGAGGCGCCGCGCCTTGGCGTTGGGATCGTTCGCGAGAAATGGGTTGATCGGCGTACGCATCGGCGCGCCGCTCGCGGCCGCGGAAACCGACGGACGCTGCGCCGGCGCCGCGGGCGTCGGCATCTGCAGCGATGGGCGCGGCGGAGGCGGCGGTGCGGCCGGAGTTGGGCGCGCCATCGGCGGCGGTACCGCTGGACGCGGCGGTATCGCCGGCATCGGGGGCGCCGTTGGACGCGTTCCCATCGCGCCCGAACGCGGAGGAGTTTGCGCCGGCCTGGCGATGCCGGGCGTCGACCCTGCTGGACGTGCGATTGGTGCCGAAGGCGTGGCTGCGGGCCGCGGAGGGAACATGACCGGGCGCGCCGGCGGTGTCGCGGCGCGCGCGGGAGTCGGCGCCGCACTCGGCGCATTCGCCGGCGCGACGCTCTGCGCGATAGTTGGCGCGATGCTCGGTGCGATGCCCGGTGCTACGCTTGGCGCGGGTCGGCTTGGTGCGGACGCCGGAGGCGGTACCGCGGGTGCCGCAAGTACAACAGACGGCGGGGGCGGCGCGGGCGCCGCTGCCGCATGCGCCGCAACCGGCGCCGACGACCCCACGGGCGCGAATTCCTCTTCGATCGAGCTTCCGGCGCCGACAGTCATCACACCGCCGCACACCGAGCAGCGCGCTCGCACGCCCGTCGCCGGCACCTTTACAGGGTCGACGCGGAACACCGAACGACACTCCGGACAAGAAACGTTCACTGGCTCTCCCTCACGGTCGCGGAACTCCGCGGCGACGCGGCGACCGCTTCCTCGATCGGCGCATCCGTGCGCCGGTCAATCGAGAACACCGATCCAGGCAGCGTCTTCGCATAGCTCTTCATTTCAGTGGCGAGCGCGCTGACCTGCGCGGCATGTGTGAAATGCCGGCGCTCATTGGTCACGACCCCGATCGACACGGTCATCAATGGTACTCGGTGAAGCTGGCCGCGGCGATCCTTTCCAAAAAAGTAGCCGGCGCGGCGATCCTGCTCGGAGTACTGATATGGGATCAGCGTGTCGAAGATCGACACGATCTCGCCGCATATTTCGCTCACGTCGTCCATCGGAATGATGAAAATGAAATCATCGCCGCCGATGTGGCCCACGAAGCCCTCGTCGTGCGCCATGCCTTTCACCACGTCGTGGAGGATCTGCGCCAGTATGCGAATGACGCGATCGCCCTCGTAATACGAGTATCGGTCGTTGAATTCCTTGAAGTGATCCAGGTCGGCGTAGCACGTGGCGAAGAGCACGTCCAGTGCGAGCCGCCGCGAGATCTCCGCCTCGATCTCCACCGCGCCCGGCAGACGCGTGGAGGGATGCACGTAGAGATCGCGGTCCGACCGCCGGAGGAGCGCGTCGAGCCGGATCCTGACTTCGCTGTCGTCCTGTCGGGCGCGCACCACTTCGTCGGCGCCGGCGCGAAAACCTTCGTCGAACGACGCCGCGTCGTCCGCCGAGAGGACCGCAGCCGGAACGACACCCGTGTATGAATCGCTCTTGAGCCGACGCAGCGCCGCATGAATCTGGTCGGCGCAGCTCCGCCCGTCGAAGAAGACCACGCGCGGCCGGCTGCGGAGCGCCATGTTCATGAGCGTTTCCTGATCGCGCACGGCAACGACCGGGACGCCGAGCGACGCCAGCCATCGTTGCACGACGTCAGGGGGAGCGACGTCGTCCGGCGAAAAGATGATCGCGCTAGTTGTAGCCACTCTCGACGGGGCTCAGCGGTATCGCGGCAAGATACGGATGGCCCGAAATGAAGTCAAACCACGATGGGACCGCATGTTGGCGACTCCGGGCGCGAATGTGATGTCGATCACCAGTGGAAATTTACGCCCAACGAAGCGCCTCCGTCGGCGGTGGGCTCCGCGCGCAGCCGAAAAGTCGTGAACGCGTCGATCATGCTGAGAAAGTGATTCGCCAGCACGATCTCCAGGTCGCGATTCCGCCGGCGGTTCGCGTCATTCCGAAGTCCGGTCGTGCGCTTGAACAAGTCCCACTGCAGCCCGGCGTTGCGCCACGACCACTGAAAGTCGGGATGAATCGCGATCTGCTCGTATAGCGCGAGCGCCTCGAGCGAGTCCGGGTGCGCGCGCTTGAGCACGTCCCACTCGAAGCCGTTGTACGTCGACAGATCGGTCTCGGGAATGACGCCAGCCGTGCTCTTGCTGTACACGCCGCTTTCGGCAAAGTCGCGCATCTGTTCGTAATACGCCCAGGGCCCATCAGGCGGATTGCTCGAGAAGTGCGCCCGCGCCACGTGCGCGGCGATGTCCTTGAATGCCCGCTCCTGCGTCGCCTGATCTCGCCGGTCCTGGAAGTACTGCACCCACGTGAGCAGCTCGACGGCGGCGTATGCGATCCCGCGATTGTTGCCGAGCATGGCCTGGCCCGCGCCCGGGAGCACAGCCGACGCCAGCGGCGCGTACGGGAGCACTCTCCCGGAGATGTGGAATCCGAACGGCTCGTTCGCCACCAAACAGTCTCCGTTCTGCTCGGCGTCGCGAACAGCCGGTGCCGCGACGCCGGCGCGCAGCCCCGCCGTGCTTTGCGCTTCGGCCGATGTACCCATGAGACCCGTCAGCGCTAGCGCGAGCCAAACACGCATCAGAACAGATACCGCAACGTGAGATAGCTTGGCGGCGAGCCCGAGCCCGCGTTGTTCGACGTTTGCGCGAAGTCGATCTGCAGTTTGCCGGTGGAAAAGCCGACGCCGAATGATGGGCCGCTCGCTCCGTCAGGGCCGTACACGAGGTAGCCCCCGCGCAGGTAAAATCGTTCGCGCCACGACGCTTCCGCGCCGAGCCGGTATCCCGGACCGCCGCTCGTGTTCACACGCGTGATGACGTCCGCCGCGACGTGGAGACGCGCTTCCGGCGGGAGCTGCGAGATCCTGGGCGTCACGAGCACGCCCGCCTCGAAGCGCGTCGGCACGGGGTCGGCTTGCGGCGCGTCGTTCACCTGCAGGCGCAGTCCGGCATTCCGCAATACGGCGCCCAGCACGATCGACGTGTCCTTTCGCACGATGTACTGCCCGCCGAAATCGAGCGCGGTCGTCTGCGGCTGCGCCCCGGTTTGGCCGCACTGGCCGGTGCAGCTCGCGTGATCGGCATTCAAGAACTTATATGTCGTGCCGATCGCGATGCGGTTTCCAAACGGAGCCGCGAAGGTCAGGGCCGCGAGCGTCGACGTGACGAGGAACGTGCCAGTCTGTGTCGGACCGCCCTCCGAGGAAGCCGCCTCCTGCTCGCCCTGGTTTTGGTAGCGAAGCAAGACGGCAAACGCGCCGACGCGCGGCACTGGCACGATCACGCTCGCGCCGATGTCGGTATCGAGCGCGGGGTTGTTGCTCGACGCGGCAAGCGCCACCTCGCGCGGCCCACGCGCGATCAGGGCCGGGTTCCACCAGAGCGCATCGGCGCCAATCGCCGAGGCGACCGCGGCCTCGCCCATGCCGATGGCACGAGCGCCGATTGGAAGAATGAGCTCCGGCGCCCCTTCCACCGGTGGCCCCGATTGCGCGAATGCCGAGCGCCGCGCCAGGAGCAGCGCGGTCGCGACCACCGCCCAACGAATCGCCTTAGAGCGGCTTGGCCTCATCGATCAGCATAATGGGAATCCCATCACGAATCTCGTATCGAAGCCGGCACGCGTGGCACACGAGCGACGACTCCGACTCGCGATACTCGAGCTCGCCCTTGCACTTGGGGCAGACCAGAATCGCGAGGAGCTGTGGAGACACGGTCATCTCGATCGATCCTCCGGGAGCGTGTAGCCGAGTCGGTTGAGCGCTGCGGCATTTCGCCGCCAGTTCGGTAGGACTTTCACCCACAGGTCGAGGTAAACGGCGGCGCCCACGAGGGCTTCGATCTTTCGCCGCGCGGCCTGGCCGATCGCGCGCACGCGCCGGCCGCCGGCGCCGATGAGTATTCTCTTCTGGCTGTCCCGCTCCACGTGCAGCACCGCTCGAATGTACACAGGCGACCCGGATTCCCGAAACTCCTCGATCTCGCACGCGATGCTGTACGGGACCTCGTCCTCGAGCTGCTCGAGCGCGGTCTCGCGAATCAGCTCGGCGGTGAAGAAGCGCACCGTCTGCGTGCTGATCTCGTCGTCGGGATAGAGGAACGGTGATTCGGGAAGCATGCCGGCCAGCCGCGCGAGGAGCTCGTCGACGCCGCGTCCATTCGCGGCGGAGATCAGCGCCGCATCGGGATAGCGCTCGTGGAGCGCGCGGCGATCGGCCTCGTGCAGCGCGTCGAGCTTGTTGAGCGCGAGCACGACGGGCGCGCGCAGCGGCTGCTCGAGCTGTGCGACTTCGTCGAGCGGCGCCGGCGCGCGGTCTTCCGATGCATCCACCACATAGAGCACGACGTCGGCGTCCATGAGCGCGGTGAGCGCGGTGCCGCGCATCGCCGCTTGGAGCGGGTACCGAGGATTGAGGAGTCCAGGCGTGTCGAGGACGATCATCTGCACGTCATCCGCGGTGCGGATGCCGACGACGCGGTCGCGCGTGGACTGTGGTTTGGGACTGACGATGCTCAGCTTCTCACCGACGATGCGGTTGAGCAGCGTGGATTTTCCGGCGTTCGGCTTTCCGGCGACGGTGACGATTCCAGCGCGTGGCATTCGGGAAATCTAGGTATGAAACACGAACACCCCAGCCGGCATGGCTGGGGCGTTCGAATGAGGTGCCGGCGACGGCCTACTCTCCCGCGGTCTCGCGACCGGAGTACCATCGGCGCTGTAGGGCTTAACGATCGTGTTCGGAATGGGAACGAGTGTGGCCCCTACGCTCTAGTCGCCAGCGATTTCAAACAAGGTTCGCTCACTCGCGGAGCGAGTGAGCGACAACGGAAATTGTGGTAGATCGGTTCATGACGAACTGCAGTAAAGATCGTGCTGCTCTGCTTGCAGTGTTGCTGACTAACCAAATGGAAGCCACTTGGGAGTAGTCAAGCCGCACGGGCGATTAGGACCGCTGCGCTTGGAACGGATTGCTCCGCGTCCACGGGCGGCCTATCGACGTCGTCGTCTCCGACGGCCCTTCAGGGGTGTTGAACACCCGGGAGAATTCATCTTGGGGC
>JAICWO010000019.1 GCA_025934775.1 Gemmatimonadaceae bacterium | reverse complement strand
GCCGGCGCGAAATATCGCGGCGAATTTGAAGACCGGCTCAAGGCGTTTCTCAAAGAAATCACTGCGAGTGAAGGCAAAATTATTTTGTTCATTGACGAATTGCACACGCTCGTCGGCGCGGGCGCCGCGGAAGGATCGATGGACGCCGGCAACATGCTCAAGCCGTTGCTCGGGCGCGGCGAGCTGCGCGTGGTCGGCGCGACGACGCTCGACGAGTCCCGCCAGCACGTGGAGAAAGACCCGGCGCTCGAGCGCCGCTTCCAACCCGTCTACGTGGGCGAGCCGAGCGTGGAGAACACGATCGCGATTCTGCGCGGACTCAAGGAGCGGTACGAGGCGCATCACGGCGTGCGCATCACCGACGACGCGATCATCGCGGCCGCGACGCTCTCGCACCGGTACATCGGCGATCGCTTTCTTCCGGACAAAGCGATCGATCTCGTGGACGAGGCCGCGTCTCGGCTCCGCATCGAGATCGACTCCATGCCGCAGGAGATCGATGAAGTCGAGCGGCGGATCATGCAGCTCGAGATCGAGCGCACGGCGCTGCAAAAGGAGAAGGACCGCGGCGCGGTGGAGCGCCGCGAGGAGCTCGAGCGCGAGCTGGCCGAGCTGCGCGAGAAGTCGTCAGGGATGAAAGCGCAGTGGCAGCACGAGAAGGAAATGCTCGGCGGCGTCGGCAAGATCAAGCAGGAGATCGACCAGGCGCGCATCGAAGCCGAGCAGGCGACGCGCCGGGGCGATCTCAACAAGGCCGCGGAGATCACCTACGGCCGCATTCCCGAGCTCGAGCGGCGGATGCGCGAGACGGAGCAGAAGCTCGCGAGCAGCGACGGCCGACCGCAGTTCCTCAAGGAAGAGGTCACGGCGGACGACATCGCGGAGGTCGTGGCGCGGTGGACGGGGATTCCAGTTTCGAGAATGCTCGAGAGCGAACGCGAACGCCTGACCAAGCTCGATCAGGAATTGGCGCGCCGCGTGATCGGGCAGGAAGAGGCCGTCCACGCCGTCGCGAACGCGGTGCGCCGCTCGCGCGCCGGCTTGCAGGATCCGAACCGGCCGATCGGCTCGTTCATCTTCCTCGGCCCCACGGGCGTAGGGAAGACGGAGACCGCGCGCGCGCTCGCCGAGTTCCTGTTCGACGACGAGCACGCGATGGTGCGGATCGACATGTCGGAATACATGGAGAAGCACGCCGTGGCGCGGCTGATCGGCGCGCCGCCGGGCTACGTGGGGTACGAGGAGGGAGGACAGCTCACCGAGGCGGTGCGGCGCCGGCCGTACGCGGTGATCCTGTTCGACGAGATCGAGAAGGCGCATCCCGACGTGTTCAACATCCTG
The DNA here is from genome assembly GCA_025934775.1 of Gemmatimonadaceae bacterium. GTDB lineage: Bacteria > Gemmatimonadota > Gemmatimonadetes > Gemmatimonadales > Gemmatimonadaceae > JAQBQB01. The sequence goes on along the minus strand of JAICWO010000019.1, from coordinate 88,926 downwards.
CTCCAGATCCTCGACGACGGCCGGCTGACCGACTCGCAGGGGCGGACAGTAGACTTCCGTAATACTGTAATCATCATGACGTCGAACGTCGGGTCGACGTTCATCCTCGAGCACTCCGGCGCCGAGTGGGCGCTGGTCGAGACGCAGGTCACGCAGGCGCTGCGGCAGCACTTCAAGCCGGAGTTCCTGAACCGCGTCGACGACATCATCATCTTCCACCCGCTCGGCACCGAGCAGATCGAGAAGATCGTCGATCTCCAGCTCGCGCGATTGGAGAAGCTGCTCGCCGATCGCAAGATGACGCTCGAGGTCACGCCGGAGGCGAAGCGCGTATTGGCCGAGGAGGGATACGATCCCGCGTTCGGCGCGCGTCCGCTCAAGCGGTCGATTCAGCGGCTCATTCAGAATCCGCTCGCGCTCGCGGTGCTCGAAGGCAAGTTCGCGGACGGCGACACGATCGTCGTGCGGCCGAACGGCAAGGGGGGGCTCGAGTTCGCGAACGACGGGGTGCGGGAGGCCGCGGGGGTGTAGGAGGCTTGTGGTGGAAGGGCGCGGGTATTACTCTTGGATCATGTAAGTAATACTTTCGCCGCAGGAGACCGATCATGCGTCCCCGCTCCCTCAAATTGCCTCCGCAGCTCGACGAGCTCGTCGAGCGCGCCGCGCGCGAGCGCGGCACGTCGTTCTCGGCGCTGGTGCGGGAAGCGGTGCAGGCGTATCTCGTGGCGCCGGAGCACTCCGCCGCGGCGGCCGCCGGCGAGCTCGTTGGAGCGTTGCATGGACCCAAGGATCTGTCGACGTCAGCCAAGCACCTGGACGGCTTTGGCGAGTGAGCGAGATCATCATCGACACCGGGCCGATCGTCGCGCTGCTCAACAAGCGTGACCGGTTCCACGAGTGGGCGCGCGAGACGCTCGATGGTCTGTCGCCGCCGCTTCTCACCTGCGAGCCCGTGCTCGCCGAGGCGAGCTACATCGTGCGGAAGTTGGAGGGCGGTCCGGCCGCGGTGCTCGATCTGGTCACGCGCGGCGTGCTCGAGCTGCCGTTCCGCGTGGAGCACGAGCTGCTGGCGCTGAGAACGCTCATCACGAAGTATGCGTCGGTACCGATGTCGCTCGCCGACGCGTGCCTCGTCCGCATGGCGGAGATGCGGCCGCGCGCGGCGATTCTCACGCTCGACTCGGACTTCGCGGTCTATCGCCGGAGTGGGCGACACGTGCTTCGCCTCATTCGGCCGAGCTGACGTGTCTGCCCGAGCGGCGGACGACGGTGTGATGGAGCTCGCGCTCGCCGAGGCGCGCACCGCGTCGGCGGAGGGCGACGTGCCGGTTGGCGCGGTGTTGGTGCGCGGCGACGAGATCGTCGTGCGCGCGTCGAACCGTACCGTTCGCGATCAGGATCCCACGGCGCACGCGGAAGTGCTCGCGATTCGCGCCGCGGCCGCCGCACTCGGCCGCTGGCGCCTGGACGATTGCACGTTGTACGTGACGTTGGAGCCGTGCGCCATGTGCGCCGGGGCGATCGTGCTGGCGCGGGTCGCGCGCGTGGTGTTCGGGGCGTGGGACGACAAGGCAGGGATGGCGGGATCGATCAGCGATCTGCTGCGGCACCCGCGGTTGAATCACCGTCCCGAAGTGCTCGGCGGCGTGCGCGCGGAGGCGTGCGGCGCGCTGTTGACGGCGTTCTTTCGCGCGCGCCGCGGCGTTGACGGTCCCCTGAACCCGGTCTAGCTTTCACGGCTGTCCCGGACAGGTGGCCGAGTGGTTGAAGGCACCGGTCTCGAAAACCGGCATACCGGTGAACCCGGTATCGAGAGTTCGAATCTCTCCCTGTCCGCTGAGCGGGAGTTGGACCGGCGCGGCGGCCCTCGATCTCGAGCCGTTCGCGCCGGTCGTGTTTGTGAGGATGATGAAGGGACGGGTGGCCGAGTGGTTTAAGGCGCAGGCCTGGAAAGCTTGTGTACGTTCATAGCGTACCGTGGGTTCGAATCCCACCCCGTCCGTCTGAAGCCCGGCCGCGTGGCATCACGCGGCCGGGCTTCGTCGTCATGTTCGCGCGAGCCCATCGGCACGGCGCGCATCAACCTTGCAGAAAATCCGGGATTTCGCGCGCCGCGGGCCGCGGGGTGTCATACTAAGACGCTCATTAGAAATAGCATATAGCGCGCCGTGTAAGTCGCGATCCCCATGCGCGATCCGCCCGTAGCTCGACCGTGGAATGCACGCATGATGCATCGCGTGTGAAGGTGGCGCTGCACGCGCAACGGTGCGTCGAGCACGTGTGCGTAACGTAAGTACCTCGGCGCGCAGCTTGCAGAACCCGCCGTCCCCAACGGTTCACTCGCAGGGGAGGGGAGGCGTAGATGCAGCAGAGAGTACTGATCACGGGCGGCGCTGGATTCATCGGCTCGCACGTGGCAGAAGAGCTGTTGCGCGCGGGATACGAGGTGCGCGCGCTCGACAATCTGTCACCACAAGTGCACGGGCCCGGTCAGCGGCGGCCCGACTATCTCGCCGACGACGTCGAGCTCGTGATCGGCGACGTGCGCGATCGCGACGCGGTGCGGCGCGCGCTCGACGGCGTCGACGCCGTCTTTCATTTCGCGGCGATCGTCGGCGTCGGACAGAGCATGTACGAGATCGAGCGGTATACCGACGTGAACAATCGCGGCACGTCGGTGCTATTGGAGGCGTTAATCGAACGCCCCGTCGCGAAGCTCGTGGTCGCGTCGAGCATGAGCGTGTACGGCGAAGGTCTGTATCACGGACCGGACGGCAACGAGATCGAGGCTGTCGATCGCACACGCGATCAATTCACACGCGGCGACTGGGACGTGCGCGGACCAGACGGCGAGCGGCTCACACCGGCACCGACGCCGGAGACGAAACGGCCCGCGCTCGCGTCGGTGTACGCGCTGTCGAAGTACGATCAGGAACGGCTCTGCCTGATGGTCGGCGACGCGTACAACATCCCCGCGACGGCGCTTCGCTTCTTCAATGTATATGGCACGCGCCAGGCGCTCTCCAATCCGTACACGGGCGTGCTCGCGATCTTCGCGTCGCGCCTGCTCAACGGGAACGCGCCGACGGTGTTCGAAGATGGCGAGCAGCGGCGCGACTTCGTGAGCGTCAAGGACGTCGCGCGCGCGTGCCGACTCGCGATGGAGTCGCCGGGCGCGGCGGGGAAAGTGATCAACATCGGCAGCGGGCACTCGTACACCATTCGTGAGATCGCGACGCGCATGGCGGGCGTGCTCGGCAAGGACTACATCGCGCCGGAGATCACCGGCAAGTATCGCGTCGGCGACATTCGGCACTGCTTCGCCGATGTCGCGCTCGCGCGCACGGTGCTCGGCTATGAGCCGCGGGTCGCGTTCGACGACGGACTGTCGGAGCTCGCGAGCTGGCTGGACGGGCAATCGGCGGAGGATCACGTCGCCGAAGCCAGCGAGGAGCTCGCCGCGCGGGGGTTGACCGTATGAGCGGCCGAGACGAACTGCGAACGCGAGCCGTGGCCAAGGAGCCGGAGGTCGCGAACCGTGAGCGGCCCGTGCTGATCACCGGCGGCGCCGGATTCATCGGCTGCAATCTTGCGCATCGCCTGCTGCAGCAAGGCCGGCGCGTCGTGCTCTTCGACAATCTCTCGCGCGCCGGCGTCACCCGAAACGTGGCGTGGCTCCGCGAGACGCACGGCGACAACGTCCGTGTCGAGATCGGCGACGTGCGCGACTACGCCGCCGTACAGCGTGTGATGAGCGGCGTGGGGCACGTATTCCACTTCGCGGCGCAAGTCGCGGTGACGACGAGCCTGGATGATCCGGTGGACGACTTCACCGTGAACGCGCGCGGCACGCTCAACGTGCTCGAGGCGATTCGCCGGTCGCCGGAGCGGCCGCCCATCGTGCTCACGTCGACGAACAAAGTCTACGGTGGTCTCGACGACCTCGCGCTCGAGCTGCGCGATTCACGGTACACGCCGAGCGACGGCGCGATCGCCGCGCGCGGCGTGAGCGAGGCGCGGCCGCTCGATTTTCACAGCCCGTACGGCTGCTCGAAGGGAACGGCAGACCAGTACGTGCGCGACTACACGCGTTCGTTCGGGCTCGAGACAGTCGTGTTTCGGATGAGCTGCATCTATGGACCGCACCAGTTCGGCACGGAAGATCAGGGCTGGGTTGCGCATTTTCTCATTCGCGCCCTCGCCGGCGATCCGATCGTGCTCTATGGCGACGGCAAACAGGTCCGGGACGTGCTGTTCGTCGAAGACCTGGTGAACGCATTTCTGCTCGCGCAGCGGAACATGACGACGCTGAGCGGCCAGGCGTTCAACATCGGCGGCGGAGCAGCGAACACGATCAGCCTGCTCGAGCTGCTCGATCTCATCGGAACCATCAACGGCGCGCGGCCCGACGTCACGTTCGAGCCGTGGCGCGTGGGCGACCAGCGGTACTATGTGTCGGACACGACCAGGTTCGCGCGTGCGACGGGTTGGGCGCAGCGCGTGAGTGTCGTCGAGGGCGTGACGCGGCTGCGCGATTGGCTGCAGTCGGAGTTGGTGCGGGCGACTCGTCCCGCGCGGCGCAACAAGCGCGCGATCGTCATCGATCCGGTGAGCGGCGGAGAATCGAGCATCGTCGATCGAGGTGCCGCGTGACGGCGATGCCGCTCCAGATGCAGACGCGCACGAGCACCATGCGCGCGGCGAGCGTCGGCGCGCCGCGCACCGCGTGCACGCTCACTGCGGAAATCCCCGAACCTGGCCCGGACGAAGTGCGCATCAGGCTGCAAGGCAGCGGCGTGTGCGCGTCGAGCGTTCCGGTATGGGAAGGACGCGACTGGTTCACGTACCCACAGCCGGCGGGCGCGCCAGGGCACGAAGGCTGGGGCGTGATCGACGCGGTCGGCGATAGTGTGGCGGAAGTTCGCGCGGGGCAGCGCGTCGCGGCGCTCTCGTATCGGGCGTTCGCCGAGTACGACATCGCGCGTGCGGACGCGGTGGTTCCGCTGCCGGCAGAGCTCGACCGTCTCGACGTGCCCGGCGAGCCGCTGGGCTGCGCGATGAACATTTTTCGGCGCAGCGAGATCGAGCCGGGGCATACGGTCGCGATCGTCGGGATTGGCTTCCTCGGTGCGATGCTCACGAGGCTCGCCAGCGACGCCGGCGCGCGCGTGATCGCGATTTCCCGCCGGCCGTTCGCGCTCGACGTCGCGCGCCAGTGCGGCGCGGCGGAGACGATCGCGATGGATGATCATCAGCGAATCATCGATCGCGTGATGGCGTGGACATCGAAGGTCGGATGCGATCGCGTCGTGGAGGCCGTTGGACTGCAGTGGCCGCTCGATCTCGCGGGCGAGTTGACGCGCGAGCGCGGCCGGCTCGTGGTCGCGGGCTTTCATCAGGACGGGCCGCGCAGCGTCAACATGTTCCTCTGGAATTGGCGCGGGCTGGATGTGGTGAACGCACACGAGCGCGATCCACAGATGTACGTGCGCGGCATTCGCGAGGCGGTCGACGCGATGCAGCGCGGGGCGCTGGATCCGACGCCGCTCTTCACGCACAAGTACCCGCTCGATGAGCTGAGTGCGGCGATGACGGCGACGGTCGAGCGGCCCGACGGTTTCCTCAAAGCCCTCGTGACGCTGTGAAGCCGCGACTCGGATTCCTGGGCGTCGGCTGGATCGGCCGGCACCGGATGGAGTGCATCGCGAAAAGCGGTGTGGCGACAATTGCCGCGGTCGCCGACGAAAATCCGGAGGCCGCCGCGACGGCCGCCGCAGTGGCAGACGCGGCGATCGCCGCGCCGAGCATCGACGACCTGCTCGCGCACGATCTCGACGGTCTCGTGATCGCGACGCCGAGCGCGTTGCACGCCGATCAATCGGCGGCGGCGCTGGCGAGCGGACTTGCGGTGTTCTGCCAGAAACCGCTCGCGAGGAGCGGAGAAGAAACGTGGCGTGTGATCGGCGCCGCACGCGCGGCGAATCGACTGCTGGGCGTGGACTTGTCGTACCGTCACACGCGCGGCATGGAGTGCGTGCGCCGCCTCGTGCAAGAAGACGAGCTGGGGAGCGTGTATGCGGTCGATTTGACTTTTCATAATGCGTACGGCCCGGACAAGGCATGGTTCTACGATCGCAAGCTCTCGGGCGGCGGCTGCGTGATCGACCTCGGCATTCACCTCGTCGATCTCGCGATGTGGACGCTGGACTTTCCGCGCGTGGCCGACGTGACGAGTCGTCTCTGGTCGAAAGGCGCCGCGTTGCGGTCGACCGAGCACGAGGTGGAGGACTACGCGGTGGCGCGGCTGGATCTCGAGACCGGCGCGACGATCACGCTCACGTGCTCGTGGAATCTGCCCGCGGGCCGCGATGCGCTGATCAGCGCGTCGTTCTATGGAACCAAGGGCGGTGCCGCGCTCCGCAATGTGAACGGCTCGTTCTACGATTTCACCGCGGAGCGGTATCGCGGCACGTCGACGGAGACGCTGTGCGCGCCACCGGACGACTGGGGTGGACGCGCCGCGGTGGACTGGGCCGCGCGACTGGCGAGCGGAACGCGATTCGATCCTTCAGTCGAGCACATTGGCGACGTGGCGGACGCACTCGATCGGATCTACGGCCGATGAGAGTGCTGATGACGACGGACACCGTCGGCGGTGTGTGGACGTACGCGACGGAGCTCGCGGCGGCGCTGAGCGCGCGCGACGTGGACGTGGTGTTGGCGACAATGGGCGCACCGCTGTCGACGTCCCAACAGACCGAAGCATCCCGGATTCCACGCGTGTCTATCGAGGAGAGCGCGTTTCGGCTGGAGTGGATGGCCAATCCGTGGACTGACGTCGACGCGGCGGGAGAATGGTTGCTCGATCTCGAGCGGAGGTACCGGCCGGATGTCGTTCACCTGAACGGCTACGCGCACGCGGCGCTCGGTTGGTCGGCACCGACAATCGTCGTCGGGCACTCGTGCGTGCGTTCGTGGCACGAGGCCGTGCGCGGCGCGCCGGCTGGCGCCGAGTGGGATGAGTACACGCGACGCGTGACCGCGGGCCTCGAGCGCGCGCACGCTGTAGTCGCGCCTTCGCGATACATGCGCGACGCACTGGTGCGGCACTACGGCGTGCGGCGCGAGATGCGCGTGATTTACAACGCGCGCAGCGCTGCCGCGTTCGCGCCGGCCGAGAAAGAGTCGTTCGTCTTCGCGGCGGGTCGCGTGTGGGATGTAGGAAAGAACCTGCGCCTCCTCGACGCCGCCGCCGCGACGATCGTGTGGCAGGTATTCGCCGCGGGTCCGACTGAATCGCCAGACGGACACACGTACTTCGCGTCGGCGATGCAGACCCTCGGCGTGCTCGCGCCCGCCGACGTGAGATCATGGCTCGCGCGCGCGTGCATCTTCGCGCACCCGGCGCGCTACGAGCCGTTCGGGCTCTCGGTGCTCGAGGCGGCGATGTGTGGCTGCGCGCTGGTTCTCGGAGATATCGCGACACTTCGCGAATTGTGGACGGGCGCCGCGGTGTTCGTGGATCCGACGAACGATGAGGCGCTCGCGCGTGCGGTGAACGACCTGTGCGGCAACCCGTCGCGGTGCATCTCGCTCGGAGCGCGCGCTCGTGCACGCGCGCGGCACTTCACGCCGGCACGCATGGCGGCGGCGTACCTGGGGTTGTACGCCGACGTGCTGGCGAGGACCGTTGACCCGGAGGTGATGGCGTGCGCGTCGTGATGTTCTACCACTCGCTGCGGTCCGATTGGAATCATGGCAACGCGCACTTTCTTCGCGGCGTCGCGAGCGAGCTGGTCGCGCGCGGCCACGACGTCGTCGTGTACGAGCCGAGCGACGCGTGGAGTGCGGTGAATCTGGCGTCGGAGCACGGGCCGGAGATGCTCGACGCATACCGCGACGCCTATCCGATGCTCGAGCCCATCGTGTACGACGCCGAGACGCTCGACGTATCAGAGGCGCTCGACGGTGCTGATCTCGTGCTCGTGCACGAGTGGAACGCGCACGATCTCGTGGCGCGGATCGGCGAGGAGCGTGCGGCGACGAAATCGTTCACGCTGCTCTTCCACGATACACATCATCGCGCGGTGACGCAGCCCGAGAGCATGGGCGCGTACGATCTCCGGTACTATGACGGAGTGCTCGCGTTCGGTGCGGCGATTCGGGATGTGTATGCGCGGCGGGACTGGGCATCGCGTGTGTTCGTCTGGCACGAGGCGGCAGACACGCGGGTCTTTCATCCGGTCGGGTCGGAGGAAGCAGCCGGCGACGTGGTCTGGATCGGGAATTGGGGCGACGACGAGCGGACGGCGGAGCTTCAGGAATTTCTCATTCAGCCGATGGCGGCGCTGCGATTCCGCGCGCGTGTGCACGGCGTGCGCTATCCCGATGAAGCGCGTGCGATGCTCGCGAGCGCGGGGATCGAGTACGGCGGCTGGCTGCCGAACTATCAGGCGCCGCGGGTGTTCGCGCGCCACCGCATGACCGTACACGTTCCGCGGCGGCCGTACGTTCGCGCGTTGCCGGGCGTTCCGACGATCCGCGTCTTCGAGGCACTGGCGTGCGGGATCCCGCTCGTATCGGCGCCGTGGGACGACGTCGAGGGGCTGTTCACGCCGGGGAGCGACTACCTGGTGGCGCGCAATGGCGCGCAGATGCGGCGGCTCCTCTCGTCGGTGCGGCACGACCGCGAGTTGGCCGACGCGCTCGCGGGCAACGGGCTGCGAACGATCCTCGCGCGCCACACGTGCGCGCATCGCGTCGACGAGTTGCTGAGCATCGCAGCGTCGCTCGCGCCGGCCTCAATGGAGGAGACGATTCGCGCATGACGGCGGGACTGAACATCGCGTTCTTCGGGTCGAGCCTCGTCTCGGCGTACTGGAATGGCGCCGCGACGTATTACCGCGGGATCATTCGCGCGCTCCATGAGCGCGGCCATCACGTCACGTTCTATGAGCCAGACGCGTTCGAGCGGCAGCAGCATCGTGACATCGCGGATCCTGATTGGGCGAGCGTTGTCGTCTACCCCGGCGTGGGAGATGACGGCGTGCACCGCGTGCTCGAGCGAGCGCGCGGCGCGGACATCGTGATCAAGGCCAGCGGCGTGGGTGTGTTCGATGAGCTGCTCGAGCGCGAGGTGCTCACGCTGCGGGGTCCGAACACGAGCGTCCTTTTCTGGGACGTCGACGCGCCCGCGACGCTCGACCGCATCACCGCGAACGCGCTCGACGCGTTTCGTGCGCTGGTGCCAAAGTACGACATGGTGCTCACGTACGGCGGCGGCGATCCGGTCGTCGACGCGTACACGGCATTGGGTGCGCGGGCCTGTGTGCCGATCTACAACGCGCTCGATCCGAGCACGCACCATCCGGCCGCCGCGGACCCGCGTTTCACCGCGGATCTCGGGTTTCTGGGCAACCGGCTGCCGGATCGTGAGGCGCGCGTGGAGGAGTACCTGCTCCGTGCGGCGTCGCTGCTTCCGGCGCGGCAATTCGTGCTCGGCGGGAATGGGTGGAGCGACAAGCCGATGCCGCCGAACGTGCGGGCGATCGGGCACGTGTACACGCACGAGCACAACGCGTTCAATTGCAGCGCGCGCGCTGTGCTGAACGTGAACCGCGAGAGTATGGCGCGCTACGGCTTCTCGCCGCCGACGCGCGTGTTCGAGGCGGCGGGCGCCGCGGCGTGTCTGATCACGGATGCGTGGCTCGGCGTCGAGACGTTCTTGGAGCCGGGGAGGGAAGTGCTCGTCGCGTCTGATGGTGCGGAGGTCGCCGCGCATCTCGAGTCGCTGGACGAGGCGCGCGCCCGCGCGATCGGCGATGCGGCATTCGCGCGGGTGATCGCGGAGCACACGTACGCGCATCGCGCTCGACAGGTCGAGCGGCTGCTCGCGGCGGAGCGGCCCGCCATCCGCGCGACCGAGGCACCGGCGCGCACCGGCGCCCAAGCATCGGAGCCGGTCGCGTGATGGAATCCAGCGATCCCCGGTCGATGTCGATCGTTATCTTCGGCCTGTCGATCACGTCGTCGTGGGGGAATGGTCACGCGACGACGTACCGTGGGCTCGTGCGGGAGCTCGCGGCCCGCGGACACCGCATCGTGTTCTTCGAGCGCGACGCGCCCTGGTACGCCGACAACCGCGACCTGCCGCGGCCGTCGTACTGCGAGACCGTGCTTTATAAAACGCTGCGTGAGCTTCGTGAGCGCCACGCGCGCACGGTTGCCGACGCGGACCTGGTGATCGTCGGCTCGTACGTCCCGGAAGGGATCGACCTCGGAGCGTGGGTCACCCGGACGGCGCGCGGCGTGACGGCCTTCTACGACATCGATACGCCGGTAACGCTCGCGAAGCTGGCGGCCGGCGGCGCGGATTATCTCTCGACCGATCTCGTCCCGCGGTACGATCTCTACCTGTCGTTCACCGGCGGCCCGACGCTCGAGCGGCTCGAACGCGAGTTTGGATCGCCCTGCGCGCGGCCGCTCTACTGCTCGTTCGATCCGCGCGAGTACTTCCCGGAGCCGCGGGCCGCGCGGTGGGATCTGGGATACATGGGGACCTACAGCGCGGATCGGCAGCCCACGCTTTCGCGATTGCTCATACAGCCCGCGCGCCGGTGGAACACCGGCCGGTTCGCCGTGGCGGGGCCGCAGTATCCCGACACGCTCGCGTGGCCGCGCAACGTCGAGCGGATCGCGCACCTCGCGCCGCACGAGCATCGCGGATTCTATACGGCGCAGCGTTTCACGCTCAACGTCACGCGCGCCGACATGATCGCGGCGGGGCATTCGCCGAGCGTCCGGCTGTTCGAGGCGGCGGCGTGCGCGACGCCAATCATCAGCGACGAGTGGGATGGCCTCGCGGAGCTGTTCACGCCTGATAAGGAAATACTCATTGCGCGCTCGACGGCGGACGCCGTGGCGATTCTGCGGGAGCTGCCGGAGTCGGCGCGGCAGCAGATCGGCGCGCGGGCGCGGGTGCGCGTGCTCGCCGAGCACACCGCCGCGCACCGCGCCGCGGAGCTCGAAACTCATGTGCGAGAGGCCAGCTCGGGAACCGCGGTGAGCTGACGCTCGAGAGGGATAGGCGATGACCAAGCTGTTGCAGCACGAAGTATCCGCTCCGTCGCCGGAGCGCGCCCGCGAGATCGCCGAGCTCGGGCCGTGGTTTCACAACCTGCATCTCCCCGACGGCTCGCAGACGGCTCCGACGCACGCCCTGGGCGACTTTCCGGCGTTCAAGTGGCGCGAGATCGAGCATCATCTGCCGGCCGATCTGACGGGCTGGCGTGCGCTCGACATCGGATGCAACGCGGGCTTCTACGCGTTCGAGCTTGCCGCGCGCGGCGCGCACGTCACCGGTATCGACGTCGAGCCGTTGTTCCTGCGGCAGGCCGAGTGGGCGGCGCGCGAGTTCGCGCTCGAGCACCGCGTGGAGTTTCGCCGCATGCAGGTGTACGACCTCGCGCATGCGCGCGGGCGGTATGATCTCGTGCTGTTCATGGGCGTGTTCTACCATCTGCGGTATCCGCTGCTCGGGCTCGACATCGTCGCGAACACGGTCGACCGTCTGCTCGTCTTTCAAACGCTGACGATGCCGGGCGAACAGGTCGACTCGAGCACGGACATCGATCGCGACATTAATGACCGTGACGCGTTCACCGCGCCGGGTTGGCCGAAGATGGCATTCATCGAGCACGAGTTCAGCGGGGACCCGACGAACTGGTGGGCACCGAACCACGCGGGTGTCGAGGCCATGCTGCGGTCGTCGGGGCTCCGCGTGTGCGGGCGGCCGGGGCACGAGATCTACATCTGCGAGCCCGAGCGGAGCGCGACGGTCTGGCCGCGCGACCGCGGGCTCGCGGAATTGCGGTCGGCGACGGGACGGCCGTGGGTCGACGCCGTGCGACCGTAAGCGCGACCGATGTTGGTGTATCGTGACGCCAGCGTCGCAGAGCGGGCGGCGGCGCTCGCCGACGAGGTGGAATCCCTCGCGGCGGCGGTCGAGGCGAAGCCGGGCTACGATGCGGCCATCGAGTTGCTCGTCACCGCCGGCGAGCTCGAGGCGGCGGTGCTCGATACGTTAGAGTGTGCTGATGAAGACGCGATCGGCGCCGCGTTGCGGGACATCACCGCGAGCGCGGCGCGCGTGCTCGTCGCCGCGAACGAGCCCGCAACCGGCCGCTGTGCGTCGCTCTGCGGCAAGCTGCGCTCGCTGGTGCATACGGTCCGCGTCGCGGTTGCGGACCTGCTCGTGCGGCGGCGCGTGCCCGAAGGCTACGCCTACTACGCGCTCTACCCCGAAGCCTACGCGACCGCCGCCCGCGTCTACTGGGCCGAGCGTCGGCCGCGCATGGTCACGGTGATCGGCATTCGCAGCATCGGTACGAGCCTCTCTGCCGTCGTCGCGACGGAGCTCGCCCGGTGCGATTCCGGGCTCGATCTTCAAACGTTGACCGTGCGGCCAACCGGCCATCCGTTCGATCGCGTGCTTGCGCTCACGCGCGAGGCGGAGCGGCTGGTTCGCGCTCGAGTGTTCGGTGAGTTCGTCGTCGTCGACGAAGGGCCGGGCCTCAGCGGCTCGAGCTTCGCCGCCGTGGCAGATGCGTTGAGCATGGTTGGTGTCTCGGAGAAGCGAATCAGCTTCATGCCGAGCTGGTTGCCGGCGCCCGAGCAACTCCGCAGTGAGCGCGCGCGCTCCCATTGGTCGAGACACCGTGCGTACACATCGACGTTCGACGCGGTCTGGGACGCGGGGCGCGGCATCGCCGAGCAGTGGGACGCCGAGATCGTTGCCGATTGGTCGGGCGGCTGTTGGCGCGATGCGCACGACGACGACTCGATCCCAGCCGTCAACGCGCAGCACGAGCAGCGCAAGTACCTCGTGCGACGCGGCGACGAGCTCCTCGTGCTCAAGTTTGCCGGCCTTGGGCGCTATGGCCGGCGCCGCGCGGCATTGAGCGAGACCCTGGCGGACGCGGGGTACGCGCCCGCCGTGCACGGATTCCATTGCGGATTTCTGGCGACGGCGTTCGTGGCGGGTACCCGCCTGACGCACGACACACTGGATCGCGAGTCGCTCGCGCACATCGGTGCGTACGTCGCGTTTCGGGGTTCGCTCGAGGTCGCGCGACGCGGCGCGTCGCTCGCCGACTTGCGCGAGATGATCGAGACGAACGTCGCCGACGAGATCGGGCATTTCCCGCGTGCGCGCGAGCTGTTGAGCCGCGTCGAGGAACAGACCCGCGGCGAGCGCGCCGTCGCCAACGACGCGCGCATGCTCGCGCACGAATGGATCAAGGCGTCGAGCGGTCTCACGAAGATCGACGGCGTTGCGCACCACGACGATCACTTCCTGCCGGGACCACAGCCGGTCGTGTGGGACATTGCCGGCGCGCGCGCCGAGCTCGAGCTGGGCGCCGACGAATCCCGTGTGTTGCTCGAGGCGTTCGCGGCGAACGCCGCGAACGGGCACGAGCCCGAACTGGAGCAGCGACTGCCGTTCTACGACGTCGCGTATCTCGCGCTGCGGATCGGCTACGCGAGCATGAGCGCGGAGTCGTGCGCCGCATCTTCGGACGGCCCGCGATGGGTTCGCGCCGAGTCGCGCTACCGGGAGCGATTGCGAAGCGTGCTCGCGTCGATGGAGCAATCAGCGCTGCCATGCGTGGTCTGAATCACGACGTGGACCTCATGATCTTCGACGCGGACGGCACGCTGCGGCGGACTCTCATTGCCGGGCAGCCCGCTCCGAGGGCGCCCGGCGAGTGGGAGCTGCTGCCCAACGTGCGCGCGACGCTCGCGCAATTCGACTGGGCGGGCACGCGGTTCGCGCTCGCGTCGAACCAGGATCAAGTCGGCTACGGATTGTACACCGCCGAGATGGCCGGCCGTCTGCTGCGCGACCTCGCGGCTGCCGCGACCGGCGGCGCGTGTGAAACGCCGGTCATTCGCTTCTGTCCGCACAGGCTCGATGTCTCGTGCCTCTGCCGAAAACCCGCGCCCGGCATGCTGCTCGATATTCTTCGCGAGACGAACACGAACGCGGTGCGCGCGCTGTTCGTTGGCGACAACGAGACCGATCGCGCCGCCGCCGAATCAGCGGGTGTACGCTTCCGTTGGGCGCGGGAGTTTTTCGATCACGCGTAGCGCCGGATCATCCGCGCGCAAAAGTCGGCGAACTGCGTGGTGCATTTGGGCGGGCTCGTATGGTGCGGCGCGATCCCGCACGATTCCGGCGTGAAGCAGAACGTCACGGTCACGTCGAAGTCCTCGAGCGCGGACATCTGCCGGTCGAACCAGGCATCCGCGTTCGGGCGCAGACTGTCCGCCCAGCTCAACCCGGTGCGCAGCTTGGTGACCCCGAGCTCCTTGAGCCAGCGGACGCCGTCGTCGAGCCGCGGATCCTCGAAGTGGAACCACTGACAGATGCCGATCTCCGGTGTGTAGTTCGCGAAGTGGCGCAACGCGAGCTTGGGCGTGCCGTCCTCGCGAACGAGTCCCATGCAGAAATGACGATAGTATGATGAGCCTTCGGCTTCGCGGTGCCGCGTGGTCGCCGGCCACGCGCGCGGCAGATCGAACAGACTGTACCAGTGGATCCGGTCCGCCTTTCCGCTGAGCAGCTCCGCCGTCCGTTGCAACCCGAACTCCTGAACCTCCTCGGCGCCGAACGTCGATACGCCGACTTCGGTGATCCAGATCGGTTTGTTGGTGACGGCGTGGATCTCGTCGAGCTTGGACGGCCACTCGTTGATCGACCAGTGATTCCAGTCGAGCGGAAAGCCGTGCACGGCGACGGCGTCGACCGCGTCGAGGACGCCTTTCTCCGCCATGTTGCGAATGAAGCCGGGCTCGATCGGCGAGATGCCGCCCAGGACGCGCGTCAGCCCGGGGCGCTCCGCCGCGATCGCACTGGACGCCTCGGTGACCATCCGGGCATAGATCCGCCAATCGGTGTCGATCTCATCGAAGTTCCAGTGCGACTTGTTATTGGGTTCGTTCCACAGCTTCGCTGCTTCGATCACTCACGACCTCCAATGAAATGGGAAGCGCGCCGCCGCTCGGGAGTTCAGGAGTTGCATGGCGTCGCGGCGGCCACGCCTTCGTCGCGTCGTCGAGCGCGCGCTCGAGCTCCGCCGCGCGCACGTCGGCCGTGTGCTCGTCGAGCGTGCGCCGTCGCGCCGCTTCGCCGATGCGCGCCAACTCCGCGTGCGGCAGGGAGAGCGCCGCGATCGTGTCGTCGGTCGAGCGAGTGACGAGCATCTCCTCGCCCGGATTGAAAAAGTCGGCGAGACCGTCCCATTCATCCGTGAGAATGGCCGCGCCGCACGCCGCGGCCTCGAACAGCCGGCCCGACGGGCAGTAGCCCATCTCCGCCATTGCGCGCCGCGTGACGTTCAACGTGAGCGGCGATGAGCAGAAGAACGCCGAATGCTCGCTCGGCGGAAGATGCCGCACGAAGTAGATGTTCGGTGCCCACGGGAAGCTCTCGGGATACTGTGCGCCGCCGATGACGAACCGCCGCTCGGGCCGCCGCCGCGCCGGCTCGATGAGCAAACGCTCGAGTGCGTCCTGCCGGTCGGCGGCATACGTGCCGAGGTACGAGAGATCCGCCTCGTACTGCGGCGCGGCCGGTGTGGGCCGATGCGCGTCCGGATCGACGCTGCCGTACAACGGCGCGACCCGGCGCGCGCCGAGGATTTGTTGAAGATCGCTGAGCGCGCGGCCGCCGGTGAAACTGAGCACGAGATCGAAGTCTTGCAGCCCGCGCGGGCCGATGTACGCCACGCCGCCCGGTCCGCGGAGCGAGTCGAGCGTCACCGGCGTATCCAGATCGTAAAAGACGCTCAGCCGTGCGCTCGCGGTGACGAGCTCCGTCGCCTCGATCGCGTCCACGCAATACGAGGTGACCATCGACGCGTCCGCATCTTCGACATCGTGGCGCGCGGAGTCGCATACGGACGCCCAATCCGCGTACAGCCGAAGGTCGACGCCGTGCATCGACCACAGATCGCGGTGCTCGGCGTAGTACGGCACGTCGCGCTCGAAGAAGACGATGCGGTGGCCGCGCGCCACGAGTGCGCTACACAGCGCACGCCACAATGTGGCGTGACCATTGCCCCACGACGAGCTGATCGTAAGTCCAAAAATCACCAGCTTCACTGCCGCCCCTCACTCTCAAGGCAGCGGAAGGCCACGCAATATATGGGCTAATTCCCATGACGACGTTTCTCCTGATTCGACACGCGACGTGCGATCACGTGGGACGCGCGCTCGCTGGTCGCGCCTCTGGCGTCATGCTCAACGACTCCGGTCGCGCCGAGGCGCGCGAGCTCGCGGAGCAGCTTCGCGCGGTGCAGCTCGAAGCGGTGTACACCAGCCCGCTCGAGCGCGCGTGTGAAACGGCGGCGATCGTTTGTGCCAAACGGGGAATCGTGCCGCGGGTCGCGGATGAATTGGTCGAGTTGGATTTTGGCGAGTGGACGGGATGCACGTTCCAGGATCTCGAAGCCGACCCGCGGTGGGCGCTCTTCAATACCGCGCGGAGCAGCACACGTATTCCCGGCGGTGAGCTGGCTCACGAAGCGCAAGCGCGCATCGTGACCTGGCTCGAGCGCGCGCGGCACGAGCACGCAGGATCGGTGGCGGTCGTGAGTCACTGCGATCTGATCCGCCTTGCGGTCGCGCATTATCTCGGCATGCCGCTCGATCTGATGCTCCGGTTCGATATCGCACCGGCGTCCGTCTCAGTGCTCGAGCTCCAGGATTGGGGGCCCCGGATTCGCGGCCTCAACGTCCGTAAATTTTCAGCGCAGGAGTGAACGTTCCGGCCTCCTGGAGCGTATGTCAGATGAGTGCCGACGGCCCAGCTTGCTCGTCGGTTGTTGAATAGATCGCTGCGCTTTCATTTCGTCCTTCCTGTCGCGCCGCGCTGAGTTCTCGCGCACGCGCGGTTCCATCCACATAGCATGAAGCACTCGACTGACGCCGGCCGCGGCGGTTCGCTCGCGCGCCGTTCTCTCGAATTCATTGCCGGCCATCGGGCGGCAATCATCGGTATCGTCGCGCTCGCGCTGGTGCTCGCGATTCTCGGTGCGGCCGATCCGCTCGTCATGAAAATCGTCTTCGACGCGCTTGGCCGGCGCGACGCCGACGTCCTGCCGCTCGCCATCGGCGGGCTCCTCGGCATCGAGATCGCGCGCGCGTTGCTCGGCGGCTGGCTCAGCGTGCTGACCTGGCGCGTGAAGCTCGGCGTCGATCTGACGATGCGCGACCGCCTGCTCGCCAAGCTGCTCGCGCTGCCGCTCGACTATCACGCCGCGCAGGGCGTGGGCGGCACGATGAACAAGATCAACACGAGCGTCACGGCGTTCGTCGCGGCCTTCGCCGAGATCGCGTTCAACGTGCTGCCGACGATCGTCTATCTCGGCATCTCGATCTTCGCGATGCTGCGAATGGACTGGCATCTCGCGATCGCGGTGCTCGTCTTCACGCCGCTGCCGGCGGTGATCGGCGCCTGGGCGGCGCCGGAGCAGACGGCGCGCGAGCGGCGGCTCATGGAGCACTGGAGCAAGGTCTACTCGCGCCTGAGCGAATTGCTCTCGGGGATCAAGCTCGTGCAGATCTCCGCGATGGAGAAGCTCGAGCACGCGCATTTCATCGAGGAGCAGGAGCGCGGCGCCGAGATCGTCGCCAACGGCGTGCGGACCGACACCGTGGCGAGCGCCGCGCAGGCGTTCGCCGCCACGCTGGCGCGCATCGCCGCCGTCGCGGTCGGCGCGTATCTGATCGTGCGGGGCGAGATCACCGTCGGCTCGCTCGTGGCGTTCCTCGGCTACGTCACCGGCCTCTTTGGCCCGGTGCAGGGGCTGACGAACGTCTATCAGACAATTCGAAAGGCGGCCGTGGCCGTCGAGACGACGTACGAGATTCTCGACGCCGAGGAGCGCGTCGCCGACGTGCCGAACGCCGTCGCGGTCGATCGGCTCGACGGCGACATCGAGTTTCGCGGCGTGACGTTCTCGCACGACGAAGGCACCATGCTCTTTCACGACCTCAGTCTTCGCGTGCGCCCCGGCGAGACCGTGGCGCTCGTGGGGCCGAGCGGCAGCGGCAAGTCCACGATCACGTCGCTGCTCCTCCGCCTGCACGCGCTCGACCGCGGCGCGATCACGATCGACGGCTACGATATTCGACAGCTCACCGCGGAGTCGCTGCGGAATCAGGTCGGGTACGTCGGCCAGGAAATTCATCTCTTCAACGACACGGTGCGCGCGAACATCGCGTTCGGCTCGCCGGGCGCGACGCCCGAGGACGTGGAGGTCGCGGCGCGATGCGCGAACGCGCACGAATTCATCGTGTCGCTGCCCGACGGCTACGACACGATCGTCGGCGAGCGCGGAAGCCGTCTCTCCGGCGGGCAGCGGCAGCGCATCGCGATCGCGCGGGCCGTGCTCAAGAACGCGCCGATCCTGGTGCTCGACGAAGCGACGTCAGCTCTCGACACGGTCTCCGAGAACGCGGTCCAGCAGGCGCTCGATCAGCTCCGTCAGAACCGCACGACGATCATGATCGCGCATCGGTTGTCGACTGTCGTCAACGCCGATCGCATCGTCGTGATCAGAGAGGGCGCCGTCGTGGACGAGGGCACGCACGAGGAGCTGATCGCGCGCTCGCCGTACTATCGCTCACTCCACGGCTCGCCGATGCACGACGAGTCGTTCGACGTTCCGCGCCTAGCCGACGTGGCGTAACGGCGCGCGCTGCTTGCTGAGCCAGGCGTGCCGGACGATTTCCGCGAGGAGGCGCTCCTCCTGCGGATAGAGCCGGCGCGCCACGTCGATCGTCGCGATCTGGCGGAGAATGTCGCGCACCTCGTCGATCGAGTAATCGAAGCTCACCACGCGGTCCCAGTGCCGGTCGACCCAGCGCTGTGCCTGCACCCACACGGCGCGTGCGTACCGGTCGTAGTCCTCGCCGGCGACGGCGCGTGGGAAGCGCGCTTCGATATCCGTGCCGGTGGCTGCGCGGAAAGGAATCGATTGGGCGGGGCGGCGTGTCGTCAGCATTCGTCTACTCCTCGCGGTCATAGACGAGTGTCGGCACGTTGCCGCGAAAAGCAAAGCGCTCTATCGAGCGCTTTCGGCCCCGATTTGCGCCACGGTGCGCGCAGACACGTCATGTACCGACGCGACGAGCGACTCCCACGCCGGCGAGTCGCCCTCGCGTGCCGCGCGCTCCAGCGCCGCGAGCCGGTCGGCGAGCTCCCGCGCATAGATCGCCGCCGCCGCGGACTTGAACGCGTGCGCGGCACGTTCCAGCTCGACGTGACTCCCGCCGCGCGCGGCATCGTCGATCGCGGCGAGCCGCCGTTCCGCGTCCTCGGTGAACGTCTCGAGCAGCTCGCCGAGGATGTCGGGTACGCCTGCCTGCGCGAGATCGGCGCGCAGACGGTCGAGATCGACGACTGGCCCACGATTCTCGACCGGAGTCGCGCGGCGCACGAGCGATGTCGCGGCCGGCTGCTCGACCGCCGCGAAGAGCGAGGCCGGCCGAACCGGCTTCGCGAGATACCCGTCCATGCCCGCCGAGAGACAGCGCTCGCGCTCGGCGCTCGTCGCGTTGGCGGTGACGGCGATGATCGTCGGCGTTCGCTCGCGCATGCGCTCGCGGAGGAGCCGCGTCGCTTCCACGCCGTCGAGCTCCGGCATCTGCACGTCCATGAGCACTATCTCATACGAGTGCGATTCCAGCAGCCGCAGCGCTTCGCGGCCGTTCGGCGCGACGTCGACCTGATGGCCGCGCTTGCGCAGCATGCGCGTCGCCACCTCTTGGTTCACCGGATTGTCTTCGACCACGAGCACGGCGCGCGGCCGATCGGTGACGCCGATCTCACTCGACCCGCTTCGCGTTCCGTCTCGTCGCGCGCTGCCGTGCGCCGCGACTCGAAACGGGACCGTGAACGAGAACGTGCTGCCGACGCCGACCGTACTCTCGACACGGAGATCGCCGCCCATCAGACGGACCAACTGGCGCGAGATCGCCAGTCCCAGTCCTGTCCCGCCGAAGCGGCGCGTCGTGGAGACGTCCGCCTGGCGGAACGCCTCGAAGATCGAGTCGAGTTGATGCGGGGCGATGCCGATGCCCGTGTCGCGGACGCGGAACGTGATGAACGCGCCCGTCTCCCGTTCGATCCCGCGGTCGAGCGCGCGCTCGGCGCGCACGATGACGCTGCCGTTTGGCGTGAACTTCACCGCGTTGCCGATCAGGTTCGTCAGTACTTGCCGGAGCCGCGTCGCGTCGCCGCCGACCCAGCGCGGGACCGACGCATCGATGTCGATGAAGACATCGGTCCGCGCATCGGCGGCGCGCGACGCGAGCAGATCGGCCGTCGATTCGATCAGCGCGCGCAGGTCGAACTCGGATTCGTCGAGCGTGAGCTCCTCGGCTTCGATCTTGGAGAAGTCGAGCACGTCGTTGATGATCGCGAGGAGCGCGTCCCCCGACGTGGCGATGAGCTGCGCCGCGCGTTGATCGTCCGGGGCGAGCGGACTGTCGAGCAGCAGCTCCGCCATGCCGAGGATGCCGTTGAGCGGCGTGCGGATCTCGTGGCTCATGTGGGCGAGAAACGCGCTCTTGGCGGCGGTCGCCTGCTCGGCGGCGTCACGTGCCTGCCGGAGCGCGATCTCGGCGCGCCGGCGCTCGACGGCGTTGCCGACCTGCAGCGCGATCACGGCGAGCGTGTCGATCATCGCCCGGTCTTCCGAGCTCGGCGACCGACAGAAGAACTCGATCACACCGACGATGGCGCCGCCCACCCGAAGCGGCAGCGCGACCGCCGTGTGAAGACCGGCCGCGACGGCCGCGCCCGCACGCGGCAATTCGCGCGCGTCGTCGATCTCCGCGATCCACAGCGCACGCTCCTCCGCCCACACGCGGCCGGCCAATCCATAACCGAAGTCATACGTCGTGCTTCGACAGAGCGCGCCGAATTCGCCCGGATCAAAATCGGGAGTGTGCCACAGACCCTGGTTGCGCAGCGTGCGACGATCGGCATCCACGTGCCAGATGGTCGCGACATCCCATTGCAGCGTCTCACCGACGGCGCCCAACACGCCGTCGATGATCTCTTCTTCCGAGGCCGCGTCCGCGATCAGCGCGACGACGGCGTTCCGCGCCGCCTCGAGACGCGCGCGCTCCCGCGCCTCGGTCACGTCCGCGTAGAGCAGGAGCATTCCGCCCGCTTCGGCGAGCGGCGAGGCGGAGACGCGCACATCGATCGGCGTTCCGTCTTTGCGTCGCCGCGGCCGCTCCTCCTCGACGGTTTCGCCGCTCATCACGCGCGCGGATGTCCGCTCGAATGCGCTCTCGTCGTTCCCGGGCACGATCAGATCCGCGAGCCGCTCGCCGCGCACCTCCAGCTCGGAGTAGCCGAACAGTCGCTCGAAGGCCGCATTGACCCGCGCGACGCGTCCGTCCTCGTCGAGGACGACCACGCCGGCCGGCGCCTGGCGCACGAGCCCGTCGAGGAAGCTCCGCTCGCGCGCGATCTCCGCCGTGGTGGACTGCATCAGCCGCGTGTTGCGGATGTAGCCGCGCAGAATGCCGTGCAGCCGCCGGAAGAGGAGCGCCATCGCGATGCCGAACAGCACCACGACGGCGAGCGCCCCCTGGCTCGTGGGCACGTGCTCCGTCCGAAGCAGGCCCACGACGAGCGGCGTGAGCATGCCTATGAGAAATCCATAATAGGTGCCGGGATCGCCAAGCAGCGCGAGCGTCCCGCCGGCGCACAGCCCGCACATCACGACGAGCAGCAGCGCGAAATCGATCCGCGGCAGGAAGCTCGCCGCCACGAACCCACCAACGCCCCACGACAGGCCGACCAGGCCCACCATGAGCCGAAGCTGCCACGGCACGCTGGAGCGCTCGACTCCGGACGCCGCGAAGTGCCGGCGCACGAAAAAGCGGCCAATGCTCGTGACCCACACGGCGCCCTGCCACCCGACGAGCAACTGATGCGGGGCGTCGCGCCAGGCGACGGCCAGCACGATCGCGCCGAGCACCACGTGCGCGAACTCGGCGAACGCCGGCTCGTCGAGCAGATGCTGCACCAGCGTGCGCTTCGTGTAGAGCTCGATCGAGTCGGACATCGATGGCGAAGCCTCGTTCATCATGCGTCAATGTGACGCGTCGTGCACCCTCGCGGGAGCCTAGTGCGGCAGCATCTGCTTGCGGCGCGACTTCGCGTCCGCGCTACTCGTGGCGCTCGGCGCCGACGCCGGCGGCGTCGCCGGTGCGGCGGTGATCGACGTCTCGCCACCCATGAATTGCACGGTGCGACGCTGCGGCACCACGTCCATCGCGACGTCGAGCCGGTCACCCGAGCGCACGGTCACGTCCAACTGCTCGCTCCGGAGCGCCGTATTCGGCGGCAGGTCGGCCTGCGCAACGCGCAGCGTCCAGATTCCCGGTGCAACGCTGCCGAAGTCGGCGCGGCCGTCCTCGTCCGTCGATTGATAGATCGTATCACGGCCCGCCGACAGCACGACCATCACGTGCGCGAGCGCGTTGGCGCCGACGACGGTATCCGCCGCCGAGGCGAGCGTCCCCGCGAATTCGAGCTGGCGCACCGACGCGCGCAGGCGGCCGCCCTCCGCCAGCGTGAGCGAAAAGCTCGCCGGCACGCGCGATGTCGATGAGATCGAGACGACCGGATCGCCGAGGATCATGCGTCCGCGCGTCGCGTCGCTCACGAGCGATGCGCGGTACTCGCCCGGCTGCAATCCAATGAACGCGGCGTAGCCGTCGCGATCCGTGATCGCGAGCTCGGCGCCCAGGCGTACGAGCACGTCCGGCACGCCGCGGCCAGCCGCGTCGAGCACCCGGCCTCGCGCGCGACCAAGCCCCGACGTCGGTCCAGTCGGTATGCCAACCGGAAGTCGGAGCTCCATGAATACGCCGTTCGTCGAACGGAGCAGCGTCGCCTGGCGGTTCGCGTTCGCACGCGCATGCAGCGCGAGCACCGCGCCGCCGCGCACCGTGTGCTCGAGGACCGCTTCGCCCTGGCCGAACCACAGCGAGCCATCGTCGCCGAGCGCGGTGATCGAGCCGGTCGCGAACGCGCGCGTGTTGTGCGGAAGCAGGAGCTGCGCCGTGACGCCCGCCGTCTCGAGACGGTCGCTCGTGGCGAGGAGCGACCGGCCGCGCGTCTGCTCCGCATAGAGCGAAATCGTGCCGCCGCGCGGCGCGCGGAAGTCGATCGTCCCGCGCGTCGTGACGAAGCCGCGCGACGCGTCGAGGCCGTCCGCGTGCACGACGCCCTTCTCGACGCCGGCGGTGAAGCGCAGGAGACCCGCCGGCACGCCGACGCGGGCACGGAGCGCGTCCTGGCTGCCGTTGCCCGCGCCGGCGTCGAGCGACAGGGAACCGTCTCGCTGCAGGTGCGTCGCATCGAGCGACAGCGCGTCGCCCACGCTCGCGCCGACGCTGGCGACGGTGATCCGCGTCGCCGCGTGGCTCAGATCGAGATTGAGCGTTGTCAGGTTAGAGCTCGCTGATGCCGTCAACGCGAGCGCATTCGTCGCGCGCACGCTGCCCATCGCGTGCGCTTCGTCCGATCCGCGCTGCGGGCCGGCGAACTCCCCGCTCGCGCGCGAGTAGCCGGCGTCGTACTCGGCGCACGCGTTCGCGCCCGATGCGCGGACGCTCGTCGCGACGCCGTGCGCGCTCGCGCTGTCGCTCGCCGCGACTTCGGCGTCGATCGCGGTGCCGCCCAGCCGCTGATGCGCGACGACGGATGCCGTACCGGCACCGCCCGAACGGCCGACGACCGCGACGCCGACCGCGGCGGGGCGGGTCTGGTCGCTTCCAATGAACACGCCCGCCGTGGCGCGCTGCCCGGCGCCGCGACGGTCGCGCACCGCCAGCGCGCCCAGCGTCAGCCCATTCGTCGTGAACCGCGTGTCGGCGCCGAAGCCAATCGTGCTGCCCGACGACAGCGGCGTGAGCGCGTACACGCCGTCGCCGAGGCGTACGTCGTAGCCGTCGCCGCGCAGCGATGCGCGATACTCGTCGCGCTCGCCAAAGAGCGACGACGGCGTCGTCGGCGCTCTCAACATGAAATCGAACGCCGGTCCGGTTCCGTCGTTCAGTCGCCCCGCGCCAGTGAGGACGACCGGCGACGCGCCGGCCTGACTGCTCGACGCGCGAAGCGCGAGCACACCCGGGACGCTCGCGTACCTCGGCGGATCGCCGACGCGGCCGACGATGGTCGTGTGCGTCGAGGCGCTCGCCTGCACGGTCGCGTCGTCGCGATCGGCCGCGGTGACGGACAGCACGTCTTCCTGCGAGCGCGTGTCGTCGTCGGTTCGCACCGTCACGCTCACGCGCCGCGACTCACCCGGTTTGAGCGTGAACAGTGTGGCGCCCGCCTCCGCGCGTACGCCGCGCGACGTCGATGCGTCGAACGCGACTTGCGCCGCGAGATTCCCGCGATTCCGCACCTCGAACGCGGCGCCGTAGCTGCGGCCGGCAAGGACATAACCGTCGCTGCCGAGCGCGACGAGGTCGATCCCGCGGCGCTCGGGAATGTCCACGACGACGCCCGCGCTCGCGCTGTCGTGCGGCGCGTGCACGGCGACGACGATCCTCGCGTGCCCCGCCGCCGCGTTCGCCGGCGCGGCGACGCTCACGAGAAGGAGTTGGGATTGATTGGCAGCGATCGTGATCGCCTGCGCGCCGGCCACGACGCGCCAACCGTTGGGTACCGAGACGTGCGTCGTCACGTGCTGCGTCTCGCCGCCGCCGTTCGACGCCATGAATGCGATCGTCGCCACGCCATCCGCGCTCAGCACCGACGAGTCCGCGCCGGCGTGCACGCGGAGCGCCGACTGCGCGCTCGCCGCGTGGACGCACGCCGCCGACATTGCCAAGGCAAACCCAGCGCGGCGAAGCGACATCACTCAGTACGTGATGTTGAACTGCGACGCCGAGACCGCGGTGTCCCCGGTATCGGCGAACACCACGGCCTTGTACGTGCCGGCAGGCAGCGTGCCGAGGTCGAAATGCTGATGGAACGACGAGCCGGGATACACGAGCCCGCGCGTCTGCCGCGCCTTCGCGCGGAGGCTGCCCGTCGTGTCGTAGACCTCGATCCAGAGCACTGGACGGTACGCGCGCTCGCCGGTGTTCGCGACGTCGAGATCGAAACGCGCATCCGCGGCTTCGCGCGTCGCGCCGGCGCGCTCGAACTTGATGGCGTGTGATCCGCTGTTGCCGACGTGCGTCGCCACCTGCACGGCGTAGCGCATCACCGCGCTCACGCCCACGTGGTGCGGCGCGGCGTCGGACGGGTCCTGCGACGGCACGCCCTCGACCATGATCGTGCTCCAGTACGTGCCGCGCAGCGAATCGCTCGCGGGGACCGCAACGCCGTACGACACGCTGAGCTGCGCGTTCGCCGGCACGGTGATCCGCGTGGTCTGCAGCGTCACCCAGGCCGCGTTCGAGCGCGCGAGCGAGCCGGGCGCGTCGAAGTCGGACGTGCCGTCCGCCGCGAAGCGATAATCCGTCTGATACAGGCGGAGCACCTGCGGCGCGTTCGTGGGATTCGCCACGACGATCGTGCCCGAGTAGCGGTCGCCGGGATTGGCGGTGTGCTCCTCGACCGTGTTGCTCAGCAGTGAGACCTGCGCCGCCGCCGGCCCGGCGAGCGCCACGGAGACGACGAGTGCCGCGAGCGCGCGGCGTGTGTATGAGAATGTGAACATCATGGATAGTTGACCAGAGAGAACGTGACGGTTCGCGATTGCGCGGCGACGATGCCGGCCTCGGTCGTGGTCGTGAGCTGATACGTGATGGTCGCCGACAGATCCGCGCCGTTGCTCAGGTTCACGACGACGTCGCGCGGAGTCGTATCGAGCGTCACGGGACCGGCGCTCGTACCGCCGCTCACGGCGGAGAGCGTGACGGTGAGCGAGACGCCGGCCGGCATCGGCGCGCTCAGCTCCGCCGTGATCTTCTTCGTCCCGCCGTGCACGCGAACGCTGTACTGCGTGCTGGCGTCGATGACCGCGGCTGGTTGAAAGCCCGCCGGTGCCGAGGTCACCGCGAGATTGCCGGGCGAGCCGGAGACGTCGAGCCGCGTGGCTTGCGCCCCGAGCCGCGAGCCGGCGACGAGCAGCGCCGCCGCCGCGACGCGCCAGAGGCGCGTCACGACGAGCAGGCACCCCGGCTGCTCAGACACCGCCCGTGACCGTGTAGGTGACGACGCGCGTGCTCGAGCTCACCACGCCCGCCGCGGCGGTCGCGTCCAACTGATACGTCAGCGCGAGCGACGACGCATTGAGCTTCGTGATCCCCGTGACGACGTCGACAGCGGTCGTGCCGAGCGCCTTCAGGCCGGCGCTGGTCGCCCCGGACGGCGCGCCAAGCTGCACCGAGAGTGTGACGCCGGTCGGCATCGCGCTGGCGATGCTCGCCGTGACCTTCGCTCCGGACTGGTTCGTGGTGACGGCCCAGCTGCTTCCCGTCGCCGTGACCGACGTCGGCGCGTTGCCGGCGCTGGCCGCGTTGATCAGCAGGCTGGGCGTGCCCGTCACCGCGATCTGGTTGATCGGATCGACCTCGAACGTCACCGTCTGGGTCGACGTCTG
The DNA here is from genome assembly GCA_025934775.1 of Gemmatimonadaceae bacterium. Classification (GTDB taxonomy): domain Bacteria; phylum Gemmatimonadota; class Gemmatimonadetes; order Gemmatimonadales; family Gemmatimonadaceae; genus JAQBQB01. Next base: position 62,272 of record JAICWO010000019.1, on the reverse strand, counting down.
CGCCATCGCGCCGCGCGCCGCGGTGAATCCGAGGGCGAGCAGCAGGGCGGCCGTGTGTGTCATTTTCATAATGTCAGATCTCCAATGACGAAGTGAGTAGTGTCCGCTCACGCGTCCGCGTGGGCGGGGCGAGCCGTCATCGTCGAACGGCTCTGGGGAAGGGGAAGGGCCGCGAGGTGCCAGGTGACGCATCGCAGCAGGTGATGCATGTCGGTGGGTTTGGGGACGAAGCCGTCGCTGCCGGCCTCGCGCGCCCGCGCGTCGTCCTCGAGCGCACCGTGCGCGCTGAACGCGAGCACGATCACGCGCGCCAAGGCCGGCGTGCGCTTGATGCGCCGCGTCAGCGCCAGGCCGTCCATCCCCGGCAGCCCGCGATCGATCAGCGCGATCTCCGGCGTCTCGCGGCCCAACTGCTCCCAGGCCGCTTCCGCGCTCGTCGCGACGCGGACGTCGTGGCCGTGCGCGCCGAGGACGCACGCCGCGAGGCGGAGCGTCACGAAATCGTCATCGACGATGAGAATGCGAGCCATGGAGGTCACCGGCGAGACCAGGCGCTGGTCGGTGCGGCCGACGCGGTGTGTGTCGACGCGTGTACGATCGCTCCCGCCGAATGACAGGACCCTGACGGCATCATTACATTTTTGTCAGACTTGCCCTCCTCACTCCGCCGCCGGGTCCCGCCGCGATGCGCGTGCTCCTCGTCGAAGACGATCGGACGATGTCCCTGCTCGCGCGCCGCTTGCTCGAGGAGGAGGGCTTTGCGGTCGATACGGCCGAGACCGCCGAGAACGGCCGCGTGCTCGCGATGGTCAACGACTACGACGCCATCGTCCTCGATCTCATGCTCCCGGACGGCAACGGCGTGCCCGTGATTCAGGAGCTCCGCCGCGCCGGCCGCGACGTGCCGGTCGTCGTCCTCACCGGCACCGCCGACAAATCCGCCACGGTCCGCGCGCTCGACGCCGGCGCCGACGACTACCTCACTAAGCCGTTCGTCTTCGACGAGTTCAAGGCGCGCATGCGCGCCCTCGTCCGGCGCGGCGGCGCGCGGCGCACCGAGCAGGTCACGGTCGGGAACGTGTTGCTCAACCGCCTCGCGCACACGGTGCGCGTCAACGGCGCGGCGCTCACGCTGGCGCCCCGCGAGCTCCGCTTGCTCGAGCACCTGCTGCTCCGCTCCGGCGTCGTCGTCACGCGAAGCGAGCTGCTCGACAAAGTCTGGGACATGAACTTCGACCCCGGCTCGAACGTCGTCGACGTCAACGTCGCGCGCCTGCGCAAGAAACTCGGTGCGGCCGGCGCGAGCGTCGAGATCGTCGCGCGGCGCGGCCTTGGCTTCGTGCTCGACGTCGCCCCCGAGAGCACGCTACCATGAATGGGCGGGCCCGGGATATATTGACCGCACCATGGCAGCGCCCCCGAAACAATCCACGATCCTCGATGCGCGGTCGTTCGATCGAACGCTCCGGCGCATGGCCGATGAGATCGTCGAGCTGAATAACGGCACGGACGATCTCGTCATCGTTGGCATCCAGCGCCGCGGCGTCCAGCTCGCGGCGCGAATCGTATCGCTCATCGAAGAGCGCGAGCACGCGAGCGTCCCGCAGGGCGCGCTCGACATCACGCTCTATCGCGACGATCTCCAGACGGTGGGCCCGCGCCCGCTCGTCGGACAGACGCAGATCCCCGTCGACGTCCACAGCCAGGTCGTCGTCATCGTGGACGACGTGCTCTACACCGGGCGGACCATCCGCGCCGCGCTCGACGAGCTCGCCGATTTCGGACGGCCAAGACGAATCGCGCTGGCCGTGCTGATCGATCGCGGCGGCCGCGAGCTGCCGATCCAGCCGGACATCGTCGGCAAGACGATCACGGCCGACCCGTCGCAGCGCGTCGACGTGCTCGTGCAGGAGCTCGATGGCAGGAACGGCGCGGTCATCGCCGCACGCGAGGCGGAGGCCGGTACGTGACGCGCCCGCTCGGCAAGGATCTCCTCGGGCTCGAGCCGCTCAGCGGCGATCAGATCCGGTTGATTCTCGACACCGCCGAGCCATTCAAGGAAATCAGCGAGCGGGCGATCAAGAAAGTGCCCACGCTCCGCGGCGCGACGATCGTCAACCTCTTCTTCGAGGCGTCCACGCGCACGCGCGTGTCATTCGAGTTTGCTGAAAAGCGCCTCTCGGCGGACACCGTGAACGTCGCTGCGTCCGGATCGAGCGTCAGCAAGGGCGAGACGCTCGTCGACACCGCGCGGAACCTCGAGGCGATGCGGATCGACATGGTCGTGATCCGCCACGGTGCGTCGGGCGCGGCGCGGTTCCTCGCCGACCGCATCGAGTCGAACGTGATCAACGCCGGCGACGGCACGCACGAGCACCCGACGCAGGGGCTGCTCGATTTATTGACACTTCGTGACTATTTCAAGCGCCTCGCCGGCCTCAAGATCTGCATCGTCGGCGACGTGCTGCACTCCCGCGTCGCGCGGTCGAACATCTGGGGACTGACGAAGATGGGTGCCGAGGTCGCCGTCTGCGGCCCGCGGTCGCTCCTCCCCAGCGCGATCGAGGAGATGGGCGTCACGGTCTTCGATCGCGTCGAGGCGGCAATCGAGTGGGCCGACGCGCTCAACATCCTCCGGCTCCAGCTCGAGCGCATGCAGGCGGGCTACATCCCCTCGCTCCGCGAATACAACCGCGTGTTCGGCGTGTCGCGCGAGCGGCTCGAGCGCGCCAAACGCGACGTGCTCATTCTTCATCCCGGCCCGATGAATCGCGGCGTCGAGATCGATTCCGACGTGGCCGACGGACCGTTCAGCGTGATTCTCAACCAAGTGACCAACGGCGTCGCCGTCCGCATGGCGGTGCTCTATCTCCTCTCCGGCGGCAGACCGGAGCTGGCCGAAGCGGCGAAGAAGAGCGGGGGCGAGCGATGAGCGACCTGCTCCTCACCGGCGGCCGCGTGATCGATCCGTCGCAGTCGCTCGACGCGACGGCGGACGTGCTGATCGTGAACGGCACGATCGAGGCGATCGGCCCGCGCGTCGCAAGCCACGCCGAGAACCGCGACGGTCTCGAGACGATCGATTGCGCGGGCCTCGTGATCGCCCCCGGATTCGTCGACGTGCATTGTCATTTGCGCGAGCCGGGGCGCGAAGAGGTCGAGACGATCGCCACCGGCGCGCGCGCGGCCGCCGCCGGCGGATTCACTGCCGTCTGCGCGATGCCGAACACGGATCCCGTGACCGACAATCAGGCGGCCGTGGGATTCATCATTCGTCAGGCGACGCTCGCGAATGCGTCGCGCGTCTACCCGATCGGTGCGGTCTCGCTCGGCCAGAGAGGCGACGCCCTCGCCGAGTTCGGCGAGATGGTGGGCGCGGGCGCCGTCGCGGTCAGCGACGACGGCAAGCCGGTCGCGAGCGCGCACATGATGCGCACGGCGCTCGAGTACGCGCGCACGTTTGGAATTCCCGTGGCCGATCACTGCGAGGAGCCCACGCTCGCCAAGGGCGGCGCGATGAACGAAGGCATCGTGAGCGCGCGTCTCGGCCTCAAGGGGATTCCATCGGAAGCTGAAGAGATCATGGCGATCCGCGACATTCTGCTCGCGCGCCTCACCGGCGGCCACGTGCACCTCTGTCACATGAGCACGCGCGGATCCGTCGAGCTGATTCGGTGGGGCAAGGACCGCGGCATCAACGTGACGGCGGAGGTGTGCCCGCACCACATCTCGTTGACCGAAGATGCCGTCGAAGGATACGACACCAACGCGAAGATGAATCCGCCGCTCCGCACGGCGGACGACGTCGCTGCGCTCCAGGAAGCGGTGCGCGACGGCACGATCGATCTCATCGCGACCGACCACGCGCCCCATCACTACGACGAGAAGGAGCGTGAGTTCGCCGATGCGCCCAACGGCGTCATCGGACTCGAGACGGCGCTCGCGGTGAACATCACGTGGCTCGTCGCGTCCGACGTCATCAACTTGCCGACGTTGATCGAGCGCATGTCGTGCGCGCCGGCTCGTGTGTTCAAGCTGCCTGGTGGCACGCTACGCCGTGGCGCACCGGCTGACGTCACCGTGTTCGATCCCGCGCTCGAGTGGGTCGTCGATCCGGCCACGTTTCGCTCGAAGGGGCGCAACACACCGTATTCCGGAAAAACATTGAAGGGCCGCGCGCGCCTGACGCTCGTCGGCGGCCGCACGGTCTACCGCGACGGCGTGTGAGCGCCGGCGCCGCGGCCGATCGGCCGCACGCGGCGGCGGAGATCGTTCGCGTTTGCCGCCGCTTGTACGATCGCGGCCTCGTCGCCGGACCCGACGGAAACGTTTCGGCGCGGCTCGACGACGGCAGCATTCTCGTCACGCCGAGCGGCGCGTCCAAGGGAGAGATCGGCGCGGCGGACCTCGTCCGCGTCGATTGCGATGGCGCGCGGCTCGACGCGGCGGGCGCGCCGTCGAGCGAGCTTCGCATGCACCTTCGCATCTACCGCCGCCGCGCCGACGTTCGCGCGATCGTGCATGCGCATCCGCCCACCGCGACAGGCTTCGCCGTCGCGGGCGAGTCGTTCGTGGCGCCCGTGCTGCCCGAAGTTATCTTGCAGATGGGCGAGGTACCGCTTGTGCCGTACGCCACACCGGGAACGGACGCTCTCGCCGATCTTGTCGAGCCGTTCCTCGAGCGGCATGATGGATTTCTGATGGCGAATCATGGCGCGACGACGCTCGGGCCCACGCTCGAGACGGCGCTCCAACGGATGGAGAGCCTCGAGCACGCGGCGCGAATCATTCTCTCGGCGCGGCTCTTGGGGCGGGTGAACACACTGAGCGCGGCCGAAGTGCTCGCGCTGCACGATCCACGCAAGGATGCACGATGACCGATGCCGATCGATCATTGAACGAAGTCCCGGCGCTCCTCGAGGAGAAGCGCCGCTATGAATCGTGGCTCGCCGCGCTCGATGCGCGGCGGGACAGCACGCCGCAGCACGTCTTCGAGCGCGTGCACTCGGATTATCGTGGACGGCTGCAGCGCGTGGAGGAGCAGCTCGCCTCGCACACGCAGGCGATCGATGCCGAACGTGCGAGCCTGCAGTCCCGCCTCTCGCTGCTCGCGGCCGAAGAGCAGCTCCGCCGCGACGAGCGCGCGGAGCTGGAGCTGCGCTCTCACGTGGGCGAGCTCGGCGGCGACGAGGCGACGTCGGCCTTCCGCACGGTGGACGATGCTCTCGAGCAACTGGTGAACGAGCGGGGCGATCTTCAGCGGCGGATCGACGAGTTGAGCGGGCTGCTCGCCCACCACTCCAGCAGCGCGGCGCCTGCCGCCGCAGCCCCGCCGGCCGCGGAACCGCCCAGTGCCCGCGCTCCGAAGGCGGCAACGCCGTCGTTCGACGAGCTCGCGTTCCTCAACACGGTTGTCGGCCACGAAACAAAGCCCGCGGAGCCCGCGCCTGAACCGCCAGTCGCCGAAGCGGTCGGCGACCCGGTCGCCGAGTCGGCTCCTCAGCCGGTGCACGACGAGCGGGCGGACGCGGCCGCGGCCGCGGCGGTCGAGCGCGACGTGTCCGATGCCGAATCGCTGCTGGCGGGAATCGGCGAATCGCGCCCCATTGGGAGCGAGGCGCCGCTCGCCGCGAACGTTCCCGCGAACACGCCGATCAAGCTCCGCACGTCCGGCGCGATCGAACAAGCCAAGACGTTGAAATGCAGCGAGTGCGGGGCAATGAACTATCCCACCGAGTGGTACTGCGAGCGCTGTGGCGCGGAGCTCGCGGCGCTCTGATCGCGAATCCCATGTACGCGAAAAAAGCCCGGCGAGCTTCGCCGGGCTTTTCTTCACTTACGACGGACGCTTACGCGTTCGCCTTACTGAGGTGGCTCTTCTGACGGGCTGCGGTGTTCTTGTGGATCAAGCCCTTGCGCGCGGCGCGATCCAGGAGCTTGGTCGCCGCGAGGCGCGTCTCGGCGGTGGCTTCGGGGCCCTTAGCCTTCTTGAGCGCAGTCCGCAGCGCGGAACGTTGCGCACGGTTGCGCACGGTCGCCGCGCGCGACTTACGCATGTTCTTCTTGGCGGATGCGATATTCGGCACGAAACAGGTCTCCGGAATTGACGTGAAATCGCGAGATTCGCGAAGGCTGGAACCTAGAGTTCGACAGCGCCAAAGTCAAGTCATGATAACGCTTTGACACCTCTCTGACGCGCCACTACCTTTCGCGCCGAACCACCCCTCCCACCACCCATCGCCGCCCGCCAACGTTGCACCTTCAGGACATTCTGCTGTTAGTGCCGGTGCTTCTGTTCTCGGTCATCGCGCACGAATATGCGCATGGCTACGCCGCGCTCAAGCAGGGCGACGACACGGCACTGATGCTCGGGCGGCTCACCCTGAATCCAATCCGGCACATCGATCCGTTTCTCACGATCCTGTTGCCGCTGCTCCTCGCCCTGGTGCACGCGCCCATTCTCGGCGGCGCGAAGCCGGTGCCGGTCAATCCGCGCAAGTATCGAAACTTCAAGCGCGGTGACATCATTGTGTCGCTCGCCGGCGTGTTCACGAACCTGCTCGTCGGTATCGCGTGCGCGCTGCTCATTCCGGTGTTCGGGCTGCTCGGCCGCTGGGTGCCGTCGCTCGATATGACTTTTGGTATTTTGCAGGCGATGATGATCCTGGGCGTGCAGCTCAACATGATCCTCATCCTGTTCAACCTGATCCCGATCCCACCCCTCGACGGATCACACGTGATGAAGTACCTGCTGCCGGCCAAGTTGAGCTTTCGCTACATGCAGGTGAGCCGCGCCGGCGTGGCGCTCCTCATTCTCCTGATGTACCTCGTGCCGCAGGCGCTCACCGTCTGGCTGACCCCCGCGTTCTTCGCGACCGACAAGATGATCGGCCTCGTGCAGTCGACCATCCTCCAGTCGGCGACGCAGTGGCTGCAATGACCATCGCCTCTCTGGATTCGCGGACGTACGTCGACGCGCCGAGCGGCGAGGGCGCGTTCATCGTCGAGCTGAGCGCGTTCTCCGGACCGCTCGACTTGCTCCTGTCGCTCATTCGCGAGGAGCAGGTCGACATCTACGACATCCCCATCGCGCGCATCTGCGAGCAGTTCGTCGTGCGCATTCGCACGCTCGGGTTGAACGAAGCCGCCGAGTATCTCGAGATGGCGGCGCGTCTGCTGCGCATCAAGGCGCAGATGCTCCTGCCGCGCGGCGCTGAAGAGGCGTGGGAAGATCCGCGCGCGGAGCTCGTGCGCCGGCTCCTCGAGTATCAACAGATGCGCGAGGTCGTCGACGTGCTCGAGCGCCGGGGAGAGGAGCGGCGCAATCAGTTCGCTCGCGCGTATCTGCCGACCGCCCCCGAACCACCCCAGGCGCCGCTCGCGCTCTCCCTCGCCGAGCTGCTCTCCGCCGTCGACCGTGTGCTGCGTGCGGCCAAGCAGCCGAGCATGCACGAAGTCGTGCCGCGCACGCTCGATGTACCGGGCGCGATCACGATCATTCGCTCGGTCCTTGCGCTCAGGGCGCGCATCTTGTGGACCGAGATCGTCGAGCACACCGCGGAGCCGTGGCAGATCCTGTCGACGTTGTTGGGACTGCTCGAGCTCGCGAAGCTCGGCGAGCTGCGCGTCGCCCAGCCCAAACCATTCGCCAACGTGGAAATCTCTCGTGACGCCGCTAGCGAAGCTGCTTGAAGCGGCATTGTTCGCCAGCGCCAGGCCAATCGCGACCGACGAGCTGGCCGCGCTGGATGGCGACGCGTCGCCCGCCGAGCTGCAATCCGCGCTCGACGAGATTCGCGAGCACTACGACGTGGAAGGCCACGGGGTGGAGCTCGCCGAGATCGGCGGCGGCTGGCAGGTGCTGACGCGCGCCGAGTACACCGAGGCGATCGAGCGCGCGCAGCTCGCGTCTCGGCCGTCGCGCCTTTCCGGCGCCGCGCTCGAAACGCTCGCGATCATCGCGTATCGGCAGCCGATCAGCCGCGCGGAGATCGAGGAAATTCGCGGCGTCGCCGTCGGCAGCGTGCTCAAGTCGCTGCATGAACGCGGCTTGATCGACGTCGTGGGACGCGCCGAGGGGCTTGGCCGGCCGCTGCTCTACGGCACGACGCCCGTGTTCCTCGAGCATTTCGCGTTGCGTCATCTCGAGGAGCTCCCGCGCTCCGACGAGTTGGCGGTCGCGCTTCACCGTCCCGAGCCGGTGCTGGCCGACGCGGCGGCGAGCGACGACGCGCAAGACGAGACGGGCGCCTGATGTCCGAGACGATGCGAATTCAACGCGCGCTCGCGCGCGCGGGGATCGCGTCGCGACGCAAGGCCGAGGAGCTGATCTCGGCGGGTCGCGTGCGCGTGAACGGCGCGGTCGCTCAGACTGGCCAGATCGTCGATCCCGCGAGCGACAAGATCGTCGTCGACGGCGAGCCGATCGGCGCACCGCGCGCCGCCGAGTGGCTCGTGCTCAACAAGCCCGCCGGCGTGATGACGACGCGTTCCGATCCCGATGGGCGGCCGACGGTGTTCGACTTCGTCGCGAAGATTCCGGGGCTCACGTACGTCGGCCGGTTGGATTTTCTCACCGAGGGACTCCTGCTGCTCACCACCGACGGCGAATTGGCGCACCGGTTGTCGCATCCGAGCAGTGAGATCGATCGCACGTACGTCGCAACCGTCACCGGCAAGGGAGACGAGGCGGCGCGCGAAGCGCGTTACGGTGTCGAGCTGGATGACGGCCCGGTGCATCCCAAACGCGTCGAAGCGCGCAAGCTGGGACGCGATCGATGGGAATTCGAGGTCACGATCAACGAAGGACGCAAACGCGAGATTCGCCGTCTGTGCGCCGCGCTCGGCTTGGGCGTCGAACGACTGGTGCGGATCCAGTTCGGCCCCATCGCGCTCGGCGACCTGCCAACCGGCCAGACGCGCAAGCTCACGCCGCGGGAGAAGTCGGCGCTTCAGGGATTGCGGGCGAGGTAGACTGGAGAGGCGAGCGCCGCGGGAACATCGGAACAGCGGAACGGCGGCACCAGTCGCGGGAGCGGGTGTAGCAGCGGGAACAGGCTGGCTCGACGGTTGCAACTGAACCGTCGATCTTCAACTCAAACCCTCGTACGATCGTGGCTACACAAGTCTCCACCGCCGCGGATTCGCGACTCGTGCAGGACGTCGCGCGGCAAGTCGCGCGTCGCGTGGTCGGCCAGGACTACATGGTCGACCGATTGCTCATCAGCCTGCTCACCGGCGGCCACGTGCTGCTCGAGGGTGTGCCCGGTCTCGCCAAGACGCTCACGGTGAGAACGCTCGCTGAGACGATCGATACCACGTTCCATCGCATCCAGTTCACGCCCGATCTGCTTCCAGCGGACGTGCTGGGGACTCAGGTCTACGATCAGTCGACCGGGCAGTTCTCGGTCAAGCGCGGACCGATCTTCGCGAACATCATTCTCGCCGACGAGATCAACCGTGCGCCCGCCAAGGTTCAAGCGGCGCTGCTCGAGGCGATGCAGGAAAAACAGGTCACGATCGGCGGCACGACATTCAAGCTCGATGAGCCGTTTCTCGTGCTCGCGACGCAGAACCCGATCGAGCAGGAAGGCACGTACCCGTTGCCCGAAGCCCAGGTCGACCGGTTCATGCTCAAGCTCCGCGTCGGCTATCCGTCGCGCGACGAGGAGAAGGAGATCATGCGCCGCATGGCGAGCGGCGAGCCGATCGCGGTCGAAGCGGTCGCGCACCCGACGCAGATCCTCGACGCGCGGCACCGCATCACCGAGCTGTACATGGACGATCGCATCGTGGACTACATCGTCGACATCGTTCACGCGACGCGCGAGCCAAAGTCCGCCGGGCTCGCCGACCTGGTGCCGCTGATCGAGTTCGGCGCGAGCCCGCGCGCGACGATCGCACTGGCGCAGGCGTCGCGCGCGCACGCATTCCTGCGCGGCCGCGCGTTCGTGACGCCCGATGACGTGAAAGCGATCGCGCCCGACGTGCTGCGGCACCGCGTGCTCACGACGTACGAAGCCGAGGCGGAGGAAGTCACGAGCGACCAGATCGTCGATCGGGTCCTCGCGAAGATCGAGAGTCCGTGACGTGGCCTTTGGACTGTTCCGTCGCAAGAACGCATCGGCGGTAGCGGCGCCCGCGCGCGGGCGCCGGGGCGCCGCCGCGCCGCCACGCCTGCCGTCGCACACGTCGCCCGCGGTGCCGCCGGAGATTCTGCGTCAGGTCAAGCTGCTCGAGCTCCGCACGCGCGGTCTCGTGAACTCGCTCTTCACCGGCGAATACCGCTCCGTCTTCAAGGGGCAGGGGATGGAGTTCGCCGAAGTCCGCGAGTACCAGTCGGGCGATGAGGTGCGCAGCATCGACTGGAACGTCACCGCGCGCATGCAGCGGCCGTACGTCAAGCGCTACATCGAGGAGCGCGAGCTCACGGTGATGCTCGCCGTGGACGTGTCGGGCTCGGAACGATTCGGCACGCATCGGCGTTTCAAGAGTGAGGTGGCGTCGGAGCTCGCGGCCGTGCTGGCGATGTCGGCGATTCGCAACAACGATCGGGTGGGCGCCGTGATGTTCACGGACGCCATCGAGCACGTGGTGCCGCCGCGCAAAGGACGGCGGCACGCGCTCCGCCTCATTCGCGACATTCTCGCGTACGAGCCCAAGGGACGCGGCACGGACATCGGCGCCGCGCTCGAGTATCTCAACAAGATGCTCGCGCACAAGGCGATCATCTTCATCGTCTCCGATTTCATCGGCGAGAATGTTGAGCATCCGCTAAAGCTGCTGTCGCAGCGCCACGACGTCGTCGCCGTCACGCTCGAGGATCCGAGCGAGCGGCTGCTGCCGGACATCGGCCTCGTGCGCCTGGTCGATCCCGAGACCGGGCAGACGCTCGATGTCGACACCAGCGATCCTGAAGTGCGCAAGCAGTTCGACACGCAGGTCTCGGAAGAGGCGTCGCGGCGCCGGCACCTGCTGCGGCGGCTCGCGATCGACGAAGTGCCGGTCACGACGGAGTCGGGGATCATGGATCCACTGCTCCGGTTCTTCCGCACGCGCGAGCGGAAGCTGCGCAAATGATCCGGCATCCGGGACTCGTCGCGCGCGCGCTGGCCGCGGCCGGCATGTTCGCGGCCGGCATTCTCGCGATCGGCGTTCGCGCTGCCGCGCAGCAGATTCCGCTCAAGGCCGGCGTCACCGTCGCGCCCGACACCGTGCGGATCGGCGATCCATTTCGGTTCACGATCGGCGTGCGGGCGCCGCGCGGCGCGACGATCGAGTTCCCCACGAACACCGACACGACCGCCACGGTGCAGTCGCTCGACAAGGTGGTCGTGCGCACGAGCGCCGACACGTCCGCGGTCGAGCAGTACGCGGATTATCGCGTGGCGGCGTGGGACGTGGGCATGCAGCCCATCCGGCTGCCCGACGTGCTCGTGCATCTCGCCGGCGCCACGCGCCGCGTCCCGATCGCGGATTCGGTGTTCGTGCGCTCCGTGCTGCCGGCGGACAGCGCGCAGCGCGTACCCAAGCCGCCGCGCCCGCTCATCGAGACACGGTTCATTCCCTGGTGGGTGTGGGCGCTCATCGCCGCGGCGGTCGCGATCGTCGGGCTGCTGCTCTGGTGGTGGATCCGCCGCCGTCGCCGCCCCAAGCCGCCCATCATCATCGATCCGTTCGCGGTCGCGGAATCGGAGTTCACGCGCATCGAAGGGTTGGGATTGCTCGATGCCGGCGAACGCGCGCGTCACGTCACGCTCATGGTCGAGGTGCTGCGCGACTATCTCGCGGCTCGTTACGTGTACGCGGCGCTGTCGCTCACCAGCACCGAGCTCTCACGATCGTTGCGCGGCCTGCCCCAAGTGCCGCAGGATCGGCTCACGCGACTCTTGACCGAGGCCGACCTGATCAAGTTTGCGCGTCGCGCCGTCAGCACCGAGCGCGCGCGTGAGCTCGGCCGCGAAGCGCGGGCGATCGTCGCCGACGAGCACCGTGCGTCGCAGTCCGCACAGCCGGGACACCCGGCGCAGGCGGCCGCATGATCTCCTTCGGACGCCTCGAGTTCGTTACGCCGTGGATGCTGCTCTTTCTCCTCGCGCTGCCGGTCTGGTGGATCGTGCGGCGCCGGCGGCGGCCGCCGGGCATCGTCTTCTCGCGCGTCAGCGTCCTCGCCGCCGGTCCGCGCGCGGGACGGGCGACCACGCTCATTCTGTTCACTCTGCGCAACCTGCTGCTCGCGTCGACGATCGTCGCGCTCGCGCGGCCGCGCACAGGGGCGCACGAGGAGACGTCGACCAGCGAAGGGATCAACATCGTCCTCGCGATCGACCTGTCGAGCTCCATGCTCGCGCAGGATTTCCAGCCGCAGAACCGGCTCGAGGTCGCGAAGGACGTCGTGAAGCGGTTCATCGCGGCTCGCACGAGCGATCGCATCGGCATCGTCGCGTTCGCGGCGGAGGCGCTCACGCAGGTTCCACTCACGACGGACTACCCGGTCGTGAACGCGGCCGTGGACAACCTCGCGGCCGGCCAGCTCGAAGACGGCACCGCCATTGGCACCGCGATCGCGACGGCGGCGAACCGGCTGCGCGACGCGCCGGGGCGCTCGCGCGTGATGATTCTGCTCACCGACGGTGAGAACAACCGCGGCTCGATCGATCCACGCACCGCGGCCAAGGCCGCGGCGGTGTTCGGGATCAAGATCTATACGGTCGGTGTCGGCACCGAGGGGATGGCGCCGGTGCCGGTCGGGCGCGGCTTGTTCGGGCTGCGCTACGAGAATCGCATCGTCCGCATCGACGAGCCGCTCCTCTCCGACATCGCGAAGACGACGGGCGGGCGGTACTTCCGCGCGCGCGACGCGGCGGCGCTGCAGTCGATCTACGATCAGATCAACCAGCTCGAGCGCGAGCCCGTGCGCACGCACACGTACGTGCGCTACACGGAGCTCTTCCGCTGGCCGCTGTATCTGGCGGCGCTCCTCTTCGTGACGGAGCTCGCGCTCGCCGCGCGCCGGGGGCCGCTCCCATGAACATGAGTGGAGTGGTATTCGACTATCCATATCTGCTCGCGCTCGGGGTGGCGCTCCCGCTGCTCGTCGTCTGGGTGCTCCGCCGGGCGTACCGGTCGCGCAAGGCGCGGCTCGAGCGGCTGGGCAACATCAGTGTCGTGTCGCGGCTCATCCCGCCTAACACGCTCGCGCCGCCCGGCTGGCGCATGGCGCGGCTCGGCGCCGCGAGTCTGCTCGTCGGCGTTGCCGTCGCCGGTCCGCGCTGGGGCGAGGAGCGCAACGTCGTGCGCTCGAGCGGCATCGACATGGTGCTCGCGCTCGACGCGTCGCTCTCCATGCTCGCGCCAGACGTGAAGCCCAACCGGCTCGAGCGCATGAAGGAGGAGGTGCGCCGGCTTCGCGCGCTCTCGCCCGGCGACCGCATGGGCGTGCTCGCGTTCGCCGGGCGCAGCTACGTGCTCTCGCCGCTCACCGTGGACGACGGCGCGCTCGATCTCTTCCTCGACAATCTCGATCCATCGGTGGTCGGACAGGCCGGGAGCTCGCTCGCCCGCACGATCCGGCAAGGCGTCGATCTGCTCTCGCTCACCAACAGTGGCGCCGATCGCGCGCTGGTCGTCATGAGCGACGGAGAAGCGTTCGAGCCGGTCGACGACGTCGTGGCTGAAGCGAAGCGCGCGGGGCAGCAGGGCATCGCGCTCGTCACGGTGGGCTTCGGCACCGCCGCCGGCTCGACGATTCCCATCAAGGCGCCCGACGGCACGACGACCCTCAAACGCGACGACAGCGGACAGATCGTGGTGACGCATTACCAACCGGACTTCCTGAGCGCTGCCGCGCAAGCGGCCGGCGGCACGTTCATTCCCGCCGACGCCACCGACAAAGCCGCACGCGTGAAGACCGCGCTCGCGTCCCTCCGCGGAAAAGCACGCGCCACCCTCGGCGCCGAGTCCATGACGCCGCGCTACCAGTGGTTCCTCTTTCCCGCGCTGCTGCTCCTGCTGCTCGACACGGCGCTGATCGAGCGGCGCGGCCGGCGGCGCCGGCGCGCCGCGGCGCAGGAGGCCGTGCTCGCCGCCGGGCTGCTCTTCGCCCTCTCGCTCAACGGGTGCGTCGGATTCAACCGCAACCAGGCCGCACTCGACGCGTATCACGGCGGCCATTACGCCCAGGCGGCGTCGCTCTTCCGCGACGCGATCACCGCCGGCGATAAATCAGAAAATACTGTTTACAATTTCGGTACGGCGCTCGTCGCCGGCGATTCGCTCGCCAGCGGCGCCGAGGCGCTCGGGCGCGTGAGCGCGAGCAAGGACGACGAGCTGCGGTATCGCGCGCTGTTCAATCTCGGTCTCGCCCACCTCAGGGCCGGTCTCGCCGCGCCGTCGGGGCAGGACAACGGCGAGCTCGATTCCGCGCTCACCGTCTACAAGCAAGTCATCCTCATGCGTCCCGCCGACGTCGACGCCAAGTGGAACTACGAGCTCGCGCTGCGCAAGAAGAAATCCGGCGGCGGCGGCGGGGGAGGCGGGGGCGGTGGTGGCGGCGGTGGAAACAACCAGTCGCCGCAGGCGCAGGCGCCGCAGCCCGCCGGCGGGCTCGGACAGCAGCAGGCGGAGCAGCTGCTGGGCAGCGCCGCGCGCGAGGAGCGCGACGTCGAAGCCAAGAAGCAGAAGCAGAGCAAGATCGAGCCGCCGCCGGGAGGAAAGGACTGGTGATCGCTCTCGTCGCGATCCTCGCCCAGCTCTCGATCGTCGCGCACGCGCCGGACACCGCCTCCACGTGCCAGGCGATCGAGATGAGCGTCGCGGTCGCGATGCCCGGCCGCGGGCTGCCGCGCCTGGTCGTGCCGTCGCTCGCGCCGTTCGACGTGCTGCGCTCGTCGCCGATTCCGCACGTCACGTACGACTCCGGCAGCGGCGGCTCGTCGATCGCCGAATATCGCTTCGTGCTCACGACCGATCGCGTGGGGCAGTGGACCATTCCTCCATTCGAGGCGATCGCGGGCGGCGCGACGGTTCGTTCGCGGCCGCTCGAGATCGCGGTCCGGCCGGTGAGTCCGCGCGGCAGCATTCCCGCCGTCGTCGCTCGCGCAAGGATCGACACGGGACTCGACGTCAGCTTCCGTCCGGTCGCCCAACCCGAGACGGTGTTCGTGGGCCAGCAGGCGAACTACGAGGTCGCGGTGTTCCTCAACGCGGCCGTGCGCGATCGGCTGCGCCGTAACCCAACGTTCTTCCCGCCGGACATGCAGTCGATGCTCGCGTACGATCTGCCGGCGAGCGCCGAGCCGCCGCACCGATCGATCGCGTCGCACTGCTTCGACGCGCTCGTCTATCAACGCGCGCTCTTTCCACTCATGCCGGGCCGCTTCGCGATTCCGCCCGCGCAGCTCGTCTACGCGCTCCCGCTCTCGGCGAGCTTCTTCAGTCGTGAGGAAACGCACGAGCTGCAGACGGACAGCACCGTCATCTTCGCCATCGAGCCGCCGCTCGCCGGACGACCGGCGGACTACTCGGGCGCGGTCGGCAGTTTGCGCCTCGCGACGCGCCTCGACACCAACGCCGCGCGCGTCGGCGATCCCATGGTGCTGACCGTTCGTGTGTCCGGCACGGGGAATGTGAAGCTGCTGCCGCGGCCCTCCGTCTCGATCTCGTGGGCGACGCTCGTCAATGGCGACGAGCGCGTGACCGTCGACACGACGGCGCGCAAGATCGCCGGCTCGAAGGAATTCGACTGGGTGCTCACGCCCAGGCTCGCCGGCGAGCTGGACGTGCCGCCGATTCGCTACAGCTACTTCGACCCGGATTCGCGGCGCTACGAAGTTGCGTCGGCGAACCCCACGCGCGTGCACGTCGGCGCGGGCACGCTCGCGTCCGCGGACACCGTGCGCGCGGAGACGCTCCTCGCCTTGCGCACGCGCTACCGCGGTCCGCTCGGCACACCGCTGCATCAACATCCAATCTTCTGGGCGGTCCTCGCGCTCTTTCCACTGCCGGCGCTCACCGCCACCGCGCGCGATCGCCGCCGACGCGTCGTTCCGCGCGAGCCCGATCGCGCATCACAGCTTGCGACGCTCGCGCGCCTGGCGCCTCATCCGATCGATGCGGGCGCCATACGCCGCGCGTTCACGTCGGCGATCGCGGAACGCGTTCGCGTCGCGCCCGAGACGTTCACGCGCCCCGGCGCGCTCGCGCGCGTGCTGCGCCGGCGCGGCGTCTCCACCGAAATCGCGCTCGACGCGGAGAATTTCCTGCGGCAGCTCGACGAAGCGGCGTTCTCGCCCCGCGGGCGGCTTCCCGACGACGCCGCGGCGTACGCGGCCAAGCTGTATCGCCAGATCGACGACGAGGCGCTGCCGAAGCTCGAGATTCTCTCCACTGCGCTCGGCATCATCGCGATATTCGCGATCGGTGTGGCCACCGCACACGCGCTCGATACCAACATGGCGCGGCAGTCGTTCGACCACGGCGTCGCCGCGTACGAGCATCATGATTTCGTGACGGCGCGCCAGGATTTCATTGCCGCGGTGGCCGCTGAGCCGCGCGCGCCGGATGCGTGGGCGAACCTTGGCACCGCCGCGTGGGCTGCCGCCGACACCGCGCGCGCGGTGACCGGATGGCAGCGCGCCCTGCGCATGGAGCCGCTCGCCACCGACCTGCGCGACCGTGTCGAATTGGTGCACGCGCTCCCCGTGTCGTCGGCGGGATACGTGCCGCCCATTCCGGTGGCGTGGGTGTTCGATCTCGCGGCGCTGCTCTGGTGCGGCGCATGGGGCGTGGGCGCGTACCGTGCGAGGCGCGGTGAGGCCGCGTTCATGCGCGACCTGGTTCCGATCGCGCTCATTGGAGGTGCGCTCATGATTGGCGGTTTCGTGCTCGCCGATCGGTACGCCGGCCGCAGACTCGCGGTCGTGCGCCGCACCGCCGACCTGAGTCGAGATCCGGCGTTGGGCGGCGAGCTCGGACCCACGGCGATCATTGGCGAGGTGGTGCGTGTGCGCGGGCGCCAAGGCGCATGGACGCGCGTCGCGCTCGACGACGGCCGCGACGGATGGCTCGACAACGCCGCCTTGATTCCGCTCGACGCGCAGGACGCCGTCGCGCTCTCCTCCGATTGACGCTCGGCGCGACTGACCGGTAGCTTTTCGCGGTGTCCGTCGCCTCGCCTCCACGCATCGCCGTTCTCCCCAGCGCCGTCGCCGATCAGATCGCGGCGGGCGAAGTGGTCGAGCGGCCGTCCTCCGTCGTCAAGGAGCTGATCGAGAATGCGCTGGACGCCGGCGCGTCCAGCGTCGACGTCGCGATCGAGGACGGCGGGCGACAGACGATCCGGGTGAGCGATGACGGCTGCGGCATGTCGCCCGACGACGCGGTGCTCGCGCTCGAGCGGCACGCCACGTCCAAGATCCGGAGCGCGGCGGATCTGGTGGGCGTGCGGAGCTTCGGCTTCCGCGGCGAGGCGCTCGCCGCGATGTGCTCGGTGTCGCACCTCGAGCTCGAGACCGCGCCCGACGACGGCGCGGGGACCCTCGTGCGCGCCGCCGGCGGCGCGATTCTCGACGTCAGCCCGATCGCCCGGCGGCGCGGCACCACGGTTCGTATATCACGATTGTTTTACAACGCGCCGGCGCGCCTCAAGTTCCTGCGCGGTTCGCGGTCGGAATGGCGCGCCATCGTCGAGGTCATCGGCTCGATGGCGCTCACGCGCCGCGACGTGCGCGTCTCGGTCACCAACGATGGCAAGCCGATGCTGTCGCTGCCGGCGAGCGCCACGCTCCGCGAACGGCTCGCCGCGATCTATGGCGGTGCGTTCGCCGGCCGGCTCCTCGACGTCGATGACGTGATCGGCACGACGCACGTCGCTGGGCTCGTGGAGCGTCCGTCCGACGTGGGCACCGCGACCCGCCGCGCGTTCCTCTCCGTGAACGGTCGCGCCGTGCGCGACACGGGGATCGTGCGTGCCGCCGAGGCGGCATATCGCTCGACGATCCCGGCCGGCGTGCGGCCGACGATCTTCCTCGACGTCACCGTCGCCGCCGACGCGGTGGACGTGAACGTCCACCCGGCGAAAGCCGAGGTGCGCTTTCGCGACCGCTGGCCGCTCGAGCGCGCCATCGAGAACGCGGTCGCCCGCGCGCTGGGCACCTTCGACGCCGGCGCGACACTCGGCCGCTCGCATTGGACGTTCGTGCCGCCGTCGCCGCCCCCGCAGGCCCTCGCCCCGGTCGACGTCGAAGCGCTTCACCCGGACGGGCCAGACCTCGAGGGCTTGTTCGAGATCTCTAATAACGACACGCTCGAGCCACCTCCGTCGCCAGCCGCCCCGGCGTCCGCCCCGCCGCCCGCTCCGACCACGGACGTTCCACCCCTGACGCAACTGCACCGCACGTACATGCTGTTCGAGCACGAGCAGGGTGTCGTGCTCATCGACCAGCACTCGGCGCACGAGCGGGTGTTGTACGAGCGATTCATGGGAACGCTCGAGCGCGGTGAAGCACCGGCGCAGCGGCTGCTCTTTCCCATGACGCTGCACCTCGGCCCCGCCGAAAGCGAGGCGTTCGAGCGCGACCGCGAGTTGTTCGAGCGGCTCGGCTTCGAGATCGACGGCTTCGGTGGTCACACGCTGATCGTGCGCGCGGTGCCAATGCCGCATCCACGCTTCGATCCCGAGCGCTGCGTCCGCGAGACGCTCGCCGCGCTCACCGGTGATCGCGACGCGGGCGTGCACGCACGACACGAGCGGCTTGCCGCCACGGTCGCGTGCAAGGCGGCGATCAAAGGCGGCGACCTCCTTTCGCCCGGAGAGATGCGCGCCTTGTACATCGCGCTTCGCGACACCAAGCTCCCCGCGCACGACGTGCACGGGCGCGCGACCATCGTGCAGCTCACCTGGGACGAGATTGACCGCCGATTCGGCCGCCGCTGAGGTTCGTGTCATCTGTGGCCCGACCGCGGCAGGCAAGAGCGCTGTCGCCATGTGGCTGGCCGACCGCGCGCCGGTCGTCATCATCAGCGCCGATTCGCGGCAGGTCTATCGCGGCTTCGATATCGGTACCGCGAAGCCCACGGCGGCGGAGCGCGCGCGCGCGCCGCACCGCGGTGTGGACGTGGTCGATCCCGCGCGACGGTATTCCGCCGCGGCGTGGGCCGAGTCCGCGGATCAGTGGATCGCTGACACGATCGCCGAGGGACGGACGCCGCTCATCGTCGGGGGCACTGGACTGTATCTCCGCGCGCTGTTCGATGGCCTGTTCGAGGAGCCCGCGCTCGAGCCGGCGCGGCGCGCGGCGCTCGAGTCGGAGCTCGCGACGTGGAGTCTTCGCGACCTGGCGCGCTGGGCGGCGGCGCTCGATCCCGCGCGCGCGCACCTTGGCAGAACGCAGCTCCTGCGCGCGATCGAGATCGCGCTGCTCACCGGCCAGCGGCTGAGCGAGCTGCACTCCGTCGCCGCGCGCGAAAGCCGTTGGCGGCCGCGCTATCTTGTGGTGGACCCGGGCACGGTGTTGGGCGATCGGATCGCCGCGCGCACCGATGCCATGTTCGACGCTGCCTGGCCTGACGAGGTGAGACGCTTGATGCACACGGTGCCGGCCGACGCGCCGGCGTGGAAGTCGACCGGCTACGACGTCGTGCGTCAGTACGTCACGGGCGTCGTGCCGCGGAGCGCGGCGCGCGAAGCGGTCGTGATCGCCACGCGCCAATACGCCAAGCGGCAGCGCACCTGGTTTCGACACCAGCTCGATGCCGACCGCGTTACGCGGCTCGATCCGAGCGACGCGGGCTGGCGCGACGTTGCCGCCCGCTGGTGGTCCGCCGCTGCCGAGGCGACCGCGTGAAGATCGGCATCACGTGCTATCCGACGTACGGCGGCTCGGGCGCGGTCGCGACGGAGCTCGGCATCGCCTTGGCGCGGCGGGGCCACGAGATCCACTTCATCACCTACCAGCAGCCGTTCCGTCTCCCGTCGTTCTTGCCACGGATCTACTTCCACGAGGTGGACGTCGGCCGGTACCCGCTGTTCGAGTATCCGCCGTACGATCTCGCGCTCGCGGTTCGCATGCACGAGGTGGTGCAGGCGCACGATCTCGATCTGCTCCACTGCCATTACGCCATTCCGCACGCGACCAGCGCCTGGATCGCCAAGGAGATGCTGCGCCCCAACCGGCCGGACATGCGGTTCGTCACGACCTTGCACGGGACGGACATCACCATCGTCGGGCAGGACCCGTCCTTCCGGCCGATCACGAAATTCTCAATAGAAAAATCTGATGGCCTCACCGCCGTCTCGCGCTATCTGCAGACCGAGACGCTCACGACCTTCGGCTGCACGGCCTGCCGGATCGAGGTGATCCCCAACTTCATCGACCCCGAGGTGTACGACCGGTCGCGCTACACCTCGATTCTCGACGAGCAGGTGGACTCGGGGACCAAAGTGCTGATGCACGTCTCCAACTTCCGGCCGGTGAAGCGGGTCAAGGACGTCGTCCGCATCTTCGCGCGCGTCAACGAGCGGCTGCCGTCGGTGCTCGTCATGGTCGGGGACGGTCCCGATCGCGTCGACGCCGAAGCCGAGGCCCGCGCGCTCGGACTCTCCGACAAAGTCTTTTTCCTCGGGAAGATCGAAGCCGTCGCGCCGCTCCTCGCGGGCGCTGATCTCTTCCTGCTGCCGTCCGGGAGCGAATCGTTCGGCTTGAGCGCGCTCGAGGCGCTCGCGACCGGCGTGCCGGTCGTGGGCAGCAACGCCGGCGGGCTGCCCGAAGTGGTCCGCCAGGGCGAGACGGGGGCGCTCTGCCCCGTCGGCGACGTCGACGCCATGTCCGCGGCCGCGATCGAGATTCTCGCCGACCGCGACCGCTGGGAGGCGATGAGCCAGTGCGGCGCCTCCGACGCGCGGGAGCGCTTCTCGCTCGAGACGATCGTCGCTGAATACGAAGCCTTTTATGAGTATACGCTCGCGCGACCGTCGGCCGCCGAGCGTGCCGCCCAGCCCAATCCAACCCTCGCCACGTGATCTTCGCGCCGCTGCATCTGCTCACCCAGTTTCCGCCCGCCGCGCCGGCGCCACCGGTCGGCCACGAGCTCACCACGCTCTACGCGCTCATCCTCGGTGTGGTCGAAGGCATCACCGAGTTCCTGCCGGTCTCCTCCACCGCGCATCTCATCCTCGCCGCCGACGTCCTGCATCTGCGCGAGACGGAGTTCCTCAAGAGCTTCGAGATCATCATCCAGCTCGGCGCGATCCTCTCCGTCGTCGTGTTGTACTGGACGCGGTTCTGGAATTGGGAGGTGTTCAAGAAGCTCGTCGTCGCGTTCATCCCGACCGGCATCATCGGCCTCGCCTTGTACAAGGTGGTGAAGGGCTATCTGCTCGGGAACATCGCCGTCGTGCTCTGGGCGCTGTTCATCGGCGGCATCGCGCTGCTCGTGTTCGAGCGCTTCAAGAAGCACTCCGAGGTCGACCCCGATTTCACCGAGATCACCTACCGCAAGGCGCTGCTCGTCGGCGTGTTCCAGGCGATCGCGATCGTCCCCGGCGTGTCGCGCTCGGCGGCGACGATCGTCGGCGGATCGCTGATCGGGATCAGCAAACGAACCATCGTCGAGTTCTCGTTCATGCTCGCCGTGCCGACCATGCTCGCCGCGAGTCTGCTCGAGCTGTACAAGAATCACGCGACGCTCAACGCCGGCGCGAGCGCGCTGGCGGTGGGATTCATCGTCAGCTTCGTCATGGCGATCATCGCGATCAAGTCGTTCCTCGCGTACCTCAAGAAGCGCGACTTCACGATCTTCGGCTGGTACCGCATCGTGCTCGCAATCGCGTTCTACCTTGTCGTCGTCCGCTGAACGCGCGGCGGACGGCCGCTACGAGGGACTGCGCGGCGACGACCTCGAGGCGCGCCTCGCGCTCCCCAAGGTGGCCGTGTTCGATCGCGTGGGGTCCACGCTCGACGTCGCGCACGAGATCGCGGCGGCCGGTGCGCCCGCGGGCACGCTCGTCCTCGCCGACGCGCAGACCGCGGGACGTGGTCGGCTCGGCCGAAGCTGGCGCTCACAGCCCGGCGCGGGGATCTGGCTCACGATCATCGAGCGCCCCGTCGACGCGCGCGCGCTCGATGTGTTGTCGTTGCGAGTGGGCCTCGCGCTTGCGCCCGCGCTCGACGCGTTCGCGCGCGACCGCGTGCAGCTGAAATGGCCCAATGATCTGTACGTGGCGGGACACAAATTGGCCGGCGTCTTGATCGAGGCCCGCTGGCGCGATGCGACGCCGGAGTGGGTCGCCATTGGCGTCGGCGTCAACGTGCGCACGCCCGTCGGCGAGCCGAACGCGATCGGGCTGCGCGACGCCGCATCGCGCCTCGAGGTGCTCGACACGATCGTCGCTCCGCTGCGAGCCGCGGCGTCGGCGAGCGGCGTCTTGTCGGAGGGCGAGCTCGCGTCGTTCGCCGGGCGCGATCTGGCGGCGGGGCGCGCGTGTCTCGAGCCGATTAAAGGCCGCGTGCTCGGCATCGACGCGAACGGTGAGCTGCGGGTGGAGGCCGCGACCGGCGCCGCATCGGTGCGCGCCGGTTCGCTCGTCCTCGAGGATCTCTCGTGACGCACATCCGGAGGGCAGTGCAGTGATCCTCGTCTTCGATGTCGGCAACACCGAGCTGACGATCGGTCTCTATAACGGATCGGAGCTGCGCGGCCATTGGCGCGTGATGACCGGCGTTTCGCGCACCGCCGACGAATTCGGCGTCCTCCTGCGATCGCTCCTCGCGGCGAGCGACTTCGCGCCCGACTGCGTCGACGGCGCGGCGATCGGCTCCGTGGTGCCGCGCGTCACGCAGCCGCTGAGCGACGCGTGCGAGCGGTACTTCGCGGTCGGAAAGGCGGTCGTCGTCGACGCGAGCTCGGGGCTTCCGATTTCGCTCGACGTGGACGAGCCGCTCACCGTCGGCGCCGATCGGATCATCAACACGCTCGCGGCGAGCCGTCTCTATCAGCGCGACGCGATCGTCGTCGACATGGGCACCGCGACCACGTACGACTGCATCACGTCGGACGGCGTCTTCCTCGGCGGCGTGATCGCGCCGGGCATCATGACCTCGGCCGAGACGTTGACGCGGCGCACGTCCAAGCTGCCGGCGACCGAGTTGGTGGTTCCGGTGCACGTGATCGGCCGGCGCACGGAAGAGTGCATCCGCGCGGGCGTGTTATTCGGAAGCGCGGAAGCGATCGACGGCATCGTGCGCCGGATCAAGACGTCGTGGCCGCGGCCCAGCGAGCCGTCGGTGATCGCGACTGGCGGATTCGCCGAGCGAATGGCGCCGCTCTGCGCGTCGTTCGATCGCGTGGAGCCGTATTTGACGCTGGCGGGACTCCAGCTCGCGTACGGGATCCTCACAGGCTCGTCCGTGCAGGTGTAAGCGCCACAACAACAAACAGTTACGAGTTCCCCTCGGCGCGCGGGCCACTTGACGCGAGAGGCCAGACCGAGTAGACTCCGCCCTGTTAGCACTCCACCTGGATGAGTGCTAACACGAGCATTCACATCCCTAGTTCACCGCAGCCATAGACACGGAGGAGCACACCGTATGGCCACCAAGACCAGTGTGAAGGTCAACCCGCTGGCCGACCGCGTCGTCGTCCGGGCTCTCGAAGAGACGGAGCAGATGCGCGGCGGACTGTACATCCCCGATACGGCGAAAGAGAAGCCGCAGCAGGGGGAGATCGTGGCGGTTGGGCCGGGCCGCTTCGAGAAGGACAAGCGCGTGCCGATGGACGTGAAGGTCGGCGACAAGGTGCTGTACGGCAAGTACAGCGGCACCGAGGTCACGATCGACGGCGAGCAGCTCCTGATCCTGCGCGAGAGCGACGTCCTCGCGGTGATCGGCTGATCGTCAATCCTAATTCGCTAATAACAATTATCTGATAGAGGATTCCGCACCATGGCAGCGAAGGAACTCCACTTCAACACCGACGCGCGCGCGGCGCTCAAGCGCGGCGTCGACCAGCTCGCCGAAGCCGTCAAGGTCACGCTCGGCCCCAAGGGCCGGAACGTCGTCATCGACAAGAAATTCGGCGCCCCCACGGTCACCAAGGACGGCGTCACCGTCGCCAAGGAGATCGAGCTCACCGATCCGCTCGAGAACATGGGCGCGCAGATGGTGAAGGAAGTCGCCACCAAGACGAGCGACAACGCCGGCGACGGCACCACCACCGCGACCGTGCTCGCCCAGGCCATCTTCCGCGAGGGCCTCAAGAACGTCACCGCCGGCGCCAACCCCATGGCGATCCAGCGCGGCATTCAGAAGGCGGTCCAGGCCGTGACGGACGAGCTCAAGAAGGTCTCGATCCCGACCGCCGGCAAGAAGGAGATCGCCCAGGTCGGCACCATTTCAGCGAACAATGATGCTGAAATTGGCAATCTCATCGCCGATGCGATGGAGAAGGTCGGCAAGGACGGCGTGATCACGGTCGAGGAGGCCAAAGGCCTCGAGACGAGCCTCGAGACGGTCGAGGGCATGCAGTTCGACCGCGGCTACGTCTCGCCCTACTTCGTCACCGATCCGGAAAAGATGGAAGCGGCCCTCGAGGACGCGTTCGTTCTGATCCACGACAAGAAGATCTCGTCGATGAAGGACCTGCTCCCGGTGCTGGAGAAGGTCGCGCAGCAGGGCCGCCCGCTGCTCATCATCGCCGAGGATGTCGAGGGTGAGGCCCTCGCGACGCTCGTCGTCAACAAGCTCCGCGGCACGCTCAAGGTCTGCGCCGTCAAGGCGCCGGGCTTCGGCGACCGCCGCAAGGCGATGCTGCAGGACATCGCCGTCCTGACCAACGGCCAGGTGATCAGCGAGGAAGTCGGGTTCAAGCTCGAGAACGCGGTCGTCACGGACTTGGGCCGCGCGAAGCGCATCGTGGTCGACAAGGACAACACGACGCTGATCGACGGTGCCGGCGCCGAGGACAAGATCCAGGGCCGCATCAAGGAGATCAAAGTCGCGATCGACAACTCGACCTCCGACTACGACAAGGAGAAGCTCCAGGAGCGCCTGGCGAAGCTCGCCGGCGGCGTGGCGGTGATCAATGTCGGTGCCGCGACCGAAGCCGAGATGAAGGAGAAGAAGGCGCGCGTCGAAGACGCGCTGCACGCGACCCGCGCGGCCGTGGAAGAGGGCATCGTCCCGGGCGGCGGCGTGGCGCTCATTCGGGCGCAGCGCGCGCTCAAGTCGCTCAAGCTGAGCGAGGCCGACGAGCAGATCGGCGTCGACATCATTCGCCGCGCGATCGAGGAGCCGATCCGCATGATCGTGCAGAACGCGGGTGGTGAAGGCTCGATCGTCGTCGAGAAGGTGCGGGCGTCGAAGGACGACCAGTTCGGCTACAACGCGCTCACCGACACGTACGAGAACCTCGTGCAGGCGGGCGTGATCGATCCGACCAAGGTCACGCGCACGGCGCTCCAGAACGCGGCGTCGATCGCGGGCCTCCTGCTCACGACCGAAGCGCTGATCGTGGAGAAGAAGGAAGACAAGCCGGCCGCGCCGGCCGCGCCGGGCGGCATGGGCGGGATGTACTGAGCCGTACTGCTGCACCGAATGAACGGACGGGAGTCGCGAGAGCGGCTCCCGTTTCATTTTGGGGCTCGTCTTACGGTTAACCGTTCGTGGTAACGAATCGGCATGGATTGAGCGGGGGACGCGGACTTGACGGACTCGGCGGACGAGGGACGGACCGGCACCGCTTCACGCAGGCCCCCGCCCGCAACGAGCCCGGACGACGCGGAGATTCGAGCCGTCATCGCAATGCAGTCGCTCGCCCCTCGTCCGCCTGCCGCAGGCCCGCCGGGTTCGCGTCCCAATCACAATCCAGCCCGATCCGGCGCGAAGGCCTGACCCGGCCGCGAGCCGTAACCGATTTATAATAAAGAATATTGAATCGGCGCCTCGGCCTTCCGCCCGCCGAGCGCGAACGGCCCCACCACGACGTCCTGCTTCGCCGCGGTGATGGTGCCCGTGAACGCCGTCCGCCGCACCGCGCCGCGCATGTTTGCCAGCGCCACCTCGGGCGTGTTGCAGTTCTCGCTCAGGTGCGCGAGCACCAGATGCTGCAAGCCCGGCGTCACCGCGTCGCGCGCGAACGCGCTCGAGTCCGCGTTGCTCAAGTGCCCGGTGGGACACGCGATGCGCATCTGCAGCCACTTAGGGTAGGGCCCGTTCCGCAGCATGTCGTCGTCGTGATTCGACTCGAGTACGAGCATGTCGAGTCCCTGGCAGGCGTCGGCGATCGCGCGGCTCACGTGGCCGATGTCGTAGAACAACCCGGTCCGGGCGCCCGTCGCGCGGCTCTCCACCACGAACCCGACCGACTCGTTCGCGTCGTGCGGCGTTGCCGTCGTAGTGATCGTCATCCGTCCGAGCTCGATCGTCTCTCCGGCGCCGATCTCGTGGACCCGCGTCTCGGCGAGATCGCGCGCTTTGGCCGTGCCGCGCGTCGCGTACACGGCCCAACCCCACTTCTTCGCGGCGGCGCCAGCCCCTTTCACGTGATCGGTGTGCTCGTGCGTGACGAAGCACGCGTCGATCGACTCCGGCGCCACGTCGATCGTCTCGAGGCGGCCCGCCAGCGTGCGCGTCCCGAACCCGCAGTCGATCAGAATGCGCGAATCGTCACACTCGATGAGAATCGCGTTCCCGCTGCTGCCGCTGCCGAGCATCCACAACTTCACGTATCGCCCCCGTCCTGCTCCACGGTCCAGCGCCCGGCATGCACGGACATGAGGTGACGACGGGCACGATCCGTCAGCTCGACATGGCGCCGCGACATCATGCGCGCGGCGGTCTCGACGAATTTATCGGCGCGGTACGTGGAGTAGGGAGGTGCATCGCCCCACGAAAACGGCGCGACGACCTTGGGCGGCATGTTGCCGTAGACGTTCGCGCCGGCGCCAAGCACGGTGCCGGTCGTGAGCCGGAGGCCGATGCCCGTCTTCACGTGATCGCCGAACATCGTGCCGAGGAACTGCATGCCGCTGTCGCGAATCCCAGCCGGCGTCCAGAGCGCGACGGTGCCGTAGGTGTTTTTGAGATTGCTCGTAACGGTGCTCGCGCCCAGGTTGACCCAGCGCCCGAGATACGAATGTCCGACGAACCCGTCGTGTCCCTTGTTGGCGTGTCCGAGGAAAATCGTGTTGCTCAATTCGCCGCGCACTTTGCACACGTCGCCGATCGAGCAGCCCGTGATGTCGCCGCCCATCACCTGCACCGATCGGCCGATCGCGCACGGGCCGGTGATTCGCGTGAACGCGCGAATGTGCGCGCCGCGCGCGAGGCGGATCGGCCCGTCGCTCGCGTCGAGCACGACGTGTGGCTCGATCTCTACGCCCTCGTGCACGATCACGCGATGCTCGCCGAGCACGATCACGTGCGCCGGGAGAGCGCGCGCGTGCTCCGGCCGGTCGTCGACCGCGCCGTACGCCTCGATGTCGCGCGTGAGTTGTTCGGGGAGCAGGCGAATGAAATCCCAGACCTCGTCGAGCCACCAGCCGTCGGCCGACGCCAGGGCGCCGGTGCCGGCGGCGAGCTCGTCGAGTGTGATCGAGCCGTCCTCGAACGCGGCGACGTCGATCGGCTCCTTTACCCGAACGGCGGCCAGATGGTTGCCGCAGCGCCACATCGTCGACGTCGCCGTACGCTGCTGCAGCGAGCGAACGTCCCGCGGCAGCGCGGGGACGCAGCGCGCGTTCACGACGATCGAGCCGGACGGGATCCTGCCCTCGGCCGGGCGCGCCGCGCCGTCGTCGTCGAAGTCGCGCTGGCGTGCGCCGGCGATCGAGAACACGTCGCCCGCTCCCGGCTGGAGCGCCGTCGTCCATCGCTCGCGAATCAGCGCCGTCCCGGCCACCATCTCCGAGATGGGCCGCGTTGACGCGAACGGCTCGAACGTGCGCGCACGCGCGTCGTCGTAGAGGTAGAGCGCGCTCATTCGATCACTCCGTCACTCCGTCTCGCGCTCGCGCACCCCGCGCGGCAGCGCGTCCATGAGCGTTTTCAAATCACTGGACTTGTCCACCGTCGTCACGAGCACGAGTCCATCGTCCACGACCACCACCAGGTCTGACACGCCGTACAGCACCACCGTGCTCGTGGGCGCGTGCACGACGTTCCCGCGCGCGTCGACCGCGTGCGCGTGTCCCTGGACGGCGTTGCCCGCCTGATCGCCCGGCCGCACGCGTCGGAGCGCGCCCCACGTTCCCACGTCGTCCCAGCCGAAGTCGCCGGGCAGCACGATCACACGATCGCTGCGTTCGAGCACGCCGACGTCGACGGACACCGGTCGCACGGTCGAGAAGAAACTACGAATGTCGTCGGCGTGCGCGTGCAGCGCCGGCGCGATCTCCGGCGTGAGGCGCCGCACTTCGTCCAGGAAGTCGCCGGCGCACCAGATGAAGATCCCCGAGTTCCACAGATAGCCGTCCGCGCGCATCTGCTCGGCGCGCGTTCGGTCTGGCTTCTCGACGAATCGGGCGACGCGGCGTACACCCGGCGCGAGCTCGTCGCCGGGCTGGATGTAGCCGAACCCTGGATCGGCGCGCGTCGGCACCACCCCGACCGTCACCAGCACGTGGTGCTGCTCGGCCAGCTCCGCGCCGCGCGTGAGTGAACGGCGAAAACCTTCGGCATCCGCCACTGCCCAATCGGCGTGGATGCAGACCATCGTCGCGTCAGGGCCGTCGCGCCGCGCAATCTCCTGCGCGGCCCACGTCAACGCCGCCGCCGTTCCACCGGCGCGCGGCTCGGCGATCAAGTTCTCGCGCGGCACGTCGGGCAGGAGCGCCGCGATGGCGGGCACCAACGTCTCGTTGGTGAGTATCAGCACGTGGTTGGCGGGCACCATGGGCAGGAGCCTGGCGACCGAATCGGCGAGCAGCGGCTCGGCCGTGACCAACGGGAGGAGCTGCTTTGGACGTACGGGTGTGCTCAGAGGCCAGAAGCGAGACCCGACGCCGCCGGCCAGAACCACGGCCCAGCGGCTCATGCGGCGTCGCCGCCGTGTTCGTCGATCGCGATGCCGACCAGCTCGGCCGCGCGCGCGTACAGGCGCTTGGGGCTGAACGGCTTCGTGAGAAAGTCGTTGGCGCCGAGATCCATCGCGCTCGTGTGTTGCTGCTCCTGACCGGCCGCGGTGAGAATGATGCACGGCAGCTCGCGCCAGCGCGGATCGCCGCGCATCGCGGCGAGCACGTCGAGGCCGCTCAGATGCGGCATCATGAGATCGAGCAGCACGAGGCAGATGTCCGACTCGCGCTCGAGCACCTGGAGCGCTTCGCGTCCATCATAGGCGAGCGTGACGCGGAATGGGCCCTGCTCGAGCTTCATCTTGATGATGCGCCCGATGTGCGGTTCGTCGTCGGCGACGAGCACGTGGCACGCCGAATTCGGATTTGGCACGTGCGATCAGACGAGAGCCGCGATGTGCTCGCGGTTGCGGCGAAGCTCGAACAGCAGTTGGCCGATATTGGCCCGCGGCGTGACGAGCACGA
Organism: Gemmatimonadaceae bacterium; assembly: GCA_025934775.1. Lineage (GTDB taxonomy): Bacteria > Gemmatimonadota > Gemmatimonadetes > Gemmatimonadales > Gemmatimonadaceae > JAQBQB01. Next base: position 32,739 of record JAICWO010000019.1, on the reverse strand, counting down.
GCAGGATCGCTTCGGGCGAGAGCACGGAGACGATCGCGAGGCCGTTCCTGTGCTCGAGCACTGCGGTGAGCAGCTCGCCGCGTCCCGTCGCGGCTCCGAGCTCGTCCGCCGGACCGATGATCGCCGGGATGCGCGCTGCGACGTCGTCCGGATCGAGGCCTGGTCCGAGCTGGCTGTCGATCAACAGCCCATCGCGTCCGAGTACGATGGCGGCGTCAACTCCCTCGCGCTGCCGAATGGCGGCGACCAGATCACGAATGCTCGGCATCCAGCTCTAAAGCTCCCCCGCGAAGTCGTGGCGAAGCTAGAGCTACACATAATGGAAGTCAAGCGACCGCAATCGCTTGAAGAATGTCACACGCTGGCGTATTCTTCGCCCTTGAGCTCCCCGACATGATCACGAAATTCACTGGCTCGAAGCCGCGTTTCATCGCGCTCCTCGCCGCGACGCTGACCATTGCCGTGGCGGCCTGCGGCGATTTTACCGGCGTCCCTGCATCGCTCCCCACGGTGTCCGACAGCGGCGTCGTGTACGCGATCAATGGTGCGCCGCCCGGCGCGCCCACCTCGCTGCACGTCTTCAGCGGATCGCTCCTCGCCGCCGATGCCAATTTCCTCTTCGACGTCGCGTTCGACATCGACTCGGCGGGGAACGTGGTCTACCGTCCCGTGGCAACGATCGCGAGCGGTCTCGCGTCGACCCACTCCGTTGGATTGCAGACCAGCACCGCGACCTTCGACGAACTCCAGCGCGCGCCGGGGAATGGCTATCGCGCGGACACGGCGCTCGTGACCAAGCCGAACGTCCTCGTGCTCGTGCGAAGCCAGGACGTGAATGCGTGCGGCGTGTCGCTCACCGGTTCCACGTTGTACGCCAAGATCGTCGTCACCGCGATTGATCCGACATCGCGTCAGATGAAGGTGCGCTACACGGTCGATCCGAATTGCGGGTTCCGCTCGTTCGCGTCGGGCATTCCCAAGGACTGATCCGTGCACGACCTTCGCGTGCTTCGCGACCAGGCCGAGTGGCTGCGCGAGGGACTGCAGCGTCGCGGCGTGCTCGACACACTCGCTCCGACGGTCGACCGCGGCGAGTCGCTCGAGGCTGATCGCCGAGCGCTGATCCAGGCGGTCGAGGAGCGCAAAGCGCAGCGCAACGCGAACTCGCAGGAAGTCGCCAGGCGCAAACGCGCCAAGGAAGATGCCGACGAGCTGATCGCCGAAGGGCGCGCGCTTGGCGATGAGATCGCGCGGCTCGAGCAGGAGCTCGCGAGCACCGAAGACGCGCTGCACAGCGTGCTGCTCGAAATTCCCAACGTGACGCTGCCCGACGTTCCGGCCGGGGACGAGTCAAACAACGTCATCGTGAAAGAGTGGGGAACGCCGCGGCCGAGCGACGGCGTGAAGCCGCACTGGGAAATCGCCTCGCATCTCGGGTTGTTCGATCTCGAGCGGGCGGCCAAGATCTCGGGATCGGGCTTCGTCGTTTACCGCAAAGGCGGCGCGCGGCTCGTGCGCGCGCTGATGAACTTCTTCATCGACAGCCATCGCGACGAGCACGGCTACGAGGAAGTCTGGCCGCCGCTGCTCGTGAATCGCGCGACGATGACCGGCACGGGGCAGCTCCCAAAGTTCGAGGACGACGCGTACGCCACGCGCACCGACGACCTCTTTCTCATTCCCACCGCTGAAGTACCGGTGACGAATCTGTATCGCGACGAGATCGTCGATCCCGATGCGATGCCGATGGCGTTCGTGGCCTACAGCGCGTGCTTCCGGCGCGAGGCGGGGTCGGCGGGCAAGGACACGCGCGGCATTCTGCGCACCCACGAATTCGACAAGGTGGAGCTCGTGCGGTACGCCGCGCCGGAGCAGTCGGCGGAGCAGCACGAGCTGCTCACGCGTCACGCGGAAACGATGCTCGAGCGTCTCGGTATTCCATATCGTCGCAAGCTGCTCGCGGCGGGCGACACGGGGTTCAGCTCCGCCAAGACGTACGATCTCGAGGCGTGGGCGCCCGGCGTCGGCGCGTGGCTCGAGGTGTCGTCGTGCAGCAATTTCACCGACTACCAGGCGCGTCGCGCCAACATTCGCTATCGGCCGGCCAAGGGCGAGAAGCCGCGGTTCGTGCACACGCTGAACGGCTCCGCGCTCGCCTTTCCGCGCACGATCGCGTGCCTCCTCGAGCATTACCAGAATGCTGATGGGACGGTGAACGTCCCCGACGTGCTTCGGCCGTATCTCGGCACCGACGTTCTGCGCTGATCGACCATGCGACGCGGCACGCCCGAGTTGCTGGTCGCCACTCTCATTCTGCTGCTGCTCGGCTCGTACGTCTGGTACACGCAGCGGGTCGTGGTCGATCTGCAACACGATGCGCAGATCTCGAGTCAGATGTTCGCCCGGGTCTACCGCACGTTCGCCGACACCACCCCCGGCGCGCAGGACCAGTCGCTGCTCTCGCTCTCCAAGAGCATCACCGATCAGGGCGTGCCGCTCATCTGGACGGACATCCACGGCGTGCCCGCGGGCCACGCCAATCTGCCGTTCGACGATCCCGGGCATCCGGTCTCCAACGACGATCCGCGCGTGCGCGACTACGTCGCCGTGCTGGCGGCGGAGCACAAGCCGATCGTCGATCCGCTGATCGGCAAGATCTTCTACGGCGACACGCGCGTCGTGCGCGGTCTCCGCATCATTCCCGTGTTGCAGGCCGTGACCGCGATCATCCTGTTGCTCGCGGGCCTCTACATCATTCGGACGCGCGGCAACGCGGCGCGCGAGCGGTTGTGGGCCGGCATGGCCCGCGAGTCCGCGCACCAGCTTGGAACGCCGCTCTCGAGTCTCGGCGGATGGATCGAGCTGCTCGAGGAGAACGCAACCGAGCCGTCGTCGCAGGCGGCGATCGCGCACATGCGCGGCGACCTCGATCGCCTCGATCGGGTCGCGCATCGATTCGAGCGCATCGGCCGCGAACCAAAAGCCGACGAGATCGATGTCGGCGCGATCGTGCAGGCGGTCACGCGATACTTCCAGGCGCGCGTGCCGACGCTCGCCAACACCATCGCGATTGATTCCACGATCGAGCCCAACCTCCCCGTGGTTCGCGGCGATGCGGTGCTCATCGAATGGGCGATCGAGGTGTTGACGAAGAACGCGATCGACGCCCTCGCCGGCCGCGGCGGTCACGTGCGGCTCTCGGCGGTGTCGCGCGCCGAGCGCGGCGTCGTGATTCGGGTCGCCGACGACGGTCCGGGCATTCCGCGCGAGTTGCGCGCGCGCGTGTTCGAGCCCGGCTTCTCGACCAAGAAGAGCGGGTGGGGCATCGGCCTGTCGCTCGCCAAGCGCATCGTCGAAGAGAATCACGGCGGCAAGCTCGTGCTCGCGCCGACGGAGCGAGGCGCGACGTTCGAGATTAATCTTCAGTGATGTCGATGCTGCTCGAAGAGAAGTTGACCGCCGGCCTCAATCCGGCGCAGCGGGAAGCCGTGCTGCACGTGAACGGGCCGCTGCTGGTGCTCGCGGGCGCCGGGTCGGGAAAGACGCGCGTGTTGACGACGCGCATCGCGCGATTGATCGACATCGAAGGCGTCGATCCGCGCCGGATTCTCGCGGTGACGTTCACCAACAAAGCCGCCGGGGAGATGCGCGATCGCATCGGCCGGCTGCTCGGCGCCGAGCCGTCGGGGATGTGGGTCGGAACGTTTCACGCGATCGGCGCGCGGATGCTGCGCGGCTCGGCGCATCTGGTCGGGCGCACGCCCGCGTTCACGATCTACGATCAGGACGACTCGCTCAGCGTGATCAAGCGGCTCATGGAGCAGCACGGCCTCTCGCCAAAGCAGTTCACGCCGCGCGCGGTGCAGTCGGCGATCTCGGACGCGAAGAACGCCCTCGTCTCGCCCGCGGAGTACGAACGCCTCGCGATGGATCCGTTCACCAAGGCCGTCGCGCCCGTCTACCGGTCGCTGGCCGAGGCGCTCGAGCGCGCGAACGCCGTGGATTTCGACGACCTGCTCGTGCTGCCCGTGCGCATGCTCCAGCAGCACGCCGACAAGCTCGCGAGCTACCGCGACCGATTCCGCTACATACTAGTTGATGAATATCAGGATACGAATCGCGCGCAGTACGCGCTGATCAAGCTCCTGGGCGGCGAGCACGGGAACGTCTGCGTCGTCGGCGACGACGATCAGTCGATCTACGGCTGGCGCGGCGCCGATATCCGGAACATCCTCGATTTCACGAAGGATTTCCCCGACGCCGCCGTCGTGCGGCTCGAGGAGAACTATCGCTCGCTGCCGCCGATTCTCGATCTCGCCAACGTCGTGATCGCGGCCAACACGAGCCGCATGGGCAAGACGCTCCGCGCCACGCACTCGGGCGGCGAGCGGCCGACCGTCGTGCGCGCGCTCGACGAGCGCGACGAGGCCGACTTCGTCGTCGGCGAGCTGATGGCGCGGCGGAGTGCGTCGGCATCGGTGATGCTGAACGACGTCGCAGTGCTCTATCGCACCAACGCGCAGAGCCGGGCCCTCGAGGAAGCGCTGCGCCGGCACGCGGTCCCATATCGGTTGATTGGCGCGGTGCGCTTCTACGACCGGCGCGAGATCCGCGACCTCATGGCGTACCTCAAGCTGATCGCCAACCCGGCCGACGACGAGGCGTTCCGCCGCGCGATCGGCGTCCCGCGCCGCGGCTTGGGTGAGACGACGGTCGAGCAGCTCGCCGAGCTCTCGCGCGCTCGTGCGCTGCCGATGTTCGAAGGCGCGCAGATCGCGGACATCGTGAGCACGATGCGCGCGGCCGCGCGCGTGGCGCTCGGCGAATTCGTCCAACTGATCAAGAAATTGCGCGACCGCGCGAGCGAAGCCGCGGTGGATGAGCTGCTCCGCGAGCTGGTCGAGTCGATTCGCTACGGCGATTACCTCAAGGCGGAAGGGCCGGAGAGCGCCGAGCGGTTGGACAACGTGCGCGAGCTGATTACCGGCGCGGCGGAGCTGGTGGCCGACGAGTTGGGCGAGGTCGGTCTTCGACCGCTCGACCATTTTCTGCAGCGCGCCATGCTCGTGAGCGAAGGGCAGGCGGCGGACGGCGAATCGGACGCGGTGACGCTGATGACGCTGCACAACGCCAAGGGACTCGAGTTTCCGCTCGTCTTCATCACGGGGCTCGAGGACGGGCTCTTTCCGCTCGCGAAGGCCTATGACGATCCGGCGCTGCTCGAGGAAGAGCGCCGGCTCTTGTACGTCGGCATCACGCGCGCGGAGCGCAAACTCTATCTCACGTACGCTGAAGAGCGCCGCCGCAACGGCGAGCTGCTCGCGTCCCGGCCATCGAGTTTTCTCGACGCGGTTCCGGAGTCGCTCGCCGAGAAGCGCAGCACGATCAAGGTTCGAAGCTCCGGCCGCAGCGTGATGCGCGCCGGCAGCGACTTCGCGTCGTATGGCCGTTCGTACGGGCGCGCGTCGCGTGTCGAGCGCGACTTCGACGACATCGTATCGCGGCCGTCGGCGGCCGAGCGCCGGCCCGGCTCGCCCGTCGTCGGATTCGGCGCGCACCGCGCGGCGGAAGATGAATCGCAGGACGCGCCGGTCTTCGTCCCCGGCGCCCGCGTGAAGCATCGCAAATTCGGATCGGGGACCATTGCCGAGCTCGCGGGCAACGGGCGCGACGCCAAGGTGAAGGTCGACTTCGACGACGAGACGATCGGCCGCAAGACGCTCGTCATCGCGCAGGCCAACCTCGAGCGCGCCGGCGACGAATGAGCGTCACGCTCGACGACGTGCGCCACATCGCGGCGCTCGCGCGGCTCGGCCTCACCGAGGAACGCGCGCGCGCGCTCGTCGCGGAGCTGAATACGATCCTGAGGCACATGGACGTCCTATCGAGTGTCGATACGAGCGGCCTCGAGGGCGTCGCCGGCGTGGGCGCGGCCGGCATGCCGCTCCGCCCGGACGAAGGGCCGCCGATTCCGCTCGCGCGCGACCGGGAATCGTTCGCCCCGCGGATGCGCGACGGCTTCTTCCTCGTGCCGCGGCTCTCGACACACGAGGATCCGGAGGAAGCGTGACCGCTCCGTGGACCGCGGCCGTGCTCCGCGACGCGATCGCGCGCGGCGAGCTCACGCCCGCGCGGGCCGCCGCCGACGCGCTCGATCGCGCGCGCGCCGCGAAGGCCGGCCGGGAAGAGTTGAACATTCTGTTATACCAGGATGATCATGACACCCGCCGGCAGGCGGACGCCGTCGCCGACCGTGTCGCGGACGGCGGCCGCGTTCCGCTCGCCGGCGTTCCCGTCGTCGTCAAGGACAACATCGCGACGACGGTCATGCCCACGTCGTGCGGATCGCGCATCCTCGAGGGCTACGTGAGCCCGTATCAGGCGACCGCCGTCCGCCGCCTGCGCGATGCCGGCGCGGTGATTGTCGCCAAGTCGAACATGGACGAATTCGCGATGGGCTCCTCGACGGAGCACAGCGCGTACGGGCCCGCGCGCAACCCGCTCGCGCCCGATCGCGTGCCGGGCGGATCGTCCGGCGGCTCGGCGGCCGCCGTCGCCGCGGGCATCGTTCCGATCGCGCTCGGCTCGGAGACCGGCGGCTCGGTGCGGCAGCCCGCCGCGTTCTGCGGGGTCGTCGGAGTGAAACCCACGTACGGCCGCGTGAGCCGCTACGGGCTCGTCGCGTTCGCGTCGTCGCTCGATCAGATCGGCGTCTTTGGCGGCACGGTCGACGACGCGGCGCTCGGACTGCACGCGATCGCCGGTCTCGATCCGCGCGATGCGACCAGCGCCGCCGAGCCGGTGCCGGACTACCGCGCGGCCGCGGCGGGCGCGATGACCGGCGTCGTCATCGGCAAGCCGAAGGAGTATTTCCCGGAGGATCTCGACCCGCGCATCCGCGAGCGCTGCGATGCAGCCCTCGATGCGCTGCGCCGGCTCGGCGCGGAAGTGCGCGATGTCTCGCTCCCGCACACGCGCCTCGCGATCGAGGTCTACTACATCATTGCGCCCGCCGAGGCATCGTCGAACCTCGCACGCTTCGACGGCGTGCGGTACGGACTGCGGATCGAAGGCGATGGACTTCGCGGCATGTACGAAGCCACGCGGTCGCGCGGCTTCGGCGACGAAGTCACGCGCCGGATTCTCCTCGGCACGTACGTGCTTTCGGCGGGCTACTACGACGCGTACTATCGCAAGGCCCAGCAGGCGCGCGCGCTGATCGCCCGCGACTTCGCGGACGCGTTCAGGAGCGGCGTCCACGTGCTGTTCACGCCCACCACGCCGACGCCGGCGTTCCCGATCGGCGCCAAGTCCGATCCGTACGACATGTACCTGAGCGACATCTTCACGTGCACGGCGAATCTCGCCGGCGTGCCGGCGATGTCGCTTCCGATCGGACGCGTCGACGGTCTCCCCATCGGCGGGCAGTTCATCGCGAGCCACTTCGACGAGCGGCAGATGTTCGCCGCCGCGTACGCCCTCGAGCGCGCGCTCGGCTCGGAGGCGCATCGATGACGGCGGACGCGCCGAGCTGGCACGATCGCTACGAGATGGTCGTCGGCCTCGAGGTACACGTGCAGCTCAAGACCGCGACCAAGATCTTCTGCCCGTGCTCGGCCGATTTCGGCGCGCCGCCGAACGCGAACACCTGTCCCGTCTGTCTCGCGCTGCCCGGCGCGCTGCCGGTGTTGAACGATCACGCGGTGGAGCTCGCGGTACGCGCCGCGCTCGCGCTCGAGTGCGACGTGCAGTCGGTATCGGTGTTCGCGCGGAAGAACTACTTCTATCCCGATCTGCCCAAGGGATATCAGATCTCTCAATTCGATCTGCCGATCGCGCTGCGCGGCTGCGTGCGGATCGGGACGCGCCCGGACGGTTCGCCGATCAACATCGGCATCACGCGGCTGCACATGGAGGAGGACGCGGGCAAGTCGCTGCACGACCGATTCCCGGGCGCGACCGCCGTCGACCTCAATCGCGCCGGCGTGCCGCTGGTCGAGATCGTGAGCGAGCCCGAGATGCGCGGCGCCGACGAAGCGGACGCGTATCTGCGCGCGCTGAAGCAGATCCTGGAGTACGCCGCGGTGAGCGACGTGAGCATGGAGCAGGGCAGTCTCCGCGTCGACGCGAACATCAGTGTGCGCCGCCGCGGCGAGACGCACCTCGGCACGAAGACCGAGATCAAGAACATGAACTCGTTCTCGGGCGTCGCACGCGCGCTCGACACGGAGTTCGCCCGGCAGTGCGCGGTCGTCGACGCCGGCGGCACGATCGAGCAGCAGACGATGCTCTGGGACGCGAGCGCCAACCAGGTGCGCCCGGCGCGCTCGAAGGAAGGCAGCCACGATTATCGATATTTCCCCGAGCCCGATCTGCCGCCGCTGATTCTCCCGCTCGAGCGCATCGATCGCATCAAACGCGAGCTGCCCGAGCTGCCCGACGCCCGTCGCGCGCGATATCGCCGAGAGCTCGAGGGGCTCAGCGACTATGACGTGGAGGTCCTCACGGCAACGGCCGCGATGGGCGACTACTTCGAGCAGGTCGCGCGGCAGAGCGAGGATCCCAAGTCAGCCGCGACCTGGATGATGGGCGAAGTTCTCGCCGTGCTCAAGGCGACGGGACACACCATCGAACGTTTTGCCGTGCGCCCCGCCGACCTCGCGAAGCTCATTCGCATGGTTGGCGACGGCACGATCACGCGCACCGCGGGAAAGCAGGTGTTCGCGCGCATGGTCGAGACCGGCGATCCGCCGGCGGCGATCGTCGAGCGCGAAGGGTTGGCCAAAGTGAGCGACGACGGCGCGCTCGCCGGCTGGATCGATGCCGCGCTCGCCGAGCACCCGGGTGAGGCCGCGCGCTTTCTTGGCGGCGAGCAACGTCTGCAGGGTGTGCTCGTCGGCTATGTGATGAAGAAGTCGAATCGAAGCGCCGATCCGAAGCGCGTGAATCAGCTGCTCGCCGAGCGGCTCGGGAATGCAAGGAATCGCTCGACGTCCACCGAGTAGCGAAGCGGCGAGTCGGGCAGGCCAAAGTGATGCTCGGCCTCGACGCGGAGCTCGTCTTCTCCGGCCGCCCGCAGCACCTGGCGGCGGACCTTCTTCGCCAGACGGAGCGCGTCGTCGCCCGACGGATCGAGCTGAAACGGCTCGGCGCCATCCATGCGGCGGAGGAGGTCGACGACGTAGTCGTACGAGCGCGCGACGTAGAGTCCGACGTCGGCGTCGGCGAGATCCCAGCGGCTCTTTTCCGTCATCAGCTGAAAGATCCGCTGCCACGACTCGTTGTCGGCCGCGATCACCATGCCGCGAAAGATCCTGCGGTTGGTCGGCGTGCTGAAGATCGTCGGGCTGAGCACGCGGTCGAGCAGGCCGTCGGAGCGCGAGTGGTCGATCAGAATCAACTCGCGGGCTCTGCGCGCGCACTCGGGGCCGAGGTGCGTCTCGAACCGGCTCTCCCAGTACGAGTGGCCGAGCGACGAGGTGCTCGAGGTGACGGCGAGCTGCTTGGGCACGAAGTAGTTGTGCGCCACCGAGTCGGCCGCGAGGTGGGCGAGGTACCCGAGCGCGAACGCGCGGAGCGGGTCGTCGCGCGCCCCGTCCAGGATCTCGAATCCCACCGTCCACGAGTGGCAATGCCGCCCGACGGGCGCGTATTTCTTGGCGATGCTCGTGTCCGCCGCGATCGAGCCGTACAAGAAGTCATATGGGAATTCTCGTAACAGCTCGGCGACGGCGGCGGGCAGCAGGGCGAGCGACTGCAGCACGGCCTCGCCCAGAAACACGTGCGTCCCCGGCGTCCATGCGTGGGCGACGCCGGGGGCGATGACCAGCATCACCGCCGCGAGTAGTGCGACGTGCGTCCCGCGTGTCGTGCGTCGTGCTCGGCGCGGACGCGCGCCGTCAGATCCCAAGACGCTTCCGCTGGCGCCGCAGCGAACGGCGAAGGTCCTTCAGCTCGGCGTCCACCGCGTCGTCGATCGCGTCGCGCGCGCGGCCGAGGTACTCGGACACGTGCTCGCGAATCTCCGCTCGCGGAACGGCATCCCACGCCTCTTCGCCGCGGTGCGCCATCCATCGTGCCCCGGCGGCCCCCGCGCGGACCGCGCCCCGGCCGGCCCAGCTCGCGCCGCGGCCGACGCCCGACATCACGGGCGACACGGGCCGGCGCCCGGACGGCCCGCGCCGCAGCATGTACGTGATTCCGGCGCCGATCGTCACTCCGATCAGCGCCGCCGTGAGGAGATCGTACTGTCCGTCAGAGGCCGCGCCTGCTTCGCGGGCGCGGACGGAGACGCGGGGCTGCGGCGAACGCGCTCGCCCCCGCTCCCGTGTCTGGTTCGGCATCGCTGTCGTCGCCATCTGCTTCCTCCAGAAGCTCGGATTCGTCGGCCGCATCGGCCGCATCGAGCTCGTCTGACGCAAACTCCATCCCACCGCCGCGACCGAAGCTCCGCGCGCCGAGTCGCACGCCGCGTACCGCGGACGCCGTCGAGACGAACAGTCCCTCTGCCTCCTGCTGCACCACGTCGAGCAGGGCGTTGAATTCGTTCAGACGATCTTCCGTCATCGTCACCGCATCGCGCACGCGATCGTTCGCCGCTGAGATCGTCGCGTTCACCTCGTCCACGTGCTCGCGAATCGACGCGGTGACGTGATGAATGTCCTCGCCGATCGCGCGCGCCGCCTTCAAGACCGGACCGACGTCGCTCGAGACGCGCTCGATCAATCGATCGAACCGCTCCTGCGTCCGCCTCAGCCTCCACATGAAGATCGTGCCCACGACGACCAGTCCGATGAGCACGAGCAAAATTAGCAAGTACACGACGTCCGTGATCTCGCCGAGCACGCCGCGGCTCGCCGGCATCATGATCACGGTGTCGCGGCTCGCGGCCGCCTGCACGAGCAGCGATCCGACGGCTGCGCACACGCTAGTCATCGAGATATCTCTCTCCCTGTCGCCTGACGGGTGCAAAGGCGAGGCCATCTACACGTGGCCGCATCCTACGAGGGTCGCGACGACGCTGCAAGCAGGGAACGCCGGATGCGCACGGCGCGCGCGTGTCCACCGCGCGCATTACCGAGTGCTGCTCGGGTTGCGCACGGATTCTGCGCGGTGCCATTGACCCCGGCTCGCCGGTTCGTCCATTCTTCGCTCCATCCTGCGTTCGGTCCACCCACACTCCGGAACATGAGCAGCGCACTGCAATTCGTCGTCGAAGGCGGGCACACTCTCTCGGGCACCATTCGCCCCTCGGGCAACAAGAACGCGGCGTTGCCGATCATCTGCGGCGCGCTGTTGACCGAGCATCCGGTGATTCTGGAGAACGTGCCGCGCATTCGAGATGTCGAAACGCTCGTCGAGCTCATCGCGTCCGCTGGCGTGGACGTCACGTGGGCGGAACGCAACACGCTGCACATCCACGCCAAGACGGTGCAGTCGGCCAAGCTCGATCCGGTGCTCTGCAAGAAGATCCGCGCGTCCATCCTCCTCGCCGGGCCGATGCTCGCGCGCTGCGGCCACATCGAGCTGCCGCCGCCGGGCGGCGACGTCATCGGCCGTCGCCGCGTCGATACGCATTTCCTCGCGCTCGAGCGTCTGGGCGCCAGCTTCGAGGTCGACGAAGCCTTCCAGCTCTCCACGCCCGGCCTGCGCGGCGCCGACGTGTTCCTCGACGAGCCGAGCGTGACCGGCACCGAGAACGCGCTGATGGCCGCGGTGGCCGCATCGGGCACCACGGTGCTCCGCAACGCCGCGAGCGAGCCGCACGTGCAGGACCTCTCGCATTTTCTCGTCGCCCTTGGCGCCGAGATCGACGGCATCGGAACGAACAAGCTCACCATCAATGGCGCGCGCCCGCTCGGCAGCGCGACGCACCGCATCGGACCGGACCACATCGAGGTCGGCTCGTTCATCGGCCTGGCGGCGGTGACCAACTCCGAAATTCGAATCGCCGACGCCGGCGTCGAGCATTTGCGATCGACGCTCATGGGCTTCGCGCGCCTCGGCGTCTCATGTACGATCGAGGGCCCGGATCTCGTCATTCCAGCGGTGCAGGAGAAGTCGATTCAGTCGGACCTGGGCGGTCACGTTCCGAAGCTCGAGGATCAGCCGTGGCCCGCGTTTCCCGCGGACACGATGTCGATCGCGCTCGTGACCGCGACGCAGTGCAGCGGACTCATTCTCATTCACGAGAAGATGTTCGAGTCGCGGCTGTTCTTCGTCGACAAGCTCGTCGGCATGGGCGCGCGGGTCGTCTTGTGCGATCCGCATCGCGCCCTCGTCGCCGGCCCGTCGCGCCTGCGCGGCAGCTCGGTGGAGTCACCCGACATCCGCGCTGGCATGGCGATGCTCATTGCCGCACTCTGCGCGGAAGGGGAGAGCACGATCAATAACGTCGGCCAGATCGAGCGCGGCTACGAGCGCATCGACGAGCGCCTGCGGGCGCTTGGCGCGAAGGTCGAGCGCGTGGAAGACCGCCGCGCGCGATGAGCATCGCCGGCGAATCGGAAATCGTCTCCGAGCTCGCCGCGTTCGGGGTCCGTGCATTCACGACGACGCGGGCGGTAGGTACGTTCGGCGTCAACGGCGATGAGCCGGTGCGCGACGTCATGGGCCGCTGGGATGCACTGCGCGAGGAGCTTTCGCCGAACGGCGGCCGCCTCGCGACGGCGAGACAAATCCACGGAACGCACATTCTCGTGCACGAGCCCGGATGGCAGGGCTGGCTGCGCGGGAACGAGGCCGACGGACACCTCGCGATGGAACGCGGAACCGCGCTCGCCGTGACGGTGGCCGACTGCGTGCCCGTGTTCATCGTCCATCCGTCGGGCGCGATCGCGCTCCTGCATTCGGGATGGCGCGGCACCGCGAGCCGCATCGTCGAGCGCGCGATCGACGCCCTCGAGACGCGCGGCTGCGCGCCGAGCGATCTGCGCCTCCACACGGGCCCGTCCATCTGTGGCGACTGCTATGAGGTGAGCGCGGAGGTCTACACGCAGCTCACCGGACGTGATCCGGGCAAGCCGGCGACGGTGGATCTACGCGCACTGATCGCCGAACACGCGCGCGCGAGAGGTGTTCGCCATATCACGACGAGCGCGTCGTGCACCCGGTGCGACAACGATCGCTTCTTCTCGCACCGGGCAGGGGATAGCGGGAGGCAGATCGGTGTCCTCATCGCTCCTCAATAACAGCCAACAACAGCGCAGAACGGCGAGCTGCTCGGCGCGGTCGCAATGGTCGCGGGTCGTCGGTTGCGGGTGGCGGGTTTCGCGTTTGAGAACTCGCAACACACGACGCAACCCACCACTCGGAACCATTGCGAGCAGCGATCGAGTCCGTCCGCGCCGTTTCACCCCACTTGCCCCTCCCGCCGTCCCGTCGTAGGTTAGACATGCTGCGCGGCCCCGGGGCTCGCGAGCGGAATGTGGGGGATGCTCCCCACATTTTTTTGTTCTGAACGCCTTCCTCGACTGCATGTGAAGGACGCGCTGGAAGATGTTGTCGTGGCAGAGCTTGACACGGTCGGATACGACTTGGTTGAGCTTCGGCGTGGCGGGACGCGGACGCGGCCGTTGATCGAGGTTCGCATCGATCGGCGCGACGGGTCGGCGGTCACGGTCGACGATTGTGCCCGCGCGTCACGCGTGCTCGAGGCGCGGCTGGATGGCAGTGAATTGGTATCGCCGCAGTACGTGCTGCAGGTCTCGTCGCCGGGCGAACGCCCGGTACGGACCTCGGTCGAATGGCGGCGATTCGTCGGTGAGTGGGTGAACATCCTCAGCCCGGTGCACGGCGGCCGGTTCGAGGGCAAAATCCTCGCGGTGGAGGGAGAACCGGGCTCGGAGATCGTGCTGCTGGAACCGAAGCAAGGGGAGCAGCGGCGTGTACCGCTCGCTGACGTCAAGGAAGCGCGGCTGGCGTTTCACATGTAATCGGAACAGGGTCGATCGCGCCGCTGCGAGCGCGCGACGCACAACACGAGGGGTCTTGGATGGTCAGTTCTGCAGAGATTCTCGCCGCGTTTCGCGAGGTGTCGAACACGAAGCAACTCGATCGCGCGGAACTGTACGGCTTGCTCCAGGACGGCATCATGGCCGCCCTCGCCAAGAAATACGGTCCGAACGTCCAGGCCGAAGTCGATATCGATGACGGCAAGGGTGACATTCGCATCGTTCTCCTCAAGACGGTCGTCGCGACCATCGAGGACGCGAGCAACCAGATCTCGATCGACGACGCCAAGGCGTTCGACGAGAGCTTCGAGCTGGGCGACGTCATGGAGGAGCCGGTCGACTTCGCCGTATTCGGCCGCGCGGCCGTGCAGGCCGCGAAGCAGCGCATCATCCAGCGCGTCCGCGAGGGCGAGCGCACCCGGATTCGCGACGAGTTCGCGACGCGCGTCGGCGATCTCCTGTCCGGCGAAGTCCAGCAGATCGAGCGCGGCAAGCTCGTGGTCATGCTCAACAAGTTCCGCGAAGCCGAAGCGATCATCCCGTATCGCGAGCAGAATCATCGCGAGCACTATCACCAGGGCGAGCCGATCCGCGCGGTCTTGAAGCGCGTCGAGGAAACGCCCAAAGGTCCGCGTCTGATCTTGAGCCGCGGCGACCCGCTCTTCGTCAAGGCGTTGTTCAAGCTCGAGGTCCCCGAGATCCAACAGAACATCGTCGAGATTCGCGCCGCCGCGCGCGAGGTGGGCAGCCGCACGAAGATCGCCGTCTTCTCGCGCGATGATTCGATCGATCCGGTCGGCGCGTGCGTCGGCCTCAAGGGCTCGCGCGTGCAGGCCGTGGTCAATGAGCTGAACGGCGAGCGAATCGACATCGTCCCGTGGTCGCCCGATCCCGAGCGGTTCGCCAAGCTCGCGCTCGCGCCGGCCAAGGTCGCGCGCGTCTTCAGTGATCCGGCGACCAAGACGATCCAGGCCGTCGTGGACGAGGATCAACTCTCGCTCGCCATCGGCCGCAATGGGCAGAACGTGCGCCTTGCCTCCGAGCTCACCGGTTGGAAGATCGATCTCTATTCGAGTCGCGAGTGGCTCGAGCGGGGTGGCGAAGGGCAGATCTTCGCGCCGCTGCCCGAAGAAGGCGAAGAGATGGATGTGCGGCTCTCCGATATCGCGGGCATGCCGCCGGCCACGGTGGCGGTGCTCGAGGAGGCGGGGTACCGCACGCTCAACGACATCATGGATCTCGATCGTGAGGATTTTCTCAAGCTGCCCGGCATCGCGCCCGAGGAAGCGGATCGGATCATGGCGCTCATCGACGAGCTGACCACGGAGGATGGTGGCGGCGACGAGACGAGTGGCGGTGGAGAGCCGGCGGCGGGCTGAGATGGATGCCGTCGTGCGGCAGCGCGTGCTTCGACTCATCGGCCTCGGCGTTCGAGCTCGCGGCGCGGTGGTGGGAGTACAGCAGGTTCGCGAAGCGGCGAAGAAGAACAAGGTGAAACTCGCCGTCGTTGCGATGGATGCGTCGAGGCACAGCTTGGAGAAGATCGTGCCGCTGCTCAACGCGCGGCGCGTTAGGTTTATAGAATTGCCCTCGACCGACGAGCTGGGTGCTGCTGTTGGTCGCGAGCAAACCGCCGTGGTCGGCATCGTCGACGCGAATTTGGCGGCTGGAGTTCGTGATCTGGTGACGTCGGCCCGACAGGGCACTGAGGAGGATGTTTGAGCAAGCTTTCAGTCAATGAAATGGCGAACGAATTCGGCGTGTCCACCGACGAAGTGGTCTCACTTCTTCGGCAGATGGACATTCCGGTTCGCAGCCACATGAGCATGCTCACCGACGACCAGGTCGCTCGCATTCGCGCGCGCTGGGAACGAGAGAAGCGCGTTCGAGCCGAGAAGGCGACGGCCGCGCCCGCCCCCGCAGCACGCCGGCGTCGTACGACCGCCGCGGCTCCGGAACCAGCGGCGCCGGCCGCACCGGCATCAGCCGCCGAGCCGGTCCGCCGCCGCCGCAAGGCTGCCGACGTTCAAGCCGCCGCCGAGGAGCAGGCTGCCGTCGCGGCGGCCGCCGCTGAAGCAGCGGCTGCGGAAACCGCGCGACAGGAGGCTCTCGCCGCCGAAGCCGCGCGCCAAGAGGCAGCGCGAATCGAAGCACTGCGCGCGCAGGAGGCGGCAGCCGCTGCCGCCGAAGCCGCGGCACAGGCGGAGCGCGAATCGCGCGCTGGCGAGCACGAGGCCGAGCCGGTGCGTGCGCCCGCAGCGGCGGCGCAGGCGGAAGCACCGCGTCCCGCGCCGGTCTCGCACGGCGGAACGGCGGCGGCAGAGCGTCCGCGTCCACGTCCGGTGACCCCGGGTGCTCCGCGCCCGCGCCCCGTCGCGAGCAGCGGCGGTTTCCCGCCACGTCCGATTGCCTCGGCTGCGCCGGGCGGTGGTCCTGGCGGTGGTCGTCGCGACGACCGTCGCGGCGGAGGTGGTGGCGGCGGTGGCGGAGCGCCTGGTGGTGGTGGCGGCGCGGGCGGCGGTGCACCGAGCGGAGTCGCGGATCGCGGCGCTCGCCGCAAGAAGGGCAAGCGCGGCGCGGTCGATCAGGAAGCGGTGGATGCGAACATCTCGAAGACCATGGCCACGTTGCGGGGCGCTCCTTCGCGCCGCACGGCCAGCGATCTCCGCCGCGGGTCGCGCGAGGAGCTCGAGGCCGCGCGCGCGGCCGAGGCCGAACGCGAACGGAAGACGGTTCGCGTCAACGAGTTCATCACGGTCAGCGAGCTTGCGCAAATTCTAAAGGTCCCCGCGACCGAGATCGTCGCCTTCGCCTTCAAGAATCTCGGGTTGATGGTCACCATCAACCAGCGCCTCGACTTCGATCAGATCGAGCTCATCGCCGGCGAGTTCGGCTTCCAGGCTGTTCGAGAAGACGAATATCAGGCTGAGGAAGCCGGCGTCGCGGCGGAAGCCGATCGTCCGGAAGATCTCGAGTCCCGTCCTCCGATCGTGACCATCATGGGTCACGTCGATCACGGCAAGACGTCGCTGCTCGACTACATCCGACACGCGAACGTCGTCGCCGGCGAGGCTGGCGGCATCACGCAGCACATCGGCGCGTATCACGTATCGCTGCCGTCGGGCAAGAACATCACGTTCCTCGATACCCCGGGCCACGAAGCGTTCACCGCGATGCGTGCGCGCGGCGCCCAGGTCACGGATATCGTGGTGCTCGTCGTCGCGGCCGACGACTCGGTGATGCCGCAGACGATCGAAGCGATCTCGCATGCGAAGAACGCGGGCGTGCCGCTCATCGTCGCGATCAACAAGATCGATCTGCCGCAGGCGAATCCGAACAAGGTCAAGCAGGAGCTTCTGCAGCACAACGTCGTCCTCGAGGAATTCGGTGGCACCACCCTCGCCACAGAGATTTCGGCGAAGAAGGGCACGCACGTCGATCAGCTCCTCGACCAGTTGCTGCTGCAAGCGGAAATCCTCGATCTCAAAGCCAATCCGAACAAGCGCGCGACCGGCACCGTCGTCGAAGCGCAGCTCGATCCCGGCAAGGGCCCGGTGGCCACGGTCCTCGTGCAGAACGGCGTGCTCAAGGTCGGCGACGATTTCATTTGCGGCATGTACTCCGGCCGCGTGCGCGCGCTGCTCGACGAGCGCGGCAAGAACGTGAAGCAGGCCGGTCCCGCGATCCCCGTGCAGGTCCTCGGCTTCACCGGCGTTCCCATGGCCGGCGACCAACTGCTCGTCGTCGAAGACGCGGCCGCTGCGCGCGAAGTGGCACAACGTCGTGAGCGCCTCGACCGAGAGGCGAAGAGCCGCCGCAGCAATCGCGGCGGCGTCACGCTCGAGGACTTCATGGCGCAGGCCGCGTCGGGCGAAACCCGCACGCTGCGCATTCTCATCAAGGCCGATCAGGGCGGTCCGGCGGAAGCGCTCGCCGACGCACTGGGGCGCTTGTCGACCGGCGAAGTGCAGGTCGAGATCGTTCACCGCGGCGTGGGCGCGATCACCGAGAGCGACATCCTGCTCGCGAAGGCGTCGGGCGCGATCATCATCGGCTTCCACGTGCGCCCGGACAACAACGCGCGCACCGCGGCCGAGCGCGAGGGCGTCGACATCAAGCTGTACCGCATCATCTACGAGGCGGTCAACGACGTACGCGCCGCGATGGAAGGCATGCTGCGCCCCGAGGAGCGCGAGGTGGTGCTCGGCGAAGCCGAAGTGCGCGAGGTGTTCAAGATCTCGCGCATCGGGACGATCGCCGGCTGCTCGGTGCGGAGCGGCATCATCAACCGCCAGGGTCGCGTGCGCGTGATCCGCGACGGCGTCGAAGTGTTCGACGGCACGCTTGCTTCGCTCAAGCGGTTCAAGGACGACGTTCGCGAAGTTCGCGAAGGCTTCGAGTGCGGCATCGGCGTCGAGAATTTCAACGACATCAAGGTCGGCGATGTGATCGAGTGCTACCGCACCGAAGAGGTCGCGCGCACGCTCGAATCGACCTCCGCGAGCTGAGGTCCGCCAATGGGCAGTGATAATCGCCGCGCGGACCGCGTGGCGGAGGCCATTCGCGAAGAAGTGGCGACGTTCCTCGCGGAAGAAGCCAAGGATCCGCGGATCTCGCGCCTGACGACCGTCACGGGCGCCCAGGTCACGCGCGACCTTCGCCACGCGAAAGTCTTCGTGAGCGTCATGGGCTCTGACGCCGAACGCACGCAGACCTTCGAGGGCCTCGCGAGCGTGGCTGGACATCTGCGGTCGCGCGTCGGTCGCGCGCTGCACTTGCGGCTCGCGCCCGCGATCACCTTCGTCGCCGACGAGAGCATCGCGCGCGCCGCGCGCATCGAAACGCTGCTCTCGCAGATCAAGGACGGCCGGCCGAGCGATGGAGACGTCGACGACTGACGACGGCCTGTTGCTCGTCGACAAGCCGGCCGGCATCACGTCGCACGACGTCGTCGCGATCGTTCGCCGGGCCGTGCGCTCGCGGCGCGTCGGACACACCGGCACGCTCGATCCCTTTGCCACCGGTCTGCTCGTCCTCCTAATTGGTCGCGGAACGAGACTAATTCCGTACGTCGAAGGCGAGCCCAAGGTGTACGACGCAACGATCCGCTTCGGCGCCGAGACTGACACGGACGACGCCACGGGTGCGGTCACGCGGGAAGCGGAGCCGCCCGAGCACGACCGCGTGCCAGCCGCGATCGCGCGACTCACGGGCGAGATCGAGCAGGTGCCGCCGGCGTATTCCGCGAAGAAAGTCGCGGGCTCGCGCGCGTACGACGCCGCGCGGCGCGGAGAGCCGCTCGTGCTTGCGCCGTCGCGCGTGACGGTACACCGATGGGAGTCGTGCGCGTGGGACGGTGATACGCTCGACGTGCGAATCACCTGCAGTGCGGGAACGTACATCCGCGCGCTCGCGCGCGACCTCGGGCGGCTCCTCGAGAGCGCGGCGCATCTCACCGCGCTCCGCCGGATCCGAAGCGGAGCGTTCAGCGTCGACGACGCGGTGACGATGGACCAGATCACCGCCGGGGCATTCGACCCGCTTCCGCTGCGACGCGCGATTCCGTCCATGCCCGTTCGCGCGCTCGCCGATACGGAGCTCACGCGCGTCATTCACGGCAACGCAATCGCCGCCGAGACCGATGCGCCGCGTTTCGCGCTCGTCGACGCCGCGGAGTCGCTCGTCGCCATCGCCGACCGGCAAGGCGACGAGCTGCGTCCGCGCCTGGTGCTGCGCGATGGCTGACTCGCCCGGACTTCCGCAGCTCTCGAGCGGATCCGTGCTCACCGTCGGCACGTTCGACGGCGTGCACCTTGGCCACCGTGACATTCTGCGCGTGCTTCAGGAGCGCGCCGCCGCGACGGGATGCGCACCGGTGCTGGTGACGTTCCGGCCGCATCCGCTCGAGGTCGTCAATCCGCCAGCCGCGCCGATGCTGCTCTCGCCTGGTGAAGAACAGCTCGATGCGCTCGTCGACTGCGGCGCGCTCTCCGTTGTCGTGCTGCCGTTCACGCGCGCGCTCTCGCGCTATAGCGCCGAGTCGTTCGTGACGGAGCTGCTGCTCGAGCGCTATCGCGTGCGCGAGCTGGTGATCGGGTTCGATCACGGTCTCGGCCGCGGGCGGCAGGGTGATGCGCAGCTCCTCACGGCGCTCGGCAATCGACTCGATTTCCGCGTGCACGTGGTCCCCCCGACGCTCGATGGGAGTGGCTCGCCGGTATCGTCGAGCGCGGTGCGGAGCGCGGTCGCGCACGGCGATCTCGAACGGGCGCAGCGCGCGCTCGGAAGGCGCTATGGTTTCCGCGGCGTCGTTGGGCACGGCGTGCAGCGCGGCCGCGAGCTCGGCTATCCGACGCTCAACGCGCAGC
Source organism: Gemmatimonadaceae bacterium (assembly GCA_025934775.1). Classification (GTDB taxonomy): domain Bacteria; phylum Gemmatimonadota; class Gemmatimonadetes; order Gemmatimonadales; family Gemmatimonadaceae; genus JAQBQB01. Next base: position 12,419 of record JAICWO010000019.1, on the reverse strand, counting down.
TCGCGTCGGCGCGCAAACTTCTCCCGCCCGATGGGGTATACGCGGTTCGTGCGCAGACGACGCGTGGAACGTTCGGCGGCATGATGAACCTCGGCGGCCGGCCCACGTTCGGCGAGTTCGGCCGTGAGCTCGAAATCCACTTGTTCGACACCGCCGGCGATTGGTACGGCGAATCCGTTTCGGTGGAGTTCATACGTCGTCTACGAGACGTCATGCGCTTCGATGGCGTCGATGCGCTCGTGGCTCAGCTTGGCCGGGACGCGGAAGACGCTCGGCTCGCGTTGACCCAAGCGTAAGAGCCATTTAACGTTATAGGTTCTCCGCAAGACTCCTACCTCCTTCCCGCAGTCGTATGCCCCTGAAGTATCGCGTACTGACCATCGTCGCCCTGTGCGTGCTCTCGATCTGGGCGCTGTTCCCGCGAAACGTCACGACGCAGGTTCGTGGCTCGGATGGGCTGCTCCATGAGCAGACGTCGCGACACGTCCCGCTCCAGAAGGGTCTCGACCTCAAGGGCGGCACCTACCTGGCGCTCGAGGTCGACGACTCGAAGCAGGCGATCCCAGCCGACAAGAAGGCTGACGCCATCGAGCGCGCCCTCAAGACGGTGCGCACGCGCATCGAGGGCTTCGGCGTCTCTGATCCGCAGGTGCAGAAGGAGGGGAACGATCGCATCGTCGTGCAGATCCCCGGCATTCAGGACGAGGAGCGCGCGCGCGAGCTCGTCGAGGAGCAGGCGTTCCTCGAGTTCAAGATCACGGACAAGTCGCAGGCGCTCGAGCGCGATCTCGCGCATCTCGATCAGGTGGTCAGGCAGCGCGGCTTGACGCCATCGGGAACCAACGGCGCTGCCGCGCCGGCGCCCGCGGAGAAGGGCATTCAGGGATTGCTCAAGACGGCGGACACGACCAAGAAGGCCGACACCGCCAAGAAGTCCATCGCGCTGGCGAAGGCGAACACGGACACCGGCGCGGCCGCCGCTGCTGCCGCGGCCGATTCCTCCAAGCCGCAGCCGGGCGGCGCGTTCTCGAGCCTGCTCCAGCAGGGCGGGATGCCGGGCGAATTTTACGTCGCGCTCGACAATGAGAGTTCGCTCAAGAAATACCTCGCGGATTCCACCGTCGCCGCGGCGATGCCTCCCGGAAAGTCGTTCTATCCCAGCACCGACACGACGGTGCTCGGTGGAAAGACCTACCGTGCGTGGTACCTGACGGACGCGAAAGACATCATGACGGGCGACCATCTCAACGATGCGCAGCCCAACCAGAGCCAGATCGACGGCACCGTCGTCGAGTTCTCGCTCGACAACGAAGGCGGCCGGCGCTTCCGGAACGAAACCGGTAAGCACGTCGGCGACTACATGGCCATCATCCTCGATGGTCGCGTCATGGGTCGCCCCCCGGTGATTCAGAGCGCCATCGGCACGCGCGGCCAGATCACGATGGGCGGCAAGGGCCTCTCGGCCGCGCAGGATCTCGCGCTCGTGCTCCGTGCCGGCGCGCTTCCGGTGCCGCTCCGCGTCGCGCAGTCCAACGTCATCGGACCCAGCCTCGGCCAGGACTCGATCAACAAGGGCATCCGTGCGGGAATCCTGTCCGTCGCGCTCGTCGTGCTCATCATGCTCGGCTACTACCGCTTCTCGGGGATGCTCGCGGTCGGCGGTCTGATTCTCTACGTGCTCTACACGTTGGCCGCCCTCGCGGGCTTTGACGCGACGCTCACGCTGCCTGGTCTCGCGGGCTTCATCCTGTCCATCGGCATGGCCGTGGACGCGAACGTGCTGATCTTCGAGCGAATTCGAGAAGAGCTCGCGCGTGGAAAAACCGTACGCACCTCGATCGACGAGGGCTTCCGCCACGCGATGCCCGCGATCGTCGATTCGAACGTGTCGACCATCCTCACGGCCGCCGTGCTGTACCAGTACGGCACCGGGCCGGTGAAGGGCTTCGCCGTCACGCTGATCGCTGGTATCGTCGCTTCGCTCGTCACCTCGGTCTTCGTGGTGCGAACGTTCTACATGCTGTGGCTCAACCGCTCGCGCGGCGCCCAGACGCTGAGCATCTAAGGATTCATCATGCTGCGCATTCTTCACGACACCAAGCTCGATTTCATCAAGCACTGGAAGACCGCGGTCATCGCGACGATCGCGTTCATCGCGCTCGGCATGGTGCTTCTCGGCTATCACCGCATCCGGACCGGGCACGCGCTCAACTACAGCGTCGAGTTCCTCGGCGGCTCGGTGGTGCAGCTCGCGTTTGCCAAGGACGCGCCGGGCGACGTGGTCCGTTCCGCCGTCGACGCGGCGGGCTACAAGGGCGCCGAGGTGACCACGTTCGGTACGACGCGCGACTACATGGTCAAGGTGCCCCCCAAGGAAGGCCTCGCGGCGGCCCAGAACGCCGACAGCGCGGGCGCGTCGATCATCAAAGTGCTCAAGACCACGCTCGCCGATAACCCGGTGCACGTGGCGCAGGCGCAGTCGATCGGCCCGCGCGTTGGCTCGGAGCTGCGCACCAAAGCCATTACCGCCATCCTGATCTCGTTCGTCGTCACGCTGATCTACCTCGCGTTCCGGTTCGAGTGGCGCTTCGGCGTCGCGGCCACCGTCGCCACGATGCACGACATCCTGACGACGATGGCGTTCCTCGCGATGATGCATCTCGAGATTTCGCTCACGGTCGTTGCGGCCATTCTGACGGTGATCGGCTACTCTTTGAATGACACGATCATCATCTTCGATCGTGTGCGCGAGAATTTGAAGAAGCAGCGCAAGGAGCCGCTGTACGACGTGCTCAATCGCTCGATCAACGAGACGCTGCCACGCTCCGTGCTGACGCACACGACCGTGTTCGCGGCGACGATGGCGCTGCTCCTCTTCGCCGGCGAAGTGATCCGTCCGTTCTCGTGGATCATGGCGTTCGGTGTGTTCACCGGTACGTTCAGCTCCATCTACATCGCCGGCCCGATCCTCCTCTGGATCGAGCGCAAGTGGCCGCGTGAGACCGCCGGCGCGCCGAAAGGCAGCAGCACGCCGGCCACTGAGCCGCGTCGCGAGCGGCCGTCGCCGGTCGGCGCGCGCTGACCGCGTTCGTCGATAGCCACACTCATCTCGCGGACCCCGCGTTCGACAACGACCGCGACGCGGTGATCGGGCGAGCGCGCCTCACTGGCGCGCTCGCCCTCGTCGCGATCGGCGAGTCGCTCGGTGCCGCCCGGAGCGCGTCGGCCATCGCCGGCGCGCATCCGGGCTTCGTCTTCTTCACCGCGGGCGTGCATCCAGACGACGCCGCGAGCTTCGATCCAATCGGCGATCCCGAGGCCATCCGTGAGATGGTCGCGTGCGGCGCGGTCGCGATCGGCGAGTGCGGGCTGGATGCGCGTTACGACCACTCGCCGCGTGATCACCAACGCCGTGCGTTCGCCGCGCAGCTCGCGCTCGCGCGCGAGCTCGATCGTCCCGTCGTGGTGCATACGCGCGACGCCGAAGACGACACCGCCGCGATGATCGCCGAGGCGGGGGCGGCCGGCGTCCGCGGCGTGCTGCACTGTTACACCGGCTCGCATCGCCTCGCCGAGATCGCGCTTGGCGTCGGGTGGTACGTTTCGTTCAGCGGCATCGTCACCTTCAAGAAGTGGGATGACGACGCGCTGATCCGCCTGGTGCCGGACGATCGGCTGCTCGTCGAATCGGACGCGCCATATCTGGCGCCGGTGCCGAATCGCGGAAAGCGAAACGAGCCGGCCTGGGTTAGTTTCACCGTCGCGCGCGTGGCCGCCGCGCGCGGCGTCGACGCCATTGGGCTTGGAACGCAGACGGCCAACAACGCGGTCAAGCTGTTCGGACTAGCCTTGACATCGAGGAGTGATTCGTGAGCACCAAGATCGTGCATTCCGACAACGCGCCGGCGGCCATCGGGCCATACTCGCAGGGCGTGGTCGCGAACGGTTTCTTGTTCACTGCGGGACAGATCGCGCTCGACCCGGCGACGGGGCAGGTGGTGCCGGGCGACGTGAAGGCGCAAACCGAGCGGGTGATGACGAACCTCGGCGCGGTGCTGTCCACGGTGAACGCCGGCTGGAAGGATGTCGTGAAGACGACGGTGTTCCTTCACGACATGAACGACTTTCCCGCCTTCAACGACGTATACGGGCGCACGCTCGGCGACGCGCGTCCGGCGCGTTCGACCGTGCAAGTTGCGGCGCTCCCGCGCGGCGTTCTCGTCGAGGTCGAAGCGATCGTCGCGATTCCCTGATGCTGCTGTCCGCCCCGCGAATCGTTCGCGGGGCGTTTCTTCATTCGTCTCATGAGCACTGATTCGGGCGGTACCTCCAACACGCGCGCGGAGCTCTTCCGGCTCACGGCATTCGCCCGCTGCGCGGGTTGAGCCGCCAAGCTGGGTCCGGGTGACCTCACGCGTGCCTTGAAGGACCTGCCGTCGCGATCGGATCCGCGCCTCATCGTTGGGCGCGAGACGTTCGATGACGCAGGGGTCTTCGTCATGTCCGACGATCTCGCGCTCGTGCAGACCGTCGACTTCTTCGCGCCCATCGTCGACGATCCCTACGCCTTCGGCCAGATCGCGGCGGCCAACGCGCTGTCCGACGTCTACGCCATGGGTGGCGAGCCGCTCACGGCGATGAACATCGTAGGCTTTCCCTCAGGCAAACTGCCCATCGAGGTGCTCACCGAGATTCTGCGCGGCGGTCAGGACAAGGTGCACGAATCCGGTGCCTTCGTGGTGGGTGGTCACAGCATCATCGATGAGGAGCTGAAGTACGGCCTCTCGGTGACTGGCCGCGCGCATCCGTCGCGCATTCTGAGCAACGCGAACGCCGTGGCTGGCGATCGTCTCGTCCTCACGAAGCCGATCGGCACCGGGCTGCTCGCGACCGCCGAGAAAAATGGCGCCATTGGAACCGCCGAGCGCGATGCGCTGTATGCGTCCATGTGCAAGCTCAACGCGGAAGCCAGCCGGGCGGCGCTCGCCGTCGGCGCACGATGCGCCACGGACATCACGGGCTTCGGGCTGCTCGGTCACGCATCGCACATCGCCGCGGCGAGCGGCGTGACGCTGCGGATCGAGGCGGAGCGTGTGCCGCTGCTGCCCGGCGCGCGTGACGCGTGGGAGCACGGCATGCGCACCGGCGGCGCCGAGCGCAATGAGAGTTATCTGCGCCCGCTCGTCGAGTGGACCGGAACGCCGGAGGCGCTCCAGGCGTTGCTCATCGATCCGCAGACTTCGGGCGGACTGCTCGTCGCCGTGCCGGCCGACCGGACGGCGGAGTATCTTTCGCGCGTGCCCGGCGCGGTGGAGATCGGCGAGGTGGTCGCTCGCGCGCCGTTCGGCCTCGTGCTTGCGTGATTCGCACGGGAGTGGATGGAGCCTGGTGGCTCTCACGGTCTTCAAAACCGTTCGCGACCTGACGACGTCGGGTTGGGTGGGTTCGATTCCCATGCACTCCCGCCATCACGGCACGATTAGAATCGAAATATGACGATCCGTATATTAGCATTTGTCGTTGCGGGCGGCGTGGCCGCCGTTGCGCCGTCGCTGGCGGCCGCACAGCGTCCCGATTCGATTCCACGCGCCCCGCTTGCGATCGCAGCTCCGGTCGCGTTCGACGATTCCATCCAGCCGCCGCTCACGCCGCGCCGTGCGTTCCTCTATTCCTTTCTGCTGCCCGGCTACTCCCAGACGGTCCTCGGTCGCGACAAGGCGGCCGCGAGCTTCATGCTCGTCGAAGCGATCTCCATCGGCATGATCCGCGAGTCCGGCGCCGACGTCCACGAGGCGCGCCGCACGGTGAACGACACGTTGACCCTGTCCTACGTCGACGCGCAGGGCAACGCGCTCGCGGTGCCGGACACGGTCCGCCCGCGCTTCACCGGCACGGAGGTCCGCACGCGACGCGCGCACGTAGAGGACTGGGTCGCACTGCTCGTCGCGAATCATCTCTTCGCGGGCGCCGACGCGTACGTCGCGGCGCATCTCTGGGACATTCCCGCGCGCCTCGGTTTTCGCCTCCTCCCGGATCACGGCGCCGTCGTGAGCGCATCGTTCCGGTGGTGAGCGCACGCGTCGCGCGGGGCGCCCCCGCGCCGATCGGCGTCTTCGATTCCGGCATCGGCGGACTCACGGTCGCGCACGAGATCATCCGCCAGCTTCCGCACGAAAGCGTGATCTACTTCGGCGACACCGCGCGCGTGCCGTACGGTCCAAAGAGCCCGGACACCGTGCGGCGCTACAGCCGCGAGATCGCGAGCTTCCTCCGCGAGCAGGGGGTGAAGAACATCGTCATCGCGTGCAACACGGCGACCGCGCACGCGCTCGGCACGCTGCGCGAGGAGTTCGACATGCCGATCGTCGGTGTCGTGGAGCCTGGCGCGCGCGCCGCCGTAGCGGCGACGCGCCGCGGGCACATCGGCGTCATCGGGACGGTCGGCACGATCAAGTCTGGCGCGTACGAGCGCGCAATACGCGCGCTCAACCCCGACGTCATGATCACCGCGCGCGCGTGTCCACTGTTCGTGCCGCTGGTCGAGGAAGGATGGACCGACCACCCGGCCACGCGCCTGGTGGCGAAAGAATATCTGGCGCCGATGCTCGAGGCCGACATCGATACATTGGTGCTCGGCTGCACGCACTATCCGCTGCTCAAGCCGCTGCTCGGTGAAGTGCTCGGGCCCGACGTGCGGCTGATCGACAGTGCGGAGGAGACCGCGGCGGAGACGGCGCGCGCGCTGCACGACGAATCGCTCGCCGCCGCCGCGGACGCCGAGCCGAATTATCGGTTCATCGCCTCGGACGATCCGCTCCAGTTTCTACAGCTTGGGCAGCGCTTTCTCGGCGGCGCGATCGAAGGCGTGGAGATCCGCACTCTCGGCTGAGCCGGTCCATTCGCGCAGCGCGACACGATCGCCGGTCACGCGAAGGTACGACGGCTGATCGAGCCACGAGCCTGGATTACCGTAGATGGCTCCGGTCGGCAGCCGCTCGAGTGTGGCTACGTGCGAGTGCCCGAACACGATGAGATCGCGACTCGGATCCGCGTTCGCTGCTCTGATGGCCGCGTCGCGGAGTCCGCGGCCGCCGTCGCGCGCCGCGTACGTGCGGCTCGCGCCGGAGCTGTGCGTCGCGAGCGGCGTCGCAAGATCAGGGTGAAGCCAACGATAGGCGCGCATCGCGAGCGTGCTGCGCAGGACCGGTCGGATCATCCGGTATTTGCGATCTTCGATCGGACGCAAGCCGTCGCCGTGCTCGATGTGCGCGCGCCATCCGGCGATCTCTTCGTCCAACGGGCCGAAGCGGTAGTCCACGCCGAGGTCACGCCGGAGAATGTCGCCGCCCCAGCAATCGTGATTCCCGGCGATCATCAGCACTGGAACGCCGGCGTCGACGACGTCGGCGAGGGCGGCTGCCGCGCGAAAGCCGCTGCGCGGCACGACCGTGCGCCACTCGAACCAGAACTCGAACAGATCGCCGTTGACGATGAGCGACCCGCCGGTCGTCGCGACATGCCGAAAGAAGCCGATCACGGATCGCTCGACCTCGCGCGAGGCGAATCCGAGGTGCGCATCCGACATGACGTAGCAGGGCGAGGTCAGCACGCGCGAATGTTACCGATCTCGCGTTCGCTTTACAAACGGACATGGCTCGACGATCTTCGCCGTCGTGACCAATTCGAGCAGCGGTGCCGAGTCACCGCATCACGACGTCGAGTTCCGTGTGCGCTACGCGGAAACCGACCAGATGGGCGTGGTGTACCACACCAACTATCTCATCTGGTGCGAAGTGGGACGAACCGATTACATCCGCATGCGCGGCATGAGCTACGCCGACATCGAGCGCGCCGGAATCGGGCTCGCGGTGTCGGAGCTTTCCGCGCGCTTTCATTCCGCCGCGCGATACGATGATCTGATCCGCGTTCGTACGACGCTCGCCGACGTGCGCTCGCGCGGCATCACGTTCGACTACGTGATCACCAAAGTCGAAAGCGGGGAGCGGCTCGTGACCGCGCGCACGGCGCTCGTCTCGATCGACCGCTCCGGCCGGCCAACGGCGCTCCCGCCGGTGGTCCGCTCGCTGTTCGATCCATGAGTCGCCGGCTCGTCAGCGCGACACTCGCCGTCTCGCTCGTCGTCTCGGCGTGCGTGCCGCGGCTCGCGCCGATCGCCGGCGCACCCGCCGCGCCCGCGACGCTGCCGCGCACCGTCATCGCTCCCGGTCATCACCAGCTCGTGTTCAACTGGACGCTGGACGATCGCGAGATGTCCGCCAAAGGCGACGGTGTGGCGCGCATCGCGACGCCGGACAGCGCGCGTCTCGACTTTTTTCTGGCCGGCGGATTCGGAAACGGCGCGGCGATCCTGATCGGCGATTCCGTGCAAGCGCCTGGCAGCGACATGATTCGCCGCCTCATCCCGCCGCCCACGCTTCTGTGGGCGGCCTTGGGTCGCGTCGCGTTGCCAAATCTGCCCGACACAGTCATTCGGGTGGAGGGTGACGTCCGCCGCGCCGATATCGGCCGCCCGGTCGCGTGGCGGCTTACCTTTCAAGGAGACACGCTGCGCCGCGTGGATCGCGTGAGTGACGGCAAAGTCGAGGAGTGGGTCGAGCGGTCGGACGCCACGCACATCCAATATCGGAACGAGCGCGCCCGCCGCTCGCTGCAGCTCACGATTACTCGTACGGAAGAGGTACCGGAGTTCGATGCGTCGACTTGGCGTTTCGTGCATTAGCGCCGCGCTGCTGCTCGTCACGGGTTGCTTCTACAGCTTCGCTGGCGGCGGATTGCCAGCCAACATCCACACGATGGCGATCTCCAGCTTCGACAATCAGACCGCATCGCCGGACGTGTCGAAGGAGCTCTACGATCAGATGCACAAGGAGCTTCAACGGCGACTCGGCGTGCGCGATGCGTCGCCCGACAAGGCCGACGCACTCGTGCACGGGACGATCATGGCCTACGACGCTGACGTGCCGATCGGATTCAGCGCGAACCCCCAGCAGGCCGTGAGCGCGCGTCGACGGCTCCAGATCACTGTCGACGTCGAGATCGTGGATCAGTCCAATGGCCACGTCCTCTACTCGAACAAGTCGTTGCGGCAGGAAGCCGATTACGATGAGCGCGCGGAAGCGCAGGGCCGACAGCAGGCCATCGAGAAGATCGTCAACACGATCGTCGAAGGGGTGCAGTCGAATTGGTGAGCGCGCGCCGCGGCACCAGCTCCACGGGCTGCTTGTTCAGCCTCTTGATCGTTGCCGCGATTTTGTATTTCGGCGCCAACGTCGCCGAGGTGTACTGGCGGTATTACCAGTACAACGACGAGATGCACCAGACGGTCCGCTTCGCCGCTCGCAGCCCCAACGATCAGATCCTCGAGCACCTGCGCGCGACGGCTGACTCGCTCGGCTTGCCCGATGCGGCGGGGAACATCTCGATCCGTCGCACCGCCAAATCGATCTCGCTCGAGTCCGAGTACTACGAGCGCGTCGAGCTCCCGATGTACGTCGCCGAGCTGCACTTCCACCCGCACGCCGAAGGTCCGCTTTGAGCGTGGCCTCCACTCCGCTCGAAAAAATCTTGAGTTGGGATCGCGCGCGCCTCTGGCGTTCGCGCGTGTCTGGCCGCGTCGTGTTCACGAACGGTGTATTCGACCTCGTCCATCCGGGGCACATCGATGTGCTCCTCGGCGCGCGATCGCATGGTGACGCGCTCGTCGTCGGCCTGAACAGCGATGCCTCCGTGCGCCGGCTCAAGGGGCCCGAGCGGCCCGTGCGAAGCGAGGCGGAGCGCGCGTACGTGCTCGCCGCGCTGCAGATGGTCGATGCCGTCGTGCTGTTCGAGGAGGACACGCCGCTCGACCTCATTCGCTTTCTCGAGCCCGACGTGCTCGTGAAGGGAGGCGACTATACTGAAGCGTCGATCGTCGGTGCGCATGATGTGCGAGCGCGCGGCGGCGACGTGATCGTCATCCCGCTGACTCCCGGGCATTCCACCACCTCGACCATCGAACGACTCCGTGGACGTTGATCAGCTTCCGTCGCGCGCCTCCCGCCGCGACGACGACATGCGGCCGGTGGTACTCGAGCGCGGCGTCGCTCCATACGCCGAAGGCTCATGTCTCGTGAGCTTCGGCGTGACGCGCGTGCTGTGCACCGCCTCCGTCGAGGACGGCGTGCCCAGCTGGCGGCGCGGGCGCGGTGAAGGGTGGCTCACCGCCGAGTACGCGATGCTCCCGCGCGCCACGAAGACGCGCACGTCGCGAGAGCGGTCCCAGATCGGCGGCCGCACGCAGGAAATTCAGCGGCTCATCGGACGAAGCATTCGTGCCATGCTCGACGACTTCCGATTCGGCGAGTACACCGTCAAGCTCGACTGCGACGTGCTCGTCGCCGATGGCGGAACGCGCACCGCGTCGATCACGGGTGCGTGCGTCGCCGCCGTGGACGCATTCAACTGGCTCGCGGCCAGCGGACGCATCGCGGCATCGCCCGTGAAGCGCCGCGTCGCGGCCGTGAGCGTGGGGATCGTCGGCACCACGCCGCGGCTCGACCTCGAGTACGAGGAGGACGTCCGCGCGGCCGTCGATATGAATGTCGTGATGAGCAGCGAGGGCGGATTCGTGGAGGTGCAGGGCACGGGGGAGCACGGCACCTTCAGCCGCGGCGAGCTCGATGCGTTGCTCGCGCTCGCCGTGAAGGGCCTCGGCGAACTGGATTCGGCCCAGCAGCGCGTGCTCGGAGGATGATCGTGGTGCTCGCGACGCGGAGCGCGGGAAAGCTGCGCGAGCTGCGCCCGCTGTTCGGCGAGTGTGGCTTGGACGTCCTCGACCTTGACGATGTTGGTATTCATGAATCCTCAAACGAGGACGCGCTCGAGGTCTACGAGACCTTCGAGGAGAACGCGCTCGCCAAGGCTCGCTATTTTCATCGCCTCACCGCCCGTGCGACCGTGGCCGATGATTCCGGCCTCTGCGTCGATGCGCTCGGCGGACGGCCGGGGGTGCGGAGCAAGCGGTGGAGCGGCCGTCCCGACCTCACCGGTCAGGCCCTGGACGACGAGAACAATCGACTGCTGCTCGCCTCGCTCGCGAACGAGCGGGACCGACATGCGTCGTACGTGTGTGCGGCGGCGTACGTGGACCGAGACCGCGAGCTCGTCTGTCGCGGCGAAGTGCATGGCTCAATGACCGAAGCGCCTCGAGGCTCGGGCGGGTTCGGCTATGATCCCTACTTTCTTTCCGCCGAGCTCGGGAGAACGTTCGCCGAGGTATCGCGCGAGGAGAAGGCGATCGTGAGTCACCGTGCGCGTGCGTTCCGAGCGCTCATTCGCGCCATCGCGGAGCTCGCTCGAGCCAGTTGATTCTGACACAAGGACTTGGTACATTCGGAGGCTCACGCGGGGCGTAGCGTAGCCTGGTATCGCGCCTGCTTTGGGAGCAGGAGGTCCCCGGTTCAAATCCGGGCGCCCCGACCTGCGGCACCTTGGTCATGAAGCGCCAGTAGCTCAGTTGGATAGAGCAACAGCCTTCTAAGCTGTGGGTCGGGGGTTCGATTCCCTCCTGGCGCGCCATTTTTGAGGGAGCTGGACGGCGTTTGTACCGCGTTGAGTTTGCTCTGGGCCGTTAGCTCAATTGGCAGAGCAAGCGACTCTTAATCGCTAGGTTGTAGGTTCGATTCCTACACGGCCCATACTGCCGTGCTCGATGGGGGATCCGGACGCAGCGGGTCCCCCATCGGCCGTCGGTGGCTCAACGTTGCACAGCGTGGCCCGAGCTCGCGTCCCTTCCGCACAGTTCGCGTGAGTAGGCGCTCGGCTCAGCCCGATCCAAAAAAGGGCGCTCGCCGGGCATGATGTTGTGTGCTCCCGGGTTGAATGTCGATCGGTGGTTGGTTATTATTCGGACCCGCCGCGAATGCGCGGTCTCGCGCATTCATGATTTCGCGATGGGTGAAATCGCGGTGGTCTGGAGCGTGGTCGAGCGAGTGCAAGTTGGCGCGAGCGGCGTGAAAAAATCACGCAACGAAGTTCGCGGAATCGCTTGACGATGCGGTCAGAGCTTGGTAGTATTAAAGGCTGTCGCTGACGCGACGCAGAAAGTTTCTAACGCTGTTTGATAATTGAATTTGGGAATAACGGATGTGCGAGGCGAACTCGTCGATCCGGTGCTCGTTCGGAGTACCGGGGAGAGTTTGAACCGAACAATTCTGTGATTCGGACACGCTGTCTTCGCGGGATGCGAAAGCAACAGCGTGAGACAGCGAGGTCTGAACGAGCTTTTGTCAAACACTCATTGGAGAGTTTGATCCTGGCTCAGGACGAACGCTGGCGGCGTGCTTAACACATGCAAGTCACGGGGGGTGAGCAATCATCAACCGGCGAACGGGTGCGTAACACGTGAGCAACCTACCTCG
>JAICWO010000021.1 GCA_025934775.1 Gemmatimonadaceae bacterium | reverse complement strand
GGTCTGGGCCCCTGCCCCCCCCCTTATCCCCAATAAACCCCCTTCTCCTCATTTTTCAACCCCCCGCGCGGGCGCGCTCGACCGGCCCCCCCCCCCCCTCTCTGGTATTCAGTATCCGCGGTGCGGCGTCGACAGCCCGCTACGGCCTCTCCACTCGGTTCTTCACGATCATCTCGGCGATGGCGCGGCCGACGCCGAACCGCTGCATGATCCCGTCGACGGAGAGCGAATCTACGTTCACGGGGAGCTGATAAAACACGACGGACGTGCTGCCCGGCGCTTTGGGCGGCTCGGTGGTGCTCTCGAGCGTCAAGTTCGCCATCGTCAACACCGTCTGGAGCGCGACGGACACCGGCACGTTGTTCAGTTGCAGCCGGACTTTCTTGTCGATTTCAGGCGAGTACACGAGGCTGAAATGGCCTTCATTCGCCAGGAAGTCGAGCACCTGCCGGACATCGAGCGACGTCCCGTGTGTGTCGATCGTGACGTGCTGCTCGCTCGACGTATCCTCCGGTGCCGCCGCGGATGAGCGCATTGCCGTCGAGGAGCGCATCGTTGGCGCGACGGTCGTGGGCGGGAGAACGGGAGCGGCGGTCGCCGGCCGGATTGGCGTCGGCGCGGGATGGTGGCAGGCGACTGCGGTCGCAATCGCGGCGACCGCACCCACGACAGTCACACGCTTAGTGCTCATCCGGATGACCTCCCGTGCGGAGCGTCGCGACGTAATTCTTCACTGTTACAAGGGTCGCCGCGTCGTACTTGCCGGGCGCGAGATCGAGGAATTTCTGATACTCGCGGATCGCGCTCGGGCGGTCGCGCACCGCTTCCAGGAACTCGGCGTACCCATAGTGAACGTCGGGTTCCTGCGGCGCCACCTTGAGCGCCTCTTCATAGGTGCGCCGCGCGCTCGCCGTGTCGCCGATGGCGAGGTACTGCGCCGCGAGCCGCGCCTTCACGACACCGTTGGCCGGCTCGAGCTTGGCGGCTTGCGCGTAGTCGGACATCGCCTCGGCGTGACGGCCGAGTGCGTCGTTCGCGCCAGCGAGGTTGACCCAGGCATTCACGTTGCGCTCGTCATGCCTGAGCGCGAGGCCGTAGATCTCGACCGCGGCCGTGTAGTTGCCCTTTCGCGCGAGCAGCGCGCCGTAGTTGTTGTATAGATCCGCGGACGCGTTGCCCGTATTTATAGCTTTCTCATATAAATCTGCTGCACCGTCGTAGTTGCCGCGCGTCTGCTCCGCGTATGCGCGGCGGAAGAGTGAATCGGCGGAGCCCATCGGGTCCACCACCACGTGCACGCTCGCGGCACCCTGCTGGCGGGGCGTCGCCGGTGCGCTGTCGACCGCAGCCGCCTTTGGCGTGCTGGCAGGCAGCGTGGAGGCGGGCGGCGTGGTCCGTTCTGCCGCTACAGGCTGCGGGCTCTGAGAAGCGGGAGCTCGCTGATCGGCGATTGGCGTGGCGGCGACGGCACCCACGCTAGCCGGTGCGGCGTTCCGCGCCGCCGCTCGCGTCGTCGAAGCCGGCGTCCCCGCGGGTTCGATGTGCGACGACGGTGTCGCCGATGTCGGTGCCGGTGTCGTTGATCTTGGTGCGTCGGATGCGGCCGGCGCACTGACGGCGTGCTTCGCCGTCGCCCCGACCGGTGCCGTGATCAGCGCCTGGGTCGCGATGCTGTTCAATGGAACCGGCGCGGCGTGATTCGCGCGCAATCGCGCGAGTCCGGCGGCGCCTCCGACGACGACGATCACCGTCGCCGCGGCGAGCAGCAGCGGCACGTTCGGCCGTCGCCCCGCGCCATTCTCCGGGTACGGAAAAAAGCTGTCGACGACCACCGCGGCCGCGCGGGGCTCGGCGCGGCCGCTACGCTCGCGCTGCGCTTCCTTGAGGGCCTCACTAATCAGGCTCACGGGCGGCCCTCCGCCGCTGTATCGCGGATCGTCGGTGTTGCGTTCATCGCTGGGGTCGTGGTGGGAACGGCGGCCGCTTCGCCGCGGCTCGCCCGTCGCGCCGCGCTGTCGGGCGCGGCGACATGGTTCGTGCCGGAATCCGCGTGCGTCGGAGCCGTCACCGGTCGCGACGTGCAGAGTGCGGACATGCTCGCAAACCGGCTCGCGAGCGTCGAATCGGTGCGGAGGGTGGAGTCGACGCCGCTGGCAATTTTTTCACAGGCCGCGGTCGTGTCACCGCCGTCGAGCCGAGCCGCCGCCGAGAGCACGACTGCGCGCGTGTGCACCGCGCCAGCCCGTTCGTGTTGCGCGAGCTGATCGAAGTGTTGAATGGCGTCGTCGCGCGCGCCGCGCGAGAGCTCGAGCTGTGCGAGTCGGAGCAAGCCGTCGTCAAAACGCTTCGACGAGGGATAGCCCGTGACAAGCGCGCGATAGTCGCGCTCCGCGTCGGCCGCGGACGACGCCATGCTGGCCCGCCAGTACAGCGCTTCGTCGGGCGTGGCCACGGGCGTCTTTGGCCAGAGGGCGATTCCCGCCGTGACCGCGGCGACGACGGCGACCGCCGCCGTAATCGCGGCGCGGCGGCCCCACGGACGCGCGGGCGGCGCCGTCTTGCTCGCGACTTCCGCGTCTTCTCCGCGGAGGGCGGCGATGGCTTTGCGGACGTGCTCCGGCTGAATGTCGCGTGTCTGTGCGGCGTACCCCGCGAGCAGCGCGCGATCGCAAATGAGGTTGATGAGCCGCGGCACGCCGTGCGAGGCGCGGTAGATCTCCTGCACCGCGCGCGGATTGAAGCGGATCTGGCCGCGCGCACCGGCGACGTTGAGCCGATGGTGGATGTAGCGATCGGTCTCCTCCTCGTCGAGATCGGTCAGCGTGCAGCGGATCGACACGCGCTGATCGAGCTGCGCCATGGTCGGCGTGCGGATCTTGCCCAGCAGCTCCGGCTGACCGACGAGCACGATCTGAATGAGCTTTTCCTGATCGGTCTCGAGGTTCGAGAGCACGCGGATCTGCTCGAGGAACTCCGGCGAGAGGTGTTGCGCCTCGTCGAAGATCGCGACGCAGCTCTTGCCGAGCGCGAGCTGCGCGAGCAGGAATTGATTCAGCCGGTCGAGGAGGTCTTTCCGCGTGCCGTCGGGCGGGACGCTCACACCGAACTCGGTGAGCAGTGCGGCGAGCATCTCGACGCCGTTCAAGAACGGATTGAAGATGAGTGCCGACTGCGATTTGTCCCGGTCGAGCTTCTCGATCAGGTCACGGCACAGCGTCGTCTTTCCGGTGCCTGGCTGCCCGGTGACGACCATGAACCCTTCGCGATTGTTGATGCCGTAGAGCAGCTGTCCCTCGGCTTCGCGATACTGCTGCGAATAGAACACGAACCGAGGATTCGGTGTCAGCGAGAAGGGTTTGTCACTGAGGCCGTAAAACTGCTCGTACATGATTAGCGCCCTGCCACTGGCTGTCCGGCGATGATCGTCGGAGTAAGAAAGACGACCAACTCGGAGCGAGTTTCCGTATCGTCGTATTGCGTGAAGAGGCGTCCGAGCAAGGGAATGTCGCGCAGGCCGGGAATGCCGCTTCGTGTGCGCTGTTTCTGGGTCTGCACCAGACCGCCGACGATCATCGTCTCACCGGCCCGCATGCGCGCGACCGTGTCGCCTTCGCGATGTCCAATCGCCGGCGCGCTTGCTTTGCTGCCGTCCGGAAGCGTGATCGACTCGATGTGATCGATGTTGGTCACCGAAGGGCGGATATCCATCGTCAGCACGTTGTCGGCGGAAATTTGCGGTGTGACGTCGAGGACCACGCCCACCGAAATCTGCTGGGGAATGATCTGACTCTGAATGCTGGCCACACCGCCCGTCGGGCCAAGGAGCGGCGTCTGCGTCACGGAGAAAAAGACCTGATCGGTGGTGACGTTGAAGATGGCGCGCTGATTGTTCAGTGTCGACGCCCGCTCGTCGTTGAGCACCTCGACGTTCCCTTGCGTGCTCAACGCGTTCACGACCGCGTTGATCTGCGTCGTGCCGCCGGTGAGCGTGAAGTTCACGTTTCCCGCGTTGCCGCTCGTCGTCGCGCTCGGGTCGCTGCGCAACGTGACGCCGTACTTGCCAGAGGCGGCGTTGGCCACGAGGCTCCAGTCGATCCCGAACTGCCGCGACGACGTCAGCGTCACCTCGACGATCTTCGCTTCGATCTGCACTTCGCGCATGACCGACGCCTGAAACTCGTCGATGAACCGCTCCACCGCCGCGAGCTTGTCGGGCATCGCCGTGACGTTGATCAGCCCCGACATGGGGCTGATGACGAGGCTCGAGCCATCCGCGAACTGCGCGCTCGCGGCGCCGGAGCCAAAGCCGGCGGCCTGATTCGACGCCGGCGTCGCGGTCTGTTGAATCGCGCCTTGCCCTCCCTCACGCGCGTTCGCCGGAGCCCGTTGTCCGGCCGACATGATTCCGGTCAGCGCGACGCGGATCTCCTGCCAGACGTCCGCGACGGATTGCGCGGTGAGCACATCGCCGCCGCCGATCGCCGCCGCCGCGCCGCCCGAAACTCCGGCGCTGACGCCCGTCGCCGTTCCGACCTGCGGCAGGGCGCCGGCGTTGGTGAGGCGGCGCTGAACCACGGTGCTCATGGTTCCGACGCGTGACAGCGCGACGTAGTCGAGGTGAAACGTGCGCGTCTCCATGCGCACGGGCACCACGCGCAACACGCTTCCCTGGAGCTGGTACGCATACCCGTTCTTGGTGACGAGCTCGCGGAGCGCCTCTTCGAGTGTGACGTTGCGAAGCGAGCTCTGTGCGGTCCCCGTGACGTCCGGGTCGACGCTGACGCTCAATCCCAACTGCGCGCCGATCTGCTCAACCGCGGCCGCGATGGGTGTTCCCGGCGGCAGATCGACCTGGAGGCGGCGCTCCGGCGCCGCGGCGATCGCCGGAGCGCTGGCCAACGCCGGCAGCGGTGGCGCACCGCTCGCCGTCGCGGTCGAGGTGGGGCTCGCCGCGCTGTGTGCCGCCGGTGCGCCCGCCTGCGTCGCCGTCTCGCCGGAGGCGTCGCTGGTGACCGGCTCCACGCGCACCGACGCGTGGGGCCTCGTGGCCGCTCCGCCGCTCGCGCAGCCGGCGAAGAGACAGGCGCCGGCGATGATGGCGCCGAGTCTCATAATCAAATGTGAATACTCATTATCTAATCGCGTGCCCAGCATCAGCCGTCTCCTTCCTTGACCGTCACCGTGTGAGTGGCGCCCTGCGGATCCGTCACGACGACGCGGTCGCGTTCGACCGACGTGAGCTTCCCGCCACCGGGAATCGCATCGCCTTCGTACACGAGCGCGTCGTTGATCACCGCGGCGCGGCGCGCGCCGGCGATGAGCGTCGCGCTCACATGCCATTGTGATGCGTCGACCTCGCGTGCTCTGCGCTCGACGTGCGGCGATGCCGGCACGGCGGACGGCTCCTCGCCGAACGGATCGCGCCGCACCGCCACACTCTCCGGCGCGCCGGCCAGCGAGAGCGCGCTGTCAGGAAGCGGCGCGGCGTACGCCATCAAAGGCGCGAGGTCGGCCGACGGCACCGCCACGCCGCCCGTCGCCGCGCCAGGGCGTGGTGTCGCGACGCCTGGCTTGCGGAGCGAACGCCAACCCACCACGCCCGCGATCACGATCGCGACACCGGCGAACGTGAGCCATTGCCGGATGCGGTCAGCCATGCTGCCCGTCCGCGCTCGCGTCACCTTCCAACACTGTGAAGACGAGATGGTAGCTCACACCCTTGGCGGAGCGTGACGCGATGATACGCTGCAACGCCGTTGCCGCGGGCACGTGATTCACAAACGACAAGAGCGCGGCGAAACCGCCCTCGCAGTCCAGCGCGATCGTGTAGTCGCCAACCGTGACCGTGCGACCGAGGAAGTCCGGCCGCGGCGGCGGCGCGGCGGAATCGGCCGGCGCGAAGCGAACGCGCACGTTGCTCAATCCCGCGCGCTCGGCGCGCGTCGCAAGCTGACCCGCCATCGACATCCGCAGATCGTGCGGAACGCTCACGTCGAGCGAATCGGGCAGCACAAGACGCGCATCTTCCACTGGCGCGGCGGCCTTGAACGCCGCGCGGAACGCGTCGATCTCGTTCATCGACTGATGCAATCGCGAATTGGTGATCTTCGCCGGGGCGAGCTGGCGCTTGGCACCCGCGCCCATCGTGACCGCGATCGCGAGCACGACGAGTGAGAGCACCGTGACGAACCCCTGTCGACGATGCCGTGTCATTGCCGCGCGCAGCTCGGCGAGCGTCATGGCTGCGCTCCCGCCGCCGCCGCGTTACCGCGCGCCGGCGTGAGCGTGAACGACATCTTGAATTGCAGCGTAATCGGACCGCGCGCCGCGATCGCCTGCTTTTCGGCGGCGGTGGTGTCGCTCTGCGGCTTTGCGGCCGCGTAATCGAACTGGTCGAGATTCGGCGACGCGACGTCGGAGCGCGACCGGACCGCGCCATAAAATTGATCGAGGGCGCGGACAGCCTGTGCCGTCGTCTCGCCCGCCGCCTCGCCGACGATGGTCGCGGCCCAACCCGCCTTGGAGCGAGTAACCGCGATGCTGTCGAATCGCACCGCCGCGGGCAGCGCTCCAGCGAGCGACGAAAGCTCCGCCGCGAGCGCTGCGTGCTCGCGCGTGGTCGCGCGAAGAAACTCGAGCTGCCTCGAAACGTCGGCGCGACGCTGTGCCACGCTCTTGCTCGGCCCGACCTGCGCGATCGCTTGCCGCACGCCCGTCTCGACCTTGGCCGAGTCGTTGCGCGTCGACGCAAGCGATGCGACCTGCAGCACTGCCCAGATCGCGGCGATCGCGGCGGCGGCGGCGGTGGCGCCGACGACGGCGTTCGGGCCGCGCAGCGCCTGCGACATGCGCTGTCCGAGCGTCGGCGGATGCGGAAAGAGGTCGAGCGCAGATCCGTGCCGCGCCTCGAGGACCGCGCCCATGGCGACGATCGCCGCCGGAGTGCTGGCGGCGGCGAACAGCGGCTTCACGTGCACGCCCATCCGCGACTCGAGCGCGGACGCGAGCGCGTCGAATTCGGTCGGTGCCGCGGCGAGGAGGACCCGAGTCGCCTGCGCGCCGCGGAACTGTTGGCGGAAGTAGACCGCTCCGCGCTCGAACTGGTCGATGATCGTAGGGATCGACGGTGGTTCACCCTCGAGCGCGATCGGCGGATCGATCGCCAGCTCGAGACGGCCATCGAGGAAGAATGCGAGCTGCGGACCGCCCTCGAGGCAGACGAGTACCGCCGTTGGCTCTGGCGACGATCCCGTCGCTTTATACAAACTGTGAATCGTCTTCGGGACGACGGTGGCGATCTCGACGCGGATGTCGCTTCCACGAAACGCCGCGCCGAGCGCGTCGATCACCGCGCGCGGAGCGCCCGCGACGAAGAGCTGGCGCGGCGCCGTGCGTTCGTCAGCGCGGCCCGGCTCGCGACGCTCGTTCGCCGCGCCGCGCGCGAACGCGATCACCGGGTCGGACACGCCGAACACCCGCTGCACCTCGCGCCGGATGACCGGCTGCAGCACGTCGTCCGTCGCGCCTGGCAGCGTCATCGTGTGATGGAACACGCCGAACTGCTCCACCGCGATGGCAACTCTGGGCTGACGGGCACCGCGAGCGTCGATCATCGCGCGGAGACGGTCGAGTGCCTCCTCGATCGATTGCGAGCGCGATGGTTCCGTCCACTGATCGACGATGCGCATCCCCGTGCGCTCGGTGGCGTATTCCACCAGGCACACGCCGTCGTGAGCGAGTAAGGCGCCGAACGCGCGTGGTCCGCCGCTCAACGCCGCACCCCGATCTGACTGTAGATGTTGAGAACCGGCAGAATGATCGCGAGCGCCACCGTGAGGATGACGCCGCCGATCATGGCGATCAGCAGCGGCTGCAGCAGCGTGATCATCCGCCGCACCGACGCCGGAATCTCTCGGCTGTAATAGTCCTTCGTGCGCGTCAGCGCATGATCGAGATTGCCGGTCGACTCGCCGAGCGCGATCGAGCGCAGCACGACGATGGGAAAGAGCGGCGACTGACCGAATGCCGCCGCCATGGAGACGCCCTGCACCACCTGTTCGCGCGCGTTGTGCACAGCTTGCGCGATCGCGCGATTCGTCGTGATGCGCTCGACGATCTCCAGGGAGAGCACGAGGTCCACGCCGGTGCGATAGAACAGGCTGAGGTACGTCACCACGCGCGCCATGTTGACGTCGTGAATGACCGGGCCGATGATCGGAAGCCGCAGGTTGAGACGATCGAAGAACAGCCGCCCGGAATCGGAGCGGCGAACGAAATACGCGAGGAGAATCAGCGTGTTCGCCGCGATGAGCACGGCGAGCCAATCGTGCCGAATGAGATTCGATGCGAAGAGGATCACACGCGTCGGCACCGGCAGCGTCTTCTGTCCTCGGAGCAGTGGCAGAATGCGCGGAAAGACGAATCCGATCAGCCCGATCACGAGCAGTGTGACGGCGACGACCACCACCACCGGGTACATCGTCGCCTGCTTGAGCTGCGAGCTGATCCCCTCCTGCCAGTCCATGTACTCCACGAGCTGGCGGAGCGCGTATCCGAGCTCGCCGCTCGTCTCACCGGCGCGAATGGTTCCGATGCACAGCTCCGGGAACGTCATCGGATGTTCGGCCATGGCGGCCGAAAGGCTCTTGCCTTCCTCCGCCACCGCGTAGCGAATCTCGGCGATGATCGTGCGCAGCCGCTTCGACTGAAGCCGCTTCGCTACATCATCGAGCGAGTCGAGAATCGGGATGCCGACGTCGAACGAGCCGGCGACGTACTCGAGGAAGGCGAGCAGCTCTTTGCGCTCGACTTTGCCGTCGGTGAGTTTCCGAACCGTCGTCGGACGTTCGCGAGCTTCCGTCCGGATGAGGAACGCGCCGCGCTCACGGAGCTGCGTCTCCAGCGCCGTCTCGCTCGGCGCCGTCAACCACCCCTCCTGCACTGATCCCGAATCAGTTAGAGCGCTGTACCAGAAGTCCGGCACACAATTCCTCGAGTGACTTGCTACGCGGTGACGCGAAGGATTTCGTCGAGCGTGGTGACACCCGCTCGAACCTTCTTGATTCCGTCGTCCAGGAGGGTGGGACGACCGGAGATGCGACGGATTTCTTCCGAGGACCGCCTTTCATATATGGCCGAGACGATTTCCTCAGTGATTGGCAAAAACTCGAAGATGCCGATGCGACCGCGGAAGCCGGTGTTACGGCAGAGGTTGCATCCCATCCCTTGATACACTGTCGCATCCTCGAGCTTGAAGCGCGCGCGCACCGCTGGGGCGAGCTCGGCCGGGCGTTTGCACTCCGGGCACAGCGTGCGCACGAGCCGCTGTCCGGCGATGAGCGAAATCGCTGACGCAACGATGAACGGCTCCGCGCCCATGTCGAGCAGTCGAGGGACCGCCCCCGCAGCCGTCGTCGTGTGGAGCGTCGTGAGCACCAGGTGGCCGGTGAGCGCCGCGCTGAGTGCGATCTGCACGGTCTCCTGGTCGCGCATCTCGCCCACCAGAATCACGTCCGGATCGTGTCGAAGCATCGAGCGAAGACCCGACGCGAACGTCAGCCCCGCCCGGACGTTGATCTGCGACTGGCGGATCTTCTCGATCTCGTACTCGACCGGGTCCTCTAGCGTGATCAGGCAGCGCTCGCCGGTGTTCAGCTCGAGCATGGCCGAGTACAGCGTGGTCGTCTTGCCCGAGCCGGTGGGACCAGTAACCGGGAACAGGCCAAACGGCTTTTGCATGGCGTCGCGCACGAGCGCCAGATCGTCCGGCGAGATGCCGAGGCTCTCCATCTGGAGGTCGACCCGGCTGCGATCGAGAATTCGGAGTACGGTGTCTTCGCCGTGCACAGTCGGGAACGTGGACACGCGGAGATCGACGAGGCGGCCGTCAATGCGCGTGCGGACGCGTCCATCCTGTGGCAGCCGGCTTTCGGCAATATCAAGACTCGCCAGGATCTTGATTCGGCTGAGCAGCGATGCCTGGAGCGCCTTTGGATACGCGGGTCCGTTCTGGAGCAGACCGTCCACGCGATAGCGGATCTGGACAATCTCCTCGAGCGGCTCGATGTGAATGTCCGTCGCCGCGAGGAGCACGCCGCGTCGAATCACCTCGTCCGCGAGCTCGGCGGCGGTGAGGCCCTCTTCGGGCATCGTTGCGCCAGCCGTTCGCGAGGAGAGAGATGGCGGCGCGGTCGCGAGTCCGCCTTGGGCATTGGCGGTCCACGTGGAGCGCGCACGCGCCGCGAGCTCCTGAGCGGCTGACGAGGCACCGCCCGCAAGCGCCGCCGCCGCACCCATGTACAGGCGTTCGATCAGGTCCGCAATGTCCGTGGGGTCGGCCGCGGCGACGCGCACGTGCCGCCCCGTCGAGCGTTCCAGCGAGCGAATGACGCCGACGTCGAATGGATTGCCCATGGCAACGAGCAGCGCCTTCGCCTCGATACGGAGCGGCAGCACCTGCTGCGATCTTGCCACAGCCGGGCTCACGAGACCGAGCACCGTGGGGTCGGTGACGAGCTCCCGCCCCTCGAGGAACGGGATATCGGCGTCCTGCGCTAGTGTCTTGAGGAGGTCGCGCTCGCTGATGTAGCCGAGGCCGACGAGCGCTTCGCCGATTCGTTCCCCAGACGAGAGTCGGCGCTTGAGCGCCTCATCGAGCTGTACTTCGGTGATGAGGCCGGATTCGACGAGCGATTCGCCGAGTCGAATTCTGCGCGACATGTCGATACCGTTCCGGGATCTGCGGGGACGCGTCGAGCGCGGTCAGCCGTCGTCGGCCAACATCCCGTTGATCGGACAGGGGGAACTGCAGGAGGCGAAAAGGGAAGAACAGCCCCGAATAATACGTCGCCGCCGCGTCTGTCGCCACGGTGAGCGCACTATGGGAATCGCACTAAAGACGCGGCACCTGCGTTTGCGTCATTGCCGACGCACCAAATGGGCTGTATGCGTCAAAAGCGACAAAAAACTTTCCTCGATGCACCGGTAAACGGTCGCGAATTCGGTTAGCCGCTGGGATCCGGAGCACAGACGAAAACCGCCGTCAAGCAAAGCGTGACGGCGGTTCGAGCGTTACTCGCAGGAGCAGCCCCGAAGTTATGGCTTCTTCGCCGCTGGCCCGGCTGGTGTCGGCGAAGCGGCGAGCGTCTCACCCGCGAGGGTGAACAACTGGCGCTGCGAGCCCGCCTTGTCGAGAAGATCGATCGCCCTGCGCAGCGGAGCGTCGTATGGAAGATCGCGGCGTTTGGCGAGGGAATCGCCGGCGACATAGTGCGCCACCCGCTGCTCAAGCAGCCGGTTCACGTAACGTGACGCGCCATCGTACGTCTTGCGATCCACCGAGATCCCCTTGGATTGCAGACGCGTATAGAACTCGTTGTTCCACCCCGGCGTGACGGTGAAGTTCGGCTGCGCGGTCTTCGCGAGCTCCATGCTCAGATCGGTGAGCACGGTGAAGAAGTCTTGGCCCTTTGGCGCCACGGCCTTGGTGAATTGCTGCTCGGCCGTCGTGAGCGTGTCGTCCTGCACGATCACGTCTGGCGTGATACCGCCGCCGCCATACACCACGCGACCGCCGTCGGATTTGTACGCTGGCCGGCTCTTCTTGGTGGCGTTCGTTTCCGTGGTATCGGGCGTGTCTTCGACGAACTGGCCGTTCACGAACTTGCGCGGACGCTGAATCGAGCGGCCGCTCGGCGTGAACCACTTGCCGGTCGTGAGCTTGAGCGCGTAGCCACCGTCGAGCGGGTAGACGCCCTGCACGAGGCCTTTACCGAAGCTCGTCTGGCCTACGACCAAGGCGCGGTCATGGTCCTGAAGCGCGCCGGTGACGATCTCCGATGCCGAGGCTGTGCGATCGTCGGTGAGTATGACCACCGGGATCGTGGGCGCGATCGGGCTGACGCGCCCCTTGTAATCCTCGATCGGGCCTTCGCGGCCGCGGACGGATAGGATCTCCTGACCCGGATTCAAGAACATGTTCGCGATCTCCAGGCTCTGATCGAGAATGCCGCCCGGATCGCCCCGCATGTCGATGATGAGACCACGAGCGCCCTGTGATTCGAACTGCTTGACCGCTTCTCGGACGTTGTCGGCGGCGTTCTCATTGAACACCTGGAGCGGCACGTACCCGATTTTGTTCCCGAAAGCGAGCGTGTACGGCACTGCGGGAATGTGGATCTCCGCCCGGGTGAAGTTCGCGTCGATGGGTGATGCGACGCCTGGGCGCGCGAACGTCACTTTCACTTTCGTTCCGACGTCGCCCGTGAGCGAATCGGAAACTTGATTGAGGTTCCATCCCTGCGTCGACACCGTACCGACGCGCACGATGCGGTCGCCCTCGCGCACGCCACCCGCTTCCGCCGGCGTGTTCGGGTAGACCGTCGCGACGGAAATCTGATGCGTAGTTGGATCTTCCTGAATCAACATGCCGAGTCCGCCGTACCGCCCGCCGGTGCGGCTGTTGAACTGCTTCAGGTCCTTTGGCGTGAGCAGCTCGCTGTACGGATCATTGAGCTCCTTCACCAAACCTGACGCGGCTTTCTCGTAGACGTCGGACTGAGGCAGCGTATCGACGTACCGCTCCGAGACCAGCGACATGACTTGGTCCAACAGCGTGGCGCCCTCGCGCGGAGCGCGAGCCTGAAGAAAGAAGCCGCCGGCGACGACCGGGATGAGTAGGGCGCCGACGAGCGCGGCCTTGCGAGTGCGTGGCATTCGAGTGTCCAGCGGAGTGTTGAATGAAGAATAGCTGATCCGTACGCAGCGTTCGCTCTACCGCTCCTGAGATTCACTCTCAGTGCCGTGGTCGCTCGCGTGGCGTGCCCACACAGACTTCCAGGATAGTGCCACGCCGGAACGAAAGCGCTTTTTCGTCAGGCGAAATCCTTCGGGCGATATGGAAATCGTGTACGGCTCGCCCTCGATCTCGATCTCGCGTCGGATAGTCTTGTCGAGCTTGGTCGCCATGTGTCCCCGACTCGTACTACCCCAAACAGTCGTTTTGTTGTCGCAGCGCCGCGGCCGCTAGTGCCGCGCGCCCAGCACGTAGTCCACGAACCACTCCCGTTGATGCTGACGAACGATGGCTTCGCGAATCAGCCCCTGTTCTTTCAGCATGTCATGCGCCGGCTGTAGAACACGTTGCAAATGCGACGGATAGCGCTGCGAGAGGGGAAGCTGCTCGCGCAGTCGATCGAGTCCGACGCGCCACGTTACCGTTCCGGCCGCGCGCGCGGCTTCGATCAGCCGATACAACCGGCGTGCGACGGGTGAAGCGAGCGCAAGATAGTGAGTGATGTCGAGCGGTACGATGTGTCGTGCGGCGAGATTCTGACGAATCACCGGCGAGAGAACGACTCGCGCTTCGCCGGGCTCTCCCGCCGTGACAGCGGGAAAGAGCGCGAGTTGATCGCGCTCCGATGCGCGCCGTCTCTCGACGACCACGGCCGCGAGCACGGTGAAGCGTACGTCGGCATTCGCGGACGTTGCGGCGTCGTAGTAACCGCGCTCCGACTGAAGCACCGTTCGCTCGAGCCGCGTGAGCGCGCCGCGCAACTGCTCGTACGTCCGGCCATCCACCTGGCGCCCCATCGAGCGGAGAAACGCGTGCAGCGTGAACGAGAGCGCTCCGTCCGCGGGCTCACCCGACTCGTGATACCGCCGCATCAGCTCGACGTACACGTCCTGATCGAAGGTGCCGGGGAGTCGGTCGCCCGGACTGGCCAGCACGCGCCAGCGGCCGCCCTCGTCGGTCGTGTAGGTGATGGATGCTTCTTCCGATGACGTATCGCTGAGTCGGAAGACGGGCAGCTCTTCGAGCGACCGGTCGAACGGCACCGTGCGAGCGTGAAGTCGCCGCTTGGCGGCGGCCGTCATTCCGACCATGTGATCACGTGAGCGCGATGAGTTGTCCCGTGATCGCGCTCGCGTCGTCAGAGCACAGGAACGTCACCGCGGCGGATACCTGCTCGCGCTCCACGTACCGCGCGTTGGCTCCCTGCGACGCCACGTTGCTCGCGGTGCGGATCGAACCGGGTGCGACGGCATTCGCGCGCACGCCGTTCGTGCGCTCCTCGGCCGCGATCGCGCGCATCAGCGCAGCAACGCCGCTCTTCGCGACGGCGTATGCCGACATCTCTGCCGCCGCCGCCGACTGCGCCACCGGCAGCGAGGAGAAGAACACGATCGACCCTCGCGAGGCGCGGAGCGTGGGAATGAACGCGCGCGCGGTGATGTATGCCGTCGTCAAGTTGATTGCGATTTGACGGTTCCACACGTCGAGCGAGCTCTCGGCGACCGGTCCGCTCATCGCGAAGCCGCCCGCCATGTGAACGAGCGCGCGCAGCTTCTCTCCGTGGTTCGCGCGGACCGTCTCCGCGAGTGCTGCGACGGCGTCGGCATCGGCCAGATCGCAGCCGTACCCGCGAGCGGTGCCTCCGCGCGCCGCGATCGCATCGGCGCGCGCGACGGCCTTCTCCGCCGTTCGATCCACGAGCGCGAGCGACGCGCCCAAGTCCGCGAACGCGATGGCTACCGCTTCGCCAACCTGCCCTTCAGCGCCGACGCCCGTCAGCAGAACGGTCGAACCTGCAAACATGAGGATACGATTTCGGAATGAGGGGCCCGCTCAAATTGGAATGTGGCCCGGTTTCGGGTGGGCATCAATCAGCAGTTCACCGCTCTAGCCGGCGCTGTCGGGCTCGGCGTGGCACAGACCGTGTTAGAAAAGCTCACAGTCATGTCTTCGATCAAGCGTGTCGGACTCATTGTTCTCCTCGCGGTGGTGCTCGCGCTCGCCCTCATTGGCGTGCTCAGCGTCACGCGAGGCACACCGATCGGCTCCGTGGTCACGCTCTCAGATTCGGGCCCGCCCGCGGTGACCGACTCGCTGTTCGAGCGCACGTTCGAGCTGTTCACCGGGACGCACGTCTATTCGGGGAACGCCGTACAGATCGCGCTCGACGGCAATGGGACGTATCCGCAGCTCTGGGCCGATCTGCGCTCCGCGCAGCATACCATCACGGTGCAGATGTACTACTCGCTGCCGGGCGCGGTCGCGGACACCATGGCCAAAGTGCTCGCCGAGCGCGCGCG
This sequence comes from Gemmatimonadaceae bacterium, assembly GCA_025934775.1. Taxonomy (GTDB): domain Bacteria; phylum Gemmatimonadota; class Gemmatimonadetes; order Gemmatimonadales; family Gemmatimonadaceae; genus JAQBQB01. The sequence continues at coordinate 65,719 of JAICWO010000021.1, read as the reverse complement.
CGACAAAGTCCGCGTCCTGCTGCTCCTCGATGCGTTCGGCTCCCAGCATCTTTCAAAGCAGTGGATCAGAGGATTGCGCGCAGCCGGTGTGGAGGTGGCCAAGCTTCGCAAATTGCGGTGGTTCTCCATCCATGACGCCAGCGATCGATCGCACGTCCGCGTGGTGGTCGTCGACGGGCGCGTGGGATGGACGGGCGGCTTCGGTCTAGCCGACTACTGGCTCGGGGATGGACATCACAACGACCAGTGGCGCGAGTCGAACGTCCGGTTCGAAGGACCGGCGGTGATGGAGCTCCAGGCCGCATTCGCCGCCGCATGGGCCGAAGCGTCCGGCGAGCTGATCACCGGCGCGACGTTCTTTCCCACGAGCGGTTTTCAGCCGGTTGGCGCCACGCACGCGGGACTCCTGTACACAGCGCCCACCGTGGGCAGCACGCCGGCCGAACGCTTTCTCGCGCTCACGATCAGCGCCGCGCGGAAGTCGCTCTACATCACGAACTCGTACTTCGTTCCTGACGACGATTTTCGCCGATTGCTCGAGCGCGCCATCAAGCGCGGTGTGGACGTGCGCGTGCTCACGGTGAGCAGCAAGACCGATGTGAAGACCACATGGTACGCGGGCCGGTACCGCTACGAGGAGCTGCTCCGGCACGGCGTGAGGATTTACGAATACCAGCCCACGATGATCCACTCGAAGACCATCGTCGTCGACGCGCTGTGGAGCACGATCGGCTCGATGAACTTCGACAATCGCTCGATGGCCTTCAACAACGAGTCGAACCTGGTGATGCTCGACTCGGCGCTTGGCGCGAAGATGGACTCCGACTTCTTCAACGACCTGCGCTACTCGAAGGAGATCACGCTCGCCGAATTCGAGCGCCGTTCCGTTTGGTCAAAGATGCTCGAGGCGGGGGCGACGCTGCTGTCGCGATTGTTGTAGAGCGGAGGCTCGAGGTTGGAGGTTGGCGACTCCGGCCTCCAGCGTCTATCGAATATCCTCTCGGCCGAGCGCCGCACGGACCGCTTCGCGCATCGCGACGAGCGCTTCCTCGCGCGAGGCCGGCGAATCATCGCGCACGTGCAGCTCCACTCCGTCGGCGACCGATAATCTTCGCCAGCTCGCCGGCGCGTCAGCATCCACGGCGTGCTTGCGCGTTTCGACTGTCGCGCCCAGGGCCGCGGCAAGCGACGACGCCACCCGGCGCTCGAGCGCGTCGCCGGTGACTTCCTTCATCTCGCCCTTGATCACGTCGAGCGTGATTCCCTCGCGCTGACGGATCTTGATCGCGAGGAGCTGGAGGAAGTGCCGGTAGTTGTACGTCGCGGCGGTGCCCGTGCCCTCCGGGCGCTCCATCAGTCCATTGGCCACGTAGAACCGAATCGATCGCGCGCTCGGCGCAGCGCGGGCCGACGCGTTCGTCGGCCGCACGCCGGCAGCGTCGACGAGCGCGGTGACGTGCGCGGCGAGTCCCCGCGCATTCCACGGGGCGTGCTTCGCGTGCGCTCGGAGCAGTGCGATGGGAGAGTCGGCCATGAACGGCGAAGGAAAGCAATCGGTGGTCGTGCGGACCAGCCGAGACTAACAATAACGATCGATGCGGATCAGGGGAGCGGCGCCGGCGCGGCCGGCAAGGCAACGGCGAATCTCGTTTCGGTCTCGGTGCTGGAGAGTGAGATCGATCCGCCGTGGTCGGCGATGATGCGCCGCGCGATGGCGAGTCCGATGCCCGTGTGGCCCTCTTTGGTGGTCACCAGCGGCTCGAACGCGTGTGCGAGCGTGTCTGGTGGAATCCGCGGTCCTCTGTTCGTGAGTCGCGATTCCCACGAGCCATCAGGAGCAACGACGGACTCGATCTGTAAATCCGTCTCTGCGGGCGCCGCGTCGATCGCGTTGTCGAGCGCGATCATGAATGCCTGTCCGAGCTGCTCGACGTCAACGGCGCACGAGGCGCGTGCGGCTGGCGCCGTGCGCATCGCCTTGAGCGACTTGCCCTCGAGAATCCCCTGACGCGCCGCGATGACGTCGTCCCACACCTCGTCCGGATCGGCGGGCGTGAGGCGAACGGGCGCGGGGCGCGCGAAGTCGAGGAGCGCGGCGATGAACGCATTCATCCGCTCCGACTCGCGCAAAATGCGGCCGAGATTTTTTTCGATCACCGGGTCGTCGGTGATGCGATAGCGCAGCAGTTGCGCCGAGGAAACGATCGCGAACACGGGATTGCGCAACTCGTGCGCGATCGACGCAGCGACGTTCTGCGCAACGCGAATGCGATCAGCTCCCGGAGCGGCCATCCTGGATATTAAACGACAGCGGAGCGATCGCGAGGATCGCTCCGGCGTCGTTGATCGAGGCGGGCGGGGTGCTTACCGACGACCTTTCTTCGCGCTCTTCTTGCCGCCCTTCTTGGCCGGCTTCTTTGGGCTGCTCTTTTTGGCGGCCTTTTTCGGTCCGCCCTTCTTCGCGGCGGCCTTCTTGGGAGGGGTCTTCTTCGCCGGCTTTTTCGCGCTGCTCTTCTTCGCGGCCTTCTTGGTACCGCTCTTCTTTGCCGCTTGCTTTGCCGGCTTCTTGGCGGCGACTTTTTTCGCGCCGTTGCTTGCGGTCTTCTTTGCCGGCGCCGCTTTCTTCGCCGGAGCGGAGGCGGAAGCCGCGGGGGACGCGGCGTGCGATGACGGCGTCGCCGGCGCCGACGGCGCGCTCACGGGAGCAGCGGCGGGCGTCGCAGCGCGCGGCGGGCGCCCAGGACGGCGGGGCGTCGCGAAGACGTCGACTTCCTCCTCCTCTTCCTCGACGACGGGCTCGAGTCCAGGCTCTTCCTCGTCGTCATCCACGTCTTCTGCGCTGTCCCAGAGGTCGTCGCTCTCGTCCTTGTGGGTCATCCAGCCGCCATCCTCCTCATCCTCGTCGTCGTACGACGCACCACCACCGCCACCACCGCCGTAACCCAGATCGTCGACGTCGTCATCACGATCGGAGAAGGAATACTCCTCGTGCAACTCGTCACCTCGCGGCATGCCCGCCTCCTGAGGGTTATGTGATCAGCGCATCAATCGTCCGCACACGGCCGCCGTTCGGCTGCACGCCGTATGCCTGATACCGAGTAAGCGACATGCATCGCGCATCGGTGATTTTTCAACGCCTTAGTATACTTGGCCAGGCGCTTCGTCAAGAAGATCGCACACAGTGACGACGACGACTGGTCCAAACACCATCATGCCGAAGCTGATCGTATTGTTTTTTGGCACCGAGGCTCCGGCCTCCACGCTCGCCGAGGCGGCAGCCGAAGGCGCTGCGGCCGTCCGATTCACCGAAGTGGATCTCGTGGCGGGCGCGCCGCACCAGCAGACGACTGGACAGCGGGTGAAGCAGCTCTCCGGGCCCGAGCAACTGCTCGAGTATGATGGAGTGCTCATCGCCTGTCCCGCGGCGGGTGAGATACCGGCGGAGCTCTCGACTCTGCTCGACGCGCTCGAGCGCGTGCGTCCACCAGATCAATTCGCCAACATCGTGTTCGCGGTCGCGGGCGGCGAGAACACGGCGCTCCCCGGTCGCATCGACCGGTTGGGAGGCATCATCGTCTCGGCGCCGCGCGGCCTTGTCGATCCCGAGGAGCGGGCGCGAGCGCTAGGAGCGCGCGCGGCGAAAGTGGTGGGATGGGTGCGGCACGGCATGGGCCACGAACAGGGCCACCAACACCACGATCACTGACCGCAAGGTCAGTGATGCGCTAACCGTCAATCAACAAACTCGACAGTTACGGATTTCGTGATCAGGCCAGCCTCGACGCCGCGCTCGAGGAACAGCCTCACCGCCTGGCGACCGCGGTCCCCGTAGTCCAGAGTCCAATCGTTGACGTACATCCCAACGAACGCGTCCGCCTTGGAGCGTTCGAGCCCGCGCGCGTATTGCATCGAATGGTCGAGCGCAGCTTTCCGGTGCTCCAACCCATACGCGATGCTGCCGTGTAGATGGCGCGAAATCTTCCGCGTCATGTCATCGCCCAGATCCTTGCGCACCACGTTGCCACCGAGCGGCAGCGGGAGCCCCGTCTCGCCGAACCACCACTCGCCGAGATCCGCAATCAGGTGCAGGCCCTTCTCAGGGTAGGTGAGCTGGCCCTCGTGGATCAGCAGCCCGACGTCAGCCTGTCCGTCGACGACCGCGTCCTCGATCTGGTCGAACGGGATCACGACCGCCTCGAACTCCGGCTCGAACAACTGGAGCGCCAAATACGCGCTGGTGAGCCTGCCCGGGATCGCGATCCGTTTGCCGCGAACATCCGCGCGCGACATCGGCGTGCGTGACACGAGCCGTGGTCCGTAGCGGTCGCCCATCGAGGCGCCGTGGGGCAGTAGCGCATACCGGTCAGACAGATAGGCGTAGGCGTGGATGGAAACCGCGGTGACCTCGAGCTCGCCGCGCATGGCGCGTTGGTTGAGCGTCTCGATGTCCTGCAGCTCGTGCACGTAGGTGAGGCCTTCGGTGTCGATCTTCCCGGACGCGAGCGCGTAGAACATGAAGGCGTCGTCGGAGTCCGGGCTATGTGCAACGTGAATGGTCGTCATGGACGTCTGGCGTCGAGGGCGATCGTGATGTCGTTCTCGTGGGTGACGTACTCTTCCAACTGCTTGCCGCGTTCGGCTGGCGCGGCGGCGTGCAGCGCATCGTAATACTTCCGTTCCGCCGCAGTGTCCTTGCGCAGGTGCGCGGCGTTTCCGGCGAGAATGAGGCCGAGCAGATGATTCGGATGCTTGGCGAGAATGGTGTCCGCCTCGGCGCGCGCGAGTGTTTCATTGCCGGATACCGCGGCAATGCGACCCATGTCGTAGCGCTCGTCGAGATTGGGATTCCCAATCATCTGATAGGCGGTGATCGCCATGGGCGCGAACATCTGCACCGTATCAGCTCTGCCGTTCTCGTGCGCTTCCATCACACGATTGTACAGGCGTACCGCCGCTTCGGCCGGTGTGAGATTGCTGATGTCGGGTGCTTGACCATTGCCCGTGGCACCGGCGAACGGCGCGGCCGCGCTCATCGCCTCGGCGGCATTGTCGGGGACAGCGCTCGGCGCACCGGATGACGTACGTCCGAAGCGCTGTCCTGCCACCAGCGCCACGATCGCGACCAGCGCGATCGCCGCAACGCCCCATGGGAGCGCGGACGAAAAGCTGCGCTGCTCACCGACGCGCGGGTCGGCGGCGCCGACGGGCGAGCCGCAGCGGTGACAGAATTTCGCGCCCGGCGACAACGAGGCTCCGCACGCGGCGCACGCCGCGCCGGCCAACGATGCGCCGCAATTCGAACAGAACTTGCCGACCGCGTCCGCGCCGCAGCCCGGACAGGTTTGATGCTGTTCTGGTAAGGACGGAGAAGCCATGCGGTAAAGCTACACGGACGACGCCGTCACGTCATTCGACGACGCGGCCCCGCGGTCGATCGCCAAGCACGACTCGACCGCGGGGCCGCGAGACAAACGGCGATCAGGATTGACTGTGCTGCCCGCCGGGCTGGGAGATCTGCTCCACCGTCTCGCCCGCCTTGTGCGTGTCGCGCGTCTTCCGCAGCACATCGGACTGCGCGACGATGCCGACGAGGGAGCCACGCTCATCGACGATTGGAATCCGACGCACTTTCTCGGTGCGCATGGCGTTCATCACCGAGTCGACGTCGTCGTTCAGATTGCACGTGGCGAGATCATCGGAGCTCATCACGTCGCGCACATGGCAGCTGCCGTCCTTGCCTTCGGCGACGCAGCGGATCGCGATGTCGCGGTCGGTGATGACGCCAAGCAGCCGCTTGTCGCTGCTGCCGTTGACGACCGGAATGATGCCGGTGTCGTCGCGCTTCATGAGCTGCGCCGCTTCGCGCACGGTAGAATCCGGCGACACGCAGCTCGGGTCGCGCGTCATGATGTCTTGAATCTTCATCGTGTTCTCCTTCGCCCGGGTACGTCGTGAAATCTCGAATCACGGGTCGCGCAAGCCGTATGCCCGTTTGACACCACGACGACGCGCAAACAGCTTCCACATCGCTCTCACCGATCTCACCCGCCACGCTCGCCAATCCGTGACGCCGCGCACCCGATCGCTCACGCCGGACACCACCGGCGCCTCGAAGAAGGACATTCTCGAGCTCACCGAAAAGCTCAACGTCCGGTTCATGCGTCTGCAGTTCACGGACATTCTCGGCATCAACAAGAACGTCGAGATTCCGTCGTCGCAGTTCGAGAAGGCGCTCGCCGGCGACATCATGTTCGACGGATCGTCGATCGAAGGCTTCGTGCGCATCGAGGAGTCGGACATGCTCCTCACGCCCGACCTCGACACGTTCCTCGTGTTCCCGTGGGGCGATCCGGAGAACCGCATCTGCCGGCTCATCTGCGACATCGCGATGCCGAACGGCGCGCCGTTCGCCGGCGACCCGCGCGGCCAGCTCAAGGCGGTGCTCGCGAAGGCGCGCTCGATGGGCTATGCGATGAACGCGGGAATGGAAGCGGAGTTCTTCCTGTTCAAACCGAGCGAGACCGGTGAGGCGAGCACGACGACGCACGACGTGGGCAGCTACTTCGATCTCGCGCCCGCCGACCTCGGCGAGGATGCGCGCCGCGCCATGGTCGACACGCTCGAGCGGATGGGCTTCGAGGTGGAGGCCGCGCATCACGAAGTCGCGCACGGCCAGCACGAGATCGATTTCCGCTATGCCGACGCGCTCAAGACGGCGGACAACATCGCCACGTTCCGTTTCGTGGTGAAGCATGTCGCGACCCAGTTCGGCTTGCTCGCGTCGTTCATGCCGAAACCGATCTTCGGGCAGAACGGCAGCGGGATGCATACGCACCAGTCGCTGTTCACGGGAAAGGAGAACGCGTTCTGGGCCCCCAAAGCGGAATGGGAGCTCTCGCCGGCGGCGCTGCATTACATCGGCGGACTGCTGCGGCACGCGCGCGGCATGTGCGCGATCACCAATCCATTAGTAAACTCATATAAGCGCCTCGTGCCCGGCTACGAGGCGCCGGTGAACGTCGCGTGGTCCATGCGAAATCGCTCCCCGCTGATTCGCGTGCCGGACCGGCGCGGGCTCGGCACGCGCGTGGAGCTCCGGATGCCGGATCCGGCCGCGAATCCGTATCTCGCGCTCGCGGTCATGCTCGCGGCGGGACTCGACGGCATCGAGACGAAGGCCGACTATCGCGAGCCCGTGAATGAGAACATCTGGGAGATGAGCTTCCGCGAGAAGCGCCGGCTTCGCATCGACGACCTGCCGCACGACCTCAATGAGGCGCTGGACGAGCTCGAGAAAGACGACGTCATTCAGAGCGCGCTCGGCGAACACATCACCACGCATTTCGTGGAAGCCAAACGGCAGGAGTGGCGCGACTACATCACGCAGGTGAGCCAGTGGGAGCTCGACAGCTACCTGGAGAAGTACTGACGCATGTCCGCCGATTTCGAAGTTCGGCAGCCGACCCCTGAGGACGCCGAGGCGCTGGCGCGGCTGTGCACGCAGCTTGGCTACCCGTGTACGCCGGATGTGATTCCAGCGCGCATCGCGCGCCTGGACACCGACCAGGGCGCGCGCGGGTTCGTCGTGACGAGATCGACCGAGGTATTGGGTCTCGTGACGGTGCACATGCGCCACACGATGAACCACGACGCGCCGATCGCCCAGCTTTCGCTGCTCGTCGTCGACGAACGCGCGCGCCGCAGCGGAGCGGGGCGGCGGCTGGTGCGCGCGGTCGAGGACTGGGCTCGCGAGCACGGCGCCGAACGCGTGGTCGTCAACACCGCGCTGCATCGAGACGAGGCGCACCGGTTCTACGAGTCGCTCGCCTATCGCCACACCGGACGGCGCTACATGAAGGATCTTCCCACAGGATCTTCCGAACGCGTGATGCACACTCACGACGGAGCATGACATGAAGCGGTCGATTCGACGCACCATCGCCTGCATGGCCGCGGCGGTTTCGATCACCGCCATGCGGGCGGCGCTCGGCGACACGGCGCCGGTGCACGCGGAGCAGGAGCCGCCGGTGACGTATCAGGTCTACGCGATCCGGTACGCCAGCATTCCGTTCCGCGTCTCCGGCCTGATCACGGGCGCCGACACGAGCCGCCGGATCGACATCGCGATGATGGTCTGGTTATTAAAAGGATCTGATGGACATGACGTGCTGGTCGACGCCGGCTTTCACCGGGCCGACCTGGTGCGGCGGTATCACCCCAAGGACTATCTGCCGCCCGATTCCGCGGTCATGCGCGCCGGAGTGACTTCGGCGCAGATCCACGATCTCATCATCTCGCACGTGCACTGGGATCATCTGGATGGGATCGACCTCTTTCCCCAGTCGATGATCTGGATTCAGCGCGAGGAGTTCGATCATCACACGGATTCGACGGGCGCCGTGAAGGACCGGATGATCGACGCGGGCGACGCGAAGCGGCTGGCGGCGGCCGCGCGCGCGGGACGCGTGCAGCTCGTGGACGGCGACGCCAAGGAGATCATGCCCGGCATCACCGTGTACACGGGCGGCAAACATACATTCGCGTCGCAGTACGTGGGCGTCCGAACGAAGGAAGGCACCGTCGTCATCGCGTCGGACAACATGTATCTGTACGAGAACCTCGCGACGCACCGTCCGATCGCGCAGACGCTCGACTCGCTCTCCAACCTGCGCGCGCAGGCCCGCATGACGACGATCGCGGCGAGCCCCGATCTCATCGTCCCGGGTCACGACCCGGAGGTGTTCGTCCGATTTCCGCAGCCGGGGAACGGCGTCGCGCTGATCGCGAAATAACTCAGCCCCCGCGCGTGCCCTTTTTCGCCGTGCGCTTTCGGCTCGGCGCCTTGTGCGTCGCGCGCTGCTCGGCCGGCCGCGGCGCGTTCTGATGCTCGGCGTGGCCGAGGTTGAAGGCGGTGCTCAGCATCGCCACATGCGAGAATGCCTGTGGAAAATTGCCGACCTGTCGTCCGAGCTTTGCGTCGTATTCCTCCGACAGCAGCCCGACGTCGTTGCGCAGTGAGAGCAGGCGGTCGAAGAGCTTGCGCGCGTCGTCCGTGCGGCCGAGGAGGACGTAGTTGTCGGCGAGCCAGAAGCTGCACGCCAAGAAGGCGCCTTCGCCCGGGGGAAGCCCGTCGTTGCTCGCGCGCGTGTCGTAGCGCATCACGAACCCGTCGGCGAGCAGCCGCCGCTCGATACACTCCACCGTCCCGCGCACGCGCGCGTCGCTCGCGGGCAGGAAGCCGACGAGCGGTATCATGAGTAAACTCGCATCGAGCAGCTCCGAGCCGTACGACTGCACGAACGACCCCAGCTTCGTGTTGAAGCCGTGCTCGCAGACGTCCTCGTGAATGCGCTGGCGCAGCGCCTTCCACTGGTCGACGGGACCTTCGAGGCCGAACTGTTCGGCGCTCTTCACCGCGCGGTCGATCGCGACCCACGCCATCACCTTGGAGTGCGTGAACTGCTGCGGCTCGCCGCGCGACTCCCAGATGCCATGATCCGGCTGATCCCAGATCCCGGCGAGGTGCTCCGCGAGCGCCTTCTGCAGCTCCCACGCTTCCGCACTCTCCGAGATGCCGCCGCTCCGCGCCTGATGCAGGGCGTCCATCACCTCGCCGTAGACGTCGAGCTGAAGCTGCTGATGCGCCGCGTTACCGATGCGCACGGGTCGCGAGAACTCGTAGCCGGGAAGCCAGCCGACCTCCCACTCGAGCAGCATGCGCTCGCCGGCGAGGCCGTACATGATTTGCACTTGATCTGGCGAGCCGGCCGCCGCGCGCAACAACCAGTCGCGCCACGCACCGGCTTCCTGGTAGTAGCCGGCGTCCATGAGCGCGAGCAGCGACAGCGTCGCGTCGCGCAGCCAGCAGAATCGATAATCCCAATTCCGTTTTCCGCCGATGCACTCCGGGATCGAGGTGGTCGGTGCGGCGACGATGCCGCCGGTCGGTGTGTACGCGAGCGTCTTGAGCGTGAGCAACGATCGGATCACCGGCTCGCGGAGCTCGCCCCTGTACGTGCACCGCCGCACCCACTTGTTCCAGAACTGTTCCGTCACGCGAAGCGCTTTGTCCGCGTCGGCGGAACGCGGTGCTTCGAGATGTGACGGCGTCCATGTCATCGTGAACCACACGCACTCGCCTTCGGCGACCGTGAAATCACCGACGGTGGTGAAGTTCTCGCCGTGCAGCTCCACCGCGGAATCGATCACGATCATGTCGGGGCCGGCGATGGCGCGCAGGCGGCCGTCGTCGAGGCGGCTCACCCAGGGCACGAGCGAGCCGTAGTCGAATCGCAGCACGATCTCCGTTCGCATGGCAACCCGCCCGCGCTTGCCGACGACCATGCGCACGATGTCCGATCGGTGGTCGCGCAGCGGCATGAAGTCGATGACCGTCACGGCGCCGTCGTCCGTCTCGAACTCGGTTTCGAGAATCATCGTGTCGCCGCGGTAGGCACGCCGCACGCGCGGGTGCGGATCTTTCGGCGCGACGAGCCATCGCCCGTGCTCGGGCCCACCGAGCAACGCGGCGAAGCACGCGCCCGAGTCGAACCGCGGCCAGCAGAGCCAATCGATGGAGCCATCCCGGCCGACGAGGGCCGCGGTCTCGCAGTCGCCGATGACGGCGTAATCTTCGAGGCGCAGGGTCATTCGAACTCGATCACGGTTTTCACATCGTCCGGCTTCGCGGCGAAGGCGTCGCGCCAGCCGTCGAGCGGCACGCGCCGCGTGATGAGCCGATCGAGCCATCCGTGGTCGGCCGCGGCGAGCGCGCGAATCGCCGCCTCGTAGTGTCGCCGATTCGCGTTGACCGATCCGAAGAGGACGCGATCGCCGAGCACCACCTTGCGATTGATCTCGCCGACGTCGATCGAGCGAGACGCGCCCGGCGCCGAGACGCCGGCGAGGCAAACGATCGCGTCCGGGGCGGTGTGCTCGACGACCTCGAACACGAGCGATGCGGCACCCGTGCACTCGATCACGATGTCGAAGTCGTCGCGCAGCGCGTCGAGCGACCCGGCGTGGTACGTGGCGCCGAGGTCGCGAACGAGATTTGGCTTCGGGCCGTCGGTGACGCGATCGAGCACGTGGACATCGAGGCCGCGCTGCACGCCGAGCAACGCCGCCAGCAAGCCGACCGGCCCCGCTCCAGTGACGAGCACGCACCGCGGCTTCCACTTCGCGCGGCGTCCAATCCACTCGACATGCTCCCACGCCTTTGCGACGACGCTCGTCGGCTCGACGAGCACGCCGAGGGTGCCGAGCGACTGATCCAGACGCACGACGAACTGTGGATCGAGTCGATAGTACTCGCATCCATATCCGTCGAGCGATTTGATGCCGTGCTCCGTGTACTGTCCATTGCGACACATATCCCATTCGCCGGCGGCGCAGTTCGCGCACGGGACGGGATCCGGATGTCGCACGATGCCGACGACGAGATCACCCTTCGCGAATCCGGCATCGCTCGGCGCGTCTTCGATCCGGCCAAGTGATTCGTGGCCGAGGATGAGACGCTTGTGTCCGGGTGGTGGCGCGCCGTATGCGCCCGAAATTATCTCGCGATCGGTGCCACAAATGCCGAGTCGCACGGCACGAATGAGCACGGCGCCGCGATCGGGGGTCGGTATCTTGAACGTGTCGAGCTGGACGGAGTTGGCCGTACCCGGCTCGACGGTGATGCAACGCATCGATTCCATATAATTAGAATTCAGTGCAGAAATCGCACCGCCGGACACAGCAATGAATCGCGACGTGCGGGTGATCGTGGTGATGGGTGTATCGGCCGCCGGCAAGACGGCTGCCGGTGAAGCGCTTGCACGCGAGCTCGGCTGGCAGTTCGTCGAGGGTGACGATTACCACTCCGCCGCGAACAAGGCAAAAATGCATCGCGGCGAAGGGCTGACCGACGACGACCGGCGGCCCTGGCTCCTTGCGTTGCGTGATGTCATCGCGCGTGCCATCGACGAGAAAAGCCACGTCGTGCTCGCCTGTTCGGCGCTCAAGCAGTGGTATCGCGATCTGCTCGTGCCCGACGATGCGCCGCCGGGCGCGGTGCGATTCCTATTCCTCAATGTGCCGCGCGAGGTTCTGGAAGAGCGCGCCAGGAAGCGTCACCATCCCTTCGCGACACCGGCGCTGCTCGACAGTCAGCTCGCCACGCTCGAGCCGCCACGCGACGCGATCTGGCTGGACGGAACCAAGCCGGTGCCAGAGATTGTCGACGCCGCGCGCGCCGCGCTGGCCCTGTGACATCTTCCGACCCGTGAAGCCACTCTTCTTCAAATCGCCACCGGAGTTTCGCGCCTGGCTCGAGAAGAACCACGCCACGCATACCGAGCTCCTCGTCGGCTTTCGCAAAGTGAGCACCGGGAAACCGAGCCTCACGTGGCCGCAGTCGGTCGATGAGGCGTTGTGCTTCGGATGGATCGACGGAATTCGCCGCCGCATCGACGGCGAGACGTACTCGATTCGCTTCACCCCGCGAAAACCGACGAGCATCTGGAGCGCCGTGAACATCAAGCGCGTCGGCGAGCTCGAGAAGGCGGGTCGGATGACCGACGCTGGCCGGGCGGCGTTCACGCGACGCGACCCGAAGAAGTCGGAGATCTATTCGTTCGAGCGAGGCCGCGCATCGTTGGACGATGCTTCCCTCGCCGCGCTCAAAGCGGATGCGAAGGCGTGGGCATACTACGAGGCGCAGGCGCCGTATTATCGCCGCGTGACCGCGCACTGGGTGGGGAGCGCGAAGAGGCCGGAGACGCGCGAGAAGCGGCTCGAGATTCTGATCGAGTGCTCGCGGAAGGGCGAGCGAATTCCCGCGATGGCTTCGCGGAAGGGCGCGGAGACGGCGTGACCCAGTGACCGATTGGAAATGAGAAAACCCTCAGGACCATCCGGTGCACCGGAGTCTCCTGAGGGTTTTCTTATGCGTTCACTGTATCGCGGTCGTTGCCGCCATCTGCGCTTACGGCTGTGTTCTCCGCGGCGACGCGATCTGGAATTCCTTTGGCGGCTCAGCGCCGAGGAGATTCTTGACGAAGTAATCCCAGCGCCGACGCATCATGTAGTCGGATTCCGGGCCGTAGCCGTGCGGCTCGTTGGGCAGCAAGATCAGATCGAAATCCTTGTTCGCCTTGATCAGCGCGTCGACCACGAGGAGCGTGTTGTACGGTGGCACGTTGTTGTCCATCGTTCCGTGCGCGAGGAGCAGCTTGCCCTTGAGATTCTTCGCGATGTTCTCGTTCGCCTGGTCGTCGTAGTTGTGCCCGTTGTCGAGACCCTGATAGCGCTCGCCCCAATCGTCTTCGTACTCGCGGTTGTCGTGGTTGCCGGATTCCGAGATGCCGACCTTGAAGAAGTCCGGATAGCGGAACATCGCGTCCGCCGTGGCGAAGCCGCCGCCGGAGTGACCGTAAATGCCCGCGCGGTCGATGTCGATCCACTTGTAGCGCTGCGCGAGCTCCTTCATAGCCGCGATCTGATCGGGAAGCGTGTTGTCGCCCATGTTGCCGTAGTACGCGTCATGGAATGACTTGGATCGCCACGGTGTGCCCATGCCGTCGATCTCCACGACCACGAACCCGAGCTCGGCGAGCGCCTGCGCATCGCCCCGCGCCGGCGAGAACGATCGTCCGCCGACAGAGCCCGTTTGCGGGCCGGGGTAAATGTGATTCACGATCGGGTACTTCTTCGTGGAATCGAGATGGGTGGGCACGTACATCAGCCCATACAGGTCCGTCTTCCCGTCGCGCGCTTTTACCGTGATCGGCATTGGCGGCTTCCATCCGGTCGCGAGGAGGCGCGAGATGTCGGCTTTCTCCACCTGCATGACGAGCTCGCCGCTCATGTCGCGAACGACCGTGGTCTGCGGCGTCGTCGGGGTGGAATAAGTATCAAGTAGATACTTACCAGACGGCGAGAGCGACACGTCATGGTCGGCGTTCTCCGGCGTGAGCAGCGTGAGCCCATTGCCGTCCATGCCGATCTTGTAGAAGTGCCGGAAGTACGGATCGCGCCCCGACTCCTTGCCCACGCCCTGGAAGTAGAGCTCCCGATTCTTGTCGTCGATGCGAAGGAGCTGCGTGACGTTGCCCGGACCCTTGGTGATCTCGTGCTTGAGCTGGCCCGTGGCCAGATCGTAGAGATAGAGATTTCCCCAGTTGTCGCGCTCCGAGAACCAGATCACTTCGTTGCTCACGGGGAGCACGTGCCAGTTCACGCGGCCGTTGCCCGACTCGAACTGCGTCGCGACGTCTTCGTGCATCACGTCGCGCACCGCGCCCGTGGCAGCGTCCGCCACTCGCAGTACCTCGTGCTTGTGGTCGCGCGACGTCGAGACGAATGCGACGTGCGAGCCATCGGGATACCACTCCACGTCGGACCACTCGCCGCCGCGGCAGGCCACGTCGTCGCAGAGCGTCGAACGGTGCGGATCGGGCGCCATCTGGAAGCGGATGACCTTCGGTGCGCTCTCGCTCGTCACGTCGATCACGACGCGGTGGAGCATCGGGATCACGCTGTCGCCCGGGAGCGGGTACTTCCACGCCCGGAGATCGGGATGGCCGATCTTGGTCGACACGAGGTACATGTCGCCGACGTGGCGCTGGTCGTCCTGGAAGGTCGCGATCTTCTTCGAGTCGGGCGACCAGACGAGAATCGCGCGGTCGCTGTTCTGCCAGCCGGCGTTGTCGGTCGCGTAGCCGAAGTCCTTCACACCGTCGTGCGTGAGCTGGGTCTCCTTCCCAGTTGCTACATCTCTCATCCACAAATTCCAATCGCGAATGAACGCGGCCCGCTTCCCGTCCGGCGAGAGCACCTCGGGCGGGCGGCCGTTCGTCGCGCCGCGTCCACCCCCGCGTCCGCCGAACCGGCCGCCGGCGCGTTCGCGCGCGTCGACCGCGGCGCCGCAGCGCGTGGTCTCGATGTCGCACGTGACGCTGCGCCCGGAGATGATCACGTTCACCAGGCGGCCGCCTTGTTCGATCGACGACTGCGTGGTGCTCTGTCGCAGGGCTTCCGCCGTGCTGCCGAGTGCCTGCGCGATCGAGCCGGCGAGCTGCGCGTTGGCGAACACGCTCGTGCGCGATGCGCGCGCCGGATCGAGAATGACGAGGTCAGCCCCCGTCGGCGTGACGTCGCGCAGCCATAGCTGGTCGTTCGGGAGCCAAGTCGCGCGCGCGTTGCCGAACACGAGCGGAGTGGTGGAGGGCGCCAGGAACCGCTCGGCGCGGGAGTAGTCCGCCGCGGTCACGGTCTGCTGCGCGGGAAGGACAGTGGCGGCGGCCGCGAGCGCAGCCGCCGAGAGTATCATTGTAGGAAGTCGCATGTGGGTCCTCAAAGGCACGTTGGCGTACCGCTGAACTTGCCCGGACACGCCCCAAGGATCAACCGGCAGTGGTCGCACGTGAAACGCGCCTGTACGGTTCGGGTAAAACCGTTGCTGGGCGGCCAGGGGGCGTCTCATACTTAGCGGCCGCCCTCTTCATATCCCCCAAAGCTGGTCTCCATGAAACACGTCTTCGTTACTTCGGCCGCGGCTCTCGTGGTTGCTTCCGCGGGTGCGCTCACTGCCCAGCAGCCGGCGAAATCCACGGCAACAGCGGCGGTGCCGGCGCTCACCACGCCTCTGCCGGTCGACCCCAAGGTCCGCATCGGCACGCTGCCGAACGGCATCCGCTACTACATCCGCCAGAACAAGAAGCCCGAAAATCGCGCCGAGCTCCGGCTCGTCGTGAACGCGGGCTCGATCCTCGAGACCGATCAGCAGCTCGGCCTCGCGCACTTCATCGAGCACATGGCGTTCAACGGCACGACGCACTTCAAGAAGAACGATCTCGTGAAGTATCTCCAGTCGATCGGCGTTCGGTTCGGGGCGGACCTCAACGCATCGACGGGCTTCGACGAGACGGTGTACATCCTTCCGATTCCGACCGACACCGCGCGTATCGTGGACCAGGCGTTCACGATCCTCGACGATTGGGCGCACGGCGAGACGCTCGACTCGACCGAAGTGGTGAACGAGCGCGGTGTCGTGCGCGAGGAGTGGCGGCTCGGGAAAGGCGCCGGCGACCGGATGCTCCACGAGTGGCTGCCGATCGCGCTCAAGGGTTCGCTCTACGCCGATCGCCTGCCGATCGGGAATGAGCAAAGTATCATGACGGCGACGCCATCCCGCCTTCGCTCCTTCTACGACAAGTGGTATCGGCCGGACCTCGAGGCGGTGATCGCGGTCGGCGACTTCGATCCCGCGACGATCGAAGCGGAGATCAAGAAGCACTTCGCCGACATTCCAAAGCGGGTGAACGCGCCCAAGCGGCCGATCGCGGCGGTGCCCGGCAACACACAGCCGCTGATCGCGATCGCCTCGGACAAGGAAGCGACGGGCTCGGACGTCGAGCTGATGTTCAAGCTGCCGGCTGAAAAGACCAAGACGGTCGGCGACTTCCGGCGCGATATGATGGAACGTCTCTACATGAGCATGTTCAACAATCGGCTCGACGAGATTGCGCAGAAGCCGAACGCGCCGTTCCTCGGCGCGGGCGCGTCAAAGGGGAATTTCATTGGGCGCACCACGGACGCGTTCACGCTGGGAGCGGGCGTGAAGGACGGCGGCATTCCGACCGGGCTCGAGGCGCTGCTCGTGGAGGCGCGCCGCGCGGATCAGTACGGATTCCTGCAATCCGAACTCGATCGCGCGAAGGAAAACCTCGCCCGCGGCTACGAGCGCGCGTACGCGGAGCGCGACAAGACGCAGTCCGGCTCGTTCGTGCAGGAGTACATCGACAACTACCTCGAGCAGTCGGCGATCCCCGGGATCGAAACCGAGTACAAGCTCGTGCAGGAGCTGCTGCCCACCATCACGCTCGCCGACGTGAACAAGCTCGCGAGCAATTGGATCACCGACGACAACCGCATCGTGATCGCCGAGTCGCCGATCAAGGACGGCGTGAAAGTACCGACTCGCGCCGACATTCTCGCGGCAATCGATCAATCGGCGAAGGCGAAGGTGACGCCGTACACGGAGAACATCGCGAGCGGTGCACTGGTCGAGAATCTGCGGCCGGCGGGCACGATCGTGTCGAGCAAAACCAATCCGGCGGTGAACGTCACCGAATGGAAGCTCTCGAACGGCGCACGCGTGCTGATCAAGCCGACTGACTTCAAGGCGGATGAGATCCTGTTTGGCGGGTACAGCAACGGTGGCAGCTCGCTCGCGAGCGATTCGGATTTCATGTCGGCCGCGTTCGCGCCGCAACTGATCGAGCTGAGCGGGATCGGCAAGTTCAATCGCATCGACTTACAGAAGAAGCTCGCGGGCAAGGTGGCGTCGGTCGGTGCGACGATCAGCGAGACCGGCGAGGGGCTGAGCGGCCACGCATCTCCAAAGGATCTGGAGACGATGATGCAGCTCGCGTATCTCGACTTCACGGCCCCGCGCCTGGACACCGCGGCGATTCAGGCGTTCGACGAGCAAGCCAAGCAGTACATCGCCAATCGCGGCTCGGATCCCGATGAAGTCTTCGGCGACACCGTCTCGTGGACGATGACCTCGCACGCCTTCCGGGCGCGGCCGCTCACCGCCCAGAGCTTTGCCGAGGTGAATCCGGAGAAGGCGCTCGCGTTCTACAAACAGCGCTTTGCCGACGCGAGCGACTTCACGTTCGTGTTCGTCGGCAACGTGGACACGACCGCGCTCAAGCCGCTCGTCGAGAAATACCTCGCATCACTCCCGTCGCTCGGACGCAAGGAAGCCTTTCGCGACGTCGGCGGCGAGCCGCCCAAGGGCGTCGTCGAGCGTGTCGTGCACAAGGGCGTCGAGCCGAAAGCGAACACGATCATCGAGTTCACCGGAGCGTGCGAGTACAACCCGCAGACGCGCCTCGCCATTCGCGCGCTGGTCGAGGTGATGCAGATCAAGCTGGACGAGACGCTTCGCGAGCAGCTCGGCGGCGCCTACAGCCCGAGCATCGGCGGCGGCTGCACGCGAACGCCGCGGCAGGAGTATCAGATCCAGGTCGAGTACAATTCATCGCCGGAGAACGTGGACAGGCTCTCGAAGACGGTGTTCGCGATCATCGACTCGCTGAAGACGCAAGGTCCAGCTCAGAGTTATATCGACAAGACCAAGGAAGAGTTTCTCCGCGGCCACGAAGTCGACGTCAAGCAGAACGCCTACTGGTTCGGGAACATCATGGCGCGCGACCAGGCGGGCGAAGATCTCGCGGGGCTGCTCGAGCCGTACGCCGGCATGATCAAATCGCTGACGCCGGCACAGGTGCAGGCGGCGGCGAAGCAGTATTTTAATATGAGCAATTACGCACAGTTCGAGTTGTTGCCGGAGAAATCGACCAAGACGCCGTGACCCCGGGAGCCATGCTCAAACGGACCATTCTGCTGCTCACCTGCGCCGCGACGCCGCTCGCGGCGCAGATCCCGGCCAGCGAGTTCGCGGCGCGCCGCGACTCGCTGGCCGCTCGCGTCGGCAATGGTGTCGTGATCGCGTTTGGTGGTCGCACGCCGGTCACGGATTTCGGCACCTTCCATCAGCTCGCGGCGTTTCACTATCTCACCAACTTCGACGAGCCCGATGCCGCGTTGGTGATGATCGTGCGCAACGGCGTTGGGTCGCCGACGCTATTCATCACACCGGCTGATCCGCGGATGGCGTTCTACTACGGCTGGCGTCCGGACTCGGCGGCCGTGCGGAACACGCTGCACATGATGGCGCGTGCGTCGACCGCGCTGCCCGCGTTCGCGGACTCGTGCGCGACGATTGGCCTGCCCGTGTACACGCTCGACGATTTCGAGGATGCTGATTTCGCGCGCGCGGACACGCTCACCCGCGGCCGCGTCTTCGTGCGCGAGCTCGCGGCGCGCCATCCCGGCATCGTTGTGAAGAATGCGCATCCCATCGTGGATCAACTACGCGCGAGGAAGAGCGCCGCGGAGATCGCGCTGCTCGAGCGGGCGGCGCAGATCAGCTCCGAGGGGCATCGGGCGGCGATGCTCACCGCGAACCCCGAGCACGAGTACGAGCTGCGCGCCGCGCTCGAGTACGAGTTCACACGGCTCGGCGCGTCGCGGCCGGCCTATGGGTCGATCGTGGGCGCCGGCGTGGATGGTACGCAACTGCACTACATGAAAGACAGCGCCGCCGCGAAGCCCGGTGACTTGGTGGTGATGGACGCGGCGGGCGAGTACGAGGGATATGCGGCGGACATCACCCGCACGATCCCGGTGAGCGGCACGTATACCCCGGCGCAGCGCACCATCTATCAACTCGTGCGCGACGCGCAGGCGGCCGCGGAGCGCAATGCGAAGCCCGGATCATCCGCGCAGGCGGCGCAGGATTCGTCCGTCGCGGTGCGCGCTCGCGGCCTGGCGAAGCTCGGCCTCATCGAGAGCGAGGACGCGACGCTCGATCCGCCGTGGCACGCCGACTGTCAACACCAGCCCGCATCGTGCACGCAGGCCGGGTTCTGGATGATCCATGGCATCAGCCACGGGCTTGGCCTCGCCGTGCACGACCCGGCGCAGTTCTCGTACGGCGATCACACGTACAAGCCCGGCGACGTGTTCACGATCGAGCCGGGGATCTACATCAGCACGCGGATGCTCGACGCGCTGCCCGATACGCCGAAGAACCGGGCATTCATAGCGAAGGTGAAGCCGGCGGTGGAGAAGTACGAGAACACGGGCGTGCGCATCGAGGACGATTACGTGATCACGCAGACAGGCGTGGAGCGCATCTCCACCGCGCCGCGCGAGATCGGCGAGATCGAAGCACTCATGAAGCAGCGCCGGCGGATCGTGCCGTAGCGCGGCGCGGCTCACCGCCGATAGTTCACATCCAGTACCTGGAGCCGCGCCAGGTCGGCGGGGAGGCGCGTCATGAAATCGGCGAAGTTCTTCTCGTCGCGCGGCGTCCAGAGGACTTCGGCGAGCGCCGCCTCGCGCGGGAACGCCATGTACTCGGCCTGCTTGGGATCGGGGATGTACTCCGTCCACACCTGCCCCTGCGCGCCGAGGACGTGGATCGCGTACTGCGGCTCGAGCTGCGGCGGCACCGGGTCGTAGGCGTACACCGAGTCGATCGGCAGATAGCCGCCGATGGCGAGTGGCTCCGCGGCTTGATTCACAGATTGATAATGATCGAAGTAGGTGTAGTTCCCCGGCGCCATGACGACATCGTGGCCCGCGCGCGCCGCGGCGATTCCGCCATCGATGCCCCGCCATGACATCACGACGGCGCGCGGCGCGAGGCCGCCGTCCAGGATCTCGTCCCACCCGACCAGCCGGCGGCCGTGCGCCGTGAGGAACGCGTCGATCTGATTCGTGAACCAGCCCTGGAGCTCGTTCTCGGCGCGGACATCATGCGGATTGGCGGGATCGTCCGGGGCGAGCCCCAACGCGCGAATCTTCGCCTGGGCGCGCGGGCTCGCCTTCCACTCCGTCTTGTCCGCCTCGTCGCCGCCCGTGTGAATGAAGGTGCTCGGGAACAGACCCATCACCTCGGTGAGCACATCCTCCATGAATCCGATCGTGGTGTCGGACGGATTGAGAATATGCTTACTGACGCCCCACCGATCCCAGACCGGCATCGTCTCGCCGAAGTTGCCAAGGCCCGGATATGCCGCGATCGCCGCCTGGGAGTGGCCGGGCATCTCGATCTCGGGGACGACCGTGATGAACCGCTCCTTCGCGTACTCCACGACCTCGCGGATGTCATCCTGCGTGTAGAAGCCGCCGTGCGGCTTGGCGTCGAACA
Organism: Gemmatimonadaceae bacterium; assembly: GCA_025934775.1. Lineage (GTDB taxonomy): Bacteria > Gemmatimonadota > Gemmatimonadetes > Gemmatimonadales > Gemmatimonadaceae > JAQBQB01. The sequence continues at coordinate 44,949 of JAICWO010000021.1, read as the reverse complement.
CGTCCTGCGTGCTGTCGCCGTGCGGCCGCCCAACGAGTGTGTGTGCGCGCCACGCGCCGACCTCGGTGAGCCTCGGATATTTGAGAATTTGAATGCGCCAACCCTGGTCATCGGTGAGATGCCAGTGAAAGACGTTCATTTTATGCAAGGCGAGGAGATCGATGTACTTCTTCACGAACTCCTTGGGCATGAAGTGGCGCGAGACGTCGAGGTGCATGCCGCGCCAGGCGAACCGCGGCCGGTCGGTGATACTCACCGCGGGCGCCGTCCATCGCTGATCCGGAACGACGGCGCCGCGGAAGATCGCCGCCGGGAGGAGCTGCCGGAGCGACTGCACCGCGTAGAACGCCCCGGCCGGCGCGGACGACGTGACCGTCACCACGCCAGGCCGCACGTCGAGACGATAGCCTTCGGGCCCGAGCGTCGTGTCTCGCCGCGCGGCGCGTTTGAAGATGATTCGGTTGCCGCTCGCGCCGACGCCGATGCGAACGGGCAGATCGTAGCCCGTGGACGGCGCAATGTCGCGCGCGAACCCGCGCGCAACGGCGCTGTCGGCGCGATCGGCCCAGATGGTCGTGCGCGCGGTGAGAGTGAACGCTCCGTGCGCCGGCGTGAGCGACACGGGCCGCGGAATGATGGCGATAGGACTCATGGTCTGCGCGGCGGCAGCAGTCGCGAGGGCGAGACCGGCGAGAACCGAGGCGGCGAGGAGTCGGCGCATCCCACGAGATTAACGGCGCGGGATGACGGCGCAACGGTTGGCTGGCGCCGCGCAGTTGCCGTCCCAACGTTCGGCGCGCATACTAGCAAGTTACCAACCTCACTCCCATGGAAAATCGCCGCGCGTTCCTCGGCCACCTCGGCATTGTCGCCGCGGGGCTGACCCAATTCGATCGTCTCCTTCGTCTCCCGACATCGGCCAAGCTCGACCGTATAGGCATCCAGTTGTACACGGTCCGCCGGCAAGCGGCGGCCGATCTCGCGGGCACGCTCGCGCAGATCGCGAAGATCGGGTACGGGGAAGTCGAATTCGCGGGGTACTACGGTCATGCGGCGAGCGACGTCCGCGCGATGCTCGCGCAGAACGGGCTCGCGGCGCCGTCGGCGCACATCGCGTACGAAGCGATCATGACCGCGCCCGACAAGACGTTCGCCGACGCGAAGACGATCGGCCACGATTGGATCACGGTGCCGTCGCTGCCGCGCGGCCAGCACCAGACCGCCGACGATTGGAAGCGGGTCGCGCAGCAATTCAACGACGCGGCGAAGCGGGTGCACGAGGCGGGCTTTCGCTTCGCGTTCCACAATCACAACGACATCGTGAAGCAGAGCGGCGACGTTCTGCCGATCGACATTCTGATGAAGGAAACAGATCCGTCGCTCGTGAACTATCAGATGGACATCTACTGGGCGGTGAGCGGCGGCTCGAAGCCGCTCGACCTGCTCGCCCGGTATCCGGGCCGCTTCAAGATGTTCCACGTGAAGGACGGGCGCGCGCCGTGGACGGACGCGTCGCAGGACGTGGTCGGGCAGGGCACGATCGACTTCACGCCGATCTTCGCCGCGGCGCGCGGGATCGAGCACTACTTCGTCGAATCCGACTCGGCGGCCGATCCGCTCGCCTTCGCGGCCGCAAGTTATAAGTATCTCTCAAATCTGGAATTCTAATCATGGCACAACGACCGGTGTACGACGTCTGCATCATCGGCTCCGGCGCCGGTGGCGGCATGGCGGCGTACGCGTTGACGCAGGCCGGCGCGCACGTGGTGATGCTCGAGGCGGGCAAGAAGTGGTTCGCCTCGCGCGACTCCAAGATGCTCGTGCCGAGCTACGCGACACCGCACCGCGGCGCGGCGATCCACGGCCGGCCGTTCGGCGAGTTCGACGCGTGCGACGGCGGCTGGGAGCTCGACGGCGAGCCGTACACGAAGGCGCCCGGCACCCAGTTCGACTGGTGGCGGGCACGCATGCTCGGCGGCCGCACGAATCACTGGGGCCGCATCTCCCTCCGGTTCGGTCCGGACGACTTTCGAAGGAAGTCGTTGGATGGTCTCGGCGACGATTGGCCCATCGGGTACGATGACGTAAAGCCGTACTACGACAAAATCGATCGCCTGATCGGGCTGTACGGCAGCAATGAGGGTTTGCGCAATGCGCCGGACGGCATCTTCATGCCGCCGCCCAAGCCGCGCTGTCACGAGCTGCTCGTGAAGAAGGCCGCGGACAAGCTCAACGTCACGTGCATTCCCGCGCGGCTGTCGATCATCACCAAGCCGCTTCCCGGCCGCATGGCGTGCCACTACTGCGGCCAGTGCAATCGCGGCTGTCAGGTGAAGGCGAACTTCTCGAGCCCCGACGTGCTCATCGCGCCGGCGCTGAAGACGGGCAAGCTGACGCTCATCACCGAAGCGATGGCGCGCGAGGTCACGCTCGGTCCGGACGGCCTGGCGAACGGCGTCTCGTACATCGACAAGGCCACGGGCAACGACGAGCACGTGCGCGCCAAGATCGTCGTGCTGGCCGCGAGCGCGTGCGAGACGGCCCGGCTGCTGCTCAACTCCACGTCGACGCGCTTCCCGAACGGCCTCGCGAACTCGAGCGGCGTCGTCGGCAAGTATCTCACCGACACCACGGGCGTGAGCGTCGGCGGATTCATTCCCAGCATGGTCGATCACATCCCGCACAATCACGACGGCGTGGGCGGGATGCACGTGTACATGCCGTGGTGGCTCGACAACGCGAAGCTCGACTTCCCGCGCGGCTACCACATCGAAGTATGGGGCGGGCCGGGGCAGCCGTCGGCCGGTTTCGGCGGCGGCATTCAGCGCTACAACGGCGGCGGCTACGGCGCGCAGCTCAAGGCCGACTATCGCAAGTACTACGGCGCGACGATCGGCTTCGACGGCCGCGGCGAGATGATCCCGAACGAGGACTCGTATTGCGAGATCGATCCGGCGATGGTTGATAAATTCGGTATACCAGTCCTCAGATTTCACTGGAAGTTCACGGATCACGAGTACAACCAGGCCAAGCACATGCAGGAGACTTTCCGCGCCCTCGTCCAGGCGATGGGCGGCGAAGTCTTCTCGCCCATCCCGAGCCGCGAGCGCGGCTACGGGCTCGCCACGGGCGGCTCGATCATTCACGAGCTGGGCGGCGCGCGCATGGGCAGCGATCCCGCGAAGTCGGTCGTGAACGCCAACTGCCAGACGCACGACGTGAAGAACCTGTTCGTCGCGGACGGCAGCCCGTTCGTCTCGCAGGCCGACAAGAATCCCACCTGGACGATCCTCGCGCTCTCCATGCGCACGAGCGACTACATCATGCAGCAGCGCAGCGCGGGGGCGATATGAGCGACGAGAAGAAATCCGTTTCGCGCCGCGACGCGCTCAAGGTGCTCGGCGCGGTGCCGGTCGCGGCCGCGGTGGGATTGCAGCAGCCAACGACCAAGAAGCCGCTCACGCCCGCCGTCACCTCCCAGATCCCGTCGCACGCGCCCGCCGCCGCCGCGTCGGCGCCGAGCTTCTTCAGCGCGCACGAATGGCGGACGGTGCACGTGCTCGTCGACTACATCATTCCACGCGACGAGCGATCCGGCAGCGCGACGGACGCCAAGGTCCCCGAGTACATGGACTTCCTGCTCGCCGACAAGGACACGCCGGAGAATCAGAAAGTCGCGATGCACGGCGGCCTCGCCTGGCTCGACAACGAGTGCCGCGATCGCTTCGGCAAATCATTCGTCGCGGCGAGCGACGCCCAGCGGAGGCAAGTGCTCGATGACATCGCGTATCCGAAGACGGCGCGGCCGGAGATGCGACACGGCGTGATGTTCTTCAACCACTTCCGCGACATGACCGCGTCCGGCTTCTTCTCGAGCGCCATGGGGTGGAAGGACGTGCAGTACATCGGAAACGTGGTCAATCCCGGTTACGATGGATGCCCGCCCGCCGCGCTCGAGAAGCTCGGGGTGAGCTACGACGTGATGAACACTCGCATCGCACCAGAGAATAAATGAGCGGCAAGAATGGATCGGCGCCGCGCCGGCTCGGCGTCGGCTTCATCGGCAGCGGCTTCAATGCGCGTTTTCACATGCAGGCGTTCCGCGCCGTGCGCGACGCCGACGTGCTCGGCGTGTGGAGTCCGAACGCGAAGAACGCCGCGTCCGCGGCGACGCTCGCGAATGGCTACGATATCGGCGTGGCGAAGCCGTACAAGTCGATCGGCGACATGGTCGCCGATCCGGCGATCGATGCGATCTGGCTCACCGGTCCGAATCACGCGCGCATCGAGAATGTCGAGGAGATCGTCGATGCGGTCGAGCGCGGGCGTGGCACGCTTCGCGGCATCGCCTGCGAGAAGCCGCTGGCGCGCAACGTCGCCGAAGCGAAGCAGGTTGCATCGCTCGTGAAGCGCGCGGGCATCGCGCACGGCTATCTCGAGAACCAGGTGTTCGCGCCGCAGGTCGAGACCGGACGCGCGCTCCTCTGGGCGCGCGGCGCCGCGACCACCGGACGACCCTACCTCGCGCGCGCCGCGGAAGAGCACAGCGGACCGCACATGCCGTGGTTCTGGCGCGGCGAGCTGCAGGGCGGCGGCGTGTTGAACGACATGATGTGCCACTCGGCGCTCGTCGTGCGGCACTTGCTCACCAAGCCCGGCGCGCCGCTCGCGACCGTGAAGCCGGTGCGCGTGACGGCGCACATCGCGAGCCTCAAGTGGAGCCGCCCGCAGTATGCCAAAACGCTGAAGAAGACGATGGGCCGCGACGTCGACTATGCGAAGGCGCCCGCCGAGGATTTCGCGAGTACGACGATCGAGTTCGAGACGGACGACGGACACACCGTGATCGGTGAAGCGTCGACGTCGTGGAGCTTCGTCGGCGCGGGGCTCAGGCTGTCCGCGGAGCTCCTCGGCCCCGAGTACTCGATGTCGTGGAACACGCTCGACACCGGATTGAAGCTCTTCTTCTCGCGCGCGGTCCGCGGAAAGGAGGGCGAAGATCTCGTCGAGAAACAGAACGCCGAGATGGGACTGATGCCGGTCGTGGCGAACGAAGCGGCGGCGTACGGCTACGAGAACGAGGATCGCCACTTCGTGCGCGTGTTCCTGGGCAAGGAGCAGCCGCTGCTCACGTTCGACGATGGTCTCGACGTTGTGAAAATGCTCATGGCCGCGTATCAGAGCGCCGAGCAGGGCAGGACGCTCGAGTTCCCGCCGCGCGGATTGGACAAATTCGTCCCGGCCGTCGCTCGCGGAGCGTGGAAGCCGCCGGTGGTGCAGGCGTGACTGATCGATCTATCCAATCAGGAGCACGAATGTCCGATACCAATAAACTCACGCGCCGCGATTTCGTGGCCGATACCGGCAAGCTCGCACTCGGCGCGGCGATCGCGGGGCACTTGCCGACGATCGTGCCGCGGCACGTGCTCGGTGGTCCGGGATACCAGGCGCCGAGCGACACGGTGAACTTCGCGGTCGTCGGCTTCGGCGGGCAGGGCTCAGTGAATGCGACCGATCTCGCGTCGACAGAGAACCTGGTCGCCGTTTGCGACGTGGATTCGGTGTACTCGGTGACCGCGGCGAGAAACAAGCTGCGGCCCAACCGGCAGGGCCAGATTCGCCCCGAGGCCGTGCGGCTCAACGAGCAGTTCGACAAAGCGCCGAAGTACACCGACTTCCGCGAGATGCTCGACAAGCAGAAGGACATCGACGGTGTCGTCGTCGCCACGGCCGATCACAATCACGCCGTGGTCGCGAAGGCGGCGATGGACGCGGGCAAGCACGTCTACGTCCAGAAGCCGCTCACCTGGTCGGTGCACGAGGCGCGCGTGCTGCGCCAGACGGCGCTCAACAACAAGCAGCTCGTCACGCAGATGGGCAATCAGGGCCACTCGAGCGAGGGCGCGCGCCGAATCAACGAATGGATCGCGGCGGGCATCATCGGGCCGGTCCGCGAGGTGCACGTGTGGACCGATCGGCCCGCCGGGTACTGGCCGCAGTTCGTGCCGCGTCCGGGCGCCACGCTCAACATGCCGCGCCCGGGATCGACGAACGGGTTTGGAAACATTTACGGGCAGAACGTGGTCAACGCGCTGCTCGCGCGCGCGATTCCGGACGAGTACCCGATTCCGGCGAATCTGAACTGGCAGATGTATCTCGGGCCGGTCGCCGAAGACATTCCGTACCATCCGATCTATCACCCGTTCAACTGGCGCGGCTGGCTCGACTTCGGGATGGGCGCGCTCGGCGACATGGGCGCGCACCTGATCGATCATCCGTTCTGGGCGCTCGGTCTCGAGTATCCTATAAGTATAGAAGCCACATCGGCGCCGTTCGGGACGATGACCGTTCCGGGGGATCCCACCGCCGCGCCGGGCACGCCCGCCGCCCGATCGAAGCTGCGGCCGGTGTCGTATCCCCTCGCGTCGACCGTACACTACCAGTTCGCCGCCCGCGGCAAGCAGCCGCCGGTGCGACTGTCGTGGTACGACGGCGGGCTGTACCCGCCCCGCCCGGACGTCATTCCCGACGACAGCTCCGACGCGACGTTCAAGTCCGAAGGCGGCGTGATCTTCGTCGGCGAGAAGGGTGTGCTCATGAACGATACGTACGGGGCGAACCCGCGCATCTATCCCACTTCTCTCATGGAGAAGGCCGATCGCGTGCCGAAGACGATCCCGCGCATCGACTGGAGCCACGAGCAGAACTGGGCGAAGGCGATCAAAGGGCAGGCGACCGCGAGCTCGCCGATCGAATACGCCGCGCAGCTCACCGAGACGATGCTCCTGGGCGTGGTCGCGCTGCGCACCGGAGCGGGTCGCAAGCTGCTCTATGACGGCGCGAACATGCAGGTCACCAACATTCCCGCAGCCAACCAGTACCTCACGCGCAACTTCCGCGAAGGATGGGCGATTTGAGAATTCGCATATGTCTGGCCGCGGTCTGCGCGATGGCGCTCGCGGCGTGCACGCACACCCGGTCCACGGCACACTCGGCGGCGCCCACGATGCAATCGTCGCAATTCGTCTCCCTCATCGACCCCACGCTCTCGATGTGGCAGGGGTACGAGAGCGGATCCGTGCCCGCCGGCTGGAGTGTGGTCGACGGCGAGATCCTGAAGACCGGACATGCCGACGACCTCATCACGAAGAACGAGTACGGGAACTTCGAGCTGGATTTCGATTGGAAGATCGCCAAGGGTGGGAACTCCGGGGTGTTCTATCGCGGCACCAAGGAGTATGACCACATCTATTGGAGCGGCCCGGAGTACCAGCTCCTGGACGATCCCAACTTTCCCGACGGCAAGGATCCGAAGACGTCGGCGGGTTCGGCGTACGCGCTCTATGGCGTGGAGCGCGGCATCGTGAAGCCGTACGACACGTGGAACACGTCGAAGATCATCGTCGACGGCGCGCACGTGGAGCACTGGCTCAACGGAAAGAAAGTGGTCGAGTACGAGCTCTGGAGCCCGGACTGGAAGGCGCGCGTGGCGGCGAGCAAGTTTGCGCGGTATCCGAACTACGGGATGGCGAAGCGCGGCTACATCGGCATTCAGGGCGATCATCCGGGCACGTTGGCGCTTCGCAACATTCGCATCCGGGAGCTGCCATGAAGCGCGCGCGCGTGAAACTGTCGGCGATGATGTTCCTCCAGTATTTCATCTGGGGGGTGTGGTTCGTCACGATGGGCACGTACCTCGTGCAGACGCTCCACTTCACCGATCGCCAGAACGGGCTCGCCTACGGCGCCACGGCGATCGCGGCGCTCGTGTCGCCCTTTTTCATGGGCATCGTGGCCGACCGGTTCTTCGCGAGCGAGAAGCTGCTGGCGGTGCTGCACCTGATTGGGGGCGGGGTGATGTGGCTGGTCTCGATGCAGACCAATTTCCGCACGTTCTATCCGCTGCTGATCGTGTACGCGCTCTGCTACATGCCGACGCTGTCGCTCACGAATTCGATTTCGTTCCATCATATTACCAATTCGACGCGCGACTTCCCCGTCATCCGGGTGCTCGGATCGCTGGGCTGGATCGCCGCGGGGACGTTGATCGGGCTCGTGCTGCACGCGGACGCGCTCGTGCTCCCGATGCGCATCGCGGCGGGCGCGTCGATCGTGATGGCGGCGTTCTCGCTCACGCTCCCGCACACGCCGCCCAAGGCGGCCGGGGCGCCGTTCAGCATGCGCGACGCGCTCGGGCTGGACGCGCTGCAACTGTTCAAGAACGCCGACTTTCTGATCTTCGTGCTCGGGTCGTTCCTGCTCTGCATTCCATTACAGTTCTATTATACGTTCGCGAATCCGTTCCTGAACGAGCTGAAGGTCCCGGACGCGGCGTTCATCCAGACGTTCGGCCAGTGGTCGGAAGTCGGATTCATGCTCCTGCTGCCGTTCGCGCTGAGGAAGTTCGGCATCAAGGGGATCATGCTCGGCGGCATGGCCGCGTGGGCGCTGCGCTACTTCGCGTTCAGCAACGGCAATCCGCATGCGGGCATGTGGCTCCTCTATGCCGGCATCCTGCTCCACGGCGTGTGCTACGACTTCTTCTTCGTCGGCGGGCAGATCTACACGGATCAGAAGGCGGGCGTGAAGATCCGCGCGGCAGCCCAAGGCCTCATCAACTTCGTGACGAACGGACTTGGCTACTTCGTCGGCGCGTTCGTCTCCGGCTCGGTCGTGAATCGCTATGCGACAACCAATCCGTCGTGCAGCGATGCGGCCGCGGCCGCGCATCAGTGTCTGACCGTCGTGCACGATTGGCACGCGATCTGGATCGTGCCGGCGGTGGGAGCGGCCGGAGTGCTCGTGTTGTTCGCTCTCGTGTTCCGTCCGAGAGCGATTGGCGAGGAAGGCGTGGCCGAGACCGCGCCCGCGGGGGCGCCGGCGTAAGTCGTTACGCAACACGGTCATCCCGAGCGGAGCCGCGCAGCGGCGGAGTCGAGGGATCTGGGCTCGTTGGGCGCTTGCTCGCAACGAGCCCGGATCCCTCGACTCGCTTCGCTCGCTCGGGATGACAGCACTCCTTGCAACTTCCTAACGTCCGCCCACGTTGTATGTACGCGTAGGTGACGCACCCCAAACTCCCGTACCCCAGATGGACCTCTACATCACGAGTCTGTTGCTCGGCGCCTTGGGCCTCGTGTTCATGGCGCTCAGCGGCCTCGGGCACGGAGGTCACGCCGGCGCGTCGCGCGCTCACGCCCATGCGCCTGGTCACGTGCACACGCACGCGCGCGGTCGGGCGAATCATGCGGGCGGGAGCTCCGTAACGCGCGCGCTGTGGTCCGTCACCTCACCGCGATTCGTCTTCAGCTTCCTATTGGGCTTGGGCGCAGCCGGCGAGCTGCTGCGGCCGGTCACTGGCGGCGTGCTGCAGCTTGCGGGCGCGATCGCGGGGGCCGTGTTGTTCGAGCGAATTCTCGTGGCGCCGCTGTGGAATTTCTCCATGAGGTTTGCCTCGGCGCCCGCGCAAACGCTCGAGAGCGCCGTCTCCGACGAAGCCACCGCCGTCACGGGGTTTGACGCGAACGGAAACGGGATCGTCTCCCTCGAGATGGACGGCCAGATGATTCAGATTCTCGCAACGCTCCAGCCCGGCGACCGTTCGCTCGGCGTCCGCGTCCGTGCCGGACAGAAGGTACGAATCGAGGATGTGGACGCCGGCACGAACCGGTGTACGGTATCCGTTCTCTAATAACAATTCTGTAGTCTCCACTCTCCTATCGCAGGGGTACGTATGGGTATGCTCTCAGGCGGCGCGATGATCGCGATCGTCGTCGGGTTCGTGGTCGTCGTGATCCCGATGATCGTCGCCGGATTTCTCCGCAACGTCGAAGCGGGCACGATCCGGCTCGTCAGTTGGCTGCACGGCGGCACGGTGACCTATCGCGGCCCCGGCAAATCGAAGGAGATTCCGCTGCTCACGACGGGCACGACGATCTCGAGCAAGGTCATCAACATCGACCTCGACATCACGGACCAGACGGCTGACGTCGACGAGAACGGCACCCCGCGGCCGATCAAGGTGCGCGTCCTCGCGAGCGCGATCGTTTCGGTTGGCGACACGGACGCGCTCATCAAGACGGCCGCCAACCGGTTCTTCTCCAAGAGCGACAGCGATCAGCTCAGCACGCTGACCGACTTGCTCTCGAGCTCCGGCCGCCGCGCGATGAACCTGCTCACGCACGATCAGCTCTTCTCGGCGAAGACGGCCCCGGCTCCGGCGCGCGCCCTCCTGCCGGGCACTTCCGGCCAGACACTCCCGGTCAAGGCAGCGCCGACGGCGCTCGCCGAAGCCGAGGACCGGTCGATCGAAGACGAAGACGATCCGCTCGCCGTCATCATCCGCAAGGCGTGCTCGCGCGAGCTCACCGACCTCGGCCTTATATTCAACTCGTTGAATATCAAAGTCGTGCAGTCCGAAGTCGCCGAAGCACGCCGCCGGCAGTCGGCGGCGGAAGCCCAGGCGAACGCGGACATCGTCTCGGCGAACCAGTCGCGGCGCGCCAAGGAAGCGCAGCTCGAGGCGGAACGCGCGATCTCCGACAAGCAGCGGGAGCTGGAACAGACGAAAGCGTCGAACGCCGCGCTGGTCGCCCAGGCTGAAGCGAAGCGGCAAGAGGCGGCGGGCTTGCAGCGCGCCGCCGAGCTCGATGCGACGCAGATCGCGCAGGCGAAGGCGGATGCGGCCAAGGTGCGTCTCGAGGCGGAAGCCGCGGCTGACGCCGAAGCGATCCGCATCCGCAAGATCGCCGAAGCCACCGCGGAAAGCATTCAGAAGGTGAATCAGGCGATTCAGGCCGGCGGCGAATCGTACTTCCGCTATCGCCAGATCGAGTTGCTGCCGCAGATCGCGCCCGTCATCGCCGACGCGCTCGGCGAAGCGAAGCTCATCACGATCTCCAACAGCGGCGAGCACGGCGCTCCCGAGACGACCACGAACAACATCACGAACGTCATTCAGACGGTCCTGGCGGCACAGCTCGTGGGGCGCGGATTGCTCGACGGCAACGGTCCGTCGGCGGGCGACGCGAAGCTGCCGTCGCCACTCGCGAGTTCGTCGGCGGTGAAGCGGTAGGCGAGTCATAGTCGAACACGCGATATTGGCGAGCCGATGCGAGAATTGATCCAAACGGCGGCGGGCAAGCTGTTCAAGCCTACCGCCCACCACTCATTTCTGCCGGGCTACGCCGGAGCACCTGCGCGTTCCGCGGCCCTTCGGGGTTTCGGCATGAGACTACGATCATCTGGTTCGTAGCTGCGGCAGCGCTTGACGTCATACCGTCGCGCGCATCAGCGGCACGGAACGGCCGTCACCGCAGTCCTGTCGCTGCGGAAGCGGGCGCGCCGCTCGGCTAAAGCATCGTGACCCCTCCGGCGCAGAACGTCGAGCGGTTCGCCGAAGACTCGCGGGAATTCGTATTGCGCGATCTACTCGCGGCGCGGTTCGTTTGCCGATCCGGTACGTCGGCTACGCCGCAAGAGGTGAGCGTGGCGGTACGCGCCCGCGAGTCGGCCGAGAGATGCGTCCCGCGCGCTCATGTCTCGGTCGCGCTCGCCGCCCGGCCCGGACAGGGAAACATCCGGATGCGAACACGGGATTCGTCCACAATGTGGAGGTAGCGTTTCGCCGGGACTATGCGGTGACAATGCCAACGAATTGCAAAGCGTGACTCAAGAGATCGCAGCCCACTGAATCAAAGCGATACAATTCGGCTGCGCGTGGACTGTTTGTCGCAGTCTTTTCCGTTGTAAGCCTGCGCCTCAGCGCAACGCCGGCACCCAAGCGAGCACTCGACAACAGCTGCATAACCGGGTGCTGCGTGTGCTATCCGCAAGACCAGGGGACGTGCAATAGCCCGGCTCCAGGCGAAGCTTGTGCGCTCGCTGGGTGCGGAGGCGCCATCACATGCAGCGATGGAGGCGCTGATTGCCCTGCCGGCGACAACGTGGCTCAATGTTCAGCATGACATTCTGAAACCCTAATGCCGTCGCCGCGGCCGCAGGGGTCCCGAGTCTCAATAGGAGCAACCCATGCTCACGAAGCTGAACAGTCTTGCAAATGCTGTAATGGCACTCAGTGTCGCCGCTGTCGCAGGGGTTGTAATGCACCGCGAGCTTTTTTGAAACGACCGGAACGCGGCCGTCTGGCGTTGTTGAGCCCCAACTCGTTCCGCCGGCAGACTGGAACGCTATACAACGAGCCGCCCACATTATTGGCGGCAATGGTGCACCGATCAAGATCGCCGAGTTTGGTGATTTCGAGTGTCCTTACTGCAAAGCTTTTCAGAGCTCGATTCAGGCTGTTGCGGCGCGACATCCAGACGTTGTGGCATTGTACTACGTGCCGTTTCCGCTCGCCCGAATACATCGCTTTGCGGAGCCGGCCGCCAAAGCTGCCGAGTGTGCTGACCAGCACGGCCGCTTCGTGGCGATCGAGGCGCTGCTCTATGCGAAACAGGACTCCTTCGGCCTGAAATCATGGGCTTCGTACGCGCATGAGGTGGGTGTGCCCGACACGTCGCGCTTCACCGCGTGCACACAAAGCAACGCGAAGGTCGGAAGGCTCGAAGCGAGCAGAGAGTTAGCCTCTCGGCTCCAGGTGACAGCCACACCTACAGTTATCGTAAATGGCTGGCGATATCCGGTACCGCCCGACAGCGCGGAGCTCGTCCGGATCGTTGATTCTCTGATCAGAGGTCGAGGAAGAGCAGCGGACAGGCCATAACTGCGTGGAATGCTCGATATTCAGTACCGCGCCTGACGGCGACGACGGCGAGGGCTCATCGCAATGCGCGATGTTGACACGGGTCGTGACGGCGCAGAGACCTTGGGCGCACGACGCACACCTTCATTGGACCTTCCAAATGTTGATTGTGTCAGCCGCGGATCGTGTCGAATTCCTTCTTCACGACGGCGCGGTAGTCGGCGTGGCGACGTCGCAGAGCGGCTTCGTCCCTGCCTACGCGGCCGTCGCGGAGCCTGGGTGGCACTGCGGAGTCGACGGCGCCCTGCTCCATCTCGTGTGTGTGATTAGGCGCGTCGGATGGTTTGGCGCTGAATCGGGCGACCGGGACCGCGCTCGACGCGCTCCCGGTCGTATGGTAGCCCTGCGGCTAGCCGAGCTCGGGATTCACTCCGGCGGCGCCGAACTTTTTTCATGCACGCCAAAGCGATCTCGCCGATCGACCCGTCGCTGATGGCGTTGCGATCGTGGCAGTGGTGGTCGATCTTTACTCTTGTGCCCGTCGCGGACGCCGCGGCGCGGGCGGCATTGTCGACCATCGCCGTCATCTGCACCAGATTCACTTCGTCGCGATGCCGGATGTAGAAGTCGGCTGACGCCTCGGCGGCCATGACGTTCGTCGCCGCACCGCCTTCGGTGATCGCCGCTAAATGCGCGCTTGGCGGCATCTGTTGCTGCGCATCGCGTCGATGTTCTCGATAGTTGGATCACCGCGGTGAGCGCGTTGCTTCCGTTCCACGCCGTGAGCTGGTGCGCCGGCGCGCCCGGGACGACCACGAACAACATCACGAACGTGATTCAGACGGTGCTCGCGGCGCAGCTCGTCGGCCGCGGATTGCTCGACGGCAACGGTCCGTCGGCGGGCGACGCGAAGCTGCCGTCGTCGCTGTCGAACGCGCCGGTGGCATCGGGCCGCGAATAGCGATCAGCCACCGCGCACGAGGACGAATCCGGCCCAGTTGAACGGATTGCGCGTCGCGGCATGGGCGCGCATTTCCTGCTTGGCCGAGCGCAACGCTTCCTCCGCCGGTTCGCCGGCGGCGAGGCGCGCGTAGAAGGCAGCCATGAACGGCGCCGCGCTCGCGCCAACCGGCCACTGCGTCGCGATCACCGCGCGGGCGCCGCTCACGAGAAAGGTCCGCGCGAGGCCCGTCGGCCCGACGCCTGGAAGTAGTTGTCCATCCTGCGTGTCACAGGCATCGAGCACCACGAGCTGCCCGTGCAGCCGAACGCGCTCGATGTCGGCCACGGACAGAATCATCGCCGGGACCTCGTCGTGCGCTTCGCGCAGCACGAGCCTCGACGCGAGCGGCTCGCGCTGGTCGACCACCGCGTGCGTCGCGAAATGAAGAATCTCATAATGCTGCATCGCGTCGCGAATCGACGCCGCCGTGGTGCTGGACGTCCATACGGCATGCGTTCGCCCGTGCGACCAGAGCCGTTCCAGCGCGTCGACTTCGGCGGTCGCTCCTGGCGCATCGCCGCCTACGAGTAGAAGCGATGCGCGATCGAGGTGTGCACTCGTGCCCATCGCGGCGAACCGCATGGTAGGCGCGAGCGACACGGCGAACTGGTCGATCATGATACCGCGCGCCGTGGGCAGAAGATCGAACGGCGCGAGATGAAGCGCGCCATCTGGAACGACCGCCAATGTTTGGATGCCGGAGAGGAATGGCATCAACGGCGCGATGAGCGCACGCGACAGCTCCCGGGGTGCCGTCGTGTCGACATTGGCGCGCGCGAGATCGACGCGTTCGACATACGAGGTTGTCCACGGCCGACGAACGTCGGCCACCAGCCGCGCGATATCGCCGGCGGTGGTCGGCAGTGCGACAACGTTCGCGCCGGAATGCGTGATGACGATCGCCGCCGCGGCACTGTCCAACAATACGTACGCGACCACCGCGCGCCCGCGGCCAAGGCGCGCCGCGATCGTGCCGACCGGCAACGCATCTTCGACTTGGCCGCGAAGCGGCGGCAGTGCCGCCGCGTTGCGCCGCTGCGACCAGAAGACGAGCGATTGGAGGCGATGGCGGTCCATGGGCTCGCGCAGCAGGAGTGCGACGGCGCGATCGAATGGGGCGAGCTGGTACGCGCGCATTCGAGAGCGCTCGAGATCTCCGTCGAACGAGTCCGCCATCGAGTCGACGAGTCGTCCCGCGGTGTCATAGGCGGCGAGTGCGGCATCCACTCGGCGCGCCGCGCCCAGCACGTCGCCGCGTGCGACCGCGGCCACGAAACGACTTTCGGCCGCGCCGCTCGCGGCGGCCTCGCTCGACGCGCTGTCCGCGATGTCGATCGCGGAACGCGCTGAATCGAGGCGCACCATGGCGTCGGCCGCGAACGCCTGCGCGCGAACGACGCCATCAGTGAAGCTCGTGCGCTTCGCCGAGCGTTCCGCCCGGCGCGCCCACGCGAGCTGCTCTGCCGGCGTCGCGACATTCTCCATGAGCCGCGCGACTTCGAGCTCGGCGAGCGCTGCGCCGCGTGCATTGCCGCGTCTGACCTGACTGTCGGCCCAGGCGCGGGCGAGCGAAAGTCCCTCCGCTGTTCGACCTTGCGAGACGAGAATGCGGGGCTGAAGCCGAACTTCCTCCGGCGTTTGCACATCCACGTCGTGACGTTGCGCGACGGCGGCGGCACTGTCGCGCATGCCCAGCGACTCGTAGACGCGCGCGAGGCCGGTCAGTGCTCGTGCACCCTCCTCGGTGTCGGACCACGTCACCGCCCGATAGTAGTGCAGCGCGCGAGCCGGGTCGCCCATGCGCTCGTAGTACTCGCCGGCGTAGTAGTAATTCGCGTGGCGCTGCTCGATGACGTGCACCATCGAATCGAACGCCGCGATCGCGGCCGAGTGTCGCCGGGCCTCCCAGCGGATCACCCCTGCGTCGTAGAGGCTGATGACGCTGATCCCGTCGCCGGTGAGTGTGCCGGCGAGTGAGGCGAACCGATCCACTTCGGCTGCCGCCTCGGGCATGCGCCCCGCCGCTTCGTACGCATGCGCGAGATTGTGGTGGATGTCGGCGAGGTAGTACGTCTCGTCAGGATCCGCGATCGCGAGCGCCTTCCGCAGAGCGGGGACGGCATGCGTCCAATCGCCGCTCTTCGCGTAGGCGCGGCCGAGCCGGACGTAGATCGCCTCTCGCAGCGGCCGCCAGCCGAGCGAATCCGCCAGGGCCGCGGCGGAGCGTAGAAATCGAACGGCGACGGCTGGACGTCCCGCATCGGTCTCGCCGGCGCCGAGTGCTTCGTACAGCTTGGCCAGATGTCCTCGCGCGGCGTGGGAACCGGCCAATTCCGCCACCGCCATCCAGCCGTCGCCAGCGGGCGCTCGCCAGCAACAGATGGCGGACTCGAAGACGAAGCGAACACCGGGACGTCCGTCGCGCGCGGTCGATCTCGAGAGAGCGTCGCGCACGCGCCGCGCGCCGGCGCTGTCGCCGCGCGCCGTACGCGACGCGATGATCGTTTGTTGAATCAGCAGATACGATTCCCAATCCGCCGCCGATGCCGATGCCCGCTCCATCGCACGTTCGGCGGCGGCCGGGTCCCCGATCGTCTGCAGTGCTTTCGCATACTCTAATAGCACGAGCGCGTCGGTCGGGCGGCTGGCGAGCACCGGACGCCACTCGCGCTCGAGCTGCACGCGCGTTTGCATGCGATCGGCGCTCGCCAGCGTCGCGACCACGTACTCGAGACACGTCGACTTGCCAAGCCGGCGTTCGGCTGCGTGCAACGCCCTGACCGTGCGTGTCTGCCGTCCTGACACGTAGCCTGCTTCGATCACGAGACATGCCGAGTCCGCCGCGGACAGCCCGGGCACGTGCGCGAACGCAGCGCGCACTTCTCGAATTGGAAGACGACCACGCTCCACCACGAGCATCGCGCGCTGCGCCGGGAAATAGCCCGGGTCGGCGCGGAACGCTTGCTCGATGAGCATCGCATAGCCGCGCTCATCGAGCATCGCGTCGCGGTCACTCGCCGCTCGCAGGAGCTGCCGGGCGCGAAGCGAATCGCCGGAGACATGCACCGCGAGCATGACAGCAGCGGCAAACGCCAGCATCGACGACTACCGATCGCGTTCGCCGAGGCGCGCGAGCAGCGACCGGGCGCGATCGGCAAGCGGCCCATTGCGCACAAGGCGGAGCTCGCCCGCGGCCGCGTTCTCCTGATCGAGCTGCAACAGCGCCAGCGCGCGATAGTAGTGCGCTTCGACGAGATATGGACTGTCGCCGCTCGCGATCACCCGCGCGAGCTCCGCTGCCGCCTCGTCGGGACGGTGCAGCATGAGCAGAGATGCGCCGAGGAAGAACCGCGCCGGCGGCACGGCGGCGCCCGCGGCGATCGCACCGCGCAAGTCGCTCGCGGCACGCGCGTACTCGCCGTTGCCGTACGCCGCCGTTCCCGCGCCGAACAGCGAGTCGCCCGCGCTGGCATCACCGCGAACGGCAACACCGCCGTACACCGGCGGCGCATCGAGCACGCCCAGCGCTTCGATGGCGTGACGTTCCCGCACGCGATGTGCGACGACTGGCGTGATGACGGCCGTGAACACCACCCCAGCCGCGGCGAGAAACGTTAGACGGCGGCGCGGCATGCGAGCGGCACGAGCCACCGGTGTCGCCACCGCAGCGCCCCTGACGGCGGCGGAGAACGCGATCGCATCCTGGCAGCGCGCGCACGTCAGGAAGTGCGACTCGAATACCTCGGTCGCGACGGCGTCCAGCGTCCCCGCGACGTACCGCGACGCGAGCTCGGGATCGTTCACGTCGTCGCAAGTCAACGTGTCAGCCATCGATCACCGTCCTTCCAGCCGCGATTGGCGTGCTCTCGTCCATTACAGTCGGAGTCGACGGTCGAACGTGACCGGCACGCGCGCCGAAGAATGCCTGACGCAACCGTTCGAGCGCCCGCGATTTTTGCTTCCGGACGCGCTCAGCCGGCTCGCGAAGCTGGCTCGCGATCTCTCCAGGCGTGCGGCCGTCGACGAAGCAGAGGTGAATGAGCCGTTGATCCGCCGGAGGTAGTTGTGCGAGGGCCGCACGCACGGCCGCGGCCTGTTCATCGCGCACGATGCTCTCGAGCGCATCAGCACCGTCTCCCGCCGCATCGAGCGCGCGCTCGATTCCGGCGAGCCGACCGCGTCGACGCAGCTCATCGGTCACGACGTGCCGAAGGATTCCACGAACGAACGCGCCGAGGCGTGCTGGATCTTGAAGCCGCCCTTCGCGCAGCGCGACGACGGCGCGCGAGAGCGTCTCCTGCACGACTTCGTCCGCCAGCTCGGCGTCGCCAAGCGAACGAATGGCGATGATCCGCAGGCCCCGGCTGAGCGTGGCGAGTTGCGCTTCGTCGAGCTTTGTGAACGATCGAGGCGTGGACGATCGCATTCGTCAGCTTCGGGGAGGGGCCTTCACGGGCTCACGAACATTCACGGCAGCGCAGGCCGTCGCAAGCTCCGGTCAGGATGTGCCGCGCGCAGCCTACGGCTCGGGCACCTTCGGCACGACGTACACCTTCTTCAGATCTTCCAAATATTGATTGTGTAATGCGTGGATCGCGTCGAACTCCTTCTTCACCGTCGCACGGTAGTCCGCGTGCGTGGCGAAGTCGAACAACAGTGCGGTCATCGCCTGCGCGTCGGTGACGAAGCCGGCGTGGCCCACCGGGCCGGTGGCGTCGGCGAGCATCTCGTACGTGTGGTTCGGCGCGTTCGACGATTTCGCCGTGAACTCGGCACCGGGAATCGCGCTCGACACGCTGCCGGTCTCGTCGTAGCCCTGTGGCTTGCCCGGCTCGGGGTTCACACCCGTCGCGCCGTACTTCTTCATGTACGCGAAGGCCACTTCGCCGATCGAACCTTCACTGATCCCGTCGCGATCGTGACCGTAGTGGTCGATCTTCACCTTGGTGCCCGTGCCGAGCGCCGCGGCGCGTGCCGCGTTGTCGACCATCTCCGTCACCTGCGCGAGGTACACTTCGTCGGGATAGCGGATGTAGAAATCGGCGGCGGTCTTGTCGGGGACCACGTTCGGAGCCGCGCCCCCTTCGGTGATCACGCCCTGAATGCGCGCCTCGGGCCGGATGTTGCTGCGCAGGCCGTCGATGTTGTCGAAGAAGTGGATGACCGCGGTGAGCGCGTTGCGTCCGTTCCACGCGGTGAGCTGGTGCGCCGGCGCGCCGTAGAATGTGTAGTGCACGCCGTCGATGTTCATGCAGCACGTGCCGAAGCCCGGCGCCGGGCGGCTCGTTTGCGCGGTCGAGTGGCTGCGCACGATGATGTCCATGCCGTCGAAGACGTGCGCGTCGTACATCTGCGTCTTCGCCTCGGGCGGCATCATCTCCTCGCCCGGGGTGCCGAACACGGTGATGGAGCCGGGCGTGTGCGTTTTCGTGAGATATTCCGCCATCGCGACCGCGGCGGCGATCCCGATCGGCCCCTGCGTGCTGTGCTGGTCGCCGTGGAACGCGCCCTTGGTGCCGCGCAGCGCGTCGTATTCCACGATCACGCCGAGGTTGGGCGTGCCGCTGTTCTTGTTGTACTTCGCGACGAACGCCGTCGGCAGGCCGGCGACGCCGGTCTGCACGGTGAAGTCGTGCTTCTTCAGATAATCCGTGAGGATCTGGACCGAGCGCTTCTCCTCGAAGCCGATCTCCGGGTGGCGCGTGATGTCGTCGCCCATCGCCAGCAGCTCCGCGTCCATGAGCTCCTTCGCGCGGCCGACCACCTGGTCGCGCGCGGCGTTCGGACCCGTGAGGCGCGCGACCATCGCCGGAATGTTTAGAGAATGCTCAATGGAGTCGAGCTTCTGCACGACGTCGCGCGCGGCATCGCGCTCGGTCGGCGTTTCCTGCGCGAGGAGCGCGGCGGGAAGGAGCAGGGCGAGTGCGAGGAAGGCAGGTGTGCGCATGAGGATTGGCGAGGAAGGGAGTCGGCCAAAGATTCACGAGCCGCGGATGGATCGCTAGGCTCCGGCGCCGCCACCCTGGTCTACTTCGTCCAGATCACGATCGCGCCGCAGTGACTCTTGTCGAGCAGTTGATACTGCAGCGGCACCGTCGTCTCCGAATAGATCTCGATGCCCGCGACTTCGTCGCGACGGACCCAGTTGTCGATCTGGAAGAGGCTGACGCCCCCGATTCCGGAGATGCCCGGCGGCTCGCCGTACATGTAGCGGTCGTCGACCCACACGCTGGGTGAGCAGAGGTAGTCGTGCGTGGCGCTATCGCGGAAGGTGCTGGACAGAAAAATGAAGCCCTGCCTCAGCACGACGCGGGGAAGGGAGCGGAACAGATCGGAGGCGCGCACGCCGCCCAAGCGTGCGAGCTGCTGCTCCGTGATGAACGTCCCGCCAGTGCTTCGCCGCCGCCGCTCGAAGGCGGCGAGATTCGAACTGCGGCGGCCGGACGCGATGATCTTCACCGTGTCGAGCACCGCCTTCATCGTCGACAGCTTGACGACGACGGGCGCGGCCTCGCTCCACACATCGACGGTCGCGCGATCGGGATAGTAGCCAAGCGCGCGCACCTCGATGCTTCGGGTGCCGGAGGCCGCGGCGGAGATCGACCACGCACCTCGCTCGTCGGTGCGGGCCTCGGCTCCGTTCGCGATTCTGACCTGCGCGCCGGCGATTGGCGCGCCGCTCACGCCGGCGAGCACGGTTCCCGTGATGCGTACGCTGTCCGCACCGCGCGTCGATCCGACATACAGCGTCTTTCGGACGATGCCATCGGCGGGTATCGCGATCTCGACCGCGTCAGTGCTGTCCGACGCATGGCTCGCCAGCACGACCATCGAGCCGCCCGCCGGCACGCCGCAGAGCGCAAACCAGCCATTCGCGGTGGTGGACGCGGCGAGCGTGTCCGACCGGCCGGTGATGCCGTGCGTCGTGATCGAGTACTCGCGCCATCGTGCCACCACGGCGGCGTGGGCGACCGCGCGGTCGTCTCGCGCCCCGCGAACACTCCCGATGAGCAAGCCGTCGCTCGAATCGGCGGACGGTCCGCACACCGCCCTCCGAACTTGCGTCGTTGACGGAATCGCGAGGTCGATGCGAACGTCTCGCGCATCGACGACCTCGAAGCCGCGCACCGGCGCATCGATGCCCAGCGAATCGAGCAACGGATGGAGAAATCCGACCAGGTACCGCCCGGCGCTCACGTCGCGAAACGCGAAGCGGCCGAGGGAATCAGACGTCGTGCTCTGCGCGGCGACGTGCTCGTCGCTCGAGCTCACGAGCTGCACGGTCGCGCCGGCGAGCGGGGCGTGCGCGAGGCTGTCGTACACGGTCCCGTGCACCGTGGCCTGCGCGGCCGCGGCCGGTGCGCCGGCCAAGGCGAGCGCGACGAGCGCGTGCCGGACTCGGGGAATACGCACAGTGGTATACTAAGGTACTATTTACGGAACTCTACATGCGCTCGAGCAGCACGCTTCCGGAAAAGCGCCGATACTCTTCCTGCTTCCGCTTCGACATGAGCCGGCCGATCGTCGCCCAGATCCACAGCATGCGCATGCCGCGCTTGAGGCGCATCGCTTCCTCGCCCGTCGAGCGGAATTCCACCTCGCGCCAGCCGTGCGGCTCGAAGAAGGCCGTGCCCTCCGCGGGGGCGAAGAGAAATGGCGCGTTGCCGGCCTGCACGTTCTTGCCCCACATCTTGTTCATCATCTGAAGCAGCCGCGGGCTCGCTATGTCGATCAGCCACCAGTGGAAGCTCGGAATTGCGTGCAGGTCCGTGGCGAGCCCGGCGACCTGCTCGCTCGTGAGATACACCAGCAGTCCTTCGGCGAGCACGAGCGCCCGCTTCGACTGCGCGCCGATCGACGCGAAGAGGGCCTGGCGGCGAGCGGCATCGGTCAGGTCGACGGCGATCGCGTCGTAGCGGCAATTCGTGGGAATCCCGGCCAACGTTTGCGTCTTGTAATCCAGAATCCCCGGCAGGTCGACGTCGTACCAGCGGAGCTCCGGATTGAGCGGCAGGCGCCAGGCGCGCGCATCGAGTCCGCACGCCAGGTTCACCACGGTGTCCACCTCGCCGCCACGCACCTTCCGCATGACGATGTCGTCGAAGATCGCGGTCCGCACGATCATCGGCCACGCCATCTGTCGGCCGCGCTTCATCTCTCCGACGATCGCTTCGCCCTTCTCGCCGGCGAGCTTGCGCGCGTACGCGTCGTGGAAGATCGCGTCCGGGCGCTCGCTCTCCATCGCGCGGTACACGGCGACCCATCGGGCGGTGTCGGAAACGTTCTCGATCACGGAGAGAGAGTGGAGAGTGGAGAGTGGAAAGTGGAGAGTAGGCGGTGGCGTTGGCTCCAATCTGCCCCTTACCGAATCGGCTGCCAAGCGTCATTTCTGTATATGCTATCCAGTCCGGGGGCGAGTCTGCTCAGCAGTCCGCACTCCGCGCTCCGGCCCCACAGTCCCCCTCCACAATTGTCACGATGTCACGACAACGCCTCCTCCTCCCGCTCGCCGCGCTGACTGGCGTCATCGCGGTGCCGGTGGCCGCGTCGGCGCAAACGCGTATGCTGCGCTCGCCGACGGTCAGCACGACGCAGATCGCCTTCGCCTACGCGAACAACATCTGGGTGGTCGACAAATCCGGCGGCAACGCACGCCGCATCACCAGCTTCCAGGGCGTCACCGAGAACCCGCAGTTCTCGCCTGACGGCAAGCAGATCGCGTTCAGCGCGAGCTACGCTGGCAACCTCGACGTCTACGTCGTTCCGGCCGACGGCGGCGAGCCGAAGCGCCTCACCTGGCACCCGAGCCCCGACGAAGTGCAGGGCTGGACGCCCGACGGCAAATCGATCGTCTTCTCGTCGAACCGCGCGACCGAGGCGCCGAGTGCGGCACCCCGCTTCTGGACCGTCCCGGCGGATGGCGGCCCCGAGACGCCGCTCCCGCTGCCGCGCGCGTACCAGGGCAAGTACTCGCCCGACGGGCAGCACATCGCGTATCGCATGAACAATTCGTGGGACGAAGAACGCCGCAACTACCGCGGCGGACAGAATCGTCCCATCTGGATCGTGGACACCAAGACGTGGGCGCTCGACACGACGCCGAACGTCACGACGGACCTCGTGGTCGCGCAGGCCGGTGCGCCGCGCGGCTCGTCGCACTTTTCGGCGCCCTCCGCGCCGGAATCCAAGAACATGGATCCCGTGTGGGTCAGCAACGCGTCGGTCGACTTCATCTCCGATCGCGACGGCGTCGCGAACGTCTGGTCGTACGACGACCAGACGAAGAAGCTGAAGCAGATCACGGACTTCAGCGATTACGACGTGAAGACGATCAGCTCCGCTGCTGACGGGAGCGCCGTCGTCTTCGAGCAGGCGGGGTACATCCACCTGCTCGATCCCAAAACGGGGCAGCAGCACATCGTGAACATCACCGCGGCCGGCGATTTCCCCTGGATGATGCCGCAGTGGAAGGATGTCTCGTCGATGATGCAGAACATGGCGCTGTCGCCGACCGGGAAGCGGGTCGCGGTCGAAGCGCGCGGCGAGATCTTCACCATCCCGGCCGAGAAGGGTGACGTTCGCGACATCAGCAACTCGAGCAGCTCGGCGGAGCACAACCCGGCGTGGTCGCCCGACGGCAAGCAGCTCAGCTACTTCAGCGACAAGTCCGGCGAGTATGAGCTGTACATCGTCGATCAGGATGGGCTCACGCAGCCGCGGGAGATCAAGATTCCGACGACGGGGCACTTCTATACCCCGGCGTGGGCGCCCGACGGCAAGCACATCATGTTCCACGACACGAACCTGCATCTATGGGTCGTGGACGTCGCGACCGGCGCCGCGAAAATCGTCGGCAACGATCCGTGGATGGTGCCGACGCGCACCATGAACCCGGTGTGGTCGCCCGACGGCAAATGGATCGCCTATTCCAAGCATCTCAACTCGCTCTACCACGTCATTGAGGTCGTGAACGTGGAGACCGGCGAGTCGAAGCAGGTCACCGACGGGCTCGCCGATGCGGTGTGGCCGGCGTGGGACGCGAGCGGCAAGTACCTGTGGTTCCTCGCGTCGACCGATCTCGGGCTCAAGTCGCAGTGGCTCGACATGACGAACTACGACCACACCGAGACGCTCGGCCTCTACGCCGTCGTGCTGCGCAAGGGCGATCCGTCGCCTTTCCTGCCGGAGAGCGATGAGGAAAATGGAATGCCCGCGGCGCCATCGTTCGGCGGCGGGCGTGGTGGTCGCGGCGGTACCGCGGCGGCGGCTTCCGAGGAGAACGCTGGCGAAGCGACGGTGCGTCCGGCTCCTCGTGCGCCGATGCCCAACGTGCAGATCGACTTTGACGGATTGCAGAATCGGATTCTCTCGGTGCCCGGCGTGGCCGAGCGTCAGTACTCGGATCTGAAGTCGGGCGCACCCGGTATGGTGTACTTCGTCGAAGCCGGCGCCGCCGGTGCTGCCGCCGGCGGCCGTGGCGGCGCGGGCGGCGGCTCGACGCTGCATCGCTTCTCGCTCCGCGACAAACGCGACATCACGTTCATCCCTGGCGTCGCCGACTATGACGTGAGCCGCGACGGCCACAAGCTGGTGTATCGCGCCGCGGGTGGTGGCGGCGGACGCGGTGGCCGGGGCGGCGCAGCCGCCGCGGGCCCGCAGCTTTTCCTCGTCGACGCCGATCGCACCCCGCCGCAGGCAGGCACGGGACGGCTCAACGCCACGCTGCGCGCGTACATCGATCCCAAGCAGGAGTTCACGCAGATCTTCAACGAGGCGTGGCGCAATCAGCGCGACTACCTGTACGTGCCAAACGAGCACGGCAGCGACTGGCCGAAGATGAAGCAGATGTACGGCGCGCTGCTCCCGTACGTGAACCATCGCGCCGACCTGAACTACCTCGTCGACATGATGGGCTCGGAGATCTCGATCGGGCACTCGTACGTGCGCGGCGGTGACATCCCCGAGTCGCAGACGATCGAGCCGGCCGGCCTCCTCGGCGCCGACTTCGCGATCGACAACGGCCGATACAAGATCACGAAGATCTACGATTCAGAGGAATGGAATCCCGATCTGCGCGCGCCGCTCGCCGAGCCGGGCGTCGACGTGCACGTGGGCGACTACATCATCGCGATCAACGGGCAGGAACTGAAGACGCCCGACAACATCTACCGGCTGCTCGACGGCACGGCGAACAAGCAGATCGAGCTGACAGTGAGCTCGACGCCGACGGGCACCGGCGCGCGTCATGTGACCGTGATGCCGGTCGCGAATGAGCAGGGGCTGCGCACGCGCGCGTGGATCGAGCACAATCGGCACGTCGTCGATTCGCTCTCGCATGGCCAGCTCGCGTACGTGTACCTGCCGAACACCGGCCAGCCCGGCTACACGAGCTTCAACCGCTACTACTTCGCGCAGCAGGACAAGAAGGGCGCGATCATCGACGAGCGGTTCAACGGCGGCGGCTCGGCCGCCGACTACATCATCGACGTGCTGCAGCGGACGTTCGACGGCTACTTCAACAACACGGCCGGCGATCGGATGCCGTTCACGAGTCCCGCGGCCGGCATCTGGGGCCCGAAGGTGATGATCATCAACGAAATGGCCGGCTCCGGCGGCGACCTGATGCCGTACATGTTCAAGTACCGCAAGGTCGGCACGCTTGTCGGCAAGCGGACGTGGGGCGGGTTGGTGCACACCGCCGACACGCCGCCGTTCGTCGACGGTGGCTCCGCGATCGCGCCGCGCGGAGGATTCTTCGCGCGCGACGGCAAGTGGGCGGTGGAGAACGAAGGCGTCGCGCCGGACATCGACGTCGAGAACACGCCAGAGGCCGTGATCAACGGCCACGACCCGCAGCTCGAGGCCGCGGTGGCCGAAGGGCTGAAGGAGCTCAAGGAGCATCCGGTGGATCGGATGACGCACGAGCCGCCGCCGCCGACCTGGGGCAAGCGCATCAAGCCGCTGCCGTGACCCGACGGACGGCTGGACCGCCCTGAACTACGAATCAAGCGAATGAGGCGAATTGAACGAATCACAATGTTCAATTCGTCTCATTCGTTTTATTCGGTCAATTCGTAGCCAAAGCAGTTGCCCGAGTCTCAGGTCGAGAGCCGAAATCGCCCGCGTTTGGCTAGTACCGGTTTCCACAGGTCGCCGAGCTTCGTCACGCGTTGTGGCACATTGTCAATTCTGAAATCATCAATCTTGAATCCACGCTCGACTTCGTCCCACGTGACCGGCGTCGACACGGGGGCGCGCGGCTTGGGCCGCGGCGAGTAGATCGAGGCAAGCGTTCGCCCCCACGCGTTCTGGTTGTAGTCCACCAGCACGTGGCCGCGGGGGCGATCGGCGACTTTGTAGATCGCGGTGAGCAGCTTGGGATGCTTCTCCGCGAGCTCGTTCGCGAGCGTCTTCGCGAACTGCCACACCTGCTTCTGTGTCGGCCCGCGCTCGATCGCGACGTACACGTGCACTCCGGACGATCCCGTCGTCTTGACGTACGGCGTCATCCCGAGCGATTCGAGCGCGTCGCGCACCACCAGCGCCGATTCGAGCACTTTGGGGAAGGTCGCGCCCACCACCGGGTCGAGGTCGAAGTGCAGGAAGTCGGGGCGGTCGGTGTCGTCGCAGCGGGAATACCACGGATTGAGATCGATGCATCCCAGGTTGATCAACCAGAGCAGCGACGCGAGGTCCTGCACCATCGGAAAGTCGATCACGCTGCCCGATGCGTGTTCGATGGAGCACGTCTCCACCCACTCCGGTGTGCCCGCGGGCGTGCGCTTCATGAAGAAGCACTTTCCCTTGGCGCCGTTGGGATAGCGCTTCATCACCATCGCTCGATCGCGCACGTGCGGCAGCAGCGCGTCGGCCATGCGCGCGTAGTAGCGGAGCAGGTCGCCCTTGGTGATTCCGGACTCCGTCCAGAACACCTTCTGCAAGTTCGTGAGCGTCACGCGGCGGCCGCCGGCTCGGATCTCGGCTTCGTTCTCGTCGCGGGGAATGATCTCGCGTGTGGTGCGCGGACTCATCGCCGTGGCTCCAGTTTGGGTGGACGCTTGCCGCGGCGCACGGCGCCGAGCACGGACTGATATTCCAGCTCGCGCTGCTCGCGGACGCATCGGAGCAGGAGACCGCCGCGACTCATGTCGCCGCGTCCGACGAATTCGGCGGGAAAGAGCAGTCGCTCGCCGAGGACGCGCGTGAGCGTGTCCACGTACTTGCCGGTCGCGATGCTTCCGAGCAGCACCACGCGAGACCGTGGTGTGAGCTCCGCGTGCAGCCGCTCCGCGGCGGCGTGCAGCGGCGCGACATATCGCTCGTCACCCGCGGCAATGTCCACGCCCGAGAAGGCGAGCAGGTCCTCGCGACGCACGTGCGCGCCCGGCAGCATCAGCCCGCGGTCGGTGGTGATCACGTAGGCTCGAGGCGCATCGCCGCGCCGCCGGCCGAACGCGTGCGCGTAGGCGAGCTTGCCACGAAAATACAGGCCGCTCAGAAAGCTGAACACCTCGCCGAGCGGCGCTCCGCGATCGGTACGCAATCGCTCGGCGAGGTCGAATCGAGCGTTTGGGTTGAGCAGCATTCTTGCGCGTTCTCCATCGCAACGTGCCGGTGACAGCAGGAAGACCTGGCTCACCGGCACGCTGGCGAACCTCGGCGCACCAAGCGAGTATGATGAGGATCCTCCAACCGCGGCCGTTGAGCTCGCATGCTCCGATGCGTGGTTACGTTCGATGTACGATGCTGATCTCGCTGCCGACCGGCTGCAAGCAAGTCGGGTACCCGATTCGCAAATTCTCGTGGCACTGACCTCGACCGTTTACAACTTCGACGTGCAACTCTCGGACGTCGATCGCGGCGTGTACGAATCGCTCGCGATCCGCGCCGCGCGGCACCCCTCCGAGACGGAGGAGTACCTCGTCACGCGCGTGCTCGCGTATTGTCTCGAGTACCGAGAGGGGATCGCGTTCGGCAAGGGACTCTCCGAGCCGGACGAGCCTGCGGTCGTCGTGCGCGATCTGACCGGAACAATCACGGCGTGGATCGAGGTCGGTGCTCCCGATGCGGCGCGGCTGCACAAGGCGAGCAAGTCGTCGCCGCGCGTCGCGGTCTACACGTATCGCGATCCCGTCCAGTTGGTCCGACAGCTCGACGGCGAGCGCATTCACCGCGCCGAATCGGTCGAGATCCACGGGATCGATCGCGCGCTCATCGATGCACTCGTGGCGCGGCTCGACCGTCGCACCGCACTCGATCTCGCCGTCACGGATCGCCATCTCTACGTCACGATCGGCGGCGAGACGCTCGACGGCGAGGTGCGGCGCGAGCCGCTCGAGCGCGTCGCATGAGCGCCGCCTGCCCGCGGTTCGGATTTCTGGTGCGCATGGAGCCGCGGACCGGTGCGGCGCGCGACAGTTTCGAGATCCTGCGTGCGAATTTCCTCGCGGACGTCATCACGCCGAACGAGCTCGCGTGTACCGGCGGCGGAGAGCGGTCGGCGACGTACACGCTTTCACGCGAAGGGATGCAGGCGACGGACGCGGACCGGGCGCTCGTTCGCCGCTGGGCAGAGGAGCATGCGGCGGAATTGTCGGTCGAGATCGGGCCGCTGTTCGATCTCGACGAGTAGGCGCGGATCGACTGCGGCTGCGGACGACTCCACGGAGTCCGCGCAGGGAGCGAAACGACGGAACGGCGGTGAATGCTGCGTTGAGAATACCGTCGCGATGCCTTGATCGCCGAACCATCCTGGAGGTGTTCGCAAACTCACCCGTCACCGCCGTTCCCGCCTCTCCGACGAATCCGCGGCATCCGTGCTGTTCTCCGCAGCCCCGGCCGTTCCAACTCCGTCCAATCCGCGAAGTCGAAACCAGCCGAGCCCGCTACACGTCATACTCCGTAGCACACACCTGACCCGCCGCCGGAGGCGTCGTGCAATTGTCCATTCTCGCCCTCAATCTCCTCTACGCCGCGCTCGGCGTGGTGTTGATGTACGTGAGCTATCGGATCATCGACCGGCTCACGCCGGAGGTCGATTTTCCCGCGGAGCTCAAGCGCGGCAACGTCGCGGTCGCGATCTTCATCGCGGCGCTCTTCGTCTCGATCGCGCTGATCGTCGGCCGCGCGATCGGCTGACGCTTCGTGCCATATGCGATCTAGCATACTAGTTCTGGTAACTGCGCTGTCGCTTCCCGGCGCCGTCCGCGCGCAGCACTCGGCGCTCGGCAGAGTCGGCGACGCGCTCGACGGCGCGGCACAGGCGCGCGCCGCGAAGAAGCTGACGTCGCGCTACGATCAGACATTCCGAAAGTACGCGAAGCGGTACTTCGGACCAGCGTTCGACTGGAAGTACTTCAAGGCGCAGGGATTCGCCGAGAGCGGGCTCAATGCGAGCGCAAAGAGCTGGGTCGGCGCGCGCGGCGTGATGCAGCTCATGCCGTCGACGTATCATGACATCGCGTCGCATCGCCCGGACTTCGGGTCGATCGATCAACCCGAGTGGAACATCGCCGCCGGCATCATGCACGATCGTTATTTGTGGGATCTCTGGAAGGATCAGATCCCAGACGACGAGCGGCATCAGTTCATGTTCGCCAGCTACAACGCCGGCGAAGGCACGATCACACGCGCGGCCGCCGTCGCGCGCGCCAAGCTCGGTCAGCCGGACTGGCCGAACGTCGAGCGCGTCGCGCCCACCGTGCACCATTGGCGATACTCGGAGACGCTCGGCTACGTCCGGAGGATCGATTCGACGTACGTGCGATTGAGCGGGATGCCGTAAGATTCACGCGCGGGTGGGTTGGCACCCGTGAGTCGAGTTGGATTAAAAAGGGGACGCCGACTTGACGGAGCTGCGGCAGTCGGACGAGGCGCGGACTCTTTTCTCCGGTGGGGAGGCACGATACCGCGTCACTGCAAGGCAGTCATCCGCGCCTCCTCCGAGCGCCTCAGGCGCGCCCAGTCCGCGTTCCAATATCAATCCAGCCCGATTCGGCGCCTACGCAACGTGCGCCTACGCAACGTGCTCGATCGACTCGGCCTGACCGGTGAAGAACTTGGGCCCGTTCTCCGTGATGTGCAGGCAGTCCTCGAGGCGGATACCGAACTCGCCGTAGATCGCGATCGTGGGCTCGTCGCTGAAGCACATGCCCGGTGCGAGCGGCGTCTTGTTGCCGAGGACGAAATTCGTCCACTCGTGGCCATCGAGCCCGATGCCATGGCCGGTCCGGTGCGGGAGTCCGGGGACTTTGTAGCCAGGCCCGAATCCCGCGCCGGTGATCACCTTCCGAGCGGCCGCGTCGACCGACTCGCACGGCGCGCCGATCTGCGCCGTCTTGAACGCCGCCGCCTGCGCGCGCTTTTCGAGATCCCAGATGTCGCGCTGCCGCTGCGTCGGCTTCCCGAACACCGTGGTGCGCGTGATGTCCGACGTATATCCATCCAGTTTGCAGCCGGCGTCGATCAGCACGACGTCGCCTTCGCGCAGCTGCTGCAGCTGGATGCTCCCGTGGGGGAACGCGGTGTATTTGCCGAAGATGACGAGCGCATCGTCCACGTCGTCGGCGCCAAGCTTGTGCGTGGCGGCCGAAACGTTCGCCGCTAGCTCGTGCTGCGTCATCCCCTCGCGCAGCGTCGTGAGCGACTGCGCGATCGCCTGGAGCGTGATGTCGTTGGCGCGCTGCAGCAGCGCGATCTCGGCGGGCGACTTGTAGATCCGGCCGCCCGCGGTGATGGGAGTTGCGCTCACGAAGGTCGCCTGCGGAAGCTCCTGGCGCACGCCGTCGAAGATGAAGAAGCGAACGCGCTCCTCGAAGCCGATCTTGCCCGTCGCGGCGCCGCGATCGCGCACGATCTGCGCGATCAGGGCGTACGGGCTCTCGTCCTCCTGCCAGACGCGGACGTCATTCGAGAACTTGATCAGCTCGCGGGCGCGCATCTCCTCGAACGCCGGCGCGATCCACGCGAGATCGCCCTTCGCCGGAATCACCGCGCCGAACGGCCGCTCGCTATTCCCCCAATGCACGCCGGTGTAATAGAGGAGACTCGATCCCCCCTCGAGGAACATCGCGCCGATGCCGTTGTCGGTCATCAGCTTTCGCGCCTTCTCGATGCGCGCGAGCCGCTCTTGGTCCGTGATACGCGCGACCGGCGCGACGGCCCCCGCGATCGGCACGACCGCTTCGAGACTCCGCCCGTGCCGCGCCAACGCGGCGGCGCCGACGACGCCGGCCGAGTGCTGCACGAACTTTCGTCGATCCATTGTCAATCTCCTATTAGCCATCTCACAATTACCCGCCGTTCCGCCCCGCCTGTACCACCGTCGCCGCGTTGCGCTCCGGCGGCTCGACGCCGAGCAGGTGATGCACGAAGAAGTCGTCGCGCTTGAGGCGCCCGTACGGGCCGCCGTCCGTGTGGTCCGCCCCGGGGATCACGAGCAGGTCGAACCGCTTGTTCGCCTTAATGAGCGCATTCACCACCTGCATCGTCGACGAGGGATCGACGTTGGTATCGAGCTCGCCGACGATGAGCATCAGGTCGCCGCGCAGGTTCGCCACGTGCTCCGTGTTCGATGAGGCGGCGTACTGCGGTCCAATCGGCCAGCCCATCCACTGCTCGTTCCACCAGATCTTGTCCATGCGGTTGTCGTGGCAGCCGGCGGCTGAAACGGCCGCTTTATAGAACTCTGGGTGGAAGAGCATGCCGCCGAGCGAATTCTGACCGCCAGCGGACGTGCCGTAGATCCCGACGCGCGAGATGTCGTACCACGGGTACTTCGCCGCGACCGCCTTGTGCCAGAGGATGCGATCGGGGAAGCCGGCGTCGGCCAGATCGTGCCAGGCCACGTCGTGGAATGCCTTCGAGCGATTCGCCGTCCCCATCCCGTCGATCTGCACGACGACGAACCCAAGCTCCGCGAGGTTCCGCATCGCGTTCGTCACGCTGAACGATTTCGGAACGAATGAGCCCTGCGGGCCGGCGTAAATGTTCTCGATGACCGGGTACTTCTTCGTCGAGTCGAAATTCGTCGGCTTGAAGATCACGCCCCAGATGTCCGTCGTACCGTCGCGGCCTTTCGCGACGAACACCTCGGGCGGCTTCCAACCGGCCGCCGAGAGCGCGGAGATATCGCCGTGCTCGACGTCCATCACCGTGCTCTGGTCGCTCAGGCGCCGAACGGTGAGCACGGGCGCGAGATCGACGCGCGACCACGTATCGAGGTAGTACGTGCTGTCGCCGGAGAACGCGATGAAATGCGTCCCGTTCGCGTTCGTGAGCGGCGTGAGGCCGGTGCCGTCGAAGTTGATGCGGTAGTACTGCGTGAAGTACGGATCCATCTTGGGATCCATGCCGCTCGCCGCGAAGATGATCTGTCGCTTTGCTTCGTCGACGTGCTCCACGGCGCGAACGACCCACGGCCCCTTGGTGATCTGGTTTTTCACTTTGCCGGTCGCGCCGTCGTACAGGTACAGATGGCTCCAGCCGTCGCGCTCCGACATCCAGATGATCTCTTTGCCGTCGGCGACGTCGTACCGGAACTCGCGGCCGGAATCGGTGAGCCCGCCGTTCGCGCGCCTGTAGTCGATGAACGTCTTCGACTCTTCGTCGATGACGACGCGCGGCGCGGCGGTGGACGCGTTCACCTCGATTACGCGGTACACCTGGTGGCCGCGCTGGTTGTACTCGAAGGTGAACGCATGACTGTCCTTGCGCCACACGAACGCCGTCATCTGATACGCGTTCGGAAAATCCTGCGAGTCGATGTGGGTCGCGCGCTTCGCATCGACGTCCACCAGCACCGGCTCGCGCACGTCGAGCACGTCGCCCGGCTTCGCGTACACGCGCTCCATGTATTCCGGCTGGAGCTGATCGGCGGGCGACGAGATGACGTAGCGCACGAGCCGCCGGTACCCGGGCGTGACGCGGTACACGGCGATCTTCTTCGAGTCCGGCGACCACACGATCGATTGCAGTGTATACGCGCCGCCTTCGGAGCCGTCGTACGTGAGCTCCGTACCGGCGCGCGAATGGACGGGCCTCACGTAGACATTGAAGTTCTCTATGTATGCTTCTCTCATTCCGTCTGGCGAGCGGCGCACGTTCTCCGGCTCGGCGGCCCGGCCGCCGCGCTGCTGCTGGGCGGCGCGCTGCGCGAGCGCCTCGTCGCCGAGCGCTTCGATGTCGTCCCACGGTCCTTCGTAGGGCACCGCGTATTCGCTGTCGTCCACGGCCGGGCCGCGGCCGCGCGCGCCGAAGCGGCCGTTCGTGACCGCGGAGTCGAGCTTCGCGCATGTGTAGTCGACGACGGAACAGCGCCAGTTGAACGCGTTCGCGACGAATCGTATCGAGTGCTCGTCGTCGCTGAACGTGAAATCCGTGAACGGAAGCGTGGTCGCGCGGTAGCTCGAGTCGGTGATGGCGTCGAGGCCTTTCGCCAGCTTCTCATGGTCGAACGCGGGACGCTTCTCTTTCGTCGCGGCGTCGACGAGCATGAACTCGTGCCCGCCGCGCACGGTGCGCCGATACCAGAACTGGCTCGACTTGGCGATCCACGTGGCGTGGTCCGGCACGTTGAGCGCGAGTCCCTCGAATCGCGCGTTGAGCTGCGCCGATCGCGCGTAGTCCGCTGGGGTGCCCTGCGCGAGCGCGGACGTGAATGCCGACAGCGCCAGCCCGATCGCGAGCGAGTACCGCATGACTTCTTCTCCTGGGGTGAGTGCGCTCACGCGACGACGTGAGCGCCGTCGCTTGGATGGACGTGCATCAGCGCGCCGGACTTGCCCGAACGCGCGCGATACTGATTCTCCACTCGGGGCGCCCAGTCCGCTACCCTCCCGGCATCGACGAGAGCCACGGCGCAGCCGCCGAAACCGGCCCCCGTCATACGCGCCCCGTAACAGCCAGGTTCGGCGCGGGCAATCTCGCAGATCAAATCGAGCTCCGGGCTCGAGACCTGATACAAGTCGCGCAGGCTCGCGTGCGAGGCGTCCATCAGCATTCCGGCGACGGCGAGATCCTGCTCGCGGAGCGCGGCCGCGAATTCGAGCACGCGCTGATTCTCTTCTATCACATGTCGAGCCCGCGCCAAGGCGACGTCGTCCAACGCGTCTCGCGCCGCCGTGAGGTCGTCGAGCGATATATCGCGCAGTGCGGCAACAGGTTTGCCCTCCACCTGCAGCGCGCGCACCGCACGATCGCACGCCGTGCGCCGTTCGTTGTACTCGCTCGAGGCGAGCGCGCGCCGCGTTCCTGTGTCCATCACGACCACGGCTGCTTCCGCCGGCAGCGGCACGAGCTCCGTCCGGAGCGACCGGCAGTCGAGCAGCGTCGCGCATCCGGCGCGCGACGCCGCGGACGCGAATGGATCCATGATCCCGCAGCGCACCCCCAGTCCGTCGAGCTCCGCGCGCTGAACGAGCGCCGCGGCGTCGGCGGCGCGCCACTCCAGGCGGCCAAGCTCGAAGAACGCACGCGCCAACGTGACGCCGAGCGCCGCGGACGACGAAAGTCCCGCACCCACGGGAACGTTTCCGGCGATGACCAGCTCCGCTCCGGGGACCTCGTCTCGCTCACGAACGGCGTTCGCGATCGCGACGACATAGCGCGTCCAATGCGGCAGCGCGGTCGCGTCCGTTCCGCCGGTCGCGATGGTCAGCTCGACGTCGTAATCGACAGCGTGCGCGACTATGCCGCGCTCCTCGCGAGCTCCAAACGCCACGATGACCTCGCGATCGATCGCCATGGGCAGCACGAATCCATCGTTGTAGTCCGTGTGCTCGCCGATCAGGTTCACTCGGCCGGGCGCGACGCTGAGTCGCGGCTCGTGCCCGAACCGCTCGCGGAAGCGCCGGCGCAGGAGACTCCGGAGCGCTTCGTTTGAAACCGGCGTCATTCGGCGCGAGGCGACGTCGCACGCAATCGCGCCGCGGCATCTTCGGCGGTGAGATCGCGTTGTGGCTCCGCCATCAGCTCATAGCCAACGAGGAATTTTCTGACTGTGGCGGAGCGGAGCAGCGGCGGCAGGAATTCGCAGTGCAGCCGCCACGATGGATCGTCCTCCGCACCCACGGGCGCCGCGGACCACCCCATCGAATATGGAAACTCGCAATCGAAGAGATTGTCGTAGCGCGAGGTGATGTCGCAGAGCGCGGCCGCGAGCGACACGCGCTCGTCGCGCGCGAGCTGCGACAGTACGCCGACCCGGCGGCGCGGGACAACCATCGTCTGAAATGGCCAGACTGCCCAGAAGGGAACGAGCACCACCCAATGCTCGTTCGCGATCACGATCCGCGATTGCTCGCCGAGCTCGCGCTCGAGATAATCACCGAGCAGATCGGAGCCGTGCGAGTCGAAATAGCGCGCTTGGGTCGCGGCCTTTTTCGCCGGCATGGTCGGCACGTGCGCGGTTGCCCAGATCTGTGCGTGCGGGTGAGGGTTGCTGCACCCCATCAGCTCGCCGCGATTCTCGAATAGTTGCACGTAGCCAGCCCCAGCCGACGCGAGCGCGTCGCACTCCGCTGCCCATGTGTCGACCACCCGGGCGACATCTGCCACTGACATGCGTGACAACGAGAGATCGTGCCGCGGGGTGAAGCAGATGACGCGACATCGGCCGCTCTCGGGCTGCGTCCGCAGCAGATCGTCACGCAGCGATTGTTCGTGCGCGACGGGATCGAGCGCCGGAAAATCATTGTCGAACGCGAAGGTGTGCTCGTAGCTCGGATTGCGCTGGCCGCGCGCGCGCGCGTTGCCGGGACAGAGGTAGCAATCCGGCTCGTACGCCGCTTGGGCCGGCATCGCGACCGCCTCGACGCGCCCCTGCCACGGCCGGTCCAGTCGCCGCGGCGAGCAGAGCACCCATTCGTCGAGCAGCGGATTGAAGCGGCGGTGCGATCCCTCTCGATCGGGGTGCGGCCGTTCGGCCATGCGTCCTCTTCCCATTTCAGCGAGTCAGCGGTATACGCTATTCGCGGAACGAATATGCCGCTACCGCTCTCGCTCAGGACGGGGCGATGGATTTTTCACGGGAGAAGCCGCTCATGCGCGTGAACGCAGTTGCCGTCGGGATGCTCACCGCCCTCATCACACTCGCGGGCTGCCGCACCGCGATGCGGGTTGGATCACCCACCAGCGCCGTTGCGCGCGGCGGGCTCGCGCCTACACCGCCGATGGGCTGGAACAGCTGGAACAAGTTCGGCTGCCGCATCGATGAGAACCTGATCAAGGAGACGGCGGACGCGATCGTCTCGTCGGGAATGAAGGACGCCGGCTACCACTATGTGAACATCGACGACTGCTGGGAAGCGCCGCAGCGCGATGCGGACGGCAATCTGGCGACCGACCCGCAGCGGTTCCCCCACGGCATGAAGTGGCTCGCCGACTACGTGCACTCCAAGGGCCTCGAGATCGGCATCTACTCGTCCGCCGGCACGGGCACCTGCCAGCGCCGCCCCGCCAGCCTCGATCACGAGGTCGCCGACGCTAGGACATTCGCGTCGTGGGGCATTGATTATCTCAAATATGACAACTGTAACAACCAGAACCGGCCCGCCCTCGAGCGCTACAAGGCGATGGGCGACGCGCTCGCGGCGGCGGGACGCCCGATCGTCTACAGCTTGTGCGAGTGGGGCCGCAACAAGCCCTGGGAGTGGGGACGCTCCGTCGGCGGGAACCTCTGGCGCACCACCGGCGATATCCGCGACCGCTGGGACTCGATGCTCGGTATTCTCGACAAACAGGTCGGCCTCGAGAAGTACTCCGGCCCCAACGCCTGGAACGATCCCGACATGCTCGAAGTCGGCAACGGCCGCATGACGAATTCGGAGTACGTCGCGCACTTCAGCCTCTGGTCGCTCCTCAACGCGCCGCTCATCGCCGGCAACGACATCCGCTCGATGAACGATTCGACGCGCGCAATCCTCACCAATCGCGACGTCATCGCCGTCGATCAGGATTGGGGCGGCATGCAGGGCCACAGGATCCGCGACGACGGCGAGCAGGAAGTCTGGATGAAGCCGATGTCGAACGGCGACGCCGCGGTCGTGCTGCTCAACCGCGATTCAGCCGCGACCGCGACGATCGCGGTGACGCCGCAAGAGCTCGGGCTGGCCGCGGGCCGTCACGGCGTGCGCGATCTGTGGACGCACAAGAGCGCGACGGTTGATGGAACGATCTCCGCGGCTGTAGGTCCGCGGTCGGTGGCGATGTACCGCGTCAGCAAAGGGTCATGAGCGAATCCCCCGGCCTATTTCATCGCCACGTACTTCGGATCAACATCCGTGAATCCCCAATCTCTCAACTGCCGCGCCCACTGGCCGAGATTGTCCTTCGACACGCGCACCAGATTCATCTGCACGTGCTCCGGCACGGCCTTGTGCGAGTAGACATGATCGAAGATCGTCTTCACTGAAACGTATCCCCAGTCGTATGTCGGCTGGGCGAGCAGCACCGGCGCGATCCCCTTGTCCACATAGACGAGCTCCGACGGAATCGCGTCGACCGAGACGATCTTCACCTTGGTCGGGTCGATCGTCCCGACGAGCGCCGGCGTGAACAGCGCCCATCCGCCGATCATCGCCCAACCCTGGATCTCCGGATACGCGTTCTGCGCGCGGATCA
Source organism: Gemmatimonadaceae bacterium (assembly GCA_025934775.1). Lineage (GTDB taxonomy): Bacteria > Gemmatimonadota > Gemmatimonadetes > Gemmatimonadales > Gemmatimonadaceae > JAQBQB01. The sequence goes on along the minus strand of JAICWO010000021.1, from coordinate 7,624 downwards.
CCTCGGCCGCGGCGTCTTGAGGCGTCTCCGCGTGGTAGAAGGTGTTCACGATCGTTATGCCGGGATACTTCTTCGCCTCGTCCTTCACGCCTTGCACGCGCTTCTGAAGATTCGGTGCGTTCTGATTCCCCGCGAGGATGGCGATCTTCCCCTTGCCGCCCATTTGCTTCGCGAGCTCGTCCATCACCTGCGTGCCCATGAGCTCGTCGTCGCCGCCGTAGAACGAAAATCGCTTGGATCCCGCGACGTCGCTGTCGAACGTCATCACCGGCACGCCGCGCGTCACCGCGTCGTTCACGGCGCCGAGCAGCTTGCCCGCGTCGCTCGCCGAGAGCAGGATCGCGTCGGCGCCGGAGTTTACCGCTTCGCCGATGCGCTGCGCCTGGAGCGTCGCGTCCTCGGACGGCGGCGTGAGCCAGTCGATGCGCACGGCGACGCCCGACTGCTTCGAGAGCTCGCGCGCGGCAGCTTCGGCGCCCGCGCGGCCAGAGAGGAAGACGGGGTTCGTCGAGCTCTTCGCGATCATGGCGATCGTGAACGCTTTCACGCCGCCCGCCTGCGCCGTCGCTTTGCTCGTGTCGGTGCTGGCGGCTTTCGAACCGCTGCACGCCGCCAGCGCCGCGCCGCCGAGCATCAATGCCCCTGCCAGTACGCCAGAACGCCTCATATGGCCCTCGGCCGATTTCGTTGTTGGTGAGGATGGATGTGTCGAAGAATGTTTCGCGGCCTTGGGCACCACAAGGCTCTTCCAAAGCCCATCGCTTTATATCATCCTGAGGCTGATTCTTAGTACACGACACGAATTTTGAGTGAGGTTCACATGCGCGTTCAACTCGAATCGAATGCCGGCGGGAAGCTCACGGCCAAGCGCGCCGAGCGTGCCGCGCGCCAAGCGAGCCGCAACACGCCGGTCGAGCGCGTCACGCTCGGGCTGCTCGTCGGCAATCGAGGCTTCTTTCCCGGCCATCTCGCGAAGACGGGACGTGACGACATGCTGCGCGTGTTCGCCGATGAGGGGATCGACGCCATCGCGCTGGGCCCCGATGATTCGGCGCACGGTGCCGTCGAGAGCCGCGACGAAGCCAAGGCGTGCGCTGCGCTCTTCCGCCAACACGCCGGCAAGATCGCCGGCGTCGTCGTCACGCTGCCGAACTTCGGCGACGAGCGCGCGGTCGCCGAGACGCTTCGCATGGCCGGGCTGAACGTGCCGGTCTTGATCCACGCCGCTGCCGACGACCCGGCGAAGATGGGCATCGACTTCCGGCGCGACGCGTTCTGCGGAAAGATGTCAGTCTGCAACGTGCTCTCGCAGTACGGCATTCCGTACTCGCTCACGACCGTGCACACCCAGCAGCCCGACTCCGAAACTTTTAGGAGCGATCTGCGGAGGTTCGTGGCGACGTGCCGCGTCGCGCGCGGCCTCCGCACGGCGCGCATCGGCGCGATCGGCGCACGGCCGGCTGCATTCAAGACGGTGCGCTACAGCGAGAAGATCCTCGAGGCCACCGGCATCGCCGTCGAGCCCATCGATCTTTCCGAGATCCTTGGCCGCGTGAATCGGCTCGCCGACTCGGAGCCGCACGTGGAGCGCAAGCTCGACGAGATGCAGGAGTACGTCGAGACGGAAGGCATTCCGATCGACGCGTTGATCAAGATGGCGAAGCTTGGCTTCGTGATCGATCAGTGGATGAAGGAAGCCGACGTCACGGTCAGCGCGGTGCAGTGCTGGACATCGCTCGAGGAATTCTTCGGCGTCGTCCCGTGCACGCTCATGAGCATGATGAGCAACGCGAACATGCCGAGTGCGTGCGAGGTGGACGTGTGCGGCACGATCAGCATGTACGCGCTCACGCTCGCGTCGCAGAGCCCGAGCGCGCTGCTCGATTGGAACAACAATTACGGCGAGGATCCGAACAAGGCAGTCTGCTTCCACTGCAGCAACCTGCCCAAGGATTTCTTCGACCAGGCAAAGATGGACTACCAGGCGATCATCGCCGGTACGGTTGGACGCGAGAACACGTACGGCACCGTCACCGGCAAGGTGCGCCCGAGCCCCATGAGCTTCGCGCGCTTCTCGACCGACGATCGCACCGGGAAAATGCGCGGCTACGTGGGCGAAGGCCGCTTCACCGACGACCCGCTCACGACCTTCGGCGGCGCGGGCGTGGTCGAGATCCCCAACCTTCAAGTATTGCTGCGCCACATCTGCACGAACGGCTTCGAGCATCACGTGGCAGGCACGATGGCCAACGTCGCCGACGCGGTGCACGAAGCGACGACGCGCTATCTCGGCTGGGACGTCCACCGGCACGCGTAACCAATGCCCGTTGCCGCCGGCGTAGACTTCGGCACGCAGAGCGTTCGCGTCGCGATCGTCGACAGCGAGCGCGGCACACTCGGCGCGGGCGTCGCGGAGTATCCAGTGCTGCGCGATCGGCGCGATCCCGATTTCGCCACGCAGTCGCATGCCGCGCACATGGACGCGCTCGTCGCCGCCACCCGGCTCGCGCTGCGCGACGCGAACGTCGACGGGCGTGAGCTCGTCTCGATCGCGCTCGACACGACCGGATCGACCGTGATCCCGGTCGATGAGAAGCTCGAGCCGCTCGATGACTACTATCTCTGGGCGGATCACCGCTCCAAGGCTGAGGCCGCGGCCATCACGGAGGCTGCGCGTCGGCAACAGCTCCCGTGGATCGACTACTGCGGCGGCGTCTATTCGTCGGAGTGGGGCTGGGCCAAGCTGCTCCACTGGCTCCGCAACAATCCCGATAAGCGCGAGCGCTTCGCGACGGCGCTCGAGCATTGCGACATGGTCGCCGCCGTTCTGTGCGGCGTCACCGATCCGGCGCGGGTTCCACGCTCTGCCTGCGCGATGGGCCACAAGTGGATGTGGAACGAGTCGCTCGGCGGATATCCGACTACAGAGTTCTTTAAAGACGTCGATCCGCTGCTCGCCGGCGCGCGAGAGAAGTTGAACGGCCGGTTCGGCACGTCCCGTGAGATTGCCGGCGGCTTGTGCAAGACCTGGGCGGATCGGCTCGGAATGCGTGAGGGCATCCCGATTCCCGTGGGCGCATTCGACGCGCATTGGGACGCCATCGGCGCTGGCATCACCGAAGGCGACGTCGTGAACGTGGTCGGGACGAGCACGTGCATCATCGCCATCGCGAAAGACGCCGAGTGTGTGCCGGGCGTGTGCGGCGTGGTGCGCGGATCGGTGCACCCGGACTACGTCGGAGTCGAGGCGGGCCTTTGCGCGGTGGGCGACATCTTCGAGGCGATCGCCCGGCGCGCGAAGGCGACCGTCGCCGATCTGTCGCTCGGACTCGACGAGTATCGCGCGGGGCAAACTGGTCTGCTGCGTCTCACCTGGGACAACGGCGACCGCACGGTGCTCGTGAACCCGAGCCTCGGCGGCGTCACGCTCGGCTGGAATCTCAACCACGATGCGCGCGACGAACTCTTCGCGGCGATCGAGGGAACCGCGCTCCACACGCGCATCGTCCTCGAGCGCATGGCCGAGCATGGGGTGCCGATTCGCCGAGTGATCAACGCCGGCGGCATTCCTCAGAAGAACGAAGTGCTCAATCGCGTCTACGCGAACGTGCTTGGCGTGCCGGTGCTCGTTCCCGAGAAGCCGATCACGAGCCTCGGCTCGTCGATCATGGCGTTCGTGGCGGCCGGCGTCTTTCCCACGATCGAGGATGGCCAGCGCGCGCTCTGCCCACCATTTCGCGTGATCCAGCCCGACGCCGCGCAGCACGCGACCTACGAGCGGCTCTATCCCATGTACAAGTCGCTCTACTTCGCCATGGGACATCCTGATTCTGATTCTGTGAATATCGGACAGATCCTCCCCGAGCTCCGCCGCATCGCCGCCGAGGTGCGCGCGTGAGGGCTGTCATTTCGAGTATCGCGAGGAACCTCGCCTGCTGCGTCGCGATACTCGTATCGCTCGCGACAGCGTGCGCCCACCCGCGCCCGACTCCCTCGCCCGACCAACCCGCATACCTCTTTTCCTACTTCACTCGCAACGGCGAAGATGGCGTTCATCTCGCCTACAGCCGCGACGGAATCACCTGGCTTCCGCTGAACGGAGGGAGGTCGGTCATCAAGCCGGCGGTCACTGGCGCCGGCATCGGCTGGCAGGAGTGGAACACGACGGCGGCGCTGATGCGCGATCCGAGCATCCTTCGCGGGCCGGACGGCGTGTTTCACCTCGTCTGGACCGTCGCGTGGACCGACCACGCGATCGGCGTCGCGCATTCGCGCGATCTCATTCACTGGTCGCAACAGCAGCGCGTTCCCGTGATGGGGCACGAGCCAACCGCGCTCAACGCCTGGGCGCCGGACCTCTTTTACGACGACGCGACGCGGCAGTACGTGATTGTCTTTGCGTCAGCGATTCCGGGAAGATTCCCGGCCACCGACTCGCTGGCGCAGAAAACGTCGCGCGGCCGCGCCGACCATCGGTTGTACTACGTGACGACGAAGGACTTCAAGACGTACGCGCCGACGAAGCTGCTCTACGACGGCGGCTTCTGCGCAATCGACGGGACCATCACCAAAGCCGGTGACACGTACTACCTCGTCATGAAAGACGAAACCTTCTATCCGCCGGCGCGCAACATTCGCGTCGCGGCGAGCAAGCACGCCACGGGCCCGTATGGACCGGCGTCGCCGTCGTTCACCTCGAAGGACACGGAAGGTCCGTCGGTGCTGCACACCGGCGGGTATTGGTACGTCTACTACGATCAGTACACGCGCGGGCGGTACGGCGCGGTGCGCACCAAGGACTTCGTGCACTGGGAGCCGTTCACCGATTCACTGCACGCGCCGCGCGGCATTCGCCACGGCTCGGCTTTCCTCGCGCCGGAATCCACCCTACAAGGATTGCTCGCGCTCGACTCCGCCTCCCGGTAAGCGATCAGCGCGTCACGAACGAGGGCAATCGCATTGCGGCGACGCAGCTCGTGTCGACGGCGGACGCACGGGCTGTCTCGAGGAACTGCTGCTCCATCAAGTCGATACATGGTCCGAATGGCACGTGGCCGCCCGGTGCGATGACGTGTATGCTGTTCGAGAGGTACCGCGCCGCCTGGGCGGTGAACGCCACGCCGGCGACGGGATCGACGGTGCCCGAGAGCAGGAATACGGGGACACTCGACCGCACCGGGTCGCCGTAATTGGCCGCCAACGCGCCTCGCGGCCAGCCGTCACACGCCGCGATCTGCTCGCGCACGCGGCTCGCGCCGAGGTACGTGTGCGCGGTCTCTCGCGCGATCGCCGCCGGATCGATGCGCGACACGTCCTCCGTACAGGTGATGGCGAGCAGAAAGCCGAAGCGCAGGCTGCGCCGAATCGCGCGGTTCGAGGCCACGGCAAAGTTTGCGAAGGAGTCGTAGTCACCCTCGTACGCGCGATGAATCAGCAGCGGCACCCGTGTGGACGACGGCGGCGAATACGTCATCACCCGCAGCGCCTCGGCGAACTCGTCGCGCGTGGGCAACACGCGCCGCCGCACCGATCCATTCGGCCATACGCCAGGCGATTCATCCCACTCACATACTGAGAGTAGCACCTTTAACGGTGCGGCCAAACAGCAGAGCTTCCGAACTTCCTGCATCGCTGAAAACGCGATGTTCTCGGACTCAATGAAGACGCGAGGGACGTTGGTCGTCGCGTCGACGAGAGCGTAATCGACGATGAGAAGTTGTTCCTCCAGCGTCAGCTCCATATCGCCCGCCACGTCGCGCAGAATACCGGTGTATAGCGCCGTCCGTTCATGTTGCGAGTGCCAGGCCGTGCGCAGCACTCCAGCGCCAATCGACGCGATACGCTGCGCAAATGCGCCAAGGAATTGATCCGCGAGCTGTGTGCGCATAGAGATTGGGATGTTGTCTAACGCCCGCGATAAGCTGCGGGCGATTCAAACCGATCGCGCGCGCGAATGCGCGCGCGCTTCCGCAGCTCGCCCGTCAGCTTCATTGCATCGTTAGCCAGCACGCGGGTGAACCAAGACGGTGACCGTATCCTTCGCGCGTGACATGGGGATTCTCATGAGCTGACGGGCCTCGTAACCGCGCCGCGTCGCACCCTCGAAACCATTTTCAAGCTGGAGAAAAAGCGACTCACCAAGGATTATGATGCCGTGTTGAAACTCAACCCCTTTTACCGCAGTGGAGCGGCTGAGGGGAAGCTCGGTGCGGCGGGACAGTCGTTTCAGCTCCTTCATCCAAGGAGTTGGGATCTGCTCGAGAGAATCGTCGAACGCGATCAGGAATGGATTCCAGTGCGTCCACAGGCCGCGGGCTCGAACCAGCCGGTCGACTTCTGCTCGGACCTCGGAGGGGGACGGCGCGTTGAGAACCTTGAAACGCCCCCCAGAATTCGGAAACTCCAGTGCATTGGCGAGCGAGGTTATCTCCCGTCGCGATTCCGCGAACCACTGCTTCTTTTCGTGGGCGAGATACGGGCTCGACGCAGCAATCGCTTCGAGCGCGCGTTTGGTGGCCTGGCCAACTGCACTCTTCTGCCGGTAGCAGGAACTCAGGGGGATGAACTCGGCTCCCTTCCCGGCGGTCAGCTGTCGAAAGGGATCATCCGCGACGTCACCGAACAGCTGAAGCGGATCTACGGCGACGACGACCGCCCGGAACACTCGTGATTGCGCAAGCCATCTCACCTGCTGGATTTCGGTCAGCGATCGGGGATCGTCAACCAAGAGGATACCGCCTTGCGACTGAGCCTCGGCCGTGAACGTCGAAACGCGATAAGGCGCGAGATCGATGCCGACGGCCGAGTTGACGTACTCCAAGACTTGGTCTTCAACGATGACTTGAGGCACCAAGTCGCATTCCCACGCCCGCTCGAAAAGAGACAGGAGAACCGACGTCTTTCCGGTGCCGGGACCCCCGCCGACGACGGGGAAATACCAGTCCTTGAGTGCCAGTCCCTTTGCTCGCGCAACAATGCGAGTGACCGCGTTAGCCTGCTGTTTGTCCAGGTACGCAAGCCACGACGCGTCGGCCTCGCTACCGAAGTCCTTCCAATCATGCTCAAGATCGAACGTGAAGAACGGAGCACTGGTAAGCCGGGCTAGTGAATGGGGAAGCGGCTTGCAGCGCTGAATCTCAATGTCCACGCGTCCCGTCTGCTGATAGTGCTTAGTCGATTCGTGCTTTCCCAGGCCCAACAGGAAGAGCTGTCCCTCACGCCAGTGAGCGAACATCCGCTCGCCGCCCGCCACGTCGATTTCGAGAACTGTCGGCTGAAGACCTTTGACGGTGTTATACCGCCTTAGCGCGAGGTCTGGTCGTGACTGAAAAGCGCGTTGAAGGTCGCCGAGGGCGCCGGCCGCGCAGGCACGCAGTAGTGGCTGCGCGCGGTCGAAGTCACTGATGAACCGCGATGTCGCACGAATGAGGAGTCTCGGCATCGTCGTGGGGAGAAACGATGACTGTCTGGCTAACGCCTTGAGCTAAGAACCGGTCTCAAAATTTGCTGAATGTGGGATGGCTTGGCGTTGAGTATGCGGATCGACCGGCGCATGGACAAGCGCTTCAGTACGATTCCCGAGCCGCTCTGGCAGAAGTTGAAACTGCTGATCCCGCCGCCGGCG
>JAICWO010000030.1 GCA_025934775.1 Gemmatimonadaceae bacterium | reverse complement strand
GAACTCGTCGGTGAACGCACGACGCTCACGCCGCGCGGGCTTGATTGACTCGACCTCGGAATGCTTCCGTCGTGCTGCCATTGAACACCTCCGCCCTCAATTTGGGGCGCGTGAGGTGTCCATCAAACCGGGTCAGGTCCAGTGCGCATACCGGCACGACGTATGGCCAGATCGTGAATGCTTCGGAAGATGTTCAAAGCGACTTCGACAACACCATCATCGTTCAGTCTGTCGAGGTCGCTGCGGCAGTTTACAAGGGAGACAGCGGAAGTCCGGTCTATTGGTGGGACTACAATGGTACGGGCGGAGACCCGACTGTCACATTTGATGGGATCGTCTGGGCAGGTACTGGCACCCTCGTCGGTACCGGGGATGGCAGGCACTACACTCATTTCCTGTACTCAAACCTCTACAATGTTCGCCAGGAAATGACACCATGGTATTATATATACACACATTAGAGTCTATAGCTGTCCCACGCGGCTCCGCGAAATACGGGGGGCCTCAGCAGCCGCATGATGCACTGCCGTAACGCTGAGCAGTCGATTCGTGGGAGGAGGGACGCATGGTGGGTTCAAGAGATTCGTTGCTCATTTGGCGGAAGGCTATGTTCACGGTCGCAAGTCCAGCCCTAGCTCTGCTCGTTCTTGCATGTCAGGTGCCCCATGAACCGACTTCCACTGGGTCGAAAACGCCACCCACGAGCACCGACATTTCCGGGATGTACGCACTTAGCGCAAGCACGGACTCGATTTCAGCGCCGGCACCTGGGTTTAGCTACTCTCTTCTGGTCCGTAATTCAGGTACCGCCGCAGAGACCGTCGAATACACGGGTTGTTGGGGGTTTCTAGAGCTCTATGGTTCAGGATCTCGGACACGTTTGGTTTTTGACCTTGCGGACCAACATCCGGGGTGCCCGCTATTTGACACGAATGTCAGCCTGCAGCCGGGACAGACGGCAGAGCTTAAGAGCTCAATACCGTACGGCTCCCTGCACGCGGCCGGAGTACCCGCAGGACATTACTACGCCAGCATACGTGTGGCGCCGAACGGAGTTGAGATGCGGGTAGACGCAGGCGAACTCGACGTTCCGTAGTTGCCACGCTCGACGGAAAGCCACGAGGCCGTCAGCCTTCAGGCGGTTCCGCCTGAAAGGCGGAACCGCACGTCCCGTTCAACGCGCACGTCAGTCTAGGATGTCAACATGATACCGCCCAATCAGGCCTTCATTCGCCGGCGTGATCGTTCGGTGTTCCCCGAATTGTTCGCTTGCGACCGAACATTCCGCTGTTCGCCGAACGAACGAATCGAACGCTCAAGGTTCGCACATTGTCAGGTTCCAAGCATAGTCGTGCGTCCCACAACGCGTGCTGACCTGCGATGACGGGGCCGAGCGCGCTTTACCAGCCCGCGGCAGAGACCGGAAGCACGATCTCACCCCACCAAAGTCTCGTGACGTTGGTCCGCCTTCTGGACCAACGTCAGTTTGCCGGTCGTGCTCACCGGCGGCGTGTTGCTCGGCTTGTTACGCTCGCGCCGGACAGCCCGAGGCGTTGATCGAGTAGTGGTCGGGTCGCGGTGAAGCGATCCGATGACACGCGCAATCGCGTGGTGCGGTGTTACGGGGCGTGTGTCCGCACTATCCGCCCATGCTTGCCGCCATCCGCTCCGCCGCCGTGCTCGGGATCGACGCCTACGACGTGTGCGTCGAAGTCGATGTCGCGCAGGGACTGCCGCACTGGACCATCGTCGGCCTGCCGTCCGGCGAAGTGAAGGAGAGCCGCGAACGCGTCTCGGCGGCGCTCGCGAACTCCGGCTACGTGGTGCCGCCGCGGCGCGTGACCGTGTCGCTCTCGCCTGGCGACACGCGGAAGACCGGCACCGGGTTCGACGTCCCGATCGCCGTCGGCCTCCTCGTCGCCCTGGGCGTGCTCGACGCCGCCGCCGTCGAGCACTTCACCTTCCTCGGCGAGCTCGGTCTGGATGGCGCGGTGCGCGGCGTGCGCGGCGCGCTGTCTGTCGCGCGGCATGTGGCGAGACGGGACGGCGCGAGCACGCTCGTCGTGCCGCCGGCGAACGTGAACGAAGCGGGGCTCGTGGGGACGTTACGCCTGGTGGCGCCGGCGACGCTGCAGGAGCTCGTCGAGGGAGTGCGCGGCGGCACGCTCACGACCGCCCAACGTCGGGAGCCTGGCGCCGGACACGATGAAGGTGCCGATTTCGCCGACGTCGTGGGGCAGGAGAGCGCGAAGCGCGCGCTCGAGATCGCCGCGGCCGGGGCGCATGCGTGTTTGCTCATCGGGCCGCCCGGGGCGGGGAAGACGATGCTCGCGCGGCGCATGCCGTCGATCCTCCCCGCACTCACGGAAGAGGAAGCGCTCGAGGTGACGGCGATCCACTCGGTGGCCGGGCTGCTCCCGACGTCGGGTGAATATCTCGCGGTGCGCCCGTTCCGCGCGCCGCACCACTCGATCTCGTCCGCGGGACTCGTGGGCGGCGGCGGGGTGCCGCGGCCGGGCGAGGTGAGTCTGGCCCATCATGGAGTGCTCTTTCTCGATGAATTGTTAGAGTTTCCGCGGAGCGCGCTGGAGTCGCTGCGGCAGCCGCTCGAGGACGGCCGCGTGGTCATCGCGCGCGCGGCGCTCAGCGTGGCGTTCCCGGCGCGGTTCTCGCTCGTGGCGGCGATGAATCCGTGTCCATGTTCCTTTCTGGGGCACCCCTCAAGACCGTGTGTCTGCTCGGAATCAGAGATTACCAAATACCGCTCGCGACTGTCGGGGCCGATGGCGGACCGCATCGACATGCACGTCATGCTTACGCCGGTGTCGCTCGACGCACTTGATGCGAACGTCGCCGCCGAGGCGTCGGAGGCGATTCGCACGAGGGTAGACGCGGCGCGCGCGCTGCAGCGGCGGCGCTATGAATCGCTCGAGCGGGTCGAGTGCAACGCGCACGTATCCGGGCGGTGGCTGCTTGCGCGCGGCCGAGTGGAGCCGGAGGCGCGGCGACTGCTCATGGAGGCATCGGAGGCGCTACAGCTCTCGGCGCGTGCGTATCATCGCGTGCTGCGCGTCGCGCGGACGATCGCGGATCTCGAGCGGAGCGAATCGGTCGTGGATGCGCACCTCGCCGAGGCCTTGCGATATCGGGCACGATAGCACGCATGGATCGGAGCCTCGGGCAAATGGTACCGGCCTCTAGCCTGAGGCCCAGTAGGCCCCGCACGCAACGGGACGTCTGCTGCGAGCAGCGAGGTCCGGAGAATCCTGCAATAGCGCCGATGAGCCCGCTCATCGAGCAAGCAGTTGGGTTACAAGAGGCCAGAAGTATTCTCTAAGATGCCTGTGGCAAGTTCTTAGATTAGACGACGCTAGTCGACGTTAGATTAGAGTGCTCTAATCATATAAGGATTACGAACCAAACCTTGCGACGATGCGGGTTCGAGCGAAATGATTGCCTCACGCCAGAATGCGGCGTGCGTCGATGGGCGCGCGTGCCGCTCGAGCTGCTTGGTGCAGTCCGCCTGACGCGGGCTCGTGGCTATACGATTTCAATCGCTCATGCTAGGTAATGCGACATGCGATACGCCGAGGCTTGGCCCCCGATATGATCACGGGCAAAGGAAGTGAAGCAACGCGCGCGCTGTCTCTCGTGCTGCTGTCCGCGGCTGTCGTTCTGATCGCGGCCTGCGACAAGCGCGGCCCCACGGCGCCGCGCGGATTCGATCCGCCCCTTCGTGCGGCTGTATCGGATACCGGAGCCGTCGATACCGTGCCGTGCGTCAACATGGACAGTACACATTGTCCGCTCATCGCACCCGCTGGACATCAATACCAAACGATCGAAGCGGGTATAATGGACGCAACCTGTACTTGGATGGCGAGCTACCTCAACCTGATGTGGCTCCACGGCAACATCAACATGTACGGCGGCTTTCCATGGAATCCGGCTACAAACGTGGGCCAGGTCGCGGATGCGCACTTTTACTTCAGCACAACCCTTGATGGCCTGCACGAGCGGATGCATCTCGATTCCCTCGCGCCGGATTCGTTTCTGCATTGGGTTCTGCGGCACGAGGCGGCACACTCGTACAACCATGCCTTCACGGAAGAGCAAGCCGACTCGGTGGCGAATGCATGCGGGCCCGATCAAAAGCCGTACTCATAAGAGACGGTTATGGGACGCGCAGGGTTGGCAGCATAACCAATGGGTTGGATCGCTTCAGTATCAGTCGCAATCATTGAGTCCAAGAAAAATGAACACTCGTTACGTATTCACCGCGTTATTGAGCACCGGTCTTGCGCTTTTTTCCACAGCGCGCGCGCAGCGACCGGCGACGACGCGAGACGATACACTCGAAATTGAGTTGGCGGTGCTCCGCTATATGCAACCCACGCTTAAGCCGCATTCGGTCATTGATGATCGGCGTGAGCTGCTGCCCCGGCGAAATGCGGTCGTCGCGGTCGACCCGCGGGCGCCCGTGTTGGCGGGTCAACTCGGGCTCGGGCAAGGGCAGTACGAAGAAGTGTTCGACTGCGGAGCCTCATGCACGCTGCCAGATGTGGACGAAGTCATCGCGATGCATGCACCGTCGATTACGGGCACAAGGGCGTCGATCTTCGTCGACCACGCTATTCGAGAGCCGTATAAGAATCGCCCGAATGGCGTTGCGGCCACGGGCGCGCAGCAGTACCTGCTAACTCGAACAGAGGCTGGCTGGCGCGTGACCGGCGTCGGGCAAGCCAGCAAGAGCTGAATGAGGGACTCCTTCTGAGAATGCGAACCGAGAGATACGATCTGTGTACGCCGCTTCGTCCAAGCGGGCGTCTTTATCGATCCCTTCGAGCACCTCCTTCATTCGTCTGCTCGGAATCAGAGATTACTAAATACCGCGCGCGGTTGTCGGGGCCGCTGGCGGATCGGATCGACATGCACGTGCTCACGCCGGTGCCGCTCGACGCGCTCGATGCGAACGCCGTGGCCGAGAGCTCGGCGGCGATCCGCCGCCGCGTTGAGCGCCCGCGGGAAATTCAACGGTGGCGCTACGCGCCGACAGAGCGAGTGTCGTGCAATGCGCACGCGCCGGGGCGGTGGCTATTGACGCGCGGACGAATCGACCCCGCCGCGCGGCAACTCCTCATGAACGCGTCGGTATCGCTCAATCTGTCGGCACGGGCGTATCATGAAGCATACGGAACTGGGCGTCCTCGCGATTGGGCGCGGCCGCTACAGCGACGCCGACCACGAATTTCAAATGGCCGGATCTTTCTCTGCTCCAGCTCGTGCGGCGGTGTATGCACGCGAACGCCGCCGGCTTCTCCGGCGGCTCCCGGATTTCCCCGTGGGAGAGCTGCCCGCGCTTCCACCGCCAGCCGCGGGCGACACCATGCAGGTCGAACCCTCGGTGAGCGAATACGCCGCGCCCGATCTGCGCGACGTCGCGGAGGCCCGCTACGGCGAACTTCCAGCGATGGTCGATGGGTTCCTCGATGTGGCGGAGGGCCATCTCCGCGATACGTCCGAGCTCGAGCGCGTGCAGCGCGAGGCATCACCGCGCGCCGATTCCGCGCGTGTCCTGCTGGCCGCCGCCCGAGCTGCCCTGGCGTTCCGCGCCGGGCAGTGGAACACCGTCGATCGCAATCTCGATGTTCGGCTGATCACGCCGCTCTGGTTGCCGCTCATGCCCGTCGAGCGCTACTGGCACGCGATAGCGCTCGAGACGGAGGGACGTATCACTGAAGCGATGCAGTGGCTGAACTCCTTCGATGCCGTGGCTCCCGAGCAGCGCACCATGGAAGCGCGCGCGCCTTCTGCTGGCCATCGGCGATACGGCGCAGGCGCATATCGACTACCTGCGGACGGTGGCGCTCTGGCGGAATGCCGATGCCGCGGTCCGGCCGATGATGGCACCGCTTGCCGCGCTGCTCACCCGACGGCCGGCCGCGGCACGGCCGTGACGCCTGTTGAGGAACTGATATAAATGAATACTTATCAGCGTCGGTGGCACATCGATTGGACGGCATTGCCGCTCCTCGCCCTCGCCGCGACGATCGCCGCGGCCCAGGCGCCTGCCGCCGCACCCACTCGCCTCGCGCCGTACCGCGCACGCATTCTCGGCGTCTTCGACAACGCCTCCGGCAATCCGATCGACAGCGTCCGCGTCACGGATCTCCTCAATGGCACCTCGGCGCTCACCACGCGCACGGGAACCGTGGCGCTGCTCTTTCTCCCCGATGGCGGCAGCCTGGTGCGCGTGCAGAAGATCGGCTACGAAGCGCAGACGCTCGCCGTCGCGATCTCACCCGCCGACACAGTGCCCCTCACGCTCACGCTGCACCGGGTCACGGAGCTCTCGCCCGTGGTGAGCAAGGCACAGTCGCGCTACATCTCGCCTGCATTGCGAGGGTTCGAGGAACGTCGAAAGAGCGGGTGGGGCTATTTCGTTGACGACAGCGTGCTGCGCGCCAGCGAAGGGCGGCTGCTCGCCGACGTCCTCGCGTCGCGGATGCCGAACCTCACTACCAAGGCGGGCAGCGCGTCGGCGATGCACCTCATGCAATCGGGACGGTGCACCAACGGGGGGCCCCCGCAGGTCTACCTCGACGGTGTGCCGCTCTCCCCCGACCTGCCGGCTCGCGGCCTGCGCTCGAACACCTCGGTCGACAACCTGCCGTTCAATCTCTCTAATTTCAACGTCGAAGCGCTCGCCGGCGTGGAATGGTATCCGGACGGCGTGTCGCTGCCAGAGGAATTCAACCACACGTCGGCGCGCTGCGGTGCGCTGCTGCTCTGGACGCGCGAGCGATAGCGCGCCCCGCACGCCGACGCGGGAGCAGTCCGCGAAGCACCTCCCGCACTGACGCGCGTTACGCGTGCGCCGGCAGCTCGACGATGAACACGCTGCCGTGCGGCTCGGCATCTTCGATCCAGATGCGGCCGCCGTGTTCCGCCACCGCGAGTTTGCAGAACGCGAGGCCGAGGCCCGCCGAGTGGTGCCCGCTGCGCGCACGCGTGCCACGCGCGGAGTATCGCGCGAAGGCGCCCGCGCGCGCGTCCTTCGCTATTCCGGGTCCCTCATCGTGCACGGAGAGCCGGACCGACCCCTCGCCCGAGATCACGCGGACGATGATGTGACCGCCGCCCGGCGTGTGCTTGAGCGCGTTGCTGACGAGATTCTCGATGATGCGGCGCAGAAGCTCCTGGTCGCACTCGCACACGACCGGCGCGCCGGCGTCGACCTCGATGCGGCGCGACGGGTCCATGGCGCCCATGCGCCGGACGACGTCGCGCGCGAGCTGCGCGAGGTCGGTCGGGCTGCGATGGATCCGCAGATGAGCGTTCTGTAATCGCGTGATGTCGAGCAGACTGTTCGCCATCCGATTGAGCCGCATCGCTTCGGCCATCGCGGCTTCCGCGTGCCCGAGCGACTCGGTCGAATCGACGACGTCGGCGCGGAGCATCGTCAATCGGGCCATCACCACCGTGAGCGGCGACCGCATGTCGTGAACGAACATGTGCACCAGGTCTTCTGCCGCGAGCTGTTCCGCATCCCGGAGCAGCAGGGTGAGGCACAATACCGTGACGGCGAGACTCAGCGCGATCGCGACGAACGCGGCCGCCGTTGAGCCGCCGCGAGCGGCAGGCGGGAGCCATCCCGCGAGCTCGCCGCCGGTGAGGAGCGTCGCGCTCGTGATGCAGGCCAAGGCGACGACCACGGTTCCGCGGATGCCGAGCAGCCCGGCGGCGATGAGCACGAACATCATGTAGAACAGCGCAACCGGCGCGTGAATGCCGCCGGTGTACCACGCCCGCTGTGTGACGATCGCCGTGAGCCCCAGAACGAACACCCAGCTCCCGATCGCCGTCCGACCGCGTCGGTTCAGGCCGTGCAACACGAGCACGAGAACGCCGACCATGAGAATGGAGATGCCGCGACGCTCGAGGGTCGCCGGAGTCGCGACGATCGCCGCCGCCAGCATCACGGCGACGAGCCCGAAGAACGTCCAGGCAATCATCCAGAGGGATCGCGCGCGCCGCGTGGACGCCGCCGACTCGAGCTGCGGCGCCGCGAACCACTCAATGAACGACTGCGGAGTTGCAATCACCATGACGCGCTGCCTTCGGCGCGAATGTGGCGAGACGCGAGCTTCCACGACGACGCGACGATGCGCTCGGTGCGCGCCGCGCTAATGCCGAGCGCGCGCATCGTCCACCGGACCATGAACCCGACGGCGTCGCGCGTCGGCATGGTGATGACGCCGCGACCGATGCGCTCGACGAGCGAACGATCGACGCCCCAGATCGCGGCCGCGATCGCCGGCAGCTCCTTGGCCGGACGATCCGGCAAGGCTGCGGCGAGCCGGGGCTGCCAACGTTGAATGGCGAGGTCGCCCAATCCCTGGATGACGCTGAGCCGTGAATCGACGGTGACGATGCGGAGCATGCCTCGATGGGTGATCAAGAAGTTCATGGTGTTGAAGGCGATGATGGCGCCGATCCGTTCGACGCCATCCGCCAGGTGCTGCGTGCGCTGCTCGGCCTCGTCGAACATCGCGGTGGACGACGACTCAACGAGCGATCGCAGCAGTCCCTCTTTGCTGCCAAAATAAAAGTACGCGTTCCCGATCGAGCTCCCGGCCGCGGTCACGATGTCTTGCATCGTGGTGGCGTCGTAGCCCTGTGTGGCGAAGAGCTTGGCGGCGGCGCGCAGGATCTTCGCCTGCGATTGCGCGCGCGTTGCCGTCGTTCGTGCGGTCGTCCGATAGACCACCGACCCTCGCAAGAATAGAATCCTGCTCTATCAAGTATAGAATGCCATTCTATCAATTGCAAGCGCACGAGCCGCGGTCCGGCGGTTTGTGCCCGTGGACCATTGCGCCGTATGTTCGTGCGCGCCGGCATCCGCGCGGAGATCCTCTCAGCGCGTCCTCACCCCATCGCGGAGCGATCCATGCGCCACCCCGCCGTCCTGCTCGCCGTCGCCGCCCTCGTTGGATGCGCCAACGCGGGGAACAAACCCGCTGACTCCACGCCCGCTGCCGCGGCCACCGCGCAGTCCACGCAGTCCGCACCCATTCGCCTCGCCGACGTCGCGGGCACATGGAAGATGACCGGCAGGAACGCGGCGAACGACAGCACACTCGTCACCTACGAGCTCGTTGCGACGCCTGATACCACAGGCTGGCTCCAGCGGTCGGCCGGCAAGCCGGACATCCCGGTGCGCGTCACCTCAGTCGCCGGCGACAGCATCGTCCTCGACGTGGGACCCTACGAGAGCATGCTGCGCAAAGGCGTGCAGGTCACCACGCACAGTGTGAATCGCCTCGCGAACGGCAAGTTCGTCGGCACCCTCGTCGCCCACTACCGCTCGGCGACGAGCGACTCGGTGCTCAGCGTGAACACCGAGGGCGTCAAGGCGCCGTAGCGCGCGACGCCGGTCGCGCGCCGTCGGCGTTCAGCGTCGCTCGATCCACACCGGCAGCGGCGCAGATGTCTTCGGCGCCGGCGCGTCGCCGAACACGCGGCACACGCCTGACTGCCCCATCGAGATCTGCGAGACGGTGATCATCGCCCACGCGGGCTTTGATGGAACCGTCTGCGAGATGGTGTAGATGCTCGGCGTGCCGGAGTACGTCATCGTGTACGCTTGCGTATTCCGGCCGCCGAATCCGACGACGAGCTGCACGTCGAACTCGGCCGGCGGCCACGGCGACGCGTCGCCGATGGTCGCGCCGACCTTGCAGCCGCACATCATCATCACCGCGGCCCGCACCGTGAGCGATCGCGTCGCGTCGACGTACGCGTGGTCATCGACGGAAATGCAGATCCCGGGAATCTCCACCACCAAGCCGGTGTCGCCGCGCGCCGGATCGCCGGTGCCCACGCCCGGTAACACCCGCGCTTGCGTGATCGCGATGGCCGCCTGATCCGGATATTTCACCGGACCTTCGACCGCGATGTAGAGGAGACATGGTCGGCCGAGATTCGGCGCGAGCGACCAGCCCGCGGTGGCATCATCGACGGGCACGGGACTGTCGCGAAGTGCGGGCGCCGTCATCATCGTCGGCGGCCCGGAGTCGCCATTGACCAGCACCTGCGCCGCGTAGGATTCGCCGGTCGTCGCGTTCAGGACCCAGAGATTGGCGCCGCCCGCGTCGACGCCGAGGAACTTGCCGCCTCGGGCGGCCGCGCGGATGAGGATCGGTGTGTTGGGCATGTGCGCGAAGATGCGCCGGCCGAGCGGTGGTCGCTAGCGCGTGGATCATGGCGGCGTGCTTCGCTACTTTCGCATCATGGCATCAGCGACCACGCCGGCGCGGCCCGACTCGCCTCGTCTCTTCGGACGCAGCGAATTCCTCCTGCTCGTCGCGATCGGCGCCCTGGTTCGTTTCTGGCGGCTGTTCACGCCGGACGCGGTGGTCTTCGACGAGTTCCACTACCTGCGGTACTCGGGCCACTACTTCACGCATCGCTACTACTTCGATCTCCATCCGCCGCTCGCGAAGCTGCTCTACGCGGGAATGGCGAAGCTGTTCTCCGTGCCGCCGGGCGTGCTGCTGCATCCGTCGCCCGCGCCAGTGCTCCGCATTCTGCCGGCGCTGTGCGGCACGATCACCGTCGCGCTCGTTTACATCATTCTCACGCAGCTCGGCGCGTCGCGCGCGGTCGCCGCGCTGGGCACCTTTGCCGTCGCGCTGGACAACGCACTGGTCGCCGACTCGCGGCTCATTCTGCTCGAGCCGCTCATGATCTGCTTCGCGCTCACCGGCGTCGCGTGTTTCTTCGCGGCGCGTGCGCGCCCGGGTGCCTCGCGGTGGTGGCTCTACGCGGCGAGCGGTCTCGCTTCGGGGTGTGCGGCGAGCGTGAAGTGGACCGGGCTCTCCGGGCTCGGGCTCATTCTGTGTGTGTGGCTCTATGATTGGATCCGCGAACGCGCGCAACGCTGGCTTCGGCTGCTCATCCCCGTGATGCTCGTGGCGCTCACGGTCGCGGTATACCTCGTGGTTTTCGCGATCCACTTCTCGCTGCTCACACGAGCGAGCGAAGGAGTCGACGACAACTTCGTGTCTCTCCAGTACAGAGAGACTCTGCGTGACGATCCGAGCTACAGCCCGTCCGCGCAAGTCTCGTTTCTGAAGAAACTCGAGGACACGCACCACGCGATCAACCTTGGCAACCGCGAGCTCGAGGGGCTCACGCATCCGAGCGCGTCGCCGTGGTACACGTGGCCGATCATGAAGCATCCGATCGGATTGTGGCTCTCGGACGCGAAGCAATCGCCCGGGCGGCAGGCCCCGTTCATGATTCTGCTCGGCAATCCAATCGTGTGGTGGGGCGGACTCGTGGGGCTCGGCTTGGCGATCCTGTTGCTCGCCTGGTGGCGCGAGCGCGCGCGGCCGTTTCGCTTCGCGCTCGCGGTGCTCGTCGGCGGCTACGCGATCAATTACCTGCCGTTCATGCCGATCACGCGGCTCATGTACCTGTATCATTACTTGTTCGCGCTGATCTGGATCTCTATGGTCGCCGCGTTCGCGAGCGGCGTGCTGACCGGCTGGGCGCAGATGTCCGACTCGGCGCCGTGGCGCTTCCCGTCGCGGCGATCGCGCGCGCTGTATCTGACGCTCGCCGCGCTGATCGTCGTCGGCTTCGTCTACTTCTCGCCCTTCACGTACGGATTCGGCTTGAGCTCCCGGTCGTACGACCAGCACTTCTGGGTGCTTCACCCGGACCTCTGAGGGCGGTCGTCTCTGGCGGGCACGCCCGTCGCGTTACGTTTGTGGTATGACGTACGCGGAGTCCGCAGGCGCGCTCAGCAGCGCGGCAATCGAGAAGGAGCAACGCCTCATCGAATGGCTGCATGGGCGCGGCGCGATCGCCATCGGCTACAGCGGCGGCGTCGACTCCGCATACCTTGCGGCGGTGGCGGTCGACGCACTCGGCGCGGAGCGGGTGCTCGGGATCATCGGACGTTCCGCTTCGTATCCGGAAAGCCAGTGGAGCAACGCGCGGGCGATCGCGGAGCGCATCGGCCTGCCGGTCGTCGAGATCGATACCGACGAGCTGAGCGATCCGCGATACGCCGCGAACCCCACGAACCGCTGCTACTTCTGCAAGACCGAGCTCTGGACGCGCCTCGCGCCGGTGGCGCGCGCGCGAGGCATTGCGACGCTCTGCGACGGCACAAACGCCGACGACGTGCACGACTACCGTCCTGGCGCGCAGGCCGCGCGCGAGCACGAGATCGCCTCGCCGCTCGCGCTGGCCGGCATGACCAAATTAGAGATTCGTGATCGCTCGCGGGCGCGCGGGCTGGAGAGCTGGTCGCAGCCGTCCTCGCCGTGTCTCTCGTCCCGGCTGCCGTACGGCACACCGGTGACGGCGGCTCGCCTCAAGCGCGTCGAGCGCGCCGAGGACGCGCTGCGCGGCATTGGCGTGACCGGCGATCTGCGCGTGCGCCATTTTGGATCGCGCGCGCGCGTGGAGCTCGCGCCCCGCGAGCTGGCGCGCTGGTCGTCCGCGGAGATGCGGGAACAGCTCCGCGCCGCCGTGATCGCGACCGGCTATCGGGACGTGGAGATCGATCCGCGCGGCTTTCGGTCGGGCGCGCTGAACGAGCTCGCGTCGATCGCGGCCACGCCAACCGATCGCGCCTCGCGTGCGGCTGTTTCTGGCGATTAACCTCCCGCCCGACGTTCGGCGCGAGCTCGCGGCGGCGACGGCGGATCTCCGCGCGTGCGCGCCGGAAGTCGCGTGGGTGCGCGAGCCGCTCCTGCATCTCACGCTCAAGTTCCTCGACGAGCAGCCGGACGATCTGCTGCGCGAGCTGCAGAACGCGATCGTGCCCGTTGCCGGGAGCCATCGCGAGCTGCTCATGTCGATTCGCGGAATCGGCGCGTTTCCGAACTTTCGCCGCGCTCGCGTCGTATGGATCGGAGTAGCGCAGGACCCGAGGCTCGAGCTGTTGCATCACGACGTGGAGCTCGCGTGCGAGCGGCTGGGGTTCGAGCTGGAAGGTCGCCCGTTTCGCCCGCACGTGACGCTCGGCAGAATCAAGTCGCCTCTCCCTGAGGCGCGGCTGCGCGAGCTGTCGCGCGCGGCGAAGCAGACGGACTACCGGAGCGATTTCATCGTGCGTTCAGTCGATCTGATGCAGAGCAATCTTGGACCCGGCGGACCAGGGTATACCACGCTGGTCAGCGCCGCACTGCGGAGCGATTGATCATGGGCTGTCTGTTCAGGCTTGGCTGCCTCTTCCTGCTGCTCTGCGCGCTCGTGCTTGGCTGGTTCACGCGCGACCGCTGGATGCCGGAGCGATTCCGCACGCATCACGTCGCGGCGGTTGCGCCGTCGTGGGAGCCGCTGAGTCCGACCGGCGTCGATCACACGCGCGCTGCGTTGACGCGATTGAGCCAGCCGCGCGGACCCGTGTTCCAGACGCTCTCGGGCGCGGACGTCGCGTCGTACGTATTCAGTGCGCTGGCGAAGCAGATGCCCGCCTCCACCGACAGCATCGCGGCGATGGTGAACGGAGACACGGTTGCACTGCGCGCCAACGTGCGGATGGCCGATCTGGGCGGCGTGGGATCGCTCGGTCCGGTCGCGAGCATGCTGGGCGACCGCGAGCGCGTTCAGCTCACGGGAACGCTTCGCGTCGTGCAGCCGGGATTGGCGGAGTTTCTCGTGCGCGACGTGAAAGTCGGGCAGCTCTCGCTCCCACACGCGATGATCTCGCGGCTTCTCGCCAACTTCACGCGCGGGCAGCGGCCGTCGGGCATCGACGCCGACGCGCTGCCGTTGGCGATTCCGGCCTACGTGGGCGACATTCGAGTCGCGAACGGCAAGATCACTCTCTACAAGAACGTGGACTGACATGCCCCGCCGCATTCTCATCGTGGACGACGAGCAGGGCATTCGCGCGGCGCTCGGCCAGCTCCTCGAGTTCGAGGGCTACGACGTGCGCGCGGTCGCCAACGCGGTCGACGGCATCACCGAATATCAGAAGCAGCGCCCCGATCTCGTCTTCCTCGACGTGAAGATGGCGGGGATCGACGGCGTCGAAGCGCTCAAGAAGATCAAGGAGATCGACGCGAGCGCGATCGTCGTGATGATCAGCGGCCACGCGACGATCCAGACGGCGGTCGAGGCGACGCAGCTCGGCGCGTACGACATTCTCGAGAAGCCGCTCGACACCGACCGCATTCTCGTCACGCTCCGCAACGCGCTCCAGCACCTGGATCTGCACGAGGAGAACGCGCGCCTCAAGGAGACGATCCAGTCGCGCTACGAGATCGTGGGGAAGTCGTACGGCATTCGCGCGGTGATCGACAAGATCGAGCGCGTGGCCAAGACGCCGGCGCGCGTGCTGATCACCGGCGAGAACGGGACCGGCAAGGAGCTCGTGGCGCGCGCCATCCACGCGCAGTCCACGCGCGCCGAGGGTCCGTTCGTCGAGGTCAATTGCGCCGCGATCCCGAGCGAGTTGATCGAGAGCGAGCTGTTCGGGCACATGAAAGGCTCGTTCACCGGCGCGGTCGCGGATCGCGCGGGGAAGTTCGAGCAGGCGGATGGCGGCACGCTCTTCCTCGACGAGATCGGGGACATGAGCCTCGCCGCGCAAGCCAAGGTGCTGCGCGTGCTCCAGGACGGCGTGGTGACGCGCATCGGCGGCGCCAAGACCGTGAAGGTCGACGTGCGCGTGCTCGCGGCGACGAACAAGACGCTGGAGCACGAGATCGCCGAAGGGCACTTCCGCGAGGATCTGTTCTACCGGCTCAACGTGGTGCCGATTCACGTGCCGCCGCTCCGCGAGCGGCGCGAGGACATTCCGCTGCTCATCGCGCACTTCGTGAACGTGCTCGCCAGCCGCGAGGGCATCGCGCCGCGGTCGGTGACGCCGGAGGCGGTCGCCGAGCTGCAGCGGCTCGAGTGGCCCGGAAACGTCCGTGAATTACGGAATACTCTCGAGCGTTTGCTCATCCTCGCTCCCGGCACGCGCATCACCGCCGAGGACATCGCGCGGCTGGTCGGCCACCGCGACAGCGAGCAGGGCGGCCTGGGATCGCTGCTCGAGTGCAAGACGTTCGAGGAGTTCAAGCACGCCGCCGAGCGCGCGTTCCTGCTGGCCAAGCTGCGCGAGCTCGACTGGAACGTATCGGAAACGGCGCGCGCGCTCGACATGCCGCGCTCGAATCTGTACAAGAAGATCGAGCGGTACGGCCTGACCCGGGAAACGGTGAGCTGATGCCCGATCGCGATTGGGACAAGGAACTGGCCAAGGTCGACAAGCAGCTCGCGTCGCTCTCCGACGATCAACTCGTCGGGCCGCCGCCCACGGCCGCGGCTCCGCCCGCGAAGGGCGGCAAGGTGCCACCGGCCGCTCGCGCCGAGAAAGCGTCCGCCGCCATTGGCGAGCCGCGCGCGACCACCAACTTCGGCGTCTTCGCGCGCCTCACGCTCTCCGTGCTCCTCGGCATCGGCATGGTGCTCTGGCCATACCCCGCGCGCTGCGGCGGCGGCCTCGCGGGCTACCTCGCCGCTGTCGTCGTCGTCGTCGCGAGCGGCGTCTGGAGCGCGGTCTGGACATGGCGGCATCGCGCGTCGAGAGCACATACCCTGTCGCTGCTCCTCGTGCTCTGGGGACTCGTGCTCGGCTCGCTCGAGGTGCTCCCGCGCGTGGGCTACGCCAAGCCGGACGCGCGGCATCCCGGCACGTGGTCGTGTGTCCAGCCGGCGCCGCCGCCCGTCGCGCCGGCCAATCCTTCGCATCCAACGAAACCATGAAAACGTTCAAGAACTTCATCGGCGGCGAGTGGGTGCCGCCGATCAGCGGCGAGTATTTCGAGAATCGTAATCCGGCGGATCTGAACGACGCGATCGGCCGTTTCCCGCTCTCCGGCGCGGCCGACGTCGAGATGGCGGTCGCCTCGGCGCAGCGCGGCTTCGATCTCTGGCGAAAGACGCCGGCGCCCGTCCGCGGCGAGGTCATGCGGCGCATCGGCGATCTGATGACGCAGCGGAAAGACGATATCGCCGACCTCATGACGCGCGAGATGGGCAAGCCGCTCGCCGAAACGCGCGGCGACGTCCAGGAGGGGATCGACACCGCGTACTACGCGGCGAGCGAAGGGCGGCGCCTGTTCGGCAAGACCGTCCCGAGCGAGCTTCGGAACAAGTGGGCGATGAGCTTTCGCCGGCCGATCGGCGTGTGCGGCATCATCACGCCGTTCAACTTCCCGATGGCGATTCCCACGTGGAAGATGTTTCCGGCGCTGTTGTGCGGGAACGCGTGCATCTTCAAACCGGCGGAGGACGTTCCGCACACCGGCGCCGTGCTCGTCGAGATCATGCTCGAGGCCGGACTCCCGCCCGAGGTCATCCAGCTCGTGCACGGACTCGGTGAATCCGTGGGTGCCGCGATCGTGAACCATCCGCTCATTCCCGTCATCTCATTTACGGGATCGACGGACACCGGACGAATCGTGGGTGAGGTCTGCGGGCGCATGCACAAGCGACTCTCGCTCGAGATGGGCGGGAAGAACGCGATGATCGTATTCGACGATGCGAATCTCGACCTCGCGCTCGATGGCGTGCTCTGGGGCGCGTTCGGCACCACCGGGCAGCGCTGTACGGCGACGAGCCGTCTGCTGCTTCAGGACGGCATCCATGACCAGTTTCTCACGCGACTCGTCGATCGTGCGCGCTCTCTCCGTCTCGGCGACGGACGCAAGGAAGGCACGGACGTCGGCCCGATGATCAACGAGGCCGCGCTGGAGAAAGTCGAGCGCTACATCGACGTGGGGCAGGGCGAGGGCGCCGATCTGTTGTGCGGCGGCCGCCGCGCGGCGATCAAAGGGCTCGAGGCCGGACTCTTCTTCGAGCCGACCGTGTTCGCGCGCGTGCGCGCGGGCATGCGCGTCGAACAAGAGGAAATCTTCGGTCCGGTTCTGTCAGCGATCCGATTCCGTACCGCCGACGAGGCGTTCGCGATCAATAACGACGTGCGGTACGGTCTTTCCTCGTCCGTGTACACGCGCGACGTGAACGTGGCGATGCGCGCGCTGAACGAGCTCGATAACGGCATCACGTACATCAATGCGCCAACGATCGGCGCTGAGGCACATCTCCCGTTCGGCGGCGTAAAACAAACCGGGAACGGACACCGCGAAGGCGGCTGGGAGGTGTACGAGTTCTACTCGGAAACGAAGGTGGGCTATCTCGATTTCTCGAACGCGCTCCAGCGGGCGCAGATCGACACGTACCTCGGCACCCCGGACTGACGGGGCGGCCGCGGCGCGGGCTAGCCGAGCCCATCGGGGCGAGTTATTACAGACGAGACGGAGTCGTCTTCGTCGGAGGAGTTAGCGGTAATCATGAGTTCGCACGAACCGGATTCGACAGACTCGAATCCTGGAGCAGAGCATCACGACGGCTCGGAAGCGCCGGACCAGGCGGGGGCGACACCGCCGCGTTCGATCACGCCCGAGAAGCGGGTCGACGCGCTTCGCGAAGTGAATCGCGGCCGCGGCGTCTTTGGTTTCTTGTGGGAGTGGACCAAGATTTTGCAGGTCGCGGTGCTGCTGTTCCTGCTCATCCGAACCTTTCTCGTCGAAGCGTTCAAGATCCCGAGCGGCAGCATGGAGAACACGCTGCAGGTAGGCGACTTCCTGCTCGTGAACAAGCTGGTGTATGGCGCGGAAGTGCCGTTCACGCACACGCGGCTGCCGGCGATTCGGCGGCCCGAGCGCGGCGACGTGATGGTGTTCGAGTGGCCGGTTGATCTGAGCAAGAATTTCGTGAAGCGTGTCGTCGGCGTGCCCGGCGATACGCTCGAGATGCGTGAAGGCACGCTCATCCGAGACGACACGGTCGTTCCGGAGCAGTACGTCGAGCACACCGAGCCGGACATGGATCCGGCGCCGGAGGATTTTCGGTGGCAGCGCGACTATCTCGTGCGAACGGCGGCGGCCGCGTCCGGATATCATCCGTCGCGTAACAACTGGGGACCGTTGGTCGTCCCAAAGGGGAACTACTTCGTCCTCGGTGACAATCGGGACAACTCGCTCGACAGTCGCTACTGGGGCTTCGTGCCGGACTCGCTGGTGAAAGGCCGCCCCTTCGTGATTTATTACAGCTTCATTCCAGATTCCGCCGACACGTTCGCCTGGCTCACGCACATCCGCTGGTCGCGCTTGGGCGAGCGAATCCGATAGACTCGTTCCCGAAGAAACCCACCCGTAGTCCGCCGCACACGTTCGCAGTTGTGCGCGGCCCCGTCGCACAGGAGCCGTTGTACGTATGGCTGCCACTGGCAACAAGAAGTCGTCGTACGAAGAAGGCTCGCTCGACCAGTACCTCCGCGACATCAGTGCGTATCCGCTGATCTCTCGCGATGAGGAAGTGCGTCTCGCCCAGAACATCCGAAAGGGCGATCAGGAAGCGCTCGACAAACTCGTGCGCTCCAACCTGCGCTTCGTCGTGTCGGTGGCGAAGAAGTATCAGAACCAGGGCGTCTCGCTCTCCGATCTGATCAACGAGGGCAACCTCGGACTCATTCGCGCCGCGCACAAGTTCGACGAGACGAAAGGGATCAAGTTCATCTCGTACGCGGTGTGGTGGATTCGCCAGGCGATCCTCCAGGCCCTCGCCGAACAGTCGCGCATCGTACGCGTGCCGCTGAACCGCGCGGGCACGCTGCACCGCATCGGCAAGCGCGCGAACGCCCTGCTGCAGGAGTTGGGGCGCGACGCGACGCACGCCGAGATCGCGCACGGGATGGACATCAGCGAGGAAGAGGTCGCGAAGACGATCTCGATCTCGCAGACCCACCTCT
>JAICWO010000011.1 GCA_025934775.1 Gemmatimonadaceae bacterium | reverse complement strand
TTGAGCCGCTGGTTGATCTTGTACCGGCCGACGCGGCCCAGGTCGTAGCGCTTGGGGCTGAAGAACAGCCGCTCGAGCGCCTGCTTGGCGGTCTGCGCGTCGGGCGCGTCGCCCGGACGGAGCAGCGCGTAGATCTGCGACAGCGCTTCCTTCTCGCTGTGCGTCGGGTCCTTGGCCAGCGTGTTCTTGATGAGCGTCGACTCCGCGCGGCCCGAGGCGACGAACACGTTCACCTTGTTGATGTCGGCCTTGCGGATCTTTCTGATCACCGTGTCGGTCAGCGTCTGCCCCGCTTCGGCGATCACTTCGCCCTCGCTGTCGACGATGTCCACGGCGAGCTTGCGGCGCACTTCGCGCTCGCCGCGCTCGATCGCGTCCTGCTCGTCGCGCAGGTCGATCTTCATGTGCGACGCGAAGACCTTGATCGTGTCGATGTTCTGCCGGCGGAGGCGGTTGTACACCTCCTCGGTGAGCTCGTCGCCTTCCTTGACGAGCAGCACGTTCTCGGCGCGCTCGCGCTCGGCCTTCGCCTTCTTGGTGCGCGCCTTGGGCGCGTCTTCCGCCGTCGCTTCGCCCGGCAGCGCGATGTCTTCGGCGATGATGGCGCCGATCACTTCGCGCACGTCGGTACGGCTCTCACGCTTCTTCGTGAGATCCAGTTCGCGCACGGCGAAGAAGAGCCGGAGGATGTCCGAGTTGCTCCCGTAGCCGAACGCGCGGAGCAGCGCGGTCGCCGGGAACTTCTTCTTCTTGTCGATGTGGACGTACACCACGTCGTGGATGTCGACGGTGAACTCGACCCACGAGCCGCGGAACGGGATGATGCGCGCCGAAATGAGGCGCTGTCCGTTCGGGTGCGTCGCCTCCTCGAACACTACGCCCGGGGACCGGTGGAGCTGGCTGACGATGACGCGTTCGGCGCCGTTGATGACGAACGTGCCGAGCGGCGTGAGCAGCGGCAGCTCGCCGAGATAGACTTCCTTCTCGATGATGTTGCGCGGACGCTTCTGCTCGTTCACCACCTCGTTGATGACGAGCTGCAGCGTCGCCTTCAGCGGGGCGGAATAGGTCATGTCGCGTTCGATGCACTCCTCCACCGAATATTTCGGCTCACCGAGGGAGTAGCGGACGAACTCGAGCGAGAAGTTTTCGTGGACGTCGGTGATTGGGAACAGGTCCTTGAAGACCCGTTCGAGGCCGATGTCCTCGCGGTCGTGGGAAGCGGCGTCCAACTGCAGCAGCGCCTCGAAGGCGCGCGTCTGGATGTCGAGGAGGTGGGGCATTTCCATGCCCTGCTCCAGCTTCCCGAAAGAAATCTGCTTGATCAATTCAGACATTGTTCACCCGGGCACAGGCGAAAAAACGGCCGTAGCCCCGTCGATCAGCGATTTCGAAAATCGCGACCGTCGGGGCGGCCGAACTACACGAATTAGATGTGAGGCGAGGGAGTATCGCGTTCACGTAGGACGCTCGATGAAGTGGAGAACGGGAGATTGGAGGACGGAGGTTGGACGAGGCGAGCTCTCCAACCTCCTCCCTCGAACCTCCAGTTACTTCACTTCGACCGATGCGCCCTGCTCTTCCAGCTTGGCCTTGACGGTCGCCGCCTCGTCCTTCGAGACGCCGGCCTTCACCGTCTGCGGCGCGCCGTCGACCAGATCCTTGGCTTCCTTGAGGCCCAGGCCGGTCAACTCGCGCACGACCTTGATGACCTGGATCTTCTTGGCGCCCGCATCCTTGAGGACGACGTCGAACTCGGTCTTCTCTTCCACCGCGGGAGCCGCGGCCGCACCAGCGCCGCCGCCCGCCGGCGCGCCGCCAACCGGCGCCGCCGCGATCGTGACGTTGAACTTGCTCTTGAACGCTTCGATCAGCTCGGAGAGCTCGAAGACGGACATGTTGCCGATCGCGTCGAGGATCTCGTCCTTGCTCATGGTCGTAGCCATTGTGTGAATCTCCTGGTGTTTTTTAAAAGTCGGTCAAACGATGGATCGGTCAGGTCCTGCTACTGTCGGTCGCTGACCGACTTTCACGCCGCGGGGGCGCTTCCTTCCTTCTGCACGCGCAGCGCTTCGACCACGCCCGCGAAGTTGGACAGCACGCTGTTCATCATGCCGGCGAACATCGCCATCGGCGCCTGCATGCTCGCTCCGAGCTCGCTGAGCATCTGCTCGCGCGACGGCATCGAAGCCAGCTTCGTCACCTGGGCCTTGTCGATCTGCTTGCCCTCGAACACGCCGCCCTTCACTTCGGGCTTCGCGTCGTTCGCCTTGGCGAAGTCGGTGATGATCTTCGCCGCCGCGACGGGATCCGTGGTGACGACCAGGCCCGTCGGCCCGCGCAACCGCTGGCCTACGAGACCACTCTCGTTGACCGCGCGCAGCGCGAGCGTGTTCTTGATGACCACGTATTCCACGTTCGACTTCCGGAGCGTACGACGGAGCTCCGTCATCCGCTTCACGTTGAGTCCCGTGAAATCCGTGTAATAAAGCGCCGTGGCGCTCTCGATTTTCTCTCTCAGCTCGGCGACGAGCTGGTCCTTCTCGGTTCTCTTCATCGCTTAGGCCCGGTACAGGGTCGAGTCGATCGTGACGCCAGGGCCCATCGTGCTGGACACCGAGACGTTCTTGACGTACACGCCCTTCGCCGCGGCCGGCTTGGACCGGACGATCTGGTCCATGAACGCGGTGAAGTTCGTCTCCAGCGCTTCGACGCCGAACGAGACCTTGCCGATCGGGGCGTGCACGTTGCCCGCCTTGTCGACGCGGAACTCGATCTTGCCTGCCTTCGTCTCGCGCACGGCGTTCCCCACGTTGAACGTCACCGTGCCCGCCTTGGGGTTGGGCATGAGACCACGCGGACCGAGCACGCGACCGAGTTGGCCCAACTGGCCCATCTGGTCGGGCGTCGCGATCAGCACGTCGAAGTCGAGCCATCCATCCTTGATCTTCTGGATGTACTCGGCGCCGACATAGTCCGCCCCCGCATCCTGCGCTTCCTTCGCCCGGTCACCGACCGCGATCACGAGCACCCGCACCGATTTGCCGGTGCCCGCCGGGAGCACGACCGTGCCGCGCACCACCTGATCGGCGTGACGCGGATCGACGCCGAGACGGACGGCGACTTCCACCGTCTCGTCGAACTTGGCGAACGCCGACTTCTTCACGAGCTCCAGCGCCTGGCGCGGCTGGTAGTTCGACGCGATGTCGCGGTTCTTCGCCGCGATGTTGTACTTCTTGCCGTGTTCTTGCATCAGTCCACGACCTCCAGCCCCATCGAGCGAGCGGCGCCGGCGACCATCGCCATTGCGGACTCGATCGTATCGCAGTTGAGGTCGGGCATCTTGAGCTCGGCGATCTTGCGCACCTGCGCGCGCGAGACACGACCAACCTTGTTCCGGTTCGGCTGCCCCGATCCCTTCTCGATGCCTGCTTCCTTCTTCAGGAGGACGGCCGCGGGCGGCGTCTTCGTGATAAACGTGAAGGACTTGTCGGAAAAGATCGTGATCTCGACCGGCAGGATCGTATCCTGGCCCTGCGTGCGGGAGTTGAACTCCTTGCAGAAGGCCATGATGTTGATGCCCTGCGGGCCCAGCGCCGTACCCACCGGAGGGGCGGGGTTGGCCTTGCCCGCGGGGATCTGCAGCTTCACGAACCCCGTGACTTTCTTTGCCATAGCACTCCTTGTTCGATCCCCTCTCGGGGCCAATCTCCCACTGGCCTATTTAGAGTCGGAGTGGTGGCCGACTGTGGTCCGTGGTCCGTAGTTCGTGCTCCACGGACCGAGGACGAGATTTCAGTACGCTTTCAACTGCAGGTAATCCAGCTCCACCGACGTCGGCCGGCCGAACAGGCTCACCGACACCCGCACCTTGCCCTTGTCCGGCATCACTTCCTCGACCGTTCCGTTGAAATCCGTGAACGGCCCCTCCGTGATCGCCACCGCCTGGCCCACCATGAACGGAATCTCTTCCTTCGGCGCTTCCTCTTCCCGCTCGTCGGCGATGCCGAGGAGGCGGTTCACTTCGTCGGGGCGGAGCGGCTGCGGGAACCGCTGATCGTTCCCCACGAACTTGATCACGCCCTGAATGCCGTTGATGACGTGCGCGGTCTCCTGGTTCATGTCCATCTCGACCAGCACGTAGCCGGGATAGAGCTTTCGTTCGACCGTCACCTTCTTTCCGTTCTTGATCTCCACCACTTCCTGCGTCGGCACGAGCGCCTGGCGAATCGGGCGCTCCTCCGCCGGGCGAGGATCCGTTTCGATCTTCCGCTGGATCAACGAGCGCACCTTGTTCTCGTGGCCGGCGGTCGTCTGGATCGCGTACCAGCGGTGTTCCATGGTCGAGAGCGCGGTCACTGGCCGAAGAACGACGGAATGAGCGTGATCAGCAGTTCCTTCAAGACGAAGTCGAGCAGCGTGATCACGAGAGAAATCACTAATACGAAAATGATGATGGCGATGGACGCCGACCGCACCTGCGCCATGTCGGGCCACGTCACCTTCTTCATCTCGGCGATCACGCCGTGATAGAAGTTCACGAGACGCGTCCCCATGCCGGGGCCGTTGTCCGAGCTGCCGGCTCCGCCGGACCGAACCGCCGCGTCCGCCATTACTTGGTTTCCTTGTGGACCTGATGCTTGTTGCAGCGTGGGCAGTACTTCTTCCACTCGACGCGCTCGGGGTGCAGGCGCTTGTTCTTCGTGGTGAAGTAGTTGCGATTCTTACACTCGCTGCACGCGAGAATGATCTTGTCTCTTGGCATGGCTGTGTAGCGTTTGGGGTCTAGCGGCTAGGGGCTAGACCAATGCGCCTCAGGTCATGCACACGACGAAAGCGCGCGCACCAGCGCGCGGCGTCTCAACGCTCGACCCTCGACCCTAGTCCCTACTGCAGAGCTGACGACCGGGATTGAACCGGTGACCTCACCCTTACCAAGGGTGTGCTCTACCAACTGAGCTACGTCAGCGACTTGCTACCGACCCATCCCCACTTCGTTCCACCGTCCCGCACCCACCCACACCGTGCGGCACCGCCCAGAGCGGGAGACGGGGCTCGAACCCGCGACATCAAGCTTGGAAGGCTTGCGCTCTACCAGCTGAGCTACTCCCGCATTGCCCTGCTCCTCTCGACGGTCCGATCGTCTCGAGCCACCGGTCACGAATGGTGGGGGAAGGATTCGAACCTTCGTAGGGCGTTAACCCGGCAGATTTACAGTCTGCTGCCATTAGCCACTCGGCCACCCCACCGCTTCCGCGCTCTCACCCGACAACCCTGCTCACGCGGCGATGAGGTAACCCTCTTTCACCTTTGCCCAACGCACAGAGCTGACGGCGAGAATCGAACTCGCAACCGCCTGATTACAAATCAGGTGCTCTGCCAATTGAGCTACGTCAGCAGACGGCCAATTTTGCGCGAGACTCATAGGATAAGTGGCCGCGAGAAGAGTGTCAAGCCGTGGAGGGGCTAGAGGTTAGGCGCTAAGGGCTGGAAAAGCCCAGCCGCCAGGCCCAAAGCCCTACCTGACCTTCTTCCACTTGGTCCCGCCCGGACCGTCCTCGATCGCCACCCCGCGGTCGACCAGCTCCTGCCGAATCCGGTCCGCCTCCGCGAAATCCCGGCGCTCGCGCGCCGCACGCCGAGCCGCAAGCCTGTCCTCCACCCACTCCACCAGCTCGGGATCGTCAACTGTGCGGTCGGGCACGATGTCCAACACGCCGTTGATGCGCGACAGCACCTCTCGAGCTCGCTCCAGCGCCGCCGCGTCGCTCCCTTTTCGGTCCAGCTCGGCGTTCGCCTTGTGGATGAACGTGAACAGCGCGCCCAACGCGTTCGGCGCATTCAGATCATCGAACAGCGCCGCCTCCACCTCGGCCATGGCCGCATCCGCGGCCGTGGCAAGCTCCGGTGTGCCGCCGGGGGCGGTCGCCAGCCGCTCAGCAAAGTCGCCGACGCGCCGCACCGCATTCATCGACGCTTCGAGCGCCTCCTCGGAGAGATTGAGCTCCTTCCGATAGTGTGTGTTGAACACGAAGTGCCGCACCGCCGCCGCGGAGATCTTCGCCTCACGCATTCCCTTCACGGTCGTCACGTTGCCCAAGCGCTTGGCCATCTTCGCGCCTTCCGTCAGCAGGAACGCACCATGGCACCAGAATCGGGCGAACGTCTGTCCCGTAGCCGCCTCCGACTGCGCGATCTCGTCCTCATGATGCGGGAAGATGAGATCGATACCGCCGCAGTGAATGTCGAGCGTCTCGCCCTGAAGATCGATCGCCATTGCCGAGCACTCGAGGTGCCAACCGGGACGGCCCCGGCCCCACGGTGAATCCCACGCCGCGCCGGTCACCTCGTCGTTCGGCGTGGCCGCTTTCCAAAGCGCGAAATCCTGCGCGTTCTCCTTCGAGTAGTCGTCCTGCGCCACGCGCGCGCCCGTCTTGATCTCGCGCGTGTCGAGTCGCGAGAGCTTCCCGTATTTGGGGAATCGATCGATCGCGAAATAGACCGACTTGTCGTCAGCGAGATACGCTACGCCGCGGTCCATCAACGTCTGCACGAGCGCGATCATCTGCGGGATGTAGTCCGTCGCCTTCGGATACGCTTCCGCGCGTTGAATGCGCAGATACTCACGATCCCGGTGAAAGACCTCGGTCACGGGCTCGGTGACCTGGCGGATCGTCTTCCGCTGCTCGTGTGCGCGCTTGATGATCTTGTCGTCGACGTCGGTCAGGTTCATCACCTGGCGCACGTTCCAGCCGCGGAGCGCGATCGCGCGGCGCAGCAGATCGACGAACAGGAACGTGCGAAAATTCCCGAGGTGCGCCGGGTTGTAGACGGTCGGGCCGCAGCTATAGATGCGTACCGTCTCCCCGTCGGCCGGCGCGAACGGCTCGACCGAACGGGTCATCGTGTTGTAGAGGCGGAACTCGGGCGGCATTCGGCGACCGGCGGCGTGTAGGTCCGTGAATGCTAGACGTGTCCCGAAGAGCGGTCAACGAAACCGCGCATCCCGCGCCATTCACCGCACGATACGCGATGCCGCGTCGCTTTCCGCCACGCGCGAGCTTGGCCGCCGGTGCGCGTCGAGTCGCCCGGCGCGCAGCACGAACACGCGCGACGCGAGACGCTCCGCGCACGCGATGTCGCGCGTCGTGACGATCACCGCGTCACCGTGCTCGCGCGCCTCGCGGATGCGCCGCGCCATCCGAGCGAACGCCTCTCCCGAGCGCGTCGGATCCTCGATCAGATGCACGTGCGCGCCGTTCGCACGCATCGCGGCGATCGACGGCGGAGCGCCGGCGAAATGGTACGTGGTGCGCGCCACGGCGGTCGCGCGCGAGCGGTCTCCAAACCAGCGAACCTCACCCGCATCCACCGACAAGAGCCCGGCCGCGCACAACAGCAGCGTCGACTTTCCGGCACCTTGGTCGCCGGCGATC
Source organism: Gemmatimonadaceae bacterium (assembly GCA_025934775.1). Classification (GTDB taxonomy): domain Bacteria; phylum Gemmatimonadota; class Gemmatimonadetes; order Gemmatimonadales; family Gemmatimonadaceae; genus JAQBQB01. The sequence continues at coordinate 191,025 of JAICWO010000011.1, read as the reverse complement.
GCCACGGCCTCGCCGGCGGCCACGCCGAAGTCGACGGAGCGGAGGACGTCAGCGCGCGCGAGACAGCCGCCGACTCCGGTCGCGTATCGCTTGAACACAGCGCGGAATTCGAGCGCGAATTGCACGCGCGCTAGATACAGCGAGCGGCGCCGCGAAGTGTGATCGCGGCGCCGCTCACGGGATCGAACGAACGCGTCAGGCGCTGCGCTGCGCGCCTTCGTGCTCCGCGACGGTAACCACGTCGATCGGCAGCCCCGGCGGGACGAGCACGCCACCGCCCGGCACCGGTACGCGCAGCACCAGCGGGCGCTCGCGCGTCGTGCGGCGGAAACCCTGCCCCTCGTAGAGGCGCGTAATGAGAATTCGCCGCACGATCACCATGATGACGACCAGCGTCGGCAGCGCGACGATGAGTCCCAGCCCGCCAAGCAGTTGCCCGATCACCAGCACCGACATGATCGTGAGCACCGGCGGCAGGTCCACCTTCTTGGACATCACCAGCGGCGAGACGACATTGCCCTCGATCAGGTGCACCACTACGCCGAGGCCGACGACGAGCATCGCGTGCCCGAGCGGCGAGAAGGCGTGGTATCCGGGACCGGTGAGCACGAAGAGCGCGGGCAGCGTCGTCGACAGGAGCGTCCCGAAGAACGGCACGATGGCGACGAGCCCCGTGAAGATGCCGAACACGCTCCAGTACGGCGCGTGGAGCACATAGAGACCGAGCGCCGTGATCGCGCCGAGGAAGCTCATCGTCAGGAGCTGGCCGACGATGTACGCACGCAGCGAATCGGCCAGATCGGCGAGGACGTCGCGCACCAGGTCGCGATGGATCGGCGGGAAGAGCGCGATCAGCCATTCGCGATACAACGCCGGGTGCAGCGAGAGATAGATCGCCATCACCGCGACCGCGAAGATGTTGATCGCGGCATGCACGATCTCGAATACCTTCGTCGGCACGCTGCCGAACATCGTGCTGAACTGCCCGTACACCGCTTGCAGCGTGCGGTGTTCACCCGGCGGACCGATCATGTCGCGGAGCGCGGGAATTCGCGACGCGAGATTGTCGATCCCGGCTTCCCACGATGCGATCTGCGCCGGGAGCGCCTGCACGAGCTGCCGTGTTTGATCGATCACCGGCGGCACGAGAATCCAGCCGAGCAGCACCAGGGCGCCCACGCTGCCCAGGATCGCGATCGTGAGCGCGAGCCGCTCCGGCATGTGCGTCTTCCGCTCGATCCACCCCGCGAGCGCGCCGAAGAAAAGCGACAGCAGGATTCCGAGCATGAGCAGCACGAAAACCTGAGCGACGGTCTTGAACAGCCAGAGGAGCAGGACTGTCAGGACCGTCGCCGTCAGAATGGGCGCGAACTTGAATCGCGCCCCGTTCTTGTGCTTTGGTTCAGCCGTCAAGAGGATTTCTTCTCGCTCGTCGCATCCTCGATCTCGGCGTGGACTTCCTCCTCGTTGCTTCCTGCGCCGAGCGCTTTCTTCTCTGGGCTACCGGCAGGGAGCATGCCCATCTTCTGCTTGAGCGCGAGGAGCTGCACATCGACGCCGCCCGCGATCGCGCCGCGCTCGAGCTGCTTGAAATCCTGCGCGAGACGATCGCCGGTGAACTCCTCCTCGATCTCGATCGACGCCTTGAGCTGGCGTTCGTTCGTCTCGATGCGCTCTTCCATGCGGGCGAACGCGTCGAACGCCGACTTCTCGGAGATCGAGGACATCGTTTCGGCGATGCGCTTCTGCGCCTGCGCGCGACGCTGCCGCGCGACGAGCAGATTCTTCTTACGCTTGGCCTCTTCGATCTTGTCGTTCAGGTCGCGGAGCGAGTTCTTGAGCTTCTCCGTTTCCATCCGGTGCGTTTCCCACGTCTGCTCGAGCTGCTGCCCGTGCGACACGTGCTCGCTCTGGCGAAGGAGCGCCTGCTTGGCGAGATCGTCGCGGCCCTCGCGAATCGCGAGCATCGCCTTCTGCTCCCAGTCGGCGGCTTGTTTGTATTCGCCGTCGGCCTGATCGCGCAGTCGCTTCTCGTCGGCGATGGCCGTGGCGACTTGCTGCTTGGCCTTGGCGAGCTGCGACCGCATGTCGACCAGGATCTGGTTCAACATCTTCTCGGGATCTTCGGCCCGAGAGATCAGATCGTTGATGTTCGACCGCAGCAGCGTCGTGAGCCTGTCGAAGATTCCCATGGATTAATGTGCCTCGCGGTACGAGCCGAGCTCGCGCAAGTGCGACGCGAGCGCGACGGTGATGCTCTCGAACGCGGCGAGGAATTCCTCATAGTCGAGATGGGCGAGCTCCAACGCCTCCGTCATGACGATGGATTCATCCTCGATACCATAGGAACCGTGGACGAGGTCCGTGGCGTTGAGCTCGAGCAGCCGGCGGCTCAACGTCGCCAGCGTGCCAGCGTTGACCGGGAGCGTCATGACCTTGACGCGGAGGACGACGACCGGCGGCGAGAAGTGCACCACCACGCTGAAGTCGAGCTCGCCGCCTGGCTTCACGACCCACAGACCTGGCTCGACTTCGGTGTGACTCGCCCCCTCGGCGCCCAACCGGTCGAGAAATCGTTCGATCTCTTCCTTGGTGACCATCCGGAATCCTTGGCGTTGGATGCTGTGAGTCCTACGAACGGGCCCGGCAGACGTTTCAAAAGTACGGCGGCGAGGGGCCCGTGTGCGAGTCGGACGGAGCGTGGAGAATTGGGACTGGAGAGCCGCCGGCGGCCTACCGTTTCTTGAGCTGGACGAGACGCTCCTTCGCGAGTCTGCGTCCGGTCGGTGTTGCCGCCAATCCGCCGCCCGCGGTTTCCCGATAGCGCACGTCCATCTCTCGGCCGATCTCGCCCATCGTATCGATCACTTCGTCCGCGGGGATCGCGAAGGTGATCCCCGCCATCGCCATCTCGATTGCCGCGAGCGCGATCGCGGCGCCGGTCGCATTGCGAAATACGCATGGCAGCTCGACGAGGCCGCCGAGTGGATCGCAGACGAGACCCAGCGTTCCCTGCTGCGCGAGCGCGACCGCGTGCATCGCCTGCGTGGGGCTGCCGCCGATCATCTCGGTGCCGGCGCCGGCCGCCATGCCCGCGGCGGCCCCAGTCTCGGCCTGACATCCGCCTTCCGCACCGGAGAGCGACGCGCGCTCGGCGATCACCGCGCCAATGAGTCCCGCCGTGGCGAGCGCGTCGATGAGATGGTCATCCGACAAGCCCTTCGCTTCCGCGAGTCCGGTGATCACCGCGGGCAGCACGCCCGCGCCGCCGGCGGTGGGTGCGGCGACGATCACGCCCATCGCGGCGTTCACTTCCTGCACCGCGAGCGCGCGCGCGAGGATGTCGCGGAAGGGGGTGCCGGCGAGCGGGCCAGCGGGACCGTGCACGAGCTTCGCCGCGTCGCCGCCGACGAGCCCCGATGACGATTTGAGATCTCCCGTGAGCCCCTGGGCCACGGCGCCCTTCATCACGTGCAGCGCGCGCCCGAGCAGGTCGCGGATCTCGCCGACGGGCCGCGCCTGGTCCTCGGACTCGGTTTCGAGCGCGAGCCGCGCGAGCGAGAGGCCGCGCGCCTCGGCGTCGCGCACGGCAGCGGCGAGCGAGTGATACATGACTGTTATGTAATTCCAGTAGTGTTATGCCGAAACTTTATCGAGCCGGAACGCCCAGCGCACCCACGGGAGCGCGCGAATGTGGTCGCGCACGCCTTCGTCCGGATAGTCGTCCAGCTCGATCACCATGAACGCGTCGCCGCCGCGCCGCTGCCGGGTGAGCCGCATGTTCGCGATGTTCAGGCCGTCGTCCGCGAGCAGCGTCGCGATCTTCGCGATGGAACCCGGGATGTCCTCGGCCACGAGCACGATCGTGTGATAGTTGCCGGAGACTTCCACCGGGAAGCCGTCGATCGCCGTGACGAGCACGCGGCCCGCGCCAAGCGACGACCCCGTCATGACCGCGTGGCGCTCGCCGCGCTCGAGCGTGATGCGCACGGTGTTCGGATGCGCTTCCTCGTCGAGCGTGGTCTTCTCGAATCGATAGTCGAGCCCCTCGCGCTCGGCGATCTCGAGCGCGGTGCGAATGCGGTCGTCGTCGGGGCGAAAGCCCATCAGACCGGCGACCAGCGCCCTGTCCGTGCCATGCCCTTCGCCCGTGCGCGCGAATGAGCCGTGGAGCTCGAGCTTCGCGCGATCCGGCGTACCGCCGACGAGACCCCGCGCGAGCAGCCCGAGACGACAGGCACCGGCGGTGTGCGAGGATGACGGCCCGACCATCACGGGGCCGATGATGTCGAGGAGTGAGACCATATGTCGAAAGTAGCGTGGGGTCGCTCGAGTTGCTCGCCGTAGAATCGGCGGCGCGTCGCGCGGCGGCCCTACGCCCCAATCGCCTTCCGCCCCTTTCCCGTCCGCCCGAGCAGTCGTTTCAAGAATGCGCCCGTATGGCTCCCCTCCACACGCGCCACCTCTTCCGGCGTTCCCGCCGCGACGATTGACCCGCCGCGGTTCCCGCCTTCCGGACCGAGATCGATCAGCCAATCCGACGTCTTGATCACGTCGAGATTGTGCTCGATCACCAGAACGGTGTTGCCGCGGTCCACCAGGCGATGCAATACGTCCAGCAGCACGCGCACGTCCTCGAAGTGCAAACCGGTCGTCGGCTCGTCGAGGATGTAGAACGTCCGGCCCGTGTCGCGCTTGGAGAGCTCGGACGCGAGCTTCACGCGCTGCGCTTCGCCGCCCGACAGCGTCGTCGCGCTCTGGCCAAGGTGGATGTAGCCCAGGCCGACATCGGCGAGCGTCTGCAGCTTCTGTGAGATCCGCGGCTGGTTTTGAAAGAACTCACATGCATCTTCCACGGTCAGCTCGAGCACGTCCGAGATCGTGAGCCCGCGGAACCGCACCTCGAGCGTCTCGCGGTTGTAGCGCTTGCCTTTACAGACTTCACATGGCACGTAGACGTCGGGCAGGAAGTGCATCTCGATCTTCACGAGGCCGTCGCCCTGACACGCTTCGCACCGTCCGCCCTTGACGTTGAACGAGAAGCGACCCGGCCCATAGCCGCGGATCTTCGCCTCGGGCATCTCGGCGAACAGCTCGCGGATCGGCGTGAACACGCCGGTGTAGGTCGCGGGATTCGAGCGCGGCGTGCGTCCGATCGGGCTCTGATCGATGTCGATCACCTTGTCGATCTGCTCGAGCCCCGTGATCCGGTCGTGCGCGCCCGGGATGACGCGTGCACGATAGAAGTGCCGTGCGAGCGCGCGATGGAGAATGTCTTCGACGAGCGTCGACTTGCCCGAGCCGGAGACGCCGGTCACGGTGACGAAGCGCCCGAGCGGAATCTCCACGGTGAGGTTCCGCAGGTTGTGCTCGCGCGCGCCCTCGATCCGCACGATGCGATTCGGATCGCGCGGCCGCCGCGCCGCCGGCGTGACGATCTTCACCTCGCCGCTCAGGAACTTGCCGGTGATCGACGCCGGATTCTCCATGATCTCGGCCACGGTCCCGGCCGCGATCACTTCGCCGCCGTGCTTGCCCGCGCCGGGGCCGAGATCGATGACGTGATCGGCGGCCCGCATCGTCTCCTCGTCGTGCTCGACGACGATCACGGTGTTGCCGAGGTCGCGGAGCTGCTCGAGCGTGCCGAGGAGCCGCGCGTTGTCGCGCTGATGCAGCCCGATCGAGGGCTCGTCGAGGATGTAGAGCACGCCGACCAGGCGCGATCCGATCTGCGTCGCCAGCCGAATGCGCTGCGCCTCGCCGCCGGAGAGCGATTCCGCGGCGCGTCCCAGCGTCAGGTAGTCGAGGCCGACGTCGACGAGGAAGCGGAGCCGCTCGCGCACTTCCTTGAGAATCGGTCCGGCGATCTCGCGATCGAGCCCCGGCGTGCCGTTGGCGCGCACCGGCACGCGTTCAAAGAACGCTAATGTATCCGTGACCGGCCACGCCACCACGTCGCCGATGCTCTTCTCGTTCACGGTGACGGACAGCGCCTCGCGCTTGAGCCGCTTCCCCTCGCACGCGGGGCACGGCACCTCGATCATGAATTCCTGAAGCTCCATCCGCACGGTGTCGGATTCCGATTCCTCGTACCGCCGCTCGACGTTGGCGAGCACGCCCTCCCACTCGATGCCGCCGCGCGCCTTCGCCGTGCCCTTCTTCTCGCCGTGCAGAATCGCGTCGCGCACACTCTTGGGCAGCTCGCCCCACGCCGTGTTGAGATCGAACTTGAGCTGGCGCGCCAGCGCCGGGAGCACGACTTTTCGCAGATACCCGCCCGGTTCGCCCCACGGCAGGATCACCCCTTCGAGCAGCGAGATCCGCGCGTCGCCGAGGATGAGCTGCTCGCTCACCCGGCGCTTGGTGCCAAGTCCGCCGCACGTCGGGCACGCGCCGAATGGCGAATTGAACGAGAAGTGCCGCGGCTCGAGCTCGGGGAGCGAGATCCCGCACGTCGGACAGCCGTACCGCTCCGAGAAGAGCTCCACCGCGCCGGAGTCGGCGTTGCTCACCTCGACCACGCCGTCCGCGAGCTTGAGCGCGGTCTCGACCGAGTCGGCGAGCCGTGCGCGGTCCTCCGATCGCGCCGCGAGCCGATCGACGATCACCGAGATCGAGTGGTTCTGTCGCCGATTCAGCTTTGGCGGCGTCGCGATCTCGACGAGCTCCCCGTCGACGTACGCGCGAATGAAGCCCTGCTTGCGCACGTTCTCGAACAGCTCGCGGAACTCGCCCTTGCGCCCCTGCACCAAGGGCGCACGCACCTCGATCCGCGCGCCCGCGGGCCACGCGAGCACGAGATCCGCGATCTGCGCCGCACTCTGTCGCTGCACCGCGCGCCCGCAGTTGGGACAGTGCGGCGTGCCGGCGCGCGCCCAGAGCAGGCGGAGATAATCGTAGATCTCGGTGACGGTGCCGACGGTGGATCGCGGATTGTGGCCGGCGGTCTTCTGCTCGATCGAGATCGCGGGCGAGAGCCCCTCGATCGAATCGACGTCCGGCTTCTCCATCAAGCCGAGGAACTGCCGCGCGTACGCGGACAGCGACTCCACGTAGCGCCGCTGGCCTTCCGCGTAGATCGTATCGAACGCGAGCGACGATTTGCCCGATCCCGACAAGCCGGTGATCACCGTCAGCTTGTCGCGCGGGATGACGACGTCGACGTTGCGAAGGTTGTGCTCGCGGGCACCGCGGACGATCAACGCATCTTCTGCCATAGCCAGAGAAAGCTCGCGTTCGGACGTGGTCGTGACAAGCCGCGGGGATCGAACGTCAATGCGACGCGGAGCGTTGGCCTGTAGGTTTCCCGCATCTCCCTCCCCTTCATACACCCGCGACACCCCGATGCCGCACACCGACGCCATCGTCGTTCTCACCACCGTCGCTTCGGACGAGGAGGCCGTTCATCTCGTCCGCACGCTGCTCGATCGGCGGCTGATCGCCTGTGGAACGCTGTTCCCGGGAGCGCGATCGCTCTACCGCTGGCAAGGCAAGGTGGCGGACGAGCGCGAAGTGATCGTGATGCTCAAGACACGCTCGGCGCGCCTCGACTCGCTTCGCGCCGCCTTCGAGGAGCTGCACCCCTACAAAGTGCCCGAGCTGCTCGCGCTCCCGGTCGAAGCGGGCCTGGATAAGTACCTTGAATGGATCAACGGCGAGACGACGCTCGCGTTGACCTGATTCGACGGAACTCGACGTAACTCTTGGCCGGTTGATGCAGTCCACATGACGAAGGAAGACGAAGACCGCGCCGGCGCACAGCTCGAGCTCGGGATCTCCCTGTGCCGGCGCGCGCGGTGGCGCGAAGCCATCGAACCCTTGCAGCGAGCCGTGAGCATCGATCCCACGAAAGCCGCCGCGCACTACCAGCTCGGTGAGGCCTACAACCAGACGGATCGTCTGGTCGAAGCGCTCACCGCGTACGAGGAAGCCGCGCGCCTCGAGCCCGCGCACTGGCGCGCCCTCAAGGGCGTCGGAATCGTGCTCGATCGGCTCGGACGTCCGCAGGAGGCGACCGCCGCGTACCAGCGCGCGCGCGAGGCGCACCGGCGGTGATTCGCCGCCGCGCGGTGATCGGTGTGCTCGTGATCGCCGCGTGGCTCGCCGGCCTCGGGCTCCTCGTCCGCCGCGAATATTTCCAGCCGGAGCTCGACCGGCTCTCGGAAGCCGCGCTGAGAATCAATCCGGGCGCGGTGTTCTACGGCGTGATGCAGGGCAACCAGCAGATCGGATTCGCCTCGTCCACGATCGACACCGCGGAATCCACGATCACCGTCTCCGACTATTTCGTCGCCGACCTCCCCGTCGGCGGCAAGGCGCGCCGCGCGACCGCGCGCACCAACGTCACGCTCTCGCGCGCGCTCCGCGTCCGCGACTTCGATCTCGCGCTCGAGACCGAGGGACCGCCGATTCGCGCCACCGGCCGCGTCGACGGTGATTCGACGCTCGTGCTCGCGATCACCTCCGGCAACGCGAAGCCCGACACCCAGCGCGTCGCGCTCTCCGGCCCGATCCTGCTCCCGACCCTCGTGCCGATCGCGGTCGCACTGGGCGAGCGCCCAAAGGTCGGCAAGCGGTACGTGCTGCCGATCTTCGATCCGGCGAGCATGTCGCCGAAGAACGTCGGGATCGACGTGCGCGCCGAGTCCCTGTTCGTCCTCGACGACAGCTCGGCGTACGATTCGACCACCGGCCGCTGGCACGGCGTGCTCCCCGACACCATCCGCGCCTGGCAGGTGAGCTCCGAAACCGGCGGCGGCTTCAGCGGGTGGATCGACGAGCAGGGGCGGATCGTCGAGACGACGCAGCTCGGCCTCGATCTCCGACGTCTTCCGTACGAAGTCGCATTCGAGAATTGGCGATCCGACGCCGGCAAGCTCGCCGTGACGAGCGGCCGGGACATCCTCGAGACCACCGCGATCGCCGCCAACGAGCGGATGGACGGGCGCGTCGACTCGCTCGCCGTTCGCTTGACCGGCGTCGACCTCACCGGCTTCGACCTGAACGGCCAGCGCCAACGGCTCTCGCACGACACGTTGTTGATCGCGCCGGTGAACGCGCGGACCTTGGCCGCCGTGTACAGGCTGCCGTCGATGACGATGCGCGCGTTCACGCAATCCGAGCCGCTGCTCCAGAGCGACGACCCGCGCATCAAAGCACTCGCTCGCACGATCGTCGGCAATGAACGCGATCCGCACATCGTCGCCGAGAAACTGAATCAGTGGGTGCACGATTCGATCGCCGCGCGGATCACGTTCGGCGTTCCGAGCGCGGTTCAGGTGCTGCGTACGCGAGCCGGCGACTGCAACGAGCACACGCAGCTCTACGTCGCGCTCGCGCGGTCGCTCGGCCTGCCGGCGCGCATCGCCGCCGGACTCGCGTACGTGGACGGCAAGTTCTACTACCACGCGTGGCCGGAGGTGTTGCTGCGCGATTGGGTGGCGGTCGATCCAACGTTCGGCCAGTTCCCCGCCGACGCGGCGCATCTCCGATTCGTCATCGGCGGCCTCACGCGACAGACCGAGCTGCTTCGGCTCATGGGCAGTCTTCACATCGACGTGCTGAACGAGCGCGGCGATTCCTCACCGGCGGCGCGATGATCACGCTGACACAGCTCACCAAACGCTACGGCTCCTTCACGGCGGTGAACGCGATCGATCTCGACGTGCCGCGCGGCGAGTTGTTCGGCTTTCTGGGTCCCAACGGCGCCGGCAAGACGACCACGCTGCGCATGATCGCCGGGATCCTGCGGCCGACGAGCGGCCGCGTCGACATCGGCGGGATCGATCTCTGGACCGACCCGATCGCGGCCAAGTCGAAGCTCGGCTTCATCCCCGACCGGCCGTTCATCTACGAGAAGCTCACGGGCGCCGAGTTTCTGCGCTTCGTGGCAGGATTGTACAACCAGGAAGGCGCGCAGGTGGAGCACCGCGCGCGCGAGCTGCTCGCGCTCTTCGATCTGGAGGAATGGCGCGACGAGCTGGTGGAGAGCTACAGCCACGGCATGCGGCAGAAGCTGATCATCTCGAGCGCGTTCGTGCATCGCCCCGAGGTGATCGTCGTCGACGAGCCGATGGTCGGGCTCGACCCGAAGGCCGCGCGCATTCTCAAAGATCTCTTTCGAGAATACACGAATCGCGGGCACACGATCATGATGTCGACGCACACCCTCGAGGTGGCGGAGACGCTCTGCGATCGCATCGCGATCATCCAGGCCGGCGTGATTCGCGCCTGCGGCTCGATGGCCGAATTGAAGCAGAGCGCCGAAGGCGGCGCCGCGGGGCTCGAGCAGATCTTCCTGCGGCTCACCGGCGAGAACGCGGCGCGGGCGCTCGTGGATGTGCTGGATGCGTGAGGACGGCGAAGGCTGGATGATGGAGGTTGGAGATTGGAGGAGCTGACGACGCCGGCGCGGGCGTCGAGCGCGCCCGTCGGATCGAGGCTTCCCGATCCGTCGACGCTGCACTTGCTCATGCCCAAATGGCTCACGGCGCGCGCGCGCGCGGTGTCCGGAGAGCGCGGCCACGGGCTGCGCATGTTCTTCCTCGCGCTCTTCGGCCTCGCGTTCTGGGCGTTCATCTTCGCGATGCTCTATCGGCTGCTCCGCTACTTCCGTGGCGTGCAGGAGATCGGGCCGCTGCTCGCGGGCAAGCTGCTCGGCCTGATCCTGGTCGGCTTCTTCTCCATCCTGCTGCTCTCGAACGTCATCACCGCACTCTCGAGCTTCTTTCTGGCGCGCGATCTGGACCTGCTCGTCTCCGCGCCCGTCGATTGGCTCAAGCTCTATCTCGCGAAGATGCTCGAGACGCTCGTCCACTCGAGCTGGATGGTCGTGCTCATGGCCATCCCGATGTTCGCGGCGTACGGCGTCGTGTACCGCGGCGGCATTCTCTTCCCGATCGTCGTGCTCGTGACGTTCGTGCCGTTTCTCGTCGTGCCGGCGGTGATCGGAAGCGCGGTCACGCTCCTCCTGGTCAACATCTTCCCCGCCCGCCGCACGCGCGACATCCTGAGCGTGATCGCGGTACTCGCCGCCGGCGGGATCGTCGTCTTATTTAGACTAGTACGCCCGGAGCGCCTGGCGCGGCCCGAGGGATTCCGCTCGCTGGTCGATTTCATCACGATCCTGCGCGGCCCCACGTCGCCGATGCTGCCGAGCGACTGGGTGCAGCGCGCGGTGATGTCGTGGGTCGGCGGCCATCCCGATCCGCTGCCGTATTACCTGCTCTGGTCCACCGCGGCCGCATCGCTCGTCCTCGGCGCCGTGCTGCATCGCGTGTTCTACGCGAAGGGCTTCAGCAAAGCGCAGGAGAGCGCGCAGCGCTGGGTGCGCAGCGGCCCGATGTCGCGCGCCGGCCGCGGACTGCTGCGGCCCTTCGGTATCGTGCGCCGCGAGCTCGTGCTCAAGGAGCTCCGGCTCTTCTTCCGCGACACCACGCAGTGGTCGCAGCTCATCCTGCTCGCGGTGCTCGTGCTGGTGTACGTGTACAACATCAAGTTCCTGCCGCTGCGCGGCGGCGGATTGACGTTCTTCCTGATGAACGTCGTGCCGTTTCTGAACCTGGTGCTCGCCGGCTTCGTGCTCGCGTCCATCGCGGCGCGATTCATCTTTCCCGGCGTGAGCCTCGAGGGGCGCACGCTCTGGCTCCTCCGCTCGAGCCCGATGCAGATGCGGGCGCTCCTCTGGTCGAAGTTCTGGGTCGGCACGCTGCCGCTGCTCATCCTCGCGCTCGCGATCGTGAGCGTGACGGATTACCTGCTCGAGGTGAGCGAGTTCATGATGGCCGTCTCGATCTTCTCGATCACCTTCATGACGTTCGCGATCGCCGGCCTCGCGATGGGTTTCGGAACGCTCTTTCCACAATACGAAACGGAGAACGCGGCGCAGATCCCGACCTCGTTCGGCGGCCTCGTGTTCATGATGAGCTCCATCGCGCTGATCGGGATCGTGATCATTCTCGAGGCGCGGCCGGTCTACTCGTACTTGAGCGCCGAGGCGTTCGGAACGCCGGCCGAGCCGGTGGCGATGATCGTCGGGTTCGGAGTGGCGGCGCTCGTCTGCGCGGCGACAACGCTCGTGCCGATTGAAATTGCGTTGCGGCGGTTGAACGACTAACGGCGCAAACAACAGACGCCGCAAACAACAAACGCCGCAAACAACAAACGCCGCAAGCAGCTAAGGGCGCAAACAACGAACGCCGCTGACCTCCAAACGGCGCTGCCTTCCAAACAGCGCTGACTTCCGAACAGCGCCAACTTCCGAACGGCGCGGCGCTTCCAAAGGGCGCGGCACGAACGGCTGCGCCGTTCGGCAGAGGCATTACGGCGCAAGAAGCGCACGGCGGGCGACGGCGCAGCGGCGAGCGGCGCCGAACGGCGCAGCGGCGCGTAACCTCGCCACGGCACACGGCGAGTGACGGGGCAAGCCGCCGCGGGGCGCGCGCGCAGCGCCGCGCCCGCCCCGCAGTTTGCCGTTGCGCGGGTGGTTGTTTGCGCCGTTATGGGTCTGCCGCAGGCTGCGCCGTTTGGAGGTCGGCGCCGCTTGGAAGGAAGCGCCGTTCGGAAGTCGGCGCCGTTTGGAAGTCAGCGCTGTTTGGAGGTCAGCGCCGTTCGTTGTTTGCGGCGTTAGTTGTTTGCGCCGTTAGTTGTTTGCGCCGTTAGTTGTTTGCGCCGTTAGTTGTTTGCGGCGTTTGCCGCCGTGTGACGCCGCCGTCCCAGCGAGGGTCCGCTTTCGAGACCCCGAACGGTTCGGGGATCTACGGTTGATTGTCCCCCACCCTCCGGAGGAGTGGTATGAAGCGTATTTCCTTCCTGGCCGCGGCCGCGCTGCTGTTCGCCGGCGCGCAACTCCACGCGCAAGCCGCGAAGCAGGACACTGCAAAGAAGCCGGCCGCCGCCGCCAAGCAGGCGGGCGCCGCGAAGCACACCACCAAGCCGGCCGTGAAGTCCAACGCCAAGCCGGACACGAAGGCTGACGCCAAGGCGGACACGAAGACCTCGACCAAGGCTCCCGCCGCGAAAGGCGCCAAGCCCGCCGACGCCAAGACCGGCGCAAAGTCCGCGACGCACAAGCCCGGCAAGGCGGGCGCGGGCAAAGACACGACCGCGAAGAAGCCGTAACGCGGATCAGCCGCTCGCTCGCCGCTTCACGCGGCGAGCGCTTTCCCGCATTTCAGGCAGTAGCGCGCGTCATGCGCGACGACAGGTGCGCCGCAATCGGCGCACCTGTCGTGTAAGTACCGGCCGCAGTTGGAGCAGTACGCCGCGTCTGGCTCGGGTCGGGGACCGCAGCTCACACACACGGCGCCAGCTTTCGCGCGCGCGCGATACGCCTGCACCGCCGCCTCGATCTCGTCATCGCTCGGCCGGTCGCCCGTCGTCATGGTCGCGCCATCGCGCGACTCACGCATCGCCGCGATTGCCTGCTTGGTGTAGCGCGCCTTGAGCTCCGCGTAGTCGGCCTCGGACAACTTGCCGGTGGCACGATCGAATTCGATCTCACGCAGTGCGATTACCGCCGACTCGCGTTCGTTGGGCGCGGTCGCCGGCGCGGTCGGCACAGAGCGCGCAACGCCGAAGAAGACCGGATAGAGCACGAACGCGAGCGCGCCGACGGCGAGCAGCGTTCCGACGATCAGCGCTCCCACTACCGATCGTCCTCCGCGCGGACCGCCGCCTCGAGCTGCGCCAATTCTTCCGGCGTTGCGTCGACGTGCGGCGTATAAGACGTCGGCTGGGCCGCGACGGTCGACCGCGCACGCCAGCGCCGGAGCAGCCCGGCCACGGCAATGCCGCCGAGGATCAGCGCGATGCCGGGCGTGAACCAGCCGACGAGGTTGAACCCCGACTTCGTCGGCGCCATGAGCACGCGCTCGCCGTACACGTTCTGGAACGCGTCGATGATCTCCTGCGCCGAGTAGCCGCCCTGAACCAGGGCCATGATGTCGCCATGCATGGCCGGCGATACCTGGCACGAGAAGTCGGTGGTGCGGCAGGTGTACACGTCGAGCGTGCAGCCGCACTGACAGCGGATCCGGTGCTCGAGCGCGTCGCGCTGGTCGTTCGACATCGACGCCGTGGCGCCCGGCTTGGGCGGCAGCACGACCGACTTCGCCGCCATCTGGTTCATCGCGAACAGATTGCCGGTGTCCGTCGGCACGAGACTGCTGTCGTGCACCGTCGGCTGCTGCGCGCGGAGCGCCGCGGCTCCGCCCGCGATCGCCGCGCCGCTCGCCGCGGCGCGTACAAAGAACGCTCTTCTCGAAATCATCATACCGCCACTGGAACTTCCGCCGAGGCGCCCGCGCTCTTCGGCGGCATCACGGCGACGTAGCCCGATTGCGGCCGGCGCTTCTCCGCTTGGGGCCACATCACGATCAGACCGCCCAGCAGCATGAGGTAGCCGCCGGTCCACACCCACACCACGAGCGGATTGAACGTGACACGGAATTCGGCGGTGTCCGCGCCGCGCACACCGGCGAGCACGACGTAGGTGTCGAGCTGCGGCGTGGTGCGAATCGCCACCTGCGTGATCGGCTGAAAGAGCGGCTGCCCCTGCGAATCCAGGTACTGCCGCTTCTCGCTCGTCGTGAGACCCATCGGCTTGCCGTCGCGGTACGTCTCGAGTGCGACCGCGATGACGTCGCGATTCGGCTGCTGATTCGTCGACACGCCCTGGCTCACGAAGCGCCAGGTGTGGCCGTACGGGTCCTGCACCTGGTACGATTCGCCGGGCTTGAGCGTCACGTCGTGGTCGGTCTTGAACGCGAGGCCGGCGAACGCCGCGAAGAGCATCACCACGCCCGCGTGCACGATGTAGCCGCCGTACCGCCGCCGATTGCGGCCGATCAGCCGGAAGAACGCGACAATGAGCGATTCCTCATGAATCGTCTGGCGAGCGCGAATGCCCTTGTAGAACTCCTGCACGATCGTGCCCGTGACGAAGCCGCAGAGCGCGTACGCCATGAGCGCATAGCCGTTCCGCATGCCGAGCGCGAGCAGCGCCCCCCCGACGACGACACCGGTGACGGTCGGCGTGAGGAACTGCCGTTTGAGATTCGACGCCGACGCCTTGCGCCAGGCGATGAGCGGACCGACGCCGGTGAGGAGGAGCAGCAGCAGTCCGAGCGGCACGTTCACTGAATTGAAGAACGGCGGCCCGACGGTGATCTTCGTCCCCTTCACCCACTCCGAGATGATCGGGAAGATCGTTCCCCACATCACGGCGAAGGCGATGCCGACGAGCACGAGATTGTTGTAGAGGAACGCCGCCTCGCGGCTGACGAGACTCTCGAGCTCCGCCTTCGCCTCGAGGTCCCGGAGCCGCGTGCCGACCAGAAACGCGGTGATGCCGACCGACAGGAAGAAGAACGTCGCGAACCACGGCCCCACCGGCGACTGCGCGAACGAGTGCACGCTCTCGATCACCCCGCTGCGCGTGATGAACGTCCCGAAGATGGCGAGCAGGAAGCTCACGACGACGAGCACGACGTTCCACTTGCGCAGCATGCCGCGCTTTTCCTGAATCATGATCGAGTGCAGGAACGCCGTCGTGGTGAGCCAAGGCAGAAACGACGAATTCTCGACCGGATCCCAGGCCCAGTAACCGCCCCAGCCCAATTCGACGTACGCCCACCACATGCCGAGGAGGATGCCGACGGTGAGGAAGAACCAGGACAGCAGCGACCACCGCCGGACCACGCCAAGCCACTCGGCATCGAGCCGGCGCGTGAACAGCGCCGCGATCGCGAACGAGAACGGGACCGCCGTCGCGACGTAGCCGAGGTAGAGATTGGGCGGGTGAATCGCCATGCCCGGATTCTGAAGCTGCGGATTCATGCCGCGGCCGTCGGCGGGAATGAAATCGAGGCGCGTGAACGGATTCGCCTTGAAGCAGATCGTCACGATGAAGAACAGCAGAATGGCGGAGAGCGTCCCCGCCGCCCAGGGCACGAGCTCGTGATTCTTCTTCCGATTCGTGAACATCGCGATCGATGCGTACATCGACAGGATCAATGCCCAGAACAGCATCGATCCTTCCTGTCCGCTCCAGAACGCGGTGAAGATGTACGCGCTCGGCATGTTCGACGCGATGTGGCCGGCGACGTACGCGACCGAAAAATCCTTGGTGAGCAGCGCGGTCCAGAGACCGATGGAGGCCAGCAGGATCATCGCGAACGTGGCATAGACGCCGCGCACACCGCTCGCGATCAGATCATCACGCCGCAGCGCTCCGCCGGCGAACGACACCGTCGCGGTCCACGCCGTCATCAGCAGCGCGACCCACAGTGACAACTCTCCAATGAGAATCACGCGCGGCTCGATGCGGCCTTGTAGCCCGCCGTGTTGCGGTACTTCGGAGTCGGCGCATTCTCATAGCGCGACGCGCATTTGGCGAGCAGCTCCGTCGCCTGAAAGGTCCCGTCGGTCCCCATCCGGCCGCCGACGACGACATCGACGCTGTCGGTGAACGTGTCCGGCGCGATGCCGCGATAGAGGACCGGGAACGTGTAGCTCCCGTCAGTGACGCGGAACAGATACTCCTTGCCGCCCGCCATGCGTTGGATCGAGCCCGGCACCACCCGCGCGCCAACCTTCACGCCCGCATCGACGAAGGCGGGATCGGCTTTCACGCGCTGCGCAAGCTCGGTCGGCGTGAGATACGCGACGCCGGTCTGACGGATCGAGCTCACCATGAGATAGGCGGCGACGCCAAGGATGATGGCGCCGCCAATGAGGAATTTCGTGCGCGGCTTCATAGTTACAGTGCCTCTGCCCCAGAACGGAGCGGCACCGTCGCGTTCGGTACGCGACGGTCCGTCGGATTCAATATAATGGTTGCTGCGCTCGCGATGATTTACGGTTTCGTCTGGTGCAGCATCGCGCTCGCCACCAGTAAACCCGCCGCGTCCCACGCGAGATCCTTCCAGCTCGGATCGCCGCCAAACTGGCGATCGTAGAGCTCCTTTCCAATGCTCACCGCTGCCGTCACCGCCGTTGCGCCAGCCAGCGATGCCCGATGACTCGCCCCCATCGCGCGCAGTCCGCCGAACGACGCGGTCTGGACGAACGCAGCGGTGAAGAAGTGCTTCGCTTTGTCAGGGGCGAACCACGAATCGGGAGGTTGGACGTTCGGAGAGTTGAGAGTAGAGAGTGGAGAGCGGAGACGGCCCCCGCTGTCGCCGCTCGCTGCTGCCAACCTGCAACCTCGAACATCCAACCTCCCACAGAGGGCGAGCACCACCACGAGCGCCCGCATCACGCCACGCTCCTGCGTTGCGTCAGCCCGAGATCGCGAAGCTCCTTCGCGATGAGCCGGAGCGCGCGGTCGAGCAGTTGCGGGTGATCGCCTTGATGGATCCAACTGCTCGCCCCCGACGGGTGCGGCAGCGGGATGGCGTCGCATCGCCCGCCGGCATGCTCCACGACGTGACGCCGCCCGATGAGCTCGTCCAGCGGGCGTTGAGGGAGAAAGCGCGTGATCGCCAGCCGGCCGACCGGAATTAGTAACTTTGGGCGAATAATTCGAAGCTCCGCGTCGAGCCACACCGCGCACGCGTCCTGCTCCGCCGGCGACGGCACGCGGTCACCGCGGCCGCTGGGGCTCGGACCGGGGAAGCAGCGCGTGATCGCGGCGATGTAGATCGAGCGACGCGCGCCTTCCTCGTCGATGCCGGCGCGCTCGAGCCAGCGAAAGAGCGTGCGCCCGGCGCGCCCCGCGAACGGTTTGCCTCCCTCGACCTCCACCTTGCCGGGCGCCTGGCCGACGATCATCACGCGCGGGTTCGTCGCGTGCGATAGAATCGGCTTCACGTGCGGCGCGTATCCGCACATGCGGCACTCGGCGAGTGCGCGGCAGTGGGTCTCGAGCGTCTGGAGCCGGCGCGTCACGCGCCATCCGTCCCGGTGTCACGCGCCCACGAGAGCGTGGCACGAACCGCCCGATGCCAGCCGGCCATCAACTCGTCCGCACGCGCGGGCTCGAGCAACGGTGTGAACGTCGCGAACTCGCGCGTCGCGAGAAATTCGTCGGCATCGCGCCATACCCCGGCCCCAAGACCGGCGAGTCCGGCGGCGCCGAGCGCTGTCGTCTCGACCATGTCCGGTCGTTCCACGGGGACGCCGAGCATATCCGCTTGGAATTGCATCAACCAATCGTTGGTCGTCGCGCCGCCATCCACGCGCAGTCGCTCGAACGGCGCGCCGCTCGCGCGCCGCATGCTCGCGAGCACGTCCGCGGTGCCGTACGCCATCGCCTCGAGCGCCGCGCGCGCGAGATGGGCACGAGTCGTTCCGCGGGTGAGGCCAACGATGGTGCCACGCGCCTGCGGCTCCCAGTTCGGCGCGCCGAGCCCGGTGAGCGCGGGCACGAAGTACACGCCTTCGGTCGATGGAATCGAGCGCGCGAGCGGCTCCGTATCGCTCGCGTGCTCGACGATGCCGAGTCCATCCCTGAGCCATTGCACGGCGGCCCCGGCGATGAAGATTGCGGCCTCGAGCGCGTACGCGACGCCACCCTGTGCGTCGCACGCGATCGTCGTCAACAAACCGGGACCGCCGGTGGGTCGTTCCTCTCCGGCGTTGAGCAGGAGGAATGCGCCCGTTCCATACGTATTCTTTCCCGTCCCGCGAGCGTAACAGCCCTGGCCGAAGAGCGCCGACTGTTGATCCCCGGCGATTCCGGTGATCGGCGCCTCGAAGCCGATCACGTCCGCGCGCGTCGAGCCAAACGAACCGCTTGACGCGCGTACTTCGGGCAGCATCTCGACGGGGACGCCAAACAGCGCGCAGAGCTCCTCACTCCACGCGAGGCGATCGATGTCGTACAGCATCGTGCGCGACGCGTTCGTCGGGTCCGTCGCGTGCAGCGCGCCGCCCGTGAGCCGCCAGACGAGCCATGAATCGATCGTCCCGACCGCGAGCTCGCGCGGATCGTATGTCTCGCGCAGTCGATAATGCTCGAGCAGCCACTCGATCTTGGTCGCCGAGAAGTAGGGATCGGGAAGCAGGCCGGTCCGTTGCGCGATCAACTCGGCGCGCGGCGCGAGCTGCGCGCACCGGTCCGCGGTTCGTCGATCCTGCCACACGATCGCGTGGTGCACCGGGCGGCCGGTGCGTTCCCATATGACAATAGTCTCACGTTGATTCGTGATCCCGATTGCATCAGGTACGTGCCCCGCCGCGTCGACCGCATCCCGCGCCGCGGCAACGGTGGACGAGAATATCTCCAGCGGGTCGTGCTCCACCCACCCCGCCCGCGGGAAGTACTGTTTCAGCTCGCGGTACGCGCGTCCGGCGACGCGGCCCTTCTCGTCGATCACGAGCGCGGTGATTCCAGTCGTGCCGGCGTCGATCGCGAGGACGTGCTTCATTCGAAATGATATGGCGGCCGGTGCACGCCGCGGTCGCTGATGATGGCGGAGATCAGCGTGGACGGCGTGACGTCGAACGCGGGATTGTAGACGCCGACGCCGTCCGGCGCGGTGGGCGCGCCGAAGCCGCAGCGAACCTCGCTGGCGTCGCGCTGCTCGATGAGAATTTCATCACCCGTGCTCGTCGACGGATCGAACGTGCTCGCCGGCGCCGCGACGTAGAACGGAATGCCGTGATGCTTCGCCGCAATCGCGAGCGGATACGTTCCGATCTTGTTCGCGGCATCGCCATTCACGGCGATGCGATCCGCGCCGACGATACAAAGGTCGATCTCGCCGTCACGCATCAGCGAGGCCGCCGCGCCGTCGACGAGCACCGTCACGGGAATTCCGGCGCGTGAGAGCTCCCACGCGGTGAGGCGGCTGCCTTGCAGGAGCGGGCGCGTTTCGTCGGCGTACACCTCGAGCGTTCTACCCTGCTCGCGCGCCACGTAGATCGCGGCGAGCGCCGTTCCCATGCCGCCCGTCGCGAGCGCGCCGGCGTTGCAATGGGTGAGGATGCGCGCACCGTCCGGGATGAGCGTCGCGCCGTGCTCGCCGATCCGGCGGCACATCGCCCGATCTTCCTCGAGAATCCGCGTCGCTTCATCGCGGAGACATTCGCGCAGCGCACGCGTGTCGCCGCTATTCCGCAGCGCGAGGCGATACACGCGGTCGACCGCCCACGCGAGATTCACGGCCGTGGGGCGCGACGACTTGAGCCGCGCCGCCGCCCCGGCGATCGCCGACATGGCCTGGGTGCGATCGAGCGCGTCGTCGGATAGAGCGAGCGTCAGGCCCATCGCGCCCGCGATGCCGATCGCCGGCGCGCCTCGAACCGAGAGCGTGCGGATCGCCTGATACACATCGTCGACCGTGCGCAGATCGCGATACAGCTCGCGCGTCGGAAGCTCGCGCTGATCGAGGATGCGTACACCGTCGCCTACCGGCGACCACATGATGGGCTGAACGACGTCCATGGCCACCAACGTACTACGAATCCCGACGCGGCGCCCTTCGGCGATCCGGAAAGTGGCGGTCGAGGAACGCAATGAGCGCTCGCTCCTCGGACGAATGCGCCTGCCCACGATCCGCCGCGCGGCGGCGCGCGCGCGGGAGCGGAATCGTCTCCCCGTCATCGAGGTATCGCGCGACGATCATCGGATGCACGTACGACTTTCGACAGATCGTCGGCGTGTTTCCGAGCTCGGTCGAGACGAGCCGCATCGCGAGCGCCACGTTGCGCTTGGCCTCCGTCGCGCTCCGCGCCGGGCCCAGCTCGGCGAGCACCGTCGCGGCGCGCAGCGTGCCGCCCCATGTACGAAAGTCTTTCGCGCTGTATCGCCCGATCCGTCGTTGCAAGTACGCGTTGACGTCGCGCGCCGATATGACGCGCCACTCGCCGTCGCAAAGATATCGAAAAAGCTGTGGGCCGGGCGTCCGGAGCTGACGTCGTACGAGTCGCATCAGCTCCGGCTGCGCGATCACTTGTCGCTGCCGAATCTTTCCTTTCCCTCGATACTCGAGCCGGAGCACCGCGCCCAAGTCTTCCACGTGCGACTTGCGAAGCGTCGTGATGCCGAACGTGCCGTTCTCGCGGAGATACTTCTCGCCGCCCACCCGGCAGAACGTCTCGCTGATGAGCCGGAGGACCGTCGCCGCGACGGCATCCACGTCGAGCGATTCGGAGCGTGCGCGGGGTTTCGCGTCCGACGCGATCGTGCGGCGGACGCGAGGCAGCTCCTTGGCGAGCTGCCTCACACGATGATACTTGCGCAGCTCGCGCCGCTCGACGGCGCGATCGTTGTAGCGGTATTGCTTGCGGCCGCGCGCGTCGAAACCCCACGCCTGGATCGCGGACCGCGGAGACGCGGCAACGTGCACGTCACGCCACGCCGGCGGCACGCGCAGGGCATCGATGCGCGCGAGCTGCCGTGTATCGCGAACCGCGCGCTCGTTCTCATCGACATACCTGAACCCTGATCGCTTGGTGCCGAGGCGGCGAATCCAACGCGTTGGCATACGAACGCGGTCGGCAAAATCCAGTCCGGGGGGAACGGCGCGGGAAAGCGGACGGCGGGTTCTGGGGGCGGTCGCTTTTGTTGCGGGTCGTGGGTTGCGCGTTTCAGGTGTTGGGTTTCGAACGCAGAACCCATTACCCGTCACACACAACTCGCGACAAAAGCGACCGCCCCACCGCAACCACTCCCGCGCCCTCGCGTCGCCACCTTCTCCACCCCAGATTCCCCTCATGCCCTACGACACCATCTCCTACTCCGTCACCGACCGAATCGCGACGATCACGGTCAATCGTCCGGACAAGCTGAACGCGCTGAACCACCGCGTGATCGCGGAGTTGGGTGAGGCGATCGAGGCAGCGCGCGCGAGCGGCGAGGTGGGCGGCGTGATCGTGACAGGCGCGGGACGCGCGTTCGTCGCGGGTGCGGACATCACGGAGTTGCAGAGCCTCGGCGCGATCTCGGGAAAGGCGCTTGCCGAGCGTGGCCAATCGGTCCTTCGCCGATTCGAAACGTCGCCGAAGCCCGTCATCGCCGCCGTGAACGGCTTCGCGCTCGGCGGCGGATGCGAGCTCGCGATGTCGTGTCACGTGCGGATCGCATCGGAGGCGGCGAAGTTCGGCCAACCCGAGGTGAAGCTCGGACTGCTTCCGGGCTACGGTGGCACGCAACGCTTGCCGCGGCTCGTCGGCAAAGGACGCGCGCTCCAACTGCTGCTCACGGGCGAGATGATCGACGCCAACGAGGCGTATCGGATCGGACTCGTGAACAAGGTCGTTCCCGCCGCGGAGCTCATCGCGTCCGCGACGGCGATGCTCCTAGCGATGCTCGCGAACGGCCCGCTCGCGCTCGCACATTGCATCGAAGCCGTGAACTCGGGATACGATCTTCCGCTCAGCGAAGCGCTCACGCTCGAGGCAACCGCGTTCGGCCTGCTCGCCTCAACGGACGACAAGCGCGAGGGCACGCGCGCCTTTCTCGAGAAGCGGTCGCCCGCGTTCAAGGGCGCGTGACGCCGGACGCGGCGCGGCTCGTCCATCTCGAGCTGCGCGACTTTCGCAACTTTGCGCGCGCCGAGTTGGCGCCGCCGCCGAACGGCGTGGTGCTCATCGGCGACAACGGCCAGGGCAAGACGAACGTGCTCGAGTCGATCGCGTATCTCCAGATCCTCCGCTCGGTGCGCGGCGCACGCGATCCGGATCTCGTGCGCTTCGGCGCGGACGCGTTCCACATCGGCGCGCGCGCCGAGACGGACGTGCCGCACGAGATCGGCGTCGGATTCGAGCGCTCGACCAAGCGCAAGCGCGTGCGCATCGACGGCGTCGTGCCGCAGAAGTTGAGCCTCGCGCTCGGCGCGCTGCCATCGGTGATGTTTTCTCCCGCCGACGTGGAGTTGATCGCGGGCTCGCCTGCCGCGCGACGTCGATTTCTCGACGTGATGCTCGCGCTCACCTCGCGCGGATACCTGAATGACTTGCAGCACTATCGCGCCGCGCTCGCGCAGCGCAATGCGGCGTTGCGTGAAGCGGCGCGCAGTCACCGCGAATCGCACGCCGCGATCGGCGTCTGGGAGCCGACGCTCTCGTTGCACGGCGGTCTCATCGTGCAACATCGTCGCGCGTGGATTGCATGTGTCGCCGAGCGATTCACGGAACTCTGCCGCGAGATCGGCGAGGAGGAACGGGTGGAGCTCAGATATGCGTGCACGACCGGTGACGAGCCCGATGCGCAGAGCGCGCTCGCGGCGGCGCTCGATACGAAGCGCTCGATCGACGTCCGCCGCGGCCTGACGCACGCCGGCCCGCACCGCGACGACATCGTGATCACGCTCGACGGACGCGAGCTGCGCACGTTTGGATCGGCGGGGCAGCAGCGTACGGCGGCGATCGCGCTTCGGATGCTCGAGGCCGCGACGTTCACGGAGCGCACGGGTCGGGCGCCGGTGTTCCTGCTCGACGACCCATTCGCCGAGCTCGACGTCGGCCGCGCGTCTCGCATACTGGCTCTGTTGACGCGCGCCGGCGGCGCGCACGGTCAGACGATTCTCGCCGTGCCGCGCGAGCACGAAATTCCGAATGAGCTGACGCAGCTCGAGCGCGTGCGCGTGCGTGCGGGGACGCTGGCGCCGGCGCGTGCAGAGTGAGCGACCGAAAGAAGAGGCCCGAGCCGCTCGGCAAGATCGTGGCGAGCTTTCTCGGCGAGAGCGGGCTGGCCGATCGCGTAGATCAAGCCTCCGTCATTCCAGACTGGCCGAAGCTGGTGGGCCCACAGATCGCGCAGGTCACCAACCCGCAGTCGATCACCGCGAATGGAACGCTGTTCGTACAGGTGACGACGAACGCGTGGATGAACGAACTCTCATTATTGGAGCCTGAACTGCTCCGTTCGGTGAATGCCGATCCGGCGCGCAAGCCGGTCCGGCGAATTCGCTGGGTGCTCGCGAAGTAGCTGCGTCCGATTCACGTGTCCGCGGCGCGAGACGCAAGCGGGATTTCCTGGCGGCGAGGAGATTCTCTAAGTCACTGATTTGCAACGATTTGCGACGATCACAAATCATTGCATCCCGCCGCGTATTTCGTTAAATTGAACAGGTTGATTTCCGGCCGATTTTCGGCATTTGTACGGGCAGTCTTTTCCAGGTGAGCCATGGCGACGAAGAGCGCGGACGACGTGGGACAGAAGTACGACGCGGGACAGATCCAGGTCCTCAAAGGACTGGAGGCGGTGCGGAAGCGTCCCGGCATGTACATCGGCTCGACGTCGGAGCGCGGCCTGCATCACCTGGTGTACGAAGTCGTCGACAACTCGATTGATGAAGCGCTCGCCGGCTACGCCGACAACGTTCGCGTCACGATTCACCAGGACAACTCGGTCACGGTCGAGGACAACGGACGCGGCATTCCGGTCGACATTCACCCGACGGAGAAAATTCCCGGCGTCGAGCTCGCGATGACGGTGCTTCACGCGGGCGGCAAGTTCGACAAGAACACGTACAAGGTGTCGGGCGGTCTGCACGGCGTGGGTGTGTCGGTGGTGAATGCGCTCTCGGAGCTGGTGAAGGTCTGGATCAAGCGCGACGGGAAGGAGTTCTACATGGACTTCGCGCGCGGCAGCACTACGACCAGGCTCAAGGCGCTGCGCGACGTCCCCAAGCGGGAGACTGGCACGAAGACCTGGTTCAAGCCGGACCACACGATCTTCACCGATCTCGTCTACCGCTACGACACGCTGGCGCTCCGGCTGCGCGAGCTCTCGTTCCTCAACAAGGGCGTGATGATCACGCTCACCGACGAGCGGCTGGGCATCGAGAAGTCCGAGACCTTCCACGCGAAGGGCGGCCTCAAGGAGTTCGTGCAACACCTGAATGCGAACCGCAAGCCGCTGCACAGCGAGATCGTGCACATCGACACGACGCGCGACGACGTGGGGATCGAGCTCGCGATGCAGTACAACGACCAGTACAACGAGAACGTGTTCTCGTTCGTGAACAACATCAACACGCACGAAGGCGGCACGCATCTCACGGGCTTCAAGTCGGCGCTCACGCGCGTGATCAACAACTACGCGCAGAAGGGCAACTTCCTGAAGAAGGCGGACTTCACGCTATCGGGCGACGACGTGCGCGAGGGCCTCACGGCCGTGCTGTCGGTCAAGGTGCACGAGCCGCAGTTCGAGGGACAGACCAAGACCAAGCTGGGCAACTCGGAAGTGGAGTCTGCGGTGAAGACGCTCGTGAACGAGTGGCTCGCCTCGTACCTCGAGGAGCATCCGCGGACGGCGAACATCATCGTCGAGAAGGCGGTGTCGGCGGCGCGGGCGCGTGAAGCGGCGCGCAAGGCGCGCGACCTCACGCGGCGCAAGTCGGCGCTCGACGTGGGCAACCTGCCGGGCAAGCTCGCCGACTGCTCGCTCACCGATCCGGCGCTCTGCGAGCTCTATCTCGTCGAGGGCGACTCGGCCGGGGGATCGGCCAAGCAGGGCCGGCGGCGCGATTTCCAGGCGATTCTCCCGCTCCGCGGCAAGATCATCAATGTCGAGAAGGCGCGCATCGACAAGGTGCTCTCGAACGAAGAGATCCGCACGATCATCACCGCGATCGGCAGCGGCATCAAGGAAGAATTCGAGCTCGACAAAGCGCGCTATCACAAAATCATCATCATGACGGACGCCGACGTCGACGGCGCCCACATTCGTACGCTGCTCCTCACTTTCTTCTTCCGGCAGATGCCGGAGCTGATTGAAGCCGGCTACGTCTACATCGCGCAGCCGCCGCTCTATCGCGTGGCCAAGGGCAAGGAGGAGTACTACGCGTACGACGAAGCTGAGCGCGCCGAGATCGCCGGCCGCCTCGGGAACGGCGACGGCAGGGGCAGCTTGAGCGTGCAGCGGTACAAGGGCCTGGGCGAGATGAATCCCGACCAGCTCTGGAACACGACGATGGATCCGGAGCGGCGCACGCTGCTCAAGGTGAACATCGAGGAAGCGTTCTCGGCGAACGAGATCTTCACGACCCTCATGGGCGATGAAGTCGAGCCGCGGCGACTGTTCATCGAGCAGAACGCGCAGTTCGTGAAGAACCTGGATATCTGAGCGTGGCGGCGGCGGCGCGTGTGCTCACGTGCGCCGCCGCGCTTTGCACCGCGGCCTGCGCCACGCTGCGCGCGGTACATCAGTCAGATACCGGGCCCCGGCTCATCGCGGAAGGAACGCCATACGCGGACCGCGACGGCGACACGCTCTTTGGTGTGCCGGTCCTGATCCACGGCCGCGCGTTGAACTTCGTGCTGGATCACGGCACAAACGGGAGTCTCATCAGCGACGGTGCGATGGACTCGCTACACGCGCCGCACCGCTACGCGAATGCGCGGCGCACCGTCGTGCTCACGCGAAGGCATCCCGCGGACGTACTGGCGGTCGACACCACCGCGGACGTGGTCATCCAAGCGGGCGACGTCATTACAGAATACTGGGGAGACTTCTCTCCGATCGTACTCGATTCGCTGAGAGTCGGCCGATCGCTGCAGCGCGACTTCCATGTCGCCGACGAGCAACCCGATTCGACGCTCGCTCCGTTCCACGGTCTGTTCGGCCTCGACCTGATGTCGCAGTTCGATATCGAATTCGACGTCGCAGCGCGCACGGTGCGGCTGTACGAACGTGTGCCGCCCTCGCGCGTCGGCCGCGATCGCGCGCCGCCGTGGCTGCCGCGCGGCATGACTTCGCGTGACTGTGCCGCGGCAGCCGTAAATCCGGGCGCGCCGAAGGCGGCGTTCGACTCGGCGTTTGGTGCGGCAGCCAAACAGGCTGTCGCGCGGGGGACGGACACGACCGGCGGCGCGGCAGAAGCGGTCAGCGAGGCGATTGCCGCCGTTGGGCAGCAGTTCTGGAACCAGCAGCAGATGCTGCTGCCCGTCGAGTTGAATGGAAGTTCAACGCTCGCCGAGTTCGACTCAGGCATTCACGAGACGATCATCAACTGGCCCGAGGCGGCCCGGCTCGGGCTCACGCGGACGAGCGCCGGCGTCTCCCCTCGCGCCGAAGCGTACACACGCTTCGGGATCCCGAATACGAGCTACATTGCCGATGTGGCGATCACGATCCATAGCGATCGAACGCTGCAGCTCTCGCGGACTCCGATCCGCATCTCGGACTACAAGTTCACGAGTCCAACGTCGGGTCCCGAGTCCGTGCCGAAGGTACTTATCGGATTGGATCAGTTCCGCGATCGCGTGCTCTTTCTCTCGTACAGCACCGGGCGCGTGTGCGTCGGCAGGCCGCGGCGGTGAGCGGTCGGCGGTGCGCTCGATCGGGTCGAACGATACTATTGTGCAGTTCGGCCACTTCGCCATCCGTCCAACCTCCCGCTCTGCCCAGAGTCTCATGCGGCTCTTTCCGTACGCCCTCCTCGGTTTCATTCTCGCTGCCGCGCCGGTCGCGCTCAGCGCGCAGCAACCCGCCGCGCCGCGCACCATCGCCTCGCAGACGGCCGGTCTCGAGCGCCACGACGGCTTCATCCCGTTCTACTACGACGAGCGCACGGGCAAGCTCCTGCTCGAGGTCCAGCGACTCGATCAGGATTTTCTCTATCTCCCGACGCTCGCCTCTGGCCTCGGCTCGAACGATCTCGGGCTCGATCGTGGCACCACCGGCGGCGAACAGGTGGTTCGATTCGAGCGGTTCGGACCGCGGGTGCTGCTGATCGGCCAGAACATGCGCTATCGCGCGACGGCAGACTCGCTCCAGGCGCACTCCGTCGAGGAGTCGTTCGCGACGTCGACGCTCGCCGCGATGCCGATCGTCGCCGAGGACGGCAACCGGCTGCTGGTCGACGCGACGGACTTCCTGCTCCAGGATGCGATGAACGTCGCCTCGACGATCCAGCGGCAGAAGCAGGGCACGTTTCGCGTCGATCGCAACCGCAGCGCGATCTACCTGCCGCACACGAAAGCGTTTCCCAAGAACACTGAAGTCGAAACGCTCCTCACGTTTCAGAGCGACGCGCCCGGCCGCGAGGTGGCGCGGCACACGCCGGATCCGGAAGCGCTGACGCTCCGCGAGCACTTCTCGTTCGTCGAGCTGCCCGACGCCAACTACAAGCCGCGCGCGTTCGATCCGCGCATCGGGATGTTCGCGCTCACCTTCACGGATTTCTCACGCCCGTTCACGGAGAAGCCGGAAGTACGCTGGATCCAGCGCTGGCGACTCGAGAAGAAGGATCCGTCGGCCGCGATGTCCGAGCCGGTGAAGCCGATCGTCTACTATCTCGATCCGGGCATCCCCGAGCCGTATCGCACCGCGTTCAAGCAGGGCGCATCGTGGTGGACGAAGACGTTCGAGGCGGCCGGATTCAAGGACGCCTTTCGCGTCGAGGACCTGCCGCCGGGCGTCGATCCGATGGACGCGCGCTACTCGATCATCCAGTGGGTGCATCGGAGCGATCCGGGCTTCTCGGTCGGCCAGTCATTCACCGATCCCCGCACCGGTGAGATCATCAAAGCGATGCTCAAGATGGACACGTATCGCTCGATCACCGATTACAACATCTTCGCTGGGATGGAGCCGGCGATGGAGCAGGACGGCCCATCGGCAAACTGGTGGGCGTCGCTCGATCCGGCCGTCAACGGCACCGAGTTCGCGATGTCGCGGCGACGCCAGCACGTCGCGCACGAGATCGGCCACACGCTCGGCCTGGCGCACAACTACATCTCGCACGCGTACGGCCGTGCCAGTGTGATGGATTATCCGGGTCCGCTGGTGACGCTCCGTCCCAACGGCACGCTCGACGTGTCGCACGCGTGGGCGACAGGCACCGGCGGGTACGACACGTTGGCCATTCGCTTCGCGTACACCCAGTACCCCAACGACGCCGCCGAGCGCGCGGGGCGGGATTCGCTGGTGCACCAGGCGATCGCCGGCGGCGCGCGCTTTCTCACGGATCGCGATGCATCCGCGGGCGTGATCCCCGAGGTGACGCGCTGGTTGAACGGCAACGATGCGGTGAAGGAGCTCGCGCGCCAGAGCGCCGTGCGCGACGTGCTGATTTCAAAGTTCAATGAAACCGTCATTCGGCCGGGCGATCCGATGTGGGAGATCAACGAGCGCTTCGTGCCGGTGTACCTGCACCATCGCTACGCGATCGAGGCGGCGACGAAGGCGATCGGCGGCATGGAGTACACGTTTGCGCTGCGCGGCGATGGACAGACGCCGGCGACGGTGATTGCGCCGGCGAAGCAGCGGGCCGCATTGCACGAGCTGATCGCGGCGATCCAGCCGAAAGAGCTCGCCGTTCCGGAGCGCATCGTGAAGATGATTCCGCCGTCGCCGTACGGATACAGCGGCGGGTGGGGCTTCGCAACGACACCGGCGGGCATCGTGTACGATCCGCTCGCGGTCGCGCGCTCGCTCGCGAGCAATGTCGCGGAGGGCATTCTGCAGCCGGACCGGATCGAGCGTGTGTTCTCGTTTCACGCGCGCGACGCGGCGTCGCCGTCGGCGGACGAGGTGATCGGCGAGTTGATCAATGGAGTGTACAACGCGCAAGCGGCGAGCGCGTACGAGCGAGGCGTGCGCCGGCAGGCGCGGCGTGCGGTCGTGGACGCGCTGTTCGCGCTCGCGACCGATCAACGCGCGACGGACGACGTGCGATCCGCGGCGGACGACGCCCTGAACCGCCTGGCGGTCCGGCTCTCGATGACGACCGCCGACAACGCGGAAGACCGCTCGGCGAATGCCGAAGTCGTTCGCGACGTGCGGAACTGGCTCGATCGCCGCATCGCGCCGCCGCGTCCGACGGAGGTGATTCCGCTGCCGCCGGGAACGCCGATCGGGTGACCGAACGGCGCTCGGCGGCGCCGCGGCTCGGTCAGCCGCGCGCGCGCCCGACGCGTTCGAGCTCCGCCCGCACGTCGGGGCTCTCCGGCAGCCAGCCGTTGTCGATGAGCCGTGCGCCCGCTCGAGCGAGCGCGCGCACGGTGCCGGCGTAGTCGCCCGCCGGATCCCGCTTGAACTCCGCGGCCCAGCACGCCCAGCCGAGCGGTCCTGATGAGTGTTCTTTATCTACGATATTGTAATCGGCGCCCGCGTCGAGCAGCGCGCGCACCAGATCGCTCCGGCCGCGGAGCGCGGCGTAGTGCAGCGCCGTCGCGCCGCCCGGATCGAGCGCGTCGACCGGGAAGCCGGCCGCGAGACACGCGACGACGGTCGCGTCGCGCTCGGTCGCGGCGGCGAACACGGCGAGCGCGCGGTCGTCGGCGGAGAGTGAGCCGATCAGCTCAGGCGACGAGAGCGCCCGCGCCGCATCGGCGTCGCCGCGGCCGCAGGCCGCGAGCAGCGCGTCGGCCGGCGTGAGCGGCTCGGGCGGCGCACCCGCATCCTCGAGCACCGACGCGACGTCGTCGAAACCACCGCGCGCGGCGAGATGCCACGCCGTGAGACCATCGCCGCGCCCCGCGCGCACGTCCGCGCCGTGATCGAGGAGGAGTCGAATGACGAACGGCTTCTGACCGAGGCGCGCCGCGAGGTGCAGCGCGGTCTCGTTCTCGCGCCCGCAGCGCACGTTGGGATCGGCGCCGTGCTCGAGGAGCCAGACGACGCCGCGCTTCGTGGTCTCGTGCCGCTCCAGATGGTACCATCGAATCAGGAAATAGAGCGGTGTATTTTCCCAGTCGCCCTTCGCATTGAGATCCGCGCCTGCTTCGAGCAGCAGTTCCAATGCGTCCTCGTGGAATCGTTCCGCCGAGTGATGCAGCGACTCGCCGTCCGTCGGATTGGCGCCGGCGTCGAGGAGGAGCCGCGCGATCGGCAGCACACTGCGCTGGCCCGTGACCGCGAACAGCGCGGGGAGTCCGTACGTCGCCTCCCGCGCGTTCGGATCGCCGCCCCCCGCGATCTGTGGAGCACCTTGGCCTCGTGCTCGAGATGCTCGAGGCTGGGATGCGCCGGAACGATGAGCGCGGACATGAAACCTCCTTTCGTGTATGCCCGTCGTCCGCGTGTTCGGGCTGAAAGAAGGTCGTTGTGACTTCGACGGCCTACGGGTGGACTGAGTCCTTTCCGCGGACGGGCGCGCCCCGAAGCGCATGCTCCACGATAGGGTGGTCGACAGCGCGAGGCAACCTACTTCCTCTCGCGCGATGGCGAGCGATACCGTTGGTGTTCACCATTTCAGAGCACTGATGTCCCTGGCACAGCGGTTCAGACATCTTCGCACTCCCGAGCTCTGGATCCTCGCGGCGCTCGCCGCGCTCACGCGCTGCTGGGATCTGTTCCGCCCGCATCGCGTGATCTTCGACGAGCGGCTGTTCGAGGTGTACGCAGGATCGTATTTCACCGGTCGATTCTACTTCGACGTTCACCCGCCGTTGGGAAAGCTCCTCATCGCCGCGGCGGCGAAGCTGCTCGGCGTCTCGGGGAGCACGCTCGTGCACGCAGAGCCAGCGGTCGCATTGCGCATCTTGCCGGCGCTCGCGGGCGCGATGCTCGTGCCGCTCACGTGGTCGATGTTGCGCCAGCTTGGCGCAGGCCGAACGGTTGCCACGCTGGCTGCCTCGCTCGTGCTGCTCGACAACGCGCTGCTGGTTCAGTCGCGATTCATTCTACTCGATTCGCTGTTGATGGCATTCAGCCTCGGCGCGATCACGTTGTTCCTGGCGGCGAGGCCGCGAGCGGGCGCCGCGCGCGTCGTGCTGCTCGCCGCGTGCGGCATGTGTGCCGGCGCATCGACGAGCATCAAGTGGACCGGCCTCGCGGCGCTCGGACTCGTTGTGCTCGCTCTTGTCGCCGAGGGCATTCACGAGCGGCGTGCGTTGCGACGTGCCGCTCTCGATACGCTCGTCGTCGTGCTGCCCGCGCTCGGCGTGTACGTCGCGAGCTTCGCCATTCATTTCGCACTGCTCCGCACCAGCGGTTCGGGGGATGCATGGATGCCGGCGGCGTTTCAAGCAACGCTGCGCGGCAACCCGCGCTTCGACTCGTCCGCTCGCTATTCGTTGGTGGCGAGCGCTATCGCGCTCAACCGAAGCATGGCGCTCGCGCAGCGGTCGATCCCGCCGGCGCACCTCGCGTTCGCATCGCGCTGGTACACGTGGCCGTTCATGTTTCGTCCGCTGCACTACTGGCACAGCCCACCGCTCGCGAACGGGCGCGTCGCCAACGTGCATCTATTCGGCAATCCGGTCGTATGGTACGGCGCGATCGTCGGCACTATCGCGACGCTCGCGACGTGGATGCGGAGCGCCGAGGGATTTCGGGGTCGTCGCTGGGCACTTGCATTCCTCGGTGCGGGGCTGGCGATCAACTATGCGCCGTTCGCATTCGTGCGACGCGAGCTGTTTCTGTACTCGTACCTTCCCGCTCTACTCCTCGCGATTGCGCTCGCGTCGTACGGGGCCGGCGTGATGTTTCATTGGACAGATGATACCGAGCGCCCGTTCGCGTTCCCGTCGCGCCGATCGGCCGCCATGTACTGGTGCATTCTTGGCGCGGCATTCATCGGGTTCCTCGTCGTCGCGCCAATCAGCTACGGCTGGCCGGAGTCGATGGACAGTATTTACTCATTTGCCATTTATAATTGACTCTCGTTGATTCGGCGCGCGTCACCGACCGCGCCGCGCGCCGGGAGTGCGGGCAAACACCACGATCCTTTTGTGCGCTGGCGCACACGCGCCGGCATGTGCCGTTCGCCATCCTGAGGCGTCTGTGTATCGAGTTCTGTCGCACCCGCCTCAGGAGCAGTCGTGATGAAGTGGTTCACGCGTCGATCGGCCAAGCGCATCGGTGATGGCTACTCGCTCGTCGATCACCAGCTCGCCGTCGTTGGCAACGTGTCGACCGACGGCACCGTCCGGGTCGAGGGCCGGCTCGAGGGGACGCAGCATCGCGCCGGCAAACTGATCATCGGCGCGAATGCCACGGTGGTCGGCGAGATCGAAGCGCATGAGGTGATCATCGCCGGCACGCTCTCGGGAGATCTGCGCGTGGACGGCCGCGTGGAGGTGAAGCGCACCGCGACCGTGAACGGCGACATCAACGCCGCCGCGGTGATGCTCGAGGACGGCGGCACGGTCCATGGGCATCTTGTCGTGTGGCCGCGGCAGCACGAGGCCGTGGTCGAGCCGGAGCGGCGAATTGCGCTCACGCCGAGTCATGCCGCCGCGGCGTTATCGCAAGGCTAGGGTCTCCGACGATGGGATTCCGGAACACACTCACGCCCGCGTGGACGTTGATCATCGTCCCGTCCGCACCGGGCGGATCGCCGCGGCGCGTTGGACTGCGCAAGCGAACGCTGCCAGTCTGCGCGTTGCTGCTGGTCGCCATCGCCGCCGCGCCATGGGCGTGGACGATGTCCGCTTCCAGGGCGACGGCGTTCATGGCCGATCGTCTGGCCGCACAGCAGCGCCTCACGATCGCCCTCAACGATACCGTGCAGTCGCTCCGGGCGGCATCGCTGGCCGAACACGCGCGGAACCTGCCGCCCGTCGGCATGATGATGCCGATTCACGGCGAGATCACGAGCCGGTTTTCCCGGTCTCGCTTCCATCCGATCCTGCAGATCTTTCGCCCGCACCTTGGCGTCGATCTCGCCGCGGCGGCGGGGACGCGGATCCGCGCGCCGGCTGAGGGAGTGGTCAGGTCCGTGGGTTGGCGCATCGGCTACGGGATGACGATCGAGCTCGCGCACTCGGGCGGGGTCGTCACGCGCTATGCACACTGCCGTGCCGCGCTCGTCCAACGCGGCGATACGATCGCGATGGGCCAGACGATCGGCCTGGTTGGCGCGACGGGGCTCGCGACCGCGCCGCACCTGCACTTCGAGGTGCTCGTGCACGGCAAAGCGGTGGACCCGATTCAATTCATCGCGTCAACGCACCTCGCGACCGCGGCGCTGGCAGCGCATTGATGTAAGCTGGCTCTCACATGATTCTGACATTCGCGGCGCAGACGCGCGGCGCGATGTCGAGTATTCTCGAATCGAACCGGCAGCCCCCCTTCGACTCGAGTGAATGCTCATGCTGCGACACGCCGTTCGCGGTCTCCTCCGAGCACGTAGTTTTACCGCCGCGGCCGTCGCCACACTGGCGCTTGGCATCGGCGGCACGGCCGCCGTGTTCACGGTAGTGCGCGGCGTGCTCCTGGAACCGCTGCCCTTCCCCGCGTCGGACCGGCTGGTCGAGATCACGCACACTCTCGCCGTGTCCGGCCTCCTCAGCGTGGACCAGTCGGACGCGACCTATCTGTTGTACCGTCGCGACAATCGCGCGTTCGTCGACATCGCGGCGTATCGCTCGACCGCGGTCAACGCAGCCTCCGCGTCGAGCTCCGGAACGAGCGCGAGACGCATCGACGCGGCCGTGACGACGCCCAGTCTGTTTCGAGTGCTGCGCGCGCATGCGCAGCGTGGACGGCTGTTGTCGGAAGCCGACGCCGAGCTCGGCGCGCCGGCCGTCGCCGTGATCAGCGATGCACTCTGGCAACGGCAATTTGGTCGCGACGATCGAATCCTCGATCGCACCATGACCGTCGACGGCGTGCAACGACGCATCGTCGGGGTGATGCCGGGCGATTTCGAGTTTCCTGATGCCGCGCGGTTGTGGCTGCCGCTGCAGCTCGACCCCGCGAACACCCGGTCGGCGGCGTTCGACTACAAGGGGATCGGGAGGCTTCGCGATGGCGTTCCGCTCTCGAGCGCGGCCGCCGATCTCGATCGCATCTTGCCGCACGTCCCCGAGGTCTTTCCCGGCCGGCTCACCGCCGGCGCGATTGCCGCGACCCACATGCATCCCGAGGTTCGCGCACTCCGCGACGTGATCATCGGCGACGTGGGCCGCGTGCTCTGGCTCGTGCTCGGCGCCGTGGCGCTTCTCCTCGCCATTGCGTGCGCGAACGTCGCGAATCTCTTCCTGGCTCGCGCGGAGTCGCGCCACCGCGAGCTCGCGGTGCGAAGTGCCCTCGGCGCCGCGCACAGCCGCTTGCTCGCCGAGCTTCTCGCCGACGGAGCCATCGTCGCCGCAGCGGGTGGCGCGCTCGGACTCGCCGGCGCCGTCATGGGCGTTCGCGCGTTGAAATCGCTGGCCGCGGCATCCGCGATACCTCGCCTTTCAGACGTGCACGTGGACGCACCGGTGTGCGCGGTGACGGTGGCGATCGCGGCCGTCTGCGCGCTGGTCGTGAGCGCACTGCCGCTCGCCCGGCTGGATCGCGGCTCGCTCGCCCAGGCGCTCGTGTCGAGCGGACGCACGGCGACGACGCGATCGAGGCACCGTGCGCGGAGGTCGCTCGTGATGGTACAGGTCGCGATCGCGCTCGTGCTCGTGTTCACGGCCGGTCTGTTCGTACGCAGCTTCGCCCGGCTCCGCGACGTGGATCCCGGCTTCGACGCGCGCCGGGCTGTGAGCTTTCGCGTCGCGCTGCCGTCCGTCAGCTATCCGACCACACGCAACGCCGCGGCGCTCGTCGTGCGCTCGCTCGGCGCGCTGCGCTCGATCCCAGGCGTGCGATCGGCCGGTGCGATCACGAAGCTCCCGCTCGACGCAGAAGCGCGGCAGGACAGCGCCGTGTTCATCGAGGATCATCCAATTAGAAAAGGCTCGATCCCCGATCTGCACGAGATCGAATTCGCGACGCCGTCGTATTTCGTCGCGATGGGAATTCCGCTGCGGGCGGGCCGATTGTTCGCCGCCCCCGACCCCAGCGGCAATCCAGACAAAGGACCGCCCGAAGTGGTCGTGAGCGCCGCGTTCGCGGCGCGCTATTGGCCCGGCCCCGCGACGAACGCGATCGGCCGGCGCGTGCGCATGAATCAGACGGACCCGTGGCATACCATCGTCGGCGTCGTTGGCGATGTGCGTGGCGACGGGCTCGATCAGCCGGTTACCTCCGACGTGTACTGCCCGCTCGTGACGCTGAACGCCGCCGGCGCGCCATGGATCCCGCGGGAGCTCGCGTTCGTCGTACGCACCGACGCCGAGCAACCCGGCGTCGTCGTCCGCGCCGAGCGCGCGATGGCGGCGATCGACCCCGGTCTGCCGCTCTATCGCGTGATGGCGCTGCGCGACCTCCTCGCCGGCGCGACGGCACGGACGACGTTTACGATTCTGTTATTGGGAATCGCCGCGGTCGTCGCGATGATCGTCGGCGCGTGCGGCATCTATGGCGTCATCTCGTATCTGGTGAGCCTCCGGACGCGCGAGATCGGCGTCCGGCTCGCGCTCGGCGCCGAAGCGAACGACGTGCGGTTGATGGTGACCCGGCAGGCGCTCGTCGATGCCGCGACCGGCGTCGCGATCGGCGTGGTCGGCGCGTTGGCGCTGTCACGCGCGTTGCGGGCGACGCTCAGCAATGTGAGTCCGTCCGACCCGTCGATGCTCGGCGCGGCAGCGGTCGTCCTCCTCATCACCGCCATCGCGGCGAGCTGGATTCCGGCCCGCCGGGCATCGCGTCTCGACCCGGCCATCGCGCTCCGGAGCGACTGACCGCGCGGCGTGTCCCTAGAAATCGGGATACCGCAGCGGTGCTCGATTCTCGATCCTCCGTCCTGCGCCGGACGCACGGCGCCATGAATCCGTTCAGTATCAGTGGAGGATCGAATGTTGGATGCAGTTTGGCGGATTGGGAGCCGCGTCCGCCGCTCCGGCGCGCTCACCATCCCGGCGGCAGTCGCGGTCATCGCGTTTGCCGCAGCGTGCAGCTCGGATACGGGACCCGAGGGGACGGTCGAGGTCAGCGGCGCTCCCGTCA
This sequence comes from Gemmatimonadaceae bacterium, assembly GCA_025934775.1. Lineage (GTDB taxonomy): Bacteria > Gemmatimonadota > Gemmatimonadetes > Gemmatimonadales > Gemmatimonadaceae > JAQBQB01. The sequence goes on along the minus strand of JAICWO010000011.1, from coordinate 154,364 downwards.
CGGTTGGCAACGGCACCGCGCACGCGTTCGTCGTGACGGCGCCGGGCGGCATGTCGAGCATTGGCGTCGCGCTCTCGCCCAGCGCGCTCAACGGCTTGCCGTCCGTCGACAGCATGTGGGACTTGCCGCTCCCCGCTGGCTCGGCGGCGGCACCATGGGATCACGTGGAGATCAACTGGAACGTGCAGGGCCATCCGCCGGCGATGTACATGCTACCGCACTTCGACTTCCACTTCTACTCCGTGAGCCGCAGCGAGCAGGCATCGGTCCAGCCGGGACCCGACACGGTCACCGTGCCGGCGGCAAACGTGCCGACGGACTACATCTCGGGCGTGGAGGCCGTGCCGGACATGGGCGTCCACTGGGTCGACACGACGTCGGCGGAGTTCCACGGCCAGACGTTTGACCATACGCTCATTTACGGATTCTATCACGGCAAGATGATGTTCATCGAGCCGATGGTCACGCGGACCTTTCTGGCCGGCCATCCCGACGTGACCGCGCCGGTCAAGCAGCCGCAGCAGTTCCAGACCGCGGGACGCTACCCGACGTACTACAGCGTGAAGACGGCGTCCGACGGCACGATTCGCGTGTCGCTCGACTCGTTGACGCAGCGCTGAGTCGCACGCGGCTCGTGCGCCGAGCGCGTCATCCGCGCGCCGGCGCCACGAGCCGCACCCGCGTGCCCCACGGATCACGGACCGCGGCGGTCGCGTTGTCCCCTTCGCCCTCTCGATCCACCGAGTAGCCGGCGTTCTCGAGACTCGCGGCCGCGGCGTCGACCGCCGCGGCATCGGGCACCACGATCTCCCACTCGAGCAGCCGCGCGTCGTCGTCGCTCGCGGTCGGCGCGCCCGCGGCCCACGTGTTGGTGCCGAGGTGATGGTGATACCCGCCCGCCGATAGAAACAGCGCGCCCGGGTAGCTCCATACGACTTTGTCGAAGCCAAGCGCGGTATGATAGAACGCCGCGGCCGCATCGATGTCGCGCACGTAGAGATGCACGTGTCCAATCCGCGTGCTCGCCGGCGCGCCGGTCCACGGCGCGTCGCCCGCCGCCGCGAGCAGATTCTGCACGTCGAGCGGCGCCGTGGTCATCGCGAGCTGCCGGTCTTCGTGCCGCCAGGCACTCCGCGGGCGATCCGCGTAGACCTCGATGCCGAGTCCGTCGGGATCGGTGAGATACACCGCTTCGCTCACGAGGTGGTCCGACATGCCCGCGTACGCTCCGAGCTCGCTCAGGTGCCGCACGAATCGGCCGAGCGCGGCGCGATCGGGGAGCAGGATCGCGAAGTGATAGAGGCCAATCCGGCCGCGGCGCGGGACGGCGTTGACGCCGGGCTTCTCGTGAAGCTCGACGATGACCGCGTCATCGTCGTGCGGAGCGAGCGATGCGTGTTGCGCGTCGCGCCGCAAGACGCGCAATCCAATCACAGTTTCATAATACGCGATCGATCTCGCGAGATCCGCGACTTGCAGGCGCACGCGTCCCAGATGCGTCGCCGACGGCAGGCGGAAGCCGGACGGAGCGACACCGTACGCGAGATCCACCATTTCCACGTTCGTCATGCGATCTCCTCCGTGGTCGCGCGGGTCATTCACGCCGCGCGGCGAAAGGTCCCGTCCCGGTCAGCCCTGGACGTCCGCAATTTGCCGCCGATCACCGCGTCGAGCGACCACGCTCCCGCCCCGGCGATGAGCACCGCGAGCGCGAGAGTCAGACAGGCGAGCGCGAACTCCGCTCCGGTCGGCAGGAAGAATCCGTTCTTGCCATGGACGAAGGTGATCGCGCCGAGCATGTCGATCGCCAGCCCGAGCGCGGCGAGGCGGGTGAGGAGCCCGAAGAGCACCCCGAATCCGGCGGCGAACTCGACGACCGCGACGAGCGGTGCGGTGACGGCGGGGATCGGAATGCCCATCTGGGCGAAGCCGCTCGTCACGCCGGCGATGCCGAAGACGAAGAGCTTCTGCGCGCCATGCGCGATGAAGATCGCGCCGAGCGCGAGCCGAAGGACGAGCAGGGCCGTGTCGATCTGTCTGGATGAAGGCGTGGTATTCATGTGATCTTCCTCTCTGCTTCGATGTCGTGCGTACCAGTGTGATAACACCTATTGAGCCGGTCGTTCAGGCGCCGCCGCGGGCGAGGGCCAGCAGCTCGATCAGCGACGCGAGCTGTGCCCGCGTCATGTGGCCGAGGCGCTTCTCGTGCCGGGTGATCGGGCCATCGAGCGAGCGGAGCAGCGCGCTGCCCTTGGCGGTGATCCGGGTGGTGACGAGCCGCCGGTCGGCGGCGCTGCGCTCGCGTTCGATCAAACCGGACTCCTCCAAGCGATCGAGCAGTCGTGTGACATCGGGCACCTGGGCGACGAGCCGGTCCCGCACTTCGTTGCGGCAGAGCCCCGAACGGCCGGCACCTCGCAAGATTCGCAGCACGTTGTACTGCGTCGGCGTGATGTCGTGCGGCTTCAGGACCTCGGCGAACGCGTGCGTGAGCACCGCCGCCGTTCGCTCGATGCTCAAGTAGGCCTCCTGCTCGAGGCTCTTGAACGGCTTCTGCTGTTTGATCTCCTCGCGGAGCGCGGATGCCATGCCTGGGATAATACGTGTTATAACACTGAATGTCAAGACACGTGAATCCCGGGCGCCGCGTGCGCCCCGCGCGCGCCGGCGCTCAGCCGCGCGCTTTCAAAAATTGTAGAACGAGCGAATCCGTGCGCGCCGCCCGCTCGAGAATCGGCAGGTGCGCGGCGCCGTCGATCGGATGGAACTCGGCCGACGGGATCGCGGCGCGTACGCTCGCGTTGCGCGCGAACGGCACCGTCTGGTCGGACGTGCCCCAGAGCAGGAGCACCGGCACGCCGCCGCGCGCGACCGCGCGATAGACCGAATCCATCGCGACGCCCGCTTCGGCGCGCCGCGTGGAGAGGAGCGCATGGCCGAACCCCTTGAACCGCATCTGCGGGCGGTAGCGATCCGCCCAATCAGGAAAGTGTTCCGGGTGCAGGAAATCGGACGCCTGCCCTTCCGCCATCTTCGGCACCGCGGTCGTCTGCCAGAGGTACGATCCGATGAGAGGATACGACATCGCGCCGAGGTCGCGCGACGCGGTGCCGGCGACGGGGTCGACGAGGATCAACGAGTGAACGCGCGATGGATGCCGGCCCGCGAACGTCGCCGTGACCCAGCCGCCCATCGAGACGCCGGCGAGATCGACCGGCTGTTGGATCCGAAGTGAATCGAGTAGCTCGCCAAGCTGGCGATCGTAGAGATCGGCGGTGTAGTCGATGTTCGGCCGATCGGACCATCCGCGGCCGTATTCATCGTAGCGCACGACGCGATAGCCCTGGGCGGCGAGAAACGACGCCGTGGAATCCCAGATGTATGCGGGAACGGAGAACCCGTGCACGAGCACGACCGCGCGGCCGGTATCCGGACCGTCGAGCAGGTAGTGCGTGACGCCGTCGTGCAAGGCGACGAATTTGCCCGGCACGCCCGTGCGCGCGGCAGCGTCCAGGGTCTGACGCTCCGGATTTCGCACGTAGTAGAAGCATGCCGCGGCGGCGATGACGAGAACTATAATTCCGGCGGCGATCGTTCCGGGTTTTCTCATCGTTGGGTGCCTCGATCAGGTGCCAGGTTCGGGAAGTGTGAGTCCGCGCTGCGCCACGAGCGGCTCGATCCGCGGCTCACGCCCGCGGAACGCGCGATAGAGCTCGGCCGGGTCCGCGGTGCCGCCGCGCGAGAGAATCATCTCCCGAAAGCGGTCGCCGTTCGCGCGCGTCATGCCTCCCTGCTCCATGAACCAGGCGAAGGCGTCGTGGTCGAGCACTTCGGCCCAAAGATACGCGTAGTAGCCGGCGTCGTAACCGCCGTCCCAGATGTGCGCGAAGTATGGCGTGTGGTAGCGCGGCGGGACTTCGGGCATCAGCATGTTGCGCGTGCGAAGCGCGTGCTCCTCGAACGCGCGCACGTCGGTCGGCGGTGCTCCCGGCGGCAGCGAATGCCACGCCATGTCGATGACCGCGGAGGCGATGTACTCGCTCAGCGCGTAGCCTTGATTGAACGTGCGCGCGCGCTTGATCTTCTCGTACAATGCCTGGGGCATCGGCTCGCCGGTGCGATGATGGCGTGCGTAGCTCGCGAACACCTTGGGCTCGAGGGCCCAGTGCTCGTTGAATTGCGACGGGAACTCGACGAAGTCGCGCGGCACCGCGGTGCCGGAGAGCATCGGGAAGTGCACGTTCGAGAGGATGCCGTGCAGCGTGTGCCCGAACTCGTGAAAGAGTGTGGCGACCTCGTCGAACGTCAGCAGGGCCGGTTGGTCGCCGGCCGGCTTGTTGAAGTTGCAGACATTGTAGACGACGGCCTTCGCGGCGAGCAGGCGCGATTGATCGACGAAGCTGTCCATCCATGCGCCGCCGCTCTTGTTGTCGCGTTTGAAGAAATCAGCATAAAAGAGTGCGAGGGGCGATCCGTCGGCATCGAACACCTCGAAGACGCGAACGTCGGGATGATAGACCGGCAGGTCGTGGCGCGGTTCGAAGCGCAGTCCGTAGAGCTCACTCGCGGCGAAGAACACGCCGTCGCGGACGACGCGCTCGAGCGGGAAGTACTGCTTGATCTCCGACTCGTCGAGGTCGTAGTCCGACTTGCGCACGCGCTCGGCGTAGAGCTGCCAATCCCACGGCGCGAGCGCGAACGCGCCACCATCGGCGTCGATGATCGCCTGCATCTTCGCCGCTTCACGGCGCGCCTTGGCGAACGCGGGCGCGCCGAGCTGGGTGAGGAGCGCCATCGCGGCGTCGGGCGACTTCGCCATCTGATCGTCGAGCGAGTACGCCGCCGCCGAGGCGAAGCCGAGCAAGCGTGCGCGTTCCGCGCGGAGCTGCGCGAGTCGGGTGATGATGCCGCGCGTATCATTGGCGTCGCCACGCTCGGCGCGCGCGACGGATGCTCGGAAGAGTCGCTCGCGCACATCGCGCCGCCGGAGCGACTCGAGCGGCGGTTGTTGGGTGGTGTTCTGGAGGCGCAGCACCCAATGGCCATCGAGCCCGCGCTCCGCCGCGGCTTGCGCCGCGGAGGCGACATCCGTCTCGCTCAGCCCATCGAGCTCCGTACGATCATCGAGGACGAGCGCTCCCGCTTTGTTCGCGGCGAGGAGCCTGTTCTGAAACTCGTTCGTGAGCGTCGACTCTTCCTGATTCAGCGCGCGCAGGCGTTCCTTGTCGGCGTCGGAGAGCTGCGCGCCGGCGCGGATGAACTCCAGGTGGTAGCGATAGACGAGCCGCCGCGCTTCGTCCGAGAGACGCAGCGTGTCCCGCCTCTGGTAGAGGTGCCGCACGCGCGCGAAGAGCGCCGCGTTCAGATAGATCGCGTCCTGATGCGCGGCGAGCTTGGGCGCGACGCGCCTCTGCACGCTCTGGAGCAGGTCGTTGGTGTTCGTCGACGTGACGCCGCTAAACGCCTTGAGCACCCGGGTGAGCAGGTCGCCGGACCGCTCGAGCGCCACGATGGTGTTGTCGAACGTCGGCGGCGCCGGATCCGCCGCGATGGCCTCGATCTCGGCGAGGTGCTTGCGCATCCCTTCGTCGATCGCCGGCTCGTAGTCCGCGTCATCGATCCGATGGAACGGCGGCGCTCCGAACGGGAGCCCGCTCGGCCGCGCGAACGGATTCTCGTCGAAGTCGGCGGTGGCGCCGGGTGCGCGGCGGTGCGGATCCGTCATGAGCGAGCGGTCAGCGGGCGACGACGGCGCGACCTCGCGCCCGGGGATCGGGCGCGGCTCGGCGGTCATACGCTCACACGCCGCGAGGTCCGCCGCCGCGCGCGAGATACATCAACTGCTTTCCGACGTTCACGTGCACCACGATGAGCGCGATCACGACGAGGCCGACCGAGATCCACGTCACCACCGACATGGAGACCATCATCCCGCCGCGCGACGTGTGACGACTGACCCACGCGATGAGCGCGTAGAGCAAAATGAAAAACCCGATGGCGCCGAACGCGCCGAGTCCGGTCAGGCGTGCGATCTTAGGTGACATTCAATCCTCGGTGTGCGGTTGCATCCGAAAGCTCGGCAAACCCCGCGTTGCATGCAACGTGCGCGGTCAGTCCGGCGTGTACAGCTCCACTCCCGCTGCCGTGACGCGGTGCGATACGAGCGGGAGCGGCAGGTCGGCTTCGTCAGCGAGGTGAATCGCGTTGCGCAGCGTCCGCCGTCCGATCTCGATGCCGGCGCGGTCGGCGGCGAAGATCGTCGCCAGCGGCTCGCCACCCTCCACGAAGTCACCCGGTTGCGCGGTAATGACGAACCCGACCGTCGGGTCGACGCGATCCGTGACGGTGCTGCGGCCGCCGCCCATCTCGATGATTCCGCGGCCAATCGTACGCGGCTCGACGCGTGCGATGAATCCGCGACGCGGCGCCGGAAAGATCTCGCACTCGTTGGCCTGCGGCAGCACCGCCGGGTCGTCGACGACACCGGGATTCCCGCCCTGCGCCTCGATGATTCTTTGAAATTGCGCCGCGGCGGCCCCGGTGCCAATTGATTCTTCCATCTCGCGCCGAGCGGTCGGGCGATCCGGAACCGTGCCCGCCAGCAGGAGCATCTCCGCACCCAGGGCGTAGGTCACCTCGAGGAGATCGGACGGGCCCTCGCCCTTGAGCGTCGCGATCGACTCTTCGACTTCGAGCGCGTTGCCGCACGCCCGCCCCAATGGCCGGTCCATCGCGGTGACGAGCGCCACGACGGGACACCCGTGGTCGGCGCCGAGCTCGATCATCGTCTTCGCGAGCTCCAGTCCGCGATCCAGCTCGGGGAGAAAGGCGCCGCTGCCGCGCTTGATGTCGAGCACCAATCCGGTGAGTCCTTCCGCGAGCTTCTTGCTCATGATGCTCGACGCGATGAGCGGCATCGATTCGATCGTCGCGGTCGCGCCGCGCAGCGAGTACATCTTGCGGTCGGCCGGCGCGATCTCGGGCGTCTGCGCCATGAGGGCACAATTGAGCCGCTTCACGTGCGCGCGCGCCTGCTCGAGCGAGAGGTCGGTGCGGAATCCGGGAATCGATTCGAGCTTGTCGAGCGTGCCGCCGGTGTGGCCGAGCGACCGGCCCGACATCATCGGCACGGCGACGCCGAGCGACGCGATGAGCGGCGCGAGGACGAGCGAGACCTTGTCGCCCACGCCGCCGGTGGAGTGCTTGTCGACACGCGGTCGATCGATGTCCGAGAGGTCGAGCGTATCGCCGCTCGCGATCATCGCCTCGGTGAGCGCAGCGGTCTCCGTGCGATCGAGTCCGCGGAGATAGCAGGCCATGAGGAGCGCCGCCATCTGATAATCCGGCACATGCCCTTTGGCATAGGCCGACGCGAGCGCGCGCCACTCGCCCGCCTCGATCTTGCCGCCGTCACGCTTTCGCTCGATCAGCCGATGCGCGAGCATTCATTCATGTTTGGGGTATGACCGCTTCGAGTCACGAACCGTGGGAGCATCGTATGAAATTAGTCGCACTCGCCACCGCCATGCTCGCGTGCGTTGGCGGCATCGCGAACGCGCAGACGGCGTCCGGTCACATTGCGGAAGGCGACCGCGCGCAAGCCTCGCTTGATCTCACGACGGCGCTCGCGCACTACGAAGCGGCGCTCGCCGTGGACCCGACCAACTACGATGCGCTGAACAAGGCGGCATACGATGCCGTGGACCTTGGCGAGTTCGATCCGAATACCAACGAGCGCAATGCGTTGTACAAGAAGGCCGAAGGATATGCCCGCCGCGCGGTGGCGGCGAACCCGAATGACGCCGAAGGACATTTCGAGCTGGCGCGAGCCGTTGGGCGATACGCGTTGACGCTCGGCACGCGCGATCGGATCAAGTACGCGAAAGAGGTTCGCCAGGACGCGCTCGACGCGCTCGAGTTCAACCCGAAGCACTCCGGCGCGCTCCACGTGCTCGGGATGTGGAACGCGGAAGTCATGCGGCTGAACGGCCTCTCACGCATGATTGCGAAGAATTTTCTCGGTGGTCAGGTCTTTGGCGAGGCGAACTGGGACAACGCGCAGAAATATCTCGAAGAGGCGGTGCAGGAGGATCCGAACCGGATCACGCACCATCGCGATCTGGCGGGAGTGTATGCGGATCGCGGTATGAAAGCCAAAGCGATCGAGCAGTATGAGTGGATTTTGCGGGCGCCGATCACCGAGTACAACGACAAGCATTACAAGCAGGAAGCCGCGGAGCGGCTGGCCGAACTGCGCTAGTCGTCCTCGTAGTCGGATTCGTGGCTGCGTGCCCAGGCGCGTTTGGCGCGACGGCGTGCGCGCCGGAGCTCGTCACGGAGGTCTTCCCAGGACTCGTGGCCCCGGCGACTCAGGACTCGGCCACGGCGACCGATGGCGTGGCGCGTTTCTGCGCCGCTCCTCGGGGCGAACAGGAGCGCCACGCCGGCACCCAGGAGCGCTCCAACTGCCATCCCGGCGGCAAAAACCGCGGGATTCGACTCGACACTTTGCAGCTCGGGCCTTGCCCTGAGGGCATTCGGCGCGCCGGTGCTGGATCGCGTCCGGGAGGGGCCAATGGGCGTAACGCTATGCGTGGCAGTGCGCTTGCCGCGAGAGGCTGGGCCGGCGTAGGACATTGGACTTGCTCTCCTTCATCCGTGGTAAGGAAATTGCGACGATCGGCAGCCATTGGACTAATTCACGGTGGCCGGGCTGGAGCGTCTGCTCCTCCCCGCCACTTCGCCACGTTCCCAGCCCAACTGTGCCAACCGCTGAATTCACGCCTCGACGCCGATGCACCGCTGGCCCACAGTGGATGGTGTGAGGATACGCATGACCGCGAACGGTAAAACGGTACTTCTGGTCGAAGACAACGAAGACAACCGCATCGTCTATTCCACGATCTTGCGGCACTTCGGCTACTCGGTGACGGAGGCGCTGAACGGCGAGGAAGGCATCGCCAAGGCGCGAACGGAGCGGCCGGATTTGATCTTGATGGACATCTCGATTCCCGTGATCGACGGATGGGAAGCGACGCAAGTGCTGAAGCACGATCCGCAGACGCGCGAGATCCCGATCATCGCGCTCACGGCGCACGCGCTCGCGTCGGATCGAGAGAAAGCGATGGAGGTGGGATGCGACGGCTACCTCGCGAAGCCCTGCGAGCCCAGGGCAGTCGTCGCGGAAGTACAGCGGTTCCTTGGGAAGGGTGATGGAAACGCCGCGTGAATCGGATCGACCAGCGCGCATCCTGATCGTCGATGATCACGAAGACAACGTCGAGCTGCTGAGAGCGCGGCTCGCCTCGTGGGGCTACAGGCCGGAGTCCGCGGGCGACGGCCTGGAAGCGCTCGAGAAGGTCGAGTCGTCGCCGCCCGATCTGATCCTGCTCGACGTGATGATGCCCAAGCTCGACGGCATCGAAGTCGCGCGCCGCATCAAGGGGAACGCCGCGCTGCCGTTCATTCCCATCATCATGCAGACGGCGCTCGACGCGACCGAGAACAAGGTCGAAGGGCTCGAGGCGGGCGCTGACGATTACATCACGAAGCCAATCGATTTCCCCGAGCTCAAGGCGCGGCTCAACTCGATGCTGCGCATCAAGCGTCTCCAGGAAGAGCTCGAGGAGCGCGAACGCCAGTTGCTCGAGGCGAACGAACGTCTGCGACACATGTCACAGACGGATTCCCTCACGGGGCTCGACAATAGACGGCATCTCGAGGAGCGGCTGGACGAGATGTTCGAGCACGCGCACCGGCTGAACGAGCCGTTCGCCTGCGTGATGTGCGATCTCGATCGCTTCAAGAGCGTGAACGACACGCACGGGCACCAGGCTGGTGACGCGGTGCTCAAGCAGTTCGCGCGCATCCTCCGCAACGAGGTGCGCGAGATCGACCGCGCGGGGCGGTACGGCGGTGAGGAGTTCATGCTGCTGCTTCCCGGCACGGTGCTCGACGCCGCGGTGACGTTCGCGGAAAGGGTGCGGAAACAGGTCGAGGGGCATACATTCACGTTCGACGACTCCGAGATTCGCCGGACGGCGAGCTTCGGTGTGTCGGCCTGGCCGCATCCGCGGATTCGCGACTGCGACACGCTGGTGCGCGCCGCAGACGACGCGCTGTACGTCGCGAAGGAGACCGGCCGCAACCGGGTCGTGCGCTTCGCCAGCGACGAGTTCAACGAGCACCTTGCGGCGGACGATGGATCAGACGAACGACGAAGCGACGTTCCCCCTCCCTCCCCTTCCTCCGGACGCTCAGGCGTCCAGCCCGGCGTCGCCGACGCCGGAGTCCGATGGGAGAGATGACGAGGTCGCGCGCCTGCGCGCTCGGGTCGCCGAGCTGCAGCGGGAGCGCGATCACCTCGTCGCGATCGTAGACATCCTCCAGGAAATCTCGGCGTCGCTCCACTTCGTCGACATCCTGCAAGCCATCGCGCGCAAGCTCGGCGATGCGTTCGGGCTCGATCGCTGCGCGATCTTCCTCTCCGGCGAGCAGAACGAAGTGCGCCTCGTCGCGAGCTATGAGGATCCGACGATTCGAAATCTCGTCGTCGATCTCAATCGGTATCCGGAGCTCAAGCGCGCGTTCGATTCGGGCGAGACGGTGTTCATTCCCGACGCCGCGACCGATCCGACGCTCAAGAGCATCAAGAACACGCTCGAAACACGCAACGTGCGTTCGATCGTCGTCGTGCCGATTCAATGGCAGTCGACGGTGATCGGCGCGATCTTCCTGCGCACCGATCGCGACGCCGAGCCGTTCTCCGACGCCGACGTGCGCTTCTGCCAGGTAGTGGCGTCGCTCACGGCGAAAGCGCTGCGCAACGCGCACCGCTTCGAGGCGCTGCTGCGCGATCAGAAAGACGCCACGCATGGACAGCGGCGCGCCGATCTGCAGCGCATTGCCCTGCTCGCGTTCATTCGCCGGCTCGTCGACCGGTACAGCAAGAGCGACGACCACATCTGGGCGGAGACGCTCCTGCCCAAGGCGTCGGACGAGGAGCTCGAGCGTCTCGTGACGGTCGCGATGCAAGTGATCGACGAAGAGGCCAAAGGCTGAGCGTGTCCGACGATCTCGCGACGCTGTCCGCTCGCGCGGCGACGCTTCGCGAGCAACTCGAGCGCGCCGCGTACGAGTATTACGTGCTCGATCGGCCGTCGCTCTCCGACGCCGAGTACGACCGGATGTACCGCGAGCTCGCGCGGATCGAGGATGAGCATCCGGCGCTCCGGACGGCCGATTCGCCGACGCAGCGCGTGGGCGCCGAGCCGGCGACGCATCTCGTCAAGCACACGCATCTCGTGCCGATGCTGTCGCTCGCGAACGCCTTCAACGAGGAGGAGCTCGCGGCCTGGGAGGAGCGCATCGTGCGCATGACCGGCGACGACGTACGCCGCGCCGGCTACAACTGCGAGCTCAAGATCGACGGCGCGGCGGTGAGCCTCACGTACCGCGAGGGCGTGCTCGTGGAAGGCGCGACGCGCGGCAACGGCACGATCGGCGAATCGGTGACGACGAATCTCCGCACGATTCGCGACATCCCGCTCCGGCTTCGCGGGACCGATCATCCCGCGATGATGGAGATTCGCGGCGAAGTGTACATGCCGTTCAGCGGGTTCGAGCGCATGAACGAGGAGCGCATCGCCGCGGGGGAGCCGGTATTCGCGAATCCTCGAAACGCGGCGGCGGGCGCGCTCCGGCAGCTCGATCCAAAGATCACGGCGTCGCGGCCGCTCAAGTTTTTCGGCTACGCGATCGCGCTGCCGGACGGCGACGATCTTCCCGTCGACAGCCAACACGAGCTGCTCGCGCTGCTCGCGTCGTGGGGAATTCCGGTCGCGCCCGACCAGCGACGGTGCGCCGCGCTCGCCGACGTGCACGCGTGGGCGCACGAGATCGAGCACAAGGTGCGCGGCGCGCTCGACTTCGCGATCGACGGCGGCGTGGTGAAAGTGGACGCGCTCGCCCTCTGGCCCGACCTCGGGGTGATCGGCGGGCGCGAGCCGCGGTACGCGATCGCGCGCAAGTTCGCGCCCGACATCGCCGAGACGACGCTGCTGGCGATCAACGTGAACGTGGGGCGCACCGGCACGATCAATCCCTACGCCGTGCTCGAGCCGGTGGAGATCGGCGGGGCGCAGGTGCGGCTCGCGACGCTGCACAACTTCGACCTCGTGCGGCGCAAGGATCTGCGCGTCGGCGACGTGGTCCAGGTGAAGCGCGCAGGCGAAGTGATTCCGCAGATCATCGGGCCGGTGCCGGACAAGCGCGATGCTGATCAGCCTCCGCCGCCGTACGTTCCACCGACGCACTGCCCGTCGTGCGGCTCCGAGCTCGTGACGGGCGCCGAGCTGGGGATGCTCTACTGCCCCAACTTCGAGTGCGCCGGACGGCGGCTCGAGTCGCTCGTGCACTTCGCGTCGCGCGGCGCGATGGACATTCGAGGACTCTCATACGCGCGGATCACGCAGCTCGTCGACGCGGAGCTGGTCCACGACGCCGCGGATCTGTACGATCTCACGGCCGAGCAGCTCGTGGCACTCGATCGCTTCGCGGAGAAGAGTGCCGAGCAGCTCGTGGAGGCCATCGCGGCGTCCAAGGCGCAGCCGCTCTCGAAGCTGCTCTTCGCGCTCGGCATCGCGAACATCGGCGAGATCGCGGCGAAGCAGATCGCGAAGCACTTCGGCACGCTCGACGCGATCGCGCACGCGTCGGTCGAGCAGGTGCTCGAGGTGCACGGCGTGGGCGACACGTTGGCTGAATCGCTCGTCTCGTGGTTCGCCGATCCCAAGGCGAAGAAGCTGATCGAGAAGCTCCGCGATCGCGGGCTCACGTTCGACGAACCGCGCACGCACACGGGAACTGCCCTCAAGGGGATGACGGTCGTCATCACGGGGACGCTGCCGTCGCTGTCGCGCGAGCAGGCGGGCGCGCTCGTCGAGGCGAACGGCGGCCGGATCGCGAACAGTGTGTCGAAGAAGACGAGCTTCGTCGTCGTGGGCGAAGACGCGGGCAGCAAGCTCGAAAAAGCGCGCACGCTCGGCGTCGAGACGATCGACGAAGCGGAGCTCCTGCGGCGCGTCGGCGGGTAACCTGAGGAGATCATCGATGCCATTGTCGATCGAGATGTCGCAAAACGCGCTCGTCGCGATGACCCGTGATTCGCTCACCGCGCTGCGGTTGGCGCTCTTTCGCGACGTCGGCCCGAACGCGGCGGCGCTGCTGCAGGAGGCCGGCTTCGCCGGCGGGCCGGCGCTGTTCGGGGCGTTCGCGCAGTGGCTCGCCGCGCGCCGGCTACCGGCGCCGGAAGCGCTTCCCGCCGCGGAGTTCAGCGCGCGCGCGGCGGAATTCTTTCGCGATGCCGGCTGGGGATCGATCGAGCTCGGCGCGCTCGACGGCGTGGCGACGATCGATTCGAGCGATTGGGCCGAGAGCGATCCGTCGCAGCCGCTCGAATTTCCGGGATGCTACTACACGTCGGGCGTGCTGGCGGATTTCTTCGGCCGCCTCGCGGGCGAGCCGCTCGCGGTGATGGAAGTGGAATGCCGCTCGATGGGAGCGTCGCGATGCCGGTTTCTCGTCGGGACGGGGGAGATGATGCAGAAGGTGTACGACGAGATGGGGCGAGGGGCCAGTTATCAGGAGGCAGTCGGAAACGGCGCATAAGGCGCGCCGGGCGGCGGTCTGGTGGGCGGGGTGAGATCGCGACGCCGAGGGCGAGACCAGTTCCGAGACGCGAGATGGCAGACGCGAGATGCGAGTCAGATTGCTTCGTTGCGCGCAGCGGCAGCCGAGCTCGTTCCAACGAAGTCTCGAATCTCGGATCTCTCATCTCGATTCTCGAAACTGGTCTCGAGACGCGACGTTGAGATTCCTGAGACGCCCCGAGCGCCTCGCCCGTCAGCCGTTCGCCTTCAACGCCTCAGCGTACAACGGATTCGCCAGCAGCTCCCCGTCGATCAGCACCTCGCGATCCCATGGCAGCACGATCGTGCTCTCCGTCGCGAGCGCGTGGAAGTCTGGGGTGTAGGGGCCCGTCTGGAATGCGACGGCGGTCTTCACCTCGGCCGCGCCGGCGTTGACCATCGCGGCGACGGCGAGGCGGATCGTGTCGCCGGTGTCGCACGTCTCGTCCACGACCAGCACGCGGCGGCCGCGCACCGCGGTCGGGACCGCGCTCAAGATGGCGGGCGTCTCGCGCACCGTCTCCGCTCCGAACCGGCGGCTCACGACCATCGAGTGAAACTCGCGGCCGAGGATCGCCGCGATCACCGCACCGGGGACGACGCCCGCGGTCGCGATGCCGACGACGAGCTCCGGATCGTATGCGCGTGCGACCTTGAGGGCGAGGCCGCGGGAAAGCTCCCCGAACAGCGGCCAATCGACCTCGAACACACCCTTCGACAGTTCGACCGTTGCTCGACGTGGGCTCATGACCCGTAACCTACGGTGCACGGGAGAGGCGTGGAAGCACACGAAGCACCCGAAGCGCACTACGCGGTGGGACGCTTCATGCAAGGGGGCGCGGTTGCTCCAGGTCCATTGACTGCATAGCTTTGCCCCACGCCATGTTGCTCCCCCGGCTCGCCTGCTCTAGGCACCTTTCGTCTCTCGCACACCTCTGAGTCGTATGTCTTGGTGGAGTCGCCTGATCGGCGGCCGTTCTGGTGGCGACATCAAGCCGACACGCCTGGACTACCTCAGCGAGGCGATGGCGCTCGAGCGGCAGGGCGACTTCGACGCGGCGTTGACGTCGTACCGGCTGGCGCTTCGCGACCGCCCGAACGATACCAAGATCCTTCAGAACATGGCGATCGCCTTCACGAAGACGAACCAGCCGGAAGAGGCGATCCGATGCTACCGCCACGCGCTGGACATCGCGCCGGAGCTGTCGGGGGCACACTATGGTCTCGCCTTCCTGCTCCTCAAGCGTGGCGATCGCGCGGGCGCGCAGACGCATCTCGAGGCGTTCCTCGCCAAGCCGCCGTCCGGCGCGGAATCGGACCGGTGGATCCGGCACGCGGAGGAGACGCTGAACGTGCTGCGTGACGGCGACGTCGTTTCCGACGAGTCCGAGCGCTAGCGTGGGCCAGGTCATCGCGGTCGTCAGCCAGAAGGGCGGCGTCGGGAAGACCACGACGGCGATCAATCTTGCGGCCGCGCTCGCTCGCCGCGGGCTCAAGACGCTCCTCGTCGACGCCGATCCGCAAGGTTCGGTTCGCTTCGGCTTGGGCCTCAGCGCCTCGGCGACACGCTTGGGACTCTCCGATTTCCTCAGCGGCACGCACGAGATGCACGAGATCGTGCGTCCCACCACGCTGCCGTGGCTTCGCGTCGTCTCCGTGGGGAGCGTGAGCGAAAGCGCATCACACGATCAGTATCAAAAAATGCTCGCGGACTCGCCGCGCACCGCCGAGCTGCTCGACCGCGCGCGCGCGCGCGGCTACGCGGTGGTCGTCGATACGCCGCCGGGGCTCGGGCCCGTCGTGCACCGCGTGCTCTCGTCCAGCCAGCACGTGCTCGTGCCGCTCCAGTGCGAGCCGCTCGCGCTCCAGACGACGACGCAGATCCTGCGCGGGATTCGAGCCGCCCTCGCCGCGAATCCAAGCCTGTCGATGGCCGGGATCCTGCTCACGATGGTCGAACCGGGAAACGCGGCGTCGGAACGGGTGGCGGCGTACGTTCGGGAACAGCTGCCCGCCGGTCTGGTACTGGACATGACGGTTCCGCGCACCGCGGCGTCCGTCGACGCGTTCGCGGCCGGACAGCCCGTGGTGCTGCGGGCGCCGGATGACGCGGCGGCGATCGCGTACCGCGATCTGGCCGCACAGCTCGCAGGACGACTCGAGTGAATCTTCGCGCCACACAATTGTTGATCGCTCTGGCCGTCGCCGGCGGCGTGTCGTGCATTGACATGTCCGCGCCGAGCGGCGCGGCGTCGATCTCGACGCTCCAGTCGCCGGCGGCGTTCGTGGTGCGCGGCGATTCCATGCGCGACAGCGCGGGCAAGGCCGCGCCGCTCTCGGTCACCGCGTTCGACCAGAACGGGAATCCGGTGAGCGGCGTGCAGTTCCAGTTCTTCATCACCGACACGGGGAAGATCGCGACGATCTCGCCCGGCAACATCGTCGTCGCGAACGACACGACGGGACTGGTGCACGTCGTCGGGCAGACGGGCGGCATTCAGACGCCGGCGGTCACGATCTTCGTGACGGACGCGCCGAATCAGATCGTGAGCGCCGTGCTGCCGACGGATACGCTGCAGGTGACCGGTGCCGCCGATACGACGGCGGGCCGCGGGACGAAGGCCGCGCCGGCGAGAGTTTTCGCCGCTGACGGCCATACCCCGATCCAGGGAATGGTCGTACACTTTTCGATCATGCACACACCGGATACGACCGCCAGCACATCGAAGGCGCCGCGCGCCGTCTATCTGCTGGACGACAATCAGAAGCTGTCGTCGATCGACACGACGGATGCGTCGGGGCAGGCGGCCCGCACGGTGGTGGTGATCGCGAGCCGACTTGCGAATCCGAATCAGCCCGACTCGGTGGTCGTGCTCGCGACCGCGACGTATCGCGGCGTGCCGCTGGCCAACGCTCCGGTCCCGATCAAGATCCCGGTGAAGCTCGTTTTCTAACGCGTCACCCGAGGGTGTGTCGATGATGATCACGTCAGGCGGTCCCCGCAACTCGTCGCCGGGCACGTTGAATCAGATCTTCTTCGACGCGGTCGAACGCTTCGCCAAGCCCGACGCGCTGCAGGTGAAGCGCGCGGGCCGCTACGAGCCGATCTCCCACGACACCATGCTCCAGCGCGTTCGCCGCATCGCGCTCGGACTCGGCGCGCTCGGCGTGCGCGCCGGCGATCGCGTCGCGATCCTCTCGGAGAATCGGCCGGAGTGGGCGCTCACCGACTACGCGTGCCTCGCGATCGGCGTGACCGACGTGCCGATCTATCCGAATCTGCCGAGCGATCAGGTCGCGTACATCCTGCGCGACTCGAGCGCGGTCGCGATCTTCGTCTCCGACGCGGCGCAGGGCGCGAAGATCGCCGAAGCGCGCGCGAGCTGTCCGGCGCTTCGGCACGTCATCACGTTCGCGGACAGCGCCGAGGGCGCCGACCGGACGCTGTCCGCGCTCGAGAGCGCGGGGGCGACACCCGACGACGAGGACCGGCGCGCGGAGTTCAAGCGGCGCGCACTCGCGGTCAAGCCCGACGACGTGGCGACGATCATCTACACCTCCGGGACGACGGGCGAGCCCAAAGGCG
The DNA here is from genome assembly GCA_025934775.1 of Gemmatimonadaceae bacterium. GTDB lineage: Bacteria > Gemmatimonadota > Gemmatimonadetes > Gemmatimonadales > Gemmatimonadaceae > JAQBQB01. The sequence goes on along the minus strand of JAICWO010000011.1, from coordinate 137,090 downwards.
TGATGCTCACGCACGACAACATCTTCTCGAACGTTGAAGCGGGCTGCGCGGCGATTCCGTTCGCCGGCGCGGACACGTGCCTGAGCTTCCTGCCGCTATCGCACATCTTCGAGCGGATGGCCGGGCACTACCTGATGATGCGCACCGGCACCAGCATCGCGTACGCGGAATCGGTCGACACCGTGCCGGCGAATCTCGTCGAGGTGCGGCCGACGCTCGTGCTCTCGGTGCCGCGGTTGTACGAGAAGATGTACGCGCGCGTGCTCGACAGCGCGCTCGCCGGCGGCGCGGTGAAGAAGCGGATTTTCTTCTGGGCGCGCGCCGTGGCGGACCGCTGGGCCGATGCGACGCTCGCCGGCCACGCGCCCCGCGGACTGCTCGCGATGCAATACGGGCTCGCGCAGAAGTTAGTGTTCTCGAAACTCAAGGCGCGCACGGGCGGGCGGCTCCGCTACTTCGTCTCGGGCGGCGCGCCGCTGGCGGCGGAGATCAACAAGTTCTTCTACGCGGCGGGGCTGGTGGTGCTCGAGGGCTACGGGCTGACCGAGACGTCGCCGGTGATCGCGGTGAACACGCCGGCGCACTTTCGCATCGGCACGGTGGGACAGCCCGTCGCGGGCGTGGAAGTCGGCATCGCGGCGGACGGCGAGATCCTCACGCGCGGCCCGCACGTGATGAAAGGCTACTTCAACAAACCCGCGGCGACGGCTGACGCGATCGACGCCGACGGCTGGTTCCACACGGGCGACATCGGCGAGCTGCGCGACGGGTTTCTCGCGATCACCGACCGCAAGAAGGACCTCATCGTCACCGCGGGTGGCAAGAACATCGCGCCGCAGCCGATCGAGAACAAAATCAAGACGAACAAGTACGTGAGCCAGGCGGTGATGATCGGCGACAAGCGCAAGTTCCCGGTCGTGCTGATCGTGCCGAACTGGGATTCGCTCGAGAAATGGACGCGGCAGCAGAACGTCTCCACGGCCGACCACGCGCAGCTCCTCGAGATGCCCCTCGTGCGCGAGAAGATGGAGCGCGAGGTGCTCGGCGAGGTGCAAGGGCTCGCGCGGTTCGAGATGCCAAAGAAAGTCGCGCTGATCGAGCGCGATTTCACCGTCGAGAGCGGCGAGCTCACGCCGACGCTCAAGGTGAAGCGGCGCGTGATCGACGCGCGCTACAAGACGATCATCGACGCGCTGTACGCCTCCGCCGAGCACGAGCCGGAGACGGCGGGACATTAAGTACCAATTCGTTACTTATTCTTGGTCCAGAGCAGGAGGACCTTGCACGCCTTGCCCTGCCGGCGATACGCGGGCGGCTCGCTCCCTTTGTTGTACAGCTCCGCGGCGGTGATGCTCTCGGTCGGGACCGCCTCGAGATTGTCGGTGTAGTAGAAGCCGTCGACGTAGACGTCGAGCGGGCAGCCTGGCTTGTTGTCGTACAAGATGGCTGACGTGCCCGTGGCCACGAGACGCATACCGCCGTGGTCGACATCCGTGCCGCAGGCGTTGTCGATGCTGTGGCCACAGCCCAGATCTCGCGGATTGATGTCTGGCGGCGGCGACACCAAGCGCAGCCCCGGCAAACGCGACACGAGCACGGTCGTGATCGGCCGGTTCCCTTCCTTGGCGAGCATCGAGTCCGTGAGAAAGTCGCCGATGCCGAGCTTCCGCCGCGCCTCGAATTCTTCCATGCGCACCGAGAGCGGCGCCGCGCGAATGCGGATCGTGTCCAGAATGGGCGCCGTGTGCAGCAGCTCGATCGTGAGCCGGGCGCGCTCACCCGACAGCGCGACCGTCGTGTCGACCGGCACGTAGCCGACCTCGCGCACCGAGAGCTGATGCGCCCCCGCCGGCAGTCCGGCGAAGCGGAGCGTGCCCGCCGAGTCCGAGCGCGCGTCGCGGTTCGCGTCGGCGAGGCGCACGGATGCGTTGGGCACCGGCGCACCGGTGCGCGCATCGCGAACGACCACGCTCACGTCGACCGTCGACGTCGCACTCTGCTCGGCCGCGAGCACGGCCTGCGACGCCGCCACACCGATTGGCTGCGCCGTGCCGCCGACTTCGGTGTAGCCGCCGAGCGTGTACTGCGTCGTGCTCACGCCAATCTGCCGAATGCGCGGCATGCGGATGCGCCAGACGCTCGGATACCACGCGCCGTTCGGCGCGACCGCGAAGCGCACGTCGCCGCCGACGTCCTTCGCGCGCACGGGGAGATGCAAATTCTCATATTGGTAATCCACGCGGCTCAACGTGGCGCGCGCGCGATCGACCCAGAGCGTACCGGCGATGTCGACCACCGCACGGTCGGGCGCCGGCTCGAACGCGATGCCGACCAGCGCCGAGTCGGCGCCCTGCCCTAGCACCACGTGAAAGCAGTGGTCGTGGACGAACTCCGGCGAGAGCAGCGCGCGCTCATCGGGCGCCCAGAAGGTGCCCCCGAAGCCGAGGGTGAGCGACGCATACCCATCGCGCGAAAGCGACTCGGGATCCTTCGTCTCGAACGGGCGGCCCTCGGACGTTCCGAGATCCTTCACGGTCGCGTCGAACGGTGTGCCGTTCGGCCGCAGCTCGCGGTCGAAGCGGTGGATCTCGGTGCGCAGCACGGTATCGCGTCGCGCGACCTCGGAGCTCGCGAGCGCCGTGGTGATCTGATCCCAGAGCGTCGCCGCGCCGAGCGCGTCCGCGGCGTTGGTGCCGCAGGCGGTGCGCGAACCGGTGACATGAACGGCCGCGAGATCGACTTTGCGCGCTGGGATGGTGAGCGCGAGCGGGATCGTTGCTCCCGCCTGGAGTGCCACCGAATCCGAGAGAAACGGCTCGTAGCCGATGCGCCGCACGCGCACGCGGTACACACCCGGCGACGTCGCCGCGAGCACGCGAGATCCGGCGGCGTCGCTCAGCCCTTCGGTAACGGTCGCGCCGGCGCTCGAGACGAGCGACACCAGCGCGCCGGCGATCGGCGACTGATCAGCCGCGTCGTGCAGCTCGACGCGAACGCGCTGCGCACGCAGCACGGTTGGCGCGAGCATCATCATGATGACGACAGGCCACCGCATGACTCGCTTCCCTCATTTGCTTCGGCGCGCCGGCATCACCGGTTGGCTGATCGTGCCGGCGGGCACCTGGCCTATCCAAATATCCTCATCGCGCGCGAGCTCCGCCAGATCCCCCGGCATTTCCAGCCCGACCGGACCGACGATGCGGCCGCCCCCGCGCACCGCGGCGCGCGTCGCCGCGATCTGCTCCGCCGTCGCGGTCGTGTCGAGCGCCGCGGCGGACATCGACGCGCTGGCGAATCGCACGATCTCTCCGGCGACGATGGAGACGCCGTCGCCGCTCACGATCCCCGCGGGTGGATTCACGAGCAGCAGGTGCGCGGGACTGATTCCGGCGATGATCGGCGCGCACGCGCCCCACGTCCCGTGCAGGACCGCCGTCATGCGCGCATCGGTGAGGTCGAGCGCGGCGGCGAGCCGCAGCGCGTCGTGCTCCGTGGGCGCCGTGAACGGCGGGCGCACGCCGCCGCCGAACTCGACCACGCCGTCGTGAATGCGATACTCCGCCAGGCACTCGGGGCAGCCGAGCACACCCTCGACGATGTCGCGATCGTCGAGTCGCTCGATCGACGCGACCAGCCAGGTCTCGGCGTGCACCTTGGGGCAGCGGAGTGAATCGACGAGTGAGAGAAACATCGATCAGCTTCGGGAGAGGCGCAGCTCGTCGACGTTCACGCTCGACGGCTGCATGACCGCGTACACCACCGCATCGGCGACGGCGTCGGCGCCCAGCATGCGCGATGTGGTCGGGAGACCACTGTGCCGCGTGTGGTCGATCGCGTCCCAGATCGGCGTATCGACCGGTCCGGGCGAGATGAGCGTCGCGCGCACTCCGGTGCCCGCGAGCTCGGCGCGGAGCACCTCGTGCAACCCGCGCAGGCCATACTTGCTCGCGGAGTACGCGCCGTTTTCAGGAAACGCGAATCGATCGGCGATCGAGCCGATCGTGACCAGGTGGCCGCCGCCGCGCTCGCGCATCGCGGGAAGAAACGCGTGCACGACGCGGAACGCGGCGACCAGGTTCGTCTCGAGCGCGCGCAGAAAGTCCGCGGGCTCGGTCTCGTCGACGCGAGCGAGGGCGAACAGCCCGGCGTTGTTCACGACGACGTCGGGCGCGTCGCCCAACCCGTCGCGCACACGCTGGAGCGCCGCATCGAGCTCGGCCGTATGGCCGACGTCGCATGGAATCGCGAGTGCGCGCTGGCCGATCGTGCTCGCGGCCTCGTGCAGCCGCGTCGCATCGCGCGCGAGCATCGCGACGCGCACGCCGCGATCGCCGAGCGATTGCGCCACGGCGAGGCCGATGCCGCGTGAGGCGCCGGTGACGAGGGCCGTGCGCGGCGCACTCACTGGCCGTCGTACTCGACGTAGTTGTTGGGCGTCTCCCAGAGCACGAGCTTGGTGAGCCGCGCGGGGCGAATCGCCGGCTCGAGCACGCGCCACATGCCGACGATGATGTTCTCCGTCGTCGGGATCACGCCGCGCATGAAGTCGACCTCGAGATTGAAATTGCGATGGTCGACTTTGTTGATCACTTCCCGCTCGACGATCTGCTTGAGCGCGCCGAGATCGATGACGTATCCCGTGCGCTCTTCGACTTCGCCGGTCACCGACACGTCGAGCGTGTAATTGTGCCCGTGCCAGTTCGGATTGTTGCACTTGCCGAACAGGCGGTGGTTTTCTTCTTCGGAGAGCGCCGGATTGTGGACCCGGTGCGCGGCGTTGAAGAGGAGCCGGCGGGTGATGGTGACGGTGGCCATGAGAGAGTCGAGAGTAGAGAGTCGAGTGTGGAGGGTGGAGGCGCGGGTTGGACGGCGCCCTGCTCCACTCTCTACTCTCCAATCTCCACTCTCCGCCACAAAAGTACGAGCCCCACGGCGTTCGCCGCGGGGCTCGAGAGTTCGGTCCGGAGAGGGTTTTGTGAAGCCCAGTCGAATTATGAGGTCCTCACCACCAACCTTCCGCCTTCCCCCGCACTGGGGGCATGACGTCGGTGATAGATTATCGAACCCACTCGGTGGACTTGTTGGCTCAAAAACGGAGTTCTCCGTCCCGAGTAGTTGCTTCTGGTTCTCAGAAAAGCAATTTAGGGACCAGCACTCGGCCGGTCAATAATTTTCGAGCGGCATTGCCGCGGTGAGCATCATGGATCTCGGTCTTCTCGTCGGCATCGCTCTGATCGTCGTGTGGGGCATCGGCGCATTCGTCTTCGACGCGCCGGGGTGGATTCACGCACTGCTCACCGTCGGCATGTTCCTGATCATCTATCGCATCGTCGTGCGCGGTGATCGCAGACATCCCACGCCCAAGTAGCGCGCGCGTCGCGATCGCAGCCGCTCACACAGGCGGCCACACGAGAACGATGGTCGCGATGCCCCAGCAGAGCGTGAGCAGCGTGACGGGGAGTCCCGCGCGCAGATAATCGCCGAAGCCAATCCGCTCGCCGCGCGCTTCGGCTCGCTCGGCGACGATGAGATTGGCCATCGAGCCGAGCAGCGTGAGGTTCCCCGCGAACGTGGAGCTCATGGCCATCACGAGCCAGACGAACGCGGATGCGGCGACGTGGGGCACCACGGGCAGCCAGAGGATCACCGCCGGCACGTTCGAGACGAGGTTCGAGAGCGCGAGCATCGCGCCGGATGTCACCACCGCGTCGTGCACCAGCGCACCGTGCAGCTGCGACCCCGCGACCGACGTGAGCGACGCGACAAGCGGAAGATCGCGAACGCCGCGCATCACGACGAACAGCGCGCCGAAGAAGAGCAGCAGCGACCACTCCACTTCGGCGAACGCCTGCGCGGGGTCGCGCTGCGCGATCGCGAGGAGCACCGCGGCAGCGGAGATCGCGACGAGCGGCAGCGAGAGTCCGGCGAGCCAACCGGCGAGCGCGCCGGCGAAGATGATGAGTGTTTTCACAACGAGCGGCCGGTCGAACGGGAGCGCGGGCGCCTGCGCGGCCGGGGCCGCGACAAAGCCGATCGAGAGATCGCGCCGATGGATGACCGCGAGCACGCCGTACACGATCGCGAGTCCGCCGAGCGACGGGAGCGCGAGCGTGCCGACGAACCGCGCGAAATGAATTCCGCTCGACACGCCGATCAGCATGTTCTGCGGATTGCCCGTCGGCGTCATCGCGCTGCCGACGTTGGCGCCGAGGGCGACCGCGAGCAGAAACGGCAACGGCCGAAGCCCGAGCGGCCGGATGGCCGCGATGACGAGCGGCGTGAGGACGAGACAGACGGTGTCGTTGACGAAGAACGCCGAGAGCAATCCGCTCGTCGCGACGACCGTGGCGAGCAGCATGCGCGGCGACCGCGCGCGAACGACGACGTGCCGGGCCGCCCACTCGAAGAATCCGCCGAGCTCGAGGTACCCGGTAATTAGTAGCACTCCGAGTAAAAATACCATCACGTCGAGATCGATCGCCGCGTACGCGTCGCGCAGCGGCAGGCCGCCGATGGTGACCATCGCGACGGCGCCGAGGAGCGCCGCCGCGGGGCGGTTGAGCCGGAGGAAGGGGACCCGCTGAACCGCGATCAGCAGGTACGTGACGATCAGGATGACGAGTCGCGCGTTGGCCAAGCGATGCGGCTACGGCTCGTGCACGACCACCGTGCTCTGTCGGACGTCGGACCCGATGCGCATCTCGATCTCCTGATCCTGCCCGATGTTCACCGCCGGGGAAACGAAGCGCCCGGCTCCGCCGATGGGCGTGGCCATGAGCGTGAACGACTCGGACTGCACGAGGTTCCACGCGATCTGGAAATTCGCCGAGCCATTGCCGGAGACCGTCCCGAGGCGGTGGCTCACTCCGGTCACCACGGCCGCGACGTTCATGTCCAGGAAATTCTCATTCCGGACGTGAACGGGAATGGGGGGCATGCGTGGCGCGGGCTGCTCGTTGGCATTGTGATTGGCGCAGGCCGACGAGACGAGCGCGAGGAACAGAACGGCGGGGCGAAGGCGCATCGCGGATGATGATCCGCCGCGGCGGAAATGGCAAGCGCCGGTTGGCCGCACGACGATCAGGCGCGGTCGCGGGGATGCCGCGGGGCCCGGTCGCCCAGATCGAGCAGACGGGCTGGCAACGTCCGAGTACGCTAGTTTTTTAATTACGCGATGGTCATTATAAATCAATCGCGCCCACCGTGACCGGGGAGTCAGATCTCCCAGTTCGACAAGACCAGTCCGTGCGCGGGACGCCGTTCCTCGTAGTCGGCGAGTGACATCCGCAAGTCGGTCCAGCGCACGTGGCCGCCGAGCGAGATCAACCGCTGGTACGCCGGCAGAAATTCCCCCTGCATCCGGAACGAGACGCGGCGCGTGCCGCTCCGGCGCGCGAAATCCGCGACCGCGCGCACGAGATCGACGAAGCGCGACGGGTCCTCGACGACGAGCTTGAGGACGCGAAGCTCCTCGCGCGTGCGTCCTTCGACCAGCGGCGCCGCGTGCGCGAGGGCGAAGCCCGCGAGGTGGTCTCCGTCATACAACAGGACGGTATCGCCAAGCGAGAGCTCCTGGGTGAGCGACATCTCCCGGCTGTAGTCGTAGCCGGGCAGCAGCCGCTGCGCGAGATCGCGGCACTCGGCGATCGCGTCGTCGCGCGCTTGCGGCGACAGGCGTCCGAGCAGCTTGGACGGCATCTCCGCATAGCCCGAATCGAGGGTCGTGGTGAGCGTGAGCCGGCCAGGGAGAAAGCCGAGCTTCGAGTAAAAGCCGATGTTGTCCATCGTGCGCGGCATCGTCTCGAGGCCGATCACCGTCGCGCCCTGCGCCTTGAGCCATTCGATACCGCGCGCGACGATCTCCTTCCCCGTGCCGAGTCCTTGGTGCTCCGTGCGCACCGCGAGCGGGCCCATCCACCCTTCAGTTCCGGAACGATGCACCATGTTGAACGCGACGACGTGACCGCGATCGTCGCGCCAGAGCATCGCGCCGCCGTCGGCATCTTCGATCGCGTAGCGCCAGATCGCGACGTTCAGGAACGGCACGCGTACGCCGACCATCCCATCACGGCGGTAGCGTTCGGTGAAGGAATCGCTGAAGACGTGATTCAGGTCGCCCACGTCGTCGAGCTGCGCGCGGAACGGGCCTTCGATGGGATGCGGGCGCCACGAGCGCGAAGTCGCCATCAGTCGGCTGCTCCCATGTGCTCGAGGAGGGCGTTGCCCGGCACGGGCTCCGTCTCCACGCGCGAGATGCCGGTTTCATCGTCGTAGCGCACCGTCACCGCCCGGTCCACGCCCTCGCGCACCGTCTCGATGTGCGTGATGAGGATGACCTGCTCGAATCGATCCTGCAGCCGGCGCAGCAGATCGACGACGTTGTGCCGCCGCGTCTCGTCGAGCGAGCCGAAGACCTCGTCGAGGATGAGCAGCGAGAAAGCCTGGCCGGCGCGCTCCGCGATCATCTCTGAGATTGCGAGGCGGAGCACCAGGTTCGCCAGATCCTCTTCGCCGCCGGAGATGACCGGCTTGGGGATGGCGTCCTCGACGAGCGTCACGTTGTACTGCTCGTCGAGATCGATTCCGGTGTACCGTCCGTCGGTGAGATCGCGAATGTACGTGCTCGCGCGATCCGAGATCTCGGGCCGCAGCTCCTGATTCAGATCGGTGCGCAGATCGCCGAATGCGCGGTCGAGCTCATCGTGCAGGCGGCGCTCGCGATCGAGCATCGCGAGCTGCTCCAGTCCGCGCTCGAGATCCAGTCCGGCCTGCCGCGCGCCGTCGAGCGCCTGTGTCGCCGCCGCCAGCTCCGCGTCGGCCGTCACCGCCGCGAGCTCCGCCGATCGCAGCTCGGCGGCCGCCCGCTCGTAGCGATCGCGCATCTCGGCGAACGTCTGCTCGGAGAATGCCGACTGGGCGCGCATCGCCGCGAGCTCGGCGAGGCGCGCGTCGGCCAGCGCGAGCGCCGCACGGGTTCGGTCGCGATCGGTGACGAGCTGCGGCTCGCGATCGAGCTGACTCGTGAGCGCATTCGCGCGCATGACGAGCGGCGCGAGCCGCGCGAGCGTGCCTTTCACTTCCGCATGACGAGCCGGATCATAGATCACGGAAATCGTCGCGAGCTCCGCGGAGACCGCGACGAGTCGCTCTTCTTTCGCCGTGAGATCGCGCGTGACCGACGAGAGCTCCTGCACCGCGGCCTGCACCTTCGCCAGCCGCCGCTCGAGGCGCGAGACGCTCTCGAACGCAGCGCGGCGGCGTTCGTCGAACGCCGCGACCTCGGGCGGCGTGTCCTGAAGCTGCTCGATTCGCGCGCGATAATATTTTCCATCGATCGTGATCGTCTCGATCTGGCTCTCGAAGAGATCGAGCACGGTGCGGAAGTGCGTGCCCAGCGGCCGCGCGCAGATGGGACACGTCCCGTTCTCTCCCAGCTCGATGATGTGGTCGCGATTGTGCTCCGCCTCGCGGAGCTGGTCGAGCAGCGCCTGGCGCTTGGTCTCCGCCTCCTGGCGGTCGCGCACCCAATCGGTTTGCGCGGCCTCGAAATCGCGCTGCGCCTGCACCAGCTCCGCGCGCGCCTGCTCGAGCGCCGTCGCCATTTCGCCTTCCAGCGTCGGGGCGCTCTCGATCTTTCCGCGCCGCTCGCGCAGCCGCGTGATCTCCTCGCGGAGCGATGCCTCCGTGTCGACCAACGTGCCGCGGCGCGCATCTTCGTTGCACGCGCGCTCCAGCTCGCGCGCTTCGATCTCGAGCGAGTGGACGGGCGCGAGCTCCACGGCGAGCGTCGCCAATTGGCCGCGCGCGGCCGCGATCGCGGCGAGCTCGCGATCGAGCCGGTCGGCCTCGCGGACGAGCGACGCGCGCTCGCCTTCGGCGACGCGCGTGTCGGCGATCAACGCCTGCACGGCGTCGCGCTCGCGCTGCATCGACTCCCACTGCGGCGCGAGGGCGTCGAGCGCCGCACGTGCGGCGGCGCGGCGGCTGCCCGCGGCGAGCGCGGCCGCACCGGCCGTCGCGGCGCGAGCCTCGCCCAGGGTGATGGCGCGCGTGACGCTCTCCGAATCCGGCAGCGCGCCGCGGAGTCCGGCGCTCTCCGCGACGATGGTCTTTTTACGATCACGCACGAGCGTCTGCGCGGTCCGGAGCCGCTCGTACCCGAGCACGCGCGAGAGGAACTGCGCGCGCTCGGCCGGCCCCATCGCGGCCATGATGCTCAGCTCTTTCTGGCCGGTAAAATACGTATTAAAGAACTCTTGCTGCGACATCCCGAGCCGCCGCCGCAGGAATTCCGTCGTGCCGCTGATCGAGTTCGCGACCGGGGCCGACGAGCCGTCGAGAAAGACTTCCGCGCCCGTCAGCCCGCGAGCGACGAGGTAGCGGTGGCCGCCGAGCTCGAAGTCGAGCTCCACTTTGACTTGCGAGCGCGCCGGCGCACGATAGGCGCGGATCGACTCGCGCGTGCCGCGCGCGGCCGGCATGCCGTACAATGCCCAGGCGATCGCCTCGAGCAACGTCGATTTTCCGGCGCCGTTCGGCCCGATGATCCCGGTGATCCCGGCGTCGAACTCGATGCGGGTGTCGAGGTGCTGGCGGAAGTTGAACAGCCGGAGGCTATGGAGCCGCATTACGTCTCGGCGAGCGCCGCCGGCGCGACTTCCGCGGCCTGCGCCTGGTCGATGTAGTCGAGCGCGCGCTGAACGAACGCCGCGCGATCGATGTCGGCGTCGAGCGGACGGCCGGCGAGCTTCTCGCGCACGACGTCCTTGAGCTCGATCAGGCGCCGCGATCCGGGCGCGCCTGGCGCGCCGCTCGCGCGCCGCTCGGGCGCGCGCAGATCGAGATTGAAGTTGAGCGCGCGCCGCTTGTACTCGCGGATCGCCTTGTGATCCAGCTCGCGCACGATCGACCGCGGAATCTCGCGAATGGTGAGCCGCACGACCTTGTCATCGATGCCGCCTTCACACATGTCGATCGCGGCGCGGATGCGTGCATCGACCTCCGCCGGCCCCAGACCGTGCGCGTTGACGTGCGGCAGGTCTATGAGCGATCGGGCTGGCGGAATCGGATGGAAGTGATGCGCGCCGCTCTCGAGATCGTGCTCGACGAAGCCCTTGCCCGGCACGCCGGCGACGCGCTCCTCGTACAGCTCGCCCCACGTATTCGCGCTCGTGTAGTCGATCGAGCCCGAGTAGTACGCGTTCGGCGCAATCTCGCGATACACGTGATAGTGGCCGAGCGCGACGTAGTCCCACTCTTTCGCGTGCAGATCCTCGCGCGCGATCTCGACCGCGGCGCGGTCGCTGGCCGCGACGCTCGCGGGAAGCATGCCCTGCACTTCTCCATGAAGGAGCAACACGTTGTATCGCGTCCCGCCGCCGCCCGCCGCCGGCTTGAGCGACGGCCGCTGAATGCCCAGCACGTCGGGCACGGCAAGGATCGACAGATCGCGATCGGGGAACGTGAGGAGCTCCGCGTCGCGATCGACGACCTGGATTCCGAGTTGGCGAAAGAGCGGCAGAATGCCACCAGTTTCCGCCGAGCGTGGGGTATCGTGGTTGCCGGCGACGAGCACGACCACCGCGTCCGGGAGCGACCGCGTGAGTCGACCGAATTGGATGAAGGCGTGGAGGATCGCCTGATTCGTCGGGCGCACCGTATGAAAGATGTCGCCCGCGATCACGATCGCGTCGGGCGCGAGCGCGATCACGCGATCGATCGTCGCGCGGAACGTCGCGGCGACGTCAGCCTCCCGCTGATTGACGCCGCCGGGAGTCAGCCGCTGATATTGCCGGTAGCCGAGGTGGAGATCTGAGAGATGGACCAGGCGCATGCGGCGAGTGTGCGTCGCCGTAATCTAACGCCGATCGAATGCGTGCATGTGCTGCGTGATGCGCATCTGCATCCGCATGGAGAGCACGCCGCTCGACGGCGGCGGCGTGGCGGTCGAGTTGACGACGATGTTGAACCAGGACTCCGTGAGCCAGCCGCGCTTCCGGTCCACGAGCATCGTGCCGTTCACGTAGCCCCGCTCGAGCGTCGCTTCCTCCGCCGCGCCGGGCCCCGTGGCCGGCTCCATCTCGCCGCGCATCGACACGAACGCCCACTCGCCGGAGTGGGTGAGCGAGTCCAGTCGAAAGGTCACGTGCAGCTTGCCGGAGATTCGGGCACCGAGCTGATTGCCCGCCGGGAGCGGCATGTCGCGCATCCAGCTCTCGCCGACCTTGATGGGCGCCCGCGGAAAAGCCGCCGGCATCAACGAGACGACCTGCGCCACGTCACCCGGCGACGTACCTCCGGCCCCGGCGACGCCCACCGTTCCATCGGGAAAGACCCGAAACCGAACGCGCTGGCCGCGGAGCGCCTGTTCGGCCTGCACCACCGCCGGCCGCGAGCGATCGTCGGACGTGGACATGCGCACGGAGTCCGTGACGGCGAGCACGTTCGTGCCGGCGCCGGATGCGCCTTCCACGATCGCTCGTGAGAACATGCTCATGCCGTTCACGACGAGCGCGCTCGACTCGCCGCTTTCCGTTCGGCGCACGCCGCTCATCTCGCTCTGCTGGTCGAGGCGCATGCGAATCGTGTCACCCACCTGCGGCTTGATCTGGAGCGTGATCGTCTGCGCGCCTGCCGCGGTCGCGACGAGCAGCATCACGGTGCAGAGCCGCAGCCAGCCGGACGTCCGCATGAAACAGCTCAAAATCCGTACGGATCGTCGGCCGGCGCGGGCCGGAGCGCGGTGGCCGCGGCGCGCGTGGCGGTCTGCGGCGCGATGACCGGCTTGAGCTGCGCGAGAAAGAACCGCTTCACGTCGGCGGGGCGTTCGCGAAGCGCGGCATTGCGCGCGCGAAGCACTTCGTCGTCGTCCCGGAGGCCGATCGCGTCCTGCACCCAGCCGAGGGTGATGGAGGGATCGAGCGTGCGCAGGCCGCGGAGCACCGCGGCCTCGAGCTCCACGTCCGCCGCCTGCGGATACCGCTCCGCGCCATCGCGTCCGCGCATGATCGCCGGACGCGGGAAGCGGACGAAGATGGGCTGCGTGAAGTGCGGGTGCCGCACCATGAGCTGGCCTTTCTCGAGCGTCGCGAGCTTCGTCTTCACCGCCGGACTCAGCACCGCGTAGCCCGGCGTCGCGAGCTCGTCGGCGTCCATGCGGCCGTAGAGCGCCGTCCCCGAGTTGCCGACGACGCGCCGATGGACCTGCGATCGAAATTGCTGTGCGCTGAACAGCACGAGCCCGAGGTATCGGCCGCGTTCGGCGAGGTCGAGCAGCATTTTGCGAACGTAGGTTTCCCGGCCATCGCTGGGCGCATACTTGTTCAGCTCGTCGACGAACACGATCACGTGGTTCACGCCGAGGTCGCGCTTTTCGAGGTGCTCGCGAAGCTTCGTGACGACGCGCGCGAAGATCAAATCCTGCGCGTCCTCCTCGAGCGAGGCGACGTCGATGACATACACCGTGCGATCCTGAAAGCTCCCGAACGGCAGGTCGCTCACGGTGCCCGCGTCGGTCACGAGCCCCGCGCAGCGCGTGGAGATGTTCGAGAGCCGGTTGCGCACCTTGCGAATCGTCGCGATGTGGTGCGTACGCCAGCCCTCGTTGTTCTTCCCCTCGAGCGCCGACAACAGATCGCGGAACCACTCCTCGAGATCAGCGAACGACTTCACCGTGTAGTGCTTGCTCCCGAGGATGGCATCGCTGAAATCGCGATCGACCACGCGCTCGCGAATGAAGTCGATGAGCGCGTCCGCCTTGGCGTCCACGTCATCCTTGTTCAGCAGCACCTCGGCGTACTGCAGCACCTCGCGAAGCCCCCACGTGAGCGCGGAGACGTTGTGCAGCAGCGCGTCGTTCGATCGAAGCGTGTTGAGCGAGAAGCCGTCGGACTTGTACGGCGCGAAATACTGGACGTGCTCGAACGGCGTCGCGGGGACGCCGCACTTCTCGTAGAGCAGACGATCCGCATCATCGATGTCGCCCGGCTGGTCGATGAAACACAGGTCGGGGCCTTTGACGTTGAAGCACACCGCGGCCACGGAGCCCTTCTGCGGCGGGAAGTGCGCGAAGATGGACCCCATGATCCACTCGATCGCGCTCGTCTTGGTCGCGAGCCCGGATACACCGGTGATGTTCAGATGCGCCGCTTCGGGCCCGAGGAGGAAGTCGGCGTCGAGGTAGATCGCCGCATCGGTGCCGCCGGCGCGGTACACGCCGACGGGAATGCCGGTGCGTGAGCCTTCCTTCAGATACCCGTCCATGCGCAGGGCGACGGCGACGTCGTTGTCGTCGGCGAGATAGACCTGGCCCATCGGCACGGGCTGGAGCGGCTCCTCGGGAAGCTGCCGCTGCACGGCGGCGCTGTAGAGCCGGATCTCGGTGCGCTGCGTCGGCGCCAACGACGCGCTCGCCGGCGTGCCGTCGTGGCCGAGCAGGTCGTGGAGCGGTGTTTGGAGATCTGTATAGCCGAAACCCTCAACAACGATTCCGTAGACTCGCGGAATCTGCCCGTTGACCGCCTGCGCACCTTCCACGCGGACGACCGTTCCGATGCCGACCGGCGAATCGAGCGCGGTCCAGAAATGGAATTCGTGGGGCGTGTTCGGCTTGCGCTCGGTGGCGACGATGCGGCCGAGAGGGCGAGAGTCGAGCGTCGAGAGTGGAGAGTGGAGAGGTGTGGCGGTCATGCTTGAAATCGAATGATGATTATCCAAGTGCGATCCAGTTCAATTTGGAGGCGTGCCGCGCCCAAACTATACGCGCCTCACTGTATGGCGTCGTGCGATCGAACTCGCCAGAGTCGTGTACCGTCTCGCGGAATCGTTGCCCGCCTCCGAACGATTCGGCCTGCGTTCACAGATCTGCAGAGCAGCAACGTCCGTCGCGGCAAACATTGCGGAAGGTCACGGCAGACAGCGAAGACGGGAGTTTGCACGTTTTTTGTCGGTGGCACGCGGATCCCTTATGGAACTAGACACACACTTGGTGCTCATTCGCGTCCTCGGGATACACCGCGGCGCCGAGTTGGATGAGGCTCGAACACTGGTCGCCGAACTGGCGGCCCGACTCTCCGCGCTCATCCGCTCCGTTCGCGCACAGCACGATTGACGAGCGCCTCATCTCCACACTCCACTCTCCATCATCGACTCTCACGTTCCCATTATCGCCCTCAAGAACTCCTCACAATCCCTCACCCCGTACACCATCTTGTCCCACCGGCCGTCCGGCAGCGAGACCGGCGATGCTTCGGCGAGAATCCAGCGCGAGACTTCGTCGGCGCGCGTGCCGATGTCCTGCTCGCGGTCCGCGGTCGGCGCGGCGACCTCGACCCGCGCCAGTCCCCACATGGGCTCGCGGCCGCGTCCGTCGCGAATGCGGAGGTACCAGCTCGCCACGCTCGTGCGCTTCGGCGAGGTCACGACGAACACGCTCGAGCGCTCCGCGCGGCCGAGCGCGAGCACGACGCTCAGCGCGTCGCCGCGCGCGTAGAGCGTGCGATGACTCTTGATCACGCCGACGGCGCATCCCGAGCGCGCGACCTGCTCCGCGCCGCTGATGCCGCCGTCGATCAACAATGGCCGATTCTCGCGGCCGCACCAGTCCTCCGCGAGTTGCTGCTCGATCCGCTCGCGATCCTTCTGCACGCGGTGGATCGCCGAGTCACGGAGCGCGAGCGGATGCTCGGACGCGTCGACATCGCCGTCGGTCGTGTCGCGGAGCGTGATGCCGCTCGCCGCGAGACGATCCCAATCCGCTTCCCGCATCCGAGCCCGCGGCACGTACAGCGCGTCTTCGACGAGATGACGCCAGGTGAACAGACGCTGGTTGCGGCGATCACGAATCACGGCGCCCACGCGCCCGCGGACGATCGGTACACCGCCTGCGCGGTACATCTCCACGATGCTGTGCTGCGTGCCGTCGAGAAATGCGGCAAACCCGACGACCGGGTCCCCGAACACGCGGCGCGCACGCAGCTCGTGTCCCTCGATGATCGTCGCGCTGATTTGGCGCGTCGGCTCCGCCGTCGATAACTCGAGCGCGCGCTCCCCTTCCACCGCGGTCGAGTCGGGAAACAACTCGGCGAGAATCCGCGCCACGGAACGCGGAGCCGGCGGCGAAACGACGGGTTGCACAGACGTCGCGGCAGTCATCGCGATCGGACTCGAAGGGAATTCACCGTAGCGGAAAATTAGCGTAGCGACCACACTTTGTCCGTGTCGAGCGCGATCGGCCCGCGAGCCGCGCCATTGCCTTCGGCACGACTTTCCACCAAACGCAACGCATGTCACGTCGCCTGATCGCCGCCTCCATTCTGCTCGCCGTTTGCGCGCGGCCGCCGGTGCACACCGCCCCGTCCGTGGGCGCGATGCCGTTCCCGGTGGACAGCACCCGCGCGCAGTTGATCGCCGACGGTGTCACACACCGCGTCATCAGCTCCTCTCGCGGGCCGTGGAGGATCAACGTCCTCTCTATCGACCTCGACCGCTGCAATGCCGCCGAAGCGGCGGCGAGCGCCGACGGCACGCTTCGTCGGCTCAAGACGACGGCTATGCTCGCCGCGCTCGCGCAGCACGAGAAGGTGCTCGGCGGGGTGAATGGAGACTTCTTCAATCTCAAGACCGGCTCGCCGACCAACCTGCTCGTCGTCGACGGCAGCATGCGGACGCCGCCGATTCGCCAGCCGGTACTCGCATTCGACTCGACCGGCGCGGCGCACATCGGCTTCTTCGCGCTCGACGACAACGCGCTGCGGCCGTTTCGTCCGCTCCAGGCCGTCGGGGGCCGCCCAGTCCTCGTGCGCGACAGCGCGATCGTCGCGGAGGTGGACACGTTTGGCCAGGCGTCGTTCCGCGCGCGCAACCCGCGCACCGCGGCGGGCATCTCGCGCGACGGCAGACGCCTGATTCTCGCGGTGATCGATGGGCGCGAGTATCAGAATGCTGGTATGACACTTCGCGAAACCGCCGAGCTGATGCTCGCCCTCGGCGCGCGGGACGCGATCAACCTCGACGGCGGCGGCTCGACGACGATGGTCGTCGCGGATCCCGATTCGGCTGGCGCGCTGCGGATCGCGAATCATCCGTCGGACAAGGGCGGCGAGCGCACCGTTGGCGACGCGCTCGCGATCGTGCGGCGCTGTCCCTGAGGACTACGCGCGACTCACGCGCCCCGCGAGCAGCACAACCGGCCACACGACGCGGCGCGTTGAGTCGGGGTCGCCCCACAGCCGCGCGAGCTCGTCATAGACGCTGTCCACCGGATTCACCCCGTGCGCCCGTTCGTACCGCGCCGTCGGCGACATGCTGCGGAGGTATCCCGCGACGTGCGGCAGCGTCCACTCGCACTCGAGCTGGAGCTCGGGCGCGGCGATTCGCTCGAACGGGAACGGGATGGACGCGTAGCGGTCGTCGACGTGCTTTCGCTCGGCCGGCCAGTAGTCCTTCAGGTCCACGAGCATGAAGCGCCGGAGCACGCGTCCCACGTCGCCTTCAATGCGCGGCGCGAGGTAGCTCCACGCGGCGATCACCGCGCCCGGAACGCACACGCGCCGCACCTCGGCGTAGAACCGGTCATGATCGAACCAGTGCAGCGCCTGCGCGACCGTGACGAGATCCACCGAACCGGATTCGATCGGCGCGTACTCCGCTGGCGCGACGCACCACTGTACCCGCGGGTGCCGTGGCGCGTGCGCGAACTGCGCCGCGCTGATGTCCGTCGCGATTACCTGGGCAAAGAATTCGGCGAGGCCAAGTGCGGCTTGGCCCGTTCCCGCACCACAGTCCCACGCGCGACGACGATCTGGCGAGACCGTCGCGAGAAACTCGAACAGCTTCCGAGGATAGTGTGGCCGAAAGGCGGCGTAGCTCGCCGCGATCCCGGAGAAATGGTCTCCGGAGGCGCGCGGCGCGGTCACCGAACGACCGCGATCGCGACTCCGTCGTGCGTGGGGACGATGATGCCTGTCACCCGCGGATCGCTCGCCATGCGCCGATTGAACTCGCGCACGCCGCGCGTCCGTTCGTCGTTGTCGTCGGCCTCGTAGACGCGGCCGCCCCAGAGCGCGTTGTCGCCGATGATCAATCCGCCCGAACGCACGAGTCGCAGCGCCCACTCGAAGTACGTGGGCAGCGGCTCCTTGTCGGCGTCGATGAACATCGCGTCGAAGCGATGGCCGTCGAGCGACGGAAGCACGTCGAGCGCGCGGCCGACGCGCACCTCGACGCGCGAACGCAGCGCGGCGCGTTCGATGTATCGCCTCGCGAACGCGGCGTGCTGCTCGTTGATGTCGATCGAGATCAGCTCGCCCTCCGCGGGCAGCGCCCGCGCCATGCAAATGGCCGAGTAGCCGCCGAGCGTCCCGACCTCGAGCACGCGTCGCGCGCCGATCGCGGTGAGCAGCACCTGAAGCAGGCGCCCTTCGTCGGCCGAGATCGCGATCGGCGGCAGGCCGGTACGGTCTGCCTCTTCGCGCAGCGACGCAAGCAGCTCGTCTTCGGCGCCGAAGAGTCCCGCGATGTAATCGCCCGCGCGATCCGACATTATTCGACGCCGATGTCCCAGGCCTGCTGGAGATCTTTCTTCGAGTAGGCGCGGAACGCGGTGAGCGTCTGCGTGCGCTGAATGCCGGGGACCGTTGGGAAGACCTCGGTCACCACGTGCGCGATCTGTTCGTACTGCGGAACGCGCACGATCGCGACCAGGTCCCAGTCGCCCGAGACCGAGTAGACCTCGGTCACGCCGTCGACGCCGGCGAGCATGTTGGCCGCGGTCGGAATGAGCGTCGGGTCGACGCGAATGAGCACGATGGTGGTGATCACGACTCGGTGGGACAGGGTGGAACGTTGAGCAGCCAGAGGCCTGAAATCTGGCTCTTTTCGTCGACGTCGAGAAGCAGATCGCGCGCGAGCCGGATCGTGCGCGCTCCCCTAGGCTTGCCCAGGCGGAAGTGGTACGTCCGCTGCGTCGCGTCCGCCTCGGCGAACATTCGCGTCGCCATCTCGAGCGACGCGATCTCAGGCTGCGATCGACGCGATGGCACTACGACGCGCGCCTCTTCGATCGCGGCAGGCGGACTCAGGCTCGGGAGCTTGCGGACGTCGGGCCACACCGCCACCTCGACGCCGTTGATCGTCCCCGCCGCGACGTCGAGAATCACCCACGACCCGTCGCTCCCCTCCAGGCCCACCGATCCCGACATCCCATCCGCCGCGACGTGCGGCGTGAGCTGCGCCGACAGAATCTCGGTGTCAGCGTCCCACGTGTACTCGACCTCTGGGGTCGATCCAGCCGCCGGCTCGACCTGAACGGCGATCCTCACAGGCTCTCCTTTCGTCGACGGGCGAATGTTGCGCGAGCTGCCTGTCAATGCCGCGCCATTCGATTGCGTGGCGGCACATTGTCGCGCAGCGAGCGCGACCGGCCGGCTAAGATATACGCGCCGCGATGATTCGCCGCACCCCCTCCAGCACCTGCTCCATCCGGTTCGCATAGGCGATGCGGATCCATTCCGGGGCATGAAACGCCGCGCCAGGCACGACCGCGACGGACGCGTCGTCGAGCAGCCGTCGCGCGAACGTGGTGCCCGGCTCAGGATCGTCGCGCGTCGACTCTCCGATGCGCACGAAGAGATAAAACGCGCCGTGCGGATCGAGCACGTCCATGCGTGCATCTCGGAGCAGCGCGAGCGCCGCGTCGCGGCGGCAGCGATACTCGTTCACCATCGCGCGCGTCGCCGCTTCGACCGCGCCGGTGTCAGACAGCGCGGCGAGCACGGCGTGCTGCGACAGCGTCGCGGAATTCGAGGTGGTGTGCGATTGGAGCGCCGTCATGGTGCGCGAAAGCGCCGGCGTCGCGACCGACCAGCCGATGCGCCAGCCCGGCATCGCGAGCGACTTCGCCACACCGTCGACGACGACCAGCCGCTCGAGATCGGGCGCGACGGAGAGCAGCGACGGTGCTTCGCCGTCGTACGAGATCGCGCGATAGATCTCGTCGCTCACCACCCACCAATCGCGCTCCGCGGCGAGCGCGACGATCGCCTCGAGCTCGCCGGCGGAATACACCGCTCCCGTGGGGTTGCACGGCGAGTTGAGCATCACGCCGCGCGTGCGCGCCGTCGCGGCTCGGCGCAGATCGTCTGCGGTCACCTTGAGCTGCCGCTCGCGCGCGCCGCGCACGACCACCGGCGTCGCGCGCGCGAGCGCGATCATCTCGTAGTAGCTCGTCCACGCGGGCGTCGGCACGAGCACTTCGTCGCCCGTCGAAAAGAGCGCGAAACAGGCATTGAACAGCGCCTGCTTCGTTCCACTCGAGACCACGACCTGCTCCGCGCCGACCGTGCGCCCGTGCACCGCGCTCGCCCGCGCGGCGATGACCTCGCGCAATGCAGCGATCCCCGCCACCTCCGTGTACCGCGTCGCGCCCGCGTCCAGCGCGCGGTGCGCGGCGTCGATCACGAACGCGGGCGTCGGAAAGTCCGGCTCGCCTGCGCCGAGGTCGATCACCGCATGGCCGGCGGCCCGAAGCTGCCGCGCGCGCGTCGAAACCGCGATCGTGGCCGACTCGCGCAGCTCGGCGACATTGGGCGAAGGGGCGAACCGCGTCATTCGGGCACCACGACGACCGATGGAGGGGAGAAAGCTCGCGGGCTATACTTCACGTCCTGAATTTGGCGACTCTGCGCGCCTGGTGCGAGCAGTCGATGGACGCACCCGCACGACCGTATGCTTTCGAGGGGGATCGAGTGGAACACGATGCACGAGGGACGGAAACCGCGACGGTCGCTCGCAGCCAGAATGTCGTCTACATCATGCCGCACGACTGGACGTCGATCGCGCAGTTCCTCGGCCCGCTCGTCGAGCGGATCGACGAGAGCTCGCGCGACGTGCAACTGCTCGTGATCGCGTCGGACACGGAGGTCGCGGCGGCGATCGGCGCCGCGACGGTGCGGCTGACCGAACAGCGGAACATCGACATCGTCTCCGTGACGTCGGCGCCGCGCGCCGCGCGCCTGCTGCGCGCACGCCCCGCGCAGATCGTGACCGGCGCGCCGGAGTCGCTGGTGGACCTCGTGCGCGGCGCCGCGCTCAAGCTCGAGACGGTCAAGATGGTGTGCGTCGCGTGGACCGACGAACTCCTGGAGCGGCAGAGCGCACCGTCGCTCGAGACGCTCATGACCGAGCTCTCGAAGGATGCGGCGCGCACGTTCGTCGCGGCGCGCCTCACGCCGGAGGTCGAAGAAGTGCTCGAGCGGTACGCGCGGCGCGCACGGCGCGTCGTGTCGCCCGCGCCGGACGTCGATCAGCCGATCGACGTGCAGTACGTCACGACCACGACAGCCGGCCGGCTCGCGACGCTCCGTCGCATTCTCGACGAGGCCGATCCGAAATCGGCGACCGTCTTCGTTCGAGATCATGACGTCGAGCCCGAAGTTCGCGATCTTCTCCGCGCACTCGGCTTCGCACGCGACGGCGGCGAGGTGCACGTCGGTGTCGCCGCACCGGCGGGGACCGAGCTCGCGGTACTCTACGATTTGCCTGCGTCGCGCGATGAGCTGCGCGAGGCGGCCGCGGGTGCCAACACGCGAATCGCGCTCGTGCAGGCGCGGCAGCTCTCGAGTCTCCGAGCGCTCGCCGGCGGCGGCGCGGTCAAGCCGTTCATCCTCCCCGAGTCCGGGCAGCGCGCGCGTGATCGCGACGCGAGGACGCGCGCCGAACTGCGCGTGGTGCTCGACCAAGGCGCGTTCGGCCGCGAGTTGATCGCGCTCGAGCCGCTCCTCGACGATTTCGATGGCATCGAGATCGCCGCGGCGGCGCTCCAGGTCTTGGAGCGCGAGCGGCAGTCGCGTGCGACCGAGGCCGCAGCCGCGCGCGCGAGCGGCGCGCCGAGACGCGAGCGCGATGCCGGTGCTCCCGGCGCGGCCGCCGTCGTGCGTCTTTTCGTGAACGTCGGCGCGCGCGACAACGTGAACCCGGGCGATCTCGTCGGCGCGATCGCCAACCAGGCGAACATCTCGAGCGCGCAACTCGGGCGTGTGGACGTGCGCGAATCACACTCGATCGTCGAAGTGGCGGCCGACGTCGCGAACGACGTCGTCGAGCGCGTCACGGGCACCATGATTCGCGGCCGGCGCGCCGTGCTTCGCGTCGACGAAGAGCGTCCGCGCCGCGAAGGCGGCCGACCACCGCGCGAAGGGCGTCCGCCACGCGAAGGCCGTCCGTCGCGCGATAGCCGGCCGCCGCGCGAAGGGCGCCCCCCGCGCGATAGCCGTCCGCGAAGCGACGACCGTTCTCGGCGCGATGATCGCCCTCGGCGCGACGATCGGCCTGGGCGAGATGACCGTCCACGCCGCGACACGCGCCCGCGCCGCGATGGGCGCCCCACGGGCCGCGGCCGGGGAGACCGCGAGTGATCTCGGACGGATACTTCGCCGCTGGCAGCGGGGGATGGATCGAGGTGATCTGCGGCGTGATGTTCAGCGGCAAGAGCGAGGAGCTCATTCGTCGCGTACGCCGCGCGATCATCGCGAAAAAGAAGGTGCAGGTCTTCAAGTCGCATCTCGACGAGCGCTACTCGGGGATCTACCACGTCTCGAGTCACGACGGCCGCACCGTGGAAGCGGTGCCGGTCGACACGCCGGCGCAGATCGCGCAGCTCGTTCAACCCGACACGCACGTCGTCGCGATCGACGAAGCGCAGTTTCTCGACCGCACGATCGTGGACCTCGCCACGTCGCTCGCCAACCACGGCGCGCGCGTGATTCTGGCCGGGACCGACGCCGATTTCCGCGGCGAGCCGTTCGGCCCGATGCCGCAACTGCTCGCGATCGCCGAGGTGGTGGACAAGCTGCACGCGATCTGCGTGATCTGCGGCAATCCCGCCAGCCGCAACCAGCGGCTCATCGGCGGCAAACCGGCGCGCTACGACTCGCCGACGATCATGGTGGGCAGCACCGAGTCCTACGAGGCTCGGTGCCGCGCCTGCCATTCCGTGCCGCGTCGCGACGAGGATCAGGGTCGCTTGCTCTGACGCGGCGTCTCAATGCGGCGACAAGCTCTTGTAGAGCTGCGTCACGTTGAAGCGAACGGGGTCGAGCTCGTAGTAGCGATTGTCCTGGAAACGGCCGGTAGTCGGGAAGTACGGCGGCGGATTCACCACCGCGCAGTGATCGTAGCTGTACCGCTTCACGTACCCCGTACCGGTCGAGGTGCCCACCGCGCCGCGCGTCTGTTGAATCAGGCCGCCCGTCAGGTTCAAGCACCCGCGACCATCGGACGACGACTGGCATCCGATCGCGTTCGTCGGCCCCTGGTCGTAGTTCTCGACCGCGAACGACGTGTTCAACGACATGATCACCGCTTGGATGTACAGATCCGGCGTGTCGTCCAGGCTGTGAATCTGCTTCGGCGACGACGTCCGCACGTACTGCGGCGAGTTCATGCTGTTGTCGGCGACGATCGTGTTCGCGCCGGCGATCATGCCCAGGATATCCACGCACCTGCCCTGCGCGGGATCGTTCGCGTAGCGCAGATCGTCGAGAATGACGATGGTGTTCGGCGAGTACAGCGTGATGTCGCCGCGCAGCACGCCGCTCACGCCGACGGTGCCGGCGACGTACACCACGCCTTTCGTGCTCGTGTTGAAACCCCGAAAGATCGGAAACAGGTACTTCGCATCGGCGGGCCGCTTGGCGACGATCGTCGCGTCGGGCGTGTTCGTCACGAGCTTCCAACTGCCGTACTGGTCTGTCGGCGTGAACGTCGTGTCGTCACCGCCCTTGTGGATCGCCGACACGGCATAGCCCAAGCCGGTGGTGCGCGCCACCGCGACGAGATGTGGGTCGCCGCCGAGGAAGCAGCGGGCGCCCGCGTGATTCATGATCGTCGTCAAGCTCGACTCGCCTTCGTTGTGCGCGGCGCTCACGTTCGCCGCCGTCACGCCGCCGGACATTCCCGCCGCGGTGACCGTGTCGAACCAGGTGTTCAGCGTGCCGCCGTGCCCGTCCGACGGATGCACGTGCACGGCGACCGGGAAGAATTCCAGCTTCCCGCTCGCGTCGGCGTGCCAGTCGCCGCAATTCAACACCGACGATTTCGACGGCAGCGACGACGACGTCCCCGGCCAATCCGCCCTCAGCCAGCTCACCTGCCCCGAGTTCGCCGTGTAGACGCGAAAGAATCCCTCGTTCGCGCCCGTCGAGTCGTTGTCCGCCGGCGTGTCCATGTCCGCCGCGACGAACTCGATGCGCATGCGCACCGTCGTCTCATCGCCCGTCGTTGGCGCGGTGAAGCTCATGCCGCCCGTCGCCGCGAGCCCGCTCAGACCGCTCAACGTCGTGAGCGCGGGCAGCGAGATCGGTTTTTGATGAATCTGATATCCTTTGGAGTACGTGCCGTACTGCACGCCCTGAATCGCGCCCGCCGTCCCGACGTCGTCGTGGAAGGTCACGCCGGTATTGAGGATTTTGATATCGTCGTTCGACCAGACCGGACCCCACAACTGGTCGCCCCCGCCGAAGTAGATGTTCGAGCCCTCGCTGTTCGTCCAGTAGGCGAACTTCGCGAAGCTTTCCTGGGTGAGCTCGAGCCGGCGCACGAACCCCGTGCCGTTCGCGTCGCGCGCTTCGGCCACGACGCTGGCGAACCGCCCGAACTGCCCGCTCGTCGACCCGCTCTGGCCCGCGTAGAGGTTTACGCTGACGCCGTTGATGGGCGCGCCGTCCGCGCTTTGCAGCGTCTTGTTCGACATGAGCTGCACGAACAGCGTGTCTGACGACGGCGTGGGCAGCGACGCCGGATTGAAGTTCAGCTCCGCCTTGCCGATCGCGAGCGCGGCCTCCGAGGCGTACTCGAGGTCATCTTCCTTCTCGTACGTCTTGCTCAGCAGCGACGCGTTGGCCGTGAGATAGATCGCCGAGAGCGCGAGCGCGCCGATGCCGACGACGAAGAACATCGTCGTGAACAGTGCGATGCCGCGACGCGGACGTGTGCCGCGCGGACGCGAGATCTGTGATCGCATGTCGGTCGTCCTCAGGGAATCGTCACGGCCGACGCCGCGCCAATCGGCGAGCTGCTCGGCGTGCAGTCCTGCGCCGCGACGCCGTAGATCCAGCTCTGGCCGCTCAGCACGCCCGTGTCCGTGAACGAGTAGCTCGTGGAATTGGAGTCGAGCCCCGCCGGGGCGCTCGCGATCGGCTGATCGAACGCGGGATCGCTCGAGAGCCGGCGGTAGATCGCGTACCGCTCCACGTCCTTCTCGCCCGTGCCGTCGTCGACCGAAGGCGACCAGCTCACCGTCACGTAGGGCTGAAAGACCGTGATGCCGTCCGCCGGCGTGACGGTCGCGGTCGGGCTCACGCCGAGCGGCGGCTGCCCGCACGTGCTGTGGTGAATCAGCCCGGCGTTCATGATGTGAATCGTCGTCTGCAGCCGGCGATACGTGTCCTGTCCGGTGCGCGGGTCGTGGAACACGCTCGTGAACTGCACCTTCACCTGCCGGATGCTGTCGATCGCCGCCGAGCGGCCGGTGTCGTTCGGCGCGCCGTGAATCGGGGCGCTGTGCACCAGGGGCAGCACGGCCGGCGAGATCGGCGACAGCGCGCCGGTGGTATCACCTTTGAAGTATTGGAAAATTGTATCCTGAGAATTATAAATGAGCCCGCGCGCCACGACTTTGATCGGGCGCCCGTTCACGCGCCGGAAGAGGATGTATTCGTTCGTCCGCTTGGACGTCGAGTCGCGGGACAGCCAGTACGAGATCGTCTCCGCCAGGCTCGGGACGCCGGCGTTCTGGTAGTACATCGAATCCGGGTACTGCTTGCTCGTGCCGGGCAGCGTCAGCTTCTCGCTCGGCATCATCACGCCGGCGGCCGCCGAATCCACGTCCGGGTCGATGTACACCGCGCCGAGATCCGACGTGTCCTCCGCCACGAGATCCGCGTTGAAGGTGATCGACAGCGGCCCAGCCGCCACGATCATCGGCTGCGCGTCGACCACGCCCACGCCGGCCACCCGCAGCTCGCGATCGAGCATCGACAGCGCGAAGCGCGAGTTCTGCTGCGCGTCGAGGCGGCCCGCCTGCGTCGAGACCGCGGCCGACTGCTTGCGAAAGAGCTGCGTGCTGATGCCGAGCAGCACGCCCATCAACGTCATCGCGACGAGCATTTCGGCGATCGTGAAGCCGCGAGGCGCGCGGCGAGTGCGAGCAGGCACGAGAGCGTCTCCGTCAGAAGGGAGCGATGACGGTCGTCTTCTTCACCGCGCCCGTCATCTGCGGATTCGTCACCTGCACCGTGACGATCTTGTAATCGATCGAGTCGCTCGCCTGGCCGCCGATCCGCGTGACCGCCGTCTGGCGCGCGAAGCCCGCGTATCCGCCGATGCTCGCTTCGGTCTTCACGTAGAGGCTCTCGATCGCGCTGTAGCGCGGCGCGCTCTTCACCACCTCGATCCGATCGTCGGCGAGCTGCGACGCCGTGATGCGCATCCGCGCCCGCGACGTCTCCTGTGACAGCCGGACGGAGAACATGCCCAGCCCGAGCATGACGCCGCCGAGCATCGACAGCGCGACGATGACCTCGATCAACGTGAGGCCGCGGCGCGCGCGGCGCCGCCGTGCGCGAGTTACAAGTTTGCTGGTACCCATTTGCTCGCTTCGATGTTGAGGCGATACCAATCGACCCGTCCCGTCGCCTGCGTCAGCGTGATCGCGCGGTAGATCTTGGGACCGCGCGCGGGAATCGAGATGTAGATCTCGGCGTCGCTGCTCACCGAGCCGTCGCGGTGGAACGTCACCGTCGGCAGTCCGTCGAGCTTGACCACGTTCGACCCGCCGACCGGCGTCGAGATCGCCGTTCCCGAGACGCCGCTGACGCTCGGATCGGTGAACAGGATCCCGTTCTCCAGGCCGTAGTAGGTGATGCGCTCGCCCGGGTTGGCCTGACCGT
Organism: Gemmatimonadaceae bacterium; assembly: GCA_025934775.1. GTDB lineage: Bacteria > Gemmatimonadota > Gemmatimonadetes > Gemmatimonadales > Gemmatimonadaceae > JAQBQB01. The sequence continues at coordinate 110,145 of JAICWO010000011.1, read as the reverse complement.
CGTTGTTCGCGTCCCAGATGAGGCGAATCCGCTCGCCCGTCGTGTCGAAGCTGACGATGATGTCGTGCTGCCGCGTGATCGCGTTCCGCTGCGCGTTCTGCAGCGTGGTGCGGACGATCTGCGCCACCGCGTCGGCCTTGTACTTCGAGGTGTCGACGCGCGGGATCGCGAGCGTGATCATGAGCCCGCCGATCACGAGCACGATCATCGTCTCGGCGAGCGTGAAGCCGGGGCGTAGTGCTGCGTTGCGATTCTTCCGCGTCCACGAATGGCGCATCCGATTCCTCGATCCACGGGGCATGACGGTGACGACACGATCGGCTCGCAGGCTATGCGCGCCTGTGACACTGGTCGTCACGAAACGGGCAGAAACCGTCATATTCTCTGCGTGATCGCCTTGCTCGTGACGACACGCTGGTCTTAGCGTGATCTCGCGGCGCGGTGAGGCCGCGAGGAGTCGTCGTGTACGCGGGACCGGAGACCATGGGCGTCATCGCCACGTTGCTTCCAAATGCCGGGCATCTGCAGCGCCTTCGCACGGCGATTCGCGACCGCCATCAGGTGGTGGCGTGTGACGATTGGGCATCGCTGATCCGCGTCTGCGAGCAGCAGCCGGTGCGGCTCGCGATCGTCGATCTGTTCGTCGGCGGCCGCGCGAACTTCGAGCGCGTACGCCATCTGAAACAGCGGCTGCCGCGCCTCACGCTCATCGCGTATGTCGCGTTCACACCCGACCGCGCCCACGACCTGTTCGACGCGGGACGCCAGGGGATGGACGGACTCGTGATCGCGGATCAGGACGACGCGCCGCGCGCGCTGCTCGCGCTCGTCGAGACCGCCGAGTCGAAGAGCTTGGGCGCCGTCGTTCGCCGCTCGCTCGAAGGCGTGGACGCCGTCGTGCGCGACGCGGTGCTGCTCGCGGTCACGCGCGCGCACGAGCGGCTGTCGCCGGAGGCGCTCGCCCGCCTGCTCGCGCTGCCGCGCCGCACGGTCTCGCAGCGGCTGTCGAACGCGGGCTTTCCGGCGCCGCAGCGGCTGCTCACGTGGGGCCGCCTCATCGTCGCCGCGCATCTGCTCGAGGATCGGCACCGGAGCGCGGACCGCATCGCGCTCGCGCTCGACTTCCCGTCCGGCAGCGCGTTCCGCAACACCTGTCAGCGGTACCTGCACGCCACGCCGCGGGAGATTCGCGGCCGCGGCGGCGCGGCGTACGTCATTCGCACCATGCTGCGCCAGGTGGGCGCGACGGACCAGCCGCGAACGAGCGGCCGCCCCGGCAAGCGTACCCTCGCGCTGGCCGTCTGAACCGCGCCGCCCTCGATCCACCCCGAACACATTTTTCTTAATTTCTGAAAGAGGATATTATGATGACGCGACGCCGCCTCACCCTGCTCGCCTCCCTCGCCGGGTTCGGCGCGCTCGCCGCCTGCGCGAGCTCCGACGCCACGGCGCCCGCGCGCGCCACCGCCGCGCGCGCGACGACCGGGGCCAGCGCCAACAGCGCCCCGACCGGCGATCAACTGCACGACGGCCACCTGATCCCCGGCGCGCTCGGGAGCGCCGGCGACGCGCCGGCCGCCACGGGCAATCGCCTCGCGTGCAACGTGCCGTCGACGCTGACCGACTCCGCGGTGATCGGCGCCAGCGGCGGCGAGATCGACTTCGGCCCGCATCGCCTGATCATTCCGCCGGGCGCGCTCGCGCACGACACGTTGATCTCGGGCACCATTCCCGCCGGGCCGAGCATCACGATCGAGCTGCAGCCGCACGGACTGCACTTCAACAAGCCGGCGGGTCTCCAGTTCGACGTCTCGGGCTGCGGCGAGATCGAAGGTGCGATCTACCTCGACGGACTGGACGGGCCGGAGCACATTCCCGCGGTGTTCAGCGAGTGGTGGCACACGGTGGCCGCGCCACTCGACCACTTCTCAGGATACGCGCTCGACATGTGAGGACTCGCAACGGAGCGCGATGAGCGGGAGCGACGCACTTCGGGCCGGCGAGATGTTCGAGCTGGCCGGCGATTTTCTCGATGCGGCGGCGACGTACGGATCGGTGCTCAACGACCCCGATCCGCTCGTCGTCGCCGAGGCGCGTTTCCGGCTGGGCCGCGTGGCGTGGAAGCAAGGCCGATTCGACGAAGCGGTGTCCCATTTCGGTGTTGCCCGCCACCTCGCCGTGTCGCATGGCTCCTCCGCCGTGCGCGCCCTGGTCGAGAACGGCCTCGGCGTGATTCACCACGAGCGCGGTGAGCTGGAGCAGGCGCGCGCCTGCTACGGGGTGGCACTGGACCTCGCGCAGGACGACGCGCAGCGCGGGCGCATCCTGCTCAACCTCGGCGCCATCGCCAACATCCAGGCCGACTTCGAGACGGCGCGAAAGCACTATCAGCGCAGTCGCGCGCTATTCCAGCACTCGGCTTACGCGCGCGGCGAGGCGCTCGCGCTGCACAACCTGGGGATGCTCTACGCGGACGAGGGCTTATGGGACGAAGCCGACGAGTCGTACCGCCAGTGCCTCGAGATCCTCGAGGCACTCGGCGATCGCCCGATGATCGCCCGCGTGCTGCTCAACCGCTCCGAGGTGAGCTGCGCTCGCGAGCGGTTCGATGAAGCGATCTCGAATTGCGATCTCGCCATTACGATCTGCTCGGAAGTCGGCGACGAGGTGGAGCGCGGCGACGCGCTGCGCTGGAAGGGACACGGGCTGCGGCTCATGGGGCGGCACGACTCGGCGCAGAAGGCGCTCACGGAAGCGATTCGGATCGCCGCGCGGACGCAGGTCAAGCTCCTCGAGGCGGAGTCGTCGCGCGACATGGGACACAGCCTCGCCGCGACCGGCGACCACGCCGGGGCACACAAGCGGCTCGAGCGCGCCCTCCGGCTGTTCGAGGAGCTCGGCGCGCAGCTCGACGCCGCCGACGTACGCGCGGCGATCGCGGCGATCGCGCGCTAGCCTATCGCGGCGGCGCGTACGTGAGCGTCAGGAACTCGTCGCGCGTTCGCGGGTCGGACCGGAAGGTGCCCCGGACGGCGCTCGTAATCGTTTTTGAATTCTGCTTTTCTACTCCGCGCATCATCATGCAGAGGTGGTAGGCCTCGATCACGACGCCGACGCCCTGCGGGTGCAGCACGTCGTCGATCGCGGTCGCGATCTGCTCGGTGAGGCGCTCCTGCACCTGCAGCCGCCGCGAGAATACCTCGACGACCCGCGGCAGCTTGCTGAGTCCCACGATCTTGCCGTCGGGGATGTACGCCACGTGCGCCTTGCCGTAGAACGGCAGCATGTGGTGCTCGCACAGGCTGTAGAGCTCGATGTCGCGAACCATCACCATGTTCGTCGCGCCCTCTGAGTCGAAGAGCGCGCCGCCGACCACGTGCTGCACGTCCATCTCGTAGCCGCGGGTCAGCCAGGCGAGCGACTTGGCGACGCGGTCGGGGGTGCGCAGCAGCCCTTCGCGATCGGGATCTTCGCCGAGCAGCTCGAGCTGGCGCCTCACGAGCCCGCGAAATTCGTCGTCGCTGCCGTTTTCTTCGAGCCGCTGTTCCGGTCGGTGCATGCCGCCGTCTCCAATTGAGAGATTCCGCGTGTTGACGCACTGCAACGGCACCCATAGCTTGGGCACGCCGAGCCTGCGCTCGCCAGTCGACTTCGAGGACCGATCATGCTTCTCGTTGCGCTCACGGGGAACATCGGAAGTGGAAAGTCCACCGTCGCGCAGATGTTGTCTGAGCGCGGCGCCACGATCATCGACGCCGACGTGCTCGCGCGACGCGCCGTCGAGCTTGGCACCGTCGCGTACGACAAGATCGTGCAGCGGTGGGGTTCCGAGGTCCTCGCGCCGGACGGCCATCTCGATCGAGCCGCACTGCGCCGCGTGGTCTTCGCCGACCACGACCAACTCGAAGAACTTAACGAGATCGTCCATCCCGAAGTCGAGCGCCTGCGCGCGCGCCTCGTGGAGCAGGCGCGCCTGCGCGGCGATCGCGTCGTGATCTGCGACATCCCGCTCCTCTTCGAGCGGCACATGACCGATGGCTTCGATCGGATCATTCTCGTCGACGCGCCGCGGCCCGTCCGGCTGGAGCGGCTGGTCAACGATCGCGGGCTCCGCGAGACCGGAGGAATGGACATGATCGCGGCGCAGATGCCGGCGGAGCTCAAGCGCGCGCGGGCGGATTTCGTGATCGAGAACAACGGTACGCTCTCACAGCTCGAGCGCCGCGTGCACGACACGTGGCTCGCGCTCTCCCGCGAAGCGTCGCCGCCAAAGAGCGCCGCCGTTCCTTGACACTGTTTTTGGGTTCGGGTAGACTCCGCGCGCACCTCCACCTGTCCCCATCAAGCGGGAGCGCGCTGTGTCCGACGTTCCAGACAATCTCCTCTATACCGAAGATCACGAGTACGTGAAGCCGACCGACGACGCGAACGTCGTCGCCATCGGCATCACGGACTACGCACAGGGCGAGCTCGGCGACATCGTCTACATCGAGCTTCCCAAGGTTGGCGCCACGTTCGGCGCGCACGACGTGTTCGGCACCGTCGAAGCCGTGAAAGCCGTCTCGGAGCTCTACTCCCCGATCGCCGGCGAAGTCGTGGCGGTGAACGATCGTCTCGACAAAGAGCCGGCGTTGGTGAACTCCGCGCCGTACGGCGACGGCTGGATGATCAAGCTCCGCCTGAAGGATGCGGGCGAGACGAAGCAGTTGATGAATGCAGAGGCGTACGAGGCGCATCTCGGATCGGCGTCGCATTAGTCCGCTGGGGCTGGGGGCTGGAAGCTGCGCGCTGACGAGCGAGCCGACAGCGGCAGTTCCCAGCTCGGCTATCGGCTATCGGCGTCCGCTATCAGAGGGAAGTGGAACGAAGCGTAGAATGGGCACACCGAACTGTCTTCGGCGTGCCCATTCGACGTTTCGCTCCGAATTCGACCGATAGCTGTCGCCGATAGCGAACAGCCGAGCGGGGTGCTGTCAGCTTGCCGTCAGCGCCCGGCCCCCAGCCTCCAGCGGTGCGGGGACTACCCTTCCGCCTCCACCACCGCTTCCGCGTACGCATCCGTCGGCAAACACGAACACACCAGATGCCGGTCGCCGTACGCGCTCTCCACCCGGCCCACCGCCGGCCAGAACTTCGACTGCCGCGTCCACGGCGCCGGGAACGCCGCCCGCTCGCGGCCATAGGCGTGCGACCACGCGTCCGACACCACGCGGCCCAGCGGGTGCGGCGCGTGCTTGAGGACGTTGTCCTGGCGATCAGCGATTCCTAGTTCAATTTCTCTGATCTCCTCGCGGATCGCGATCAGCGCGTCGCAGAAGCGGTCCAGCTCGGCCTTCGATTCGCTCTCCGTCGGCTCGATCATCAGCGTCCCCGCCACCGGAAAGCTCACCGTCGGCGCGTGGAAGCCGTAGTCCATCAGCCGCTTCGCGATGTCCTCCACCTCCACGCCCGCCGACGTCTTGAACGCGCGCGGGTCCACGATGGACTCGTGCGCCACGGTGCCGTGCGTCCCCTTGTAGAGGACGGGATAGTGCGCGTCGAGCCGCTTCGCGATGTAGTTCGCGTTGAGGATCGCGACCTTCGTCGCCTCCGTGAGCCCCGTACCGCCCATCATGTCGATGTACATCATCGAGATCGGCAGGATGCTCGCGCTTCCCCACGGCGCCGCCGACACGGCGACGTCCGACTTCGCCCCCCCAACGCGGACGATCGGGTTGGTCGGCAGGAAATCGACGAGATGCTTCGCCACGCCGATCGGGCCCATGCCCGGACCGCCGCCGCCGTGCGGGATGCAGAACGTCTTGTGCAGGTTGAGGTGGCACACGTCCGCGCCGATGTCGCCCGGCCGCGCCAGTCCGACCATCGCGTTCATGTTCGCGCCGTCCAGGTACACCTGCCCGCCATGCTCGTGCACGATGCGGCAGATGTCCGTGATCGCTTCCTCGAACACCCCGTGCGTCGACGGATACGTGACCATCAGCGCCGCGAGCGTCGAGGCGTTCGCGGTCGCCTTGGCTTGGAGATCCGCCACGTCGATGTTCCCGCCCTCGTCCGTCTTCACCACGACGACCTTCATCCCCGCCATCACCGCGCTCGCCGGGTTCGTGCCGTGCGCCGACTGCGGAATGAGGCAGACGTTGCGGTGCGAGTCGCCGCGCGACGCGTGGTATTCGCTGATCACGAGGAGCCCGGCGTATTCACCCTGCGAGCCGGCGTTCGGCTGCAGCGACACGCCGGCGAAGCCCGTGATCTCCGCGAGCGCCGCCTCGAGCCGCTTGAACAGCTCCTGGTAGCCTTTGGTCTGCTCCACCGGCGCGAACGGATGGATCTTCCCGAACTCCGGCCACGTGACCGGATACATCTCGGCGGTCGCGTTGAGCTTCATCGTGCACGAGCCGAGCGGGATCATCGACGTCGTGAGCGAGAGATCGCGGTTCTCGAGACGCTTGAGGTAGCGCAGCATCTCGGTCTCGGAGTAATACGAGTTGAAGACCGGATGCGTGAGAAACGGCGTCGTGCGCGCGAACCGTTCGTCGTAGCGCGCGTCCACCGACGCCGCGAGCGGCGCGGACTTCGGGGCGTCGCCATGACCCGCCGCGAAGATCTCGAGCAGGTCGTCGATGTCGCGATCGGTTACCGTCTCGTCGAGTGCGACGATCACGCGTGAGTCACCCGACGCGCGGAGGTTGATCCCGCGCGAGCGTGCCGCGCCGACGACGTCCGTCGCCGGGCGATCGCCACGCTCGACGCTGATCGTGTCGAAGTAGTCGTTGCTCGTGAGCGTGTACCCGAGCTGCTCCAGGCCGGCGGCGAGCGTCGCCGCGCGCGCGTGGATCTGCCGCGCGATCGCGCTGATCCCCTCCGGACCGTGCCAGACCGCGTACATCCCCGCGATCACGGCGAGCAACACCTGCGCGGTGCACACGTTGCTCGTCGCCTTCTCGCGGCGGATGTGCTGCTCGCGCGTTTGCAGCGCCATGCGGAGCGCCGGCTTCCCGTCCGCATCGCGCGACACCCCGATGATGCGCCCCGGCATCTGCCGCTTGTACTCGTCCTTCGTCGCGAAGAATGCGGCGTGCGGGCCGCCGTAGCCGAGCGGCACGCCAAAACGCTGCGAGTTGCCGACGACGATGTCGGCTCCCCATTCGCCGGGCGGTGTGAGGAGCGTGAGCGCCATCAAATCCGTCGCGACGGTCACCACCGCGCTCACGGCGTGCGCGCGTTCGACGAACTGACGGTAATCGTACACTGCGCCGTCCGCGGCCGGATACTGCAGCAGCGCGCCGAACACGTCGTCCCCGATCGCCGCCGTGCGCCAGTTGCCCACGACGACATTGATGCCGCGCACCGCGGCGCGCGTCTTCACCACCGCGATCGTCTGCGGAAAGCATTCGTCGGAGACGAAGAACGTCTCCTTCCCCGCCTTGCCGTGCACCGCGTGCGCGAGCGACATCGCTTCGGCCGCCGCCGTCGCCTCGTCGAGCAGCGACGCGTTCGCGATCTCCAGACCGGTCAGATCCATCACCATCGTCTGGTAGTTCAGCAGCGCCTCGAGGCGGCCCTGTGCGATCTCGGCCTGATATGGCGTGTACGCCGTGTACCAGCCCGGATTCTCGAGCACGTTGCGCTGAATGACCGGCGGCGTGTTGCAGTCGTAGTAGCCCAGCCCGAGATATGACCGGCAGATCTGGTTGCGCTGCGCCATCGCGCGCATGTTCGCCAGCGCGTCATGCTCCGACATCGGCGCGTGGATCGCGAGCGGCTTCTTCTGGCGGATGTTCGCCGGAACCGTTGCGTCGATGAGCGCGTCGAGCGACTCGTAGCCGAGCAGCTCGAGCATGGCGGCCTGCTCGGCGGGAGTGGGACCAATGTGCCGCGGAATGAAGCTCGCCGGATCGGCGGCTGGCGTCGCGTGGCTCGCTGAGGTCATAGAATCCTCTGAAGGGCGTCAAGCCCCAGAATCTTCGGCTGGAATTGGCCGTTCCGTTCGGATCGGCTGGATCGCCCCGACATCGCGATCAGGGGGCGTTCGTGGTGCGTTGAATTTACTTTAGGGTCAAGCCGTCCGCCTCGACCCCCTTTGCGCATCGCGATGGATCGTCCGCCCTCCCCGACGCCAGCCGTTTGGCGCCACATCGTCACGCCGCCCGCGCCGGGCGCGGAGAACATGGCGTTCGACGAGGCGCTGATGGATTACACGAGGGCCACCGACGCATGGGTTCTCCGCGTGTACTCGTGGTCGCACCCGACGATCTCCTTCGGCCGCAACCAGACCGCGGCTGGCAAATACGACCTCGACGCGATTCGATCGCGCGGCTTCGGCGTGGTGCGGCGCCCGACCGGCGGCCGCGCCATTCTTCACGATCGGGAAATCACCTATAGCGTGACGGCGCCGATCGCGGCCGCCGGCGAGCTGCGAGCGTCGTACGACCGCATCAACCGCGTGGTACTCGAAGGCCTGCGGCGGCTTGGCGTCGGCGCGACGATCGCTCGACCGGCGACGAAAGCACAGAACCCGGGCATCGCTCCGTGCTTCAACGAGCCGTCGGCCGGCGAGTTGATGCTCGATGGACGCAAGCTCGCCGGAAGCGCCCAGTGGCGTCGCGACGGCGTGCTGCTCCAGCACGGATCCATCCTCATCGATGACGACCAGTCGGTGCTCGCCGAACTCACCATTCCGCGCCAGGATTCCATCCCCGCACCGGCCACGCTTCGCGAGGCGCTCGGCCACGCGCCGTCGGTCGGTGAGATTGCGTCGGCGCTTGCCGAGTCGGTTCGATCGTTGGAGAGCGTGGACCCGCTGCCGCTCGTCCCGGATGACGCGTTCCGTGCCCGAGCGGCGGCTCTCGTCGTCCGATACTTGGATGATGCATGGACGTGGTGGCGGTGACCGCGCTCGGGATGCAGTGATTCAGCCGGGCGCACGCCTCCCTCACTGACGTTCCCTCCCGCTCACTCATCGAGAATGCGCAATTCCCCGCCGTCCCATCACCGCGGCCGTTCGCTCCTGCTGGCCGGGGCCCTCGCCGCACTTTCGGCGTGCACTTCGAAGGAGACGCCCGTCGGTGGCGGCGCCACGGGCGGCACGGTGGTCATCGACGCGCCGAGCGACCCCTCGACGCTCTTCCCGCCGCTCATCTCGGAGGAAGTTGGCCGTTGGATCCAGGATCTGGTGTTCGATCGACTGGCGCAGATCGGTCCCACCATGGTCACGGTCGGCGACAAGGGTTTCACTCCGGAGTTGGCGAAGGCGTGGACCTGGGCGCCCGACTCGCTCTCGATCGCGTTCTCGATCGATCCGCGCGCGCGCTGGCATGATGGCCAGCCGGTCACGGCCAAGGACGTGCGCTACAGCTTCCAGCTCTTCACCGATCCCAAGGTCGGCTCCTCGAGCGCGTCGACGCTCACGAACGTCGATTCGGTCTCGGTGCGCGACTCGCTCACCGCCGTCGTCTGGTTCAAGAAGCGCAGCCCCGAGCAGTTCTACGACGCCGTGTATCAGATCATCGTGATGCCCGAGCACGTGTACGGCAAGGTCCCGATGGATCAGCTCCGCACGTCGCCCGTGACGCGGACGCCGATCGGCAGCGGCCGATTCAGATTCTCTAAATGGGACGTCGGCCAGCGCATCGAGCTGCTCGCCGATACGGCGAATTACCGCGGCCGCGCGAAGCTCGATCGTCTGCTCATCGTCCCGGCCGATCCACAGACGCAGGTCGCCCGCGTGCTCTCGGGCGAGGCCGACGTGATGGAGGCGTTCCCGAGCGACCAGACGGCAAAGCTCGACAGCAGCAAGGTCGCCGCCGCGGTGATCTGGCCGACGCTCGGCTACGCGTTCATCGGCATGAATCTGCACGCCGGCGCCACGAGCGCGCCGCATCCGATCTTCGGCGATGCGCGCGTGCGCCGCGCGCTCTCGATGGCGGTCGATCGGCAGGCCATGCTGACGAACGTGTTCGGCAAATTGGGCCTGCTGTCGCATGGACCATTCGCGGCCGGATTCGGCCTCGCGGACACGACGATCCAACTTCCGCCGTTCGACACAACGGCGGCGAAGGCGCTGCTCGATTCCGCCGGCTGGAAGGCGGCGACACCGGGCGCGATTCGAACCAAGAACGGCAAGCCGCTGCAGTTCGCCGTCATGGCGCCGAGCAGCAGCGTGCCGCGCCGGCAGTACGCGGTGCTGATTCAGGCCGCGCTGCGCCGCGTCGGCGCGCAGGTCGACATCCAGATCGTCGATCCCCGCTCGGTGATGTACCCCAAGATGAACAGCGGCGATTTCGACGCGGTGATCAACGCGTTCAATCCGGATCCGAGCATCACGGGCACGGCGCAGAATTGGGCGACCGGCGCCGCGCCGCCCAACGGGCAGAATTACCTGCGCTATGCCAACCGCGACGTCGACGCGCTGCTCGACAGCGCGGCAAAGTCCTTCGATCCCGCCAAAGCAAAGCAGTACGCGTCGCGCGCCTACAAGGACATCGCGGCCGACGCGCCCGCGATCTGGCTCTATGACTACGTGCTGGTGAACGCCGTGAATCGCCGAATCGATACCGCGCCGTTCCGCGTCGATGGCTGGTGGGTGAACCTCCCCGACTGGAGCATTCCGCAGGACAAACGTATCGAGCGCGACCGAATCGGTCTCGCGCCCGCGAAGCCCTGAGTCGTGCGGCGTCTCGCCGCGAGGCTTCTGCAATCGCTGATCGTCGTCGTGATCGTGACGACGATCAGCTTCTTCGTCATCCACGCCGCCCCCGGCGATCCGTTCGCGTACGACAGCGCGAACATCACGCAGGCCGTCCGCGAGCACTGGCGACACCAGTTCGGCTACGATCGCCCGCTGCTCGAGCAGTACGCGCGATACGTGGTGAGCGTGCTGCACGGGCAGCTCGGCTATTCGTTTCAGTACGGCGAGCCGGTCACGGTCGCGATTCGCGACGCGGTGCCGCGCACGCTCCTCCTCGCCGGACTTTCGCTCGGTTTGAGTTTTCTCATCGGCATCACCGTCGGCGTCCTCCAGGCGGTCCACCGCGACGGCTGGTTCGATCGGGCGAGCTCCGCGGTGCTGCTCGTGTTCTACTCCCTGCCTGATTTCTGGCTGGCCCTGTCGGCGCTCATGCTCTTCGCGTACGTGTGGCGCGTGCTGCCGCCGGGACACATCGTGGATCCGGTGATGCACGATTACATGAGCGGGTGGGCGGCGCTCGCCGATCGGCTGAAGCACATGATCCTGCCGGTGGGATCGCTCACGCTGCTCACCACCGCCGGCATCGCGCGCTACCAGCGGGCGGCGATGCTCGACATCCTCCCCGCCGACTACGTGCGCACCGCGCGCGCGAAGGGACTCCCGGAGCGGCGAGTCGTCTGGCGCCACGCCCTCCGCACCGCGCTCACGCCGCTCGTGACCATGCTCGGCGTGTTGTTTCCCGCGATCCTCGGCGGCGCCCTCTTCGTGGAGCGCGTGTTCTCATGGCCCGGCATGGGATCGCTCGCCGCCAACGCGATCGGCGCGCGCGACTACGATCTCGTCACGGCCACCGTCGTCGTCGGCTCGATCATGGTCGTCGTCGGAAATTTTCTCGCCGACATTCTGCAAATGCTCCTCGACCCGCGCATCCGTGAATAGCGCCCCTCGAAAGAATGTCGCGCGGCGGTTGCTCGCGCACTCCACGGGTCGCTGGGCGGTGGGCGTGATCGTGCTGATGATCCTCGCGGCCATCGTTGGACCGCATCTGATGCCGTACAGCGGCATCGAGCAGCTCGACATCGTGCGGCTCAAGAACTCGCCGCCGTCCTGGGCGCATCCGTTCGGCACCGATCAGTACAGCCGCGACGTGCTCGCGCGCGTGCTGCGCGGCGCGCGCATTTCGCTCGCGATCTCCACGCTCTCCGTGCTCATCTCGATCACGATCGGCACCGCGTACGGCCTGGTCGCCGGCTACGCGGGCGGAGCGACCGACGCCGCGCTCATGCGCCTCCTCGACGGATTTATATCCATTCCGCGAATATTTCTGCTGATCGCGGTGCTCTCGCTGTGGAATCCGGTGCCGCTCACCGCGCTCATCCTCCTGCTCGGCGCGACCGGCTGGTTCACCGTGTCGCGGCTCGTGCGCGCCGAGACGCTCACGGCGCGCACGCAGGATTACGTGCAAGCCGCCCGCGCGCTCGGGGCGAGCGACGTACGCATTCTGTGGCGGCATCTGCTCCCGAACGTGGCCACGCCGGTCCTCGTCGCGGCCACGCTCGGCGTGGCGAACGTCATCGCGCTCGAGACGGGACTCTCGTACCTCGGCCTGGGCGCGCGCGAGCCGACGCCGAGCTGGGGCTCGATCTTCCTCGACGGGGTCGACTTCTTCGCCGGCAACTGGTGGGTGGTGCTCTTCCCCGGCATCGCGATCATCGGCACCGTGCTGGCCTTCAACGTGCTTGGAGACGCCTTGCGCGACGTCCTCGATCCCCGGCAGCTTCACGGCACGCCGATGACGGAGGCCGCGCCGTCAATGACCGAATCCAATCCGCATGGCTGAACCGCTGCTCCGCGTTCACGACCTCCGCACGTACTTCTACACCGAGAACGGTGTCGCGCGCTCGGTCGACGGCGTGAGCTTCGAGATCGGCGCCGGCGAAACGGTCGGGCTCGTCGGCGAATCGGGGTGCGGCAAGTCGGTCACCGCGCTGTCGCTCATGCGGCTGATTCGCCCGCCCGGGCGCATCGAGCCGGGGAGCGAGATCCGGTTCGACGGCAAGGAGCTCGTCACCCTCGACGAGAAGTCGATGCGCGCGGTGCGGGGCGCGCACATCGCGATGGTCTTTCAGGAGCCGATGACCGCGCTCAATCCCGTGTTCAGCGTCGGCGATCAGATCGCCGAGGTGGTGCGCGTGCATCACGGCGGCTCCAAGCGCGAGGCCTGGCGGCGCGCGGTCGAGATGCTCGAGACGGTCGGGATTCCCTCCCCCGAGCAGCGTGCGCACGAATATCCGCATCAGCTCTCGGGCGGCATGCGCCAGCGCGTGGTGATCGCGATGGCGCTCGTGATGAATCCGGCGCTCGTCATCGCCGACGAGCCGACGACGGCGCTCGACGTCACGATCCAGGCGCAGATCCTCGAGCTCCTGCGCGAGCTTCAACAGAAGTTCGGCACGTCGATCCTGCTCATCACGCACGACCTGGGCGTGGTCGCGGAGACCGTCTCGCGCGTGATCGTGATGTACGGCGGCGAGATCGTCGAGGAAGCGCCGGTCGGCGAGCTGTTCGCGCGGTCGCACCATCCATACACTGAAGGCCTGCTGGCGGCGATGCCGCACGTCGGCCAGGAGCGCGACCGGCTGGCGACGATCCCCGGCTCCGTGCCGCCGCCGACGATGTGGCCCAACGGCTGCCGCTTTCACGACCGGTGCCCCTACGCGTGGGAGCGGTGCGTCGCCGAGCATCCGCCGCTCTATCAGATCGGCGAGCACCACATCTCGCGCTGCCACCTGGCCGAGGAGCCGGAGCGGCGCGCGCATCCGCACGAGCCGGCCGCGGCCAAGGCGGGCGCATGACGCCGCCGCTCCTCTCCGTCCGCGGGCTGGTTAAGCATTTTCCAATTAAGAAAGGCATATTCGGCAAGACGGCCGGCGCGGTGCGCGCCGTCGACGGCGTCTCGTTCGAGGTATTCCCCGGCGAGACCCTTGGCTTGGTCGGCGAGTCGGGATGCGGCAAGTCGACGACCGGGCGGATGATCCTGCGCCTCATCGAGCCGACCGCCGGCTCGATCGAGTTCGACGGGGTCGACCTCGTCCAGCTCGACGGCAAGTCGCTCCGCCAGCTCCGCCGGCGCATGCAGGTGATCTTCCAGGATCCGTTCTCCTCGCTCAACCCGCGCATGACGGTGGGCGCGATCATTCGCGAAGGGCTCACCATTCACAAGCTCGCCGAAGGCGCCGCGGCGGACGCGCGCGTGAAGCAGCTCCTCGACGAAGTCGGACTCCGCGCCGAGTACACGACGCGCTACCCGCACGAGTTCTCGGGCGGCCAGCGCCAGCGCATCGGCATCGCGCGCGCGCTCGCCGTCGAACCGAACTTCATCGTCTGCGACGAACCCGTCTCGGCGCTCGACGTCTCGGTGCAGGCGCAGGTCATCAACCTGATGCAGGACCTGCAGCGCGACCGCGGGCTCGCGTACCTCTTCATCGCGCACGACCTCTCCGTCGTCGAGCACATCGCCGACCGCGTCGCGGTCATGTACCTCGGCAAGATCGTCGAGCTCGCGTCATCAGAGGATCTATATCGCGAGCCGCTCATGCCGTACACGCAGGCGCTGCTCTCCGCCGTGCCGGTGCCCGATCCAACGGTCACGAAGTCGCGCGTCGTGCTGACCGGCGACGTGCCGTCGCCGGCGAACCCGCCGTCGGGATGCGTGTTCCATCCGCGGTGCCAGCACCCGGCCAAGGACGCCGCGTGCGCCGCGGTCGTTCCGCCACTCGAGGAGAAGGCGCCCGGCCACTGGGTCGCCTGCATCAAGCAGCCGCCGACGACGGTCGAATGGCCCGTCCAGCAGGCGGCCGGCGGCACGAAGCCGCCGGAGCGATACCTGCCGGTGTTAGGGGCTGCGGTGTAGGAGTGGACAGCTAGAAGCGATCGGATGGAGGCTGGCGGATCGAGCTCTCGACCCAGCCTGATGCCGTTGGCTGTTGTCGACCTCCACCCTCCACTCTCAACTCTCCACTCTCCTCCCGATGTCCTCCACCATCGACATCGCCGCCACCGCCACCGATCGCCCGCCGGTCCTCGACGATCGCGCGCTCCTCGGGCATCCGCGCGGACTCGGCCTGCTCTCGTTGACCGAGATGTGGGAGCGGTTTTCGTATTACGGAATGCGCGCGATCCTCGTGCTGTATCTCGTGAACGCGCTCAAGTGGGACACCGCGCGCGCGGCGCATCTCTACGGCACGTACACGATGCTCGCGTACCTCACGCCGGTGCTCGGCGGATATCTGGCGGACCGAGTCGTCGGCACGCATCGCTCGCTCGTGATCGGCAGCGCCGTCATCTCGGCCGGCCACTTCACGCTCGCGTTCCCCGGGATGACGGCGTTTTATCTCGGCCTCGGGCTCATCATCGTCGGCACGGGCTTCTTCAAGGCGAACGCGTCGACGATGGTCGGTCAGATGTATCGCGAAGGCGATCCGCGCCGCGATGCGGGATTCACGATCTACTATATTGGAATTAACATCGGGGCGTTTCTCGGCCCGCTGGTCTGCGGCGGCCTCGCACAGACCGACCGGTTCGGCTGGCATTACGGCTTCGCGGCGGCCGGAGTCGGCATGCTGCTCGGGCTGTGCGGCTATGTGTGGGGCCGCGCGAAGTATCTCCCCGGCATCGGCATGCGTCCGAGCCGCACCGATCCAGCGACACGCGCATCGTCGGCATCGCACGCCACTGCCGGCCCCGGCGCCAATCCGTTGCGGCACGCGCTCGCCGGGGCGATCGCCGGCGGCGCGATCGGATGGCTCGTCTCCGGCTTCGACATGCTTGGCGTCTCGATGGGACTCATCATCGGCGCGGCACTCGGCGTGAGCTTTCTCGGCTCACATGGCGAAGAGCGCAAGCGCGTGACCGCGCTCTTCATCGTTGTCTTTTTCGTGATCTTCTTCTGGGCGGCGTACGAGCAGGCCGGCAGCTCCATGAACCTGTTCGCCGACAAATACACGAATTTGAATTTTGCCGGACGCATCATTCCGTCGAGCTGGTTCCAATCGGTGAATCCATTCGACATTCTCCTCTTCGCGCCGCTGTTCGCCGCGATGTGGACCTGGCTCGGCCGCAAGGGACGCGAGCCCTCCACCGCGCTCAAGATGGTGCTCGGTCTCGCGCTGCTCGCCACGGGATTCGTGTTCATGGTCGTCGGCGGATCGCACGCCGATACCGGCGTCACGGTCAGCCCGATGTGGCTCGTCTGGGCGTACACGTTTCACACGTGGGGTGAGCTCTGTCTCTCACCAGTTGGACTCTCGTACGTGACGAAGGTGGCGCCCGCGCGGTTGGCATCCCTGCTCATGGGCGTCTGGTTCCTCGCGAACGCCGCGGCGAACTCCATCGCCGGCGCCGTCGCCGCCTACACCCCGACGCCCGGCGAAGCGCCGCCCGCTCCGGCCGCAGGGCTCGGCGGATTCATGCAGTCCGTGAGCGCCACCAATCACGGTTTTTATATGATCTTCGTCGTCGCCGGATTCGGCGCGGCGGCGGTGATGCTGCTGTTCGTGCCGCTGCTCAATCGGTTGACGTCGAGCGTTCGGGCGTGAGCTCGCCAAGTGCGATTCGCGGCGCCTTTTCCGTGTCTTCCGTGCTCGACACAACTTGATCTCGCGACGCAGCCCTACTGCGGCCACCTGAAAATGCTCGAGGGCACCGTCCGTTCGCGCGCGGCTTTCACGTCGGTGGGATCTGGCAAGAAGAACGTCGTCTTGTCCACGCTCGTGAACCTCACCTCGAAGCGCGAACCGCCGGGGCCGGGGTTCCGCGCGAGCGCGAAGTCGACGCGCCAGAGTCTCCCTGATGCGGGAGGCACGGTCGCGAGCAGGCTGAGACCCACGGACGTGCGCACCGGCGTCGTCACGCCGAACGGCGCATCGCCGGCCCACAGCTTTCCCGCATCGGCAAACGCCGCCACGCCCATGTCGCCCAGCTTGAACGGCCGCCCCACGAACACGCGGTGCTCCAACCGGCCGACGAGCCGTCGCGCGCCCGGCTCCTTGTCCGCGATGTAGCCGCGCACGCCGCCCTCGGGGTCGCCGAGCGAGAGGGCGAGCGGCGTGCGCGGCCGCCATTCGCCGCTGAATTCGAGCGAGGCCGTACTCGTGTTCACGGCGTTCACCTTGAAGTACTCCACCGCGCGGCCGGTCGCGAGAATGCCGTCCCATATCCCGGCGTCGTTGTTGCGCCGCCCCTCCGCCTCGAGCTGCACGCGCAGCGCATTGTTGCGCCCCGCCGCGCCGGCGTACACGTCGCCCGACATGAAGATGTCGTCGTCGCGCGAGCCGAGCACCGAGAGGCTGCGGCCGAACAACGTCCCGAGCTGGAATCCGACCGGCATGTCCTGCACCGCCGTGAGCGCGTCGAAGCCGCGCACGCGCACGAACCCGATGTCGCGAATGCCCCAGAGCGCGTTCACCCGGGCGATCCGGTGCTTGACGAACCGATTGAGCAAATCCGTATTAGAGTCTGGTGCAAAGCCGGCCGGCGTGATGAGTACCTGCTGCGTGCCGGTGCGCTCGTCCGTCCCCGAGATCGAGGCGCCGAAGAGGCTCAGGCGGCCGGGCGGCCCGAGGCGGATGATGCCGCCGAGGTCGAAATAGTTCTGCCGCACCCGGATCGCGTGCCGGGTATCCGGATCGCGCCAGAACTGCGCGTAGTCGTTGCTCGCTCCAGCGCGCGCGCGCCAGGCAATCCGTTGGATGTCCGTGTAGAACGGGTGCGTCGCGTCGATCAGCCAGTCGCCGCCGAGCGGCGTCTGGTGCCCGTTCGCCGTGAACGTGTACGGATGGCCGAAGAGCTGGTTGTCGCTGAACTCACCGCCATACCCGTCGCGAAACGGACCACCGTCGCGCCAGTCCGCCGCGAGAAAGATCCCGGCGCCGCTGAAGTTCTGATCGCCCAGCCTCAGGTACCGCACCGGCGGCACGCCCGGACCCACCGCGATGTCCGCGACCAACGCGATTTCGTCCGTCTCCTGCACGTCGAGCGTGACACCGCCGGTGGAATCCGGAAGCACGTGAATCGCCGCGTCGGCAACGAACGGCTGTGCGCGAATGATGCGCTCCGACTCGCTTCGGCGAAGCTCGTCGCACGCGTCGCCTGCCTGGAGCAGCAGGAATCGCCGAATGAGCTGCGCGTGTGTCGTCGTGTGCACCGCACGGACGATGTGCGCGACGATTGGCACTCGCCGCAACTGCGCCGCGGTTGGTGCGGCCGTGTGCACGTCCACGCGGTCGATCCGTTGGCCGTGGCACGCCGCGGCCGCCGTGTCCTGCGCGCGGAGAGCGGGCGTTGCCAGGAGAACGAGCAGCGCGGCGATCCGGCGTGGCATCGCGACGACTACTTCCCCATGCGGCGCTTGAGCTCATCCAAGCGACGCGCGGCATCGGCTTCGCGCTCCGCACGCGCGCGCGCCCGGCTCAGCGCATCGATCTCGCTGCCGAGCGCTCCGCTGCTGTCGGCGGAATCGCCGGTCGCGTCGCTCGATTCGCTTCCGTCGATTGCGCCGGCGCTCGACCCAGCGCTCGCCCGCGGGTCCGCGCCCGAGAGCACCGCCTTGAGCTCCGCGGACATCTCCTGCACGTCGCGTTCGGCCAGCGCCAGCTCCGCTTCCTGAGCCGCCACCTTGCTCTTGAGAACCTCCAGCCGCTCGACGTGCATCTGCTCGTACTTGGTGGCGATCGTCACCGTTTCAGCATCGTTGATGCCTTCAGCCAGATGCTTGCGCCGGCGCACCGTCTCGAGCTCCCGCTCCTCGAGCGCGAGACGCTGGCGAACCCTCGCCACGCCGTCGCGCAGGTCGTCCAGCCCGACCTTCGCCTGTACGAGGGTGTCTTTCATGCGCGACGCGATCGCGCGCCGGTCTTCCGGCCGCGTCGCGCGGCTCAGCAGGTCGTCGAACGAGCGGCGAAAGCCGTCGAACACCATCGTCGGGTTCCTTGGTCGAGCGTAGGTATGTACGATACAGATCGATTCCGCGCGCACGCAACCAATGGGAGATCGGGCCACCAGATGCACTTGACCGGCACATCCTACACGCGAATCGCGCCTCTGGTCGCCGTCACCGCGACGACAGAGATCGTGAGCGACAGGCCGCGCGTACGCCTCAACGAGGCGTACACGAACGCAATCGCGGCCGCCGGCCTGATCCCGGTCATTCTGCCACCGATCAGTAATCCAGACTTTCTGCTTCCGGTGCTCGACACGGTCGGCGGCCTGGTGCTCACCGGCGGCGAAGACCTCGATCCGGCGACGTTCGGCCAGTCCGCGCACCCCGCAACCGGGGCACCGCACGCGGCGCGTGATAGCTGCGAGCTCGCGCTGGCGCGAGAAGCCCATGCTCGAAAGGTCCCGACGCTGGCGATCTGTCGTGGAGCGCAAGTGATGAACGTCGCACTCGGCGGCACCCTCGTGCAGGACATTCCGTCGCAGCAGCCGAGCAGCGTGAACCACGCCCAATCGCCGCGCCGCACCGAGCGAGTGCATTGCGCGGACGTCGTCCTCGACTCGCTCCTCGGCCGCACGCTCGGCGAATCGCGGATCTCGATCAACTCGTCGCACCATCAATCGGTCGACCGCGTCGCCGATGGACTACGCGTCGTCGCGCGCGCGGAGGACGGCATCATCGAGGGACTCGAGCCGATCGACACCGACTGGTGGATGCTCGCCGTGCAATGGCATCCGGAGGAGCTGACGCGGACGAGCGAGGATTGGGACCGAACGCTGTTCGCGGCTTTCGCGAGAACGGTGATTCACCGGTACCAGTCGCGCTGACCGGATTAGGCCGCGCCTTTTCACTTGATCTTCCAGCTCGCCTCGTCTCTCACCTGCCGCATCAACCGCTCTGGCGTCTGCACGGCGGGAAAGAAGATCGTGTCACTCACGTTGTTCAGCGCCACGCGCAGCGTTCCGAATCGCTCCGCCGCGCTCGCGTAGAGCGTGGACAACCCGTGTTCTTCCGCGATCCGGTGGTCGGCCGCGAGCTGAAATCCGCGCCTGCCCATTTCCTCGTAGTACTCGAGATCGGGTCCGCCGCGGCGCCAGCGCCGCTGCTCGATGTAATCCGGGAATAGTCCGCTCAACCACAGCGCATAATTCCCGAGGTGCGTCTGCACGAGGAACCGCCGCCGCGCGTCGGGATCCTCCAGATCTTCACACAGATCGACGAGCGCCTGATAGATCTCGTCGTCGCCCGGCGCGATGCGGTGCGCACGATCGCGAACGCCGAAGTGAAGCACAATCGAGCTCACGTAATCCGCGAGTCCACGGTCTTTTTCACCGGCTCGCACGAGCGCGTGTCGGATCACGACGTACGCGAAGAGGGCGAGTGAGGCGTGCGCCGCGCGCGGATGCCGCGCCAACGCGCCGGGTAGCCGCGGATCGTCGAGGATCGCGTCGATTCCTTCATCGGCCAGCCGCGACTCGAGCGCGGCGAGCTCGTCGCCGGAATCGCGCGCGAGCAGACGAGCGGCGAGCTGCGCGTCGTCTCTGGTCAGTTGGTGCCGCGTATCAGCGAGGATCATCGAGTCCTCCAAGTCGCCATGTCATACCCCACGGTTGTGATCGTGTGCATGGGATGGTCGCCAAGACCCAAAAGCAGAAGCCGTGCTCGCCCATTTAGAGTTTCGGCGGAATTGGGTCAAGAGCGAGCGCGACATTCGGCAGCAGTCGGAGCGTTCGACTGCCAGGCGTGCGCTCGGCTTACTCAACTCCGCCGCCAGTCGAAGGTTGAGCCGAACGCCGCGGTCGGTGGCGTGTATCACCAACGGGTGGCTCGGCGGGCGCGCCGTCCCTACCTTTCGATGCGCGGCCACGGCTGTTCACCCGTCGAGGAATTCGTGCTTTACATCTGTATCCCCGCCTACAACGAAGCCGAGACGATCGGCGTGCTCCTCTGGCGCATCCGCAAGGTGTTCCAGGAGTACTCGCGCGAGTACGAGATCCTCGTCCTGAACGACGGCAGCACGGATTCCACCGGCGCGATCCTCGAGCCGTACATGAAGGTCCTGCCGCTCACGATCCTCGGCGGTAGCGAGCGCGTCGGGTACGACCGCGCCATCGATGCGCTCTGTCGCGCGGTCGCGGCCCGCACGCGCTACCCGCGCCGCGACGCCATGATCACGCTCCAGGCCGACTTCACCGATCAGCCGGAGCTGCTCCCTGAGCTCATAAAGCGGTTCGAGGGCGGCGCCGACCTCGTGGTGGCCGAGCGCAGCCTCACGCCCGCGACCCCCAAGCCGATCCGGCGTATGCGCTGGCTCGCCGGCTGGGCGGCGCGCGCCGGCGGCGCGGTCGCCGGGGTCGCCGATCCCTTCGGCGCGATGCGCCTCTATCGCATTTCTCTCATTCGTGATCTCATAAAGGAGTCCGGCGACGCGCCGCTCGTCCGCGGCGACGGCTGGGCGGTGAATCTCGCGCTGCTCCGTCGTGCCATGCCGCTCGCCCGCCGCATGGAGACCGTGGCGTTCGACCCGCGCTACGACGTGCGCCAGCGCGACACGCGGATCCGGCCATGGTCCGATGGGCTCGCGCTGTTTCGCGCGAGCCGCTCCACGCCGCGCGGCAACGTCTCCGCTCCCACCCCGGCTCCGGCCCCCGGCGCGCTGCGATGATTCGCACGCTGTTTCGGCTGTTGGTCGTCGCGATTCTCGTCGCGCCGGCGGCGTGGGCACAGGAGGTGACGCAGAGCGGGACCGCGGCGCACCTTCCGTTCGGCGTTGGCGAGCGCGCCGACTACGACGTCCGCTTCGGCCACGTGCACGTGGGCTCCGGCGACATGGAAGTGCTGCCGATGGACACGGTCCGCGGACGTGACGCGTGGCACACTGTCTTTCACGTGAGCGGCGGCATCCCGTTCTATCACGTCAACGACCGCTACGAGAGCTGGATGGACGCGAACACGCTCTCGTCGCTCCGCTTCTGGCAGCTCATCGACGAGGGGAACTACGAGCCGAAGCGGCATTACGAGATCTTTCCCGACCGGCGAGAGTTCGTCGAGAACGATCGCGAAGCGCAGCCCAGCGTCGCGCACCCGCTCGACGATGGCTCCTTCATCTACTTCCTGCGCACGATACCGCTTCGCGTTGGCCTCGATACCACCTTCAACGACTACTTTGTCGCGGACCGCAACCCCGTGCGTATTCGCGTGCTCGGCCGCGACACGGTCGACGTTCCCGCGGGACGCTTCGCCGCACTCGTGATTCAGCCGATCATCAACGCGAAGGGCATCTTCCGTGAGGGCGGCGACGCGCGGATCTGGCTTTCCGACGACGCCAACCGCATCATGCTGCAGATGAAGTCCAAGCTGTCGTTCGGCTCCCTCAACCTGTACCTCAAATCGTACCACCCAGCCACGACGAGCGCGGCCACCCCGCTCAACCGCATCCCACAGTAGGCACGCCGCCGCCGCCATCCACTCGCGAGGCGGATCTCTCGCGCATTCGCACCATCCCCGTCGCGCGCCGCCCGAACAAGGTGAGCGCCGCCGAGTTCGCGCATCCCCCGCAGGATGATCATTCGTTCGCGGCGTTCATCGACTCGCTCCCCGACGTGCTCGTCGCGCGCGACTTCCGCGCGGTCGTACGTGCGATCGCGGGCGCGGCCCGCGCGAAGCGTGGCGTCGTCGTGATGCTTGGCGGACACGTGGTCAAGACCGGTCTCGCGCCACTTCTCGTCGATCTGATGCGGCGCGGAATCATCACGCACCTCGGGATGAACGGCTCGGCGGCGATTCACGATTACGAAGTGGCGCGCTTTGGCGCGACGTCGGAGGATGTCGCCGCGGGACTCAAAGACGGCACGTTCGGCATGGCCGACGAGACGGGGCGCGAGATGAACGCCGCGTTCGTCGCCGGAATGAGCGGCGGCTACGGCATGGGCGAAGCGCTCGCCCGCGCGCTCGACGAACGCGGCGATCTGGCGAACCCTGAGCTGTCCGTGCTCCTCAACGCGTATCGTTTCGGCGTGACGGCGACCGTGCACGCCGCGCTCGGCGCCGAGATCATTCACCAGCACCCTGCGGCGAACGGCGCCGCGATCGGCGACACGAGCCACCGCGACTTCCGTCGCCTCGCCGCATCACTCGTCGATCTCGATGAAGGCGGTGTGGTGCTCAATCTCGGCAGCGCCGTGATCATGCCCGAGGTCTTTCTCAAGGCGCTGACGATCGCGCGCAATCTGAACGACGGCCGCCCGCGCGCTTTCACGTCAGTCGATCTCGACATGCAGCGGCATTACCGTCCGCGGATGAACGTCGTGCAACGCCCCACATTGCACAGCGGGAAGGGCTACGAGATCACGGGGCATCATGAGATCATGGTGCCGCTGTTGGTATGGGCGGTGGTGGACGAGTTGTCGCGCGGTTGACGGCACTGGCTGACCGCGAGTGGCTTCCGCGCGCTGGTCGCTTTGGTGGCTTGTCGTGGGTTACGAGTACCGGCTTCTGGGTGTTTGAACGCACAACACACAACCCGCTACTCACGACCCCGAACCACAGCGACCGGAGCCCCGACCCATACAAAAAAGCGGACGCGCTTCGCGCGTCCGCATTCCGCTCCCAACTACGTTCAGTGATCCTTACATCGACGGCCCCGACCAGCGCTCTCTCAGCCGCCGCGCCGTATCCGGGCTCACGATGCGAATGATGAAGTAGATCACGAGTCCGACCAGTGCGACTTTGAGCGCCGCGAAGAGCAGCCACATGAACAGGCCAATCGCGAAACCGAAGATTCCGAAGATGAACTTGAGGGCGATGAGACCGAGCACGGCGAACAGCCCGATCGAAAAAATGGTGCGGAGCATACGGGGAATCTCCCGAAAGTCGAAGGTCCTGCTAGTCGTCCAACCGTACGGCGCGCCGAATCCGGGGGTTTCAGCCGTCCGGCTCGCTGGAGCTCACCATGATTGACGCGCGCGACGGCCCAAGCGCTGTGACGTCGGCTGACGTG
Source organism: Gemmatimonadaceae bacterium (assembly GCA_025934775.1). GTDB lineage: Bacteria > Gemmatimonadota > Gemmatimonadetes > Gemmatimonadales > Gemmatimonadaceae > JAQBQB01. The sequence continues at coordinate 86,463 of JAICWO010000011.1, read as the reverse complement.
CTCGTAATCGGCGACGGCGTGATCGGTCTGTCAATCGCCTTGGAGCTGGCGCGTTCTGGAGCCGACTGCATGGTCGTCGGCGCGCAGCGGCCGGGCGTCGCGTCAATCGCCGCGGGCGGGCTACTCGCGCCTTCCCTCGATCCGTTCGGCGCTCCCGCCCAAGCGTTCTTCGACTCGAGCCTTGCTCTCTATCCGGGCTTCGTCCAGTCACTGCGCGACGTCGCGCCGGACCTTCACGTCGTCGAAGGCCTGCTCGTCGTGCGCGGCGGCGAGTCCGCTCTCGTTGACGCCCCCGCGCACGAGCTCTCGACTGCGGAGACGCGAGCACTGGAGCCCCGGCTCGTGGCGCCGCACGGAACCACGATCTATCCGCGCGATGGATCGATCGACAACGAGCGGCTCACGCACGCGCTCCGCGCTGCGACTATGGTCGCGCTGGGCTCACACGGTTTGCGGACCGACGCGGTCGTGAGCATCGAAGTGCGGCGCGACGGGATCGTGGCAACCACAGAGAGTGGAAGTCGGCTTCACGCGCGCTCCACCGTGCTCGCCGCGGGCGCGTGGACGTCGACGATCGCTGGTCTGCCGCGGTCCATCCCCGTCGAGCCCGCGAAGGGGCAGATGATCGCCATCGGCGCCACACCGCTCCGCCATCCGGTCGTCGGGAACGGTGTGTACGTCGTGCCCCGTGCGCGCGAGACGCTGGTGGGCTCGACGCTGGAGCGTGCGGGCTACGACACGTCGACCGACTGGGCCACGGCGGAGCGGCTTCGCGCAGCCGCGGCCGCACTCTGTCCTGCGCTTGGCGAGGCAGACCAAGTACGCGCATGGGCGGGCCTGCGGCCGGTTACGCCCGACATGCTGCCCATCATCGGACTCGACCCGGACGAGCCTCGCATCGTCTACGCGTGCGGCCACTCGAAGAATGGCATCCTCCTCGCGCCAGCGACCGCCGTCGCCGTGGCTGCGTTGCTCGCGGGCACGCCTGGGCCGTACGATCTCAGGCCGTTCAGTATCGAGCGGTTCGTCGCCGATTAAGTATCGTTTCGATACTAACCTTTTACCCGACAAATAATGGGTTATTCAACGCTACCGACCGCTTCCGAGCAGGGCTAGATTACGGCTGCTGAACGACTTCCGCTCTCGACAGACCGCCGCGTTGGCGTCTCCGAAGCGCTCCGCACGACATTGATTCGCCGTGAGACCCATGGGCGAGACCCTATATCAGATTACCGGCCGCCATCGCGTACAGCCGCTCCCTGAGCGCAAGCCGTCCTGGCTCAAGGTCAAGGCCCCGGGCAGCCCGCAGTACCTGCACCTGAAGCAGCTGATGCGCCAGCTCGACCTCCACACGGTCTGCGAAGAGGCGCATTGCCCGAACGTCGGCGAGTGTTGGGAGCACGGAACCGCGACGTTCATGATCCTGGGTGACGTGTGCACGCGGAACTGCGCGTATTGCGCGGTTTCGCACGGCAAGCCGCCCAAGTACGACATCGAAGAGCCGTCGCGCGTGGCTGACGCCATCGGCCAGATGAAGCTCCGCCACGCAGTGATCACCTCGGTCGATCGCGACGATCTCCCCGACTTCGGCGCATACATTTTCGCCGAGACGATCCGGCAGATCAAAGAGCGCCTCCCGGACTGCTCGGTCGAGGTGCTCGTGCCCGACTTCCAGGGCAGCGAAGACTCGATTCGGACGGTGCTCGAGGCCGGGCCGGACATTTACAATCACAACACCGAGACCGTTCCGCGCTTGTACAAGCGCTGCCGCCCCGGCGGCCGCTACGAGCGCGTGATGAGCATCTTTCGCGCGGCCAAGCGCATCGCGCCGCACATCCCGACCAAGACCGGGATCATTCTCGGCATGGGTGAGACGCTCGAGGAAGTGGAGCTCGTGATGCGCGATCTGCGCGACGTCGACGTGGACATCCTCACGCTCGGCCAGTACCTCCGGCCGTCGGACTCGCACATCCCACTCGACCGCTACGTGACGCCCGAAGAGTTCCGGCGCATGTACGAGATCGGCATGGCATTGGGCTTTCGGCACGTCGAATCCGGCCCGCTCGTGCGCTCGAGCTATCACGCCTGGGAGCAGGTCCAGGCGGCGGGAGTGTAGACCACAGAGAGTAGAGCGAGGAGCGTGGAGCGTCGATACACCATGTCCTCTCCACGATCCGCTCTCCACTCTCCAATCTCTTTTCTATGGCGAAAAAGAAACCCGAACAAACGATTCGCTCCGACGCTGAACTAAATCGCGAGCTGCTGCATTCGATGCTGCTGCAGCGCCGGTTCGAGGAGCGGTGCGCCGAAGCCTACGCGCTCGGCAAGATCGGCGGCTTCTGTCATTTGTACATCGGCCAGGAAGCGGTGAGCACGGGATCGCTCTCGGTGCTCCGCCCCGACGACTACATCATCACCACCTATCGCGACCACGGGCAGGCGCTCGCGCGCGGGATGAATCCGCGGGCGGTGATGGCCGAGCTGTTCGGCCGCGTCGACGGCTGCGCGCACGGCAAGGGCGGCTCGATGCACATGTTCGACAAGAGCCTGAATTTCCTCGGCGGCCACGGCATCGTCGGGGCGCACGTGCCGCTCGGCACCGGCGTCGGCTTCGCGATCAAGTATCGCGGCGGCGACCAGGTGTGCATCTGCTTCATGGGCGAGTCGGTCGTGAACACCGGCGCGTTCCACGAGGCGCTGAACATGGCGGGGCTCTGGAAGCTTCCCGTCGTATATGTGATCGAGAATAACAGATATGGCATGGGGACGGCGCTCGAGCGGGCGTCGGCCATCCACGACATCTACGAGCGCGGCGCGTCGTACAACATTCCGCGCGCCGTGTGCGACGGACAGGACGTCTTCGCGGTCCGCGCGGCGATGCAGGAGTGCGTCGACCGCGCGCGGACGGAGTCGCTGCCGACGCTGCTCGAGATCCGCACGTACCGCTTCATGGGCCACTCGATGTCCGATGCGGTGAGCGGCACGTACCGCTCCAAGGCGGAGCTCGACGAGTACATGAAGCGCGATCCGATCATGCTCCTCCGCATGCACATGCAGGAGCAGGGAGAGCTCACCGAAGACGACCTGCACAAGCTGGACGACGCGATCAAAGCCACCGTGCAGGACGCCTGGGATTTCGCCGACGCCAGCCCCGAGCCTCCGCTCGAGGCCCTCTTCGAGAACGTGCTCGTCGACACGACGAGCGATGCGGCGGCGGAAGCCGTCGCGGCCGACTGATCACGACAATGCCGGTAATCACGTACAGAGACGCCCTCAACCAGGCGCTGCGCGAAGAGATGCAGCGCGACGACCGCGTATTCCTCATGGGCGAGGAAGTCGCGGTGTACCAGGGCGCATACAAGGTTTCTAAAGGGCTGCTCCAGGAATTCGGCGAGATGCGCGTCGTCGACACGCCGATCACCGAGCTCGGGTTCGCCGGCGTCGGCGTCGGGGCCGCGATGGTCGGCTTGCGGCCGATCATCGAATTCATGACGTGGAACTTCGCCGTCCTCGCGCTCGACCAGGTGCTCAACTCGGCCGCCAAGCTGTTGTACATGTCAGGCGGCCAGTTCAACGTTCCGATCGTCTTCCGCGGCCCCAACGGCGCGGCGCTGCAGCTCTCGGCGCAGCACTCCCAGTCATTCGAGTCGTGGCTCGCGCACATCCCCGGCCTCAAGGTCGTCACGCCGGGTACGCCGTACGATGCCAAGGGGCTGCTCAAGGCCGCCATCCGCGACGACAATCCGGTGTGCTTCCTCGAGGGCGAGATGCTGTATAACACCAAGGGCGAAGTGCCCGAGGAAGAGTACGTGATCCCGATCGGCAAGGCCGATCTCAAGCGCGAAGGCGACGACTGCACGATCGTCACGAACGGTAAGATGGCGCTCGTCGCGATGCAGGTCGCCGACCAGCTCGCCAAGGACGGCATTCACGTCGACGTCGTCGACCTGCGCACCGTACGCCCGATGGACGTGGACGCGATCAAGGCGTCGGTCGAGAAGACCAACCGATGCGTCGTGCTCGAGGAAGGCTGGGAGCTCGCCGGCATCGGCGCACAAGTGGTCGACTACGTGCAGCGCGAGTGCTTCGATCTCCTCGACGCGCCCGTGTACCGGGTGCACCAGGCCGACGTCCCGATGCCGTACGCCAAGAATCTCGAACGCGCCGCCAAACCCGATGCCGCGAAAACGATCGCGGCCGTACGCAAAGTCATGTACCTGGAGTAGGCAGAGAGTGGAGAATGGAGAGTAGAGAGTAGCGGCACACTCTCGCGCTTCAATCTCCCCTCTCCAATCTCCACTCTCTACTCTCAGCTCTTATGGCAACGAAGATCTTCATGGAGGCGCTCTCGCCCACGATGGAGGAGGGGCGCCTCGTCAAATGGCTCAAGAACGAAGGCGACGCCGTGAAGAGCGGCGAGCCGCTCGCCGAGGTCGAGACCGACAAGGCGATCATGGAGCTCGTCGCGCGCGGCGACGGCGTGCTGCGCAAACGACTCGTCGGCGAGAATGAGTCGCGTCCGGTCGGCTCGCTGGTCGGCGTCATCGCTGCCCCGGACGAGAACATCGACGCGCTCGTGAGCGAAGCCGGCGGCGCGGCTGCCGGCGGCGCGAAGCCGCCCGCTGAAGTCGTCGCCAAGACGCAGGAGAGCGCCGGCGCGACGTCCGTCCCGCAGCGACCCGCGCAATCACAGGGCGAAGCGTCGGCGCCGCCCGAGCAGAAGACTCCGGCCGGTCCGCCAGCCATTCCCACGCAGGGTCAGCCGTCGCCGGCGAGCGGAAATGGCGGTCAGCTGCGCTCTTCCCCGCTCGCCCGCCGCATGGCGTCGGATCGCGGCCTCGATCTATCGCAGGTGCGCGGCTCGGGACCGGGCGGCCGGATCATCAAACGCGACGTCGAATCTGCCGCCGCGGCGCCTTCGGCGGCGCAGCCGTCGGTGCGGGTCGCGCGCACGGGCGCGGACTACGAGGACGTCGCGCTCACGCAGATCCGGAAGACCATCGCCAAGCGCCTCGCCGAATCGATCGGTCCGATCCCCACGTTCTATCTCACGGCCGAGTACGATCTGACGCGCGTGACCGAAATGCGCGCCGCGATGGCGGAGATGGGCGACGAGTTCAAGGTCTCGGTGAACGACGTGCTGATGAAAGCCGTCGCGACCGCGCTGTCGCAGCACCCCGAGGTGAACGCCCACTGGCTCGGCGACAAGATCCGATACTACAATCGCGTGCACCTCGGCATGGCCGTGGCCACGCCGGATGGATTGATCGTCCCCGTGATCTTCGACGCCGACCAGAAGCGCATGCGCGAGATCTCGCGCGAGGCCAAGGAGCTCGCGAAGCGCGCGCGCGAGCGAAAGCTCAAGCCGGAGGAATACACCGGCTCGACGTTCTCGATCTCGAACCTCGGCATGTTCGGCATCGACCAGTTCACGGCGATCATCAATCCGCCGGAAGTCGCGATCCTCGCGATCGGCACGGCACAGGACGTGGTCGTGCCCGCCGCCGGCGGCACAGCGGTGGAGAAGCGCGTGCGCGTCACGATGAGCTGCGACCATCGGGCGGTGGACGGCGCGGTCGGCGCCGCGTTCCTCCAGACGCTGCGGCGTCTGATCGAGAATCCGTTGATGCTGGTTTTCTAACGGAGATCGGCCGCGGGTCAGGGCTTCCGGCGGGGATCGCGCATCCAGAGCGACACGACCCCGCAGATGCCCTTGTTGCCGCGGTCGAACTCCGGCGGAATCTCGGACACGCCGATGTAGACTTCCGCCGCCTCGATGTCGTCGGCGTTGAAGTCGTCGAGCTGGCCGGTGTACGGCATGCCCTGCACGTACATCGTGGGCAGACAGGGGCGCGTCGTGGTGCGTGTGAACAGCACGATGGTGCTGCCGGTGCGGTTCTGCGTGACCCGCACGCCCGGAATGGTGCGCAGGATGTCCGAACCCATGCGGTCGTTGGCGGCGACGATCTGCTCGCGCGTGATGAACGTGCCGCGATGCTGCGCCTTGCGCGCATTGAACTCGTCGAGCCAGTGGGACACGACCGCGGTGTCCGACACCTGCACCGGCGCGAGCGCCTGCACCATGATGCTCAAGGGAAAGTTGGCGCGCGACACACGACCGGGCTTGAGCACCGCCGTGAATGTGGCCGCCTGATAGCCAATGCGACGCACCGCGAAGACGTTCGATCCCGACGGCACGCCATTGAGCCGGAACGCGCCGGAGTCGTTGGTGACCGCGCGGACCTGGTCGTTTCTGAGCAGCGAGATCTCGGCGCCGGCGATCGCCGCCCCGGCACTGTCCACGACGTGCCCGATCAGGGTCGCCGGCAGACTGTCGCGGCGAGCGCTGTCAGGCTGCTGCGCGGAGGCGGAACGCACGAGCAGGACCGGCGCGACGGGAAGCAGCGCCGCAAACAGCAGCAGCGAGATGACCACTCCACGCGGGGCGGGGACGCGCATGACGGACCTAGCTTACGGGTGGGGATTGGATCCGGCAAGACTCGCCACGGCTGGCGTAGCGGGGCACTTCAGAAACCCGGTATCTTTTCTCGTTGTTCGCGTTCCGCCGTCGCATTCCCTGAACAATTCGCAAATAACCGTTTATGGCTTCCTTCGACGTGATCTTTATCGGCGGCGGACCCGCCGGGTACGTTGGCGCGATCCGATGCGCGCAGCTCGGCCTCAACACCGCCGTGGTCGAGCGCGAGGCACTCGGCGGCACGTGTGTGATCTGGGGCTGCATTCCCGCCAAAGCGCTCCTCGAGTCGGCATCGATCGCCAACCGCGTGAAGCACGCCGCGGATTTCGGCGTCAACGTGGGCGAGGTGAAGACCGACTATGGTGTCGCGATGAAACGCTCGCGCGCCGTGAGCACCCAGAACTCCAAGGGCGTGGAGTTCCTGTTCAAGAAGAACAAGATCACCTACCTCAAGGGCACCGCGAAGCTCGCCGGCAAGAACGCCGTCACCGTAAAGGCGCCCGACGGCAAGGAAGAGAAGCACGAGGCGAAGAAAGCCATCGTCATCTCCACCGGATCGCGCGTGCGGGGGCTGCCGCAGGCCGGCCTGGAGCTCAATAAGACAACTGTTATCTCGTCGGACGAGGCGCTCTTGTTGGAGAAGGCGCCAAAGTCGATCGTGATCGTCGGCGCGGGCGCCGTCGGCTGCGAGTTCGCCGACGTGTTCAACGCGTTCGGCTCCCAGGTCACGCTCGTCGACGTGATGGCGAACGTACTGCCGCTCGAGGATTCGGACTGCTCCAAGGAAGTCGAGCGCTCGTTCAAGAAGCGCGGCATCACCATTCTCACGGGTGCCAAGATCTCGAACGTGAAAGCCGGCAAGACCTCGGTGACGATGACGATCGACGCGGGCGGCGAGAAGAAGGACATCACCGCCGACGTGGTGCTCGTCGCCGCCGGCCGCGCGCCGAACGTGGAAGAGATCGGGCTCAAGGAAGCCGGCGTGCAGCTCACCGAGCGGGGCTTCATCAAGATCAACGACAAGTTGGAGACCGCGGCGAAGGGGATCTACGCCATCGGCGACGTGGCGGGCCCGCCGATGCTCGCGCACAAGGGCGAGCGCGAGGGCGTGGTGCTCGCCGAGCTCCTCGCCGGCAAGAGCACGCACGGCATGGACTACGGCAACATTCCGAACGCGACGTACTGCCACCCCGAGGTCGCGTCGATCGGCATGACCGAAGCGCAGTGCAAGGACAAGAAGCTCGATTATAAAGTTGGAAAGTTCAACTTCTCGGCGAACGGACGCGCGCGCACGTCGGGCGAGACGGAAGGCTTCGTCAAGATCATCCGCGACGCGAAGTACGGCGAGATTCTCGGCGCGCACATCGTCGGGGCGCACGCCACGGAGCTGATCCACGAGCTCGTCCTCGCGCGCACGAACGAGTTCACGGTGGAGGAAGTCGACCTCGCCATCCACGCGCATCCCACGTTGTCCGAAGCGATCGCCGAAGCGGCGTTGGATTCGCTCGGCAAGATGATTCATGCATAATGGCGGTCCGTGGACCGTGGTGCGTGGTCCGTGGTGAACGGCGCGAATAACGACGGCGCGCAGATCGCGGAGAAGGGCGCCGGTCGACGGTCCACGGTCCACGGACCACCGACCATGTCCCCTGAGCTCTGGATCGAGCGCCTGGGTGTGGTTCCGTACGCTCAGGCGCTCGAGCTTCAGCGGGACGCGGCCCGCCGGCGAATCACGGGTGAGATCCCCGAGGATCTTCTGATCCTGCTCGAGCACCCGCCGGTCGTCACCCTCGGCCGCTCGGCGAAGGAGCAGCACCTGCTCGCATCGCCAGCGTTGCTCGCCGCGCGAGGCGTCGAGCTGTTCGAGGTCGAGCGCGGCGGCGACGTGACGTTCCATGGGCCGGGACAGCTCGTCGGCTACCCGATCATCGATCTCAAACGGCACAAGCGCGACCTCCACTGGTATCTGCGCCAGGTGGAGGAGGCGCTGATCGTCGCGATGGGCGAGATCGACATTCCATGTGAGCGAAATCCCGGCTACACCGGGGTCTGGACGCAGGGGAGCAAGATCGCGTCAATCGGCGTGCACGCGCGCGATTGGGTCACTTGGCACGGCTTCGCGCTGAACGTGACGACGGATCTGACATATTTCGACCTCATGGTCCCGTGCGGGATCCAATCGGTGACGATGACATCAGTACAGCGGGAGCTGGGGCCGCGCGCGCCGAGCTTCGACGAGGTCGCGGACCGAGTTGGGGCGGCATTCGGGCGCGTGTTCGATTTGGTCGCTGTACCCGTGAGCCGCGTCACGACGCCGTAGCGGCGCTTGCCGCGGCTCCTGAGGCTCCGTCCCGGGTAGAAATCGCTACTTTTCTACTGCGCCCGCCGGACCGTCCGCCGGGCCATTCACGTGCACAGGAGATTGAATGAACGACGTTTCTGTCAGACGTGGGATCATGGTAGCGGGTCTCGGCGCGGTAGTCTTACTGGCGGCTTGCCAGGACAAGCGTGTATCGAAGCTCGATACCGGGATCACCAGAGACTCGGCGGTGTCGGTGATTTCGCCGGGCGCCAAGGGGCGCGACTCGTTCCCGAACGTCTACAAGCGTGAGCGGTACCTCATTGGCGGCAAGACGTACGAAGTGCTGTTCTTCACCTCGCACGACGAGAAGGAAGGCAAGGACACGGTCGCGAACAAGAAGCTCGTCCCGCTCGTGTTCGTGCAGAACAAGCTCGTTGGGAAGGGCTGGGAGTACTGGGACAGCTTGTCGACGGCGAATCACATTCCGCTCGAGAAGCATCAGTAGTCTGTCGTAAATCGTGCAGGGCACGATCAGAAAACGCGGGGCATCCACTCTGGATGCCCCGCGCTTTTTTGGCTCTGCTCGCGACAACGCTGCCGGAAACTGAAAGGGCCCTGCCTTTCGGCAGAGCCCAATCAGTGTTGTTACTGCCTGTTCAACCCAGGATTACGGGTTGGTCAGGGTGATCGCAACCGGCTGGCTCATGAGGGCGTTGCCCGCCGCATCCTGGCCGACCGCTACGACGTTGATCGCCGCGCCACCCGTGAGGCTCGCGCCCTGCGGGGTCGACTTCGGCGGGGTGAAGGACAGCGTGTAGGTCCACGTACGGTTCACGCCATTGTCCGACGCGGCCGGAGCCGAGACGGTGCCGATCGGATACCAGGCGCTGCCGCCAACCTGGTAGTAGAACGTCACGCTGGCGAACGGAATGTTGAACACACCGGTCGGACCCGTCGCAACAGCGGTCAGGGTAGCCGCGGTCTTGTTCGCCGGCGACTTGTCCGCGCTCGCGCAGCCCGCACTCGGGCAGTCGGAGAGCGTCGCCTGGCTGGTTGCAGCCGTCCAGGTCGTGAAGTTCGTGTTCGACGAGTAAGCCGTCGCGGTGCTGAACGTCGCCGCACCGAACGCGGCGTTCGTCGCCAAGCTCGTGTTGTTCGCCTCGTCCACAGACGTGACGGACAGCTCGGTCGGGCGATCGTTGCCGGCGGCCGGAGCGACCGGGTTACCACCGGCGTTCGTCGACTGGAGGCTGCTGATGAAGTTCGGAATCGAGAAGCTGTACGACGCCGAGTTCGTCAGGACGTTGTCGAACGCCACGCCCGGAAGGGCATTCGAGTAGTACAGGTTGGCCGCCGGATACTGCAGGATCGCGTCAGACCGCACGAGGTCCATGTTATCCGTCGCCGACGTCGGGAACGTGGCTGTGCCGCCGCCCGTGAACGACGCCGGGATCGCAACGCCGCCCTGGGTGGGCGCCGTGACGTCTTCGCCAGCCGTGAAGATCGAATCGGCGGTGATGTTGCCCGCCTGGTCGCTCGAGTAGATCGAGGCCACGTAGTAGCCGTCGCCCTTACCCTGCGCGAGGACCTGCGCCTGGGTGCCGATACCAACCGCAACCGGGACGCACGCGCCGCTGATCGAGCCATCGGGGTTGTACGTCGCGATCGAACCGAAGGCGGTCGAGCTGCTCTTGGCGGTGCCAAGAACGCATTCGGTGGCATTCGTCGTCACGCCGGTGTTCTGGCGCGTGATGGCCATGAACGTCGTGTTCGGACCAGAGAAGTCGTCCGTCACGTTGGCCTGGACGTTACCCGAGCAGCCGGCGGCCGTGTTGCAAACCGTCTTCTGCGCGAGCGTGGTGCCGGTCTTGAGGCTGATCGTCGGCGCGGTGAGGTCGACGCCGAACGTCGCTGCGTCAAGCGCGTTCGTCACCGTATCGGCATTGCCCAGTGCATCGGTTTCGATGAACCGGAGGCTGTACGCCGTGTTGACGTTCGACGCGGCGAGGTCCGTGGCCTTGGTGATCGTCGTCCAAGTCGTCGAGCCTGCCGGAGCCGACTGGAACGTGACCGTCACGTTGTCGACGCCGTTGTTGTCGCCGTTGGACGTGTAGCCATTGCCGCTGGTGCTCGAGAACGTGTAAGCAGCGCCAATCCAGTTGTTGGCATTGCCCTGCTTGCCGTTCAGCGTGTAGGTACCCGGCTTCGGCGCCTGGTTGTCGAGGCGCGTCACGTTGGAGAGCGTCGCCGCATTGCTGAAGACGTTACCGGCGATCGCGAACGTGTTGCCCGTATTGTCGACGATCGAGACCGTCGCGGTGAGCGGATTCACCGTCACGCCCTGCACGCCGCCCTTGGCCGGCGTCTTTGAGGCCGAGAAGGTGACGCTGCCCGGGAAGCTCGACAGCGACTGCGTCGCCGTGGCGAACGCCGCGGCATTCGCGGTATCGCGGCCGGTGAGGCCAACGGTCGCCGAGACAGCCGAGCGGCCGGCGGTGTAGAACACCGGGGTCACCTTGACCGTCACGTCGCCGCCGAACCAGGAGAGACCACCCTTATCGTTCGCCGGACCCTTCGAGGCCGTGAGCGTGCCCATGATCGCGTCCGCGTTGTTCAGCGTCAGCGTCTGGCTCGTGGTCGCGCTCTGCGTGCCCGCGGACGTCGCGGCCGAAGCGCTGATCGTGCAGCTACCATTGTGCACCGCGGCCTTGCCGGTGCTGTCGAACTGCGTCGTGTTGAAGCTGAACGTCACCGGGGACGCCGACGCGTTGCCGCCGATCGGAGCGGCCGCGCCGCTGATCGTCTGGGTCTGCGTGAGCGAGTCCGCGCCGCACTTCAGCGTCGCGCTGACGCTCTTGAGCGGCGTGCCCTGCGAATCGACGTTCAAGATCACGTCGAGCTGACCGGTCTGGCCAGCCGGCGCATTCGACGCCGTGCCGAAGTTCTGGAGGTTGGCCGGAACCGACGAGCACGCGGCACCAGCCGGGCAGATCGTCGTGTTGAGACCAGAGATCGTCACGGTCGGAACGACGCTGCTGCCGCCGCCAACCGTCACCGCCGCCGCGCCCTGAACCGTCGGGGCCGCGGTCGCGCTGGCGATGATCTCGACCGTACCAGCCTTCACGCCCGTGACCAAGCCGCTCGAAGAGACCGTCGCGATCGTGGGATCGCTCGACGTCCACTTGACCGTACGGTCCGTGACGCTCGCGTCAGCATCGACCGAAGCCGCGAGCTGCGCCGTGCCACTAACTGGGATCGTCACGCTCGCCGGCGCGACCGTCACACTGTGCACCGTCCCAGGGGGCGGCGTCGTGGTCGTCGTCGTGATCGTGACCTGAGTCGTGGTGACCTTGTCGCCGCAGGCAGTCAAACCCGCCACAGCAAGAAGGCCAACCAAAGTAGAACGAACTACGCGTTGCATCTTACCCCCTTGGTAAGTGATGCGAGGTGGAAACAGGAACTGCACCCACAACAACTGTGAGCTACTTGGAGCTGCTTGCCACGGCGTGCATGCAACGAGACTGCTCGCGTACCGCAGACCGTTTCGAAGAGTCGTGGCCCTCTTCGCACTATCAGGCTTTCATAGGGTCAATACCGCAAGCGATCCAAGATATGACTTGGATGCAATGGGGTCAAGACAATCCCACGAGCATTCGCGGATCGAATCCTACCAACCGACGCGCTGCCGACGCGCGATATGGTAGCGCCAGCCGCATCGCCCTCCAGTGAGGCATCTCACGCACGCAACGTGCGGATTCTCCTCGCCCCTGCCACTGCCCCGGCAGCCCGCTCCGGCCTACTGCGGATTGCTTCGGCTTACGCCGGCTGACTTCGGGTGGTACGACGCGGAAAAGACGAGACAGGCGAAACGAGGTAACACGCTCCTTGAGTGCTGCGTGATAATGCATTCAAAGGCGTCGATTTAGGAGATTGGATGTTGGAGGCCGAAGGTTGGGAACGGCTTTCGACATCGAGTCTCCGGCCTCTGACCTCCAACCTCCAACGCCCCCTCTCACACCGAAGGCGCCCCGAACCTATATTCACCGCGATGGCCTCCGCTCACGAGCCGCCTCAGATCCCGCGCGTCTACCCGGCCCGCGAACGCGAAGTCGCGGGACCGCCCCGCGACTTCGCCTCGGAGCTGAACTCCGAGCAGGCCGCGGCGGCCACCCACGGCGAGGGCCCCCTCCTCATCATCGCCGGCGCGGGCACCGGGAAGACGCGCACCCTGGTCTACCGCGTCGCGCACCTGATCGACCGCGGCGTCGCGCCGGAGCGCATCCTCCTCCTCACCTTCACGCGCCGCGCCGCGCACGAGATGCTGAGCCGCGCCGAACGCCTCGTCGGCTCCGCCTCGACGCGCGTCCAGGGCGGGACCTTCCACGCGACCGGCCATCGCCTCCTCCGGCAGTTCGGCAAGGAGGCGGGGCTGCCGTCGGATTTCTCGATCATGGACCAGGGCGACGCCGAGGATCTGATGCAGCTCGCGCGCGCCAACCTCGGCTTCGGCAAACAGGAGAAGCGGTTCCCGAAGAAAGAATCATTACATTATATATATTCTCGACATCTAAACACCGAGCATGCGATCGAGGCGATCCTCGAATCGGAGTTCCCGCAATTCGTGGAGTACACGCGGGAGATCGTGCGGATCTTCGCCGAGTACACGAGCCGCAAGGCGGAGCGGAACCTGGTCGACTACGACGACCTGCTCCTCTTCTGGGCGCTGATGCTCGAGCAGTCGCCGTCGCTCGCCGACCGCATCACGGGCCTCTACGACCACGTGCTCGTCGACGAGTACCAGGATACCAACCTGCTCCAGGCGCGCATTCTCCGGGGCATGTGCCGCGCGCACGCCAACATCACCGTGGTCGGCGACGACGCGCAGAGCATCTACAGCTTCCGCGGCGCGAGCTTCCGCAACATCCTCGACTTTCCAAAACAGTTCGTGAATACCAAGATCGTCACGCTCGAGCAGAACTACCGCTCGACGCAGCCGATTCTGGACTCCACGAACACCCTCATCTCGCGCGCCCTCGAGCGATTCACGAAACAGCTCTGGACGCAGCGCGGGGGCGCCGAGCCGCCGTGGCTCGTCACCTGCCGCGACGAGCAGGCGCAGACGCGCTTCACCGTCGACCGCATCCTCGAGCTGCACGAGCACGGCACCGCGCTGCGCGAGATCGCCGTCCTCGTGCGCGCCGGCTACATGTCGGCCGACCTCGAGATCGAGCTCACCAATCGCAAGATCCCGTTCGAGAAGTGGGGCGGGATCAAGTTCCTCGAGGCCGCGCACGTCAAGGACGTGCTCGCGTTTCTGCGCGTATTAGAGAATCCTCGCGACGAAGTGAGCTGGTACCGCATCCTCATGCTCATGCCGGGGATCGGCGACGTCACCGCGCGCGCGATGATGGAATCGATGGCGGATCGATCGTGGGATCCGGACGCGTTCTCGCACTTCGTGCCGCCGCCGCGCGCACGCGACGCGCACAAGGAGCTCGCCGCCCTGCTCCGCCGGCTGCGCGGCGCCCGGCGCGGCGAGAACGCCGACGCCGGCGACGCGAGCGTCGGCGAGGACATGGACGAGATTCGCGCGTTGTACGACGCCGTTCTCGCCGAGCGCTACGATCGTCCCGAGCCGCGGCTCGCCGATCTCGATCAGTTGCGCGTGATCGCCGCCGGCTATCCGAGCCGCTCGGCCTTCCTCGCGGCCATCGCGCTCGAGCCGCCGCAGAGCACCCAGGACCTGGGGCACGGCGGCTACGAGGAAGATGACGCGCTCGTGATCAGCACGGTGCACAGCGCGAAAGGCAAGGAATGGGACGCTGTCTTCGTGATCTGGGCCGTCGACGGATGGTTCCCGTCCTCCCGCTCGCTCGGCGACGAAGATCAGCTCGAGGAAGAGCGGCGGCTGATGTACGTCGCGATGACGCGCGCGCGCAATCATCTCGCCGTCACGTACCCGCTGAACGTGTACGCGACCCGCCGCGGTCAGGACTACTCGATCGATCAGCTCTCGCGATTCATCGACCGCGGCGTGCGCGAGAAGATGCAGCGCGTGGTGCCGCAGGAGCCGGCGGCGCCGGGTGCCGCGGCGCCAGTGCCCGCGCCACCCGACCAGGGTCCGGCGATCGATCTCCGCGCGCTGCTCAGAGGGCGCTTCGGCGGCTGAGCGTCACTCGCTGCCCGGCGCGCCGGTCTGCAACGGACGCACCTCACACTCGACTTCCATACCCGGGGCGTGGATGCGGTGGAGCTCCACGAACGTTCGCGCCAGCTCGAGCGCTTCGTCGTCCGACGCCGATTCCACGAGCGTGTAGCCGCCGATGATTTCTTTGGATTCCGTGAAGGGACCGTCCGTCACGGTGATCTTGCCGTCGCGCACGCGGACCTTCTTGCCGCGCCACGTGGACATGAGGCCGGCGGCCTCGATGAACTTGCCGCTCTGAATGTTCGGGACCACGAACTCGCCCATCGCTTTGAGGAGCGCCGGCGGCGGAACTTTGCCGCGATAGTCTTCGGGGTGCTTGATGAAGAGCATGTAGCGCATGGTTCGACATCTCCGGTCTGATGAGTTGAGTGTTCTGCCTTCGTGTGTGACGTCGAATGAGAGATCCCGAGATCGACGCGTTCTTTTGTTACCGCGGGGAGCGCGGGGGGCGCGGAGAACGGCGTTGGGGACGAATTGGGCGTGAACTGATGCCGACAATCTCGTCGCCAGACCGCGCCGTTCTTCGCGGCCCCGCGACCTCCGCGGTCAACAATTCACGGCGCCTGCCCAACCGAATCGCGCAGCGCCCCGAACGGATCCCTCGGCCTGCTCTTGGCCAGCGCGATGATGCGCAGCACGGTGCGCCGCAAATCCCCGTGCTGGCTCGTCCAGATCTCGTCGAACACGTCGAGGTCGGTGTCGTAGATGCGATGTGCGAGCAGGGCGGCGTTGTCGAGGCGCACGCGCTCGAGTGCGCGCGGACTGATCGTGCGGAACTGGGAACCAAGGGAATCCACGAGCTCGCGCCGGGCGTGCGCATACAAGGAGTCGCGCGCGGCGATGCGAGCGAGCGAGTCGGTGGGGTGCGCCTTGAACGCAGAATCGACCGTATGATAGAGAGTCGCCCAGAACCGGGAGATCAGCTTCTCATCGGACCATCGGGCGTCCGCTTCATCGGCGGCGGCTGGTGATCCGCGCGTCCGAAAAAACCACGCCGAGCCCCGCGCACCGACGAAATTCGCGAACGATTCGTTGAACACAGCCTGTCCCGCCGCGTAGAACGTGTTGTGCGTCAGCTCGTGCATGACGGTGTTCGCGAGATCGAGCGAGTCGGCGCCGAGCGACGTGGAAAGCAGCGGATCGTTGAACCAGCCCAGGGTACTGAATGCGGGAGACGGACGGAGGTACACGTCGAAGCCGCGCGCGGCGAGATCGCGCTCGGCGGACTTGGCCGCGCTGAAATCGAAGTAGCCCTTGTACGGCACGCGCCCGACGATCGGGAACCACCACGTGTACGCCTGCAGGCGATCCGGATACGCGCCCGAGAGGACGAGCACGAGCGTGTCCCGGTCGAGCTGTGTGTACTTGGTGAAGCTTTGCTTCGCGCGAAGGCCGACGGAGTCCGCCGCGAACGCGCGCGCGGCCAGCACGAGCCGGAGCTTCGCCGCAATCGCGGGTTTGGTCTTGGGATCGGCAACGATGTCAGCGATCGACCGACGTCGCGCGAGGATCCCTCCCTCCGCCCAAGCCGCGCGGACCAGGTACCGCCCGGTTGGCGCGAGCGCGAGATAGGCGATGGCGATGACAATGAGCGCGAGGAGCACCCGTCGCGCGCGTGCCCATGTAATCCATTGATTTGAAAACACTTACGGTGGATTCGAACGAGGCCAAAAGTTTTGACACTGCCAGGGCTCGACCGCTATCTTGCTCAAGATGTCCTTCGTCCATCTCCACTGCCACTCGGAATACTCGCTCCTCGACGGCGCGAACCGGATCGAAGACCTGATCCGTCGCGCGCAGGAGTTCGAGCAGCCGGCCCTCGCGATTACCGATCACGGTAATCTGCACGCCGCCTGGGAGTTCCAGGAAAAAGCCAAGAAGGCCAAGATCAAGTCGATCATCGGCATGGAGGCGTACGTTGCTCCCGGCGATCGCCGTGCCAAGGGTCGGCCCGCGCCGGGCGCAAAGCCGTACTACCATCTCGTGCTGCTCGCCCGGGACGCGACCGGCTACAGAAACCTCGTCAAGCTTTCCTCGCTCGGCTACACGGAGGGCTTCTACTCCAAGCCGCGCGTCGACCGCGAGCTGCTGGCGAAGTACGGCGAAGGCTTGATCGTCTCGTCGGCGTGCCTGGCGGGCGAAGTCGCGCAACACTTGATGGCGAATCGACTCGACGAGGCGCGCGAGGCGGCGGCGTGGTACGCCGAGCTCTTCAAGGATCGCTATTACCTCGAAGTGCAGGCGCACGATTCCGAGGGGCAATTGACGCTCAACGAGCGGATCTTCGCGCTGTCGAGCGAGCTCGGACTGCCGGTGATCGCCACCAACGACGCGCACTTTCTGCGCGCCGACGATCACGACGCGCACGACGTGCTGCTCTGCATCGGTCTGGGTAAGGACCGGAGCGACGCCGACCGGATGCGCTACGATCGCGGACTCTACTTCAAGAGCGCGCCAGAGATGGCGAGCTACTTCAAGACGCGGCCGGACGTTGTCGAGAACACGCTGAAGATCGCGGACGAGGTGGGGGTCGAGTTCGGGAAGAAGTATCACGTGCCGGCGTTTCCGCTTCCCGATGGCGTTGCGAGCGAGAACGAGCTGTTGACGCGGCTCGCCACGGCGGGCGCCAAGGAGCGATATGGCGACCCGCTTCCCGACGCCGTGCAGCAGCGGCTCGACTACGAGCTTGGCGTGATCACGACGACGGGCTACGCCGGCTACTTCCTGATCGTATCGGACTTCATCGGCGCGGCGCGCGCGCGGGGGATTCCCGTCGGTCCGGGCCGCGGCTCGGCGGCGGGCTCGTTAGTAGCATACTCGTTAAAGATCACGAACGTCTGCCCGCTCGCGTACGATCTGCTGTTCGAGCGCTTCCTGAACCCCGAGCGCGTGTCGATGCCGGACGTCGACGTCGACTTCTGCTTCGAGCGGCGCGGGGAAGTGATCGAGTACGTGCGGCAGAAGTACGGCAAGGAGTCGGTCTGCCAGATCGTGACGTTCGGGACCTTGAAGTCGCGGGCCGCGATCAAGGACGTGGGCCGCACGCTCGGCTTCACGCCGGCCGAGACCGACGCCCTCGCGAAGTTGATTCCGAACGCGCCGAACTTCTCGCTCACGGTGAAGGAAGCGGTCACTCAGATCGCGGAGGTGGCGAAGCTGTACAAGAGCGACGAGCGCTATCGCCAGCTCCTCGACTACGCGATCGCGCTCGAGGGACTGTCGCGCCACACGGGCGTTCACGCCGCCGGCGTGGTGATCGCGCCGGGGCCGGTCGACGAATACGTGCCGATCTGCACCCAGTCGTCCAAGGGCGCGGGCTCCGGCGACGACGAGTCGGTGATCGTGAGCCAGTACGACATGAACTGTCTCGAGCATGCGGGAATGCTCAAGATGGACTTCCTCGGGCTCACGACGCTCACGGTGATTCACGACGCGCTCGTCTCGATCGAGCAGCGCACGGGAACGGCGATCGACATCGACGCCATCCCCATGGACGACGAGAAGGTCTATCAGATGCTCCGCGCCGGACGCACGATCGGCGTGTTCCAGTTCGAGTCGTCGATCGCGACGGACCTGTTGCGCGGCATGCGCTGCGACCGCTTCGACGATCTCGTGGCGGCGAACGCGCTGATGCGCCCCGGCCCGCTCGACGCGGGCACGCACCGGCTGTATCAGCGACGCAAGCGCGGCGAGGAGCCGGTGGCGTACGCGCTCCCCGAGCTGGAGCCGATCCTCAACAACACGTACGGCGTCATCACCTACCAGGAACAGGTGATGCGTGTGGCGCAGGTGCTCGCGGGCATCTCGCTCGCCGAAGCCGACGTGCTGCGCAAAGCGGTGGGTAAGAAGGATGCCGAGTTGATCAAGCAGGAGCTCGGCAAGTTCGTGGAGAAATCCGTCGCGCGTGGCTTCGATCGCAGGATCATCGAGGAGCTCGCGGGACAGATCGAGACGTTCGGCCGCTATGGCTTCAACAAATCACACGCGGTCGCGTACTCCGTCGTCTCGTATCAGACCGCGTGGCTCAAGGCGCACTACCCCGCTGAGTTCATGGCGGCGCTCATGTCGTCGTCGATCGGCGACACGGACAGCGTGGTCAAGTTCATCAACGAAGCGCGCGAGCTCGGGATCGAAGTGCTCGCGCCCGACGTGAACGAATCCGGGTACAAGTTCACCGTCGTCGGGGAGAAGCGCATCCGGTTCGGCCTGGGCGCGATTCGCAACGTGGGACGTTCGGCGATCGATTCCATTCTGGCCGCACGCGCGGAGCGTCCGTTCGCGTCGTTCCATGACCTCTGCGATCGCGTGGACCTGCGTCTCTGCAACAAGCGGGTGTTCGAGGCGCTCATTTTCTCCGGCGCGCTCGACAACCTGGGGGGGCACCGCGCGCAGTTCGGCGCCGTGCTCGACAGCGCGCTTCAAGAGGCGTCGCTCAAACAGCAGGAAGCCGCGGTCGGACAGTTTTCGCTCTTGGGCGGGGCGGATGACTCGACGAGCGTGCAGGCGCCGCGGGTGCTGCCGAACATGCCGCCGCTGAGCGATTCCGACCGATTGACGAAGGAAAAAGAGATTCTCGGCTTCTACATTTCGGGTCACCCGCTCGAGCCGTTCCGGCTGGAGTGCGAACTGTTCGCGACGCACACCGTGTCTCAGCTGGGGTCGTGGACGTCGGATCCGGTGGCGCTGGGGGTGGTGGTCACGGCGATCAAGCGGCAGATCAGCAAACGCTCGGGCGCCGAGTTCGCGCGGTTGACAGTCGAGGATTTTTCTGGATCTTCCGAAGTTCTGGTCTTCCCCGAAGCCTGGACGATGTTGGGCGACCGGGTGAAGACCGACGTGCCGGTGTTGATGAAGGGCAGCTACTCGCGCCGCGATCAGGACGTGGAGAATCCGACGTTCATCGTGGAGTCGATCGAGCCGTTCATCGAAAAGCGGTTGAAGGGAGACGTAGCGGTATCGATCGATCTCACGACGGACGACGGCTTGACGCCGGACGTGATGCGGGACGTGCGATCGGTCGTCGAGTCGCACGCGACGGCGGGTGCATCATCGCCGCCGCTCGAGGTGCATTGGAGTGATGGCAACGGAACGCGCGCCAAGCTGCGGTCGCGGTCCTTGAGGATCGCCGCATCGCAGGCGGCGCTCACGGATTTGCGCGCACTGCTCGGCGCCGATCGCGTTCGTCTCGTCCGCGGCGTTGGAGGGGGGAGCTGACGTGGGAACTTCCGTAACGCTCGAATTCGAAAAGCCGATCGTCGAGCTGGAGAAACAGATCGACGAGCTGAAGCGGCTCGCCGGCGGCCAGCAGCTCGACGTCGATCAGGAGATCGAGCCGCTTCAGAAGAAGCTCGCCGAGCTGCGCGATGAGATTTATAAAAATCTCTCGCCGTGGCAGCGCGTGCAGGTGGCGCGCAGCGCGAAGCGGCCGTTCACACTGGACTACCTGCAGTTGGTCTTCACGGATTTCATCGAGCTGCACGGCGACCGCGCGTTCCGCGAAGACGCGGCGATCGTCGGCGGTTGGGCGCGGCTCGAAGGCGAAACCGTGATGGTCATCGGGCATCAGCGCGGCCGCGACACCAAGGAAATCCTCAAGCGCAACTTTGGCATGCCGCACCCGGAGGGCTATCGCAAAGCGCTCCGGCTGATGAAGCTGGCCGAGAAGTTCCACGTGCCGGTGATCACGTTCATCGACACGATGGGTGCGTGGGCGGGATTGGGCGCCGAGGAACGCGGACAGTCCGAGGCGATCGCGCGCAACCTGTTCGAGATGAGCCGCCTCGAAGTGCCGATCATCGCGACCGTGATCGGCGAGGGCGGTTCGGGCGGCGCGCTGGCGTTGGGCATCGCCGACCGCACGAACATGCTGGAGAACGCGGTCTATTCGGTGATCACCGTCGAGGGGTGCGCGGCCATTCTGTGGAAGGACGGCAAGAGTCAGGAGATGCGCGAGAAGGCGGCGGCCGCGCTCCGCATCACGGCGCAGGATCTACTCGAGCTCCGCGTGATCGACGAGATCATTCCCGAGCCGCCCGGCGGCGCGCACGCGAACCACGAGACGACCGCGCAAGCGGTGCACGACACGCTCGCGCGCCAGATCGAGGAGCTGCGGCGCTACAAGCCGGACAAGCTCGTGCGCCGGCGCCGCGAGAAATTCCTACGCATGGGGCAGTTCCTCGAGTAGTGTGACGCACCTCATCGAAGTCGCCTTCAAGGGCAACCGAAAGGACTTCTTCCTCTGGGAGTCCGACGAGCCGCCGCCGCTCAAAGCGTCGGTGATCGTCGACGCCGACCGCGGGGAAGATCTCGGCGTCGTGCATTCGATTGGCGAGCTCGCGTCGCAGCGCAACGCCGGAACGCCGCACGGCTACGGCGCCGCGGGCACGACGAAGAAAGCGCGGCGCCTGGCGCTCGACGAAGAGATTGTCCGAGCGAAGGAAGTGCGCGCGCAGGACGAAGACGCGCGCCGCCGCGCGATGGAGCGCGTCAAGGCGAACGGATTGGTCATGAAACTCTCCGACGCCGAGTGGCAGTGGGATCGCAAGAAGCTCACGCTCTATTTCACGGCCGAGAAGCGCGTCGATTTTCGTACGCTCGTCCGCGAGCTCGCGTCGATGTTCCGCACCCGCATCGAGCTGAAGCAGATCGGCGTGCGCGACGAGGCGAAGCGCCTCGACGGCATCGGCCGCTGCGGCCGCCGGTACTGTTCGTCGTCGTGGCTGCCCGAGCTCCGGCCCGTGAACCTGGGCGTGGCGAAGGATCAGCGGCTGTCGCTCAATCCGTCGCAGATCTCGGGCGCATGCGGCCGGCTCATGTGCTGCCTCCGCTACGAGCACGAATTCTACGTGCAGAGCCGCAAGCGATTTCCGAAAGAGGGCAAGGTCATCAAGACCAAGCGCGGCGAGGAGAAGATTCTCGCGAACGACATCTTTCGCGAACGCGTCGCGCTGCGCGGTGAGGACGGCGAGGTGCGCACGCTTTCGCTCCTCGAGCTTCGAGAGGAAACCGAGGCGGTCGGCGCTCCGCTGCCGGCGCTCGCGAGCGTGAAGGAGCCGCCGTCCCCGGAGCCCGACATCGTCGACGACGTCGCGCCCGACGAGGATTCGCTCGAAGAGGACGAAGTGATCGAGACGACGGCCGCGGGGGAGGAACCGAAGGCGGAAGGCGACGACCGCGAGCGGCGTCCGCACCGGCGGCGCGGGCGTCGCGGCGGGCGGCGGAATCGACCAGGCAACAAACCGCGCGACGACTCAGCGGCCGGCGGCGGAGGCGAATCGTAAGTGGGCAAGTACTATCTGACGACGGCGATCGACTACGCGAACGGCGAGCCGCACATCGGCCACGCGTACGAGAAGATCGGCGCCGACGTGATCGCCCGGTATCGCCGGCTGCGCGGCGACGACGTGCATTTTCTCACCGGCCTGGACGAGCACGGACAGAAAGTCGCGCAGGCCGCGGCGGACCGCGGCGTCTCGCCGAAGGAGTTCGTCGATCAGATCGCGCGCGGCTTCGAGCGGATGTGGCAGCGGCTGTCGATCTCGTACGACCAGTTCATCCGCACGACCGACGAGCCGCACAAGCGCGGCGTGCGCGCGCTGATCGAGCGCATCCACGAGAACCATCCCGACGACTTTTACGAACAGTCATATGAGGGTTGGTATTGCGTGGGCTGCGAGCTGTTCAAGCGCGAGAACGAGATCGTCGATGGGAGATGCGTGCTCCACCCCACGCGCGAGCTGCAGTGGACGACGGAGCGCAACTGGTTCTTCCGGCTGACGCGGTACGCCGGCTTCCTCCGCGCGCTCTTCGACGAGCGGCCGGACTTCCTCCAGCCCGACACCCGGCGCAACGAGATCCTCGCGCTGCTCGACCAGGGCCTCGAGGACATCTCCGTCACGCGCTCCCGCCTCTCGTGGGCGATTCCGTTCCCGATCGGGCTGCCCTCGGGTGAACAGCAAGGCACGTGGGTCTGGTTCGACGCGCTGCCCAATTATCTCACCGCCACCGGCTTTCCGGAGGCCGGCTATCGCGACCTCTGGCCCGCCGACCTGCACGTGATCGGCAAGGACATCACGCGGCTGCACACGGTGATCTGGCCGGCGATGCTGCAGGCGGCAGAGATCCCGCTGCCGGAGCGAGTCTGGGCGCACGGCTTCGTGCTGCTCGCCGGCGAGCGGTTCAGCAAGTCATCGGGCGTGCGGCTCGACCTCGACGAGACGATCGACCGCTATGGCGCCGACGCATTTCGATATTTCCTGATGCGCGAAGTGCCGTTCGACGCCGACGGGAGCTTCTCGTACGAGCGCTTCGACGAGCGGTACACCGCGGACCTCGCCAACGCGCTCGGCAACCTCGCGAGCCGCGCGATCGCGATGGTCGAGAAGTATTGCGACGGCGTGGTGCCGCGCGGCGCGCCGAACGAGCTCGATCGCGACGATGCCGCGGATCTCGTCGAGTATCACACGGCCATCGACGGGACCCGTGGATTCCTACTGCACGACGCGGTGAAACGCGTCATCATGTGCGTCGCACGCGGCAATGAGTACGTGCAGTTGAACCAGCCGTGGGCGCTCGCGAAGATGCCGGAGGCGCGCGCGGGGCTGGAAGGCGTGCTCGCCGCGATCGTGCGCCAGCTCGCGCGGCACGCGATCCACCTCTCGCCGTTCATGCCCAGCAAGTGCCAGGAATTGTGGGCGCAGCTCGGCGGCCCGGGCGAGGTGCGCGATCAGCGTTTCGCGAACGTCGCGGCACTCGATGTGACCGGCTGGCGCGTGTCGAAGGGCGCGCCACTGTTTCCGAAGCCGGCCACGGAGAAGCCGTGAGCGCGGACTAACGGCAGGCGGCGGAGAACGGCCGGATGTTGCGGAACGGCGCGGAGACGGCGGCAGATAACGTGATGATGATTTTGAAAAAACCCTCGGGACGCTTCGATCCTGAAGCATCCCGAGGGTTTTCTAAAGATCCTCACCGCTACATCACGGACTCTTCGTCGCCGGCGCAGGCGGTTTCGAGAAATCCACCGTCGGCGGCCCGGACTCCGCCGCGTTGGTCGCGGTGAAGTATTTGCGCGCTTTGGCGCCCGTCACCTTCGCGGTGACCACCACCGGGAACTGGCGGATGTACGCGTTGTAGGCGTTCACCGCCTGGTTGTAGTCGTTGCGCGAGACCGCGATGCGATTCTCCGTGCCCGTGAGCTCGTCCTGCAAGCGAATGAAGCTCTGATCCGCCTTCAGATTCGGGTACGCCTCGACGGTGACCATCAGGCGGCCGAGGGTGCTCGAGAGCTGCGCGTTCGCGTTCGCCATCTGCTCCGCGTCGTGCGACTGAATCGCGCCGACGAGACCCGCGCGCGCCTGCGTGACCTGCGTGAGCACGTCCTGCTCGTGCCGCGCGTAGCCCTTGACCGTGTTCACCAGGTTCGGGATCAGATCCGCGCGGCGCTGGAGCTGCACTTCGATCTGACTCTGCGCGGACGCGGCCGCCTCGTCGAGCGACTGGATGCGATTGTATCCGCACGCCGTCATCGGGAGCAGCAGCAGGAGAGCGAGCCA
The DNA here is from genome assembly GCA_025934775.1 of Gemmatimonadaceae bacterium. GTDB lineage: Bacteria > Gemmatimonadota > Gemmatimonadetes > Gemmatimonadales > Gemmatimonadaceae > JAQBQB01. The sequence continues at coordinate 61,924 of JAICWO010000011.1, read as the reverse complement.
GCGTTTCATGGCTATCCTCGAGTAAAAGAAAGATCCGACGATGACACTACGTGAAATCGCCGTAAAGGTGACAGTCAGCCGGTCACGACGTAGCCGTCCAGGTAGCGAACGAGCTGTCCCATACCCGCGAGATAGCCGGCGAGCACGTCGACGACCTCGCCCTTCGAGATCTCGCGCTCGCGGCGATTGTGCGAGAGCACGCGCAGGAACGCATCCGGCTCGAAGCCGGCGCGTTCCGCCACCGCGCGAACGACGTCCGGAGAGTCGCCGGGCGGCTTGATGCCGTGCAGCCGAAGGAACGCGCGGAAGATCGCCATGATCGTGCTCGCGGATGCCTCGAGCAGCTCGCGCTGGCGGCCATCGTCATTGCCGGCGGCGAGAATGCCTTGCCGCAATCGCAACAGCTTTCCCATCGCCTCCTGCTCGAGCTGCAATCGCAGGTCGTGCACGTCGACGCGAATGCCGTCGAACGGCGGTTCGCCGAAGAGGACTTTGTGTCGATCGAGCACGTCGGCGTATTCCATCGGAAAGATGTCCGACGAGCCGCGCCACTCATTGGTCGTCATCGTGAGCGGCGCGGGGTTGCCCGCCTCCGACCAAGCGCGCGCCGTTGCCGAGGCCGCGGTGAGCCGCGTCACGTCGAGATCATCGACGATCACGAGCACGTTGTAATCGGGCTTCTTGGCGATCGTTTGTCCAACCGCCGCGGAGCCGTAGAGCACCACGGACCTGAGCGCCGGGCCGAACGCGGCGCGGAGCTGTGAGACGAGATCATCGAGTGTCATTCGTGCCATGGCATCACCAAGATCCGCTGGAGCCGCCGCCGCCGAAACCTCCGCCACCACCGAAGCCGCCAAACCCGCCACCGCCACCAAACCCGCCGCCGCCACCGAAACCTCCGCCGCCCCACCCGCCTCCCCCCCCGAATGGAATGAAGATCGGCAGACAGCCGCCGCGACGCCGGCCCCCGAGCAGGGAGAGAATCACGAACAGGAGCACGAGCCACACGAACGGCGGAATGCCTCCGCCGCCGCTGTTTCCACCGCGCTGCGGTTGCGGCGGCGGCGGCGCCTGAAAGCTCGTATCGATCTGGAAATTGAATTCGCCCGCAAACCGCTGCGCGACGCGCAGCGTCGCGAGCTCGATCCCGTCGCCATAGTCGCGACGCGCGAAATACGGAACGACTTCGTCGCGGATCTCACCCGTTGTCGCATCGGTGATGAACCCTTCCGCGCCGTAGCCGGTCTCGATGCGAATGTGGCCGCGCCCATCCGCGCTCGTCTCCTTCGGCACGACGAGGATGATGACGCCCGTGTTGCGCGCCGGATCGCCGGGCTTCGCATTCTTGCCGACCTTCCACTGTCGGCCGATGTTGAGCCCGACCTCTTCGATCGGCCGGCCGCCCAGATCGGGCAGCGTCACGACGACGATCTCGCCCCCAGATTTCTCGCGCACGTCATCGATGATGCGCCCGATCGTGCCGGCGTTCGCCGCCGGAATCACGTGCGCGAAATCATTGACGTAGCCGACGGGCGCGGGGATCTGCAGTCCCTGCGCGTGAAGCGGCGCCGCAACGATGACCAGCGCCGCGGAGAGCAGCGCGAGGACGCGGGACGACACGGTGGTGTGCGGGAGCGGGGAGAGGGAATCGGCCATTACACTGGCCGCGATTGAACGCTACGTCGCACAGCCTCTGGACGGAAGCGCGTGTGCGCCGCGATCAACGATGCCCGAGGCGGACGTCCGGCCGATTGGAGAGCGCGTTGACCAGGCGCGCCGAAAATTCTCCGATGTCGCTCGTGATCGACTCCGCCTGGCTGGCGAGATAGCCATGCGCGAGCGTCAGTACGATCGCGATCGCGACTCCGACCGCGAGCGGATCCAACGCATACGCGAGCGGGGGGAGCGCCGCCGCGCCGGTATTGGTCGTGAGCGCCTTGCGAACGACGCCGAAGGCGCCGAGCAGGCCGAGCATGATCGCGACCGCGGAGAGCGTACGAAAATACGAAAGTCGCCGCGTGAGCTTTGGGAGGATGAACAGCGCGGCCGCATCGGCGACCGTTTGCAGATCGCGCTCTTCCGGCGCGCGGCTGCGCAGGATGACCAACCCGATGTCCGGAATCGCCGCGGGCGAGCTCGCACACAGCTTGATCGCTTCTTCGACCTTGCCGCTGCGCACGAGCTGAATGGTTCGCTCGATGTAATGGCGAGCGTTGTTCTTCGAGCGAACCACGATCACGTACAGCCGCTCGACGATGAGGATCAGTCCCAACAGGCCGATCACGGCCAGCAGCAGCATGATCGGACCCGACTCGCTGTACCAAGTCACGGACATGCGCATGGTGGCGTGATTTCCGGGCGTGGATCACCGCGCGTCGCGAGCGACGGCACGGCCGCCGCTGCGGGGTGCAATTCGTATGCCTCATGCGGAGCCCGCTAACGCGGCGCGCGGCGTGTTGGTTTGCATCAGCGCTCGTCCTTTCGTGTTGCCGCACAAGGATTTGTAACCCCGACGGTGCGGACGTACCTTTCCATGAACCAGCTCTGGCCCCGGCCCCGAACGCATTCCTCCGGACCAATGCCCCACACACTCGCCCAGATTTTCACGATGGGCGCGCTGATCGCCGCATGCACGCGTGCCGATGGCGCTCCCAAATCCGACACCGGCACGAAGTCCGCACCCGTGGCGCCCGCGGCCGCCACGGCCTCCGGCACGCTGGCCTCGACGCTGCACGACACGATCAGCGACCGCGCGGACCGCGGCCGCATCCTCGGCGACAGCACCGCGAAAGTCTGGCTGATCATGGTGAGCGATTTCCAATGCCCATTCTGTAAACAATGGCACGACGCGTCGTTCGCCAAGGTGATGGCCGACTACGTCACTACGGGAAAGGTGCGCCTCGCGTTTCTGAACATGCCGCTCAGCATGCATCCGTACGCGGTGCCGGCGGCCGAAGCGGCGATGTGCGCCTCCGTCCAGAACAAATTCTGGCCCATGCACGACGCGCTGTTCGCGACGCAGCCGCACTGGGAATCGCTGCCGAGTCCACAGCCGGTGTTCGATTCGCTGGCCACCGCCGCCGGCGTGAACATGCCGCTCTGGCGCGAGTGCGTGACGAAGCACCTCACGCGACCGCTCGTGCAGGCGGACCACGACCGCGCCAGCTCCACGGGCGTGAACTCCACGCCGACGTTCTGGGTGATCGGCGGCGGCACGAGCACCACGCTCGACGGCGCTGATGCCAACGTCCCGGCGGCTCTCGACGCGGCGCTCGCGAAGGTGAGCGGCGCGAAGAAATAGCGTCGCCCGAACGTGCGATTCGCCGTCCAACTCGGATACCGCGCGCTCGGGCAGTTGGCGCGCGGCGCGGCGGTCGTCGCGCCAAATAGCGATTCCAAGCTCCTGCGCACGCTCCGCGCGCGCCGCGGGATTCGCGAACGATATCGCGTGTGGGGGCACTCCACGCGCGACCCGCGGCGTCCCCTGCTCTGGATGCATGCGCCGTCCGTCGGCGAAGGGTTGCAGGCGAGACCGGTGCTCGAGCTGGCGCGCGAGCGGCGCCCCGAGCTTCAGCTCGCGTACACGCATTACTCGCCGAGCGCGAAGGCGTTCGCGCGCGGACTCGACGTCGACTTTCAGGATTACCTGCCGTTCGATACGCCGGGCGACGCCGACGTCGCGTTGGTGGCGCTCGCGCCCACGGCGCTCGTCTTCTCCAAGCTCGACGTGTGGCCGGTCATCACGCACGCCGCGCGCGCGCGCGGCGTACGCCTCGGCTTGATCAGCGCGACCCTCGCACGCGGCTCGTCGCGTCGATCGCGGACCGCGTCGGCGCTGCTGCGCGACGCGTACGCCGCGCTCGAAGTCGTCGGCGCGATCGACGACGCGGACGCCGACCGCCTCGTGCAGCTCGGCGTCCGGTCCAACGTGATCACCGTGACCGGCGATACGCGCTACGACCAGGTGTGGCTTCGCGCGCAGCGCGTCGATCGTTCCTCGCCGGTGATGCAGCGGTTGCAGAGCGCCCGCCCCACGCTGGTCGCGGGATCCACGTGGCCCCCGGATGAAGCCGTGCTGCTGCCGGCGATCGCCGCGCTCCGGGCGGAGGGCGTCGATATGAGAATCATCATAGCTCCGCACGAACCGACCGCCGAGCACAATGCGCATATCGTCGAGTGGGCTCGCGGCGCGAGATTGACGCTCGCGCGCCTCGACGACGAGCAGTCCGGTACGGCGGACGTCGTGCTCGTCGACCGGGTTGGAGTCCTCGGCGACCTGTATGCGCTCGCGGATGCCGCCTTCGTCGGCGGCGGCTTTCATGCGGCGGGCCTGCACTCCGTGCTCGAGCCGGCGGCGTTCGCCGCGCCCGTGCTCTTAGGGCCGAAGCACGAGAACAGCCGCGACGCCGCGCTGCTGGCGCAGCGGGGCGGCGGCGCGTCGGTCGGCAACGAAGCGGAGGTGCTGCGGCGCCTCCGCCAGTGGCTCGTCGAGCCGGCGGCGCGGCGCGACGCCGGCGATTACGCGCGGGCGCTCGTTCGCAGCGGCATCGGGGCGGCGGAGCGGTCGTTCGCGCTGGTGGACCGGCTGCTGCGCTGACGGTCAGCGGCGCACGGCCGCCAGCGGCGCCGGGAGCGGCCCGTGCGACGGACGATGCAGAAAAAATCCCTGCACGAGATGGACGCCGAGCTCGCGAACGGCCTTGAACTCTTCGGCGCGCTCCACGCCTTCGGCGATCACCATCGCGCCGTGGTCGTTCGCGAACTTCACCATCGTGGCGACCAGGTTCTGCTTGATGAAGTTCGTATCGATCGCGTTGATGAGCGAGATGTCGAGCTTGATGAAGTCCGGCTCGAGGTTCGCGATCGAGCCCAGGCCGGCGTAGCCGCTGCCCGCGTCGTCCACGGCGAACCGAAAGCCGCGCTCGCGAAACGCGCGCAGCCGCTCGCGAAATTTCGGATAGTCCTTGATCGCCGTCCGCTCCGTGATCTCGATGACGACGCGCTCGGGCGTCTTCACCTCGTTCTCGTTGAACGCGGGATCGCTGAAGTCGTGTGGATCGACGTTGAGGAACAGCAGCTCGTTGCCGTGCAGCCGCGAGTCCATCCCTTCGATCGCGCGCGCGCGACAGAGCCGGCTCAACTCCCAGACGAGGTCCGCCTCCGCGGCGACGTCGAACATGACCTCCGGGCTCCGCAGGCTGCGCATCACGCCCCGCGCGAGCGCCTCGTAGCCGAAGATCTCCTTGCTGTCGGCGAGGACGATTGGATGGTAGTCGACGTAGACGCCGCGATCGCGCAGGCTGGATCGGAGATCCGCCACGCGGCGCGCCCGCTCGCGCTCCTCGATCGAACGCGACGCGTTCGCGGCCTCCCGGATGCCGCGGTAGATCAACCGCTCGACGCGGATCTTGGGATCGTAGTAGACGTGTGCGCGTCCGACGTAGATGTCGAACAGCGCCGCGATGTCTTCGCCGTGCTGCGCCTCGATGCGGCCGCCGACGTGGCGCTGCAGCCGCGCCACCATGTCGGTGATCTCGTTCTCAGTGGCCGCCGCGACACCGGCCGCGGGCACGTGGAAGAAGATGAAGTCGTCGTCGTTGGTGAAGCTCACCATCACGCGCGACGTGCTGAGCGCCGTGTCGTCGAGGAACTCGCGGACCGCGGCCGCTGTCGTCTCGAGCACGGCGTCGAGCTTCTCCCAGCCGTAGATCTCCTCGATCTTGGAGTAGCGGACGAAGTTCAGATAGAGCACGACCAGCTCACCGCGCTCCTTGAACAGGTTGCGCGAGCGCTCGATCACCACGGGCAGCGTGGGCAACCCGGTGAGCGAATCGTGCAGCATCTGCTCGTACTCCACGCGCTCGACGCGGTCCGCGTTCGCGGCGGTCATCGGCTGACCGCGCGCCACCGCGCCGCGCACCCGCTGCGCGATCTCTTCCGGCACGGCTGGCGATCGGTACCACTCCTCGGCCTTGAGCTCGATCGCGCGGCGGCGCGCCGCGTCGTCGTCGCAGGCGACGACGACCGAGATTCCGCACTCGTGCGCGCGTTCGACGACCGACCGTAACACGGCCGGATCGTTGGACGACACGATCACCGCGCGTACGCCGGCGCGCGTACCAGCCGCCTCGGCGAGCTCCGCGCTGGACACGCGCGCAAGCTCCCAGCCTTCGAGCTGCAACAACGCTTCGTCGACCGAGGGATGATTGGAGTCCGTGAGCAGGATCGAGTCGCTCACACGATCAACCGCTCCTGTCTCGCGCGATCACGACGCCTTGGCCTGCTGCATGTCGAGATTGCGCTGCACCGTCGCGGCGAGCGTCGGCAGGTCGAACGGCTTCTCGACGTAGTCGTCGGCTCCCGTCTGCAAGGCTTCGCGCTTGTCCTGCCATTCGTCGAGCGCGGTGACCATGATGATGCGCACCGAGCGGCCGAGCGTCGGATGCTGCTTCATGAGACGGCAGACTTCCCAGCCATCGCGGCCGGGCATCATGACGTCGAGCAGCACGAGCGCCGGCCGCACCGTCTCGAACAGCGCGAGCGCCTCGTCGCCGCTGTGAGCGACCGTGATTGGATATCCCCGAATCTCCAGATACTGCCGAATGATCTCGGCGTTGTCCTGGTTATCGTCGACCACCATGATTGGCGGTTTTTTGCTCGTCGCCATCGGACTGCCTTTGGTCCCCTGGTACTCGAGCGCGCTTCCCGCCCCCGTGGCTTGCGCGCTATCTCGCCAGGAAAAAGCAAGTCACGAGCCAGTTACCGCGCTCCGAACGCGTAGGCGACGCCCACTCCGTACACCGATCCGCTCGGCCCCCCGAAGCCGCGGGGCCGGGTGGCGCCGAACTCGATTCCCGCGGTCGCGCCGATTCGCGGCGTGATCCCGAAATCGGCGCCGATTGCAGCGCGGAAGAGACCGGTGCGTTTGGCAAGGCCGCTGTAGAAAACGTACGCAGGTGTGGCGTAGACAGACACCCCGTGCGTCGCGCCAACGACGTGTCGCCAGCCAATTGCCACCCCCACGGGCACCTCCGTCGTGCTCGCGGTGGAGTCGATCGTGACGGAGTCGGGCAGCGGTAGCGTCGTACACCCCGTCGCTCCCGGCACCGTCGCGCAGCTCACCCGCGTGTGCGACACACTCGCCGCCCCGCCGCCGATCCCCGCGAAACCGGCGAAGCCGAACGAGCTCGACGCTCCGCCGAACGGCATCGCGACACGAAGCCCGTACACGCCGCCGCTCGTGACGCCGGTGCGCGTTCGGTAGCCGCCGCCCCCGCTCACCTCAAACCGCCCGGACGCCGGCGTCCAGGACACCGCGCCGGCATAGAGGGAGCCGTCCGCCCCGCCGGCGATGTCCAGCGCGCCAACGATCCCCGGCGTCGCCCAGACGTTCTGGAGCACCGGCGCACCCGGCATCTGTGCGTGCGCGATCGCACCACCCAGCGAGGCAGTCGCGAGCGCCGCCGCGATGCCCAAGCCGAAACCAATCGTCCGCATTCGTGATTTCCTCCTAGGCCGGCGCAGCGGAGGGCAAGCATCGTGCACGTCGATCGCGGCGCGCGAAAGTCCGCGCCGGGGGGTACGGCTCGCCCGATCCACTTGACCGCGCTCTGCCGCAACGTCAACGTGCAGCCTGCCCACCCCACCACGGGCCTCCCATGCTCCGCCTGATCAAGCGCTCGATGGCTGTCATCCCGCTCGCCGCGGCCGTGGCGGGCGCGCAGCAGCACAATGCGGCGATCGTCGGGTGGATTCGCGACTCGTCGGGCACTCCGGTCGCCAACGCGCAGATCGACGTCGTGGCGCCGATCGCCTCGGCACACGAACTCCTCCGCGTCGTCGCGTCCGGGCGAACGAACGACAGCGGGTGGTTCGCGCTTCGCTCGCTCGCTCCGACCCCGATCACGGTGAAGATCAAGCGCTTCGGGTTCGAGCCGCAGCAGTTCGATTTCACGCTTCACCCCGCGGAGGTCGACAGCGTGAACGTGACCATGCCGCAGAGCGCGCCGCTCCTCGAGGCAATGCGCACGGACGCCTCGCTCGAGCGGCGCTACAAGGACCTCGAGGGCTTTTACCGGCGCCGCTCGAAAGGCTATGGCATGTTCATCACCCGCGAGGACATCGAAGCACGCCACACCAATACGTTGAGCGACGTGTTGCGCGATCTCCCGGGAATTCGGGTGGTCCGCGCGGGGACGGCGCGGCAGGGCATCCGGTTCGATCTCAGCAACTCGAAGCCGATCGATTGCCCGCCGCAGTACTGGATCGATGGCCGGCGCGTGACGAATGCCGAGATCGACGATTTCCCGGCGACGGACGTCGAGGGAATCGAGCTTTACTCGGGCCCGGCGTCGACGCCGCTCGAGTTCGCGCAGACGTCATCGCGGTACACGTGCGGAACGATCGTGATCTGGAGCCGGGTGCCCGGCACGCCGAATTGAGCGTTCGCTAATACCAAAAAAAAAGGGCGTGCGCCGAAGCGCACGCCCTTTTTCTCATACCGCTGAGGCGAGGCTCAGGCGCCCGGCGTCTGCGGGAAGTTGTCCTGCATCCACTTCACCGACGTGGCCGTGTTGGACGCCGCGAGGCTGCCCTTCACGGAAGCCGGGAAAATGAAGGCCGTCAACATGCTGCCGCCAATCGAGTAGCCGCCCAGCGCGCTCTGCGAGACCGTAGCCGGCGGTGCTCCGGCCGGCGCGGCCGCCGTTGCCGCGACCGTCGACGAACCCGACGCGGTGGCGGTGAACGTCACCGTGCCCGTGCTGAGGAGCTTGTACGCCGAGCTCGTGCCGAACGCCACGCCCGTGAAGAGCGCGGCACCCGAGGCGGACGTGCCGTTGTAGACGTCGGCGCTCGCAAGCGTCGGCGCGGTGTTGATCACGCGCACCGCGATCTGCGACGACGAGGGAACGGCCGATTGATCATCGGTCAACACGACCAGATGCTGCTTCGGCGACGAGCCGGTTCGCGCGTAGCCGACGTGGATGATCGTGTAGAACTTGTTCGCCTCGAAGGTGATCGTCGTGTCGACGAAGACCTGCGAGACGACGTTGATGTTCGCCTCATTCGAGGTATTGGCGTCGATCGCTGGATCGACCGCGAAGATGCGAATGTGGCGTGCGCCGGGCGCGACCGGCTCGTAGGCCGAAATGTCGCGGAACGCGAGTTGGCCGAAGTACGGCGATCCCTTGATCTGATCGACGAACTTGAGATCCGTCTTGTTCGTGTCCGGAACGGCTTCGATATACCGGACGGACGCCGCCGCCGGGAGATCCGTCACCGTGGGACCTGTGTCGCTGGAGCAGGCCGTCAACGCGAGTCCGACGGCGCTCAGCAGCGCGATTCGCTGCAATCTCATTCTGATCGACTCCGACGAGAGGTTCATACAAGAAGCGAGATGAAGACGTTTCAATACGGGATACGATCACTACCCACCGGAGTTCTGCCCGTATCGGTCGCCGGCTGAAAACCGCCGCCAAACAGGCCCCGGGTCGCGACGAACGCGCCCACTCCCACCGCGATGGCGCCTGCCAGCAGCGCCGTGCGACCGCGCGACAGCGTGCGCAGTCCGGCACTCGCGACATCGTTCACGGGAATGGTCACGTGCTCTCCTCCCCAGTTTGCCGTGCCGCCGCTGATCGTGGCGACCCGGCTCACACTCACGGTGTACTGATCGTTCTGCACTGATTCCAGCGTTCCTTCGACCCGCAGGACGCCCGGTCCCAACTGGCCGCCGAGCGCGGCGCGTCCCTGATCGGACAACTCCAACGACACCTGCTGGCCCGGCAGCGGCCGCGTATCGATCAACGGCGAGTACGTGTAGCATCCGACGTTGACCACCAGCACCGCCCCCAGCACCAGCCCCACGGCTCTCCGCCGGCGAAACCGGAACGATCGCTCGCCCCGGTCCCGCGACGGTAGTTCAGAAACGCTCATTCAAATCCTTAGAATCCGTACGTGCCCTTGGCGGCGGCCGACGATCCGCCGACGCCGCCGAGGTTGTAGAACGGATGCGCGCGCGCATCCATCTCCTGGTACGGCACCGGCCACTCGAGCGCCGTGCCCTCCGGCAGGTCGCCCCAGCCGCGAGCATCGAAGTACCACTGCCCGTAGCCGGTGTAGGCCGTCTCCATCCGCTTCTCCCACTTCATGGCTTCCATGATGTCGCCGCACTTCACACCGCCCGTGCCGTTCGGCACCAGCGGGACGCACGCGCTGCCGGTGTTGCCACCGTCCGCCGTCGCGGTCACCGGCTTGAGGCCGGCGGCCGTGCGCGATTTGTTGATCAGCGCCGCGGCGCTCGCGTAGTCACCCTTTCGGATGTAGCCCTCGGCCGCGAGCATGTCGATCTCGACCTTCGACATCTCGATCCACGGCCCCTGGCCGTTGTTGTCGAAGATGCCCTTGAAGCGCCAGAAATCGTAGAACGACGAGCCCCAGCCGTCGCCCGGCGGGTCGGCGCTGCTGCGATTCCGCATGTACGGGTAGTTCGAGTAGATCCACGTCTTCGGCGAGTTGTTCTGCTGATCGACGCGCGTCTCGCCGGACGGGAACCGCTTATCCGGCGTCTTGATCAGGAACGGCGAGCGTGCACCGAGCGCCTGACCGATCCACGACGCATAACCGCCGGAGGTATCAGCCATACCGAAGATCATCGGCGAGATCTCGTGCCAGCCCTGGCTATTGGACGCGAACATCTGTGAGCCGAGCCAGTTCAAGCCCCAACCCGCCGAGCCGTTGATCTGGATCACGAGATCCGACTGAATGCCGTTCGTCGCGTCGGCGATCACCGAGGCCCAATCGACCGCCGCGCGCTCGGCCGGCGTGCGCGAGACGCCCGCGCGGAACCGAGCCTTGTACGAGCGGATTAGTCGCACGTACTGGTCTTTGCCGTACGTCCCACTCGCCAGATTGATGTAGTTCGACGGCAGCGGGAAGCCTGCGGCAGCCTTCGGATCGTTCGCGATCGCGATCGCCGTGTCGAACGACGCAAGTGCGGTCTTCATCACGTCGACGTGCGAGCTGAGCGGAGGCACCGCGTCGCTCGGCGTCGCCGGCGTCACGATCGCCGCCGAATCGTACGCCATCGCCAGGTTGCCCAGCGCGACGCCGTTCTCGAAGAACGCGAATGAACGCGCCCGGAGGTCCTGCGCCGGCAGCACCGTGGCATCGCTCGAGTTTCCCGTCGGGCTGCCCAGGTGAATGCCCTTGGCCGTGAGCGCGTCGAGGCTCTGTACGTAGTTCGACGAGTACCGCGACTGCTGCGACATCGTGCTGAAATCGCGGAAGTCTTCGGCGAAGGTGAAGTTGTTTCGGCTGTTGTCGATCTGGCTGCGCGGCATCGCCTCGCGCCCGTTCATGCCGAAATTCGCCACCGTGGCGTAGTTCTCGAATGACAGCACCTGCATCTGCGGATCGAGCGCCGTCGACGAGTTGAAGACGCCCTGGTGAATCTGTGCATAGCCCGTGGCGATGAGCTGGTCGAGCACCGCCGGGGTGGAGTAGGAGCGCGCGATATCCGGCGCGTTGTTGTCGGGCGCGTTCAGAGTGTCCTTACACGCGACCGACGTCAACGCGGCGATCCACGCGAGTCCGGTTGCCAACTTTCTCATTTGATATCCTCTACGATGAGACAGGCACCGGCATCGGACTCGCCCGAAGGCGAGCCCGACGCCGCGTGGTGGGTTAGAATTTCGTCGAGAGTGCGACGGTGAACGTGCGCAGCGGTGGGAAGGTGTAGGCGTCGAGCGCGTTGATCAGCGCCGAGCCGCTGGTGCCGCCGCCGTAGCCGACTTCCGGATCGAAGCCCGTGTACTTGGTCCAGGTCTTCAGGTTCCGGCCGATCAGCGAGATCGTCCAGTCGCCGGAGCCGCGCACGGCGCCGATGTTGTACGAAAGATTCGTCTCGCGCAGCTTCACGAAGCTGGCGTCTTCCACGGTGTTGTTGTTCGCGTTCAGCGCGTCGTAGAAGCCGCCGATGCCCGAGCTCTCCTGCGGGCCCGTGCGCCAGTAGTAGCCGATCGGCTTCGCATCCGCGATGCTCTTGTTCACCTGGTCCGTCTGCGCGACCTGGAAGTCGCCGTACGACCACTCACGGCCTTCGTTGAAGACGCGGCGACCGAAGCTGCCGTCGAAGAGCACGTAGGCGAAGAACTTCTTGTAGTTGATCTGCTGCGTGTTCGACAACCGGTAGCTCGGCAGCGCGTTGCCAAGCAGCACGTGCGTGTTCGCCGCGCCAGTGGCGTCGCGCAGCACGATCGGCGTGCCCCAGTTGATCGACGTGCCCCATGGCGCGTTGACGGTGCCGCCCTGCGCGGTGCACGTGTTCACACCCCAGGTCGACACCGCGGCGCCGTTCTTCAGGCACGACACGAGACCCGACTGCCAGAGGTTGCTCGTGATGCCTTCGCCGAGCGAATGGCCGCCGGTCCACACGATGAAGCCATCGCTGTTCTTCTGGAACTGCGAGCCCGAACCGCCGCACTGCGACCGGAACGGATCCGGCAACTGGCTGCAGCTCGTCACGAAGCCACGACCGTAGAAGTTTCCGTACCGCTCGCCCGGTGCGGCCCAGAACATGTTGCCCGCGCCCTGCTCCGCCGTGCCGAACGCGAACGGCGGCTCATTGAGCTGCGTGATGTACGCGCGGTTGTGGTCGTAGTTGAAGCGCATCGACCAACTGCCGTTCCGCCGACGCAGCACGGGAACGTTCAGCGAGGCTTCCCACGTCTTGTTCTGCATCGTGCCGGCGTTCTGCCACTGCGTCTGGAAGCCCGTGGAGACCGACGGCGGCACCGGAAGAATCTGGTCCTTCGAGGTCGACTGCGCGTAGTCGATCGTCAAGCCGTACCGATTGAGGATCTCGGCGTCGATGCCGTACTCGGCCTCGCCGACCGTCTCGGGACGGAGGTTCTTGTTGCCGAGCTGGTTCGCCGAGAGCGAGCCGCCCGAACCGATCGAGAACGTCTCGTATTGCGCCGAGAACTGCGGACGGCCGCCGGCCGTGCCGTACGACGCGCGGAGCTTGAACTGGTCGATCGCACCGAACGACCACCACGGCTCCTCCGACATGATCCACGCGGCCGAGGCGCGGCCGTAGTTGGCCCAGCGGTTCGCCGATCCAAACAGCGAGCTGCCGTCGCGACGGACCAAGCCGTCGACGATGTAGCGATCCTTGTACTCGAGATTGAGCTCGCTCATCATGCCGATCGAGCGAATCGTCGACATGCCCGAGCCGATGCCGATCGTCGTGTTGTCCGACACGGCGCCCAGCGTCACGAGGCCCGGCGCCGCGAGCTGGCCGCCCGCCGCGCTGAAGTTGTTGTTGTCCTGCTGCTCGTAGATGTACCGGCCGGTCAAGCGCGAGGCGAGATCGCCGAAGTTGTGCGTCGCGGTCCCCGTCAGGTCGCCGTTGTACGACGTGTTGAGCGTTTCCTGATTCTGGATGCGGCCGTTGTTCGTCGAGCTCGACACGGCCGTCGTGCGGAAGCCCTTGTCACGCTCGTACAGGTACGTCACGCCGTCGCGGTCGAAGCTGACGTTCGCCTCGAGATTGCCCCACGATACCGGGCTCCATTTCGAGGTGAAATCGCCGAGGAACCGCTCGTTGTTGTTGCGGCTGATCTCGTTCGCCGACCAGTACACCGGGTTGTCGTTCTGGCCGCCCTGCTGGAGGGGGTTGGACCGGATGTAGTAGAGGCCCGACGTCGGATCGCGGCCGAGCAGGTTCACACCCGCAGGCGAACGGGTGATATGGAAGAAGAGGCTGCCGCCGTCTTCTTCGGCCGAGCCGTTGTCGACTGAAGCGGCGTAGTAGCTGCGGAGACCGAAGCTCCACGCGCTGCCCACATTCTGGTCGAGGTTCAAGCGGAGCGAATTGCGCTTGTACCCGTCCATGAACCGCATCTGATTGTCTTGATTGTAGTTGTTGAAGCTCGTGAAGAACGTCGTCCCGCCCACGTGCCCCTGCGCATCGATCGTGCTGTTCAGGCTCGGCGCGTTCGTGGTCGCCTGCGAGATCGGGTTGTACGTCACGGGCCACAGCTCATTCGCGAACAGGCCGCGGAGCAGAATCTTGTTCGGCGCCGAGGCGATGCCGCCGTCGCGTTCGAAGTTCGCCGGCTGCAGCGCGAACACGCCGCCCAGCTCATTCACGCGCTGCTCTTCGAGACCGAAGTTGATCGCGATCTGACAGGTCGCGACGACGCTGTTGCCACCCTGCTTGACGCAGAAGTTCTTGCCGTCCGGCGTCATCGTCAGGAACTGGTCCTGCTCGAACGGATACTGATGCTCGATGTCGCCGGCGCCTGCTTCCGCGCGCGCGCTGAAGTGAATGCCTTCACCGCCGTTGGCACCACTCTTCGTCGTGATCTGAATGACGCCGTTGCCCGCGCGCGACCCGTACAATGACGCGGCGGCGGCTCCCTTCACGACCTCGACGCTCTCGATGTCCTGCGGATTGAGATCGGGCAGATCGCCGCTGATCTCGACACCGTCGACGATGAACAGCGGGTTCTGGCTGCGGCCCTGCGCGTTGATCGACTGTGGTCCGCGGAGCAGAATCGACAGCGACGCGCCCGGACGGCCATTCGTCTGCGCGATCTGCGCGCCCGGCACCTTGCCCTGGAGCGCCTGCAGCGGATCCTGGCCGGGAACCGGCATGTCCTTGTCGTCGACGTGCGCCACGGTGAACGCGAGCTTCTTCTGCTCCGTACCCGCCGACACGCCCGTCACGACGACTTCCTGCAGGCGATTGACGTCCTGCTTGAGTGAGAAGTCGGCCGACTGCGATCCGGCGCGGATCGTGATCGGCTTGGTCTGCGGCACGAACCCGAAGGACCGCACGCTGAGGACCACCTGCTGGCCACTCACGCGCGCCGAGGGAACGGTGATCGTGTACTGGCCCTGCGCGTTCGTCCCCACCGAGATGTTCATCGTGGTGATGTAGACGTTCGCGCCTTCGAGGGGTTGGCCGAACTCGGTGTTCACCTTACCGGTGATCACCGCGCTCTGTGCCTGGGCTCGTGCCAATGGCACGGTAAGCAATACGCCGAACAGCGCGCCGGCTATCGCTCGAGCACGGGTCATGTTGATCATCTCACTCTCTGAAGATGAGGAATGGGTACCGCTGCCGTTCACCTGCACCGCGACCGCTGCGTCGCGACCAGCCACCGCCTTTCCATCGGCTCCGCGCGACCGCGTCGCACCAGATGCCAGCCGGAATGGCAGCACACTACCCGAGCATCAACCAGTGGTGAATGCTCGGGTACAGCTCTGTAATGGAGATGATGCGCCGACCCGGAAACGGCACGGGCCGAGCAATCATTGAAGATGGCAACTGAGGATGACCGCTGACCTGCTGTTCGTGCCTTGAACTCCCGCAGCGGGATAACGCGTCACATCCAGACTGGATGGCGGCGCATACCTGTGACGAGTCGTCACACGCTTGGAGTTTTGGGCGCGACAACGTAGGATTGCGCGCGGTGGGTTGCAAGGGAAATTTTGTGGAAATTCAGGGATCTAAGCGCGATTTCCCTCACCAACCCCCGCTGATGTCGATAATTCCCGTCCCATCCTATTAGATCGTCCGCGATCGTTCACCCCCGCACGGAGCCTCGTTATGTTCGCCGCAACCATGCGCCGCGTCGCCCTACTCGTCACAGCGGCCGCATCCGTCGCCTGTGCACCCGCCGCGAAGAGCGCGTCCAGCGCACCGCGCCGCGACCGGAACACCATCTCGATTGACGAGCTCAAAGCCGCGCAGGACGTCTCCACCCTCTACGACGTCGTGCAGCGGCTGCATCCGGAATGGCTCGTCCCCCGCACCCAGGGCGCCGTCGGCAACAACACCGGCATGTCGGTCACCGGCAACGAATCGGACAGCAGCATCCAGGTCTACATGGATACCCAGCACGCGGGCGGCCTCGAGGTCCTCAAGCAGTTCACGCCGAATCAGGCCATGCAGCTCAAGTTCTACTCGGCCTCCGAGGCGCAGGCGCGCTTCGGCAACGGAAACCTGAACGGCGTCATTCAGATCGTGACATCGATGAAACGCTGATCCGTTCGGCGCACGATGATTGGGAGCACGCCCGACCGGGCGTGCTCCTTTTCTTTGTGTGATGCCCCGCGCACGGCGGGCGCGGCGCTGTTAGTGTTGTCGAATGCCATCACACAAATTGAAGTATGATGATGACGCTCGCCCGCCGCGCCGCCGCGCCGCGTCGCCGCTCGAGTCGCCCGCCTCGGCCCTCGCGCTTGCCGGCCTGGCGCTCGCGTGCTGCGTCGTCGGGCTCCGAAACGACTTCTCGTACGACGACATCTCGATCATTCAGAACGACCCGCGCGTCCACGCGCTGCTGGCGTGGCCGCGCTTTTTCACGAGCACCTACTGGCCGTCGCCGTGGCCGGCGGACCTCTATCGGCCGTTGAGCACCACGCTCTTCGCGATCGAGAACGCCATCGGCGCCGGAACGCCGCTCCTCTTTCGGCTCGTGAGCTGCGTGCTCTACGCCGCGGTGTGCGTCGTCGCGTGGCGGCTGGTCCGGCGAGTCCTCCCGCCCGCGATCGCCTTCGGCATGGCGCTGCTCTTCGCCGCGCACCCGGTGCACGTCGAAGCCGTTGCTCTCGCCGTCAATCAGAGTGAGCTGATCGTCGCGCTCCTCTGCGTCCTCGCGACGGTGCGGTATCTCGACGCGCGACGCTCGGCCGGCCTCTCGCCACGAGACTGGATCATCATCGCGGCGAGCTACGCCGCCGCGTCTCTGTTCAAGGAAACGGGGCTCGTGCTCCCGGGCCTCCTCATCGCCGCGGAGCTGTGCTTCATCCAGTCATCGCCGACGGAGCGCGTTCGCGCGCTCTGGCGCGGGTACTCGGTGCTCGCGACGATCGCGGCGCTCATGCTCGTCGCCCGCTGGTTGGTCATCCCGGGCGGCGGCAGCGGCACGTTCACGGCCGAAGCGCTCGCGGGTCTTGGCGCCGGCCGGCGCGCACTCACCATGCTCACGGTCATTCCCGAGTGGCTCCGGCTGCTCGCGTGGCCGGCGCGGCTTCAGATCGACTACTCGCCGAATGTGATCGTCGCGTCGAAGCACTTCGGCGCGCGCGAGATGCTCGGCGCGTTCATCCTCTGCGGAGCCGCTACCGTGGCGTGGGCGAGCCGTCGCGCCGCTCCGGCAATCACGTTCGGCATCGCGTGGTGCGCCGTATCGCTCGTGCCGGTCAGCAATGTGCTCGTGCCCACCGGCATCGTGCTCGCCGAACGCACGCTCTTTCTGCCGAGTATCGGTTTTCTCATCGCGATCGGCGGCGCGCTCGCGTGGTGCGCGAGCGAGCTTCCCGACGCGAAGCTCGCGACACCCGCGCTTCGTGCGGCGTGCTTCGCACTCGTGGCGGCTGGCCTCTGGCGGTCCACGACGCGCGAGCAGGATTTCAAGAACAACTGGGTGCTCTGGTATCACACCGCGCTCGCGGCGCCGCGGAGCTATCGCGCGCAACACGCGTTCGGATGGATTCTGTTCCAGGTGGGGCAGCCCGACTCCGCCGTCGCCGCGTACCGCCGCGCCATCGCGTACTCGCCCCAACCGCAGTGGATCCGCGACGACCTCGCCGATCAGCTTCGCGACCACGGCTACGATTCGCTCGCG
The DNA here is from genome assembly GCA_025934775.1 of Gemmatimonadaceae bacterium. Classification (GTDB taxonomy): domain Bacteria; phylum Gemmatimonadota; class Gemmatimonadetes; order Gemmatimonadales; family Gemmatimonadaceae; genus JAQBQB01. The sequence continues at coordinate 44,282 of JAICWO010000011.1, read as the reverse complement.
CTTCCGGAGCTGCAGGAGAGTCTTCGCGAGCTGCCCAATCAGCCGGTCGCGAAGACCGGGCTCATCGCCGATCTCATCGCGCTCGGACGGTACCAGGATGCCAAGCGCGAGGCCGCGGACGCCGTCGCGCGTCGGATGGCACCGGAGGTCGCGCGCCAGCTCGGCGCGGTGGCCGACAGCGCCGCACGTGTCGCGGCACCCGCGGGCGCGGTGCGCCTCAAGATCACGACGACGCCGAAGCGCGAACAGGTCGGGCCGTGAGACGACAGGAACGCGAAACGGACCGGCGATCGCCGGTCCGTTTCGCGTTCTAGTATGCCAGTTCGCTTACGCGGCCGACGCCTTCTCCGTGACCACGCGAACCGTGTTGTCGACCACCTGCAGGAAGCCGCCGTCGACATTGAACCGCTGGCCGCTCCCGCCATCGCCGCCGAGCCGCAGCACGCCCTTGCCGAGCAGGGTCATCATCGGCGCGTGACCGGTGAGGATACCCACCTCGCCGTCGAACGCCGGCGCGACGACGGAATCCGTCGTGCCCTCGTACAGCACCGCTTCGGGCGATATTACCGAGACGTTCAGCATCGCGACTCCGCTCAGCCCTGAAGCTTTTTGGCGTTGGCCACGACGTCGTCGATGCCGCCGGCCATGAAGAACGCCTGCTCGGGAAGACTGTCGAACTCGCCCGCCACGAGCCGCTCGAACGAGGAGATCGTCTCCTCGAGCTTCACGTACTTGCCCGGGATGCCGGTGAACTGCTCGGCGACCGAGAACGGCTGCGACATGAAGCGCTGGATGCGGCGCGCCCGGCCGACGATGCGCTTGTCCTCTTCCGAGAGCTCGTCCATGCCGAGAATGGCGATGATGTCCTGCAGCTCCTTGTAGCGCTGCAGAATGCGCTGCACCTCGGTCGCCGCCTTGTAGTGGCGCGCGCCGATGTACTGCGCGTCGAGAATTCGCGACGACGACGCGAGCGGATCGACCGCCGGGTAGATGCCGAGCTCCGTGATCGCGCGCGAGAGCACGACGGTCGCGTCCAAATGCGCGAACGCGGTGGCCGGCGCCGGGTCGGTGATGTCGTCCGCCGGCACGTAGATGGCCTGCACCGACGTGATCGAGCCGTTCTTCGTCGACGTGATGCGCTCCTGCAGGTCGCCCATCTCCGTGGCGAGCGTTGGCTGATATCCCACCGCGCTCGGCATGCGGCCGAGCAGCGCCGAGACTTCGGAGCCGGCCTGCGTGAAGCGGAAGATGTTGTCGATGAACACGAGCACGTCCGCGTTCTCCTGATCGCGGAAGTACTCGGCGACCGTGAGGCCCGACAGGCCGACGCGAAGACGCGCGCCCGGCGGCTCGTTCATCTGCCCATAGATGAGCGCCACGTTCGGGAGCACGCCCGATTCCTTCATCTCGAGATAGAGATCGTTGCCTTCGCGCGTGCGCTCGCCCACGCCGCAGAACACCGAACGGCCGCCGTGGCCCTTCGCGACGTTGTTGATGAGCTCCATGATCACGACTGTCTTGCCGACGCCCGCACCGCCGAACAGACCGATCTTGCCGCCCTTCACGAACGGGGCGATCAGATCGATGACCTTGATGCCCGTCTCGAAGATTTCTGTCTTCGGCTCGAGGTTCACGAAGTCGGGGCGCTTGCGGTGAATCGGCCACCGCTCGGCGTCCTTCGGGATCGGCGCGCCGTTATCCACCGGCTCGCCGAGCACGTTGAGAATGCGGCCGAGCGCCGGAGCGCCGACCGGCACCGAGATCGCCGCGCCGGTGTCGACGACTTCCATGCCGCGCACCACGGCGTCCGTCGACGACATGGCGACCGCGCGCACCTGGTTGCGCCCGATGTGCTGCTGCACTTCGGCGACGACGTGAATCTGCTCGCCGTCCGGCGAGACGCCCGTCACGTCGAGCGCGTTGTACAGCTCCGGCAGATGCTCGGCCTCGAACTCGACGTCGAGCACCGGGCCGATGACCTGAACGATCTTGCCGATGTTGTGAATTGCGGTAGCGGTAGCCATAGATCGAGAGAGTGGAGAGTGGAGAGTCGAGAGTGGAGTTGGGGGAGTGGCAGTATCCACTCTCTACGCTCCACCCTCTATTCTCATCCTTGCAACGCCGCAGCGCCGCCGACGATCTCGGCGATCTCCTGCGTGATGGTGGCTTGCCGCGCGCGATTGTACGTGCGGCCGAGAATCTTGAGCATGTCTGACGCGTTGTCCGTGGCGTTCTTCATCGCCGTGCGCTGCGACGCGTAGAACGCGGCCGTCATCTCGACGAGCGCGCGATACACGGCGTTGCGCACGTAGAGCGGAAGCAGCGCGCCGAGGATCGCCTGCGCATCGGGCGCGAGGATGTAGTCGCGCTGCAGCGCTCCCGCTTCCGGCGGCTGCACCGGCAAGAGCTGCGTCGTGGTCGGCGGCGACGACAGCACCGACTTGAAGCTCGGCGCGATGACGTACACCGCATCGATCGCCCCGCGCGCGAACGCGTCGGTGAGGTCGTTGATCAACGACGCCGCATCCTCGGCGCTCGGCCGGTCGCCGATGTCGGTGCGTGCCGACGCGACGGCGCGGCCAACGTACCGGAAGTAGCCGGCGCCCTTACGGCCGACCACGTGCAGATCGACGGTGACGCCTTCGCTGTCGAGCCGCGCGAGCGTGGCGCGCGCTTCCTTGATCAGATTCGCGTTGAATGCGCCGGCGAGGCCGCGGTTCGCCGTCATGAGCAGCACGGCCGCACGACGCACGTGCGTGGGCTGCCGGAGCAGCGGGAACTGCTCCGCCAACTCCGACGAGTACAGGCTCGCGATCACGTCGCGCAGCGCCTGCGCGTACGGACGCGCCGCCGCCACGCGATCCTGCGCGCGCTTCATCTTCGACGTCGCGACCATCTCCATCGTGCGCGTGATCTTGCGCGTGTTCTCGACGGATTTGATGCGACCTTTCAGCTCACGGCCCTTGGCCATTTAGCGATCCGCCTTCGTGATCCCAGCCGGAGCCGCCGCGGGCGCAGACTTCTTATAGTCCTCGATTCCGCGGCGCAGATCGGCCTCGATCTCCTTCGTGAGCACCTTGCCCGTGCGAATGCCTTCGCCGACCTGCGGATACTGACGCGCGATGAACTCGTGGAAGCCGCGCTCCCACTCGCGCACCTGGCCGAGCGGCACATCGTCGATGAAGCCGTTCGTCACGGCGTAGATGATCATCACCTGCTGCTCGACGGGCATCGGCATGTACTGCGGCTGCTTGAGCACTTCCACCGTGCGCGCGCCACGGTCGAGCTGGCGTCGCGTCGCCGCGTCGAGGTCCGACGCGAACGCCGAGAACGCCTCGAGCTCGCGGAACTGCGCCAGGTCGAGGCGCAGGCGCCCGGCCACCGAGCGCATGGCCTTCACCTGCGCCGAGCCGCCGACGCGAGAGACCGAGATGCCGGCGTTGATCGCGGGGCGAATGCCCGCGAAGAAGAGGTCGGACTCGAGGAAGATCTGGCCGTCGGTGATCGAAATGACGTTCGTCGGGATGTACGCCGAGACGTCGCCGGCCTGCGTTTCGATGATCGGGAGCGCGGTGAGCGATCCGCCCGGCTTGAGAATTATCTTACCGTCCACCACGCCCTCGTCTTCGCGCAGCTTGGCCGCGCGCTCGAGCAGACGGGACTGGAGGTAGAACACGTCGCCCGGAAACGCTTCGCGGCCCGGCGGGCGGCGCAGCACGAGCGAGAGCTGACGGTACGCGGCGGCCTGCTTCGACAGGTCGTCGTACACGCACAACGTCGGCTTCCCTTCGTTGTACATGAAGTACTCGGCCATCGCGCAACCCGAGTACGGCGCGATGTACTGCATCGGCGCGGGATCGGACGCGGACGCGACGACGACGATGGTGTAGTCCATCGCCCCCGCCTGCTTGAGGCGCTCGACGACCGACGCGACCGTCGACGCCTTCTGGCCGATGGCGACGTACACGCAGATGACGCCCGTGCCCTTCTGATTGATGATCGTGTCGATCGCGATCGCCGTCTTGCCGGTGCCGCGATCGCCGATGATCAGCTCGCGCTGTCCGCGGCCAATCGGAATCATCGAGTCGATGGCCTTGATGCCCGTTTGCATCGGCTCCTTCACGGGCTGGCGAACGATGATGCCTGGCGCGTTCGACTCGACTTTGCGTGCGTGCGACGCATTGATGTCGCCCAAGCCGTCGATCGCGCGGCCGAGCGCGTCGACCACGCGGCCGACGAGCTGCTGGCCGACCGGCACCTCGAGCACGCGCGAGGTGCGGCGGACTTCGTCGCCCTCCTTGAGCTGGAGGTAATCGCCGAGTACGACGGCGCCGATGTTGTCCTCTTCGAGGTTCAGCGCGAGCGCCGTGACCTTGTTGCCCGTCTCGGAGGACGTGATCTCGAGCATCTCGCCGGCCATTGCCTTGAGCAGGCCGTAGATGCGCGCGATTCCGTCTTTGACCTCGAGGACGGTGCCGACTTCCTCGACATCGAGCTCGTGCAGATCAGCGGCTTCGATCTCGCGGAGCAGAATGTCCTTGATCTCGCCGGGGCGGAGCGTGGTGTCAGTTGCCATACGGAGTGGTGGAAATCGGGGCGTCGTGTAGGGGTGGTGTAGCGCTTGTGAAAAATATCACAAGGAGGCGATTCTCGGCAAGACGAAATTCCAATTCCCTTCCCCGGCACAATGCCACGGGGTGCAATCAATCGGTCCTGCTCGACCGCAACTTCGTATCCATCTTGCGGCCATGGCAGCCAGCATTCGGGACCTCAAAGTCTGGCAGGAAGCGGTCGCTCTTGCCTCCGACGTCGTCCGCGCCGCCCGACAGGGTGCGCGCCGCGAAACGAAGGTCGTGACCGACCAGCTCATGATCACCGCGCTCAGCGCCGCCACGACCATCGCCGACGGCTATGGACGTTACACGGCTCCGGAACAACGGCAACTGTATCGAGCCGCCAAACGGGAGCTCCTGCGCCTGGAAACCCAACTCGCCGTGCTCCGCCAGGCCGAAGTGGTCTCGGCGCAGGTGCACGCCGAGCTGAGCGCACGGATCCAGAGCGTGATGCGCTTGCTCGGAGGGTACCTGGTGTATCTCGAGCGGCAGCTCACGCAGGAAAGCGCGAACGGCAAAGGATAATCGAGTCGCCAGACCCCGAGTTACCCTCGGCTTCGCCCGTGGCCCTTCACGAACCGCTCGATCAAGTCCACCGTCCGCAGCCGCGTGAGCGATGTGGGCTTGCTGCCGACGACGCGCATCGCGGTGCTCGAGAGGTGCGACGACGAAGCGAAGCCGAGGACGTTCGCCACGTCGCGGAGATCATAGCCGGGATTCTTCGCCAGCTCGGCGGCGGCGATGATTCGAACGAGATCGATGATCCGTTTGAGATTCGGTGCGCCCCCGGCGGCGAACGAGCGGCTCAGATGCTCGCGTGTGACGCTCAGAAACTGCGCGAGTGTCGAGGTGCGCACGGGACGGCCGGCGTGCGAGACGATGAATCCCCACGCCGCCGCTTGGAGCGGCAGCGCGAGGCCGAGTGACGGCGGAGGCCGATGCAGCGCGCGCGCGAACCGCGTCGTGAAGCTGCGCTCCATCACGAGATCGCGTGCCGTGGCGTCGTCGATGCCTTCCACGAGCACGTCGCTGAACTCGCAGCTCGCGCACTGCGCGAGCGCCGGTCCTTCCGCGGCGCGCAGCGCGGCGAGTCCAAAGAACGGCACGCTGGGATATTCGCGTGCTCGCGATGCCACGCGCCACGTGTCCTCCTGAGCGCTGCCGAGATCGACGACCGCGGCGTCGATCAAATTCGTCTTGAAGGCGGACTCGAAATCTTCGAGCGTGCGCGTGAGCACGAGTCGAGCGCGGCGGCGCGGGAACGCGGCCTTGATGAGCGCACGCGCCCGCTCGCGCGGCGCGTAGCCGACGACCACGGGCATGCCCGGCTGGTACGACGCCGAAGGCGCCGCGGAGCCCGCGATGACCGTCACGTCACGCCGACGTCGAAGATTCGACGACGATCTCCTGCGCCCGCCGCAGCACCTCGCGCGCGTTCGCGTAGGAGATCAACTCCTGCGCGTCGCCGAACTCTACCCAGCGGCAGGCGGTGATGCCTTCCGCGCGCTGTGGCGACGTCGTCGATTCCGCGGTCTCCATCAAATAGAAGTGACAGACCTTGTGGATCAACTGGCCGCGAAATCGAAAGAACCAGTCGATGGTTTCGATCGCACCCCGGAGCGCGAGGTCGGCGAGTCCAGTTTCCTCCGTGACCTCGCGCAGCGCGGCGTCCTCCGGCAGCTCGCCCGACTCGAGATGCCCCTTGGGGAATCCCCAATTCTGGTAGCTGTCGCGGATGAGGAGGTACACCGGCCTGCCCTCGTCGACTCGAAAGACGACGCCGCCGGCGGACGTCTCGTCGCGCGCGTGGCCGCGGGCCATCAGATGCTCGCCCCGGAAACCGGCTCCAGGTCGGCTTTGCCTTCGATGAACTGCCGCACGATCGGGTCCGTCGAGTGTCGGATCTCGTCGACCGCGCCGACCTGGCGTACGCGTCCTTGATAGAGCATCGCGATGCGCGTGCCGACGGTGTACGCGCTTCGCATGTCGTGGGTGATCACGATTCCGGTGACGCCGAGCTTGTCGCGCATGCGCACCATGAGCTGGTCGATCACCGCGCTGGTCACGGGATCGAGGCCGGTGGTGGGCTCGTCGTAGAGGATGTACTTGGGGCGAAGCGCGATCGCGCGTGCGATGCCGACGCGCTTTCGCATACCGCCGGACAGCTCGGCGGGAAAGCGATTCTCGACGTTCTCGAGATCCACGAGGTTGAGCGCTTCGCGTACGCGTTCGGCGATCTCGTTCTCGGTGAGCTCCTGCTGCTTGCGCAGACCCATCGCGACGTTTTCGCCGATCGTGAACGAGTCGAAGAGCGCGGCGAACTGGAACACGTAGCCGATGCGCGCGCGGAGCTGGTACAGCTCGCGACGTGAGAGTTTCGGCACGTGCAGGTTGTCGACGATCACGTCGCCGGCGTCGGGCTCGAGCAAGCCGACGATGTGCTTGATGGCGACGGACTTCCCGGTGCCCGAGTAGCCGATGATGACCATCGTCTCGCCCTCGACGACGTCGAGCGAGAATCCCTCGAGGACGTGCTTGGGTCCGAACGACTTGTAGACGTCGATGAGCCGAATCATGCCGATCGCGGAGCGAGTACCGCGGCGCCGACGGGAGTCGACGCCGTATCAGAAATGTGATCCCACGAAATGTCCGTCGCTAGTGCGCGGGTCACGCCAACGCAAAAAAGGCCGGCGATTTCTCGCCGGCCTTGTTGGTAGTAGCCTGAACCGTTACGCGGCGAAGCTGCCGAGCGCGCGGCCGACGTCGCCTTCGCGGAGGCGCTTGAGAGCGCGATCGCGCAGCTGACGCACGCGTTCCCGCGTGACGCCGAGCATGGAGCCGATCTCCTCGAGCGTATGCTCGCGGCCGCCTTCGAGGCCGAAGTACAGGCGAAGGACCTTGGCGTCGCGCGGCGGGAGCGTGCCGAGCGCCTGCTCGATCTCGTCGTTGAGGAAGCGGTTCATCGCCTCTTCCTCGGTGTCCGGCATCTCGTCGGCGACGAAGCGCTCGATGAGCGAGCGATCGCCTTCGGGATCCATGGGTGCGTCGAGACGGACGTCGCTCGTGTTGAGCGCGGCCAGGGACTGCACGACGTCGACCGAGAGACCGGTGAGCTGCGAGAGCTCTTCGGGGCTGGGCTCACGGTTGAGCTTCTGGCGGAGGATCTCCGAGGCCTTGATGATTCTCGAAAGGTCGGCCGTGCGGTTGAGCGGCACGCGAACGGTGCGGCCCTGTCGCGCGAGCGCGGAGAGAATGGCCTGGCGAATCCACCACACGGCGTACGAGATGAACTTGACGCCCTGGTCGGGATCGAACTTGCGGGCAGCGGTGAGCAGCCCGACGTTCCCCTCGCCGATCAGATCGATGAGTGGGAGTCCGCGGTTCTGATACTTCTTGGCGACGGAGATGACGAAGCGGAGGTTGCGCTTGACGAGCTCCTGCAGCGCATCCTGATCGCCGGCGCGAATTTTCTTGGCGAGATCGATCTCCTCGGTCCCCTTGAGGAGAGGATAGGTCGAGACCTCGTACAGGTACTGATCGAGGATGTCTCGTTCCGGCTCGTTTGGAGCGATCCCAGCGGGGGCCGCTCGGCGGCGACGACGCTTGAGTTCGGTCATGTTGCGGTTTACCCTCGCGCACGGAGCGCGTTGGAGTCGGCATCTATGGAGCGGCGGACACACATGCCCGCATCGCTACGGCTATCTATCTGAGCACGGCGACAACAGCAGCAGCTACACAACGACACCGCCACACCGCGCAGACCTTCCGGAGCGAGTCACGAAAGGCGCTGCAAAATACCGGCCTATAGGATTTTCGCCAGTCCCAATTCGTTGACACTCGGTATACCCTGGTCTATTATTCGTGGTTCCTGGCGGCCGCCTTCGGGCTCCGACGGAAGTTGCCGGGACCGAGGGGGCGTAGCTCAGTTGGGAGAGCGCTTGAATGGCATTCAAGAGGTCAGGGGTTCGATTCCCCTCGCCTCCATGGCGCGAGCGTCGACCGGCGCGCCAGAGTGCTCGGAGGGGTGCCACGACCGCGGGATCCAAACGGCGCGTCGGCTTCCGGGCGACATCAGCATCAATGCGGGAATAGCTCAGTTGGTAGAGCACAACCTTGCCAAGGTTGGGGTCGCGGGTTCGAGTCCCGTTTCCCGCTCTGTAGCGGCTGGGGTTGGAGGCTAGACGCTATGGACGGGCGGTTAGCTCAGTTGGTTAGAGCGCCACGTTGACATCGTGGAGGTCACAAGTTCGAGTCTTGTACCGCCCATGCCCTGCGGACTCACCTCCGCGGGGATTTTTTTCCGGAGCGAGCCGGAGCGAGCATGAAGGAGAATGAAGGAGAATGAAGGAGAATGAAGGAGCATGATCGAGCGGGTGAAGCGATCGTGTGAAGCGAGCTTCAGCGTCAGTTCAGTGTTCCGTAATGATCGGCTGGGCGGAGCGCGATGATTACAGCGCGTTCAGCTTGACGCGATTCTGGAGCAGAAATAGGTTGCACGTCTGTAGAAAAGCGCAGTGCGATCGTGGTGTGCAGGCGCCCATAGCTCAATTGGATAGAGCATCTGACTACGGATCAGAAGGTTGGAGGTTCGAGTCCTTCTGGGCGCGTTCCACACGGCAGGCGTAGCAGGCGTAGACACGTGTGAGACAGGACGAGCGAGAGAACGGCGGGGCGTAGCTTAGCCCGGTAGAGCGCCTGCTTCGGGAGCAGGAGGTCGCTGGTTCAAATCCAGTCGCCCCGACCATTTAAGATCAAGCCCTGCAACGTTTTGCGTTGTGGGGCTTTTTCGTTGCCCTGAAGCCGTCCTCAGTTTCGTCCTCAGTTTCTCGGGTTTTCGAGTACTCTGATGGCCCAACTCTGCTTCAGCCTGTCGTTCCCGTCACGGTCGCTTCGGTGACCTTCCGAGGCTCGCTCATCACCGCGAGCATGGTTTGCCGGTCGGCCTGCTGGTAGCACGCCAGGAGCGTCCCTACGTCCTTCCAGCCGCCCGCCGCAGCCACATCCTTCACCGATAAGTCCTTTCGTTCCGTGGCCCACTTCCGGCGGTATGCGTGGAGCAACCCACCGTCGAGCTTCGAGAGGCCAGCCCGCTCCTCCAACGCGAGAATCCAGCGGGCAAATACGTCGCGGCGCATCGGTTCCTTCGGAGTCTTCTCCGCAGGGAAGACCCAACCGCCGACGACACTCAGCTTCGAGCGGAAGGCGCGGATCTCTTCCACCAACGCGGCCGGAATCGGCGTGATCCACTGCTGACGCTTCTTGTCAGCCTCGGCGCGCCAGGTGATCTCTGACGCGGCGAGGTTGATGTCGTCCCACCGAAGTTGACGGATCGAGCCGCTGCGCCGACCCGTCGCTTCGAGAAGCACCAACGCGAATTCCGCACGTATCCACTTCACCCGATCAGCCTCCGCAGCGGCGCGTCCTTCATCGGACTTCGGATCAGCGATCCGTGCCTCTGCTTCCGCCGTCAGTTCCTGTGCCGCCTTCCGTGCTCGCTCGAAGCGTTCCCACGTCGTGATAGGGCGCTTCGGATTCTTCTCTCGCGGACGACGCACCCCCTGCAAGGGGTGATGATCGAGGAGGCGCTTTCCCTTCCCCACTCGCACCGACGTTGCCCACCTGAGCGCCGCGTACAACAGTTTCAGGTCTGCTTCGACGGAACGAGCGCGTACGGCCCGAGTCAGCTTCGGCTTTCCAGTCTTCCAATCGACGCCGTACTTCACGCCGCCCGCGAGACGCCAACGCGTGTACGCGACGACATCATCCTCGCGTAACTCGCGAACGTCGCATTCCTCGCCGAAGTACGCACAGAGAACCTTGACGCGCGTTTCTCCATCGTCTCGCGTCGGCTTGCTGTTGTCGAGGAACGTCGCGGCCTCCTTGCAGTACCGATCGAGCAAGTACCGCAAGGTGATCGCTTCATTCGACGGACGTTCTTCCGTCTCGCCGAGTGTCGTCCTCGCCAACAACTCGCGCACGATGCGCTCGGCCTCGGCGCGGTCGGTCGTATCGATGCATTTCTCATCGCTTCGACCGAGGTCGCCTTTCCAGACCGACCGATAGAACTTCCCATCCTTTCGTTTTTGAAACAGCCGGACGCGGAGCCCTCGCTCTCCGAAGGATCGCGTCCATCCGCGCGCCGTGGCGCGCCACTCATCACGCCGTTTTCGCTTCGCCATATGAACCTCACTGGCGTTCGCGCCTGAGCGTCCGAGCGTCGGCGCTCACATCGTAAGAGCGTGTTCGTTTTATCGCAAACTCGCGACGTGGTGGCAAATCACCGACGAGAATCCGAGGTGCGTACCTACGGCCGGCGTTGGGTAGACGTCCTTGACGAATGAGGCGTGCGAGGTGCTCAACCGAATAGCCGGTGAGACCAGCAGCCTCTCTAAGTGTGACGGCCCGCCGGGCCACCATTGGCTCGCAGGAGCGTACGTCCGACAGCAACTCGTCGATCAGCTTCGCTCCGTCCACAACAGCGTTGACGCGCGCATACGCATCCCGGCGCTGCTCCCAAGAGGCGATCAGCGTCTCGCGCATCATTCGCCTGTCCTCTTCAATTCCCCGTTCATCGAATTCGGCGCAACCGCGCAATCGGCGATTCGGTCGGGATGCGGCATGACCTCCTCGCCGTTTGGAAGCGGCTCACCGAGCTGAAGACGCAGGGCCTTTCCCTTCTTCTCCTCGATATCGACCAAGTATCCGCCTTCAACGGCCTTCGCAACGCGCCTTGATACGTTGCTCTTGTCGAGCCCCAGAACTTCAGTCACAGCCTTCAACGGCACACCCTGCGGATGTTGCGGCAGCAACGTCTCCACAGCCTGCACCGTTTCTCGCACGTCGCTCGGGGCAGAAGCGTCAACGCCGTCGCTGATCAGGTCAGCGACCAGATCGTAGACTGCGGCGTAGTCCGCAAGCGTCGCGATCACTCGGCCATTCTCGTCTCGCTTGCGCGTCATTTGATGCAATAGCGCATGTGCCTCGACAAGGCTGACGACGAGGTTGAAGTCGCGGCGAATCCGAACCGCGGCGGGTGCGAACTCCTTCGCAAGACACTCGAGAAACGGAACGTGTACTTCAGTCGGCTGAGAGACGAGCCATTCCTGAAATAGCTGATGAACCGTAGTGTCGACCACTTTTCCCCGCGCTCGAGCCGCCGCGAGAAGGGCGTTCTTAGTTTGTGCCCGACCATCGTCCACCGAGAGCGAGAGCATTCGCGTTTCGTTCTCGGCGTGCACCTTCAAATTGGTCGTGGTCAGTAACAGGCCTGCTGGCCCCTCCTTTATCAGGGTGACCTCTTCCCAGTTCTTTCCGACCGGTTCAAGCGTGCTGTAGACGAGACGTCCCTCGCTGAGCAGTAGGCGAATGAATGTCTCGGCGTCCGTGTTCAGCGAAGCGTTTTCCTCGATGACTAAGATGCGATGACTGAACGATTCGGCAGTTCGCACAATCAGCTTGGGCGACAGACCAGATCGCAACCAGTAGGCTCTTGGTGGAAAGAGCTTGAGAACACTCTTTACGAGAAAAGACTTCCCCCCGCCTGAGTGGCCTTTCACAACAGCGGATGCCGGTTTGCTCAGGAGGCGACTCGTACCGATGAGATAGAGCAGCCGAATGAGACGGTCTTCTCCGGCTACGCCGATTTCGCGCACCGCTTGCACGACCGAATCGAGAATGTCCGGCGACTTCGCTAACTGCGCGATCGCTGTCGCGAGCCGCGTTAGTTCTAGATCACCGGACGATTGCGCGGTTGCATCATTTTCCGGGTTGCCCGATTCCGGGCTGTTGCTCAGCTGATCGCTCATCCCTTCGTTCCAATGGCTGTGGGGCCAAGGACGAAAAAAGCCAAGCCTCAGACCCCGGTTATGAACCGAGATTCGAAGACTTGGCCCTAGGCCGCTGCGCTATGGCAGTCGGGGTGTGCTAGGTCAACCTAAGAGTGGCGCAGGCCTGCCATTCCGCAGCGCGCTATGAGTTGTCGGGCCGTACATTAGCGCCGTGGACCCCTCGGACGCAAGTTGTTCGCGCCGCCTCGCGACGACACGATGAGTGCGCGAACCCGTCGATCGCCGCAACCCAAGGGGTAAGATGTCATCTCCCTTCGACATGCCGGATAGGTTCGTCTACGTCCGCCTTCAGATCGATACAAACAGAATCAACAGCCGCAACGCTCTGCCTGCGATGAACCGCATCGAACGATGGCACCGAGATGGCGTCGTCGAACTTCTTACTTCGCAGGTTGCATCTCGAGAAATGCGGCGCGGCGCAGATGTGGCGCGGAGTCAAAAGGCTTCGTGGATGATCTATTCCATGACGGCGGCGACAACCCCGGACGAGCGCGATGAGTTGCGCCGTATCGAGAACATTCTCTTCGACGACGGCGCACGAACCGACGGCGAGCGGAATGACGTCGAAATCGTCTTCAACGCGGTAAAGTACATGGCTATTCTAGTTACGAATGACGGCGGTTCTCGTCGCCAGCCAGGTGGTATTCTGGGAAACGCTGTAGCTCTTCAGAGGGAATTTGGCGTGCGTGTCATGCGCGACACTGAGGCCGTCGCATACGTCGAAGAGAAGATTATGAACCGCGATGAGATCGCGCGCATCGTCGCGCACCACAGCGGCCTGTCGCTGCCGGACTGGATCGGCAAAGACTAGTCGTCAGCCGTCAGGCAGCAGGCAGCCACTAGAAAGCTGACGGCAACGATGCGCAACCGGGCGGAAATCGCCGAGAGTTTTGCGCGAAAACGATGTAGACGTTCTCGGTCAGAATGCAGCTGCTGCCCGATGGCGCGCGCCGCAGAAAACGCGCCGCTGCGAGGTGGCTCAGCGAGATTGCGCCGGGTGGGACACGTCAGTAGAGTGCCGAAGCGAATCCCGACAGACGAGGACTCGTGAACGACACCCGCCGTCGTGCGCCCGCTCTTGAGACCGCGCATCTCAACATTCACGTGCTGGATGGGGCGGGAGTGCTGCCCGAAGTCGATGCAGCGTCCCTCGCAGCGGTAGTAAGGCTTCTCGCGCGAGAGGGACGCCTTGTGGTCGTTGACTTCGACGCGAACTCGCGAAGGCTCGTCTTTTACGAGCAGTCCGAATGGCTCCCTGCTGGGCGGCGTGTCGCCAGTACGGTTGATTCTCACGTCGCTCAGGAGCGCTGAAGTATGCCGAATCTCAATATCCGGCGTCGCCGTCGCGCTATCGACTTAAAGGCAAGAAAGATTCGGCGAGACCGACTCTCCGGCGAGGCCAAACACGTCGTCGACTTAGTGAAAGCAACACGAGTCGATCGGCGACAGGGCGTGGTCTTGTTGGTCTTCGACCTCGCCGAAGGCGACATCACCGGCTACATAAACGTCGATCCTATCATGGCAGCGCTGGCGCTCGTGCAATATTTGGAGCAGACATATCCGTCTCCGAAGGCCTAGAACGAGACGACAATGATGCACCGTCTGCGACCGAGCGAGGCGGGCCTTCGGGTCAGGACGATAGCGCACGGACAAGTCGCGTTGCGACCTGCCTACCGCCGCGCAATGGGACGTGCACCAGGGTGACTCGCGACGTTCCATCGGATAATCGGAGAATGCGCGGATGGGGTTCAAGCGACGGATAAACACCCACGGCAGAGTACGGTGTCAGCCGGAGGTTCTCACGATACCCAAGTAGCTTGTAGATGACCTCTGACTCGGACGCGGACGTGCGATTTTTTGCATCCACGATCACTATACGATCCTGCGCTCCCTGCCTTCGGACGCGAATGACGATGTCCGGTATAGCACGTAACGCAGCCCCGGAATGTCGATACTGCCAGGCGCCCGGTGGAAGCACAGACGCTGCAGCCTGAAAAAATACTTCAACTGAGGCATCGTCCAACGTCGCAGTTGCAACGGGTTCGCCACCCGCACCCTTCAGCCGCCTAAGGTCTATTTGAAATGCGTTAGCGCGGCTTTGCAGTGCTTGAAAAAGCCAAGCGAGCACGATCAACTCGAATACTTTGTCTTCAAATCGAGAATCGTTGCAGGCCACAAACGTCAGTGCCTCTGTCGCTTCCTCGAATTCAATGACGTTCTCGGGTTCTCGCGGAGAGAACAGACGATGCAGTTCAGCGACAGCTCCGGTCTCATTTACCGCGCCGGAGATTAGTCGCCCTCCGACGATTGCTGAAAGATCGGTTAGTGCAGGCCGCGGGTGCGCTCGGAGGGCTGACCACGGAGAGCTTGACTCGAACCGAGCAAGACGATCGGCCAAGTCGATGGCCAAACGTCTCTCCGCCGAATCGCGCGACATCCAGGCATTGCAGACCAGACGTGAAAGCCGCACCGTCTCGGAAACGAACAGATTCTCCGGCGTCGTCGGCTGTCGTTGCGCAATGATGACTGGTACGCCACGTCGGTCACCACGTGCTAGCATCTGCAAGTAGCGCGGGATATGAGGCTTTCCGCGGACGAACGCTTGCGAGTACACGAGCTCGTGCCGATACACGACCGTCAGCTCGGCGTCCAACCGACGGAGCAACTCGCCAACGCGATTCGCTCTGCCGAGATCAAGTCGGGCCGCCACCTCCGTACTCAAATCCGTTTCGCCATCCTGAACACCGCGCACAGCATGGCTGCCAAGCGAATAGCCGAGCGGCGTTAGGTATGCGGAAAAGACTTGTGCGGCTTCCCGAATCGCAGCGCTCCATATCGCGGCGGAATATCGCCCCGCCTCAATCGTTGCCACTCAAAAAGCTCTCTAGCCGCTTGTTAGCTCTAGACAATGCGGGGAACCGTTCAGCAAAGGCATGTGCGTAGGTTGGTCGCAAACGCGAGCGAGCAGCATCGGATTCGAGGGCGCTAATCATTCGCGAACTCAAGGCCCGGTCAAAGAGCTCGTCAAAGGCCTGCTTGTCGGCCGGAACTCCGCGCATGCCAATCAGAGTCAGCAACAGGATACAGGTGTCAATGACTTGGGCCGTACCAACGGGAACCCCTCCATGATCGCCCAGCGCACGAATTGCACCTATTGCTTCACGCATGCTAACGGCATACGGGTCGACCGCGTTTCGGAGTGATCCGGGAGCCCGCTTAAGGCGACCTGCGACGAGAGCGTCAGCGCGCAGCAACGCGAGCTCGAGTTCCTGCGGCGAACTTTCTTCGCCTGAGTTTGACGGGGGGAGTATCGCAACGCGACCGAACCGTCGCCTTAGCGCCGCGGACATCGAGTTGACAAAACGCGTATCAAAGGAGTTCATCGTCGCAATGATCCGAAATCGACGAGGAATCGCCATTACAGGCATTGCCGGCCGATAATCCAACGTGTACGAGCCAGAATCGGTTTCCGAAAGCGCCGTGAAAAGGGGTCCAAACGCCCGATCAATTTCAGCACGGTTGATCTCATCAATGAGAAGCCAAGTGCTCTGTGGCGCTGCACCAGTATCAAGATTCGCCACGATTCTATTCGCACAACCGATCACGGCTCTCGTGAGAATCCCGTCGCGGTATGGCGGGCTGCTACCGGGAAGCGCGGCGGCGCCGATGATATCGTAAACTGACCACTCCGGATTCGCGGTTTCCTCCACGATGGCGCAATCAAAGGCAGCCGCGAGTTGGCGGGCCAATTGCGTCTTTCCGGTCCCCGGTGGCCCGGCAAGTAGAAGGTGTCCTCCAACGAGGCATGCAAACGCCTCCTCGATGTCCTCGCGATCGTAGAGACCTGCGGCGAGAACTCGATCGATCGCTTCGACAAAGTTGGCCGGGACTTGAAGCGCTTCGTCCGCAATTTCAGCGATACGGTCTGGCACGTCGCTGAACTCGCTAGGCGTGACAGTGCCAGCAGCTTCGAGTTCAGCGATCGTTTTCGGGGGATTTGTCATCGAACGAGTAGGTGACTAGAACGTGCCGCGAAAAACTCGTGCTCGGCGCAACTTGAGAATGACCTGATAGTCTGGCGATTCTTCCTTAACGGCAAGTCGCAGGAGCCGTCCCGGAACACTCTTGTGGTAGCACGGCGCATTCAACGCGATTGAGCAAAGCTCTGGCCCGCCGTGCAGAATGATATCGTCACCACTCAACTCGGTCTTGTATCCTTCGAGGATCGTGATTGGCTCATGGCCGACGTTCTCGACACGCATCGATCCAGAGAACAAAAATTCTGGACACGCGCGGCCAGCAACACTCTCGAAATACTCCTCAACTGACTTGTACGACCGCGCGCGGAACGAAGTCTCGCTGCCGCCGATGCCGCAGCCTCCAGCAAAACGAAGCACCGTCTCTAGCAACTCGCGCGACTCATCGCGAACCTCGAGACGATCGGTGCCCTCTGGAATCCTGAGAATCGTGCCGCCGCTACTGAGGTGAGACGCCCAATAGATACGGGGGTTCATAAGATCACCGTCGCGTGCAAACCGTTTGGGATCGATGAGGTCCTTACCAATAGCACGCGCCTCACGAATCGCCTCAATCGCCGGGCCGACATCCTCAACGGTGTGGGTGAACCAAAGCACGCCAAAAAATTCGTCGAGGCGCAGCCACCCATCGAGTTCGAGAATCGCCTGCCATCCGGCAGCATACGGCCGAATGTCGCACGATTCCCACTGACCTGTTGCGGGACTAGGTGTTCCGCGCGATTGCGGCCTGTTGAGTTGCGAGTTTGAGAGCGCCCACGCTATGACGGCGTTGATCCTTTTCTTGGTGAGCGCATCGTCCGGGGTTCCTGCGGAAAGAAGGTCGTAGAGCTGCTTGCCGACGGGCGTCACGATCACGCGGTTCGAATTCCGCGGGACGTAGAGCAGCCCCATTTCCTCAAGCATCGACTTCCTGGTCTCAGCCTGCTGATGCGATACCTTGAAGGCCGCCTTCGCGTCGTCGTACGAGGCGCCGGCAAGTGCTTCACTGGCAAACCGAACAAACTCATCCGCCCGTTCACGGCCATTTGTAGCTTCGGCGAGTGGGTGGACAATGCCGACATAACTAGTCGGCCATCGGAACGGCTCACTCGTTTTTGCCGACCTTGGATTCTCGCCCTCTGACGAAGCTATCACAGACAGTTCTTGTTTTGTGTTTACTCACGTACGAAAACTAGAATATGATCCATCTTGATCGTTCCGCTATTGCTACGTCTCGGAAATTTCATGTAGTGGCGTCGTATCTCGTAGGAAAAACGATCAATCAGCCGATATCCAGTCGCCTGATGAAGTGCAACCAAGAACTCGACGGTTGGAACAATTACGTCTCGAATGAGGCTGTTTCCGACGACGCACACGTACCGACCACCTGTGCGTTGAAAGCCGTGCACGTTGCGGAGATGGGCAAGATAGTCCGCGAAAAACACGCGAACGGCATCTCCTTCCTTGACGCTTCGCTCGCCGATGGTAGAGACGGTCTCCTCGAATACCGCGCGCTGGTCACCCAATGCCTCAGGTAAGGCATGAGCCGAGCTTGAGTCACGTCGGAATCCCATGGGGACTCGCCGTAGCCTCCGGTAGTCATCATGATCGGCAAGCCCCAGCTCGGTCATCAGCCAGAAGTATTCGAGCATCTGGTTGTACATGTAGTCGATGGAGTCGATATACGGCGGCGATGTTACGACGTCATCGATCGGGCAAGTAGGGCGGAAGAGCCGCGAGTCCGCTTGAACTATTTCACCCTGCGGGGCACGAGGTAGGAGAGAGGCGTATTCGCGCATCCCTTGCACGGCCCGTTGGAGAAAGACTGGAAAGATTGCCTTCGGTTCGGGAGGCCGCTTCTTGAGGGTCCCGGAAACGTAGGTCTTCTGAGTCTGATCATCCGCGTTCGACACGCGTCGAATGATGGACGACATGACCACAAGACAAAACCGACGTTGATGAGCCGGAAACGAGATGCACCGCTGTTTGATGCTTGCTAGCTGGCGTGTCGCTACGTCCGAGAACCAATGTTCGAGGTTCTCTACTTTCGGTACTAGCTCCTGCGCGTACAGTTCGTAGTCGTGGAATTGCCAAGCCCGTTCAATTTCGTCAAGGTCGCCTTCTGAAAGTGGCGAAGTCTTCGCCGATGCTATTAGAACCGAGAGTGCGTCGATATCCGTTCCGAGAAAAGGCCGACCTTCTAGCGCCGCTTCAACTGGCGTCGTGCCCGAACCGCAAAAGGGATCGAAGATCAAGCGGCGGGTATCGGGCGGCAGGACCTCTCTGATGAGGTATCGCGGTAGGTTTGGAATGAACTTGCCGGGAAACCGATGCAAGCCGTGCGTGGCAGGGATGGTATGGACGCCCTCAGGAATGACCAGGGCGTCACCATCGCGCTCGATGATCGTGGGAAGCCGTTCGATCGCAGATTGCTGTGGAAACAGACTGAACTGACTCATGCGCGCGATTTCAACACCACAACGCTCTCACGCATGTACTCATCTAACGATCCAAGGTGGGCGCGCTGCTGGGAGCTGACATGCAGATGACGAGCGACTAGCACTCTCTCGACATCATATCCCTCCTCTTGTCCGATACGGGCAACAAGAGTGTCTGTTGGGATGATGGATCGCGCGTAGGCAGAATTGCCGACGACGACCGCGACGGTCGCTCGGGGCGCCAACGCCGCATGAAGTCCCCGCAGCAGTGTTCTTGTATCATCAAAGTAGCCTGCCAGTGCTGCCTTGATTCCCATCCTGACGCTGCTTGCAGAGGAATCCATGGCGCTCAAGAACGGACTCAGCCTACTCCATGTTGAGTCAGAAGCGCCACGCGCGGCAGCGAGGTGACTACGCATGCTCGTCTTGCGTAGCACTCCCAATTCCGATGCCGCGTTCACAAATCCACCCATCCAAAGTTCGACTTTAAATGCTTCGAAATAGTCGAACCGATTTGCATACGGCGGGCTAAACACTGCGAGCGACGCCGGTTCGTCAAAGCGAAGATTTCGCGCGTCGAGACTGGAGCCGGTTACAACTTTTGTCGTTGCTGAATTTGGCAGTGGATGATCCGAAAGATCACTCGCAATCGCATCACACTGTTCCTTCCAGCGGTTTTCGACGAATCTACGAACGCTGATCCCGAAGTACTTAGGGATCCATGTTGAGTCTGGAACAGTCTCGTACCGCCCAGGACGCCGACGCTTGTTGCGATACTTTAGGCCGTTGCCTTCTTTGAATGCGTTGGAACAGTCTTCAAGTATGCTGACCCACGCGAGGTGGAGTAACGCTCGGACTCTTGGGCTCGTGACTGTGTCAATGAAAGCCCGGAGACGAAGAAGTGTTTCGAGGCTCTCAGGCAGAAAGATTTTGTTTATTAACGGAAACGCTGGCGCTTGCGCTGGGCCGAATCGGCGATAGGACTTTAGCGATTGATGCGTCAACCTCTTGAACTCGACCGACTCGCGCTTGTTGACAGGGGTCGTCTTCGTCGTTGTTATAAAAGTCGCAAGAGGATTTACGTCAATGCCATATGCGCGAACTCCACTCCGCGCCGACTCAACGAGTGTAGTCCCGCATCCGCAAAATGGATCAAGCCGAGTTCCCTTGGTCTTAAGATGATCGAACAGCGCGGGTGAAAAACCCTCACGATATCGAAACCATCGGTGAATTGGCCGTTCCGCAGCGGGAATCCACCGAACGGCGTTCGCCAGCGCTGGCGCCGGCGTGATCGGCAGTCCCGCTTGCGCGTCGTTCAATGCGTTTGTCAGGCGGCGAGAGTTCATCGAGGACGTATGAGGTTTCAGCGGTCCAGTGCGGGACCTAGTTACTCGCAAGCCTAGCGATTGTGCCCAACGGTACGGGGTGTTTCGGGGTAGCACGCCCCCGCACCGACGTTCGTTTTGTATGTCTCGACCACAGCAGGTTCACGTACGGTTTACCACCTGGCAGTGAAGAACTACTCCGGTATCGACGAACCGGGTGCACGGATTCAGCCATGAATCGCCGTCGTTGCTTGGTAACACGACGACAAAGATCGAGGAGCATAACGCTGGCAGTTC
Organism: Gemmatimonadaceae bacterium; assembly: GCA_025934775.1. Taxonomy (GTDB): domain Bacteria; phylum Gemmatimonadota; class Gemmatimonadetes; order Gemmatimonadales; family Gemmatimonadaceae; genus JAQBQB01. Next base: position 23,746 of record JAICWO010000011.1, on the reverse strand, counting down.
GACGCCACAAGATAAGCGGGATACGTAATCGAAGCGCGGCCAAGTACTTACGAGGCGGTCGAGAGGCCGCCAGTCGCGCGATCACCTCTGCTGAGCACACGACGTATTCTCGGGTCCGAGATCACCTATGAGCCCTACACTCAAGGCCGGAGCCGAATGACTCGTCCCGATGATCTAGGCAGCTGGCTCCCTCTAGCGCCACGTCAGCGATTTTCGTGTAAGTCGTTACGCGACAATGAGATATTCGACCTTGAATACCTTACTGAACTGCTCGCTATGAAAGTTCTGATATAAAGCGACCTGTCAAGCAGTCGCGGATGTAGCCCTACACGGAGCATGATACAACACAGCATTCGGCTGCGGCGCCTTGGGACGCCGGGCTCGACGGCTGTGCGCGGGTTAGCTCATGGAGCGTATCGCAGGGTCGTGATCCATCGGGCGCAGCCGCAGACTAGAGACGCGAGTTAGAATCGCATAGAACTTGGCGGGTGTGCCTCTCCGTGCCGGCCCACCGGACCAGGCGAATGGGTTTCGATCGTGCGTTTAGGCAGCCCTCCGCGTGCGGACCGGTGTCGGCGGTGGTTCGACCAACTGGCCGATGGTACAGACGAACCCAAGGAGTTCGCGCGCAATCACCGTTGCCACGGCCAGGGATGGTTTCCCGCACTTGGTCAATCGATGATAGCGCGGGACAGAGGGAGGTTGCGATTTGGGGGCAACGGCGACGCCCGGAGCGGGTTGATCGTGTTGCCGCCCACGAAGAATCCCACTGGCCGTATTCGCGCGATGGCGATACGCCCAGCCGGTTTCGTGATTGCGCGCGGTGAATGCCGACCCCGCTCGAGTGCTCGCGGGGGATGCGGCCCGCTTACCCCGTGAGCTTCAGGGGGCAGAGCGATGGAGCATGCCGAGCTCACCAACGATCGTGGCGGCTGTGACCTCTTGCACCCCACAGACGGTGGCGAGGGGCCGCACCAAGACTTGCTGCGCTTGCGCTAGCGTCGCCAAAGCGGTGTGAATCGCACGTTCGAGCTATGATCGAGCAGCCCCAAATACACGTTCGCCCCCGCGTGGGGGTGCATTATTGTTTGCCAGCCTGCTGAGCAACAGCGATCTCGGACTGAAGCGTTGTCAAAGTCCCGAGGTCTCTTGCAACGATCTGCGTCGCACAGGCTAAGCAATAGTGCTTCCAGCTTCGGCCGTCTCTGACCTTCAACCGACCATCTCCCTTAAACACAGTGTGCGCTGCGTTACGCCGACAGCTGTGTTTACGGGAAGCAGTGTCGATTTCAATACGACAAAGCAACGACTTGAGCGAAGCCATTAGAAGGTCTCCTTAACGGCCTTCTCGACGATAATGTCCCATTCGGCGTCGATCTGATCAAGCTGCTGGCGAGTAAACTCGTCGCGCTCGCCACTCTTCCGGCCAACGGTCTCATTTACGTTGCGATGCAGCGACGACATCATCACGACGAGATTCGTCTTACCCAGGCGCAAGCGATCCAAATCCTTGCCTCCCGGATTGATACCGCGATCGGCAAGTATTTCAGCGGCCTTTGTCTTTACCCGCTCGCTGATCTCAAGGCGTTTGGCTTGACGGGCACGAACCTTCGTCACCGGAATCGGTGCCAGCTCATTCATCCGCTCCTGGAGCGCAGGTGCACCGTACTTCGCAACCAGCCGATCGAGCTGGGCAAGGTCGTCCGGATCGTCACCGATTAGAGGAATCTCTTCGAGAAGAACACCGGTTTGACTCTTCACTTCGACCTGATTCGACGGCCGTTGCCCACGGATCTCCGGCTCGATCACCAACTCGTCGGCGCTGTCAAAGTCCAGGCCTTCGAGCGGGAGGAGCTGATCAAAGTAACCTTGATCCGCTTCACTGTACTGCTGAAAGTCCTCCCAACGCCTCGCAACGTTCGCTCCGGCGTGAAAAACGACAACTCCGTTATTCGCTGGATCGCCCGGGGCGTTTTGCTTGACAACTCGCATTACGCGACCGACGAACTGCACAAAGGGCGACAAATTACTAAAGACGTTGAAGACTGCCGCCACAGCCAGGTATTTGTGGTCGAATCCCTCGCCCAGTTTGCGCACTTGGACGATGACATCAAGTTGGTGATTTTCGAGCTTACTCATGACCGCGAGATTCGCCGCGCCGTCCTCGCGTGAATGGACAAAATCGGCACGAAGGCCCCGCTCGCGGTAGGCAGCGACGACCTGAGCGCAGTGGGCGAAGTTTAGGGCGGCAGCAATGATCTTAAGCCGATTATCGCCAGCCGCTGCGCGCAGTTTCTGTAGTTCGCGAATGGAGGCATCGACGATGGTGCCGAGCGTTTCCTTAGACGTCAGGATGCTCCGGCGGAAATCGGAGTCGTCCTCTCCAAGTCGCTTCACTTCGTCCAGTGTTACGTCGATCTCGACGCCGTCTTCGTCACGGACGTAGCGGAGCGTCCGAGGATTGAGCACGACCGCCTTAAGGCGTTTGACGTAGCCTTCCTGGATCGCTCTGGCAACTGGATATGAATAGATAACCTGGCCCGCCATCAGCTTGCCGTCAGCCCTGAGCGGTGTCGCGCTAAAGTTCACGATCTTTGCGCGCGGGAACTTGGCCTTCAACGTCTCCCAGCTGCTCGCAACGTTGTGGTGGCCCTCGTCAAACAGAATCAGATCGAAATAGTCGTCAGGAAGGCCTTGCAACCAGCGATTACCCTCTCCCTGCAGCTGCTGGATGTTCGTGATCACGACATGCCCTTCATCGAGATCCCCGCGGTTGGTCGTGTTGCCGCGGATCTCGACGGGCTCGGGATATGGTCCACCCATAAGCGTCCCGGACTTCGTGTAGAACATGTCCGTGTTTGCCGGATCGAAGTCGGCATGCAGCTGACTGGCGATCGTCAGGCCGGGAGCAACGACGAGTGCACGGTTGGCTTGGAACGCGAATGGTGCAAGCGCGATACATCCGGACTTGCCGCATCCCACTGGGAGAATGATTCCCACCTCGCGCTCTGCACCCGCGTCGATAGCGTGACCGCGAAGGCGTCTATATACCTCGCGTTGAGGGATTCGAAGTCCATCGTTGTCGTCGACTATCGGCTGGCGCGTTTGGAACGGGGTGGTCATCTGAGTGCAGTAGGCGGGTTGGTGAATTCACCCTAGTATATGTCGCCCGGCCGCGCTTTAGAACGCCGCCAGAGAAAACAAACTCCGAACTATGCGCCGAGTCTGCAGCGGTGCAATGAGCCATGATTTCCAGCCCAAACGCGGAAGGCCAAAGGCACGCAACAGCCTGCCCCACAATCGTTTAGATATTCAAACATGAATACCTCGACGGCTTGCATCACTGACAAGCTCATTCTTGCCGCGATTAGCCGAGCGCCGACGCCGTGGCGGCGTGACAGGCGTTTCGGGGCTCCCCACCCCCTCCGCTTGCGCAATCGGCGGTTTGACGGCGCGCGAGACGGCAGCACCAAGGGCGCGCAATTCCGTCCTCAGTTTGTCCTCAGTTTCTCCCTGCAAACCCGGTCATCCGTGCCGGGAAAGTCCGGCGCCGACGCTCGGAACTCCCTCAGAATCGAACACGGTTAAGAATTGACTTCCCATCGAGATACGTGGATGTCTCGACGCGGATTGGGTTTGCACTGCCGGACCGCGATCGGTCTCCTGGCTTGCTTCGGGAGCAGGAGGTCGCTGGTTCAAATCCAGTCGCCCCGACCACTTTGAAACCCCTTGTTGCGGGAGCGTAAGCTCCGCGGCGACAAGGGGTTTTCGTTTTCGATGATGAAGCACCTGATCGAAGTATGGACGCGTTACCGGAAACGTTGGTTCCGGTGAGCCTCGCCGCGTCAGCACGCTGTCGACACGCGACCCCGCTTGACCACGTTTCGGGCACCTGGGCCACTCGCCTTATGAAGGGGACGTTCGCCTCCGGGGGATTCACGGCGTTCGCGCCGAGGTTTCTCCAGATAGCGCGAAAGCAACCGTAAGAGCTCATCACGAAAGTTCGGATCGCGCAGCCAATCGGGATGGGCACACACCGCTTCGTCGATCACACCAAGCAGTGCGTGGCGGGCCGCAAAGACCATCATTTCGGGTCGCTTCGCATCGCGCGCCTTCGTCATCAATAGAGCCGAAACCATCTCGTTGCGGTCCGGTGTCTCAACATCACGCATCCCACGCGGGAGCCTCATGAGCAGAGCCCGGTGGAGCGTCGGGTTCTCGGCGTGTTCGGCGAGCGCCCCATCCACGAGCTTGACCAGGAGTTCGTCCAATGGCAATTCGAGCAATCGCTTCCAGGCATCGGCGTCGACTTGCGCGGGCTTCCCGACGTGTCGCGCGTGGAGGGCGTCCAGGATTGCCGCCTTATCGGGAAAATATTGGTACAGCGATGCGATATTGACGCCTGCCCGCGCGGCAATGTGGTTGGTAGTGAAACCTTTGAGTCCGCGTTCGGCAAGAATGTAAGCCGCTGCGTCGATGATGCACTGGACGGTGTGTTGAGAGCGAGACTGTTTCGGGACCTTCCGCATGGCGATCACTCGGCTGAGGACTGCGGAGTACAATGGCCCCAGTCGAAATAGAATGCAAGTAGCAAATCAAGCAAAGACTTATATATTAAATGCATGCGCACTCGATCTTCCGTCGGCGCAGTAGAAGCATTTCATGGCCTGAACGGGCGCCGCCGCGCGGTGCGGCAGTTTGACGGCAGCAGCGTGCCGGATCAGCTGCTCCGCGCGATTGTCGCGGAAGCGCAGCTGGCGCCGAGCAGTCGAAATTCGCAACCGTACAGGTTCATCTGCGCGCGCAGCACGAAGCGGTTGGCTGCGATAGCGCCGCTGTGCAACGATCAGTCGGCGGCGCGTAGTGCTGGCGCGTTGGTGGTGCTGGCGGTCGGCCGGCGTTTCGCGCGCGAGACGCTGGACGCTTGGGATCTGCACCTTGCGACAGATTGCGACCTGAGCGACCGAAGCATCGCCTACCATCGCGCGGAGCTCAGGACGTCGCGCTGGTTTCTATCGATCGGCAGTTGGCCGATATGGTCGCTGCTCCTGGCGTTGTTTCGGGCGCTACAGCCTGCGACGGGCCTACTGCCGGTGGGCAGTGCCGGCATCCATCATTGGACATCTCGCAACGCGATCTTCGCGGCGCAGACTTTTCTCCTCGCCGCATGTGCCTATGGGATCGACACCTGTCCGATGGAGGGCTTCAACGCCGTCGGGCTGCGCAGGGCACTGGGTCTTCCGCGTGACGTGCTCATTCCTCTCGTGATCGCCGTGGGGCGGGCTGCCCGCGATGCACGCACCGAGCCGCGCTGGCGAAAACCGATCGAGGACGCGCTCGTTCTACTGTGAGGTTGGGCTTCGGGTTTCTGGTCATGGCGCTGCGCATAGATGCCCGGCGCCAATCTTCAACGGCAATGGGTCGGGATACTATCGTCTGACCGTCGTGACCGCCGATCGTGGCGCGGGGATCTGCTGCGCCGCTCGGGCGCGTACGGGCAATGTGCCGCGCCTGGTCACATTCCGTGGACTTCGGCGGTCATCCAGGAAACCGTAGCGATGGAGACTATGACCGGGGACAACCGCGAGTGGCTCGCGGCCCGCTTCGAGGAGCACCGCACGCGATTGCGCGCGGTCGGCTATCGGATGTTGGGGTCGTTGAGCGAGGCGGATGATGCTGTTCAAGAGGCCTGGGTTCGGCTGAGTCGATCCCAGGCCGGTGACATCGAGAATCTGGCCGGGTGGCTCACGACGGTCGTCGCCCGCGTCTGCCTCAGCATCTTGCAGAGCCGGAACGCTCGGCGCGAGGAGTCACTGGCGCACGTGCCCGACCCAATCGTCAGCGTGGGCCCCGGGAGCGACCCCGAGCAGGCGGCCCTGCTCGCCGACTCGGTGGGGCTGGCACTGCAGGTCGTGCTCGACACACTGAATCCAGCCGAGCGTCTCGCCTTCGTGCTGCATGACATCTTCGGAGTCTCTTTCGAGGAGATCGCGCCCATCGTCGATCGCACGCCGACTGCGGCGCGGCAGCTCGCCAGCCGCGCCCGGCGGCGCGTGCAGGGCCAGGCGCCCGCCCCAGACCCCGATCGCGACCGCCAGCGCGAAGTTGTCGCCGCGTTCCTCGCCGCCTCGAGGGAGGGCAACTTCGAAGCGCTCCTCGAGGTGCTCGCTCCCGACGTCGTGCTCCGCGCCGACAGCGGCGCGTTGCCGCCGCCGGCCACGCAGGTGGTCAGGGGCGCTCGGGCGGTCGCGCGTCTCGCCGCCGCGTTCTCACAGATCGCGCGTTATTCGCGTCCGGCGCTCGTGAACGGAACGCCGGGGCTCTTGACCACGACACCGCAGGGTGACCCCCAGTCGGTCATGGGCTTCACGATCACCGGGGGCCGGATCGTTCAGATCGACATCCTCGCCGACCGAGAACGCCTGGCCACGCTCGATCTGCTGATGCTCGAATCGTGAACACGCGGACGGGAATAGCCGGCAACATGAGGAAGGCGGCCGCGTACGACTTTCAATCCTAATCATCGAGAGGGCGATTGCATGAGCACGACTAGCGAGAGACGGAAACCCGCCACGCGAACCGGCGGCAAGGAAGGCAACGGGTTCACGGCCGAGGAGAAGGCGGCGGTGCGTGCTCGGGCCCGCGAGGTGAAGAGCGCCGCAGAGGGCGAGAGCGCCGTGCTCGCCGCGCTCGCGAAGATGGAGCCCCACGACCGCAAACTGGGCGAGCGGCTTCATGCGATGATTCAGCGAACTGCACCGTCCCTCACGCCCAAGACGTGGTACGGGATGCCTGCCTACTCCAACAAGGACGGCAAGGTGGTCTGCTACTTCCGCAACGCGACGAAGTTCAAGGAGCGGTACGCCATGTTCGGCTTCAACGACGTTGCGATGCTCGACGACGGCAACGTGTGGCCCGTTGCGTTCGCGCTCAAGGAGCTGACCGCGGCGGATGAGGCGAGGATCGCGAAGCTGGTCAAGCAGGCGGCGGGCTGAGGCCGCGCACGGCCTGTCACACACCACTCGAGTCACGGAGACCACATGTTCACCAAGAAGGGCGATGCGGCAGTGCTTGCCAAATTGGGCGAAGCGCGAGCACCATATCGAGAAATCGGCGAACGTCTTCACCACATTGTGCGCGCGAGTGCCCCCGCGCTGGAGGCGGTCGTCCGCTGGGGCCTGCCGTTCTACCTGAAGGACGGCAAGGACGTCTGCTACATCAAGCCGGGCAAGGACTTCATCGCATTCGGATTCGCCGAAGCGGTGAACCCCACGCGGGACGAGGACGCCCATATGCAGCCGGTCGCGTGGACGTTTACGTCGCTGGATCCCGCGACAGAAGCCAGGATCGGCGCACTCGTCAAGAAAGCCGCAACCTGAGGCGAACCACCGGGCCTTTGACAACGCCGCCGGTCCGCGCGTGTGCGAACGCGAGCGTCAGCCAATCGATAGCAGAGCTCGACCACACGTATGCGTGCCCGACAGAGATTTCGGGCGCTCCTCGGCGCGGCCGGAACGAGAGTTGATGCACTCGTACGGAGCGACGCAAGCGGCGGGAGTGGACTGTGGCAACTCGAGCTCGCACGACGCAGAGAAAGACAAAGACGTCGGCGAAGCGGGACGCGTCGCCGCGGCCGGATCAGCGTCGGCGGCGGTGGTCCGCGCGAGTCACCGCCCGGACCGCTCGGCGATGTCGATGCTGGCGCTCTACATCAATCGCGCGGGAAGCAATCTCGGAACGCGACAACGGCGCGTGCTCGAGCGCGCGAAGGACGAGCTCCGACGGAGCTTTGGACGCGCCGATTCTACGCAGCACCGAAATTCGACCTGAACGCGTGAGGGACACATGTCAAAGAAATCTCATGAACCACGACGCGCGGCGGATCACGCCGATCCCGATCGGCGCGAGAGCGGCAAGCCCGGCGGCGGCGCGGGTCGTCGCGACGAGGTCGGCCCAACCGGTGTGTATCCGATGTCGGCCGGCACCCCGACAGGCAAACACCCCGAGATCCGGACGCCAGCGGCATGGGGGCAAGGCGATCGCGGCGCCGAGGGCTACAACGACAGCGGTGGATCCGAGCTCGTCATGCGCGACGGGCAATTGATCGGCGGCCTCACCTCCGACGCCCCGAAAAGGCAGGAGCCGAAGCGCGCGAAAGACCGCGATTTGACATCCGACGAGCCGGAGGATTAGCTTCTCCTCCATGCAGCTCGACCGCACCACGCACCATCATGCGCATCGGCACCACGGCCCGGCGGGTCGGGGCGAGGCGCGCGTATGCGGATGAGCGAGTAAGCATCTAAATACACGAACGTCACGCTGCGGACCGTCCACGTCGGACGGGCCTTTCTTTTTTTCGTCTCCTCCATGCTACGCATCGCAATGCCCAACAAAGGCCGGCTGGCCGACGAAGCGCGCGAGCTCTTCATCGACGCCGGGCTCGACATCCGCGCTCGCGGCGAGCGCGCGCTGACCGCTTCGCTCGGCGACATGTTCGAGGCGATCTTCGTTCGCGCGCAGGACATTCCCGAGTTCGTCGCCGATGGCGCGGCCGACGCAGGGATCACCGGCGCGGATCTGATCGCCGAGTGCAACCGCGATCTCGAGACGCTGGCCGACCTCGGCTTCGGGCGCTGCCGGCTCGCCGTCGCGGCCACCGACGACAGCGGCATCAACGACCTCGACGCGATTCCGGCCGGCGCGCGGGTCGCGACGAGCTTTCCGCGCCTCGCGCGACGGTTCTTCGAAGCGAACGACCGCCGGGTGGAGATCGTGCCCGTGTCCGGTGCCGCGGAGATCGCGCCGCATCTCGGGATCGCCGACGTCATCATCGATCTCGTATCGACCGGGTCGACGTTGCGCGTGAACGGCCTGCACGAAGTCGCGACGGTCCTGGAGTCAACGGCCCGAATGGTCGTCGCCAAGGATCGCGCGTCGTCGGAATCGATGCGCGCACTCGCGGATCTCGTCGCGGCGCTGCAGTCCGTGCTGCGCGCGCGCGGACAGCGCTATCTCATGGCGAACGTGCCGCGCGATCGGCTCGAAGACGTGCGCCGCGTGCTTCCGGGCCTCAACGGACCGACGGTGGTGGACATCATGAACGGCGGCGCGCACGTCGCGGTGCATGCCGTGGTGCCGGCCGCGCACGTCTATCGCATCGTCGCCGAGCTCAAGGGACTCGCGGCGGAGGGCATTCTCGTCACGCGCATCGAGAGGTTGATGCCATGACGGCGGGTTCGAAGATCACGCTGCGATTCACCGGGCGCGTGTCGGCGCTGTCGCGCGCGGAGCGCGACGCGCTGTTCGATCGCTCGACGTCCTCGGACGCTTCGGTGCGCGAACGGACGGCGGAGATCGTAGCCGACGTGCGCATGCGCGGCGACACCGCGCTGCGCGAGCTCGCGGCGCGATTCGACAATGTGAATATGGATTCACTCGAGGTCCCTCGTGCGCATTGCGCCGCCGCGCTCGACGGCCTCGAGCCGGCGCTGAGACGTGCGATGGAGCGCGCGGCGAGGAACATCGTGACGGCGCACCAGGCGTTCATGCCGTCGGCCGCGGAGTGCGAGACCGAACCCGGCATCGTCGTGGGCCGGCGCCCAGATCCGCTCGGACGGGTGGGCGTCTACGCGCCGGGTGGGCGGGCGGCGTATCCGAGCAGCGTGCTGATGGGCGCACTGCCGGCGCGCGTCGCGGGTGTAGGCGAGGTGATCTTGTGCTCTCCGCCCGAGCGCGATGGAGCGCCGTCGCCGGTCATCCTCGCGGCGGCGGCCATCGCGAACGTCGACCGTGTGTTCGCGGTCGGCGGGGCGGGCGCGATCGCGGCACTCGCCTACGGCACGTCGTCGGTTCCGCGCGTCGACCGCATCGTGGGGCCGGGCAATGCGTACGTCGCCGAGGCAAAGCTCCAGGTGGCGGGCGCCGTCGCGATCGACTCCCCGGCGGGCCCGAGCGAGTTGCTGCTCATCGCGGACGAATCGGCCAATCCTCGCGCGATCGCCGCGGAGTTGATCGCTCAGGCGGAGCACGACCCGCGCGCCTGCGTCGTCGCGATCGTACTCGGCGATGCCATTGCCCGTTCGGTAATTGACGTTCTATCATCGACCCTCGACGAGCAGCCGCGGCGCGCGATCGCGGCCGAAGCGTTGGCGAGCAACGGCGGCGTGCTGGTCGCGGATTCGCTCGACGAAGCGATCGCCTTCTCGAACGCGTACGCGCCCGAGCATCTCCTCGTCGCGCTCGACGACGCGAATGCGGTGCTGCCGCGCCTGCGCAACGCCGGAACGATCTTTCTCGGCGCGCGGACGTCGGTCGCATTCGGCGATTACATGACCGGCGGCAACCATGTCCTGCCGACGGGCGGATTGGCCCGATCGTACTCCGGACTTTCCGTGCTCGACTTCATCCGCTGGACGACGTATCAGCGTGTGTCGCCGGAAACGGCGGAATCGCTCGCCCGCGACGTGAGCGTGTTCGCCGAGTCGGAAGGGCTGCCCGGACACGCGTATGCGGCTCGCGTTGCCGGAGGTGAACAATGAACGCATCGACGCCTCTCGCGAGCCGCGCGAGCTACGCGGGAATCACCCTGTACGCGCCTGACCGGCGGCCGTGCGCGATCGATCTGAGCGACAACACGAACCTGTGGGGCGCGCCGCCCGGCGCGCAGCGCGTGATCGCGGAAGCGGCATCGCCATCGCTCACGCGATATCCGCAGCTCTATGCGGGAACGCTCAAGGACGCGCTCGCGCGCTACGTGGGCGTCTCTCCCGATCACATCGTGACCGGATGCGGCTCCGATGACGTGCTCGACTCGGCGATTCGCGCCTTTGCCGAGCCCGGCGATCGCATCGCGCTCCCCGATCCGTCGTTTGCGATGATTCCGATTTTCGCACAGATGAACGCGCTCGAGCCGGTACTCGTCCCGCTGACGTCCGAGTACGACGTGAACGTGGACCGCATGCTCGCCGCGCGCGCGAAGATCGTGTATCTCTGCTCGCCGAACAATCCAACCGGTGCGGCGCTCGCTCGGGCGTCGATCGACGCGATCGTCGATCGCGCGCCGGGGCTCGTGATCATCGATGAGGCGTACGCCGAGTTCGCGGATGCGAACGTCCTCGATCTCGCGGCGCGGACCGATCGCGTGCTGATCACGCGCACGATGTCGAAAGCATTCGGTCTCGCCGGGCTGCGGATCGGGTACGCGATCGGTTCGCCGCGGTTGGTGCAGGAGGTCGAAAAATCGCGCGGACCGTACAAGGTGAGCGGGTTGGCGGAGCGCGCCGCGGTCGCGGCGCTCACCGACGACATCGACTGGGTGCGAGCGAACGCGGCGAGCGCTGTGCGCAATCGCAAGCGGTTCGCGGCGGAGCTCGCGCGTATCGGCTCGAGCGCGCTACCCTCGAGCGCGAACTTCGTGCTCGTCCCGGTACCGTCCGCCGTGCACGTGGCGGCGGCGCTTCGCGAGCGGGGCATCGCCGTGCGACCGTTCGAGCGACTCGTGGCGCAATCCGGGACCGCGCTCGCGTCCACCGGCGGCGACGCGCTGAGAATCACGGTCGGCCCGTGGGAGCTCCTCGACGCGACGCTCGGCGCGCTTCGCGAGGCAATCGGCTGATGCGCGCCACCATCTTCGACTACGGGGCCGGCAATCTGCACTCGCTCGCGAAGGCGCTCGCGACTGACGGCGTGGCGCTGCGCACGGAGACCGATCCGCTCGGCGCGCTGGACACCGACGTGCTCGTGCTGCCGGGCGTCGGCAACTTCGCCGTGGCCGCGGAGCGGCTTGCCGGAGCGCGCGACGCGATGCGGGATGCGATTCTGAGCGGACTGCCCACGCTCGGCGTATGTCTCGGTATGCAGCTCCTCTTTGATGAGAGCGATGAGGGCCCCGGGCGCGGGCTCGGCGTCATCCCGGGCCGCGTCACCGCGCTCGACGCGGCGCGCGCGCCCCAGATCGGATGGAATTCGATCGAGGCGATGGGCGATCCGTTGTTCGAGACCGCGCCGTTGACCATGGCGTACTATGCGAACGGATTCGCGTGCCGCCCGGACGATGATGATTTCGTGATAGCGTGGAGCACGCACGAGACGGATCGATTTCCGGCCGCGGTACGTTGCGGCCAGACGCTGGGCGTACAGTTTCATCCGGAAAAGAGCTCAGCGGCCGGCGTGCGATTCGTGCGCGCCTTTCTTCAGGAGGCGACTCGGTGATCGCGATACCCGCAATCGACATTCGCGAGGGCGCATGCGTGCAGTTGGTCGGCGGCTCGGTCGAGGAAGAGAAAATTCGAATCGCCGATCCGACGAGCGCGCTCGAGCGGTGGGAATCAGCGGGCTTCGAGCGCATCCACGTCGTCGATCTCGACGCGGCGCTTGGCTCGGGCGACAACACCGACGTCATCGATGATCTGCTCGCTGAGGCGAACAGCTCGATCCAGGTTGGCGGCGGCGTACGTTCGATGGACCGGATCGACGACCTGCTTGGCGCGGGTGCAGACCACGTCGTCGTGGGTACGCGGGCGCTCGAGGAGATCGACTGGCTTGACGAGGTCGTCTCGCGCTATCCGGGACGCATCATCGTCGCGGCCGACGTCCGCGAGCGGCAGGTCGTCACGCGCGGCTGGGCGGTGCGCTTGTCGCTGCGCATCGACGAAGCGGTCGAGCGGCTCAACGCTCTGCCATTGGGCGGTCTGCTCGTGACGGCGGTACACGTCGAGGGCCGGATGGTTGGTCCTGACGTCGCGCTGATGACATCGGTCGTGGACGCCGCCGCGTTCCCGGTGATCGCGTCGGGCGGAATCGCGACCATGAACGATCTTCGCACATTGCAGTCCGCCGGCGTCGCCGCGGCGGTCATCGGGATGGCTCTCTACACCGGTGCGCTCGACGCGTGCACCGTCGCCGAGGAGTTCTTCGAATGACGCAAGTGCTTCGCGAAACGCGGGAGACGAAAGTGCGCGTCGAGCTGCTCAAGGACGCGAGCGTGTCGGAAGTCTCGACGACGATTCCGTTCCTCGACCACATGCTCGTGACGCTCGGCCGGTACGCGGGCCTCGGGCTCCGTGTGAGCGCGTCGGGCGATCTGCGTCATCACATCAGCGAAGACGTGGCGATCGCGTTCGGCGCGGCGATCGCCGCGCACGTTCCGCCGACGGCAGCGCGTTACGGCGATCGCACGATACCGATGGACGACGCGCTCGTGCACTGCGCGATCGATACCGGCGGACGCCCGTACTACCAAGGACCACTGCCGAGCGCCACGTACGACCATTGGATGCGTTCATTCGCCGACAACGCGCGCACGACGCTGCACATCCGCGCGCTGCGCGGACGCGATCGCCACCACATCGTGGAAGCTGCCTTCAAGGCGCTCGGTCTCGCACTGCGGGATGCGATGTGCGAGACGGGGAGCGCGGTGTTCAGCACCAAGGGCTCGGTCGCGCTCGAGGTGCGAACGTGACGTTGACCCGGCGCGTGATCGTGTGTCTCGACGTGACGGGCGACCGAGTGGTAAAAGGCGTTCGCTTCGCCAATCTCGAAGACGTCGGCGATCCCGTCGTGCTCGCGGCGCGCTATGAGGCCGAGGGTGCCGATGAGATCGTGTTTCTGGACGTGTCGGCCAGCATCGAGCGGCGCAACACCCTGCTCGACTGCGTTCGGCGCACGGCGGAGGCGCTGTTCATCCCGCTCACCGTCGGCGGCGGCGTGCGCTCGGTCGGCGATGCCGCGGCTGCGCTCCGCGCCGGCGCGGACAAGATCGGCGTCAATTCGGCGGCGGTGGCGCGGCCGGCGCTGCTGACGGAGATGAGTCGTCAATTCGGCGCGCAGTGCGTGGTGGCGAGCATCGACGCGAAGCGGCGCGCGAGCGGCTGGGAGGTCTACGTGCGCGGCGGCTCGACACCGACGGGTCTCGACGCGCTCGCCTGGGCGCGCGAATGCTCGGAGCGCGGCGCGGGCGAAATCCTGCTCACGAGCATCGACCGGGACGGCACGCGAAGCGGCTACGACCTGGAGCTCACGGACACCATTGCGCGCGCGGTATCGGTTCCCGTGATCGCGTCCGGCGGCGCGGGATCCGGCGCCGACGTCCGCGACGCGCTGCTCCGCACGGCCGCCGACGCCGCGCTGGTGGCCGGCATCGTTCACGACGGCAGCGTCACGGTAAACATGATCAAAATGGAATTACAGAACGCGAACATCGCGACCCGGGCGGCGGCGTGAGCGACGAACAATCCCTGTTGCTCGAGGCGGTCATCGACGCGGCGCGAGCGGCCGGCCAGGTGGCGCTCCGCCACTTCAAGTCGACGATGGAAGTGGAGCAGAAGCATGACGGATCTCCGGTGACGATCGCCGACCGCGGCGCCGAGCGGCGCGCGCGCGAGTGGATCTCGAGCCGCTTTCCCGACGACGGCCTCGCCGGCGAGGAGCTCGGCGTCGAGCGCGTCGAAGCGCCACGCCGCTGGATCATCGATCCGATCGACGGCACCAAGTCGTTCGTGCACGGCGTGCCGCTCTGGGGCACGCTGATCGCCGTCTGCGAGCGCGACGAGGTCCTCGCCGGCGCCGCGTATTTTCCGGCGCTCGACGAAATGCTCGGCGCGGCGCGTGAGCGCGGCGCCTGGTGGAACGGCACACGCTGCCGCGTATCGCAGATTTCAAGTATTGAAAAGGCGACGGTGCTCACGACCGATCATCGCTTCCTGCAAACGCCCGAGCGACAGCCGGGATGGCGGCGGCTCGCCGCACGCGCATCCATCGCGCGGGACTGGGGTGATTGCTACGGGTATCTCCTCGTCGCCACGGGCCGCGCCGAGGTGATGCTCGACGGCGTGCTCGCGGATTGGGATGCCGCGGCGCTCTTTCCGGCGATCGTCGAGGCGGGCGGGGTATTCACCGACTGCGCCGGCCGGCCCACGCCGTTCGGCAAGAGCGCGGTCGCGACGAACGCGCAGCTCGCGCGCGAGGCACGAGCCGCGCTCGACGTTCCTTACGAGGCCGCCTCATGAACGGCGCATTCGGGCTCGACGTCGACTCGCTCGACTTCGCGAAGGGCGGCGGCCTCGTCGCCGTCGTGGCGCAGGATGCCCGTTCCGGCGCCGTGCTGATGATCGCGTTCGCGGATCGCGAGGCGATCGAGCGGACGATCGCGACGGGTGAAATGCACTATCGGTCGCGCACGCGGGGCCTGTGGCACAAAGGCGCCACGAGCGGCAACACGCAGCGTGTCGTCTCGCTGAGCGCGGACTGCGACGGCGATGCCGTCCTCGCTCGCGTCGAACCTGCCGGGCCGGCGTGCCACACCGGCGACGTCTCGTGCTTTGGCGCGATGGCGCTCGCCGCGGACACTCTCAGCACGCTCGACGGCGTGATCGCGTCGCGAGGGCTCGGCGCGAGCGAAGACTCACCGAGCTACACGCGAAAGCTGCTCGGCGACCGGAATCTGCGGCTCAAGAAGCTCGGTGAGGAAAGCGTCGAGCTCGCGGTGGCGCTGGCGGGCGGGGATCGGGAGCGCGCCGTCAATGAAGCGGCGGACCTGATTTATCATGCGCTGGTCGGGTTGCGCGCGATCGGCGCGGGGCTCGACGAAGTGCGCGCGGTGCTCGACATTCGTGCAGCTCACTCCAGAGGACGATCATGATTGGCCACCGCTGCCGATCCGCGCTGCTCTTCGCCCTGTGCAGCGGCGTCGCGTTCGCGACACCGGCCCTCGCCCAACATTCGCGCGCCGCGATTCCGACGCCGGAGTCGACGTTCGGATTTCCGGTCGGCGCGGACTACAAGCTGTTCACCTACGAGCAATCGATCGACTATTTTCGAGCGCTTGCGCGGGCGAGCAATCGCGTGCGGTTGATGGAGGTCGGCAAGACCGCGTACGGAAAGCCATGGACGATCGCGGTGATCTCGTCGCCGGAGAATCTCGCGAAGCTCGACCAGTACCGCGCGATCAACATGCGGCTCGCGCATCCCGAGGGACTGACCGACAGCGCGGCGCATCGGCTGGCGCGCGAGGGACGTGCGTTCGTCGACATCTCCGGCGGATTGCACGCGTCGGAGATCGCGGGATCGCAGCACACGCCGCTCATCGCGTACGACTTGCTGTCGCGCGCCGCCGAGCCCGACGTCAAGGCGGTGCTCGACAGCGTGATCTTCGTGCTCTGGCCGTCGATCAACCCCGACGGTCAGGACATCGTCGTCGACTGGTGCAAGGCGCGCGATGCCGGTCAGAATCCGCCGCCGATGGAGCTGTACGAGAAGTACATCGGGCATGACAACAATCGTGATTCGTACATGCTCAACGTGGTCGAATCGCGGGTCATTCAGCGCACGTGGCGAGCCTGGGAGCCGGACATCGTCTACGTGCAGCACCAGTCGTCGCCATTCCCCACGCGCATCTGGCTGCCGCCGTTCGCTGATCCGGTCGGGCTGCGC
Source organism: Gemmatimonadaceae bacterium (assembly GCA_025934775.1). GTDB lineage: Bacteria > Gemmatimonadota > Gemmatimonadetes > Gemmatimonadales > Gemmatimonadaceae > JAQBQB01. Next base: position 7,318 of record JAICWO010000011.1, on the reverse strand, counting down.
GTGCCGCCGATCATGGCGCGCGAGGTGAACGCGATCGGTACGCGGATCGCCGAGGAGCTGGACGCCCACGACATGCCGGGCGCGGTGTCGCAGCTCGAGACGTACGACGCGTGGTACCCGGGGTACATCGACTACATGCCGATGTATCAGAACATCGCCGCGTGGTGGACGGAGACGCAGGGCGGCAATTGCGCCACGCCGCGCACGACGACCCTCGACAGCCTGCCGGCGAGCTATCGCGACCTCCGCCCGACGTCGCTCTACTCGAGCCCGTGGGCCGCCGGCACGTGGCGTCTGCGCGATGCTGTCGACTACATGGTGCAGGCCGACCTCGCCACGCTCACCTACGCCGCGAAATTCAAGGACGAGCTGCTGTACAACCGCTATCAGGCCGCCCGGAATACCATTCGAGAATACTCAACATCGGCGCCCTACGCGTACATCATCCCCCGTCAGCAGCACGATCGCCTGGCACCCGTCGAGCTGCTCCGGCGCATGGCGTTCATGGGCGTGCGCGTGGATCAGCTCTCGAACGACGCGTCGTACGCCGGCGCCTCCTATCCCAAGGGGACGTGGGTGATCCCGATGGATCAGGAGTACGCGCAGCTCGTCCGCGAATTGTTCGAGGTCCAGCATTACCCGGACATGGGCGACGACACGCCGTACGATGCCGCGGGATGGACGCTGCCGGCCCAGATGGACGTGAACGTCGTCGAAGCGGCCTCACCGCTGCCGAGCGAATTCCGGGCGGCGCTCCAGCCCGTGCGCGGCACGCCCGTGGACTGGCACACACATCCCGGCGAGCCATTCACGACCAACGCCGAGGCGGCGGGAATCATCCCGGCACCGGGCGGCATTTCCGGGAGCGGCGATCAACTGCTGCTCGATCCAGCGCAGAACAATTCATTCACGTTGATCGGGCGCGCGCTCGCGGCGGGGGCCGCATTGCAGTTCGCTCCCGCGACCGCCAGTCGGAGCGCGCGGTACGTGATCACCGGACTCGATGCCGCGAAAGCGAACGCGTGGGCGAGCGAACTGTACGTCAGTGCGGAGCGGGTGAGCGACGCGCCAGCATCCAACGCAGCGCCGGCGCGCATCGCCCTCTACAAGTCGCAAGGCGGCGTGATGGATGAAGGATGGACGGAGTGGCTGCTCGACACGCACGACATCAAGTACACGCTCGTCTCGCCCGGCGATCTCGAGTCGGGGAATCTCGGCGCGCGCTTCGATGTGATCGTGCTCGCGTCGCAAGCACTCGGATCGCGTGGTGGACGTGGCGGCGGTGCTGGCCGCGGCGGACGAGGCGGGCGTGGCGGAGCGGGATCGGACAGCACTGCCGCGCGCGTGGTGCGCGCGGTCGATGAGTTCGTGCGCGGCGGCGGAACGGTCGTCGCGTGGAATCAGGGCGCGACGTCGGCGGCGAGCGCGCTCGCGCTGCCGGTGAAGAACGTGGTCGCTGGCGTGAACCGGCGCGACTTCTACACCGGCGGATCGATCATGCGCGTGATCACCGATCCAACGCACCCCGTCATGGCCGGGATGCCCGAGCGGGCGGACGTGATGGTGTTCAACAGCCCGGTCTTCACGACGACAGACGGCTTCGCTGGTTCGGTAATCGCCAAGTATCCCTCCGATTCGACGCCGCTGCTTTCAGGGTTCTTGAATGGCGCCAAGTACATGGAGGGTTACGCGGCCGCCCTCGACGTGAAGCACGATCGCGGACACGTCGTCCTGTTCGCGTTTCAGCCTGAATGGCGCGGGCAGCCGACGGGAACGTTCCGGACGGTCTTCAACGCCCTCTTTTTCGCGGGAGCGGTCGCCGATCACGCGGCGGGCGCCTCGGGTTTCTGGACGCCGCCCGCGACCGCGGCGACGTCAGGCTTGAGATGAGCCGATCAGGGTGCGATCTTTAGCGTGTGATCCCTCTGCTCACTCCGAGGTTCGGGCGGGCAGAGGGATCGCTGCTCAGGGATCGCTCCTGGCATTGCGCGCGTAGCTCAGCTGGATAGAGCGTTAGCCTCCGGAGCTAAAGGTCGTGGGTTCGAATCCCGCCGCGCGCATCGAGCGGTGCCGCGAGTCGGCATCCGCTTGGTCCGTCCTTTGCTCAGCTCGCCGGTGTCCATCCCCGCCTGAGCAATGGCCTCGCACACTCGCTGGAAGGAGCTCACCGTCGGCCTCGCGTCCATCGCGATCGTCGTCGCGCTCGCGTTCGCCGTTCTCGTCTTCGGCCGCGTCGGCTCGATCCATGGGAAGAAATTCCGCCTCTTCGTGACCACGGACGAAGCGCGCGGAATCATTCGCGGCACCGAAGTCTGGCTCGACGGCAAGAAGGTGGGACTCGTCCAGTCGATCGACTTTCAGACGGCGAACGTGCCGCCGAACGATCGAGTGGTCCTCTCACTCGAGATGCTCGAGGCGGCGCGACCCGCCATTCGCCGGGACTCGCGCGTCACGATGCGGAGCGGCGGCAGCGTGCTTGGCAATCAAGTCGTGTATCTCACGAGCGGCACGTCGCGCGCCGCCGGCATTCGGGACGGCGACACGATTCACTCCGTGGCGCAGACCGATTACGAAACCGTGACGGCGGACGCCGCGGCCGCGGCGCAGCAACTGCCGGCCATCATCGACAACGTCAAGCTCATCGGCGCGCAGCTTCGAAGCACCGAAGGCACACTCGGCGCGCTCGGACTCGCGGGCACGGCTGATCTCGGCCGACTCCGCGCGAACACCGATCGCGCGATGAGCCGCCTCTCGTCCTCGAGCGGGACGGTTGGGTTGGCGCTCCAGAATCGGGGAGCCGTGCAAGCGCGCGCGGCGCAGGCGATGGCCGCCGCGGATTCGCTGCGCTTGTTGGTAACGTCGAATCAGCATTCGCTCGGCCGCTTTCGCCGCGACTCGACGCTCACGCGCGAGATCGCCGCGGTGCGCGGCGAGTTGACGCGCGCGCAACGGCTCGCCGCGAGTCCCAACGGCACGATCGGCCGGCTTCAAACCGATTCGGCAATCGTGCAGGGATTACATCGCGCGATCGCGTCGATGGATTCGCTGTTCGTGGACGTGAAGAAACACCCGCTTCGCTACATCGCATTCTGAGCTTTCATACGGGGCACGCGCATTGCACCCCTGCACGTCGGCGCCCTTGACCCCCCTCCGCGGCATCTATAGCATTCGCATGCAATCCGGCCCCTCCTCCTCGCTTCGCCCGCCGCACGCCTCGCGACGGCTGCGCGCAGACCCGCTCACTTCCGGCGGCGCGCGCCCGATCTCCGAGCGTCCCCCCTTCCTCCCCGCTGCCTCCGCGCACCCAACCTGCTCCTCCGGCCAGGTGGCGCCGTTTGGTCTCACGCCGACGTCAGTGAACATCGCCGAGCTGAAGCGTAAATCCGTGCCTGAGCTACAGGCGATGGCGGACACGTACGCCATCGAAGACGCCGCCGGACTTCGCAAACAGGATCTGATCTTTCGCATCGAGCAGAAGATGCTCGATGAGAGTATCGTGCTCACCGGCGAGGGCGTGCTCGAGATCCTGCCCGAGGGCTACGGTTTCCTGCGCAGCCAGGATTGGAATTATCTCTACAGCCCCGACGACATCTACGTCTCGCCGTCGCAGATCAAGCGATTCGACCTGCGCACGGGCGACACCGTGTCGGGGCAGGTCCGGCCGCCCAAGGAATGGGAGCGCTACCTGGCGCTACTCAAAGTCGAGGCGGTCAATGGCAGCCCGCCGGAAGCGGCGAAGGGACGGATCGCGTTCGACAACTTGCGGCCGCGATATCCCGAAGGCCGGCTTCGGCTCGAGACGAAAGACGGCGATCTGAGCATGCGCATCATGGATCTGATCGCGCCGATCGGCAAAGGGCAGCGCGGTCTGATCGTGGCGCCGCCGCGCGCGGGCAAGACGATCCTGCTGCAGAAAATGGCGAACGCGATTCGCGAGAACCATCCGGAAGTCACGCTCATCATCCTGCTGATCGACGAGCGGCCGGAAGAAGTGACCGACACCATCGCCAACGTGGATGCGGAAGTGATCGCGTCGACGTTCGACGAGGAGGCGACGCGCCACGTGCAGGTGTCGGACATGGTGATCGAGAAGGCGAAGCGGCTCGTGGAAAGCGGCAAGGACGTCGTGATTCTCCTCGACTCGATCACGCGGCTGGCGCGCGCCCACAACGCCGTGACGCCGCAGTCGGGCAAGATCCTCTCGGGCGGCGTGGACGCGAAGGGACTCGAGAAGCCGAAGCGCTTCTTTGGCGCCGCGCGCAACATCCAGGACGGCGGTTCGCTCACGATCATCGCGACCGCGCTGATCGAGACGGGCTCGCGCATGGACGAGGTGATCTTCGAGGAGTTCAAGGGCACGGGAAACATGGAGCTCGTGCTCTCGCGCAAGATCGCCGAGCGCCGGGTGTATCCGGCAATCGACATCGGCAAGTCGGGCACGCGCAAGGAAGAGCTGCTGTTCACGCAGGAGGAGCTCAACCGCGTCTATCTCCTGCGCAATTTTCTCGCGGACATGCCCGAAGCCGAAGCGATGGAGTTTCTGCTGAAGCAGATGTCGCGCTCGAAGAACAACAAAGAGTTCTTCCAGCAGATGGTGCAGGGTTAGCGCGTCGACCCGGTGCCCCCTTCCACCGACCGCGGACGGCTGTTGGCGATCGACTATGGTGAACGTCGCATCGGACTCGCGATCAGTGATCCCACGGGAACCATCGCCTCACCGGCCGGCGTGATCGTGCGGCGCGCGGGCAAACGGCCGCCGGTCGCGGAGATCATCCGCCGCGCCGAGGCGCTCGAGGCACGCGGCTTCGTGCTCGGCCTCCCGCTCGACGGCGACGGCAACGACACGCCGCGGTCGCTCGAGGTGCGGAAGATCGCGAGCACGCTGACGGAACGCACCGGCCTTCCGACCGCGCTCGTCGACGAGCGATATACCACGGCGGCCGCGTTGCGAGCCGTTCGCGAGATGGGCGGATCGACCAGGGGACGGAAGGGCGACGTCGACGCCCTCGCCGCAACGGTACTGCTCCAGCATGCGCTTCGCCTTCCCGTCTGAGCGCCGGCTGCGCGGCGCGTTCGCCGGCGCCGCCGCGGCCGCCTGCGTCGCCCTGGCGGCATGCGGCGGCGGCGGCACCGGACCGGCGGTCCGCGTCACCGTCCCGACGCACGCGACGATGCGCGCCGCGGCGGATTCGCTGGCCAAGGCGGGCGTGATCCACTGGCCGAGGATATTTAGAGTTTACGCATCGCTGCGGCACCGCGACCGGGCCATCAAGGCCGGGACGTACCTGCTGCACCGCGACGCGGGCTATGGCTTCGTGCTCGACGCCCTGCGCGGCGGCAAAGGGCTCGTGCACGTCGTCACGATCCCCGAGGGGTTCGCGCTCTACCAGATCGAGCCGCTGCTCGCGGCGCGCCTCGGCGTGCCGCTCGACTCGCTCGATGCGGCGGTGCGCGACACGGCGCTCTTGCACGCGCTCGACATCCCGACGGGGACGGTGGAGGGCTATGTCTTTCCCGACACCTACGTCTTTCCGGAACACACCACGGCCCGCACCGCAATCGGGATGATGACGCAGCAGTTCGAGCACGTCTGGCAGCCCGCGTGGACGGCGCGGCTCGATACGCTCCATCTCTCGCGCAACGACCTCGTGACGCTGGCGTCGATCGTGGAGAAGGAGGCCAGGTTGTCGCAGGAGCGGCCGGTGATCGCGGCCGTCTATCTGAACCGGCTCCGCGACGGCATGCTCCTCCAGGCCGATCCGACCGTGCAGTACGCGCTCGGCCGACACGTCACCCGCGTCATGTTCAAAGATCTGGAAATAGATTCTCCATATAACACCTACAAGCACGCCGGCCTGCCGCCGGGACCGATCGCGTCCCCCGGGCGCGCGAGCCTCGAGGCCGCGCTGTATCCGGCGAACGTGCCGTTCAAGTATTTCGTCGCGTTTCCCGACGGGCACCACGAGTTCCGCACCAACCTGGCGGGGCACGAGAAGGCCGTCGCCGAAGCGCGGCGGGCGTGGGATTCAGTCGCGGTGGTGCGGCGCGCGGACTCGGTGCGAGCGAAGTGACTCGGAACGCCACCGGAAGCTGACGTCCGGCGCCCGTTCGCGCTCGCGCTCGCGGCGTCCGCCGCGCGGCCGGTGCAGCGCGAGCTGCTCGCGCTCGAGGCGCGCGAGTACCGGCGGCAGTAGCGCGAGATCCGCGAGCGCCGGGTCGAATTGCGTGCCGCGGCCTTGCGCGATCACCTCCGCCGCCGATTCAAATCCGCTCCCGGCGCGATAGCGCCGACTGTGCGTGACGGCGTCGAAGGTGTCGGCGATGGCGACGATGCGCGCCTCGAGCGGGATGCGAGTACCGCGAAGCCCGCGCGGATAGCCGCTGCCGTCCCACCGCTCGTGGTGCGCGATCACGCCGGCGGCGAGCTCCGGGTAGAACGGCTGCATCGGCGCGAGCACTTCGGCGCCGCGCTCGGGATGCGTGACGACGGCGCGGCGCTCGGCGGGCGAGAGCCGCGCGCGCTCGTGCACGATGTCGAACAACGCCTCGTGAATTTTTCCGATGTCGTGAAAGAGCGCGACGCGTTCGACCGCGCGCTGCTTGCGTTCGTTGAGGCCGAGGGCGTCGGCGATGACGAGCGCGTAGGCGGCGACGCGCCGGACGTGGAGACCGGTCTGCTCGTCGTTGGCTTCGATCGCGTTGAGAAGCGTCTCGAGCGCGGCGGCGGCGAGACGCTCGAGCTTGCGGCGCGTGCGGCGTTCGTGGACGACGAGCGCGGCGCCGCCCATAGCGGTGGCGACGGCGCCGCCGATCAATGAGACGCGGTCGGTGGTCGGCATTGCGAGTTGTGCATCGCAAGAGGCTGGCCGGTGATGTTGGAGGCACGAATGCAAAACGCCCCAGCCGGAAGGGCTGGGGCGTTTGCGATGAGGTGCCGGCGACGGCCTACTCTCCCGCGCTCTCGCGAGCGGAGTACCATCGGCGCTGTAGGGCTTAACGATCGTGTTCGGAATGGGAACGAGTGTGGCCCCTACGCTCTAGTCGCCAGCGAATATGACCGAGCGCCGGTCGTGACCGGCGTTCGGAGACGCTGAAGCTCAGGTAGATCGGATCAGTGTTTACTCAATGTTGCGTGCTTTGCAGTGCTTGCTCCATGACTCCGCGGTGCGCGGGAATCTGGGAGTAGTCAAGCCGCACGGGCGATTAGGACCGCTGCGCTTGGAACGGATTGCTCCGCGTCCACGGGCGGCCTATCGACGTCGTCGTCTCCGACGGCCCTTCAGGGGTGTTGAACACCCGGGAGAATTCATCTTGGGGC